>NZ_JANQCD010000049.1 GCF_026672275.1 Marinifilum sp. D737 | reverse complement strand
AACGGACGCGTAGCATAACTGGATAGTGCACCACATTACGGCTGTGGAGGTTGGGGGTTCGACTCCCTCCGTGTTCACTCTAAAAATCTTTCTTGGAGCAAAGGGGCTTCCACCCTTCCAGGTTAAGAAATCGTCACCCTTCATCCGGTGGCGATTTTTTTTGCCATTTACTGATATCATCAAACAAATGGCAACGGAATTTGGAATTCCTTCTGCATCCTAACTTTCAAAAAATACCAAGCATGTTTAAATTGTACAATTCCCTTTTTTTTTGTAGCATTGATCACTTTGTTTTCCTGTCAGCCAAATCATGTAGAAAGCTATGCACTGCGATTACAGCCAGGAATGGATTTAAAGCAGGAAATGGCCCATTTTGTAAAGGAGAGACAATTGCAATCCGCATCCATCTCTACTTGTGTAGGAAGCTTAAGAGAGTTAATCATTCGTCCTGCCAACCAAAAAGGACTCTTGCATTTGAAAGGACATTTCGAAATTGTATCGCTAAGCGGAACCTTTGCCGACAAAGGCGAACACAATCACATTCACATTTCGGTATCCGATAGTACTGGCTACACCATTGGCGGACATTTGATGGATGGAAACCTAATTTATACCACAGCCGAGATTGTACTTTTGAACAACACCAACATCGAATTTATCCGCGAAATAGATCCGGAAACCACTTACTACGAACTAAAAGTGAAAGAGAATTAAAAAATTCGAGCGGCATTGAGAAATCGTAATCCTTTCATTGGTTGGCGATTTTTTATACACCATACTTTTATAGGATTTCGTGTTTTTTTTTTAACACAGTAGACTAATTTTAAACCAAATAGCACATCATAATAGAATTATTCTTAAATTCAAAATCAAGAAAATCATTAACACTGTAGGCAATGACTTTACGATTTGGATTAAGACCATTCCGCTTAAACAACAGCAAAAACAAATACTCAGCTGTAATTACCAATAACGAAACGGTTTCCGAAAAGGAAATTATTGAAGCAATGATTGCCAAAGGCTCTACAGTTAGTAAGGCCGAGGCATTGGCTGTTATCGAAGAGTACGAAGCTGCTGTTTGTAAGGCCATAGAGGAAGGTAAGAATGTAAACACTCGAATGTATAAAATCCATGCTGTTGTTAAAGGAATATTCGAAAGTGAAAAAGAGATTTTCGATTCCAAAAAACATTCTGTTCAAATTAACATTAAAGCCGGCAACAGGCTAAAGCAATGCGTGGAAAACATAGAAGTCGAAAAGCTAAGCCTAAGCAATAACACTCCCCTAATCCATACTTTTATAAACTTACATACAAAGCAATCAAATCAAGGATTCTCAAGCAGCCATGTTATTTCGCTTAGAGGAAAAAAACTGAAATTTGATCCACAAGACTCAAATCAAGGGATATTCTTTGTTAATGAAAAAGGACTGGAATTTAGAGTCGACAATCTAATTAAAAATAAACCATCAGAACTGATGTTTATTGTGCCTGAAAAGATTAGTGGTCATAAATTTATTCTTGAAGTAAGATGTTTGTTTCCTAATACCAGTCAAATTAGAACTGGCAAGTATCCCGAGCAATTGATTATTTATTGATCCCAATAACTTTTTCGTCGAGAAACGTAACTTTCTTCGCCGAAACAAACACCATTCTTCGACGAAGATGATTGCCATTCCCTAAGCTATAAAACAAAAGTTCAGAGGAGGATTTGTTTGGTATTGAATATGCCCTGCCCTACAACTTTAAATAATAATATGATTCCTTCCTATAAGTAGAATCAGGTATTTGAATTACGTTTTCGAGTTGGATATAACCTTTGCTCAAAATCTGTTATTTCATCTTTCAATTTCTTATTGACATTATTTAAAAGTTCATTTTGATGTTTCATTATACTTAAAAGGTCATGCATAGCATTTAGATTTTCCAACTGGATAGAAACGATTTCTTCAAGGTCTGCTTTGGTATATCTTCGACTCATATCTATAAACTTTAAAATATTCAAAATAATCTTTACTAGGACAATATTATGCTTTAAAAGCAAAACAAAGATATTAAAAATATCTAAATGAATACACAGAAGCATAAAATAATGCGAAAAGCATTTCATTTTAAGTCATTATATTTGTCTTCTAACCATACTCAACAGTAATGGAAAAACAAATATATAACCGCATTAAAGCAGTCTTAGCAGAAAAAGGAAAAACTAATAATTGGCTTGCTGATCAATTAGAAATGAACCGAACGACTGTTTCTAAATGGTGCAGAAATGAAATGCAGCCGAGAGTAGAAACTTTGTTTCAAATTGCAAAAGTATTAGATGTGAATGTTAGAATTCTATTGGTTGCTACCAAAGATTAAATTTCTGAACGAACCCCCGCTGCCGCACGAAACAGAGTTTGACAGCGTAGTAGACCATAGTCGTTAGTGAGAGCTAAACTTCCCTGCTGGAGCGATTCTATCGCGTTCCATTAATAAAATTTTATCACACAAGGACACTCGTACTATAACGGCTCTCTCCCATCACCCCGGCTTAACCTTTGTTATGGCTTTATTGTTTTGTACATTCACATGCAGATACATAATAAGTGTACAACACTTCCCAATTTGGGTAGATAAATACACTTTATTTTAAAGATATAATCGTAATAAGTACAATTGCGTTTGTTTTTACCTTAGCGGTTATTATAAATGAACAAGAATAAAAAACAATACTAGTACTAAATTACCATTTCTATGATAAATGCTCGAAGAAATGATATTCCCATGTTAATAAAAATATTAACTCCTCCTTTTTCTACTAATCTAAGTGTAAATCGTTGCGTAAAGCAAGATGACAAAAGATTACAGCGAATTGAGAATCAAATAAGATATATCAGTAAAATTAGTATCAGAAATAATTTTGCTTTTGTGAACACTACAAAGACAGGTGTAGTGTTATGTAATTTGTCAAATGGCAAGAAGGCTAACATTTTAGATGATCTATATTTTATATTTAAAGTTTCTGGATTAAAGTTAGGTCTGCAACTTTTAAAGCGTGAGAAGATGTTGAAGCAATTACATCCAAAATCAGATTATTGTCATTTGTGGTTTATTGGTGTTGAAAATTCTTCTCAAGGAAGTGGTATCGGAACAAAAATGATAAAGTTTTTAAAACAAACATGTCAGGAAAAAGGACTACCGATTTATTTGGAAACATCAAATCCGGATAACTTAAAGTTTTACGAAAAAAATGGATTTAAGCTCTACAAAACAGTAAAACTCCCAATGGATGATTTTGAATTGTATCTCTATTCCTGGGTTCCGCAAAAGTAATTGGAGAACTAAAATTGAGATAATAACAACAGCCAACACGCACTACAAACAATATGACAAACATACAAAATACACCACTGGATTATTCAGATAATCGGATTTGGGTATACTTCGAATTAGGAGGAAGTAAAGACATTGCATCTGATTACATTCTTAGCCAATTAGATTTTATAAGCCAAGAACAAATCACTAAAGTAAAGTATGGATTCAATCTATTTATATGCAATCAACAAATTCCAGAAGTAGTAAGAATACTCGAAAAAGAAAATCAAGCCATCTATCAGATTATCAGAATCGACTAATACGAAAATGTGTTTTTGAGATTCTCACTTTCGTACCACCGTATTGCCCTTGCTAATGCAAGATTCTTTTGCACTCCACCTATAAAATTTACCACAGGATAGGAAGCCTTTGCAGTGACCCTATTGTTTTGTAAATTAACAGACAATATTCGCACGGATACACAAACTGTGTCAGCTATTGATTTAAATACAAATCCCTTTACATGAAAGTCACCGCCAAAAAGAATGAACAAGTTGCCAAAATGATTTTTGCATCCATTTATCCACTTTACCTGAACAGGTTGGAGAAGAATGGCCGAACCAAAGAAGAACTCAACCAGGTAATAGAATGGTTTACTGGTTTTGATGAACAGAAACTGCAAGAACTTATTGATGAGAAGGTAACATTTGAAACCTTTTTTCAAAGAGCTAAAATACATCCCAACGCACACATGATTAAAGGAGTTGTTTGTGGCTATCGAATTGAAGAGATAGAGGATGAATTTGAAGTGTATAGACAATGCAGACGTATGGAAAAGCTGATTGATGAATTGGCCAAAGGTCGTAAAATGGAGAAAATTTTACGGGAAGAGAAGAAATAAAAACCAGTGCCTACACCAAGCAAAAGTGCCATGTACTTAAACAACTCACTAACAAAGCGCCTGCAAATAAAAGCTCTTAGTCATGAAGATGACAGAAAATGGGAAGCATTTTTTATCAACAACCCATCTCTTCCTTTTCTGGGTATCGACCTAAGTCCAACACCCAAAGAGCAAGCTAAAAGTTGGATACAATATCAGCTGGACAGGTATGAATCGGGACGATATGGTCATCATGCCTTGCTAAAGAAGGAATCTGGTGAGTTTATTGGCCAATGCGGATTGCTCACTCAAGAAATCAATGGCGAAGAGGTTCTCGAAATTGGTTATCACATCCTACCCAAGTACTGGGGGAATGGATTTGCTACCGAAGCAGCCATAAAATTTAGGGATTATGCATTTGAATCCAATTTGTGCGAAGGCTTGGTTTCCATTATTGATATCAGAAATATTGCTTCGCAAAAAGTGGCTGAGAAAAATGGCATGAAAAGAGGTCCTCAGGTTTCTTACCACGGTTTGGAGGTGTATGTTTACGAGATTACAAGAGAGGAATGGCTTTGCCTAAAAGGAGCAAAACAGTAAATCCAAGGCATTAGCTTGGATTTACTGTTTCTAATGATATGCTTGATGTAGTGATTACATCAAATTTTTATTTTCCACCTAAAATAAGAGAAAGTAATAAAGCTCTATCAACCAAACTGTGTCTTAAGATAAACTCCGACTTTTGTTTGTCGAAGCCTCCGATTGGCCCCAGTCCATCAATTTTTGCAATGTCTTTATCAATGCAACAGATGTCTGCAGAACTCCAACGGTGTTCCTCCTGTATTCTGGTGTCAATGCTTCTTCCAATGGTTTTTATTCTGCTAAAAAGCACAGCACTCGCATCGTTACATTCCATTGGAGGACGGCTAACTCCACCTTCGAATTGAACCTGGCAATCCTTTTTACGAACTTTAGGAAGTGTTATTATTTTTTTGATTTTGCCTTCCAATTGCTTGAACTCTTCCTCCGAATTAAATCGGATACTGACTTTTGAAGTACCATAAGCATGCACCTTGAAGATATTCGATTTAAATTCTGATTCGTATGGAGCAATTACATTTTCAGGATTGTTTTTACTTAAATCGATAATAGAAGCCAATGTCTTGAAATACACCTGAGAGATATTGGTTACATTCTCGGCTTGACTATTGTCCATTAATTTAAGGTTGTATGAGAACAAAGCCGAACCTGAACGTGATGTGACCACCGTTTCTTCCAATCCTCCTCCGTGCATAGACAAAACCGTTTTTGCCTTCATTGCCTTTTCACGAATTAATTTTTTCGAGAACTTTCCACTAATGGCACTATCAGTAATAAGCACAATGCCAATTTTGGTTTTCCTGATTTGCTTGGTAAATCGCAAGGATTGCAATGCCGAAATACAAGCCGTTACCCCTGCTTTGTTCTCCCAAACTCCGGTTCCATACAAACGGTGTTCCGTTTCTGAAAAATTCTCATGCTGATCCAATCTCTGAAAGTCATCAATCGGCATTAAAATCAGGTAATCAACTTCTTCACCAAATGAATTGGAAAAGTACATCATGTTCCCTACTTCATACTGTGGAAAAACCTCATGAGCAAACCCCAAATGGCTCAACTCATTTCGAATGAGAGAAGCACACTCGTTCACACCTTCGATGTTTCTTACATGGGTGTCGATGTTAATCATCTTCTTTAACAATGCTTCCGAATTTTGCTGTCTACTTCTAAGGAAAGAACGAATTCTTGAATTAAAGGATAGACTTTTGTTTTTCTCCTCAGGCAATTCGGTCATTAGGCTGTTGGAGAAATATCGCACCGATGCAACATCCAGCATCTTGTTCACCAACTTTGAAAAATCGTAGCCTGCAACTTTGGCCGCAGTTGGATAAGAACCTGTTTCGCCCAAACTTGCCATGGAATTGATCTCTAAAAGATAGATCTTTCCATTCTCGTCCAATCGAATGTCAACACGGGCAAAATCTCTCAATTCAAGTGCCTTGAATGCTTCAATGCTATATTTTATCATCTCATCAGACAAATCCGATGAAATGTTGGCCGGACATATCTTTTGCTTTGGCTTCTCTTTCTTATCGGTTACGGTTTGTATTCCATCCGGGTCGCCTTCCAAATCAATCTCCAGAACAGGAAACGCTTCAATTGGCGTATTGCCCAATAAACCAACGCAAAACTCGCGCCCCCTAATGAACTGCTCTACCAAAGCTTGCTGCTGAAATTCCGTCACTACAAAATTAATGCACTCTCTCAGGTCTTCTTCGTTGTAAACCACCTTTAAGCCAAAAGAAACACTCTCCATTTTTGGCTTTACGATCACGGGAAATTTCACCCCCGACAAGTCATCATTGGGCGAATTAAACACCCAAAAATCCGGCGTAGGCAACCCCTTGCTTTGCCAAATTACCTTGGTCATTACCTTATCCAATGCCAAAGCGTGGCCCGAAGGATTTGAACCCACGTAAGGAATCCCCAACATCTCCAACATGGAAGGAATATGGGTATAACGACTTTCGCCCTGAATACCATAGGCCATATTAAATACCATCCCCATTTGTTCACCTTCAATGGTACGTGGCATAAAATTCTGCAATCGCTCAATGATGTACATGTTACCATCCAATATGGATACATTATGCCCAGCCTTTTCCAGGCAGTTTGCAACACGTTTTACCTGCTCTTCCTTGTAGAACTCCTTGTTTTGCATCCCCAAAGTGTTAATCACCCCGGTAATGTCTTTGTTATAAATTATTGCAACTTTCACTTCATTTATTTTTTAATATCTTCTGTGTCATAAAGAACATAAAGCCAAATCTCTGTTTCCTTATAAAATCTTACACATTTTCAGAAAGTTTTCAATCATCACCATACCTTGATTTCCGGAAACCTCGGGGTGAGATTGAAACCCATAAATTGCTTTCTCCCTATGCCTGATAATTTCATAAGGGCAAGTTTCCGAATATCCTAAACATTCGAAGCTTTCGGGCAATTCCGAGATGTAAAAAGAGTGTCTTTTCACCAATTGAATTTTGTTGGATTGCAAGCCCTTAAAAATGGGATCATCGAACTTCTGAATGGTAACCACTTCCTTTTTGGAATGATATTCGGGCAACCTCTTGATTCTTCCTCGGTATGATACAGCTATGATTTCATGTCCCAAACAAAAGCCTAGTACAGGGACATCAAAATTCATTAATGCTATAAAATTAGAAGTCAGGTTTAAGGGTTCATATGGATTTCCCCTACCTCCCGAAAGAATGATTCCTTTTATCTCAGATTTTGCCGATAAAGTAATTGGCTGATTGTGATCAAAAAACACATAATCGAAATCCTGCTCTGCCAAAAACTGACGTTTAAACTTTTTTATAAATGCACTCTGATTATCTATCACTAAAAGCATAACAACTCATTTTAAATGATAATATAAATTACAAAAAAGCGATGTGAAAGCGGGATTATACCGATTATTAATTAGCATGAATCCTTTGTTCGCATTACGCCTAAAGACTAACTAATTATATATTGGGACTAAGATTTAAATGGCATTACAGGCAATATCAAATTAAAAACTTAAAATGATATTGCCTGATATTTATTCTTAATCGTCGTCTTCATCTTCAAATAAGTAATCAACATCAGAATACTTGTCCTCATATTTCTCTCTTTTGCTGGAAAGCAAAACACCATCATCATCAAAATCCGAATCATTATCGACCAGCTCCTGTGCTTTTCTTACCGACATTCTAACCATATAGATCTTCTCATCGGTTTCAAAAGGCAAAGCACTTACCAGTTCACCTTTGGCATTTGTAAATTCAATCAGGTAATCGATATAGCCGGCAGGATATACCAATTTGATCTGCTCCTGAATTTCTTTGCTTAACTTCTCGTAGTTCTGAATTACTCGTGGCTTGTTCATTTTGGGTATTCTTTAAAATGGTTTTGGGTTAAAATTATTCTTACCATCCCAGTAAGTATGCAAATATTAATGGCGCTACAATGGTAGCATCCGATTCTACAATAAATTTAGGTGTATCAATTCCTAGTTTCCCCCAGGTAATCTTTTCGTTTGGCACAGCCCCCGAATAAGATCCATAGCTGGTTGTTGAATCCGAAATCTGGCAGAAATAACTCCAGAATGGAGTATCGGTTCTTTCCATATCCTGATACAACATTGGCACTACACAAATTGGGAAATCTCCTGCAATTCCTCCACCAATCTGGAAGAATCCGATTCCTTTGTCCTCTGCATTATCGGTATACCAATCGGCCAACCAAGCCATGTATTCAATCCCCGATTTCATGGTTGAAGCTTTCAACTCTCCTTTAATCACGTATGAAGCGAAAATATTTCCCATGGTTGAATCTTCCCATCCAGGAACAACGATTGGCAAATTCTTTTTGGCTGCCTCAAGCATCCAGCTGTTCTTCGGATCAATTTCGTAGTATTGCTCCAACACTCCTGAAAGAAGCAGCTTGTACATAAATTCATGTGGAAAATATCTTTCTCCATTCTCTTCAGCATCCTTCCAGATTTTATAAATATGTCCCTGTAGTCTTCTAAAGGCTTCCTCTTCAGGAATACAGGTATCTGTTACACGATTTAACCCCTTCTCCAACAAATCCCACTCTTGCTGAGGGGTAAGATCGCGATAATGCGGAACTCTTTCGTAATGAGAGTGAGCTACCAAATTCATAATGTCCTCTTCCAAATTAGCACCTGTACAAGTAATAATCTGAACTTTATCCTGACGGATCATTTCAGCAAGTGATCGCCCCAATTCGGCAGTACTCATTGCTCCTGCCAAAGTAATCATCATCTTTTTACCTTCATCCAAATGTTTTTCGTATGCTTGTGCTGCATCAACCACTGTTGCCGAGTTAAAATGGCGGTAATGCTCTAACATGAATTTTGAAATCGGTCCTCTATTTTTCATTTTTTATTTTTTAGTTACAAGCTTCAAGTAGCAAGCTTTAAGTGGGTTTTTAAAAATTTCAGGAGTTATCTTGCAGATTTGCTTTCAAATCGATAACTCAATAACTTATAATATAATTTGGCAGTTAAAAAATCAGGAGCTTTCTGTCCTTCTTGTGGTGCCAATTCAACAATATCGAATCCAACAACATTCTTTTGCCGGAATACTTTTCTTAGATAACTGATCACGGTATACCAATCCAATCCTCCAGGTTCTGGCGTGCCCGTTGAGGGCATAATAGATGGATCGAACACATCCAAATCAATGGTCAGGTATACATTCTCAGTCATTTTAGATATGGAATCATCCATCCAACTTGTCTGCTTGTGAATGTCCTGTGCAAAATAGCATTGCTCCCGGTTTAAGTATTCCAACTCACAAGAATCCATACTTCTAATTCCTACCTGAACCAGATTAGCTATTTTACTGGCCTCATGCACTGCACAGGCATGATTAAATGGAGTGCCATCATACTCTTTTCTTAAGTCGGCATGTGCATCCAACTGCAAAACCGTAAGATTATCGAACTTTTCATGAAAAGCACGAATTACACCAATGCTTACCGAGTGTTCCCCTCCAAAATAGGTAGTAAACTTTCCTGTTTCCAGATTCTCTTTGGCTGATTGGTAAACTGCTTTCACCATTGCCTCGGGTGATTCATCCTCAACAATATCTGGCAGAATGTGAACTCCTGTTTGGTAAACTTCAGAATTGGTTTCAATATCATACAATTCCATATTCTCCAATGCTTCCAGAAAAGCCGGGAAAGCCTTATCGGCTCCCTTTCCCCAGGTGCTGGTTCCATCGTAAGGTATAGATTGTAATAGAGTAGCAGCATTCTCGAATGTGCAATACTCATCTTCTATTCCTGCAAAATTTCTCATTCCTGATTGTATCCTAAGAGTTTAAACATTTCATCAGCCGATTGCTCGTTTCGATACACATAGTCGAAGAAGTTTCCCTTCTCGTCTCGATCAATAATTACATGCTTTGGCGATGGAATCAAACAATGTTTTATGCCACCGTATCCACTAATGGCATCCTGATATGCTCCGGTATGAAAGAAACCTAGATAAAGTGGCTCTTTTTCATCTTCGGAATAATCCGGCAATAATACTTCCTGATTTAAATCTTCGGAATTGTAATAATCGGAATGATCACAACTGATTCCTCCAATGTTCACACGCTTGTACTCATTGTTCCACTTGTTTATCGGAAGTAAAATGAATTTTTCATGAATCGACCAGGCATCCGGGATGGTATTCATCAAACTATTGTCGATAATATACCACGATTCCGTGTCGTTTTGTTGCTTCTGCTCCAGCACCTTAAAAATGATAGCACCACTCTCTCCTACAGTATATTTCCCAAACTCGGTGTAAATATTTGGCTCTGGTACATTTTCTTTAACGCAGGCATCTTTAATATTGCTTACAATCTCGTTAATCATGTACTCGTAATTGTATTCGAATCCCAAATGATTTCGAATTGGAAAACCACCTCCCAGATTGAAAGAATCCAAATGCTCACTCTCTTTCTTAAGGTCGATGTAAACCTTTAGTGCTTTCTGAAATTCTCCCCAGTAATACAAGCTGTCCTTAATGCCCGAATCCACAAAAAAGTGGAGCATTTTTAACTCGAACTTAGGATTGTTCTTGATTCTGGTTTCGAAGAAATCTTTAATTTCATTATCACGAATACCCAAACGAGAAGTATAATAAGACGACTGTGGCTCCTCATTAATTGCCATACGGATTCCTATTTTAATGGTCTCATCCGTTGCAATTTTTTCCAAACGATTTAATTCATTAACACTGTCAAATATTACAATGGTGTTCTTAAATCCAAACTTCTGAAGGTTAACAATCTTCTTTAGGTATTCATCCGTTTTGTATCCATTGTGTACAATCACTCTATCCAAATCGATCTTATTTTCTTTGTAAAGATTCAAAATCAGATCAATATCGAATGATGAAGATGTTTCCAGGTTAACGTTATGCTTTAACGCTTCGCCAATAACATGAGCAAAGTGATTACACTTGGTACAATAGCAATAATGATATTTACCGCTATAACTGTTTTTTTTGATCGCGCGGTTAAACAAATTTCGCGCTTTCTTAATTTGATCGCCAATTTTTGGCAAATAGAAAAAACGGAAAGGTGTTCCGTGTTTTTCAATTAGATATTTCAAGGAAATCCCTTGAAAAGTGAGAAAATCATCTCGCAAATCAAAGCCCTCTTGTGGAAAATAATAGCTTTGATCTATCAAATCAAAATAAGTATTTTTCATTTATGCAATCATAAAATATAAATGTTGTTTTTTAATTATTAACCTTGCAAATAAACTATTTTTTTCGATTAAAAAAACACCGCAAATAAAAAAAATACACTCTACATGTATTTTTTATTTCATGCAACGGGAATATCGCCACATAGCAGACATAGCCTAGGATACAAAAGAATTTAAAATCGGTTAAATAGAGTAAATGCCGACTCCATTTTCGAAAATCAAATTACAGGTATTTATAATTATATTCTATTAACATACATTTATTTTTTATTGATATTAGAAATGAATCAATATAATATTATTAAATTCATTAAAATCCCAGTATTTACTGGATTGTTTCAGAATTATTAATGAATTAAAATGCTGTAAAAAAAATACATTGAAATACTCCTTCAATAAATGCTACCCAATCCATGTGGTATGCATACAAAATATTAATGCAAGCTCATATTAAAAATCAATCACTATACCAATGGTAGGAATTGGTGATCCTTCCTCTTCAACAACCTGCTCCAGACTTCGAGGTTCTGTGATCACTCCATTCTCATCTCTTGCCAGGATATACTCAGGAGCTTCGGGTGTTTTGTGCATTAGCAGGTTTTGTATCTCCAGGAAAAACTCCAGGGATAGCTTCTTGAAGTTGTACTTTTTATCGATTCTCACATCCAACTCGCTGAAAACACCAAGCTTGTCCTCTCCCATTCGGCTGTAGTCCAAAACTATTTCGGGATAGCGATTCAATGTTTCATCCAGGTTGGTTGGTACGATTGGTGTTTCGCCTGCAAAACGATAACGTGCACTAATCTCCCAGTTTTTCTTGAGCTTGTATCCTCCGGTAAATGACAACAAATGACGGCTGTCCCAAACCGATGGCAAATATTTGCTGCGATCGAAACCTGTAAACTCGCTATAGAAAAAGGTATAGGCAAACAATCCGTAGAAGCGCTTGCTCAGCTTTTGCTGAAACTGCAATTCCAGTCCATAACTTCTGCCTTTTCCTACCGTCTCGACCGCTTCGTTACCCAGCACCTCGAAATCGGCACCTTTATTGGCCAGGGATACCTGATCTGCTATGGATACCGGATAATCCTCGTACTTCTTGTAAAATGCCTCTAAACTAATACTGGCTGCTGGTCCTAATATTCTTTCCAGTCCAAGCACAAAGTGATCGCTTCTGGTGTAGTCTGCATCTTTGTTCACAAAATTTCCATTTTCCTGGTATCCCAGTATGGTATAAGGTGCAATTTTGTAGTATCTCCCTACCGATGCTTTCAGTTTCCAATCATCCACAAACTCGTAAGATAAAGCCATTCGTGGCGATAAGGTCGAAAGCAAAGCGTTTCCTTTGGTAAAACTGTCCCCATCCATGCGCAAGCCGAAAGAAAGATCCAATCGCTCATCCAGAAAGCTTCGCGTGATGTTGGCAAATCCTCCATATTTCATGAAATCTATTTCGGTTTCGTAGGCAAAAGCATCATTCAAGTCAAAGGTTTTGTTTTCGTAATCGCTGTACTGCAGATTCAAACCGGTTTGAAACTTCCAATCCTTTTTAAAGCTTGTTACTGCCCAACGAAGTTTGGTTTCCTGCTCGCGCGAATCATTCCTAAAATAAAGGCCGGATTGATTTCGATTGTCTTCATAACGTGAGAAATCGTTCTTTAATACATTGTTGCTGATACTGGTCTGCATAAAGCCTTTGCCTGTCTTAAATCGGTGTCTCCAGCTTAGACCAATCGTGTTGCTTTGCTGCTCAATAAAAGGAGCTTGCTCCAGTATCGATAATTCATCTCCTTCAATGTCTCCACTGTCATCTACAGCAAAATCGTCAATCGATCCCAAACCAATCAGATTTATGGTATTGTATTTGTCAATCCTGTGTGTGACTTTGTATTGATAATCCCAATAGTCGGGACGTATTGGCAATCCTATCAATTCGAATAAAAACTGAAGGTAAGAACGACGTACTGAGATCATGTAACTGGTTTTACTCTGCTCCGCTCCTCTTTTAAACAAGGGACCTTCATGAGTTAAGGCAGCCTCGCTGGCACTCAATCGAAAGTTGGTGTGATAGGAAGATCGGCTTCCTTCCCGCTGGCTGAATTGCAGTACTCCCGATAGCGCATTGTCGTACTGACTGCCAAATGCCGAGGTCGAAAGCATTACATCATCAATAAAAGATACATTCAACATGCCAACCGGACCGCCCGAGCTTCCCTGTGTGCTAAAGTGATTGATATTGGGAATCTCTATTCCATCCAAATAATAAACCGATTCGTTGGGTGCTCCCCCTCTAATGATCAAATCGTTTCGAAATCCTCCAGGTGATGGAGATATGCCGGGAAATGTTTGTGCTACACGCACTACATCATTGTTTCCTCCTGGATAGGTGGCAATTTCAACCGCTGATAAAGTTTGTGTTGAAAGTGGGGTTTCCCTGGGTCGTGTAATCTTATTCTGATTGGAAACAACTACTTCCGAAAGATTTGTTGAGGCCTCTTCCAAAACAAAATTGTACTCCTGGTTTCCTACCGATTTGATATCAATATTGTAACGAGTTTGCCCCTTGTATCCCAAATAACTTGCCACCAAATTATAGGATCCGGGCTTTACTTTTGTTATCTGGTAATAGCCATTTTCGTTGCTAATGGCACCTTGTGTTGTGTTCTCAAGATAAACCGATGCACCAATTAATGCCATTCCAGTCTCATCCGTTACATATCCTGATATGGAAGTGTTTATTTGCGAATAAGCATTACAGGCAAACAGTATAAAAAGGATGGATAGTAGCTTTCTCATTTTTATTGTATTATTCTTGATTTTTCTATACAAACAATTAAGATATAAATATGTTTCCTTTTATTTATCATTTAAACAAAAAAAGAGCCCGTGGGAAGGGCTCTTTTCGTTAACACTAACTAAATCAGACGTTCTAACAACCAACAATTAGAAAATCTAATGCTTTTTATTTGTCAATATAATATTCATACATTTTTAAAGCATCTTCCCACTTGTTGATTCGAAACTTTGAGTTATGCGTTCCTAACTCAACTTTCTCAACAAATTCAGGATTTGTAACTTCCAATGAATCCAGATGATCATTCATTTTAATGTAAATATTTTTACCAACAGTAAACAGGTTTTCAGAAATGCCTATTTCCTCACCTTTCGAAATGGTCAAATAATACCTTTTGTCTTTTACCTCAACTTTCTCCTTTAATCTGTTTAACGCACCACTCATCATCTGTGCAGCAACCTTTTTCTGTTTGTCACTGGCATTTTTCACTTTTTCGAAATCCACCTTCAGGAAGAAGAAGTATTTGCGTTTCTCATGACGTTTTACCGCGTTGAACAAATCTTTGGCAGTGCAGCCATAAATTTGAACTGAATCCTTACCATGCTTATCGTATAAGCGATTACGCACATCATCCATCACCTGCTTTTTTACAGGACCTTTGGTGGTATCACTTTTTAAAAATTCAAGAAAATAATAAGGTCGAACGAAACCATATTTGTTGGCTTCTACTTTTGCCTCAGCTGGTGATAACATCAGGTTTTTTCCCAGTTGGTACCACGAATAATTATCGATATAGAAACGATCGTTGGCAATCTTTTCGGTTCTGAATTCCTGAAAGCTTTGCTTGTTCGTATTAAGAATACGAATTGAATCCTTTGCACTTACCCGATAATTGTTGATGTCATTATCAAAATCAGTTCTAAACTGCGCAATATAGGACTCATGATCGTAAGAATTACATGCTGATAACAGCAGAACAATCAAGAATAGATAATGTGAATGTTTCATGTAAATGTTTTTATTTCGTAAGTTTTGTCAAAGCATTACTTCCACTCCTCCAATAAAGCATCTGCTTTGAATTGATGTTCCAATACAAAACGTACATAGCGAATGTCGACAGCAACATGGCGTGTTAGCTCTGGCATAAACTTGTAGTCGCTAACCAAACCATTGCCAGCTCTGTCAAAATTTAAACCAATAAGCTTGCCTTTTGCATTCAGAACTGCGCTACCTGAGTTACCTCCTGTAGTATGACAATTACTAATAAAACAGGTTGGTATTGATTTTTCCGACTCTTTAATTGCTTTATTACATGCGTCAACATAGCCTTCCGGCACTTCATAAACCTTTGGATTCTTACTGTTCTTTTCAACTAAATCATTCAGGCTCGTCATTGGAGAATACGATTCTCCTTCATCGTTGAATCCTTGAATATTCCCATATGAAACACGTAGACTTCGGTTAGCATCAGCAATAATCTTTTGGTCTGCTTTCATTTCCTTAATTGCCTGAAGGTATTTGTTGTGATACTTGCCATACTCTCTTCTGATATCAATACGCTGACGGTAAACCATATCCATATTAATCAGGAAGTAACTTATGCATAAATCAAATACAGGATCGTTCTTTATCTTTTGAACATCTTCCTTGGTAAAATACTTTAGGAACTCAATCAAATTCTCTTTCGTTGAAAAGATTGAATTGCTGAATGCATCATTTATATATTGGTTAAAATCGCTATTGTATTTCTTGCGTGCTGCTATAATTGGAGCTGGTTTGTATTGATCTCCAACATTTTCATCGTAAAGCTTCACGAATACTTTCAAAAATTCTTTTTCTGTTTCCAGATCATAAGCGTTAAAAAAGTTCGAAGCTTCAACTCGCAGCTTTCTCAACTCTTTATTCAAGCGTTTCTCGTTCACATTTTTACGCGATGCAATGGCATTCAACATATCAAACTTACCCGCAAATGAAACGAAGTTACCACCTTTAATTCCGGCTTCAACCACATACAAGTTCAACTTCTCAATGGTATCCAAACGTGCGACACAATCTTCAATTCCAGGAATCACATCAGCGTATTTCTCTTTCAGCTCCTTAGTAGAGTTTACCCATTTTATAAAGGCTTCTTCTTCCTTCTTTTTCAGACTAACAAGATCCAACTTTTCGATTCCTCGCAGTTCACCTTTCCATCGCAACAAGCTGTTCGATGTTTTTGCCATAAAATCGGAATACTTCAACCACAAATCTTCATTCTTACTCATTGCCTTGTTGATGATTTCCATCTTGGCATCACGAATCTTTATTCCATGATAATGCTTTACTTGAACAATTTGCTGAATTGCCTTTGCAGTAAGATACTGCTTGGTACTTCCAGGAAAACCATAAACCATTGCAAAATCACCTTCCTTGTATCCTTTCAATGATAGTTCAAGATGCTTGGTTGGCTTAATCGGTTTGTTAGCAATAGAGTATTTTAGGGATTCATTATTCGAATTGCCATATACTCTCAAAATTCCAAAATCAGCCGACTGACGTGGCCATTTCCAATTATCGGTTTCACCACCAAACTTCCCTAATGACAATGGGGGCATTGCTACAATTCTAACATCTCTGTAAATTTCATATACCTCAAGAAACAATTGAGTTCCTCCGAAATAGGATTTCACCTTTGTTTGATAATGGTTTCCTTCCTTTGCCTTAACTGTAATTTCCTTGGCTCTCTTATCAATTAATCGACTCTTTTCGATGTCCGACAAAGTTTCTGTTCCGTTCAAAAGCTTCTCGGTAACATCTTGCATGCGAACCAATCTCGCCAGGCTTAATCCCTTTGCCGGCAATTCATCTTGTTGATTTTGTGCATAAAAACCATTTCTCAAATAGTTATGCTCTTCGCTACTATGCTTGTGCAAATAAGACACTACAGTGTGATGATTGGTCAATACCAATCCGCTTTCAGAAATGAAAGATCCACTTCCTGTGAAGGTTGTAGGATTACTCTTCGATCCTAATCCAACAATGGCATCTTTCAAACAAATTTTATTGATATCGTAAACATCTTTGGCAGTCAGTTTAAACCCTGCCTTTTTCATGTCTTTGATGTTGTATTTTTTCAATAATGCCGGTATCCACATTCCCTCATCGGCTTTCGATGGCATTGAAAACAGAACCAAACAAATAATCAATAATTTTATTCTAGTCATTTTAGTGTTTTTTGATAAGATTGAACTTTTAAATTAAGCATGTACACTCCCACATCATCTTAAAAGAAAATGATACAGGCACGAAAGTACAGTCACTTAATTCACACACAGCAAAACAAATACATGCTCTTGAGGCTACCTCCCGAAGCTTATCGGGAGGGCCAAACAAGATAATTATAGTCATATGAAAAAGTCCACTTTGTGTATTACAAGAGTATCATTACTCTCTATCGCTCAATTGTATATTTTATGTAATTGAAATGTGCTTTTAAGGAAGCATTTCCTTTTTCTGCTTTTTTCGATGCAATGGAATGAAGGTGATCAAGTTCAGCCTTAATGTCAGCCATGGTAAGATTGTTAAAAATATGACCTCCATCAGCACTGTTTTCATTCAACAGTTTTTTCAGGCCCTTCACATATTCAACCTGCATGTTTCTCATCCAGGCAGTGCTTTGCTTTTTATTGGAAACATTAAAAAGATAATTTGAAATATCGCCCAGGTACTCATTAACGCGGTAAGGATCTTTAGTCATAGTAGAACAAGTGTACATTCTTACCAAAACAGATCTGCTAACCAAATTACTCACCTTCTCACCCTGTGATTTCATAGTAGTTTGAGCAAGGGAACCCATCCTTTGGGTAAGCTTTTCCGTACTCAACCAATCGTACTGTGATAGAAGCTCCTCCATGATAAATCCCAAAGCTTCTTTCTGTTTTTTGCGACTCACCCTCTGAAATTTTTCGGGATGATTCTTACTGATAACATCAAATTCGTACATTCCTCCAAGGCAAGCTTCAGTGTGCTTAAAGTATTGATTGTATTGTTTTAGAACAGCCTCGTACATTCCCTTTAAATTAAGAGATCCATTCTGATTCTTACCTGTCCATTCCACAAGGTTTTCCATAATAATTTTTGCATTGGCAGCTCCATAACGACTTGCTTTTACCACGTCATCGCCAAGAGATTCGCTTTGTACAGAAGGATCCAGGGTTCCGTCGCCCTTGCCATTCTTAGTACCAAACAAATACATGTCATCTTTGCTGCGATCGGCTATCCATTGATTCAGAACGGCAAGCTCCTCCTGTGGATTGGCAGCTGAATAAATAGGCTGATAGGCCCATTTAATAGAAAAATAGTCGTAGGTTCCCAACAATGGAGGTGTTAGGCTGGTAACCTTATCGCCGGGTTGAGCAATGTAATTGTTACGGGCATAATCCATGATGGATGCTGCGGTTCCGTATTTTTTTGTAAATGTTGGCGAACGCAATGAATCTACAGGATAGGCATAGGATGCTCTGTAGTTGTGTTTCAAGCCCAAAGCATGTCCTATTTCGTGGGCTGAGGCATAACGAATCAGTTCACCCATAATCTGATCATCCACATCAGCAGCATTCCCACGAATAGCAGGATCAACAGCTGCAGTTTGGGCAAATCTCCACTGGTACAATTTTTTAATTACATTGTGATAAAATAGCACATCACCTTGTAAAATTTCACCCGAACGGGGATCAATCCAATGCAATCCCATAGCATTGGCTTTTTCAGTTGTTACATATCTGAAACAAGAATTTGTAAAGTCATTGGCATGGAAAGAGGTATCGTTTACAGGATAATCCTTTGCCACAATTGCATTTTTGAATCCAATGGCTTCAAATGCTTTTTGCCAGTCTTCAATTCCGGCTTTTATATAAGTTTTCCATTTTTCAGGAATCGAATTGTCTACGTAAAAAACAATTGGTTTTGCAGGTTCAACCAATTCGCCGTTTTTATGGCGTTCAATATCTTCTTTTTTAGCTTCTATTCTCCATCGTTTTACATATGCATAGGATTTCACATCCATGTATTCCGATGATAATTCTTTTTTAGGTTCATCGTAATAGCCAATTTTTTCACTGGCCAAACGAGGCTGCATGGGTATTTTTGGAAGCAAAACGATTGAGCGGTGCAGGCTGCACATAAACTGCTGTCTTTTTCCTGTAAATCCCATCTGCGTTACAATCTCCACATTGCCATCATAAGCTCTCGCCTCAATGGTTCTTGTAGCTTCAGGTATTGATTTACCGCGACCAGCGCCGCCAAATGGTGAAATTTGCGGAATTTGTGAATTGAAGAGTTTGGTAACTTCAATTACTGATGCATTATTTTTCTGGTTTCTGGCTTCAATTGTAAAGGCATGCATAATAGTTTGCATGCTATTTCGATTGAATGAAATGCTGATAGGATCATTTTCATCCATCTGATTTTTAGTATCCATTGCATGTAGATACACCGACTTTTCATCCTGGCTAAATCTTACCATCATCGGGTTGTGCATCATTTGTCCGGCTACTGCATTTCTGGTAGAACTAATTTCTTCTACCCGGCTGCCAATTAACAAATCTCTCCCCATAATACTATCAGGAATTTCCAGCCACAGCTTATTGTGGTTCATATGAACACTAATAAAACCGTCATCACTGGTATCAGCTTTACTTACCAGGCTTTGGTATTTTTTTATTAGTGCTGAATTACTTGATTGCGCATCAACTTTAAAAGCCAATGCAATCATACCCATAATAAGGAGAAGTGATAATTTATATCGAAACATTTGTTATTGTTTAAGGTCATTCGGAATTGCTCCGAAAAGGTTGAATTGTTGTAAGGCAGAGTGATTGGAGCTATGTCCAACCACTCTTTTCTCAATTTCTTATTTTGTTGGAATGTATCTAATTCTCATGGTATATGTATCACCATCATTTTCAACATAGTACTTAGGATCAATAGTAAGATCAGCATCATCGCAAGTAAAAGTAATGTCAATGATAATCTCTTTTGTACTCAAATTGTATGTACCTACCGATTTTGCAACCTGAATAGCAACAGGAGTAACATTGGTTGATTGAGACAAATCACCTTGTGTAGCTTCCGAGTCAGCATACCATGCGTAATAAGATTCAGTTCCACCTTCAACTTCTACTGTAGTTTTTTCTTTCCAATCGAAACCTTCTTTAATTTTATAAAGAGTAATGGTTTGTTCAGGAACCACAACAGTTCCTTCTGTTGCAGCAGCATCAGTCGTTGCAAAACGGAACCAACCATTCTCTGAAGCAATTAGGGTTTTAGCATAAGTGGCTTCATTATCAAAGAATTTTGTCAATCCAAAGAAATCTCCACCAACAAATTCATATCTTTCTTGTTCCACAATATCAATACCGGTTCCACCAAGGTCTTTGTGCCATGTATTGGTAACCTCTTTCCATTGATTGTTATCATCAGCATTAACGTCAAAATAATGATCACTCGTTAATAATTTCCAGGCAGCTTCAACAGTATCCCAATAGTAACGTTTTGGATTGTAAGCTGGTAAATCAGTACGGTAAGTTCTACCATCAGCATTCCATGTAGCAAAGAAATAGTTGTATGCATTGTCTTCATTGAACCATACTGAAAAGTCAACCTGAGGATCAACCGCATTGATATCCAATGTATTTTCAGTTGCTTTTACTGCATAATCGGTTACTGAAGGAGTCGCAAACGCAAATTGTACTGTTTTGTCCATGTCAACAACTGCAGTATTCTTCATTTTCACTGTAAATTCAGCAGAAACCTCGTTGGCAGCGATTGTAATGGCATTGTTTTCCAAACCAGCAATTTCATAGTCGGTACCGGCAAGCAAACCATCGGTAATGCTTAAAGGAATCGTAAGAGCCGAAGCATATGCCTTGCTCAATCCAACGGTAATTGTGAATTCTTCCTCTAAATAAGGATTGGTAACGATGTTTGAAGTTGCAAACGATACTTCCGGAGCATCCGATGGAGGATTTGCATTGTCAACAATGGTAATGTCAATATCTGCAGGAGTAGACAATCCATAACCTGTACCTGCTTGCAATGCAATATTCACAACTTTGCTATCCTCAATAGCTGAAACATTAATAGGCGTAACGAAAATGTTAGCTGAAGTTTGATTCGCTGGAATCGTTACTGTTTTAACAATTTGCTGAAAGTTTACACCTTCAACAGCTGTACCCGACAAAGCAATACCTACAGTGTAAGCTGTTTCAAGTGGAGCATCAGCATTTACTTTTACCACCAAAGCAGAAGTAGCTGTTTCTGAAATTTCGACTGCATCAGCAGTCAATGACAGTTTAGGGATAATAGGATCATCATCCTTACTACAACTTGCCAGGATTAGTGCAGCTACCATTAGCCACATTAGGTTTAAATAATTTTTCTTCATTGTGTTAATAGATTTTTGGTTATAGAGATACTCCCAAGGGGAATCAGGAATATCTCTGTTTAAAAAGTAATTGTCTTATTTAGTATCCGGGATTTTGAACCATCTGATCGTTGTACAATATTGCTTCTTCAGGAATTGGCAGTACAAACAAATTGCTTGGGTAATCGACATTTACATTTTGCAGCGCATTGCAATCAACACGTCGCACATCTCTTCCCATTCTTACAATATCGAAAAACAAATGACCTTCGAATGCCAGCTCTCTTCTTCGTTCAAGGAATAATTCCTCTTTTAAAGCAGCTCCTGACAGTTGCAGGTTGGCTGCATTTGGATTTGCACGCTTGCGAATGATATCCAAATCGGCACGAGCCTGAACTTCATCCGAAACAGGAAGATTTAAAGATGCTTCGGCACGAATCAGGTACATTTCTGCCAAACGGATTACACTAGCATAATGATCTTTCCTTCCGGGAAACTCGATGTGTTTTGTACTAATTGTTCTTTCCAGTTGTTGTCCAAACAATTGCTTTCTAACATCATCATCTTCATAAAGGTCAAGAATATCATTACTCACCGTTAGGTAAATACTAGTTCTATCCTCCTTTAATCCAATGGTTGAGGACAATACAGCTCCATTGTTTCTACCCGACTTGTCCAAAATAAAAATATCTTCTCTCGTAGGTGTATTATTGGAGTAGTAAGAAAGAACTTCAGAATTGCTAAGCAGTGAAACACCTCCATCTTCAATAACTTTGCTTGCATACACTCTGGCCTTCTCCCAATCGTTTTTATAAAGATATATACGAGCCAATAGGGCTTGAGCTGCCAGTTTCGTCATGTAAGCCTTGCTATACAGTGCTCCTTCCGAAGCTATTGGTGTTCCCAAATTTTCTTCGGCATACTTTAAATCGGAAATCATATCTTCGTAATTGTTAAACAACAAATCTCTTTGCGTTTTTTCATCGAAGCTGACATTCGTTTTCAGATAAGGAATTCCCAAATGCTGTGCATTAGCGGTATAGCTATAAGGCTGAGCGTAAAATCGTGTTAAATCAAAATGAGCCAATGCTCTAAGCGCCTTTGCTTCAGCAAGAATCTGAGCTTTTTCAATTTCAGAGGCATCTTCAATTCTATCAACATTGCTCACAACATTATTTACTCCGTTTATGAATTCATAAAGTTCTTGATAAGTATCTTCCGCAAAATCATCATCACCTTCCACAGTATGTGAAAATTCAAATGATGGGATATAATTGAATGATTGTGGTGCCTCAAAGGTAAGGTCGTTTATTTTTAAGTTTCCTCCCTTAAGGTCAGGCAAAACAAGCATATTTACTCCGTAATAATCATTGGCACTCAATTCAAAGTAAACACCGTTAATTGCCTCACTTGCTCCTCCCAGTGTCGTAAATATTTCATCGTTGGATATTTTTGTTTCATCCTCGATATCCAAAAAATCCGAACAGGACATCAGGCAAGTTGCTAATAATGCTATGTATAGTAATTTATTCATATCTTAATTCTTATAGAAATTCATTTAATGACCTTTTTATAAGCCCAATTTCAATTCAAAAGCAAAAGTTCTTGACTGGGGAAATGGGTAACGATATTCTGCCAATCCATTCCTTCCTGAAGGTGTAGCCTCTTTGTACCAGGTATAAACATTCGATACATTAACACCAATAGAAGCGTTCGATAAGTTTGCAAGATTGCAAATGTGTTTTGGGACACTATACTTTAAAGAGATGGATTTCAGAGAAATATTCGACTTGTTGTATAAAAATCTTGAACTGGAACCATCAAAGGAAATGTTTTGATCCAATCTTGGAATATCAGTCACATCTCCGGGTTGCTGCCATCTGTCAAGCAGGTTAATACTTTTGTTGAAGATGTACATGGTTTTCACCTTTTCCATATCCCTTGCAGGATAAGGGATAAACATATCGGCACCCGATTCATAAGTCAACATCCAATTCAAATTGAAGCCTTTGTATTTGAGGCTGTTTGAAAAACCGCCTGAAAAATCAGCATCTTTTTTCCCTATGATCACCTTTTCGTCCAGATTTCCGGATACCAACTTGTAATTGTCGGTAATGGTTCCATCTTTTAAACGCCATTGAGGATCACCTGTCTGAGTGTTAACACCAGCATATTTATGTCCCATTATCAAAGAAGTCGATTCTCCAACAATTAATCCAGTGGTAACAATATTCAAATTATTGGCCAGTTTGTCCAGGCGACTTTTATTGAAGCCTATGTTTATATTCGAAGTCCAACTCAGCTCTCCAAATTTTATATTCACTGCTTTTAATGTTGCCTCGAACCCATAGTTGGTTAAATCAACAGCATTTACGGGAATAGAATTCCAACCAGTTTCCGGAATCACTTTCGTATTCATGATACCATCCTTGGTCTTGTTGTTGTAATATTCCAAATCCAGGTTAAATTTCTTTAAAAACTTTATGGCTAAACCCGTATTGAATTTGTAGGAACTTTGCCATCCTAAATCAACATTGGGCGCACTGTTAGGAGTTGCAATTAACTTGCCATTATAACTAGAAGAGGTAGAGTAAGAGTATACACCATTCGCTGAATATGCACCCACTTTCGCATTCCCCACTTTACCATAAGAAGCTTTCAATTTTACAAAATTAATGATGTCATTCTCAATCCAGAAATTCTCTTTTGAGATGATCCAAGAAGCACCGGTAGACATAAATCTCTCAACCTGCTGATCGCCACCAAAGAATGAAGAAGCATCGGTACGATAATTTAAGGAAAGAAAATATTTTTTATCATAGTCATAATTGGCTCTGGAATAATAAGATCTCATTGCCGAAGTATTTTCATAGCCCGCAACAGTTTGATCCTCGTCGGCACTGGTACCAGGTAAAATGATTTTTTCGGTCATCAGATTTTTATCCGTCGTTGTTGTACTTTCGGTATTGTCACGTTTCAACTGCACACCGGCAATCGCTCCAAAGGAGTGCTTTTTGTACTTCCCATTGTACTCCAGCTGGGAAAATCCAATCCAGTTCTTATTAATGGTTCTCTTTTCTTTAATATACCCTCCATAGTTTGCGCCTCTTCCATTCTCTTTTGAATAGAATATGAACTTTTTGGTATTGGTATAATCGAGTCCCAGGGTTGTACTGGCTGATAGGTTCTTGCTAATTTTAACCTTTAAATTTAAACTGTTGTTCGTGTAAAACTTATCCAACTCATTTCTATTCTGATCCAGTTCGGCCAATGGATTAGCCAATCCGTCAAACCTGGTGTACTCGCCATTCTCATCGTAAACGGGAATATTAGGCAGGAAAGCATAAGTTGCAAACGCACCGTATGATTCTTTTTTAAATGAAGACAAACCTCCATTATAACTCAAGGTAATTCCCGGATACAGCTCTGTATTTAAATTTACACGAGATGTCAAGGTATTAAAATCGTTACCTTTTGTTGTGGTTTCATTATCCTTGTAACCAAAGGAAAAACGATAGGTTGTTTTATCGGCTCCACCTGAAATACTAAAATTCGTACTATGAGAAACAGAATTCTGCAAAGTCAAATCTCTCCAATTGGTGTACACATCGGTTGGTCCAACCAATTCAGAAATATCCTCTTCGGCATATCCACTGTTGCGATAAAACTCCGATGCCAATTCGGTATATTGTTCGGTATTCAAATACTTCACCTTATTTATCGGATTACTCATCAGTATTTTATGAGAAACCGATATTCTGGTTTTTCCCTTTGCGCCTTTTTTGGTGGTGATAATAACCACACCATTGGCTGCATTGGCTCCGTAAATCGCAGCTGCCGAAGCATCCTTCAAAATAGAAACAGAAGCAATGTCTTCCGGGTTAATCAAAGCTAAAGGATTGATAACAGTTTCTGCAGCTTGACCTGTTCCTGTATTGATATTCGGATTCAAAGCATCAATTAAGGGTACTCCATCTAAAATATACAAAGGCTCGCTTGATGCTGTAAATCCGGAAGATCCCATATCGGGCAATGAGTTGTTACCACGAATACGCACTTTAACAGGGCTGGTTGGATCACCTGATTCAGATTCAATTTGCACACCAGCAACCTGTCCTTCCAGCATTTGATCGACACTTTGTGCGTTAGAGTGCTTTAACAGTTCATCCGATTTTACCTGCTCTACTGAACCAACAACCGCTTCGCGAGATTTTACGCTTCCGTAACCTAGCACAACCACCTCGTTCAATTTTTGATCTGCCGATTTTAATTGCACATTAATCACTTTCTGACCTTTTACCGCAATAAATTGGGTTTCATATCCAATAAATGAGAACATCAGTTCAGCCTTCGCCTTGCTTACATTTAATTTGAATTTCCCATCGAAATCGGTGGTTACCCCATTCGATGTTCCTTTTTCAAGCACGGTAACCCCAGGTATGCCTAGCTTGTCGCTTGCATCAGCTACTGTTCCTGTTACTGTCAGTCCCTGCGCAAAAAGCTGGAACTGAAGTAAAACAAGAAATGCTATTAAATAAATTCTTATCATAGACTCGTTATTTATATGATTTTAGTTTGGGTTAGTTTGTAAGTTTAAATTTGTATGGATTTGCAACCTGCTCTGTTTCTCCATTGGTGTAGACCAATGTCATTTCCGGCTGACTCATCCAATCGATGATTTCCTGAGGGTCGACCATATTCTGAATGTAGAAGAATCGAACGGTTGGTTGTGCCTGGTAATCGGCCTGAATGCCCACTACTCCCTTGTATTTCTTCGCAACATGGTTTGACAACTCCTTAAACTTGTTCTCATTTTTAGGAAAATCTTCCAATACCAACATTACTGATCTTAACTGCTCTCTTGGATAAGATTTAAAGTTGTTAAAGGTTAATTTGTACTTTCTGAAAGTTCTCTTCATCAGTCCAATTCCATTAATTGGCACATGAGACTCTACAACATCTTTCACTTCGTATGGGTAACTTCTACGATGCTTAATGGTAGTAATCAAAGTCTCAATTTTTGATTCGCTCATATCAGCATCACAGAATGCCAATAATCTAATCTCAGTATCAAATTGAGTTTCCAACTGGTAAACACCTTTATCTTTTAGCGCCTCAGCCATAATCTTCAAATCAGCCTCGGTAAGATATTTGGCAACACGCAGTTTATGAACCGTTAAGTCCTGGTCCAGTTGTGGAGCTTTCACAAATTGTTTAGATCTGGTATATAGCATTTTTCTAATGCTTAACTCATCAATCTTAGTCGTATCGAAAGTAATTTCTGCTTTGTGATCACTGATATAAGTATTTACAGCTAAAATTCCATCCACTTCTTTCATCTGACGCACAAAACCCATAGAACTACTAAAGCAAGTCAAATGACTCATATGATCAATGGTGAATTCCTTTGATTTCTCCATTTCTTCCTTGCTTCCCCAAGCTTTAGAAACAGTTGGTAAGTTATATTGACTTGCAATTAGCAATCCTGAGATGAACAATACCACTACCAATACAGAAGGCAACCACTTCACATTCATCTTTTCGTTTAATGTAAGTGCACCATCCTTTGGACATGCAGCAACACAATCACCACATAGGTTACAATCAGGATGTTTTACCATTTCAAGGTCTGCAACATCAATTCCTTGCGGACAAGTTCTTGAACACAATCCACAATCGATACAAGTATGTGTGTAACGGGTAATTTTTAAAACTGACTGTTGCTTTGTTTGAACCTTAAGAATCTCCAAAGCATATCCTACCAGGCAGATAATTCCAACAATAATGCTGATATCAACACCTACCTCGAAAAAGTACATTGACGACAATACGGCAACAACAACTCCAACGCCAATCCAATATTTGAAAATGTTTGAGATTGCTCCCAGCGGACACAAGTACTTACACCAGAACAATCTGAAAATGATGGAACCTAGTACAAATACAGAAATAGAAATTGATGCAAACAAAAAGTTTACCCTGTGTCCAAACATGGTTACCGTACCATAGAATGGATCGTATGTCTTGCAAAATAATTCTCCGGTTTCAAGCGTAATGGTAAGTGTAAAAAACAAAAGAATGTATTTTAAACTTCTTAATGCTTTATCGGTAACACCATTAATATCTCTTCTGATTTTAAATTTATCAGCTACTTTTCCAATCGCTTCAGAAACTGTACCTAAAGGACAAAGATGACTACAAAACAATTTTCCCAGAACTAATATGCAGAATAAGAAAATTGCGCCAAGAACCATTTGTGTTACGGTCATGTTACAAGCAATAAGACCATCTTTCATTAAAGTAAGAATGGCTTGAATTCCCCCCATCGGACAATAAGTCTCAAAATCGACTACACTTAAGCCTACTTGATTTCCTATAAAGAATAGGATGATCAAAGAAAGAACAGAAAACTGCAAAATGTTTCTGAATAGGCTAACTCGTTTTTTACTCATAAGATTTAGATTGATTTTTGATTTCAACCGAAAAGTGGGAAATGATACAATCCTACACGCTGCATTTTGGGATATGAGACTTTTGACACCGTATCATTTTGCATTTTGACACTTCTATTAATCTCTTTTTCTGTTAATTACACTTTTAAGTGGATTCACTCTAAAATATGTACGACATCCTACTGTTTTGAAGCATTCTACACAACTCTATACTTTTTTCTCTTTTGACACCTTCATCTCATCCAACATCTTCATCAAATCACAATTCAATACTCTCTTGGAATAGGCTTGCAAATTTGGATGAATGGAATTGCGTTCGCAATCACAAGATTTTGGTATTTTGTATAAGACCACCTACTATGAAATGGATTTTGTGGATTGTTTATGTGTGATTCAGTGAAGATGTAATTAGGTAGGTACCTGCAACACTTGGTCTATTCTGCAAAAATCGCGACAAAACCTGTGATGATCTGCGTGAAACTTGGACTTTTCGACTTTTTGACTGTATGATTGAGTGAATTCGTGATTTAGTGAATTCGTGATTTAGTAAAGATGTAATTCGGTAGGTATCTGCAACAC
>NZ_JANQCD010000048.1 GCF_026672275.1 Marinifilum sp. D737 | reverse complement strand
ACGGACTATTTCCATTTGCTCTGCTTTAGATTAGGGCAGAATATATTCCAAAGAAAAATCCCGAACTCGCAAGTCCGGGATTTTCTTCTAACCACTATTTACTAACCTAAATCTAATTCTATGAAAAAACTTCTCTGTTTTGTACATTACAAATGTAGGGTAGAAGTGTGCTAAATGGTTTAAACAAAAGTTAATGAAACTTAAAAGTGTTGGGGAATTTGTATTTCACCCTTTTCCCTGTCGGGATTTTCCCTAGGAGGGAAAAAATTAAAGGGATGAGTTCTATTTGAAAGTTCTCTCCTACTAGGAGAAATGACGACGGCCAGAGAGGTGCTTATTTCAACAATTAGAATATCCAAAGTAATTTTTATTTACCGTTTTTCTCTTTTGAAAATAGGATCATCGTCATTGCGTTTAAATTGACTCATAATTTTTTCAAGTACTTTTTTAATATCACTTAGCTCTTCATTTTTAATTCTTAGGACTGTGATTCCCATATCCTGTATAATCTCATCCCGATTTTGATCTTTTGCTTTCTGAAAATCATGAATTTTACCATCTAATTCAATAGCAAGTTGTTCATCTTTGCAATAAAAATCAGGTATAAAGAAAAAGTATTCTTCGTTATTCGAATCATAAACAATTGCATGTTGTCTCAGAAATTTTCGTCCTTTTAATTGACGTCTTCTAACATGTCTCCACAGGACTTGTTCCGAAGGTGTAGCTTCTTTTCTAAGCTTTTGCTTAAATTCTTTGATATCTGAGTACTTCATGTAGAAAGAAGTTTAGTTTCAAGATTTTCATTTACAATTAATCAACTCTCTAATTTTGTAAGTCTAGTTTTTCCCTTTTTATCCCCAAGTATTGATTTGTATAATTACTATTATACAGTCTGTATGTTTCCAGATGAGTGTTTCCCTATTAGGGAAACTGTCGATAGACTAAAGGGTGAAATAAATGAAACAATTTCTTTAGCTGTTGCCGAAATAAAGTTCAATCCATCTACTCCTTCGAATTCCTCAAAAAAGACTGCACATATCGTAGTTCCGAATAGCTGTAATCATTTCCCAATGCTTCTTTTACTGGGTTTAAACTATCGGTACCATGCTTTTTAAATTGCTCTTTAATTTTTTTGATTTTCTTTTTTTCCACAAAGTCTTTTAAATCGAGCATGCCCAGGCCAACGTAGTGTGCCAGGTGCGATTCTATTGTGGTTTGTGACAAGTTGCGTAGAGCTGCAATTTCCCGAACGTTTTTACCATCGGAATACATATCGTAGCTCACCTCCTTGGTGTTGGGTTTCTTGGGTTTTACCTCATGCTCTGGTGTAAAATTAAGCATGCCCAATCCTTTTTCTTGCCTGTATTCCATTACCAGCTTAATTACCTCGCCACCATATCGTTCAATTTTCTTTTTCCCAAATCCTTTTACCGCTTTTAGCTGGTCGGCCGAACATGGCAACATGTTGGCAATATCAACTAAACTGCGTTGCGAGGCAATCATATATGCAGGAGCATTTATATTTTCTGAGAGCTCTTTTCTCCAGCTTTTCAACTTGCGAAGCAAAGTAGGATGTTCCACATTTTCATCCACCACATCGCGTTTTCGTTTGGCTCTAAAACGAACTTTTTCCAAATGTGCCTTGGCCCTGGTATCCAAATAAGGGTCAAGCTTAAACCCTTTGACGCATGCTTTTACACAGCTAAGTTTTACGTGAGAAAGCTCGTGTAATTGCTTCAAGTAGTCATTAATCACTTTTTCAATGGCTTGATTATCGGTTTCAAACGAATGATCGTTTAAGATGGAAATTAGATGCTGATCGAGCTTATCTGTAAAATACTTGCAGCCATTTTTGATTCTTTCCTGTGCTTCCTTGTTGTCATCCAATTTTTCATCGCCAAAGCAATACCTTTTTAAACTTGGAATAAACTTATCGGCAACGCTTAAAATTTCGGTCTGGAAGGCATCGAAACCAGCTTTGATTTTCTCAGGCAGATTGCCCTGGAATGCTTTCAGGTTATCTTGCAGTTGCTTGTTGATGTTTCGATAAACTCTGTACAGATCGGAGTAGGTAAACAGTTCTTCCAATAGCTGAAACTGGAAACTTCTTTTGGCAATTTCCAATTGTTCTTCTCTTGGCGGATTTTTCTCGATGTATTGGGTGAACTGAGATACAGAACGATCGCAAATGATACCGCTTTCGCTTAATTTCGATTTTAGTACCAATCCTTCCAAAGTTTTGCACCTACTCAGAGCTACATAAACCTGACCATGAGCAAAAGCTGCATTGGCATCGATAATTGCCTTGTCGAAAGTCAAGCCCTGGCTTTTGTGAATGGTAATGGCCCAAGCCAATTTCAGTGGATATTGGGTAAACTGACCAACCACATCTTCCTGAATCTCTTTCGATTCCTGGTTGATGCTGTATTTAATGCTTTGCCATTCTTCAGGATGTACCTCAATTTCGGAATGATCGTCTTCACATTTTACCAGTATGGCATCTTCTTCGAATCCGGTAACGGTACCAATTTTACCGTTGAAATATAGTTTTTCGGGCGAGCTATCGTTTTTTACAAACATTACCTGGGCTCCTACCTTCAATTTCAAATCTTCATCGGTAGGATAGGAGTATTCGGGAAACTGTCCATCAATTGTGGCGCCGAAAGATTCTGTTTTGCTTTTAAGCTTCTCCAGTTGTTCTTCGTTTATTTTTTGAGCTCGCGCATTGTGTGTAGTCAATGTAATGTAGCCATCCTTATTTTTTGGATTAAAATCAGGCAAATATCTTTTTTCCAACTCCTTGAATGAGGCCTGAGAAAGATGATTGTTCCTGATTTCATTTAAGATTTGAATGAAATCCTGATCTTTTTGGCGATAAACATGTTTTAATTCGATACTAATGTGTTGTGAGGAACGAAAAGCGCGACTGCTAAAGAAAAATGCGGTATCGTAATGCTGGCTGAGCAAACTCCACTCTTCATTTTTTACTACAGGAGGAAGCTGTTGCAAATCTCCAATCATGAGTACCTGCACGCCACCAAAAGGTAGATTTCGATTCTTGAATTTTCTCAGCACTTCATCAATTCCATCCAGCAAATCGGCACGAACCATACTTATCTCATCAATGATGAGAAGATCCAAAGATTTAATCAGGTTGATTTTCTCTTTGCGGTATTTGCGCACCGAAGCTTCGCTTGCATTGGGTTTTTCATTCAGGATTTGACCAGGGAGAATGGGGCCAAATGGCAGCTGAAAAAAGGAATGTATGGTAACACCACCTGCATTAATGGCCGCCACACCCGTTGGAGCAACCACCACCATTCGCTTAGGCAATTCAGCCTTAAGTTGTTTCAGAAATGTTGTTTTGCCTGTACCGGCTTTTCCTGTCAGAAAAATTGTGGTATTCGTATTTCTAACGAATTTATGCGCAAGTTCGAGTTGTGAATTGGATTCCATTTTGTTCAAATCAATATCAGATATTAAAAGTACAAAATGTTTATGATTAACCTGTTTTTATATGGAATTATTGAGTTCTTTTGACTCAGTTGCGCGAGTTATCAGTGATGGAGTAGTGCACATAGCAAGTATATCCTAAAAAATTATCTTGCCTTTTGGTTAAGGGAAAGTTTTGAGATGTTGTATTCTTCTTTAAGGTTTTAAGTTGAACATGTATGTGAAGTTCTTTTACTTTCTGATCGGTTTCTTTTAAATTGATATTCGAAATGATCCAGGGATATGAAATATCTAAAGCTTGAGAAAATATTTTGTATTCATTCATGTCCGAGATTTTTTAAATCGAACCCTGAATCAATACTCAGGGTTCGAACTTAGGTTAATATGAATAGATCTAAAAAGCGTATTTAAAGTGCAGAAGAAATCTTGTGCTGTTTACAACATCAGAGTCTCCAACCTTGCCGTCGGCCTGAGTTGTTCCGTAGGCAGCACCCGTGTGAATAATTTCTCCACCAATCTTCATTTTACCAGCCAGGAATTCAATTCTTGGCGCTAGCTGATACAGATAGTCTATGTTTGAGCCGCGGCTGTATAGGCCAACGAACTTATCTCCATTTTTAGCCAAATCATCATCAGCTCCCAGGTTTGCGCTGTAACCGGCGTTGAAACCATAGCGTACATTTCCTGTTGTTGTGAAAATATCAGAAGTCAAATTCCAGGTCTTAATATTTGTGTACTCATAATCGCCATTCGACTTTACATTTTTCACTCCATAGCCACCAATCATGGTGAAGTTGTACATGTTTTGTCCGTAGATACTCTGGATGTTCCACTTAAACTTTTTGCCTGTGATACCCAACCAATAGTTCATGTAGTAGCTGCCCAGTTTCTCATTGGTTTTAACTCCGACAGAATTAACCGTTAAAGGCATAATGGTTCGGTAACCCAAAGTAAGTCCTGTAGAAACTGCATTTGATAATTTGGTTTCGAAACGAGAACTGATCTCAGGAATACTTGACTGCTGAGCGTACTTCACATTTGCACCTTCAGGTCCTGTACTTTTAAAGTCCATCTCGGAAAGCAGTGCAAAGCTTAATTTGCTCTTGTTAAATTTTCTGGTGTATCTCAACTGAGGTGCACGATTCAACAATCCAAAAGGAACACCTGCTCCCCAGTGCAATACTCTTGGGAAAGCCGACTCTATAAACATTGGGTGCCAGTACTTACCTGCTAGCAGCTGGTCTTTGTCCCAGTCAAGCTTGATGAAAGCATGACGCAGGCGCAGTAATCCACTTTTGTCGTTCGAGGTTCCTACAAAGTCACCTTCAATAACAGCGGTTCCTTTTGCTCCGAAAGCTTCAAATCCACTTACCGTTGCATTCAAACGAGACTGAATGGTCGTCATAAAGAATTCCGATCGATCGTTTAAATCATTGCCTTCCAAATCTAAAGATTCAGGTGCAGGATAAAGTAGGATTGCTCCCTCTCTGGCATTAACGGTTTTGCGTGTATCGAAGTAGGTTTCAGCGGCTACAAAGCCTTTAATTTTAACGTTCACTTTTTCCTGTGCCTTTGCAAGAGATCCAAAACAGATCAATAGTGCAGGAAGTAAAAATTTAAGTGTTTTCATTTTTGTACAGATTTAGTTTGTTAGGTTTTATTGATGTTCTAGTTTCACTTTGGCCTGAGACTTTTTGTAAGCCACGAATAAGAATGCTCCTAGACTTGCAAGGGCTGTGAAAATCCCCAATGGGTAAGCCATGCTTTGTGAGATTCCAAATCCTTCAGGAGCAATTAGAATATAGGTTGTGATAACTGCAGTCATAAAAGTGGCAGGCAAAGAGATGAACCAGTGGCTTCTACCTTTGTGTACCATATACATGGCAGCTGTCCATAGTACTACGGTTGCCAAGGTTTGGTTTGCCCATCCAAAGTATCTCCAGATAATGGCAAAGTTTACCTGGGTAAGTAGGAAACCTACTGCGAACAATGGCAGGGTAATTAACAGGCGTTTACCAAGTGATTTCTGAGAGAAATTCAAAGAGTCTGCAATGGTCAAACGAGCACTTCTAAAGGCAGTATCGCCAGAAGTGATAGGAGCAGCAACAACACCGAAAACAGCTAGCAAACCACCAATTTTACCAAGCAGGCTATTACAGATTTCATTAACTACCCAGGCTGCATTGTGTCCAGGTTGCGACATGGTTTCTCCCAATTCGCGGATACCACCAAAGAATGTCATGGCAGCAGCTGCCCAAATCATGGCAACAATACCTTCTGCAATCATGGTTCCATAAAATATTTTTCTTCCCTGCTTTTCATTGGTCATACAACGAGCCATAAGAGGCGATTGTGTTGAGTGGAATCCTGATATGGCACCACAAGCAATGGTAATGAACAGAAGAGGATAGATTGGATATTTACCTGGAGAGGCGTGAAAGTTCATGATGTTTGATGGAACCAATTCCGGAATTTGATAACCTCCGAAAATTAAAGCTCCGGCAATTCCGAATGCCATAATTAAAAGACACAAACCAAAGATTGGGTAAATCTTACCAATCAGCTTGTCAATAGGAATCATGGTAGCTAACAGGTAGTACAGGAAGATAGCACCCACAAGTATAGAAACATTGAATCCTGTTAATCCATTAAGGATACTGGCAGGCCCTTTGATAAAAACAACGCCAACCAACACCAAAAGCACAACCGAAAATACTCGCATGAAGTTTTTAAAGGCTGGGCCTAAATATTTTCCTACTACTTCGGGAATACTGGCACCTCCATGGCGAACAGAAAGCATTCCTGAAAAATAATCGTGGACAGCACCGGCGAAAATACAGCCAATAACGATCCAAATAAAGGCAACAGGGCCCCATAATGCACCGGCAATTGCTCCAAAAATTGGACCTAGACCGGCAATATTTAAGAATTGAATCAGGAAGATCTTCTTCCAGTTCATTGGTACAAAGTCAACCCCATCTTCTTTCGAAATGGCAGGTGTAGTTTTTTCTGAATCAGCTCCAAACTTGCGTTCTACGAATTTTCCGTAAACCACATATCCAAGAATCAGAGCGGCAATACAAATAAAAAAGGTTACCATAGTAATTTTGTTTTGTATGAGTACTAAATTTTACTTCTACAAAACAAGTGGAAACGATTGCGGAGGGGAAGGGTAGTTTTGCGCAAATTGCGCCAAAATACCCTCACAAGTGTATGAGGGTAAATACGTATAAATGGGTTGTAAGTGCTATAAAATCAGCCCTTTGTACTGTTGTTTGGAATGAATTTAATTAGAAGGCTGTAATTGTCAGGTTTTGAGCTTAAATCTCAATAATATTGTTTTTAACGGCGTACATTACCATGGCTATGGAGTTGGCACAATTGGTTTTACTCAGCAAATTGGCTCTGTGTCGTTCCACGGTTCTAATGCTAATGTAAAGGGTATCTGCAATTTTGTTATTGCTGTATCCTTTGCAGATTAGTTGAAGAACTTCCAGTTCGCGATCGGTAAAGTGAACCACCTCAGAAGGGTTCTTTTGTTGTTTGCGTTTGTTGAGGATTCCCACCAGTAGTTCTTGTGAGAAGTAACTTCCTCCTGCTCCAACCATATTAATAGCCGTGGACAATTCATCAACATCGGAGTTTTTAAGCAGAAAACCTTTTACCCCTGCTTCTACCATTTTGTCGTAGTATTGTTCCTCTCCATGCATCGACAGAACAATAATATTAAGGTTCGGATTCTCTCTGAGAGCATGTATGGTAGCATCAATACCATTCATCTTTGGCATATTGATGTCCATTAGAACAATATCAGTTGTGGTAAGCTTTAGCAAATCCAAAAACTCCTGTCCATTTTCGGCTTCCCCAACCACATGAATTCCTTCCATATCATCAAGCAAAAAACGCAATCCTTTACGGAAAATTTTGTGATCGTCAACGATGATTATTTTTTGTTCGTTCATGTTAGAAATTTTAAAGGTTTACATTTACAACAGCCATCATTCCGCCTGATTCAGCGCTACTCTGAATGCTATGAGATCCATTTAGCGATCGAATTCTACTTAAAATGTTATAGAGTCCCATGCCAGAACTTTCGTAGTTGAGTTCGTCCGGGTCGAATCCTTTTCCGTCGTCAATATATATTAAATTCAGCAAATTGTTCTCCCGCGAGAGTTTGATCTGAATATGATCGGCATCGGCATGCTTAATGGTGTTATTGATTAGCTCTGTTACAACCCTGTAAATCACAACTTCCACTTGCTGGTTCATTCTCGACTCCAAATTCTTGGTATCGAAGGAGATGTTGATGCTTTTTGAAAGATTGATTTTGTTGATGAATGAGTTGATGGCATTCACCAATCCAAAGTCGTTTAAGATATGAGGACTTAAATTGTTTGAGATTTCCTTGATATTTACAAGGGTTTCACTCACAATATCTCTTGAAGCAGTAATCATCTGTTCATTTTTTGGACTTAAATCGGCCTTTCCAAGTGCTGAAAGATACAGGTTTATGCTGGAAAGAAGTGGCCCAATGGAATCGTGCAGATCCGTAGCAAATCGTTTTCTTTCGTTCTCCTCGGTTTCAATAACGGCATTCAAAACCTTGCGTTCGGTTTCCTGCCTGATACTGATATCGCTAACTACCGCCAGAATGAGTTTGCTATCCGACAGATCTATTAAACTGATGTGCACTTCAATGGGGAAAGTAGTATTGTCTTTCCTTTTTTGAATAGATTCTAATTTTACCGAAGGATTCTCGGTGTTCAGTTTGCTCCACATGGACTTCAGTTGTTTCAGCTTGTACTTGTTGTCCAGAAGTGTAACATTGGCACCAATGATTTCTTCGCGGCTGTACCCTGATAGCTTACAGGTAGAGAGGTTTGCATCCAAAATTTTTCCATCAAAATCAAGGATAATAATTTCATCGGCAGCTTGCTCTATTAAGGAGCGCCAGCGCTTTTCCGAGGCTCGTATCTTCTTTTCATCCTCTTTAATTTTAGCTTCTGCTTCTTTCCTTTGGGAAATATCGATGAGAGTTCCTACCAGGTTGATTGCTTTTTTATCCTGTGTAAAGTCAAGATTTTTGGCCTTTGCTTTCAGCCAAATCCATTCGTCTTTTTTCGATAATAATCTGAATTCAACATTAAAAAGGTCAATTTCTCCCAGGCTTAGCTTTTCTCTGTTCGAAATAAAATTTTCTAAATCGAAAGGGTGGATAAGATTTTCAACAAATTCAGGAGTGTTTTGCACCAAATCAGGATTGTAGCCTAGCTTTTCCCAGATATTTTTACTGATATAAGTGGTTTGCTCTACAAAATTGTGCTCCCAGACTCCATCAGAATTGGCATCAAGCATTCTCAGCAATCGATCACGACTGCTTTTTAGCCTTTTATTTCTTTCCAGAAGCCTGTTTTCGGTTCGCTTACGTTTTACTCTCAAATAAACTACAATCAGAACGATAAGTGTAAGAAAGGCAATAATGATATTGATACTGGACCTGTGTTTAGACAAAAAGCTTGGTGGTTGATTGATGATGGTACTATTTTTTGGAAGGTCGTTGACCATTATGCCAAAGCGTTTCATTTGCTGAAAGTCAAACATGAAACTGTTGTATCCTTCGGTAACCAAAGGAATGCTGTTGATGTCGGCGCCATTAACAACTTTTACAGCCAGTTCAGCTGCCAATTGTCCTTGTTTCACTCCACTGGTGAGCATACCCCCAACAATTCCCTCGTTAAAATAGAACTCCCAGGAGCTGTAGATGGGAAGATTAGTGGCTTTGCGGATAATCTCAATGTTTTCCTGGTAGGAGATGTAGTTGCCCTCCTGGTCCTTGGAGAAATTGATCAGTAAAATGATGTTGGAATCATCCAGCTTTTCAACCTTTCTTACCAAATCTTCTATGGATAGATTTTCCAGGAAGATCAAATTCACATCTGTTTTTAATTCAGGCCAAAAAGAAATGATATGGTTTCGGTTGATGATGGCAGATGTGGTAATGTTATCGTTGATTACCACCAGGTTTTTGGCTTTTGGATGAAGACGCAGGGCTTGTTCAACGGTTTGTTTAAAATCGATGAATTCTGTAACTCCCGTGATATTGGTCATTCCCTCGATGAGGCTATCTTCAAATTGATCGATGGAACAAAAGACTATAGGAATATCTTTAAAAAACTCTTTCTGATGGTCGCGGGTAAAATAAAGAGCATTGTTATCGGAGGCAATGACTGCATTGTATGGAATCCCCTTGTGTTTGAGTCGGTATAACTTTACAAACTCTTCAAGATACTCTTTGTCATATCTTCTTTTGGTATCCATGTACTCAAACTGAATCTCGATGTTTTCATGATGGTTGAGTACGGAAAGAATGCCTTTGGTGATATTATCGGTCCAATTCAATCCCTGATGGTAGGAGTGAAGTACCAGTATTTTTTTTCTTCTTGCCGAAGCATCGAGACAGGATATAATCAGGAATACCACCAGAAGAAGTAGGAAATACTTGTATTTACCCAGTAGTTTTCTCATTGCTTATCATTCTATTTCAACAATTTTATTTTTAACTGCATACATAACCAGTGAGGTAGAGTTTTTACAGCCAGTCTTACTCAGAAGATTGGCACGATGACGATCAACAGTTCTGTGGCTGATGAAAAGTTGTTCGGCAATCTCAGCATTACTAAAGCCATCACAAATCAACTTTAAAACTTCCAGTTCTCTGGTAGAGAGTTTAACCGCATCGGTTCTAAGTTTTTGTAATCTTTTTTGATCCAAAATATCTACAAGCAATTCTTGCGAAAAGTATGATTTTCCTGCGATTACAGCCTCTATGGCTGCAATTAATTCATCGGCATCAGAATTTTTTAACAGGAATCCTTTCACACCTGCGTCCAACATCTGATCGTAATATTCTTCTTCGCCATGCATTGAAAGAACAATTACTTTCAAATCCGGATATTTTTCCATTGCAATTCGAGTGGCATCTATACCATTCATCTCTGGCATATTGATATCCATTAAGGCAATATCGATTGTTTCATTCTCAGCCATTTCAAGAAACTCCTTTCCGTTTGAGGCTTCTCCAATAACAGTAATGTTTGGAATATTGCTTAATAAGAAACGCAATCCGCTTCTAAACATCTTGTGATCGTCAACAATTATTACCTTATTTTCTTCCATTTTGCAATTATAATTTAATTTCAATAATAGCCATCATTCCGCCACGTTCGGGATTACTTTTTATTTTATGAGTTCCATTTAATGATCGGATACGACTTAACACATTGTACAGTCCCATTCCACTCGAAGTTCCGGCATTTATTTTTTTAGAGTCAAAACCTATTCCATCATCAATGTAAATTAAGGACAAAAGCTTGCCTTCACGCGACAGGTTGATTTCTATATTTGTAGCCTTGGCATGTTTAATGGTGTTATTGATTAGCTCAGTTACTACTCTAAAAATAACAACTTCTATCTGGTGATTCAACCGTTCCTTCATATTTTCTGCATAAAAGCTGATATTTATGGCTTGCGAAACATTGATCTTATTGGTGAATGATTGAATTGCTTTTTCTAAGCCAAAATCATTTAAGATGTGTGGGCTCAGGTTGTTAGAGATCTCTTTAATACTTACCAGTGCTTCGTTTACGGCGTCTAAAGAAGCACTTATAATATTATCCTTATCATCTTGAGTTTTTACTTTTCCAAGTGAAGAAAGATACAGGTTAATACTTGATAACAAGGGACCAATGGAATCATGCAAATCGGTTGCAAAACGTTTCCTCTCGCTTTCTTCCGTATTGATAACAGCATTTAAAATTTTACGCTCAGTTTCTTGTCTAATGCTGATATCGGTACCAACAGACAGAATTAGTTTGCTATCCTGAAGTTCAATTAAACTCAGGTGAATTTCAACAGGAAAAGTACTGCCATCTTTACGACGTTGTACTGATTCAAATGAAACCGAAGGGTTTGATGTACTTAGTTTTTTTCGATAAGTATGAAGCTTGGAGCTGCTGTGAACGATATCAATTTCACTATAATTCAATTCTAATAATTGACTTTGTTTGTATCCAAGCCATTTGCATGCAGCAGAATTGGCATCTAATATCTGACCATCAATATTGTAAATCAGGATTTCATCAGAAGCTTGTTCAATTAATGAACGCCAACGTTTTTCTGATACTCTTAGCTTTTTCTCTTCCTCACGGATTTGCTCCTCAGCCACTTTACGTTGGTTGATATCAATTAGTGTTCCAACCATGTTTAATGGGCCTCCATTTTCAGAGTAATCTAGAATTTTGCCTTTTGCCTTGAACCACATCCATGTTTTATTCTGAGAACAAATTCTAAATTCGATAACAAACATTTCGCTTTTACCGGATCTGTTTTGTTTGTCTTTCTGTTTAATAATGATTAAATCTTCAGGATGAATTACTTTGCATAGCAATTCTCGAGTGTCTTTTTTTGTTACCGAAAGGTAGCCAAGTTTGTCCCAAATGGTTTTACTAATGAAAATTTCACCAGTTTTAAAATTGTGTTCCCATACACCATCCGAATTGGAATCGAGCATGTGAAGCAATCTATTTCTACTGCTTTTTAATTCCTCATTGGCATGCTCAAGGTTTTCGGTTCGTTCTTTTACCAGTTCCAGGAGGTTGTGGCGGTGATGTTCAAGTTCTTTGTTTTGTTTTATAATTTGTTCAGTTTGCAATTCAAGTTTTTCATTGGCAAAAATGATTTCTTTGGTACGAACCGCAACTCTTCTATCGAGTTCTTCATTAATTTTTTTCAATCTTCTTTCATTTCTTTCTCGTTTAATGGTAGTGTATCTAAGAATGAAAATAATCACCACAATAAAAATGGCAATAACAACAAGAGAGGTTCTATATTGCTTTATGATTGAAGGCGGTTGATTGCTGATAAAGCTATCCTTTGGTAGTTGTTTTGGAAGGATTTTAAATCGCTTCATCTGTTCAAAATCGAACTTGAATTGGTTGTATCCTTCCTTTACAAGAGGAATATCCGAAGCATTTGCACCATATAAAATTTTTAAGGCTGATTTTGCCGCTAGTTCTCCTTGTTTATAGCCACTGGTGATCATTCCACCAACAATACCTTCGTTAAAATAAAATTCCCAGCTACTGTATATTGGTAGGTTTGTGACTTCGCGTATAATTTCGATACTTTCCTGATAGGAGATATAATTTCCTTCCTTGTCGCGGCTAAAATTGATAAGGTATATGATGCTTTTTGGATCAAGGTTTTTTACATTTCGAATCAGTTCATCAATTGATAAATTTTCAAGAAAAACAAGTTTAGCATCGGTGTCAACCTCAGGCCAGATGTCTCTTACATTATTTCTGTTCAGAATCGCAGATCTGGTTTGGTTATCGTTGATCACCACCAATTGCTTGGTTTTTGGATGCAGTTGAAGCGCAATTTCGATGGTTTTCTTTGAGTCAATTTCTTCGGTAACCCCTGTAACCTGATCAAAACCACTAATTAAACCAGATGAAAATTGATCGACACCACAAAAAACAATTGGGATTTTATCAAAGTAATCCTGATAATAAGTCCGTACAAAATCGAGGGCATTGTTATCGCAAACTATAATAACATCGAATAGGTTTTTTTGATGTTTTAGATCGTAAAGTTTTGCAAACTCGGTCAAATATTCAGCCTCGGAATGCCTTTTTGTATCCATGTATTCAAAGATAATTTCAATGTCATCATCTTGATCAAGAACGGATAAAATTCCCTCACTGATATTATCGGTCCAATTTAATCCCTGGTGATAGGAGTGAAGTACTAGAACTTGTTTCTTTCTTGCAGCAGTTTCAAAACTGCAAAGCAATATACAAATGCATATTAGCAGAATCCCGATTGATATATTTTTAAAATACTTCATTCTTTTTATACAAAACAACACATCAAATTAATTGAATGTTTGGAAAGATACTAAGCTTAATGATGTTTTACAATGTTATAAAATACCCATTTTTTGATCCAGTTCAGGAAATGACTAATTCTAAAAAAATAAAAGGCTGACCCTTATTAAAGAATCAGCCTTTATATCTTATTATGAGTAATCAATTATTCATTACCAATTACTCATTATTAATTGAATTATAGTCCAAGAACTTTTACTCCTTGCTTGAACACTACATCTTTTGGTATACCAGCATTGTTCACTCGATCAAGATCTTTTTGTAAATCTTCACGAATAAAACCTCTTTCAGCAATCATTTGTTTCGCTAATTCGTAGTTACCATCACCCTGAACAATTAGGATTTGTCTTCCTAACTCGTTCATAGCAGCTTTCATTTTTTCGAAATCTACTTTGTAAGTTCCGGTTTCAGGATTTCTTGTGAAAGCACCTTGCTCTTCGAAGAAATAGAAACGCATCATGTTTGCTTTACCATGAGCACTTGCAGCACCAAAGCGAACCGAACGGAAGATACCAGCCATGAAAGTAACATAGTTATCCATTAGCTTGCTCTTGTCCATTTCGCCCCACTCAGCCATTTGAGTAATCATGTATAAACCTAAAATGTCAGCTTTACCTTCTTCGATAGAAGTGTAAGTATCTTTAAGAGCCTTACGCACGCTTACCTTATCTTTTAAAGTATAATTGATTCCTAAACCATGAGCTACTTCGTGAAACATTACATTTTCGAAGAATGCATCGAAAGTAACGTTCTTGCGCTGGCTTTCGTCAATCAATAAATCTGAAATAGGAAGTAAGATTTTGTCGAACTTCGCTTTCATTGCATTTTTCAACTGAAGCTTTCTACTACCTTTTGCAGCGTGTACACGAGGATCGTTTGGTAGGTTAATTGCGATGTTTTTGCTACCTGCATTACAATCACCAGCGTAATAAATTACATCGTAAGCATTCATGTCTGCATTTGCATTTGCTTTTTCAGCTTTGTATTCAGCAGGAACAGGAAGACCTTCTTGCAAGCGTGGCAATAATGAAGCAAACTTTGATAGTTTTTCACTCCAAACTTTGTCTTTAACCAAAATTTGGCCAGAGTGAGAAGCTTTGTATCCGTAAAGAGCATCTTCGTAGGTTTCGATAGGACCAACAACAAAATCGATAGTATTCGATTTCATATCCATCCAAGCCAAATCAGAAGCCAAATAGTCATCAGTTAAAAGAGCTTCAGCACGAAGTTCTAAGTATTTCTTCAAACCTGCATCTTCAGCCAATTCAGCAGCTTTTTTTAACAAGGCAGATGCTTTTTTGATTTCTTCTGGATATACTTCATGGTATGGAGCAACTCTTAATGTGCCATCTTCATCACGAACGATTTTAGTATACCAGTCAGTTTTCATTTCATCCTGGATCGCATCGAACTCTTCGGCAGTCATATCTTTCGGATAAAAGTTTGCACCTTTTGGCTTAGCATCAAATCCTTCCAGGAAAGGTTTGTTGTCATCTAATCTGTCCCAGGCACCATAGTTAATTTTTGAGTAAGCAACAGCAGCAGGATCAGTTAATTTAGAAAGGAATTCTGATTTGTCACCAATTGCATCTTTCCAGAACAATTCTTCCATGATATCAGCTACCTCAATTAAAATAGGAAGCATTTGTTTTTCCTTCTCTGTAAGAAGATTCAAATCAGTAGTTAGCTCGAATTCAGCATACTGATTTACCAACTTTTGAGTTGGAGAAACCACTACTTCTTTTTTTTCTTTTTGGTTACAAGCTACTAAACCAATAATTAGGCCTAACAACAAAGTAACAGATGCGAGTTTTTTCATTTTTGCAATGATATTAGTTAGAAAATGTTGTTTATGATATTTGAAATCAGGGTAAAAGTTGATTGATTATTTTTACCTTGCATGATCTTTCAAAACACTCAAAAGTACAAGCAAAGAATTGCATTATCAAGATTTATGCATGGAAAGCTAACAGTTTTGATTTTTTATAAACAACAAACAAAATAACCATGAATTTAAGATTCGTTTTATCGGCTTTACTGGCAGTAGCCTTAATATTGCCTGTAAGCGCAAAAAAGAAAAAAGAAGAAAAGAAATCTTACCAATTTACCATTGAAAAGCAGTTGGATGCTACCTCGGTAAAAGATCAGCACAGATCGGGAACTTGTTGGTCATTTGCAACTGTATCATTCATCGAATCGGAATTGTTGAGAATGGGCAAAGGGGAGTTTGACTTATCAGAAATGTTCATTGTGAACAGAAACTATCACCTTAGGGCAAAAGATTACGTTCGTTTCCATGGAAAGAAAAGCTTTTCTGCAGGAGCCGAAGGTTGGGATGCCATGAATGTGGTGAAAAAGTTTGGAATGATTCCGCAGGAAGCTTATTCAGGAAATACATTTGATGAAACTTTGCCTGTTCATGGAGAAATGGATGCAGTTTTAAAGGCTTATGTGGATGCTGTTGTGAAAAACAGAAACAAAAAATTGACTCCTGTTTGGATGAAGGGATTCGATGGAATTCTAGATGCTTACCTGGGAGAGATTCCGGAAACCTTCAGCTATAAAGGAAAGGAATACAGTCCAAAATCGTTTGGTGAAGAATTGGGTATTAACCCTGATGATTACATCACCATTACATCCTACAATCATCATCCTTTTTATGAATCATTCATTTTCGAAGGTCCGGATAACTGGTCACTGGGAGAGGTTTACAACCTGCCAATGGATGAAATGATGCAATGTGTTGATTATGCCATTGAAAATGGATATAGCATTGCCTGGGGGAGTGATGTAAGCGAGAAGGGATTTGCGTTTAGAAAAGGAGTTGCAGTTGTACCTGATACCGAAGTGAAGAATATGGCAGATTCAGAAATTTCGAAATGGCAAAACATGAGTCGCGATCAGAAAGCTGCTTATGGAACGGAATATCCTGTAAAAGAAAAAACAATAAGCCAGGAAATGCGACAATTGGCTTTCGATAACTACCAGTCAACCGAAGATCATTTGATGCATATGACGGGTACTGCAAAAGATCAGAACGGAACCAAGTATTATTTAATCAAGAACTCCTGGGGAACCGATTTGAATAATTACGAAGGATATTTTTATGCATCGAAAGCATTTGTGCAGTATAAAACTGTGGGGTTAATGATGCACAAGGATGCAATTCCTGTTGCAATCAGGACAAAGTTGGGTTTGTAAGAATTACGAATTTATAATTTCGAATTAGATGCGCTTCTTCTGGGAGCGCATTTTTTAATCAGTAAGGATATTTCAGGCATACACAAAGGGGGCAGTTAAATTTGAAAGACATTGTGTCAGTAGAAAAACTACTTGGACCTAATCCTAATCTGCCTGATAAAAAAACACCTCCTCCCAGCGTGGGAAGGAGGTGAAAAAAAAGTCTGAGGAAATAGCTTCCTCAAACAGGTATCGTGATGAGCTTACATCGGTCAGCAATCAGCTTTCAGTAGTTAGCTTTCTGTATTCGGCTGTTAGCTGTTAGATTGTGACTTTAAGCTTGTCGCTCTATTCAATCTTCGCTTTATCGGTTACCACATAGTAACGAGGGTCATCGATATCTCGAATAATTACAGTTCTAAAATGATCATCAGCACGATTCAGCAAGTTAATACAGTCTTCACTCAAGTGCTTCAACTTAATGGTTTTTCCTGCATCTTCGTATTTCTTTACCAAACTGCTAATGGCTTCAATTCCCGAGTGATCAGAAACTCTTGATTCAATAAAATCAATTTCTACTGATTCAGGATCGTTTGCAACATCAAATTTATTCATAAAGGTAGTAATTGATCCGAAAAACAGAGGTCCCCAAATCTCATAAACTTTGGTGCCGTCTTCTTTTATCGATTTACGAGCACGAATTCTTCTTGCATTCTCCCAGGAGAAAACCAGTGCACTCACAATTACACCAACCATTACGGCAATGGCTAAATCGAAAATAACGGTTAAACCGGATACCAAAATCAACACGAATGCATCTGATTTTGGGATTTTATTTAGAATACGGAAGCTCGACCATGCAAAGGTTCCGATAACCACCATAAACATTACACCAACCAATGCTGCGATAGGAACCATTTCGATATATGGAGCAGCAAATAGGATAAATGCCAATAAAGTAACCGCAGCAATAATACCTGATAATCTTCCACGACCACCAGATTTTACGTTGATTAATGATTGTCCGATCATTGCACAACCACCCATTCCACCAAAAAATCCGGTAACGATATTTGCGGCACCCTGTGCCATACATTCGCGGTTACCATTTCCACGACTGTTGGTAATCTCATCCAATAGGTTCAGAGTCATCAAGGATTCGATCAAACCAATTGCAGCCAAAATAGAGGCGTAAGGCAATACAAATTTGATGGTTTCCCATGTGAAAGGAACCATGGTAAATAGTTGCGACTGGAATGTTGGTAAACCACCTTCCAAACCGGAACCTCCACCATCTCTAATAAATGATCCAACGGTGCTAACATCTAATCCTCCAAAAATAACAATGGCCGAAACCACTACAATACCGGTTAAGGCTGCTGGAATTTTAGAGGTTAGTTTTGGTAGGAAGAACATGATGGCCATGGTTAAAATAACCAATCCAATCATGGTGTAAAGTTCTGCTCCGTGCAACCATACAGCTTCTCCTGCTATTTTTTCGGTAAACATTCCCAATTGAGAAAGGAAAATTACAATTGCCAATCCGTTTACGAATCCCATCATAACAGGATGAGGAATCAAACGAACGAATTTACCAAATTTGAACACTCCGGCTAAAAACTGAATGATACCTGTAAGAACAATTGTAGCGAACAAGTAATTCAGTCCCATATTTTCTACAGGAGTAGCCATAGCCATTCCCATTTCGTTTCCTTCTTTTACAAGGCTAACCAATACCACAGCCATTGCTCCGGTAGCACCGGAAATCATACCTGGACGACCGCCAAATACTGAAGTAATTAGTCCGATCATAAAGGCGGCGTATAAACCTACCAAAGGATCAACACCAGCTACAAATGCAAATGCAACAGCTTCTGGAACCAAAGCAAGCGCAACGGTTAAACCGGATAAAATATCATCTTTAGAATTCTTAGCTTTCTTTTTGAAAAAATCTACCATGTTTTAAAACCTAAAATTTTGATTAAGGGCGCAAAAATAGGCTTTTGGTTTGAACTGGCATGCACTTTATATCAATAAATTGTAAATATTTTGAGCGAAAACGATATAAAACCAATTGGCAATTAAGAATTAACAAATATCCACTCTAAATTTGCTTAAAGCGAGATAAAATATTTTTTTCTGCTATTTCTAATTTCCTTAAATTGATATCAGCAAAACAATCCTGATTTATACACTCTTACCCGAAAGGGATTACATGATTTGGTTTGATAAAAATGATTATCAGTAAGAGATGAAAAGAGTAATTAAGGACTATAAAAGTATTGGAATGGATTTGTTGCAATTGTTGATCAAATCTTTTCCGGATGGAATCTACGAAGATGATTTAATAAAAATCACAAAGCCTAATGGTAAGAAAATAAATGTAATTGAATTACGTACTGAAGATACTGTATATTTAATTAAAATGGATAAGGAAATGCAATCGCAAATGGATTCCTTTACAGGCGATTTTGAAGGCTTGGATCCTTATTCGGATGGATACAGAGATGGGGTTTAGCTTGTATGTTTTGCTAACACTTTATTTACAGTAGCTATAATTCCTTCTTTGTCGTAACCACATTCTTTGTAGAGTTCTTGCTGGGTTCCTTGCTCAACCCATTTGTCAGGAACTCCAAGGCGGGTTATTCTGCTTTGATATCCATTATCACTCATAAACTCTAAAACTGCTGATCCCAATCCACCAACAATACAACCATCTTCAAGAGTAATGATATTATTGTGTTTCGAGAAAACTTCATCTAGCAATTCTTCATCAAGAGGTTTCAAATATCTCATGTCGTAATGAGCGATAGAAATACCTTCTTTTTCCAATTCTTCAATGGCATCTATTGCCTCTGTTCCGATAGCTCCGATCGATAGAATGGCTAAATCGTCACCATCTTTTAGTTTTTGACCTTTCCCAACAGGAAGAATTTCAAATTCCTGTTTCCAATCAATAATTCTTCCTCTTCCACGAGGATAACGAATAGAAAATGCTCCCATATTTTCCTGCTGAGCGGTAAACATGAGATTACGCAACTCTATTTCGTTTAATGGAGCTGCTATGGTTAGGTTTGGAACACAACGCATAAAAGCAAGATCGTAAACACCATGGTGAGTTGCACCATCGGCACCAACCAATCCACCTCTATCCAAACAGAAAACAACATTTACACCTTGTAAGGCTACATCATGAATTACCTGGTCGTAGGCACGTTGCATAAATGATGAGTAGATGGCACAAAACGGAATTTTTCCTTGAGCAGCCAATCCGCCTGAGAATGTAACGGCATGTTGTTCTGCAATACCAACGTCAAAGGCTCTTTCGGGCATTGCTTCCATCAGTTTGTTCATTGAACTGCCAGTTGGCATTGCAGGAGTAATCCCTACAATCTTGTCATTCATTTTGGCAAGATCAACCAATGTTTCCCCAAACACATCCTGAAATTTTGGAGCTTGTGGTCCGTTGTCTTTCGATTGAATTATTTCCCCTGTTTCCTTATCGAATTTACCAGGAGCATGCCAATAGGTTTGATCGATTTCGGCTTGCTTAAATCCTTTGCCTTTTTTTGTAATACAGTGTAGTATTTTTGGCCCGGGAATTTTTTGCAGATCACTCAGTACTTTAACCATGTGATTTACATCATGACCATCAACCGGACCGAAATATCTAAAGTTAAGCGCTTCAAAAAGATTACTTTGCTTCAATAAAATGGTTTTTACACCATTTTCTACCTTTTGAAACAACTTTTGAGTGTTTGGATTGATTCTGTTGAATTTTCCAAGAAGTCTCCATACATCATTTTTAACCTTGTTGTAAGTTTGCGATGTGGTAATATCCAGAAGGTAATTGTTCAATCCACCCGTATTAGGATCTATGGCCATATTGTTATCATTCAGGATAACCAATAAATCGGCATTATTACCGGCCGCATTGTTCAAGCCTTCGAAAGCCAAACCTGCCGTCATCGAACCATCGCCAATCACAGCAACCGTTTTTCTATCGGTTTCACCATTTAATTGGGCGGCTACAGCCATTCCTAATGCTGCAGAGATAGAAGTTGAAGAGTGGCCTACAGTGAAAGAATCGTATTCACTTTCTTGTCTGTTTGGAAACCCACTAATTCCTTTGAACTGACGATTGGTATGGAAAACATCTTTTCGTCCTGTAAGGATTTTGTGTCCGTAAGCCTGATGGCCAACATCCCAAACCAAGTTGTCATATGGAGTATTCATGACATAATGAAGGGCAACAGTAAGTTCAACAACTCCCAGGCTAGCACCAAAGTGCCCTGGGTTATTTGATACCTGTTCAATAATTTCCTGTCGCAATTCAGAACATACCTGAATCAAATCATCTTCAGAAATCTTTTTAAGATCTTCCGGATAATTAATCTGATCCAATAATTTTTTATCTGCTTGCGCCATGTACGAAATTCCTCCTTATACCGTTAAAAATATTGCACGAAGATAATAAATAATTAACAAGTAATGTTGCAGTGTTATTCGTATATAAAACGCCGTATTCATATATTTGTTTAGGTAATACCAAATTAACTAAAGACTAAGCAATAAAATTATTTCTTTTGCACTTCTGCTTCATTAAAAAAAGCTACATAGCAAGTCTGCTATACCTTACTTTTTTATCTTGCACAAGTACAAAATATTCTAGTTTTAAAAAGCTTATTCTTTAATGAAATTGATATAAGCGAGTTCTATTACTAATAAAAGAATGATTTAAAATGATTAAAAAATTAAGCCCATCAATAATCGCTTTGTTATTAGCGGTAAGTCTTTTTTCATGTGTTCCGACAAAGCAATATCAAGAACTTCAGAACAAACAAGCCAATTGTATAGAAGAACTTGAAATGCAGAAAGAGAAAAATCTTGAATTGAGTGAGAGTAATAACGAGCTGAAAGGAAAATATGATGTTTTAAAAGGAAAGTACGATAATATTCTTTCTGATACCATTGCTTTATCCAGAAGATTACAATCAGCAAGAGAAAGGTTAAGTCGTGCAGAAAGAAGCAATCGAGATTTTATGGATCAATTGGCAGGAATGCAGGCTGGAAATGCTCGTGAAACAAAGGCTTTACTTGAACAAATACGTAAAGCTCAAAACGATTTACAACTGCGGGAAGATGAGGTTTTGGCTCTTGAAAAGCAAATGGATGCAAGAAAGAGAAAGTTGGATGCATTACAGGCAGAATTGGGGAAAAGAGATCAAAAGCTTAGAGAATTGGAATCGGCCTTAAGAAGAAAAGATGAGGCCGTAAAAGCTCTGAAAGATAAAGTGATGAGCGCATTGACCGGTTTTGAAGGAAATGGTTTGTCAATTAGTACCAGGAATGGAAAGGTGTATGTTTCCATGGATGAGAAATTGCTGTTTAGATCTGGTTCTTATACTGTTGATCAGCGCGGAGTTCAGGCATTGGGACAATTGTCAAAAGTATTGGCTCAAAATAAGGATATCAATGTAATGATTGAAGGGCATACCGACAATGTTCCTTACAATGGAAGCGGTGTATTAAAGGACAACTGGGATTTAAGTGTTAAAAGAGCAACTTCAATTGTAAGAATCATTATTAAGAATAAAGGAGTAGCTCCAAATCGATTAACTGTTGCAGGCCGTAGTAAATATGTTCCGGTTGAAACCAATGCAAGTTCGGCAGGACGAAGCAAAAATCGTAGAACAGAAATTATTTTGACTCCTAAGTTGGATGAATTGTTTCAAATTTTAGAAAGTAACTAGGCTTTCAGCTACAAGCTTCAAGCTACAAGAAAAATGATTAATTTGATGAAAGATGAAGAACTTTAAGAAATTAGAAGTTTGGAAGAAGAGTATGTCCTTGGCAAAAGAGATTTATTTTTTGGCTAAATTCCTTCCTAAGGAAGAACGATATGGGCTTTATAGCCAGATAACAAGAAGTGCAGTATCGATTCCAAGTAATATTGCAGAAGGATCTGCAAAAAGTACTGAGAAGGAGTACAAAAGATATTTGGAAATTGCTTTGGGTTCTGCATTTGAATTGGAGACCCAGTTATTGCTAATTCAGTCCTTACAAATAATAAATAAAGATATAGAACAAACTATTGATCAAACTTGCGAAGTGCAAAAAATGCTGCAAGGTTTGATTAGAAAATTAATCTAAACTTGAAGCTTGTAGCTTGAAGCTTGAGGCTTAACTTGAAGCTTGAAACTTTTATAAGATATGCAACTAAATAAAACAATCATCGGCATGGTACATGTGCAAGCCTTGCCAGGAACCCCCAATAATAAGCACAGTATCGAAGAAATTTGTGAAATTGCGGTTCAGGAAGCCAAGATTTATGAAGAAGCTGGACTGGACGCCATCATGATTGAAAACATGCATGATGTTCCTTACCTTAAAGGCGAAGTTGGACCGGAAATTACTGCAAGCATGGCGGTAGTGGCAAAAGCCATTCGCGAAGCGGTTGACCTACCATTGGGCATACAAATATTGGCCGGAGCCAATAAAGAAGCTTTAGCAGTGGCCAAGGCTGCAAATTTTCAGTTTATAAGAGCAGAAGGTTTTGTGTTCGGACATGTGGCGGATGAGGGGTATATAGATTCTTGCGCTGGTGAACTATTGAGATACCGCAAAGCAATAGGAGCCGAAGATGTGAAGATCTTTACCGATATAAAAAAGAAACACAGTTCGCATGCCCTTACTGCCGATGTTGACATTGATGAAACCGCAAAAGCTGCTGAATTTTTCCTGAGTGATGGTCTAATTATAACAGGATCTTCAACAGGGAAAGCTGTATATCTTCACGAGTTAAAGAGTTTGAAAGATAAAGTTCAAATTCCGGTACTAATAGGATCGGGTATTACTTCGGATAATCTGGATGAATATTGGAATTATGCTTCGGGCTTTATTGTTGGTTCACATTTTAAAGAAAATGGTTTTTGGAAGAATCCAATATCGAAAGATCGTTTAAAGGTATTTATGGAAAAAGTGAAGCAGCTTAGAAAATAGACTTTCAAAAATTAATAATAGAATTGTAAAAGTCTAAGAGATAAGATCTCTTGGGCTTTTTTTGTATTCATAAGTTAATGTTTTAAACAATTTTACACCATTGCAACTAGAAAACCCGTTTCTCAACGAGAAAAATAGTTAAAGAACGAGAAAAATAGTTGATGAAACGAAAAAAATAGTTACATTTGAATTGTCAACATTATTCATGGTATATAAAAAAGGCAATTTAAATGCATACAAAACGATTAACGAAACGGGAAGAAGATGTAATGAAGATATTGTGGAATGCAGGTAAAGGTTTTGTGAAAGACTTGCTAAAACAGCATTCGGAACCTAAACCACACTACAATACTTTTAGTACAATTATTCGCGGATTAGAGGAAAAAGGCTTTGTATCTCACAATTCCTATGGTAATACACATGAATATTATCCGGTAATAACAAGAGAGGAGTATCGGAAGCTATTCATTAAAAATGTAGTATCGGATTATTTTGAATCTTCCTATAAAAGTGTGGTTTCATTTTTTGTGAAGGAAGAAAAACTAAATGTTGATGATCTTAAGGAACTCATTGATCTGATTGAAAAAAAAGAAGAAAAGGAGTAAGCTATGGTCGAAATGTTTTGGGAATATCAAATTAAAGGAGGAATTGTACTGGCAGTATCAGTTCTTTTGTATGTGCTCGTATTATCGAATGATAGCTTTTTTAAGCGCAACAGGTTATGGCTGGTTGGTAGCCTTTTATTACCATGGATAGTGCCATTAATTACCATGCCTGTTTGGTTGAAAAAGATGTTGTTTACTGATATGGGTGCCACTGTACCTTTACATACTTTTGTATCGGTCGGTCAAATGAATACGGATACAGTTCAGTCAACGAATCATTTTTCTTTTTCGATAGAGTTTTTGAGCATTGTGCTGTATGGGCTGATTAGTCTTGTATTCTTGGTCAGGCTTTTTTACGGCTATGCTTCTATTTTAAGTTTAAAAAAGAGTGCAGAATGTAAATCCTATAAAGGATTTTCGCTAGCAGTTCTGCCAGACTCAAAGCTAGGGCCATTTTCTTTCTTCAGAACCATTTTTATTCCTAAAGAATTGGAAAAAAGCAGAGAGAGTCAACTTATTTTAGAGCATGAAAAAACGCATTGCGCCGGATGGCACTCTATCGATCTTACTCTAGTTGAATGTATGCTAATCTTTCAATGGTGGAATCCTTTTGCATGGTGGTTACGAAATTTAATTGCCAATAATCATGAATTTTGTGTTGACAACATCATGTTAAAGAATCTGCCAGATCCGAAAGATTATCAATACTCCTTACTCAATCTTGTACGTGGGCAAGGACAAAACCATTTGGTTAATAATTACAATCAAAGTCTTACTAAAAAAAGGATAATCATGATGAACAAATCAAATAAAAATAGAACGATACATAGATTAAAAGGATTACTCTTATTGCCTATATTGACTTTTAGTCTGTTGGCATTTACCAATCCTAAGCAGTCCGAAGATGTAAAGGTTGAAAAGAAAGCGGAACAGACAATCGCTAATATGTTGGATTTGCAGAAGTATATTGCCAGAAACGTAAAGTATCCTGTAAAAGCTCAAGAGAATTATACACAAGCCGATGTAATTGCCCATGTTACTATTGATAAAAATGGACAAGTAAAAGGTGTTAAAATTGCTCGGAAAAGTCAGGACAATGTGGTTAAAATTGATGAGGTTGTGATTACTGCCTATAAAAATTCTGGAGGAAATCAGGATAATAGTCAGGCAGGCATAAAGAGCCTGGAAAAAGAGACTACACGTATTTTAAAATCCTTACCACAATTGACCCATCAGGCTTGGATAGGGAAAAAGCTTGAATTTAAGCTGAAGTTTAAATTGCAATAGTTATTGCCTAATTAATAAAAAGAAAAATTAACCCATGAAAACTTGTTTTTCATGGGTCTTGTTTTTTAAATAAGGAGAGGTTTTTTTAGGCGTATTATGGGGCATGGAAAATATGAAGCGATAAAATGCAAATAATAAGTAAACTAAAACAAAGTGTATAGTGTTTTAGGTAGTTGTTTACCTAATTTAAGTAAAATCCCAGGCATTAACTGGGATTTTTTATTTTCAGTTTAAAAGTATAAAAATTAAAATTAATGTTTTGTTAACATACAAGAGGGTTGCTTTTTTATTATTTTCGGAATAAAAAAGTAAAGAGACATCTAAAATGGGATTAGCCGATTGAATATGCAATATACAGAAGAGGCAAAAATAAATTCAGAGAACAGGAATAAATAAAAATTTATTAATCAGTATAAACCCTTAAATGTTTAAAGTAATTATAAAAAATAGATATTAACATGAAAAAATTACTAGTTATAATATTGTTATTTGTACCAATATTAATTTTTGCACAAAATAACGAACCTAAAAAAATTAATTTAGGGTTAGAGATTGGAAATAAATATTTTCATAGTTTTTCTGTTGGAAATCAAGAGTTCACAAGTGTTAGTGATATGGTAAGTCTGACCCCAATAGAACTAACTGTGTATTTAAATTATAAGTTTAATAATCAAAATACATTAAGTTTAGGATTGAGTATGCATGATGCTTTTTTCTTAGGAGGAAAAATAACTCCTACAATTCTTGATTATAAATATTTTATTAATGAACGTAGAAATACATTCTTTATAAATACTGGAATAGGTTATACTTTATATAATCCTACTGAAATTAGGTCAGCTGTTTTTAAAATGGGTGGAGGTTATCGATTTTCAATTACAAAAAAGAAAAATATGCATATTTCTGTAAATTATGATCTTAATAAACTTTCTAATATTTATGTGCTGGATGCTAATTCAATAAAGAATAAAAATATTGATGTTTATGCTTTTAATGTCAAAATTGGTATTGGTTTGTAAATACAAATGAATTTCTAAAATATTCATTATTAATAATTAAAAAAAATACGAATAATCCTAAATTTATATAGGATTGTTCGTATATACGATCTGTTTTCATTCAATCAGGCTTGGATAGGGAAGAAGCTCGAATTTAAGCTTAAATTTAAATTACAATAATAGAATAAATAAAAAAAGCTGCCATTTGGCAGCTTTCTTTTTATGATATGGTCATTATATCTTTCTCTTTTTCTGCAAGCATAGCCTCAATTTTTTTACCGTAGCTATCGGTCATGTTTTGCACTTCTCCTTCGGCATCTTTCTCTAAATCTTCTAAAAGACCTTCTTTAACTACTTATTTTATTCCACTTTGGTATCGCTACGAGCCATAGGAAAACCTATCCATAGAAAAAGAAAAATACGACTACCAGTATTCATGTTCGCAATGGTAATTTCATGAGTACAAAATAATAGGGTAGTAAGAACTGGAAAACTAAAATATAGTAAATACTTGGCTATAGATTATAACTTAAAGACTAATAAGCTGCTAGACTCCAAAGCTTATGGTAAAGTTATGGCAAAATTATGATTATCTAATCAGGCATAGTGGTTTTTGTAGGTAAAATGGTAAATTATCTATGGTGGATATTTTTTTTTATAAAATAGGACCTCCTAAATTGTATCATAAATCTTATTTAATAATTAATACAGTTGTAAAAATTAAAAATGGAGGTGCCTGGTACAGTTTTAAATTTTTTTAAACACCTAAGAAGTGTGCTTTAAATGGGAGCCATCTCAACACCAATGGAACTGTTCTGCCAGTTACAGCAGAAAAAGAGCACAGTACAGAAGCTTTATGAAGGAAGACAAATGTACTGTGCACAAATAGAAGTTCTACAAACTTAATGGTTTGGCTTTGTTTATTTAAATCAGTATCGGATAGTAACTTGTTAGGAATTAGCCATATGGCAACTTGGAAACATATACAGAACTATTTGAATGAGTGTTGTTACAAGCTCAACCAGAGATATTTTGGAAAAGCTATTTGACGGGTTATTACATGCCACTGTTACGGAAAATATTGGATTATTATTAGGGGTAGAGTTTAAAACTGAGTTCTCTGATGAGTTCAAATTATTACCCAAAATTGGGATAAGGATTAATCTTTAAGTACTGTTAATAAAATATAGAAATAACTCAATTCAATACTAACTAAAAAAACCTTAAGAAATGAGTATTAATTTTAAACCAGTAGGTCGTAAAAACCCAAGAGACCGACAAGCCCCAGCCAAGTATTATGCTTCAATTAATACCAAAGGCAAAAGAAACATTCGTTTTATCGCAGAAGAGATAGCCGATCGTTCCAGTTTAAATCAAATGGACATCATGTCTGTAATTGAAGGCTTTCTTCAGATTGTTCCCAAAACCTTACTCGATGGTTATACTGTTGACTTAGGTGAGTTTGGTAATATGGGATTAATTGCCAAGAGCGAAGGCGTAGAAAAGGAAGAAGATCTAAATGCCAGTCATATTGATGGAATAAAGGTAAGATTCCGCCCGGGAATATTGTTTAAAGACGAATTGGCAAGTGCTAAATTCGAGAAAATTGCCACTCCACACGAAAGCCAAGAGGTAAGCGAATAAATAAGATCAAGTATTTTTTGAAAATAGTCTAGACTTTATTTAAAAAAGTTCGGACCTAAAAAAATAAAGTCAAGATCTTTAAGTAAAAAGGTCTTGATCTTTATAAAAGAACATCAAGACCTTTTTACTTAAAACTCTTGAGAAAGAAAAAAGCCGCTTTGATTTTAAAAATAACTAATCGCCATCCTCATATCAAAGCAGCCTGGTAGCTAAGCTACACTGCAATTGCAAAGCTACCTAAACGAGGTGATTTATGCAATTGGCAAGAGCGTAAAGAAGGTATCTTATGCCAATAAAATCAATTATTATGAAGATTAAATCTTTATTCATTGCTCTTTGTTTTGTATCCCTTATGGGTACTACTTATTCAGTTAAAGCTGAAAAGGATTGCCAGACAGTAGTTGTGGATTGTGGCAATGGTCCTGTTACTAATGGACAATATTGTTATGATAGCCCAAGTGAAGCCGTTGGTGCAGTAAGAGAGCTTTTTAAAGCAGTATGTAGCTAGTTCAGATTTTAAGAGGGTATTCTGATTTTGGATACTCTCTTTTAAAACTTAAACCTGATTTCCCATGAAAAAATATTTTATTCTGTTGAGTCTATTTTATTCAATTAACTCTTTCACACAAGATTATCGTAAAATAGATACAGTACTAAAAAAAATTTATTACGACTATACCTTTCAAGTGGACTCTACAGATGCTAGTAGTGAAAAATACCAGGAAATGGTTCTTCTTGTGGGTAAGCACTCTTCCGAGTTTAGTAGTAAGAATATGTTATATACAGACTCGGTATTATATGAAGGTAGAAACAAGGATATGAATAATGTTTTAGCTAAACTCATTCCTCAAATGGGACAATTAAGAGTACATCATTTGTGTGAGTATATTATTTATAAAAATTATCCTCAAAAAGAAAATGTGAGATTTATTGGAATTTTAGGCCCGAAGTCAACTTTAATAGTGGATGAAATTCAGAAATTAACCTGGAATTTAATTGCAAATAGAGATACTACCATTGGATTGTATCATTGCAAAATGGCAACTTGTAATTTTGCAGGAAGGAACTATCAGGCCTGGTA
>NZ_JANQCD010000047.1 GCF_026672275.1 Marinifilum sp. D737 | reverse complement strand
AAATAAAATCAGGATGATTCCTTAGCTCAGCTGGTAGAGCACAACACTTTTAATGTTGGGGTCCTGGGTTCGAACCCCAGAGGGATCACTAAAGAAATGAAGAGTTGCCAATATCTTGGTGACTCTTTTTTTATACCTGAAACTTCCTTAGGGTGAGAAGTCTATCCCGACTGAGGCGGATCAAGCATAAACACCACACAACTTTTCTGCTTGATCCAATATGCAATACTACTACCACAACTAAAACCCCTTCCCCTGCTTTCCCCCTTCTACTCGATTCCTTCTTTCAATTTTAGCTCTCTGCTTTCCCCACTTGAATTGGTAGCTAGCCTGAAGACGAACAAAGAAGGTGGACACATGTACCTGTCCTTTTGTATTTGAATGGTAATTTGGCCCTGAACTTCTTACTGCCGAATAGGTAAAATCTTTTTTTAATGGAATGGTTGATGAGATTCCGAGTTTCAAACCACTTTTAAATGAGCGATTAAGCGAACAAATGTAGATGGCATTATAATAGCGTCGATTCTGCAAATCGTATGAGGGGCTAATGTATTGAAAAGTACATGAGGCAGAAAGTTCATTGGTCAGGTTCACTCTTGATGAGCAGCCAAATTCGTATCCCGAACTATTCTTTTCTACAATCCCCAATTCTCGGGCCTGTTGATTCGGGCTATCGTACCTCCTGTATCCTTTCAAATAGGGAGTAAGGCCAATGGATTTGCTCAAACTAAGGGCAGCGCTAATTTTGAATCCGTACTCTTTTCTTTCGGCCAAATTGGCAATATTATATTCCAACAAGTCGTCTTGATTCACAAAAGCATGATTTTGAATCTCATCTTTGGATAAGACATGGTAAAATTCTGTGGAAAGGTGGCTCTTTCCCAATGAAACAGAATGTTTCAGGCTAAATTGATGATGAGAAGCGGGAATCAAATCGTAATTTCCTCGTTTGATACTTACAGGATCAATGCTCGTTGCAACCGGTGTCAACTGATAAACATGCGGACGCCTTAAGCTTCTTCTGTAGTTCATCTGTAGGTTATGTTTTTTAGCAAGCTGCCAACCCAATTGCACATTAGGAAGAAAAGAAATTTCTTCTTTTTTCTCACCATAGTCTAAACCAGTGTATGAATATTCGCCTCGTAATCCAATACTTGCGTTCCATTTCTTATTGGCATATGAGAAAGCCAGGTAAGCCGCATGAACATCTTCCTGATAGCTGAATTCCGAGGAATTTCTGTCCTTCATGTCACGCAACTGGCTTTTCCATCCTGCGTCCATCTTTATTTTTGATGCAAGCTGAGAGGTATAATCTATGCGAAAACCAATAAACTGATTGTGTGGCTTTACACCGTTTAAGCTTGTGCTTTCCTGACTATCATACAAAATGGAATTCTCTCCTCGCAGTCGAAAGTAATTCAAATCAAAAGTGATCTCACTTCCTTCCTTGGCAAACAGATGCTTGTAAAAGATGGAATAATGCGACAAGGTGTAGTCGTTTTTCTCCAATCTATCCCTTGACTCTCTTACATCATTACTCCCATCGGTATTTAATTCCATATTGGCTGTACCTTCAAAGCTTTGAGTCTCCGGACAAACAAAGGCATACAAACTAAACTGATTTTGAGAATCGAGATAATAATCGGCTCCCATATGAATATTGTGTTTCCAATTTTTTTGTCTTAAATCCAAAACAGAATTGAAAGTTTGTAATCCTTTATCGGTATTTATCATTTTGACATTCTCTTCTGAATTGTCGAAATATCTGAGTTTTCCACTATAGGAAGTGTATACATTTAATTTCTTGTTGTTGTAATTCAATCCAAAAGTTGGGTCCAGGAATATTTCCTGTGAATTAGTAGGTATTTCGGAGAAGATATGTCCGCTCATTCCTTCCTCTCTTTTCTTTAATGATACATTGATTACCCCGGTAATATGTGCATCGTATCTGGCTCCGGGATTTCGTATGATTTCTACCCGGTCAATTTGTTTGGCATCCAATTGCTCCAGGTATTGCACATCACGTTCCTTTCCATCCACCAAAATTTTAATATTTGTACTGCTTTCCAGGCTGATATTCTTCATCAAATCTACCTGAACGCCCGGAAGGTGTGTTAGGATATCAACACCCGAATTAGAGCTGTTGTAAATTTTCTTATTCATAAAAAAAGTTGTACCCCTATCAGATGTCTGTGCTTTCTTACGTTCCGCCACTATCAATGCCTCTTGCATGTGAATACTTTCCTCCTTCAAAGGAAAAGTTCCCAAATCACAATTGTTTTGATTGTCAAACTGAACTTGTAACATGCGCGTTTGATATCCAATAAAACTGATTCGAAGCAAGTAATTTCCTCTTTTTACTTTACTGATTTCGAAATATCCATCCTGATTGCTTGTTGTGCCTGTCAGCAATGAGCTATCTGCTTGATGATGTAAGGAGATGGTGGCAAAGGCAATGGGTCCATTATCAATTTGATCGATAATTACTCCATGCATTACTTGTTTTCCTTCTGCACATAGTATGTTTATATGTATGAATAAAAGAATAAATGTGAATAGTGCAGATCTTTTCACATCGGTTTGATTGTAACAATTCATGTTTCCTGACTGGTTTAATTTTACAATTGATATTCATTGCAAAGTCAGTAAATACGGGCAGAAGAGACAAATGTATGGTACAGACATCATGAATTTGTGACAGATGACAAATCCACTCCTGGCTTATTTAGAAAGTTGTTACAAGTGGTAATTAATTGGGATGAATGGGAAGCTTAGATTTTTTCAGATTAAGTTCCAACTGGTCGTAGTTGGCAACATTCTGTCGCGAAACAGGCAAATCGACATCAAGCCCATCAATACTTAATCTATAACCTGAGCTATTTCCTTTCTTTTGGCTTACCTTATTTACATTCACAATAAATGCCCTGTGGATTCGTATCAGGTAAGGAATCTCACTCAATTGCTTCTCAACATCCCCAATCGAGTTTCGAAGCATTTCTTTCTGAATCATATCATTCTTAAGAAAATGGAAAATTACATAGTTCCCATTCGATTCTGCATACAAGAATGATTCCGGATCGAAGCTAATGTCTCCTTTTTTTAACTTGGAGTTGATATGAATTACTTCGTTCTCATTTGCATGAGCATTTAGATCCACAACAACCTGCTGAGAATTTGAGGCAAATAAAAATCTGCTATTCTGTATGCTAATAATAGAATATGGCAGAATCCCCACAGTTAATGTACTTTTTACCGAATCGAGAAAAGTGTAAATATTCCATCTCCCCACTGGATTTTCCATTACAAATCCTACGAAATAATTCCACACTCCCAATATTAAGAAAAGTATCACGCCAAATTCAACTTCTTTTAAAAGTGTCCAATTCTCTTTGCTCTTAAAGTTTGGAAGTAATTTCAACACTTTTATCATGAAATATAAAGGAGGCATTAGAGCCAACAAATAAATGGCGATGGTAACTTCATAGCTAAAAGGATCGGAACTATTGGTATTTTGTGGTCTATACAAAATGGTAAATAGATAGCAGAACACTGCAACGATTAGAGTTCCAATAAGTGGCTTGCGTATAATGTAATTTTGAGAAAATTTCTGGTTTAGCCAATTAAAGCTACTAAAGTTCATGATACAGGTTCGTAATTAGTTTTAATGCTAAATATAAGCATAATATCAGGAAATGGATTAATGCTTGATTTGAACTTGGGTCAAAACATCACCGAAATCCATAACCATTAAAGAAAGCACATCATACACTTCCATCTATTAATTGAAAATTGAAATCACATAAAAATCTCAATCAACTTCTGCTCCAACTGAAAAAAAGTTTGTGGTAAAGCAATGGTTTTCAATGAAGAATCGATTAAAAACATGCTTGGCGTAACAAATGTATTTAACTGGCTGGCCACTGTTCCATGTAATCCATCAGTATCGCAGGAATTAATCCACGGATAAGCTCCATTCATTATTGCAGATTTCCAATAATTCAGGTTGCCATCCAAAGAAACTGCTACAACCTCTAAACCTAGTTCCTTATAAGTATAATATATCTCCGAAATTTGCGAAAGCATATTCACACTATGCTCACAACTCCCCGACCACACAATTAGTAAAGTCACCTCACTATTCACATTGCTTAAATTCTGCATTCTACCATCATTGGTATGATATAAATGAATATCAGGTACTTGCCAACCTTTTGTGATGGCTTTATAATTATTGATCCTGCGCTTTATTGTTTTGGTATTCAACACATATTCACAGGTATTTAAAATACGGTAGGCATCACTTACAATGTGGTATACTTCGAAATACTCTTCTTCAGGAAAACGATTCATCAGGTAGTTGGCCATGTATTTTTGCGATCCTGGATTTAATTCTGTCAACCAGAACAAATTGCCAATTAAATCCTTAATTTCTTTATAGTTACCTTCACTTATCAAATCAGTAATTTTCTGTGCTTTTAGGTATTTCGCTACTTTTTCGTAGTAAACAGGAGTTCCAGTTAGGAGTGAATCCGAAAAGGCAAAATAATCGAAGAAGTGTTTCAGGTAAAAATCATCTGCTTTTTGTCCTTTTAATTTTACATCCGGAATCAATTCTTGCTGAGCCAGCGCAAAACGTGCCGACCATGCATCGATGTGTGATCCCCATAAATCTTTAAGCAGATTGCGTTTCGATTTTTTCAGTTTTTTAAATTCCGAATACTTCTCTTTGAATAAAGAATCCTTCTCATTTAAATTCAGCAAATCTTCTCGCAAGTCCTCTATCGATTCATTTAATATTGAAAATTCAGATAGGTAGTATTGGTATTGATAATTCTCATCATTGTCTGGAAACTGCAGTTCACCATCTTCCATTGATCCAGACAAAGAGAACCAGAAATCTTTTCCATCAATTTTAATATCAATCTTATTACTCTTATTGGCAATTCGATAGAATCCAGGATTTCCCTCCCAATCAAATCGAATTACACCATTATAATCAACCTTGGCACTATCTACAATAAAAACTCCTCCATCATCACCAGTTAAAAGAATGAAATTTTCTCCTTTATGGTCCAACATTTCACCTTTCAAACTCATTTTATCTTGTCCAATCGCTAGTAGCGGTATTAGAAAAAACAGGATTGCAAGTAGTTTTCTATACATATAACAAAATTGCTTATTATTTATAATTTCACTTTGTAAGTAAACGTAAAGGTACGCAATCCAATTATTCAAAACCATTATTATATATTTTTTGTCAAAAGTGAAAACAAAGAAAATCATAAGCACAAAACAATCAATTATTAATCAATCCTTCTAAAATTCATTTGCTTTTGATTTATTTTCAAAAATTCATTTTTTTCTGTAATTTAGAAATCCCGATTCCTTAGCTCAGCTGGTAGAGCACAACACTTTTAATGTTGGGGTCCTGGGTTCGAACCCCAGAGGGATCACTAAAAAAAATGATGAGTTGCCAATATCTTGGTGACTCTTTTTTCATGCCCGAAATTTCCTTAGGGTGAGAAGTCTATCCCGATAGAAGCGATAGCGGATCATCGGGAAACCCCAGAGGGATCACTAAAAAAAATGAAGAGTTGCCAATATCTTGGTGACTCTTTTTTTATGCCTGAAATTTCCTTAGGGTGAGAAGTCTATCCCGATAGAAGCGATAGCGGATCATCGGGAAACCCCAGAGGGATCACTCAAGAAAATTGAGTTATCGAGAATATCGGCAACTCTTTTTTTTATCAGTAAATATTACGGTACGCTGTACCTTTAGCATTGCCAATTATTTAACTACTACAAATATTTAAGGTGCTCCACACCTAAGTAATCATCACCTCTTATTCATGAAAAAGCAGCGGAGCCGTGTAATCTTTGTTGTTAATACATTTTAAGAGTAAAATAAGTACAGAGCACCGTAACTTTCTCTTTAAGATAAAATATAATTCGGTAAATGTATTGGTTAAAATATTCACTGGGAAAGCAAGCATCTCTCTGATCAGATCTACTTGTTCTTAAAAACTAAACTTTATCAATTTTGATCAACCCTCCTATTCTCCTCATGAACAACACCTTAATTGATTGTTATTTTTATTTATTCTATATAAATTTAACGTAGACTAACAATTAACTACAAAATATGGAATCAATTAAACTGATAATTTGGGATTTAGATGATACATTTTGGAAAGGAACTTTATCGGAAGAAGGGATTATTCCTATCAATGATAACATTCAACTAATTAAAGATCTAAGCTCAAGAGGAATTATCAATTCAATTGCTTCTAAAAACGATTTTGAAAAGGCTAAAGCCAAACTAATTGAATTAAAGATTTGGGAATATTTTGTATTTCCGCAGATCAACTGGAATCCCAAAGGCAACAACATCAAGCAAATTATCAGTTCAGCACAGCTTCGTCCTGCAAATGTTTTATTTCTAGACGATAACCATTTAAATCTGGCCGAAGTAGAATTTTACAATCAAGGAATTCATACCAAAGAACCTGATTTCATTCAAGAAATTAGCAAACACAAAGCTTTTTCGGGAAAGGATGATACCGCACTAAGCAGATTGCAGCAGTATAAAATTCTTGAAGAAAAAGAGAAAGAAAAAGAACATTTTTCAGACAATATTCATTTTCTGGAATCATCGAATATTCACTTGGCAATTATAGAAAATTTAGAACCTATAATTGATAGAATTCACGAACTCATTAATCGAACCAACCAAATCAACTACACCAAGAAAAGAATTGGTAAAAATGAATTGGAAGCATTGCTAAAAAATCCTGATTATGAATGCAAAGCTGTAAAAGTAAAAGATCGATTTGGAGAATATGGAATTGTAGGATTCTATGCCTTGTATAAAAGTAAAAACCAGCTGGCGCATTTTCTGTTTTCTTGCCGTTCGATGAATATTGGTGTGGAGCAATACATGTATTCCAAACTCAATTTCCCAGGATTAAAAAGAGTGGGTGATGTTACTGTGGAATTGAATTCGCAAGATCAGCCACACTGGATCATGGAAGTTGATGATTGGACAAATAATAATCAGAACAAAGATTCTTCATCAACCAAAATACTTTTAAAAGGAGCATGTGATTTAAGGCAAATGGCGCACTACCTATCGTATAAAGATTTGGAAGTGGATACCGAATACAATAACGTAAACCAGAACAATCACCCGATTCCCAAAGCGCATACCGAAATTCTTTTGCAGTCAGAAAGCCTGAACAAGGAGAGTAAAAAAGAACTAATTGCTTCCATTCCATTTTTAGATCAGCAGGTTTTTGACACTAAATTGTTCTCCAACAATTACGACATTCTAGTATACAGTCTTCTGATTGATTATACAATGGATTTGTACCAATCGAAATCTACAGGAGTTAAAATTCCATACGAATCCTATTCCGATTTTGTAAATGAAAAGAAAGCTGAATTTGTTACACGTTGTAAAAAGCACGAATTCAAAAATATGAATGAAGCCTTTTATGATTTTTTCAGCACTGAATATGATTTTATTGGACAGATTACGGAAGATCAATTAATCAAGAATCTCGAAACCATTCGAAAGAAGGTAAAAAAGCCAATCATATTTATTAATGGAGCCGAAGTTGATACTCCGCTTAGCAATCAATCGGAATATGGCAAAGCCAGAGCTCGTCACGAAAGAATGAACAATGCTGTAGAACAATTCTGCAATTCGCACAAGAACACCTACATTCTTGATGTGAGAGAATTTATTACTGAAGTAGATATTAACCATAGCATCAGACATTACAAAAGGTCAGTGTATGAACATATGGCCAATGGGCTCATCGCCAAAATTGAAAATATCAAGGACCAAAAACTGGAAAGAAATGAGCTTGAATACCATTTTAAACGCAGCCTAAAAATTTTCAGATCAACAATAAAAGAATTTGCAAAAATTATTCTTTCACGTGCAAGCTCACTTTTTTAATCTCCAATCGCATCAATATCTGTTATTTACAAAATATTCTTTCCTTAACACTATCTTGGTATTTCTTTTTAATTATATTTATTCTCTCAAATAATTAAAAAGACATGCAACGCATGATTTCCGCAATCGTCATTAGAATAGAAATTGATTAATGAGCTCATTGTACCAAAACATTCACCAAGATTTAATTGAGCTTTGCGGAAAGAACGATCCCAAAGCACAATTTAAGATTTATAAATTATACTATAAGGCAATGTATAATTCGTCTTTGCGAATCGTAAAAGACGAATCGGAAGCCGAAGATATTATGCAGGAAGCATTTCTGTCTGCATTTAAAAATATCAGGAAGTATAAAGGAGAAGTTAGCTTTGGTGCCTGGTTAAAACGAATCGTAATTAATCGTTCTTTGGATAGCTTAAAAAAGAAAAAGCTTGAGATTTTCCCTTTGGAAAATGAGTTATACAAGCTGAAAGAAGAGGAAAGCAGTTATGAGATTGAGGATACCAAGGAGCAAATTGATATCATTAAAAAAGGGATAAACCTGCTACCAACAGGTTACCGTATCATATTGAATCTGTACTTATTGGAAGGATACGATCATGAAGAGATAGCAAAAGTTATGAATGTAAATGCATCAACATCAAGATCACAATTTTTGAGAGCCAAAAAGAAACTGATTCAAATATTAGAAAAAGAGAAAACCAAAAAATTGCTGTAAACCGTTCTCTTATTGCCGTTAATACCAAATGACTACACCACCATGAAGTATTAACATTAAAAAAAGAAGGTTACGTACAACAATTCGAATAAAACTTGTTTGTATGAAAGAATTGGAAAAAGTACTTAGGGAACACAGGGAAGCATTCGATGATCATGATCCTGGGAACGATCATTTTGAAAACTTTCTTGGAAAATTGAACAACGAACAAAAAAAGAAATCTCTATTTGGGATGTCAAGACTTTTAAAAGTGGCAACAATAGCTATTTTTGTGGTCATTTCGGGGATTACTGGATATCAGATTCGTAAAATGCAATCTCCTGTAGAATTGGGTCTCGGAGCTATATCTCCGGAATATCAGGAAGTTGAATTGTTTTACACATCAAATATCGACAGCCAGTTGAGGATGATTGAGCGAATGGGAAGCTTTGATAATAAAGAACACCAAAACATTTTATCAGAAGAACTGAAAGAGATGGATATACGCTACAATCAACTAAAACAAGAATTAAAATTGCATCCTGATGATGACAGAGTAATTCAGGCAATGATTGAATATTACCAGGTAAAAACCAATATTTTAAACAGGATTATTGAGCAATTGTACCAGGTAAGAAAACAAACAAAAACAAACCTGAATGTCTCGGCATAATTCAGAAAACAACCACTAGTAACAAGAATTTAAAAGCATAAAAATAGAACAACGATGAAAGCATTTAAATTTAAATTTTCGGCTATCCTATTGATTTTAGTTATGGGATTTGGATTTAATTCCTTTGCTACAGATGAATATGAGAAAGAAATTATAGAAGTATTCACGGCTAAAAAAGGAACTGAATTAAAAATTAGCAACAAATATGGTGATGTTGACATCCATAATTGGGAAAAAGATTCCGTTTCGGTAAAGGTTTTAATTACCATTGAAACTACCAGTGAGGAAAAAGCAAAGTTGCTTTTCACCAATATAGATATCAATATGGATAAAATTGGTGATATAATTAAAGCTGAAACCAGAATGTCAACCAAGTTTAAAACTGGTAAAAAATTCAGTATCGATTATAAAATTTTTATGCCAGAGTATATTAAACTTGATGTAGTCAATAAGTTTGGGAATATATTTATTCAATCGACCAAAGAGAAAGCAAACATCAACCTAAGTTATGGAAATCTAAAAGCAGAAAAGCTTCTGTATCCGGAAGAAAAACCTGTTAGTACCATTAACCTGGCTTATGCTAAGGCAAGCATTGAAGAGTGTAACAGAACCAAACTTACTTTAAAATATTCGAAAATGAATATTGGAACAAGTAAGGCCTTAATTGTAGTTAGTCGTTATTCTAAACTGCATTTAGATAATAATGAAACTATTTTTGCTGATTCAAAATATGATGCTTTCAACATTGTAAATACAGATGTATTTAGAGTAAACATGGGACAATATTCTGACTTTAGAGTCGAAAATGTAAATAAGGCATTAGAGTTGACTCTTAAATATGGTAATTGTAAAATCGACAATGTTTCTAAAGATTTTGAAAGCATTAAAGTGGATAACCAATACGTTGCAAGTCGAATTGCAATTGAAGATGGAGCATCATATTCGCTTGAGGCTGAAACCAAATATTGTGGTATCAATTATCCGAATAATGCACAAATAATTCAAAAGATCGTTGACAACTCGGAGACATATTTGAAAGTGATTGTTGGAAATTCAACTGATCCTAAAGGAAAAGTAAAAATTAACAGCCAATATGGAAATGTTAGTTTAAAATAAAAAATACAATTCGAAGAAACCTCTTTTTCATAAGGAAAAGAGGTTTTTTTGTGTCAAATTATATTTTCATTGATTTTTTTAAGAAAGGACTCTTCTCAATTCCTAGGGAAATTCGAGTAAATTTCTACTCAAAATCAATTCAAACTGTGACCATATTTTTAGTCAAACTCAGCTTATTATTGTAATTTTATGGCCTAAACAATAACAAACCTAAAAATGACTATTGCCGAAAGAGTAAACGCATTGCGTTTTCTAATGAATGAAAAAGAAATTAACGCTTACATCATTACCAGCTCAGACCCACATATGAGCGAATACGTTCCTTACAGATGGACCAGTCGTCAATGGATTTCAGGATTTACCGGATCGGCAGGAACAGTTGTTATCACCGAAAACAAAGCTGGTCTTTGGACAGATTCCAGATATTTCCTACAAGCAGAAAAAGAGTTGACTGACAGTGGCATTGAGTTATTCAAAATGGGAACAGAGAATACTCCCACACCATATCAGTGGCTAACTACCGAACTGGATGTAGATGCAAATATTGGATTCGATGGAACTTGCTTTTCAGTTGCCGAAACTCGCAATTTAAAAAACAACTTAGGCGATTTAGGAATTCATATTGTTGAAGAATTTGATTTAATCAATGAAATATGGAAAGATCGCCCTGCTTTACCTAATGGAGAAATCTTTGGTCATGATTTAAAATATTCCGGCAAAACCAGATTTGCCAAGCTAACCAAGATTCGTAAGAAAATGGCTGAATTGGATTGCAACTATCATTTTGTAGGAAGTATGGATGATATTGCATGGATCTTCAATTTACGTGGAAGCGATGTTGATTACAATCCGCTGGCATTGACTTATGCGCTTATTGAAAAAGAAAAGGCTACGATTTATTTAAACGAAGGTAAAGTTCCGGAAAGTCTAATTAAAGATTTGCTGGAAGATGAAATTGAAATAGCTGATTACAATAGTATTTTTAATGATTTAGAAGAAATACCTGGCTCTGCCAATGTTCTTTTGGATATTAACAGAACAAACCTTAGAATTTTCAATTCCATATCGGCAAACATTATTGAAAGAGAAAACCCAACACAACTTTTTAAGAGCACTAAAAATGATGTAGAGATTGAAGGAATGAAAAATGCCATGAAAAAAGATGGTATTGCCTTAACACATTTTTACTATTGGTTGGAAGAAAACCTTGAAAATACCAAAGTTACCGAATTTACGGTAATGGAAAAATTAAAGGAATTCCGCTCTCAGCAAGAAGGATTTGTAGGTGAAAGTTTTGGAACCATTTGTGGTTATAAAGCTCATGGAGCACAACCACATTATCATACAACAGAAGAAAGTAATGTTGAGATTGAAAAAGAAAGCATTCTTTTAATTGATTCTGGTGCTCAATATCTTGATGGAACAACAGATATTACCAGAACCATTCCTCTTGGATGCTTAAGCGAAGAACAGAAAATAGATTATACTTTGGTATTAAAAGGTATGATGCAATTGTCAATGGCAGTTTTCCCGGTAGGAACACGTGGTTGCAACATTGATGCTTTAGCAAGAATGGATTTGTGGAAAAACCTACGCAATTATGGTCATGGAACAGGTCATGGAGTTGGTTGCTTTATGAATGTGCACGAAGGTCCTCAAAGCATTCGCCAGGAACTGAAAGATCAAGCCATTCTAAAAGGTATGATTACGTCGAATGAACCAGCATTGTACCGAGATGGGAAATATGGAATTCGCCACGAAAATCTAATTCTTTGTAAAGATGCTGGATCGTCAGAATTTGGTGATTATTTGGAGTTTGAAACCATAACACTTTGTCATTTCGAAACCAAAGGCATCATTGTAGAATTATTAACGCAAGAAGAAAGATACTGGCTGAACAATTATCATCAAAAAGTATACGATATTCTTTCTCTAGATCTGGATGAGAAACACAAAGCCTGGTTACGAGAAAAAACACAATCTATATAAAAAAAACGCCTCAAAATGAGGCGTTTTTTTTATGAATATATGGTAACAACAATTTTGCGACGTCCTCCTCTATTTCTAAATTCGCACAAATAAATCCCCTGCCAAATTCCCATATTTAATTGGTGATTTGTAATGGGAATAGTCAATTCTGTTCCCATCATAGAAGCTTTTACATGTGCAGGCATATCATCTGCTCCTTCGAACACATGTGTATAGTAAGGTTCATTCTCCGGCACCAAATGATTCATAATTAACTCAAAATCATCCCGAACCGAAGGATCAGCATTCTCGTTAATGGTTAGTGCTGCCGATGTGTGTTTGATAAACAGGTGCATCATTCCTGTTTCTGGTAAATCAGGCAAATTTCTTCTTATTTCTGAGTCAATTAAGTGATATCCTCTCGAATAAGCGGTTAAAGTGATTTCTATCTGTTGAATCATTACTTGTTATGGTTTCTTCAAAATTAATACGTATGCTAATTTAAAAATTCGTGCAAGTAATCGCAAGCATTCAACGATCAGCTTTAAACCAGATACAAGAATCTTTAAAACTTTTAACTGTTCGTTTTCTGATTACCGTCTACAATTTAACGATTACTGTGAAAAGAAATTCCCGGCTTTGAATTCTGCTTCGATGGCAATCTTGCAAAATATTCAAAACCGGGAACCGCCTTACTTACCTATTGATATGCTAGTCGATTATATCTCAATGCCTGATCCTTGCTTTAATCTTTACAGGATCGGAACTAAATATCTCTTTAACACGAGCAATCATTTGATTCTCGGTCATATTATCTTCCGATTCAATCTTTCTCACTTTATCATTAAGATTGGTATTCTTATTTATATGCTTTGCCAGATGTACTTTTGTTTCAGCAGGTCCAAACAGGTAAATCTCCTCTGCATTCTCCAGTTTAGAACTTATATTTTCAAAATACTGCTTAAACTGATGTCTGCGTCGGTGAGTCATTCTCTTTGCCGGATTAATAAACTGATTCCCCATTCGGGAATAAGCCTTTGTTTCTCCTTTAAAACGCACTCTTGTTTCAACTTCCGATTCAATTGTTTCAATATGACAATTGCCACTTTCAAGTGTAATAATGTAGGCTTTTTCGGTATCTAACCAAACTCCAATGTTTTTTTTCATCTTCGCCTCCTTTTGTATGAATATTCTAAAAATAAATTGAACTGCTTAATTCTTTTCTGGATTTTGAGAAGGTTTACTCCGATAGGTTTCCTGAAGTATGTCTATAATAATATGGAACATCACAAAGATCTTAAAATATTGATTTTACATACATTAGAAGCCCAATCGGATCTATTTTAAAATTACGAATAAATCACAGCCATGTCAAGCAAGTTGGTAAAAAACAAAGCTTATTCAGACAAAATAAATCTGATGAAAATAAAAATGTTTGAAACTCAATTTCAAATAAGAAATTGACAATTCGTAATGGTACTTATCCAGTGAATTCTTCCAAATTCAGATGAATCAGCACAAAAAAAGAGATCCAATACATGAATCTCTTTGTAAGGTTAACACAATGTACTTTATCAAAATAAAGTGCTATGCAAACAAAATCTATTATCAATAAATCTGTTAATTTATGATACAATCTGGAAACGTTCCTGCACAAATACAAAGCAAGCATCATCAATTGCATTACATACTGCATTGTAAGCTTGTAATTTTACCTTCTCCTCTCCTTCTACAGTCACAGGATTTGGCACATCAAATACTTTTACTTCAGGATTTCCTTTTAATTCAGGCAACCTACTTGAAAGTTCTTTATCAAAACACAATACATAGTCAAAACTATCCTCTTTTATTTCGCTCAAAGCTTTCGATTTGTATTCAGGAATGTCCATAACAGCTTCGGCCATTGCTTTCTGTGCCAAAACATTAATTATTCCTTTCTCTAATCCGGCACTCCAAACTTTTAAATGCTTTTTACCATAGTAATTCAGCCATTTCTCGGCCATTTGCGAACGGGCTTCGTTCTTCTCGCTTATTACTAAAACTTTCTTCACAGTTTTCTAATTTTTGTCAATTGGAGCAAAAGTAAAAAATTATTCAGTTAATTTTTTGAATCATTTAAGCTTATTACTCTTAACAAGTATAATTTTCAACGTTTAAAGATTAGTAAAATATAACGATAAGATACTTGCTTAAAACAGTAAGTTATAGAAGTGTTAATTGGCTAATTAAATTTTTATGCAAAGTTTCTTATTTCTGTCTTTCCTTTGTATATTGGGATTTCTGATTCTTTCGAAATCTAATTCTTGTTAAACGAAAAACACATGTATCAAACTCTTTACAGATCAGTACTTTTCTTTATTTTTCTGATTCCTTTTTTTTGTATTGCACAAAACACCGGCAAAATAACTGGTAAAGTAAGCGATACAGAAAACAATCCGATTAAAGGCGCTCACATAAAAATAGTTGAAACAAATATTGCAACCAGCACAAGCAGCAATGGAAGTTTTGATTTAGCAATTGATTCTGATAAAAACTACACTTTAAAAGTTACACATATCGCTTTTCAGGATTATGAATTGCCAATCAGACTTAAAAAATCGGAAAATAAAGTATTAAATATCAAGCTAAAAATTAAAGAACAGGAAATATCTGAAGTTACTGTTGAAACAGATAAAATCATAAGAGATAAAAACATTTCGATTGATAAAAAGCATTTGAAACAAATTCCTGTTAGCAGCAGTGGAGCTGTTGAACAAATTATTAAAACACTACCAGGAGTGAATTCCAATAATGAACTGAGTTCTCAATATTCAGTTAGAGGTGGCAATTTCGATGAAAACTTGGTATATATCAACGAAATAGAAATTTACAGGCCAAATTTAATACGTTCTGGTCAACAAGAAGGATTAAGTGTAATCAATCCTGATTTGGTTTCATCAGTTCAATTCTCATCAGGTGGTTTTGATGCAAAATACGGTGACAAATTATCTTCTGTTCTTGATATTAAATACAAAACTCCAGCTAAATTCGAAGCTTCAGCCGAGTTGAGTTTAATGGGCGCATCTACACATTTTGCCAATGCATCAAAAAATGGAAAACTATCCTATATGGCTGGATTGAGATACAAAACCAATCGCTACTTGTTAAATTCATTGGACACAAAAGGTGAATATGAACCCAATTACACAGATTTTCAGGCGCTAGTTAACTACAAGTTCAATTCGGTGCTTAGTATGCATCTATGGACTAGCTTTAGTCAAAACAAGTATAGTTTTGAACCAGAATACAGAAGTACATCATTTGGCACCATTAGCAATGCATTAAATCTTGATATCTATTTTGACGGAAATGAAAAAGATGAATTCAATTCGAACATTCAGGCAGTTACTTTTAAGTATCATCCCAATTCGAATTCTTTCATTCGATTAATCGGCAACAGATACGAAAGCATTGAAGAAGAGAAGTATGATATTATGGGACAATACTACCTGAGTGACCTTTTTGTATCGCAAGGAGGATCTCAATCAGAAAGTGTGGAAAATCTGGGTATCGGAACTTTTATTGATCATGCCAGAAACAAGCTCGATCAGGAGGTTTATAATATGGACATCAAGGGAGATCACTCTTTTGATGATTTATTCATACAATGGGGAGTTGGAGTTAAGAAGGAGGATATTAGCAATCGAATTAATGAATGGCAATATCAAGATTCTGCGGGTTATTCAGTTCCAGTTTCCGACAGTAAAGTTTTGCTGGCATACAATCGTAATGCCAACAATAAAATTAGTTCCAAGCACTACAAATCATTTGTACAGGCAACTCAAATGCTAGAATCGAAAAAAGGAGAGCTACAACTAACAGGAGGACTTCGTTATCATTACTGGGATTACAATAAAAAAGGATATTTTTCACCAAGGGGATCCATTCATTATATTCCGAACTGGGATAATAAAGTAAAATTTAAACTATCTGCAGGACTTTATCAACAAGTTCCATCATATCGAGAAATGTTAATGATTGATGGAAACATTAGTCCAGATGTTAAAATCCAAAAAGCAATCCACTACGTTATAGGTCAGGAGTATTACTTTACAGCATGGAACCGTCCCTTTAAATTTTCAAGCGAATTGTACTATAAGGACCTTCTTTCTATAACTCCTTATGATATCGAAAATGTTCGAATTCGATATTATGGTGATCAGGAGGCAGAAGGATACACAACTGGATTGGATTTGAGAATCAATGGTGAATTTGTTCCCGGGACAGAATCCTGGGCTAGCTTATCCATCATGAAATCAGAGGAAAACATTAAAGGAGATAAAATGTCTTTTATCCCGCGACCTACCGATCAAAGGTTTAATTTCTCAATGTTCTTCCAGGATTATTTACCAAACAATCCTTCTTATAAAATGCATCTTGCTTTATTCTATGCTGGCAAACTTCCTGTTTGGACTCCCAAACGAGGTAAAGATGGAGGAAGCTTTAGAATGCCAAACTATCGTAGAATTGATTTGGGTTTCTCGAAAGTTTTAGTAGATGAAAAATCTATAAACAAAGGATTACTGCGTCATTTTAAATCCATGTGGATTGGTTTGGAAGTGTTTAATGTTTTAGATATCAACAACACGGTTTCCTATCTTTGGATTAACGACATTTCGGGGAATCAATATGCAATTCCAAATTATCTTACAGGACGAAAATTGAATGTAAAGCTGAGTGCGAAATTCTAAAGAAATCCTTTAATTCAAGTTAGTTTTTAGCTATTTTGCCAGTACTTTTAAGTTAAGGAAATATGTCGCTACATTTTTTGCATCCAAATTATCTTTGGTTTCTTTTTATATTATTGATTCCAATCATTATACATCTGTTCAATTTTAAGCGTTACAAAAAAATCTTTTTTAGTAATCTACGCTTTCTTCAAGATTTAAATACCGAGAACAAGAGAAAATCGAAGCTTAAAAACCTGCTTATTCTATTACTAAGAATACTAGCACTGTCATGTATTATCATAGCATTTTCGCAACCTTACATTCCCATTTCAGGAGAGAATTTATCCAATAAAAGCAACGAATTAATTAATATTTACCTCGACAATTCGTTTAGCATGAATGGTAAAACTGAAAAAGGAAAAGCCCTGGAAGTTGCTAAAAATCATGCATTCGAACTGATTAAATCATTGCCTGATTATGCTAAAATCAGAATTTACAGCAACGATATACAACACTACTCTACCAGTTTAAATAAAAATCAAGCCATTGCAAGAATACAGGAAATAGCCCCCTCTCCCAATTCGTTAAAATTATCAAAAACACTAGGTAATATTCGACTAGATTCACCTTTTGAAAAATCACAAGTTTATATACTATCTGATTTTCAAAAATCACAAGCTGATCTAGAAAAACTACAAAAAGACAGTCTTTTAAATGTGGATTTTGTTCATTTCAGCTTGCAAACAACAAATAACCTGGTTCTGGACTCATGTTGGTTCGAAAAGCCTATACATTTTACTGGTCCTCAAAAGGAATTGTCTGTTAAAATTTCAAATCATTCCAATAAAGATTTAAAAAAGATTCCGATACAATTGACAGTAAATGATAGTTTGAAAACGGTAGGAAGTATCGATATTAATAAAAACTCATCGCAGATAACTAAATTACGCTATAGCGATAGACAATCTGGATTTGTACAAGCCAAACTAAGCATTGAAGATTATCCAATTATTTACGATAACAATTTGTACTTTTCCTACAGTACCAATAATGTTAATCGTATTTTATCCATCAACCAGAAATCAGAAAACCAATACATAAACAAACTTTTTGCTTCGGATAAAAACTTTAAGATTAAGAATATTAACAAAACGCAATTACACAATGAAACTTTTAGCGAATTTCAGCTAATTGTATTAAATGAAATTGAGGATATTGAAAGTGGTTTTAAACAAAGCTTACAAACGTATTTACAAAATGGTGGAAGTGTTCTTTTTATACCCAATGAACAAATTAAAGCAAGTGTAAATTTGTTCTTATCTGATATTTTGGCTCCAAATTATTTAGAAATCGACTCTACCCAACAGCGAATTTCAAGACTTGAAACCAAAACAAATCTTTACCATGGTGTTTTTGAAGATTTGAAAGATAACGCACGTTTGCCCGATATCTATAAATCCTACAAATTATCAACACCAAGTAATCCAACATTAGAATCTATTTGGCTAACTGCAGGTTCTGAAAAATTATTCACAAAAATTCAATATGGAAAAGGTCAATTGTACCAATTCAGTATGAATTTAAATGGAGAATGGACAAACCTGATAACACACCCAATTTTAGTACCTACTTTAATCAATTTGAGTAAAACAAGCACAAACTCAGACAAAATATATTATCAAATTGGAAAAAATAATACAATTGAATTAATAAGCTCTTTTAATTCGAATAGTGACGAGCAATTCCATATTAAAAATGATCAAATTGGTATTGATATCATTCCTTTAAGAATAAACAGTTCAAACCATTCAACACAGCTTAGAATTGTTGATCAATTAAGGCTTTCAGAAAATTATGTACTTACACTAAAGGACTCTATTCTTCAAACTTGTTCATTCAATTATCCCAGAAATGAATCTGAGATTTCGTATTACGAAAAACTAGAAGTTGAAGCTAAAATAAAGGCATTAGACGAGAACTATTTTGTAATTTCTTCTGAAAAAATGAAACTATCTGAGTTTTATAACGAAAAAAGAGAAGGAAGACAGTATTGGAGAATATTTATTTTGTTGGCTTTAACATTCTTTTTGACTGAAGGAATACTTAAATCATTAAAATCATAATCCTGCAATTTACAATTCTTCATATAATCTCTGATAAAATAAATTAGACTTCAATATATTAACATATACCCAACTCAAAATGATTAAACTAAATACTACAACTGAAATCAGACAATTAAAAAAAATACACAGCATAGCTGGTATTGGTTATTGGGTATACAATTATTCAACAAAAGATTTTTGGTGGTCAGAAGTGACTCACTCAATTCTGGGCTATCAGACTGGAAATGTTATTCCTACCAGAGATATCCTTAAAAAACACATTCACCCCGAAGACCTTATTTTTTTTGAAGAATCATTAAAGCAGATGCAATTGCAGCCAATGGAAATAGAATTCCGATTCTATAAGAATGGAGAATTAAGATTGGGGAAAATTACCGGAGAAGTCTACAAGGAAGAAGATGTTATTGAAGAAGTTCTTTTTCAAGACATTACTGACATCAAAATAAAAGAGTTTGAAATTGCTAAAGCCTGGAACAAAGCACTCGAGGCCGAGAACTTAAAAAATGCTTTTCTGGCCAATATGAGCCATGAATTAAGAACGCCACTTAACTCAATCATAGGCTTTTCCGAATTACTTGAATCTGGAAACATAAAAGAAGATATCCCCAAATTTGCAAGCTCTATTAAAGATTCCGGACTGCAACTTTTAAAAATTATTGAAGATCTTCTAAAAGTATCTATGCTGGAAAGCAGAACTGCGAAACCTGTAAAAAGAAATTTTAACCTTCACAATATGATGAAGGATGTGAAATCTCTCACAAACAAGCTCTTATCAAACAACAAGAAGGATCATTTACAATTAAATTTTCCAAATATTGAAGTGAATCAAGTTATCAAATCCGATCAGAATAAAATAATCGGTATTTTAAGCAACTTACTACACAACGCTGTTAAGTTTACCGAAAATGGAGGTATAACTTGCTCCTATCGCTTCATTAATCAAACCATTGAGTTTACGATTAGCGATACAGGGAAAGGCATCCCAACCAAATCTCAGTCGAATGTTTTTCAACGCTTTAGACAAGCTGACGAAAATGGCATCAACAACTTTGGCGGTACTGGACTGGGTTTATACATCTCAAGATTGGAAATTGAGCTTCTTGGTGGAAAAATTTGGATAGCATCAGAAGAGGAAGTTGGAACAACAGTAAAATTTAGCATTCCTAATGTTATCGATCAGGAGTTGATTAGCGAAACAGATTCGACTGCCAATCTATACAATTGGGAGAATTATACGGTTGTGGTAGCCGAAGATCAATTCACCAATTACAAAATACTAGAAGCCTATCTGCAACCAACCAATATCAATATCATTTGGGCTAAAACAGGCAAAGAAGCCATGACGGCAAGCCTTCAGAACCCAGAGGTGAACCTGATCTTAATGGATATAAACATGCCACATACAAATGGATTAGAGGCCACGAAATTAATCAAGAAAAAACGTCCAGACCTAACAATTATAGCTCAAACGGCTTATGCACTGGAAGGTGACAGAGAAAAATCATTAAAGGCTGGATGTTCCGAACACTTATCAAAACCATTTAATAAATCTGATTTACTGCTTTGCATGTCCAGATATTTACCTTAAATCCGTTCTTAGCATCAAATTTATAGAACATTAGCTATAATCATAAATACAGCAAGAACTAACAATCGCATTTATGATAATAGTCATGATTAATATTTTTTTCGTTTTTTTCTACACTTTTTATTCTAAAAGCATTGGAAAATCAAAAAAATAGTTATAAAATTGGCGTACTGAATTTTCAGAATTTAATCCTATTTTAAAAATCTTATAAATGTTCTAGTTATGACAAATACAGCAACAATGACTGCTCAGGACTATATGGATAAGGAATCTAAGTTTGGAGCACACAACTATCATCCACTTCCAGTAGTTTTAGAGCGCGGAGAAGGAGTTTACGTTTGGGATACTGACGGAAAGCAATATTTCGATTTTCTATCAGCTTATTCTGCTGTTAATCAAGGACACTGTCACCCAAAAATTATTAATGCATTAGTAGAGCAAGCACAAAAACTAACCCTAACCTCACGTGCTTTCTACAGCAACAACCTAGGAAAATACGAAGAATTTGTTACCAACTACTTTGGATACGATAAAGTATTGCCAATGAACACAGGTGCTGAAGCTGATGAGACAGCACTTAAATTGGTTCGTCGTTGGGGTTACGATGTGAAAGGTATTCCAGAAAACGAAGCAAAAATTATTGTTTGTGATGGTAACTTCCACGGTCGTACAATTACGATCATTTCTATGTCTACTGATCCGGATTCATACAAAGGATTTGGACCATACACTCCTGGTTTTGTTGTAATTCCTTACAACGACACGGAAGCTTTAGAGAAAGAATTGAAAGACCCTAATGTATGTGCATTCCTGGTTGAACCAATTCAGGGAGAAGCAGGTGTTTACGTTCCGGAAGATGGTTTCTTGAAAAAAGCATACGATTTGTGTAAAGCAAATAACGTATTGTTCGTTGCCGACGAGGTACAAACTGGTATTGCAAGAACTGGTAAATTATTAGCTGTTGATCACGAAGGTGTTCGTCCGGATGTATTGATTCTAGGTAAAGCAATTTCTGGTGGCGTTGTACCAGTATCTGCTGTTTTAGCTGACGACGATGTAATGCTTTGCATTAAGCCAGGTGAGCATGGTTCTACTTTTGGTGGTAATCCTCTTGCTTGTGAAGTTGCAATGGCAGCTCTTAATGTAATTAAAGATGAAAATCTTGCTGAAAATGCAGAAGCAATGGGTAAGATTTTCCGTGAAGAATTGAAATCAGTTAAATCGGAAATGATTGAATTGGTTCGTGGTAAAGGTCTTCTAAATGCAGTTGTAATTAAGCCTAAAGGTGGTAAAACCGCCTGGGATGTTTGTATGCGTTTACGCGACAACGGGTTATTGGCTAAGCCAACTCACGGACACATTATTCGTTTTGCTCCTCCATTGACAATTAACGAAACTCAATTGCGTGAAGCGATTGAAATCATAAAGAAAACAATGGCTGAATTCGAATAAACAGAACTCCATAAAATACAATTAAGGGTGACTCCAAATCGGAATCACCCTTTTTCATTTTTAAATCAATCTATTTTGTAATAATAAGTTTTGTCCTAATCACTTTATCAGGATACTGAATAACAAGAAAATAGATGCCTCCAGGAAGATTCTGTAAATCGAACTCCAATCGGTCTGCATTAAAGCTGCGTTTAATTTTCTTGCTTAGCACAATACTGCCCGATGAATTGAATATCCTCAACAAACCATCATCCTTCATTGCAGAAAACTCTACAAAGAACTGTCCCCTGTTAGGATTAGGATATACTACAATTCCCTTATCAGCAATCAAATCATCAATTCCTGTGGTAATAAATACCTGCTGTGATTTTTGACTATCTCCACAAGCTTCGTTCGATACCGTTAATGTGACTACGTAGCCAGATCCATTTGCATTATCCAACACGAATGAATGCGAAGGTTCAAATTCACTACTTATGATTCCATCTCCAAAATCCCACAAAACGGAAGTTGCATGTTCACTCAAGTTGGTAAAATGAACCTCATTACGATCTGTTTCGAAAGTAAAATCAGCAATTGGAGGCTCCATAGGACTTACTGAAACTGAATTTGAATACTGAGCAGAAAATCCTTCTTTGGAAACCTTAGCACGATATATCTTATTCTCTACAACCTCAGGGGTTACCAATAACTCTGCATTTTGGCCATTCAGATCTTCATAAACATCGTTTAGCTCATTGTAAACCTGCCACTGAATGGTTCCATCAAACCCTGTTAATGTAATGTTGGATTTAGACCCGTAACAAACCAATTCCGGGTTGGCACTGGCCTCACCTGCCCTATTGGTTTTAGGTTCAGGTATTGTGAACGTACTTGATATTTTTGAAATCATACCAGGGCCTTCAAATTCCAATCTTGCGCCTTGCACTTCCATATCACTGCTTGCAGTTAAGTCGGTGAATTTTACAAGCCCCTCAACAGCCATTTGAGTTAAAGTACCACCCAAAGTCCATTCCTGAGTATCAGCTTTTCGCACCGTAATCATTGTCTCACTATCGGTATCACAAATATTTCTATACTGATCCTGCAGATTCAGTTCAGGCTGCCTGATTAATGTTTCGCCATTATTTGCAGGCGCTGAAGGTTCTTTCCCGATAACCAGGTATTTTGATTTACCATGATGGATTGGCTGCTCAAATCGGGTTGTATCGTACAAGCCGGAATAAACATACATTGAATCAACTCCATATTTCTGAAGAACAGAAGTTACCTCCGGATCAAAAGTAATTTGACCGGGAACAGATTTGTCATATTTTCCTTCTAAACTTCGAATACCATAGCGAATATCAAATATCTTTTCGCGCCAAGTTGTATTCTCCGTATATGTAACCGTAAACATTTCATCAACATTAGCATTGGCAGCAGGTGTTATTATTGGTGCCGGTGGCCTTACAATATCAAAGCTATCCGAAACTACATTTGGAAGTGCATCAGAAGTAAATAGTAATCTTGCACCAATCACTTCATCTTCGCTGGTAGCACTTAAATTCGTATACTCAACTACTCCTTCCAATGCGGTGATAGTTTTTATTCCTCCCAGATTCCACAAAGCAGAATTATCATTATCCGGATCGGCATATTTATCTACCAAAACCTCTGTACCATTATCGGTTGTACAGTTGTTTTCATACTTATCCCGCAATTGTATTTTTGGCTGCTGAACCAAAGTATCCCCATTATTTTCTGGTCCAATTGGCTGATCTACCAATAACATCTCAGTTGTTACTCCATGTTGGATTTTTTGTTCGACTTTTGCATCGGCATAACCATTAGCAATCACAACAATGGTATCGGTCCTGGCGATGTACAAAGTAGAGTCTTTTTCCGGATAGAATGTTATCGAACCAGCTTCAATCAGATAAGAGGTATCTACCAAAACTTGTCCTGCAAAACTAATGGAGGAAATGGAATCTCTCCAGCTTGCATTGTCACTTGCCTGAATTACAAATTCATTGTCAACCGTTGCGTTTTCAGCAGCTATTAGCTCAATAATTGGAACAGGAATCGTAAATAAATTAGAAACCACTGAATCTCCGGTAAACGTGAATTGCAGATAAGCTGAATCAATAGCAATTTCGCTGCTTGCAACCAAATCTGTAAACAGAACTTCCCCTTCCGAAGATTGAACTTCCAGCGTTCCGCTTAATTCCCAAGCCTTGTTGTCATACTTTTCAACGCTTACCTGTGTAGAATTATCTGTAGTACAATCATTCAAATATTGATCTGCTAATTTCAGTTCTGGTTGTTGTGCAAACAGTTCTCCGTTCACATCCGGACCAACAGGTTGAGTCAATACCAAAATACTATCGGCAACACCATGCTGAATATCTTGCTGAACCGTATCATGAGCAAATCCACGAGACTGAACAATGATTTCGAATGATCCATTCTTTTGAAGGAATTTAGAAGCAGAAGGAATCAATTCCAATTCGCCTGGTTGCGTAAAATTATAACTCTCCGCTACCAACACACTATCATTAACTGTTACTACGTTAATTCTATTTCTCCAAACAGAATCCTCCGTAAAGGTAATTTTAAATGGATTATCAACACTTGCATCAACTGCAGCAGTTAATACTGGTGGAGTTGCAACATCCGGAATATCAAACGGATCTGCTGTAACAGCATCAAGTCCTTCTGAACTAAACTGAATGATAGCCCCCTCAATTGGCCCTGTTGAATAAGCCGATAAATCATCGTAAGTTACAACACCATTTTCGGAGGTTTTTTCGACAGTACCTGCCAAATCCCACTCGCCTTCGTCACTTCTCGATGCTTGTATCGTTCTATCACTATCAGAATCACATAAATTCGAATACTGGTCATAGAACTCTATAATTGGTTGTTGCTCCAACAAATCTCCATTTGAAAGAGGCGCTAATGGTTGTTGTGTTATCTGCATAATTGTTGCTACACCATGCCCAACCGTCTGCTCTACCGTAGCATCACTAAAACCAAGAGCTTTAACTACAATTTCGAAAGTGCCTGCCTTTTGAAGTAACTCCTCTTCAGAAACACGAAATACAATATTATCAGTATTTATGGTATAAGCAGAAGCTGGCAATGTATCTCCTTGATACGTAATCATTGTAATTTCAGTTCTCCAATCGTCATCAAAATCAAAAAAATCAATTGTAAAATCAGCATCAACCGTTGCATCAAACTGAGCAGTTAAATTTGGAGGATTCTTTAACATTGGAATATCAAACGGATCTGAATCTACCGAAGTAATCCCATCTCCTGAGAATGTTAAATATGCTCCTGTTACAGCATTAGCACTAGATGCCGTTAATGCACGATAATTGATAACCCCACTACTTACTGCTTGCAAAGTATCTCCTCCTAATGTCCAATCATTTTCATCACCTCTTCTTACCACAACTTCATAAGTACTCTCTGAATCACAACTATTGTTGTATTGGTCCAGCAATGAAATTTTAGGTTGTAAATCAAGCTCTCCCCCATTCACCAAAGGGGCTGTTGGTTGTGTTTCGATAACTAATGAATCAGGTACTCCATGTTTAATTTCCTGATCAACCGAGGCATCTTGATATCCTCGTGAATACACAAGCACTTGTTTGGTGGCCACCTCTTGTAAAGCTGCATCTTGTGAAGGATCGAATACAATTTTACCAGCCTGACTCTTATCATAGGCTGTTTCAGGCAACACACTTCCCCCATATGAAATTGAATCAATCTTGCCTTGCCATTCTGCATTTTCAGCAAAAGTAACATCAAAGAGGGAATCTACCGTAGCGGTAGTAGAAGCAATTAATGATGGTGCAATCAGAGGAGCTGGAATCAAGAATGAATCAGATTCCGCGTTTGTTAGTCCTGTGCCGGAAAATGTAATTGTTGCATCGCTAACCATATCAGTACTTCCGGCAGTAAGATCGGTATAAGATGCAACACCGTTTGTTACCATCAGAGAAACTGATCCTTCAAGAGTCCAACTTCCTCCACTTGCATTTGCTTCTACTGTTGTAGAATTATCATTTGTACAATCATTTTGATATTGATCCTGCAGTTTTACCACAGGCTGAGTTTGTAATAAATCACCATTATTCTCAGGACCAAAAGGCTGAGTAGTGATTACAATATTTGTTGCTACACCATGTCCTATTTCTTGCTGGACTGAATCCAATAGATACGAAGTTGATGTAATGTAAATATATTCATTTGCTACCAGCTGTAAACTAGCCGACTCAGCAGGCTTAAATGTAATTTTACCTGCTACACTTGCATCGTAAGCCGCAGTTGGAAGAACATTTGTACCATATCTAACTTCTGTAATGTTCGTTCTCCAATCAGCATTATCTGTAAAAGTAATTTCAAAATCATTATCAACCGTTGCATTCGTAGCAGCGGTTAATACGGGACCTGCATTTAAATCAGGGATATCAAATGTATTGGAATTAACAGTTGTTAAATCTGTTGCAGAAAAGCTAATAAAAGCACCTGTTACAGGTCCCGGACTTGAGGCTGTTAAATCAGTATAACTAACCGAACCACTGGCCACGGTTTTACTAACTGTTCCTCCAAGTGTCCAATCATTGGTATCTCCTTTTGATGCGGTAACTTCTATAGAGTTTTCACTGGTACAGTCATTTCCATATTGATCTCGCAAGGTAATACCTGGTTGCGTAGCCAATTCATCACCATTCTCTGCTGGCGCAGCTGGTTGAAGAGCGATAATCATCTCGGCAGCAGCACCATGTTTTATTTCCTGAGAAACACCTGCAGTTTCATATCCCTGCGCAAAAACCTCTATATCCTTGGTTCCTGCAAGCTGCAAATCAGTATCCTGTGATGGATCGAAAATAATTTTCTCTCCTTGTGTTTTGTCATAAGCTGATTCTGAGATCAGATTTCCTCCATAATGAATTGAATCTATAGACAATTGCCAGGTAGGATTTGCTACGAATGTTATTTCAAAAGTAGCATCAACAGTAGCATTTGAAGAAGCCAACAAACTAGGAGAAGCATCTAAAGCAGGAATCGTGAAAGCATCTGAAATTACATCACTCAAGGAGAATGATGAAAATGTGATGGTCGCATCGGTCACTTCATTATCGCTGCTTGCTGTTAAATCAGTAAATGAAATTTCGCCTGCTGTTGCAGTTAATTCCAATGTTCCTCCAATAGTCCATACTCCACCTGAAGATGCAGCAGTAAGATTTGTTGTGTTATCAGATGTTACAACATTTGCATATTGATCGTGAATTTGAACGACAGGCTGAGTGGCCAAACTTGCACCATTAGATCCAGGTCCAACTGGCTGTGTTGAAATAAAAAATGCACTGGCCAAACCATGACCTATTTCCTGCTCAACCGTAGCATTGGCATAACCACTTGCTACAACTGTAATTGTTTTGGTTCCCGCAGCTTGTAATATTGAGGATTGAGAAGGTGTAAATGTTATTCTTCCTGCCGCACTAGTATCATACGAAGCGCTCGGCAATGTTTCATCACCATATTGAATTGAACTAATACTTCCTCTCCAACTTGCATCTTCAGCAAAGTTGATGAAAAAATCATTATCAACCGTTGCTCCTTCTGCAGCAGAAAGAGTAGGCGTTGCATCTACAGGAATGTCAAAAGTATCGGAATTAACCGAAGCAAAACTACCAGAAGAAAAAGTAAGGTAAGCTCCTGTTACCGCTTCATCACTTGTAGCAGTTAAATCGGTGTATGTAAATTCTCCGGAAACCAATGTTTGATTTGGAGATCCTCCCAAAGACCAATCTCCACCATCTCCTTTAGCAACAGATATTGCAGTGGCATTGTCTCCTGTACAATTGTTTCCATATTGATCTTTGCTTCCAACTTTTGGTTGGGTAGCCAATAATCCACCATTTTGAGTTGGCGCACTTGGCTGTATTTCGATATAAATGGAAGTTGGAGCACCGTGTCCTATCTCCTGCGACAATGTTTTATCGTTAAAACCATCAGAAGAAAAAACAAAATCTGCTGTTCCAGCAGTTTGAAGAGCCGTAGATTTCGATGGATCAAAAGTTACCTGATCTCCTACACTGGTATTATAAGCTTCTGAATCAACCGTATTTCCACCATAAGTTATGGTTGAAATTTTAGATTGCCATGAATTAGAATCCGTAAAGGTAATGGTAAAACCATTATCAACCGTTGCATTGCCTGCAGCAGTTAAATCAGGAGGTGAGTTCAGTCCTAAATCAAATGTTGTTGAATTAATTCCTGTCACTCCAGTAGCGCTAAACGCAATAAAGGCAGCATTTACAACATCAGTACTTGATGCCGTTAAATCTGTAAAAGTTATCACACCTGAAGATGCGGCTACACTTAAAGTTCCTTGCAAATCCCATACAGCAGGATCGTTTTCTGCTGCAGTAACAGCTAAAGAGTTGTTTGAAATACAAACATTACCGTACTGATCTTGTACCTCAACTATCGGTTGAATTTGGAATGTATCACCATTATTGGCTGGAGCCACAGGTTCTGTTGCCACAATTAATTTGGTCTCCCCTCCATGTCCTATGGCTTGTGATACTGTTGCAGGACTATACCCATCAACCGAAATTACGATATCACCTGTTTTTGCAGTTTGTAAAACAGGGTCATCAGCAGGATCAAAAGTAATTTTGTTGGTTGTTGAATTCACAGTATAAGCAGCAGTAGGTACTGTATTTCCATCAAAAGTAATTGAACTGATATTTGATTCCCAATCCACATTATCTACATAGGAAATTTCAAATGCAGCATCAACTGTAGCTCCGGAAGCCGCTGTTAAAGCTGGTGGCGTATTTAATCCCAGGTTAAAGTTTGCCGAAGTAATACCAGTTAAGCCTGCTGAACTAAAGCTAATATTTGCATCAGTTATTTCCTCATTACTACTTGCTGTCAAGCCAGCAAAAGTAAGCGTACCCGAATTTGCACTTTGGTCCAATGTTCCTCCCAAGGTCCAGTTTCCTGCATCACCTTTTGCTGCGGTAATGGTTCTCGCACCATCGGTACTACACAAATTATCGTATTGATCAAGCACTTCAACTACAGGTTGAGGATTCAACTCTCCACCATTAGATGTTGGAGATCCTGGTTGAGTAGAAACCGAAAGCTTGTTTGCAGCTCCATGATTAATGGTTTGAGATAAGCTGGCATCATTAAAGCCATCTGAAACAAATACAAAATCAGCAGTTCCTGTTGTTTGTATAGCAATTGACAAAGATGGCGTAAAAGTTATTTGTCCTGACGTAGATGTATTATATGCACCAGCATCGACACCATTTCCATTATAAGTAATACTTGATATTTTTGATTGCCAACCGTCAACATCTGTAAATGTAATGGTAAAATCTCCGTCAACATCTGCATTACTGGCAGCCGTTAAATCAGAAGGTGATGAATTCAGTACCAAGTTAAACGTATCTGAATCTGCACCAGTTAAACCAGAACTACTAAAGCTTAAGTAAGCACCAGTAATTGCTTCGTTACTACTTGCTGTTAAGTTGGTAAATGATAATGATCCTGAACTAACGCTGGATGAAAGATCTCCACCAAGAGTCCAGTTTCCTGTATCTCCTTTCGCAACTGATACATTTGTAGCATTATCTGTTGTACAATCGTTATTGTATTGATCTTGCAATTTAACTGATGGTTGTGTTGCCAATTGCCCCCCGTTTACAGATGGAGCCGCAGGTTGAGTTACCACAATAATTTGTGTGGCTGATCCATGACCAATGGTTTGTGAAACAGTCGCATCAGCATAAGTATCTGATTTTACCACCAAATTGGCCGTTCCCGCTGTTTGAAGAGCTGAATTTCCTCCACCTGGCTTCAGTGTTATGGTATT
>NZ_JANQCD010000046.1 GCF_026672275.1 Marinifilum sp. D737 | reverse complement strand
AAAAGCGGCCACGACATAAATGCCATAACCGCCTTGATTTGAGGGTGGAGAGTACCGGAATCGAACCGGTGACCTTTTGACTGCCAGTCAAACGCCTTAACTGTATTGTTTTTTCTAGTTACCTATGGGTATTGTATTTTATAAGGATTTCAGGTAGATTTGTTATAGTTGATAATTCAAAATAACTAGTTGTAAATAATTTTTGTTAGTTATTTTGTTAGTGCAAAAATTATTCAAATATTAAAATGTCGAAAAAACTACCTGTAATTGTTCATCCAGAAATTAATGAAGAGGCTTTAAGAAGTGAAAAGGGTGTTTCACTAGTGGCATTTCTAGATACAGTTCGAAAACGAAAAGACGGAACATCTTCTGTAAAGTTAAAAATAATTCATCAACGTTATCCAGCTTATTTTTCAACTAAAATTTCTTTAACAGAGAAGGATTACTTGAAGCTATTTGAGAGAAGAATAAATTCAGATCTAAAAGAGAAAAAGGTTATTATTCATACATACTTGATGAGAGCATATTCCATCATTAATATGATGGATGAATTCTCTTTTTCTGAGTTTAAAGAGCATTTCAAAAAGAAACGTATAGATGCAAAAAGTGTCTACACTTATTACGAAAGATACATAGCTCAATTGAAATCTGAAGATAGGTTAGGAACTGCTCAGAATTATGAGTACTCCATGAAAAAACTAAAAGAATTTCATGGTAAGAAATCTATTGCATTTGAAACAATTACTCCAACTTTTTTAAGACAATTTGAAAATTGGATGATAGCGAATGGCCATAGTAGAACTACAGTTGGAATATATTGCAGACCTTTGAAAAAGATAATTAATGATGCTATAGAAGATGGCATTCTTGATAGTAAGAAAAGTCCATTTGGCGATGTTAAAAGAGGTCGTTATAAATCACCCGAACCTGAAAATCCAAAGAAAGCTTTAACTCTTGAAGAAATTGGGAAGATTATTAATTATTCTCCAGAGCCAGGATCACCAGAGCATTACTACAGAGATATGTGGGTGTTTTCTTATTTGGGAAATGGTATCAACATGAAGGATGTGTGCTTGTTAAAATATAAAGACATTTATTGTGATACAATTGTTTATGCTCGGGAAAAAGTGAAATACACCAATCGTTCTGCAAAAACAATCTCTATTGCACTAATTGATAAGAACAAGGAAATAATAGAGCGTTGGGGTAATCAGTCAGGGAGGAAGGATGGTTTTATTTTTCCGGTTCTCGAGGGAAATCCAAATGAGGAGGAAATAAAGAAAAAAGTGCAGCAGTTTGTTAAGCAAGTGAACAAGTATATGAAACGGATATCCGAAAAATTGGACTTAAATGTTTCTGTTACTACTTACTATGCGAGACATTCTTTTGTTACTGTACTTGTGCGTTCAGGTGTTGATATCCATACAATAGCTGAAAGTGTTGGCCACTCCAGTATGAAAGTAATTGATAAATATATCGCTAGTATCTCTAATGAAGAGAAAGTGAAGAATGTTAATAAACTTTTAAAATTTGAATAAGAATGATTCCAATTAGAAAATACAATATAGATCGAGAAGAACTTTTTGAAATGGCTAAAAACATAACACTTGAAGATGGTGAGTCTTGTTGGAAAGGGTTACATTATTTTGAGCCTAAGATTAGAGGAGTAATTGATGACATTCATATAAAAATGAAAGCCATTCTTAAATTCAGTAAAGAAAATGGTATTAAAACAATTGAAAAAGATCAGATTGATAAAATGATAGACTTTGTCCGAGGTGAGTTTGAAAATTGGGATCAAAGGTTTTTAGATGACTATAGAATAGACAGAAGGTTTGGCATGTATAGTTTTAAATTGTATTTGTTCCATAGAAATAAATTGATATCAAAGCTCAAAAAAATGAATAATCTAATTGAGCACTTGGATATTGTAAAGCAATTACAGAAAGATATTTTAATAGAGGAGAAAGAAGATAATATGAGGAGAAAAGATGCTAAGGCAATATTCCATTTGCCAGAAATTCATAGAGCTTGGGCCTTGGATAATCTTCAAATTGGAAAGTTTGATATTAGTCAAATTGCATTGTATTGTTTTTATGAAGGAGAAGAGGTTAATGCCCGTAATTATAAACAGATTGCTAAAAGACATGGAATTGTAAATGCTCATAAATTAACAGAAAGATACAACAAAGTAAAAGAGAAAGATAGCAGAATAGTAGGAAATAAATTACCAACTGATATCAACAGAATCTTTCCGTTACTTTCAGAAGTAGCACGTATTGAGGCAAAAGAAGACTTCATGGATTACAATAGAAAATACAAAAGAAATGTTGTTTTAATTGAGACACTGTCCTAGAAAATGTAAATGAAATTTAAGTGATTAGGTGTTGAGCCTAAACCTATTTTCAATGATTTAATATAGTTGATTCCCAGTTTTGCATTTGTCAAAACTGGGAATATTTTGTTACGCAATTTATTAACGATTATTATTGTCCATATGAATCTGTAATAAATGTATTTGTATCATTCTCACGATTGTTAATGAGAAGAAAATCTGACAGTTCGGTTTGTATCGATGAATGGTATATTAAAAAAATAGGAGGTATTAATATGAACAGTGTAATTGTTGTAAGCCCAAATGATTTAAAAGAATTTATAGAGGTTGCTGTTAAAAATGTTTTATCAGAACAGCCATTCAAAGAGAATTCTAAAAAGAAAAATGAAGTCCTTGTCTTGTCGGAAGCTGCAGAATATTGCAGAATGCCAGTTCCAACATTTAGGGAATATTTAGGAAGGAGAGAAATCAAAGGAGCAAAAATAGGTAAGTCATGGCGATTCTTCACAGAAGATTTAGATGAGTTTATGCATAAATATAAAGTTAAAACTCACTCTGAAATAGATAAAGAAATTGATGATGAATTGTCTAAGTAATTTAATATGGCGAGACCTAGAAAACTGCAGGAGGATTTACGTATTAATCAGCTAAATATCCGATTAACGGATAGCGAAAAATCCTACGCTCTGAAACAGGCTGAAATAACTGGTTTATCTCCTGCTAATTGGATAAGAACTTCAGCATTCTCAAAAAAAGCATTACAGATAAAAGTTTCTCCAATGCATCGAGCCTACTATCGGCAATTGGTAGGCTTAGGGAGTAATGTGAATCAGTTAACTAGAAAAATTAATCAGCATCAGTATCCAAAAATTTATCAGCAATTATTGGAGGTGAAAAGTTTATTAGTAAAGATTAATGAAGTGTTTCAAAAATGATAGGTAAGCAGGTTATAGGCACTTCCTTCCGATCTGTTTTAAACTATAATGAAGAAAAAGTCAAAAAAGGCGTTGCTGAAATAATTGCTAGCAATATGCTCGGCAGAGATTCCAGATCCCTAGCCAAAGAGTTTGGTATGATTAGAGCCTTAAAACCCAATGTTTCTAAGGCTGTTTATCATGTGTCATTAAGCATTTCTCCTGAAGAGAATCTAACCAATCATCAGTTTCAGGAGCTAGGTGAGAAATATCTTGAAGAAATGGGTTATAGAAATAGTCAATTTGTGATTTATCGTCATGCAGATACGGAATGTCCCCATATTCATATTATTGCTAATCGTATCGATATGGATGGTAAAGTTGTTAGTGATAAATGGAATTATAAACGTTCTGAAAAGATAATTCGAGAATTGGAAATAGAATTTGGGCTTCAACAAGTAAAATCTTCTTCTGAGGCAAATGAAAAAGCTCTTTCTAAAGGAGAGTTTGAATTTAATAAGCGAACAGCTTTAGCACCAATAAAAGTACAGTTGCAGGAAATGATAAAAGAAACTTTAAAATTTAGTGCAGATCAAGAGCATTTTCAAAATATTATGAATCAAATGGGCGCTAATGTGCAATTTCATAAATCAAAATCAGGACAAACTTTTGGTATAAGTTTCGAATATGAAGGAGTTTCGTTTAAAGGTTCTAAGCTAGGAAAAGCTTATTCCTGGAATAAAATAAAAACTCAATTAAATAATGGAAAAGATAAAACAGCAGGCCAGACAACAATTAAAGGAGAAAGCAGAGCTCTTAGATCAGCAGGTAGAACGCTTGCAGAATACCAACAGGAAAAACATACAAGAGTTATCGGAGGCTCTTCTTCCAATTACGGCCAATCTAAATGGAATAGTTCTTTCGATAAGACAAGAGGTGTTCGAAACTCAAATGCAGCAGAAGAATCTAAGTCATTTAATTCAAAAAGCAGAGTTTCAGATCGAAAAAATGACAGAAGCAAGCAAAGAAGTTCAGGAAGCAAAGATATCTCTAAAAATGAAAACGTATTTGTACGCCTTGCTAGTGGGTGTGATAACTGGGACGATGATTTTTCTCAGCTTGTTTCTGAACTTAACAATAAACAACTAGAAAACAACTATGACAACTCTGAGAAAGAGAAAAAGAAAAAACGGAAGAAGAAGTTAGATTCCTCAAAGGGAATGAGTATGTAGAAAATAAAAAAAGGTGAACGCCACATTCACCTAAATTTAAATACGCCACATTATTCATGTGTAATCTATGAGCAAAAATAACAAAAATGGATCTATTAACCTAATAGATAGGATAAATCAAAGTCCTGAAATGCAATTGAAAATTATTCAGCATTTTTTTCCACAAGCTACATTAAAGAATAAGTTTAAGACTCACGAAGAGAAGACTTCCTCTACATCTATTAAATTAAGTGATGGTAAATATTGGCTAAAGAACTTTGCTTCTTCAGGTAAGGCAATGGATTGTTTTAATATTGCAAAGGAGAAGTTAGATTCAGAAATGTCGGAAGTTCTTAAATATTTGACAAGTAATTTATTTCCTGAATACCGCTATAAGGAATATGGAACAAGCCTTAGAACAGTTGTCGAAAAGCAAATTTTTGCAATAAGAAGCAATCCAATAAATCAAGCCAAATCTTATCTTGAAGGACGAGGAATTAATTGTGGAAAATTACCACCCAATGCCTTTTATCAGAATAATTCACAGAATGGAAATCCTGATGGAGTTGTATTTCTTGATTCTAAAGAAAGATTAATAAACAAGAGATATTTAGAAGAAAAAGTAGGACGATGTAATTATCTCAATCAAGGTTCTTTAAACGAGTCTTTATATACTAATTGTTATCAAGAAAACAAGGATACTATTTTTATTACGGAAGGTGTTATAAATACTTTGTCTTTGTATCCTGTTTATTCAGGTATAGCAATTTTTAGTGCTACTAATAAAATTTCAAAGTCAGGAATTGAATCATTTATTCAAAATAAAAAGGTTGTAATAGCATTAGACAACGATAAAGGAGGGAATGAAGCTGCTAAAATTCTCTATCAGAAAATAATGGAATGGAATATATCGGTAATTTCTATTCACAAATTGATAGTTCCAGAAGGGAAGGATATAAATGATCTTTTAAAGGATAATAATTTGTTCTCTTTCTTAAAGCAGGTTGAAAACTACAAACAGCTTTACCCTGAATATATGGCCGATTCGGAAGATGAGAAAAGAGATGTTAATGATGTTGGATTTTTTAAAAGAAATAGCTGTTACTATGTAGAGGATCAATTTAAAGGGAAAGTGCGAGAGAGAAGAATTTCTAATTTTATCATGAAAGTTCTTTACTTTTTACCGGATGGATCGGATGATGCTAAACGAATTTTTTTACTTCAAAACAGATCTGGTAAATCTGTACTTTTAACAATATCTTCAAAAAATTTAAACTTAAAATCATTCAAATCCAGTATTGCATCGGTTGGTGGTTTTTCCTTTTTGGGGTCACAATACGAGTTGGATGTTATTCTTGAATCGTTAAGGGAAAGGGAGGAAACAGCCAATAATATTGACATATTAGGGTATCAATCCGAATATAATTTGTATGCCTTCAGTAATGGAATAATTCATGAAGGAGATTTTTGTAAAGTTGATAGGTTTGGTGTTGTAAAAGCTAATGGAAAATCTCTATATATTCCAGCTTTTAGTATAATTAACAAGCATTCTATATGGTATGACAAGGAAAAAAGATTCAAATTTTTATCTGGCAGGATAAAATTTGCGGAATGGGCTGATTTACTCTATAAAGCTTATCATGATAAAGCAGTGGTTGGAATGTGCTTTGTGATAGGTGGATTATTTCGGGATTATATATTCAGGGAATTGGGCTTTTATCCTTTTCTATTTCTGTTTGGGGATTATGGAGTTGGTAAAACGACATTTTCAGAATTCTTCTTAAGCTTATTTGGATCAGGGAATAGAGGGGTCTCACTAGAGGGAGGATCGACTTCTAAATCCGTTGCGAGAAGTGCGGATCAACAACGAAATGCCTTATTGTATCTTAAAGAGTTAAACGCAAAAATTGAATCTAAAATTACAGGATTCTTAAAGACTGCTTATGATGGTGATGGATATTCAAGAGCTCAACTTTCCAATGATAACAAAACTCATGATATTCAGGTTAATTCAGCAATCATGTTAGATGGGAATTACTTGCCTACTATGTCTTCAGCCTTATATAGTCGAATGATTATTTTAAACTTTTCGAGTCATCTCTTTTCAGATGAAGAAACCAAAGCTTTTCAGATTCTTAAAAAAGAGGCAAAAGCTGGTTTTGGTAAAGTGATATTAGAAATATTGAATCACCGATCGCATTTTGTTAGAGAGTTTAGGGAACAATTCGATCTTATTTATCATGATTTGAAGTTTCAGAATCCAAAAACTGCAAAATATTCTGAACGAAATGTAAAGCATATTACTTTGCTCTTAGCGATCTATAAAATAATGTGTGTTAAGTTGAATTTTCCAGTGAAACATGAAGAGTTGTATGACTGTTTGACGGAAAATGCTAGAGAGCAGGAAGAGTCTCTGCAGCATGTGAGTGAGATAAATCAATTTTGGAAAATAGTAGAATTTTTAAAATCAGAATCTAAATTGAATAAACAACATTTTAGGTTCATTAAGCATAATGGAAAGGATTTGTTAGGAATTCACTTCGGATTACTTTATCCACTGTATAGGAGATTTTGCCTTTCTCAAAACCAATCTGAACTAGATTCTGGAACATTATTAGCCTTATTGAAAGACCAGAAGTCATTTGTTAAGACCTGGCTAAAGGGTCGAGTTGATTCTCATACTATTAAAGGATTAGGAAGTGCATATTTATTTGAATTTGAAAATTTACCATTAGAAAAAGAATTATGGCTAAAATAATATCAATCATCAATCAAAAAGGAGGAGTGGGGAAAACAACGACCACCTGTTCATTAGCTAATGCTCTCGGTTTAAAAGGAAAGAAAGTATTACTTGTGGATATGGATCCGCAATCCAACTTATCTCAATCGTTAGGAATCTGCGATGTTGAAAATAATATATATCAAGCTTTAAAACGGGAGACTGAATTTTTACCAATAGAGGTTATGAATAATTTAAGTCTTGTTCCATCTTGTATGGATTTGAGCGCATTGGAAAACGAAATGAATAATGAGCCAGGCAGGGAATATCTACTTAAAGAATTGTTAGAGCCAGTTAAGGATCAATATGACTTTATTCTAATTGATTGTTCCCCCTCGATTGGTTTAATTGCATTAAATGCTCTTTCTGCTTGCGATACCTTTATAATTCCTGTTCTTCCCCATCATCTGAGTATTCAGGGCTTGAGCGGGCTAGCAGATGTTGCTAAAAAAATTAAATCTAGAATTAACTCGAAATTAAAACTGGAAGGAGTACTTATTACGCAGTTTAGCCACCGTAAGGTTTTACATCGTGATGTGCAGATGGCTTTGAAAAATCACTTCAAGGGAAGGTTATATAACACCACCATTCGAGAGAATATCTCTCTTGCAGAAGCACCTTCCGCTGGCTTAGATATTTTTCGATATGCACCCAATAGTAATGGAGCTGAAGACTATTTAAAACTATGTGAGGAATTTTTAAGCAAGCAATCCTAATATTTTGCTAATTGATACCATAAACACCATTAAAACCATATACTATGGCAGGAAAGAATTTTAAATCGGGTATTGATGGATTATTACAAGCCAGCACTTCCGAAAAAAAAGAATCTGATAAAAAAATAAGGAAAGGGATTAAAGCAACTTATTACTACGATGCAACACAGTTGGATAAAATAAAAGCAATTGCCTATTACGATAGAAAACCTATCGGAAAGGTGATTGAGGAGGCATTGGAAGAGTATATTAAATCTTATAAGAACTTGACCAAAGCTCAAAAGTTAAAGCGTTAAAACTGCTTAAAATAAAGGAAAGAATCTGCTGCATGGTGGATTCTTTTTTTTTGGCTTAAAAAAACTTCATTATAGATAAATTGAAAAATCATTGTAAACCTGTAAACCTTTATAGTATTATTATTTATAAAGTACATATAATCAATTGTCTATGTGATTGCATTAAGGTTTACAATGGGTTTACATAGATTTACATGAGTTTTTAATGCAAAGATAATTAAGGGATTATGGGGTTACATTGTTTTTCTTTATCAGATTTTTTTGGGGGATAAGCTTATTGTGATTTTATGGAATCTATATGGCATATGTTAAAATTTGTCTTGGGATAAGATGTCCATAAGCACAGATAAATTTCGAAATCTGAGGCCGCTTAGAGGAGTAGTTAAAACTTTTTACAAACTAAAAAAACTGAAAGATTCTGGAGTTTATATATTACCAGCCTTTTCGATTTAGTTGTTTTTTATCAGCAAGACTTGCTAACAACATTTGGTTAAGAGCAAGCCATGTTTTAGCTACGGAAAACCCTTGCACAACCACTTGAAATTTTCCACACATCCGTTTGAAAATTTATTACTCGGTACAGCTCGTGAGTTTTGAAATAATGGGGAAGTTAAGGTAGAAGAATCATCTAAATAGAATATGTTTTAATCTGATAGTTATTCTGATTTGTTGGATGGAATTGTAAGAAAAAAAACGATTTTGATGGAAGGAGAGCTTTTTTATAAACAGTGTCTGTCTCAAAAAATTCTCTTGTATCTTTTTGTCATTTCAAAAGATTAAAAATATTAGTCGACAAAAATGTGAAAGATCGATCTCCAATTAATGGTTTCCTGGACTATCTGGGGTAGCAGACTTTTCTACTCGAAAATGTAAAGTTCTATTCCTTGTTAGATAGGATTAAGGATCATAAATGGAGGTTTGGTTTTAAATGATAAAGAATCAATTTCTCCACAATATATTGAATAGTTGTGGAGAAATTCTTACAACAAGTAGCTTAAGAGATGTTATGCATTGGGTTCATAAGGATCGACTAACTATAAGCAAACTCCTCTTTTAGTTCTTCACCCATCATCATTTTGTAATGTTCGATATGATTGGTTTCTTCAAATATTCTTCTGAATACGTTTAAATATTTTTGTGATGTATCTTCTGGGTGTTCCAAAAATAAATCGTCAGGCATACTGTGCGATCCATCATTTATCCAACAAAGGAGTGACCTGCAAATGCTTTGCTCTTCTACAGTCTCAAATTTTTGTATTAGATCATTGTCTTTGTAACGTCCTAGTAGCTTAAAGTAATTTTCAATAATTCGACGCATTGAATTCTGTAAGCTAATGCCAGAATTCTGTCTCCAATCCTTAACCTCATTCCATAAAAGTTCATACGATGACGAAATTGGATTTTTATTCCCGTATGAATTTATGCTAGTTGTATTCTCATTTTTTCTAAGAATCCAAAATTCTGTATCTCCTTGTTCTTGCTTGCGGGAATCTGTAAATGAAACTTCTTTGTGGAAATATACATTATGGGTTAATACAAATATTTGTTTAATATTCGAATTATTAGATTTAATGTCTTTAATGATATCTTTTAGTAGAGAACTTACAACAAATAAAACAGTACTATCCAAACTTGATATTGGATCATCTACGACTAATATCCTATTCTCGGAAATTTCTGTTTCGTTGGTAGCTCCTTTGGCCAATTGTAAAAAGTATAAAAAGGTAATAAAAGTAACTTCCCCTTCACTTAAAGTTGACTCTGCGATAGAACCATCTTCCCTTTGTATTTGATAATGATTTTTAGATGTTTTTGATGGCTGAATGCTAAAATTTAAGAAGCCATATTGATTTAATATTCTATTTATTTCATCAATTGTAGGTTGTATGCTTGTTACATTTTTATTTAATTCAGTAACTTCTTTTTTCAATTTTGAATACTCATCTCTCTTATTCTTAATCTGTTTATCAAGACCATTAATAGCTTTTCTTATTTTACTTTCGTTAGTAATGTAGTCATGAATTACAAGTTTGGCTTCTTCAATTAAAAAACGCCAGAAGGAATTGATTAAAAGTAGTTTCTCAGCTTTATAGTTTTTAACCAGATCATTATGTGTGGCAATTCGTTCATTAGTTGAGTTTATTTGATTATTAATTTGTTCAATTATATCTTCTGATGTTACTAAACTCAAACTACGACTTGGTTCTTTTAGCTTTTGAGTAATTACCTCTCTATTGGCAATAATATGAGATTCGATTGCTTTAACTAAATTTGAGAAGTTTTCTATATCAAGATCAGGTTCTTTTTTTTGCTTTTCTTTTTCTAAAGTAGATTCTAATTTGTCAAGAACTTTTTCGGTGAATAGATTAAACTTATTTTGAGCTTCAAATAATTTAGAAATGGACAATTTGTACGATTCATCGAAGTATTTTTCCAATTTTTCTTTAAACTCTTTTGTTATAGTTGGTTGTTGACAAAACGGACAAATGTCATTTTCGTTTATATATTGAATTCCTTGATTAACCCAATCAGGATTATTTAATTCTTGAATAAGCTTGGCAATATCAATATCTGTTTTTCCTATTATTTTATCATTCCATATTGATAAGGATTCTAATTCAATTAATGGGTTAAAATCAAAGAGTTCAAAAGGAGTCTTCGTTTCTGGTTCTTTTTGAAAAATAATTTTTGATTTTTGCTCTAACTCATTTAAAGAAAGTAGCTCTGATTTATTATTAAGAAATTCAAGTTTTAATTTCTCTTTAAATTTTTCTTTGTATTTGAAGCCTACAAAAGCAGCTTCAAACTTGGTACTATATCTTTTGTAGAAAGCTTTCCATATATGTTCTTTGAAGCTATCTTCAAGTCTGTCCAGATCTTCCTTTTGAGTTGTTAGCGTTTTGTGGCAGTTTAGCCCTTGCTTTTTAATATCATCAAGAAGAATTTGTTTCGCTTTAATAATTTCGATTTCATCTTTATTAGCTTTCCCAAGTGTAAAAACACCATCTATTTCCCCATTACCAAAATTTTCTTCTCTGAATTTTTTATTGTACACCAATGTTTTCATTGGTTGATTGTTATACCATTTTAAGTCGCAACTTTCAAAACAACCTTCTTCAGGATTTTTTAGATAGTTGGAAAGAGTTGTTTTCCCACTTCCATTAGCTCCATACAGAAAGTTTACTTTTTTTAAATACGGTAATTCTATTCCATGCTCGTTATATGTAGCTACATTTTTTAGGGAAAGTAATTCAATCATTTTGAAGTAGTTTTTCGGTTAAAAATGATATAGGATTATTTATTTGCTTGGATCGTACTTATGCTTCACATCAACATCAAAACTTTCATCGTTGATTTTGGAAGTAAGTCGACCATTGTTAAGTACAACTAGAACTGAGTCAATATTATCTTCTGTAACGATCATTTTTCCATCTTCAGAATAAGAAATATCCCATTCTTCATCTTCTGAAACCATTTGTAATCCAGTTAGAAAATCTTGATCGAGATAGTAGCCAGCCTTTTTTACTTGTGATAGTTTTCTTAATCTAGGCAAGCTATCTCCAATTAGTTTCTTGATTTCATCTGCGTTGACAAATAGGTTTTTAGTTTTGAATTCTTCAATGATCTCATCTCTATTTTTTTCCATACCATTTCGAAAATTCAAAGCAGATTCGAAATTTCTTTTGTTGGCAATGAAAATAGTTCCATTAAATGAGAAAAAATCTACCTGATTATCAATTTTAAAAATGTTTTGTTGTTCTAAATCAACAAGCATGTTATCTGAAAAAATCATATTTAATCCTGGTTGGCGTATTTTTTTTGCCTTCCAACCATCAGAAATTTTTCGAACCGTATATAATGGTTCTTGCCCTTCTACATCCAATCTTGCAATATAAACCCAGGAATTGAGTAGATCTTGCATGTCATTAACTGTAGGAACCGGTTCGGCAGAATTGATATCGATTAATATTTGCTTTAAATCTGTATCTTCAACTTCAATACCCAGTACATTATCATCTAAATCGGAAGTGTTGAAATCATATTCAAGAGCTTCATTAGATGCTTCAATCTTGTTACTAGCAATGTTTCTAAGCTTATAACCTAAGTTTGGTTGGATATTAACCAAGTTTACTGTATAGCTAGCTGATCTGTTTCTAAGTCTACGTTTTACAATGTATAAAGAAACAGTAGCTTGGGTCCAATCAATGTCTTTAACTGTTTCAAATGATTCTTGAATGGTATCAATGATATTTACTATTTCTTCCATTATTTTAGATTTTAGGATTAATTTCGGTTACAAGTGAAATGTTTTCTGATAGTACAATAATTCTACATTTATCATTCTTTAGTGGTTTTTTACCCTGTACAAGGCAGCATTTTTCAATTATTTCAGAGTTTTGCTCGTAAGAAATATTGTATAAATTGTATCCAAACAATGCTAATGTAGGGTTAAGAAATATATTGTGAGTTTTTAATGTTAATAGGTAAAGTATCAGCATAAAAAAAGCAAAACTTAATAAGGAGTTTATACTATCCAGATCCAAAGCGAAAAAGGATACCATATATGGGATGCTGTAATTTAATAGGTCGCTAGATCTATTGGAAGCATATAGTACTTTTACAGGAGGAACTGATATTTTGGGTTGTCTAACTGCAAAAAGAATTATAACACAAGAGAAAATACTTATGCAAATGCCAGTCCAAACTAGAGCAGGATGAGATAGCTTCCAAGTTTCAAAATCTAGATCCTGAATTAGGAAAATTCCCCAAAGTGGTGAATAGGCACTAAGGAACAAAAATATGGATGCTATAATTCTGGTATTAAGCATTAATACTTGATTTGTTTTTCTGTTATAAGAATATTTCTTATTGTTTATTCTTAGCTCGACTTTGCAAGGTAAGAAAAATGAAATAGAAATAAGCCTGCCATGTTTGTCAAGTTATATATTTATGTTTTTGTCAGACGAAATGGTAGGGTGTTAATAATATATAACCAGTTGATTGTCAATGAGAATTAAGTGTTGTCAGTATGGTTGCTATTTCATTGTCATAAAGTATTGTCTTTATTGTAAGTAAATACCTGCCATACTTTCTGGTATATCTGGTACTCTTTAAATTAAAGAGTATTTTGTCTTTATTATGATTGTAATTTATAAAATCATAAATTTAGTCTTTGAAGTTAAATTTCATGAGGAATTAGATTAAAAGTACATGCCCAAATCAAACACAATTAGCTGGCTAAATTATTACCACTATAGTTTAGCTGATGGAGCAAGAATGGATATTGCTGCTTCAGAATGCGATGAAGGAAATTTTTTCGATTCATTTGAAGAAATAGATTCCGATGCAATTAAAGCTCTTTACAAAAAGTTAGACTCACATAAAAAGGATAAGAAAAAAAAATCAAAAGAAGAGGAACTTGATATTGAAGTTATTCTTGCGCCTTGTCATTTGAAGGCAAAGTATTCTCATGGAGTACAAAAAAGAAATGTTCAAAAGTCTTATCCTTTTTGGATCCCTGCAAGAATTAATAAAGAAGGAGATATATTACCACCTCAGGAAAGAGATAAGAAGCCATGGTTTGTTAGAGGAGTTTTGGAGCCGCTTACTTACGACGATAAATATTTTCCTATAATTAGCTCGGTTACCAAGTTGGACAGGGTATTGGAAAAATTCAAGTTTTGCTACGATTCGTGGGAATTATACTGGGAATCATGCGAAAGATTCTTTGAAGAAGTGAGCGATTGTAAATTCAATACTTGCAGAAAGGAAGGCTTTATAAGTAATTCATTTATCTGCCTTATTAAAGCCAAAGAATTTGTTGTGGCTCAACAAGTATTAAGCTTGTATGATGATCTTATATGGAAGAATAGTGTTACTCCATTATTGAATCAGCTCCTTTCTTTTGAAAAAGAAAAGTATCAAGTAATACCTCCTACCATCGATTTGTTTTGCAATAAAGGGCATTATGGGCAATATAATAATGAATTTCCTTTGAGTCATTCACAACGCAAATCGATTCTATTACATGAACAAGGGATTGAAGGAAATGTATTGGCAGTTAACGGACCTCCAGGGACAGGAAAAACAACACTTTTGCAATCGGTAATTGCAAATGAGTTGGTGAAATCTGTACTACAAAAGAAAGAGCCACCACGTATCGTTGCTTCTTCAACCAATAATCAGGCTATTACCAATATCCTTGATAGTTTTGGAGGAGACTTAAAGCGATGGATTCCCAATTTGAATTCCATTGGAGCTTATATGATTGGCAATGATCCATCCAAGCAATCTGAGTCGTTAAAGAAAGGTTATCAATTATTGACTAAGAGTAATGGTTTGTTTGGTGGTCATTATATGGATCATATTCATGATAATGATATAGAAGAGCTTGAAGCGTATTTTACTCAATTGTTTGACGAGTATTTTTTAAAGCATTCTTGCAAAAATATAAAAGACAGAGCTGGATTTTTAGAAAGTCAAGTAGTTCATCACACAAGAATTGTGGATGATATATTGGACTTGTATGCTAATATACAAGATTTGGAACAAGAGTATTTTCCTTTATCAGACCTGGCTTTGAATCGGGATGAATTAAACAAAACGGTAGAGTTAAGGAATAAATTAAAGCTAGATCTAAGTAAACTCAAGGATTTTAATAAAACCTATGAGGATTTTTGCAAAGAAAATAGCTTAACAAGAAACCTAAGTTTGATTCCTTCTTTTAAAAAGAAATTTGACCGAAAGTTTGCTCTGTTTCTACAAACTTTAACTTATACAAAGTTTCAATCTTGTGAATGTCAGAATGATTTTGAAGAAAAATTGTTATCAGAACTACAGGATGGAAATCAATCGCTAATAGAATTAAACAAAGAGATAGAGGAAAAAGAAAAGCTTTTTTCTCAAATGGAGATACTTTCTTCAGAATGGAGTAAAAAGTCAGAAATACTTTCTGAGAAGTGGAATGACTACTTGTCAGATAAGAATCAAAAGCTAGTAGATATTATTGTAGGTGAATTTGAAATGCTGACTAAAATTGAACAAATTAACCGAATACTGGATGTTTCTTTTAGGTATGATGCCTTTATCTGTGCACTTCATTACTGGGAAGCAAAATGGATAGTTAAGCAGAAAGAAGAAGAGCTAGTTGTTAATAGAGGTAGAAAGTCAAGGATTAATACTTTTGAACGGATGAGTTATTTATCACCGCTGTTTATTTCAACATTTCATTCCCTTCCAGGATTTTGTTCCTACATGAGTAAAACTTCTGATGATTGGATTCAGAAGCCAATTTATGAGCTATTCGATTTAATGATTGTTGATGAAGCTGGGCAGGTATCTCCGGAGATTGCAGTTCCATCTTTTAGTTTGGCCAAAAAAGCATTGGTAGTTGGAGATGTTCATCAGATCGAACCAGTATGGACAATTGCATATTCTAAAATTGATGAAGGTAACCTTCAAAAATCCAAAATATTATCGAATTCAAATTTTGATGATTGGCAAAAGAAGGGAGTTTTGTGCTCCTCGGGTAGTTTAATGCGACTTGCACAATTAGCTTCAAACTATCAGATTAATGACTCTTTAAAAGGATCTTTACTAACAGAGCATCGTCGATGTGTTGACGAGTTAGTTGCTTTTAGTAATGAATACATTTATAGTGGATTGTTGGAACCAAAAGTAGGATCATTTGAAGGAATCAATCTTTCTAAAAAGAATGAAAATAACGAGTTGATAGAGTTGAATTTACCTCCATTATGCTATTTGAATATTAGAGGAAAATCTGAAAAAAGATATGGAAGTACATATAATGTGAAGGAGGCAGAAGGAATAGCAAAATGGATTGCATTATGGGGAAATGTAATCGTGAACCATTACAATCAAGGCAGGAAAGTTAACGACCGGAAAAGTTTGAAAGACATCATTGGAGTTGTAACGCCGTTTTCAGCTCAGAAGGAAGAAATTTTTAAGCAGCTTAGAAAATATCAGATTAAGGATAGAATAACTGTTGGTACTGTGCATGCCTTGCAAGGAGCAGAGCGGGAAATTGTTCTATTTTCACCAGCTTACGGAATAAATCACAAAGGAGGATTGTTTTTCGACAATGGATTTAATATGCTTAATGTGGCTTTAACCAGGGCAAAAAAGCACTTTGTAGTCATGGGAAATATGAGTTTGTTTAATCCTGCTTTAAGTAAAAAGCCATCCGGAGGATTGGCTAAATACTTATTTGCGGATGAGAAAAACGAATTGTCATCTTCATTTTTATATGATCAAGAATCGATTCATTCTAAAAATCGAGTAAGTACATTAGAAGGCCATCAAGATTGCTTAAAAGCTGCCTTTAAAAGTGCAAAGAAGCGTGTATTAATCGTTTCTCCGTTTATTTCCATAAAAGCCATTGAAACGGACAGATTATTGGAGAAAATTGAAAAATCAAAGTTAAATGGTGTTGATGTGATAGTTTACACGGATAAGCATTTGGATATGTATAACGGAAACTTAAAGCCAGCATCCAAACTTGGACGAGAAAAATTGATTGAGGCTGGTGCCCAGGTGAAAATTTTAAATGGAATCCACAATAAGGCAATAGCAATGGATGATACAATACTGGTTGAAGGTTCATTTAATTGGTTATCTGCAGTAAGAGATAAAGTAAATCCATACTACCGATTCGAAGTCTCTCAAATTATTCGAGAGGATGAAGCTAGAATACAAATTGAGCAGTTGGAGAATGAATTGATGCAGGTAAAGGGTAATTGAAATTTTAAAACCATAACTTAAAGACTATGGTTTGAGATTTTTATTTAATAGAGCCTCACGTCCTTTGTGGGGCAGTGTCTGAAAATACTTGCCATACTATATAGTATGTATTTCAATACCATATTATATGGTAATTAAAGTATATATGGTAAAACAAAATCACAATAGATTTTATTGCTCCATTGTCTAAAAGCTCTATCTTTACAATAGAAATTAGATAAGAAAATATTGCGTTACTGAAGTTTCTCTACAGATAAAACCGCCAATTTTAATGAGTAAGAGGAATGGACGAGTGAACGCACCAGGATATGGTGTGTTCCCTTGTTTCGTTGTGCTTACTCAGGGTGCTTGGCGGTACCTATCTGTGGCATAATTGAATAGGGGACATGCCTCTTTTTGTTTTTGGTAGCGCCTGCTAAAACTACCACAAATGAAGAAGTACGAAACACCTGAAAATTCTAATAAGAACTGTGATCACACAACTTGTAAAAGTGATAGGCTAATTGATAAGGAATATGAGAATTGTAGGTTGCCAAACATTTTTGATTCTGAAATTGATTATCCGGAAGGTACTGTAAGAAATGTTGATTCATTAAGTTTTTTTGAAAGGTTTTTATTGTATGCACTATTAAAAGCTTCGGACCATCAGGATTATGAAGTATATACCTATGACAATGTCAAATGGCACTTAAGTCCTAATTCGTTTTATATAAAAGATATTGTAGAATTTCTTATAAATCGTGAACTTATTGAAATTTGCAATGATAATTTAAAAATTACTAATGTAGAAGATAAACTCCTGGATCAATTTGAATTCCGTTTTGTAATGGACATAGAATTAAACGGAAGAGAGTTGTATATGGATTTGATTTCTTTCGATTTCAAAAATGCACGAATTGATGATATTAAGACCTTGTGGCAGTATTTATCAATTGAAGAGTGTATAGGAGTGATTGAGTGTCATTGTAAGATGGAAAGTGTAGTTTGGACTCCTGCAGATTCAGATAGAAAAGTTATCAAAGAGATATTAATGGATTATTCTGTCAGTCAATTTTATAATGTGTTTCACGAATTACTTGAAAAAAAGAAAATGAAATTTAAAGGAGAGGATGTCTCAAGGTTGTGGTTTTTTGAGGATTTAGTTGAAGATCTTGCATCTTATTTTACGGTAGTTAGGCATACAGATTTTAATGTTGTAAATGAAATGGAGTTTTATGGAATTATTTCTGATTTTACCAACTCTTGTTATGATCATGTTTTGGGATTAGGTAAAGAGGCGTTTATTCTGTCACCTTATTCTCATTCCTTAAGCTAATAGCTTATGAAGCAAGACGAAAACAAAACTATAGATGATCCTACTCCTGAAGATTTGTTGGTGAAAGGAGTGGAGCTGTTTGGATCGAAAGTGAAGTTCGACCATTGGATGAATTGCCCTAATTCCTTTTTGGGTGAAATCAAACCATATTACTTGATGTTTGAATCGGGAGGAATTAAAAAGATCTATGATGAGCTAATCCGATTAGAGTATGGTGTGTTTAGATAAATCAATAATTGTTGCTTAAAGAATATTTATAATGATGAGAAAAGGAATAGATTACATTTTGATTTCGGAACTTCCAGGTGAGGAACAGAAACCTTTTCAAAAGTGGCTTTACGGGAAGACTAGGCCTATAATTGATGAAGTAAGTATTGATCCTATGGATTGCTGCTATAAATTGGACTATGAAAGGTGGAGAGCATTTCATAAAATACAAGAATATAGTTCAGAATGTGTTCAATTTGATGACACAAAAAAGTCAGTTTCAACAGGAGATGATGCTGAAATGTTAATGGCTAATAGTGATAAAGAAAGCAATTTAAATGATTTATTGAAGGACATTAATGAAGATAATATTCACTCTGAGACCAATACCGGAGATTCGGTTGGAGACGAGAACTGGTAATTCTTTAAAGTAATAATCTTGTTAGGATTAAAAAAGTCAGAATAATAAGCTTCATTATCTCAGGGTAAACCAGCCGCATTTACTATGTAAAGTGAAATTTGTTATTGCGTATGAAAAATTGGATAAAGAACTTAATAAAGATAATGGGCTAGTCTATTTAATTCAAAAAATGTTGAAATTACAGAGTAAATTTAATTTTTAGGAGCATGTTGTTTTGACAAGATTACAATTTCAATTTAATTCAGATTTCTTCAAATTAGTTATTGGAAATTCTGATAGTTTTGAATGTTAATATTTGTAAACGGGGTAATTCTAAAAGTGTTTAACGTCAGTGAAAAGTAAGAAGAAGCTATAAATAAGGTGTTTGAGTTTTGCTTAGAAAATAATTTGAATAAGAAATAGAAATCAATTCGTTTGTATTTTATCCTTTAATCGAACACTTATTAATTTCACATTTGTATTTATCTGTGATAATTAAGCAATGAATGCTATTTTAATGATAGAATCACTATTTTTGCAAAACAATAAAGCAAGAAGTAACTGACATATAGATCTATGGATTATAAGAATATCATTATAAAAATCAGACGGATTGTTCGGTCGATTAATCTGGAATCAAAAAAGATTCAAAAAGATCATGGTGTTAGCATACCACAGATATTATGCCTGGAGTACTTAAAGAACTCTCCAAATTATCAGGCAACACAAAAGTCTATTCGTGCTCACTTAAACTTAAATTCAAGTACGGTTACAGGTATTATTGGTAGATTAGAAAAAAAAGGATTTCTTGCTCGTTTGCCAAAGACAGGCGATAGAAGAACAACTGTAATTGCTTTAACTTCCCTGGGAGATCAATTACTAAAAAACACACCTGATTTACTTCAGCAGAGATTAGCTGTGAAACTGAAGAAGATTCCTGATTCGGATCTGGAAAGAATTGAAGAGACTTTGGAGATTCTTGTAAATATGCTTGAGATTGAAGAGCTGGAAGCTTCTCCTTTACTTACTGCTGAAGATATTATTAAAGAAGAATTAAATTCCGAAGAGGAAAATATAGATCTATAAAAGAAAATATCTATGAAAATTTGCAATAGCTGTCATAACAAGACGGCTTTTTTTGTGCCTATAAGTGATTAAATGATAATACTTTTTTCTGTTTTGCGACACTACATTTTATTCATCATGTCATTCCAGCAAATGCCAGGTACTTAAAATGGCTTTTACACAAATCAAATATCACAAAAAAGAAGTTTTAGATTTATTTGAGACTTATCTTAATGTCACACAAAGCCTGTAAACACTATTGCTTACGACTTTTTACAAAGTTCATATTTGCATCAAAACAGGCAAATGTGTTGTGTAGAAATAAAAATTCTTCTAGATTTGTCGCGCAGAAACTAAATCTGTACTATTTGTTCTTTATTTCATGAGATCAAGAGAAAGGTAGTTGAAGATTGGATAAGATAAATTGATTTATGAAACAAACTCTCTTTAGAAGAGCCAAATTTATTTTGGCTTTGATGATTATTGCTAACAGTACGCAAGCTCAAAAAATTAAGGATGTTAAGATTGGAGGAGCCCTTCGTTTTAATTTCAGATACAAAGATTGGGATGAGAACAACAAGGATGTAGGCGGAGACGCTGTGCTTGATGTGTTTCGTCTAAATGCCAAAGCAAGATACGAGAAATTGTATCTTGATGCCGAATATCGTTTCTATCCATCAGAATTTGGTGGTGGAATGCTTCATCATGGTTTTATCGGTTACAATTTCAATGATAATTCGCATTTGGAATTGGGAGTACACCAGGTACCATTTGGAATACAGCCATTTGCCTCTCACTCGTGGTTTTTTAACCTGCCATACTATGTAGGTTTGGAAGATGATTACGACACAGGATTGAAATATGTGTTCGATACAAACAAATGGAACTTTGCCTTTGCTTTTTATAAGAATGCTGAAGGCGGTAGGTCGTGGACAAACTTTTCGAACGGTTCGCAAGGAAATGCTGTTGATTTGGCAAGATACTCTTATGATCTGGCAGGCGACACAGAAGAAAATGGACAGTTTAACTTTCGTGTAGCCCGAAAATTCAACAATCAGGAAATTGGTTTTTCGGCACAGTTGGCTCGTTACAGAAATCACGTAAAGGATAAAAACTACCACTACAATGCCATCGCAGCTCACTATCATGGTCGTTTTCTGCAAGATGAGAGACTAGATGTGAAATTTGAAATCACCAGGTACGATTACAAAGGAACCGATAATGATTTAATTAAAATGGCTGCCTACAACTACACCTACAACATTGCTAGCGAAGCAACTATTGTGTGTGGAGGGGTAGCCTATACCATCCCGGTAGAATGGGGGCCGATTGAATCGGTACAGGTTTACGACAACTACAATTACATGAAAAAGGGCAACTCTCAGTTTAACGATACCCAAATGAATGTACTGGGAATGATGGTTAAGGCTGGTCCTATTTATACTTACATCGATTATGCGTCAGGAAAAAATCAGGATTGGATGGGACCATGGGGCGCATTTGGAGAAAATGCAGATGCATATGGGTTTGGAAAAGGAGCTGCAAATCCTGAATGGCACTCTTGGTTTAATGTGAATGTGGGTTATTATTTCTAAGCGAACAAAAGAATTATAGATATATGGGGTTAAAAGAAAAAATAGAAAAAAAGGATCAAGCCAAGGTTGTGTCCATAAGTGTTGATGATCAAAAGAAGTATATTCGTTCCGATCAGAAAACTTTTTGGGGCATAAAAGCCAACGGAACTGTATTTATATCCTCTTTTTTGGTGGTATTTATTTTGGTGGCCACTACCTTAATAGTAGGGAAGCCAATGGCAGCCTGGTTCTCGAAAACACAAACGGTTGTATCCAACAATGTGGGATGGATGTTCGTTCTGCTAATGAATGTTTTCCTTGGATTTACCTTGTTTTTAGGATTTGGTAAGTTCGGAAAAATCCGTTTGGGAGGTCAAGATGCAAAGCCAGAATTTAAGAAGACATCTTGGTTTGCCATGCTGTTTAGTGCAGGTATGGGTATTGGTTTGTTGTTTTGGGGAGTTGCTGAACCAATTTTCCATTTTGACAATAATCCTTTTGCCATGGAAGGAGTTGCGTCTGCCAAATCGGCAATGGGCGTTACCTTTCTGCATTGGGGATTTCATGCTTGGGCAGTGTATGCCATAGTAGGATTAGCTCTTGCATATTTTACTTTCAATAAAAAATTACCACTTACCATTCGTTCGGTCTTTTATCCTTTATTCGGAGAAAAAATTTACGGACCAATTGGTGATATTATCGATATCGTATCTGTTATTGCCACACTATTTGGATTGGCTACCTCTTTAGGATTTGGGGTGCAGCAGGTAAATGCAGGTTTAACCTATTTGTTCGACGTTGAGTATGGAACGACCTGGCAAATTGGGTTGATTTCGGTAATTACCTTATTCGCTACACTTTCACTGATTTTGGGTCTCGATAAAGGGATTCGTCGCTTAAGTGAGGTGAATATGCGCTTGGCACTTCTCTTGTTATTCTTCGTTTTGTTGATTGGTCCAACGGCATTCTTATTGAAAACATTTGTTCAGAATTTGGGTTATTACCTAAGCAACTTTATGGAATTAAGTTTCTGGACCGAATCATACATTGGAGCTAAAGAAGGCACTCACTGGCAAAACTCATGGACCATTTTTTATTGGGCATGGTGGATTGCATGGTCGCCATTCGTAGGTATTTTCATTGCTCGTATCTCCAAAGGAAGAACCATACGTGAATTTGTTTTGGGTGTACTACTTGTTCCTGCTTTGTTAACCTTTTTATGGATTTCGGTATTTGGAGGAAGTGCCATTTACCAGGAATTATTAGGAAACACTCAAATATCGGAGGCTGTAAATGCTAATATTGCTACGGCAATTTACCAATTGCTGGAGCAATACCCATTGCCATTTGTTTCGTCCTTACTAACGGTGATTTTGGTAGCATGTTTCTTTGTTACTTCATCAGATAGTGGGTCGATGGTGGTTGATACATTAACCACAGGAGGAAAATTGGATGCTCCGGTTGGACAAAAAATATTTTGGGCCTCAATGGAAGGCTTAATTGCAATCGTATTGCTGGTTGGAGGTGGTCTTGCTGCCTTGCAAACAGCAACAATTTTAACTGGCTTACCTTTTGCAATTGTATTACTAATTATGTGCTACAGTTTATTAAAGACTCTAAAGAAAGATAAAGTGATTAAAATTCAAGAGTCTGAATAAGGTTTTTCTTGTAAGTTAGGATAAAAGAGGTCTTCGGGCCTCTTTTTTTATTTCGCATATTTTAAAACCAGTAATATGAAGACTGAAATATTTGATACAAATGTAAGTAAAGCAGAAAAATAATATAATTCAAGATGATGTGAACTAAAAGTGATATAGTTTTTAAAAGCAAATATGCTAATCAGAAGGAATGCAAATGCTATTAGAATCCCTAAAGGTTTTAGTTTGAAAGTTACTTGTGTTATTACGAGTAGTAACAAGAAAAGGCAAGTTGGAATACTGTAATTACCAAGATGTATTCCATAATACAGAACACATAAACAAAGGTAAATTTCAAGTATATTATTAATGATTTGCTTTAGGATTCTCATCGTGGTTTGAAGAAGAGTTATTTGCTTCGTTTGAGACCTTTTTCTTTATAGAATGCTTCTTTTTTTTACTCTGATCTTTTCGCCACTTTTTCCAGAGTATGTCTTTATAAATTAATCCTAAATGATAGCTCATTGCTTGTGGTTTTTATAAATTAAAAGTTCTATGCGAACAAAATACATACAAGAAATAAGATTTGCAAGTAAATTAAAGTAAAGATGCATTGAGTTTTATTGTGAATTCAGTGCGTATAAGTGTCAGATATATTGGCATTATTCCAAATGTTATTGATGTAAGTATATTATGCAGGTATTTTGTCTAAGCCAATTGAATTGCTATATTTGTTCTATAGAAACAAAAAAAACTTAAATATATAAGTATGATTACTATTAAACTTATGACTTCCTTTCTTCGCCCCGATGCTTATGAAAAGAAAGAACTGCTTAATTTTCTCCACGAACATCTTGAAGAGTATGGCGATGACAAGGCAGATATTGAAAAAGCAATGCAATATGCATTAAAAGAAACACCATCGATGGGGGGATTTATTCTCGCTGCAAAATTAGATAATGAAATTGTTGGAGTTGTAGTGGTAAATAGAACTGGAATGGAAGGGTACATACCTGAAAACATACTTGTATACATTGCATCTCACAAGAATTACAGAGGCAAGGGAATTGGTAAAAAACTAATGGAAGAAGCCATAAAAATTGCGAAAGGTTCAATTGCTTTACATGTTGAACCTGATAATCCTGCAAAACATTTATATGAAAAAATGGGATTTGAGAATAAATATCTTGAAATGAGATTCACAAAATAAAATGTAATGGCATTTGTAACTCTTAATACTTCCAAACTACAAGAAAACTACTGTTTTTTGGATAAATTATTTAAAGAAAATAGCATTCAATGGACCGTAGTTTCAAAATTGTTGTGTGGAAACAAATTATTTTTGGAAAACTTAATTTCCTTAGGAATTAAGAGTCTTTGTGATTCCAGGGTTTCTAATCTGAAAATGATTAAGAAACTAGATCCCAACATTGAGACGATCTACATAAAACCTCCCCCAAAATTATCTGTCAGTGAAATCATCAAATATGCAGATGTAAGTGTTAACACTGAATTAAAAACCATCGATTTACTTTCTCGTGAGGCTTTAAAACAAAATAAAAAGCATAAAATCATTATCATGATCGAAATGGGAGAGCTAAGAGAAGGTGTAATGCGTGAAGATTTTATCGACTTTTACAAGAAGGTTTTTGAATTGCCAAATATAGAAGTTGTTGGTATTGGTACGAATCTTACATGCTTAAGTGGTGTTCTGCCTAACGAGGATAAATTAATACAACTTAGTTTGTATCGTCAGCTAATAGAGGCTAAGTTTAACAAGAAAATTCCTTTAGTATCAGGAGGATCTTCAGTAACCATTCCTCTTTTACTTCATGAAATTTTACCAAAAGGTGTAAACCATTTCAGAGTTGGAGAATCCTTATTTATGGGTACCGATGTTTACAACGATACAGCCCTTGAAGGATTAAATACTGATGTATTCAGATTGTATGCCGAAATTATTGAATTAATTGAAAAACCAATGGTTCCAGCTGGTGAGTTGGGCACAAACGTAGAAGGTGAGAGCTTTTCAATGGAATCCGAACAGATGGGAGAGACATCTTATCGGGCAATTATCGATTTGGGAATGTTGGATGTTGATAGTAAACACATCAAACCTAAGGATAATTCAATAGAACTTGTTGGGGCTAGCTCAGATATGTTGGTAGTGGATTTGGGAGATAATAAGAACAAGTATAAAGTAGGTGGTTTAATTGAATTTGCTATGGATTATATGGGAGTTCTGCGCATTATGTCTTCCAAGTATATTGAAAAAAGGGTGGTTGAATAAGCTTACCGTTATAAAAGAGTGTTGTAAATGAGAAATAATAAAATATTAGAAGAAGAAATAATTGAATTTGTTCGTTTAAATCAACCTGTAGGCTTAGGGCATATTTTGGCAGGTTTGAATTTGTCACATTATTCAGGTGCAAAAATTGTTCTCGGCTTAATTCAAAAAGAGAAATTAAAATATTCAGATAGTGAAAAACGAATATTGATCAAATAGTAAAAGCTAATTAATTTCAACAAAAGCCGTTTTTAGGTAATTGAGATGTACTAAGTCAATATTCTTTTCCCATGTTATAGAAGTTATTCCCAATTGCTTAAAAATGCATAACGTCACCAGGAACATGGTGACGTTATTTAATTTGGTGGAACAAATATTTAGCTCAGGGATATGACTTTAAGTAAGAAGTGAATACTAGTACTTGTGTTATATTATAACTTTTTTCTATGCATATTATTGATATTATCATTTTTGTCATCTATTTCACAGCGATGCTGGGGATTGGTGTCTATTTCTTTAAGAAAAATGAAAACAATGAAGACTACTATGTTGGCGGCAGACAACTTGGAGCCTGGCATATAGGACTATCAGTTGTAGCCACTGACGTGGGAGGTGGTTTTTCCATTGGATTGGGAGGTTTGGGTTTTGCCATTGGCCTTGGAGGATCCTGGATGCTATTTACCGGTTTGGTTGGAGCATGGCTAAGTGCTGTTGTGCTAATTCCTACAATCAGTAAGCTTTCAAAAAAAAATAAACTATTTACATTTCCTCAAATATTCGAGTACTTCTACAACCATAAGGTAGCACTTATTGCCGGAGTAATTTCTGCAATTGGATATATTGGATTTACAAGCTCGCAACTTCTGGCCGGTGCTAAATTGGCATCAGCTACTTTTACCGAAATTGATTTGAATACCGCATTAATAATAATGGGGGTGCTTGCAGTTGTTTATACCAGTATAGGTGGGCTAAAGGCTGTAATTTATACTGATACGGTACAATGGATTATTTTAATGGCAGGACTACTTTTTATTGGACTACCTGTATCATATTACAAAATAGGTGGAATAGAAGTAATCAGAACAACACTTGGAAAGGAATTTCTTTCCTTGGGGAATGTATCTTGGCAACAAATTGTGAATTGGGGAATTACGATTATACCCATTTGGTTTGTTGGGATGACCCTATATCAGCGTATTTATGCCTCTAAAAATGAAAAGGAAGCAAAAAAGGCATGGTTTATTGCCGGATTGTTCGAATGGCCATTAATGGCATTTATGGGGGTGACTTTAGGGCTGTTTTCTCGTGTAGCTTATGAAAATGGAATGTTCGCAGACTTTGGAAATGCATTAGGCACGACTTTAGATGCAGAGATGGGATTGCCTGTTTTGCTTAACACAGTTCTTCCTGCAGGTATCATGGGACTAATGCTATCGGCTTATTTTTCTGCTATTCTTTCAACTGCTGATAGTTGTCTTATGGCTGCTTCTGGAAATGTACAAACAGACATCTTAGGGAAAATTTTCAAATTCAAGCAAAATGCGAAATTTCAATTGAGAGTTTCACAGGTTATTACACTTGTGATTGGAGGGTTGGCATTGTTCCTTGCATCACGAATGACTAATGTACTTGAGTTGATGCTTTACTCTTATGCGTTTATGGTATCAGGTTTGTTTGTTCCAGTAATTGCTGCATTGTATGGCAAAAGACCTAATGCTACCGCAGCAATCTTTTCTATGATTTCAGGAGGTGTAACTACAGTTCTATTAACTACTTTAGGCGTTAAGTTGCCATTTGATTTGGATGCAAATATTTTTGGGATATCAACTTCTGTTTTTGTTTATCTGATTTTCTCATTAATTTATAAGAAAAAATATGAGAAATATAATCGCATTAAGACGAGAATTACATAAACATCCTGAGCTCTCTAATAAGGAATTTGAAACATCCGGACGTATTGCCATTTTTTTTCAAAATCTTTCTCCCGATCAGATTATAAAGCTTGGTTCTACAGGGCTTGCCTTTGTTTTTAATGGAAAGAAAAGTGGAAAAACCGTAATGTTTCGTGCCGAACTTGATGCATTACCAATTACTGAAGCGAACAATTTGGACTATGCTTCTGTCCATAATGGAATAGCACATGCATGCGGACACGATGGGCACATGGCTATCCTTTCGGGTCTGGCAAAAAAAATATCAGCTCATCCTCCCCGGAAAGGAAAAGTTGTTTTACTTTTTCAACCAGCCGAAGAAGTGGAGCAAGGAGCATATGATGTGGTTAATCATCCTGATTTTGTTAAAATACAACCCGATTATATATTTGCCTTACACAATATTCCGGGAGTGGAAAAGCATAAAATCATAATCAAAGAAGGGAGTTTTGCGGCTGCCTCAAAGGGGTTAACCGTAAAGTTATATGGTAAAACTTCTCATGCCGCAGAACCTGAAAACGGTATTAATCCAGCTCAGGCAATATCTCAAATAATTCAGGAACTTCACGAACTGAAAAATCAGAAAAACCAATTTGAAGATCTCATCCTATTAACAATTATTCATATCCAATTGGGAGAAGTGGCTTTTGGAACTTCACCCGGATATGCAGAAATCAGAATTACACTTCGTTCTTTTAAAAACAATGATATGGATCTGCTTTCAAGTCATACCGAGCAAATCATTCAACGAATAGCAAGAGAAGAAAACCTGAAATTTACATTGAAGTATTCAGAAGTTTTTCCTGCTACAGTGAATGATAAGGAATGTGTTAACTTCATTCAGGAAGCTGCCAGGGAAAATAATTTGTCAATGGAAAGCATTTCAAAACCTTTTAAATGGTCTGAAGATTTTGGATATTACACCGAAAAGTACAAGGGTGGTTTTTTTGGATTAGGTGCGGGAATCAATCAAGCTGCTTTGCACAATCCCAATTACAACTTCCCTGATGAAATTATTAGTACAGGAATAAATGTATTCTTTTCAATATATAATAAAATTACTTGTAAATAATAGGAACCACTAACCATTATAAAACAATAGCGCAATGCAAGGAAGCTCATTTATTACCCTAAAACGAGAAGCTCTTCAAAATAATATTCGATTCCTGAAGAAAAAGCTGGGAAAACATGTGCGCATATCATCGGTAGTAAAGGCCAATGCATATGGACATGGAATTGAACAAATCGTTCCAATGTTCGAAGAAGAGGGGATTAATCACTTTTCGGTTTTTGATTTTGGTGAGGCTGTAAGAGTTCAAAATAGCCTTAAAAATAGCAGAGATATAATGATTATGGGGTGGATTGCCGATGAAAATATTGCTGAAACCATAAAAAGAGGAATCGAGTTTTATATATTCAATATGAATCGATTGAATGTTGTTCTTGAAGTAGCATCTGAAATTGAAATAAAGGCCAAAATTCATTTAGAGGTTGAAACTGGAATGAACAGATCGGGCTTGACAATAATAGAGCTGGAAGAAGCAATTTCGATAATCAAAAACAATCCACAATTTTTTGAAATAAAGGGATTGTGCACTCACCTTGCAGGTGCAGAAAGTATTTCAAACCATGTGCGTATTCAAAAACAATTAAAGACTTATCACAAAATACACAGTATTCTTATTAAGGGTGGAATTACCCCAGAATACAGGCATGTAGCCAATTCAGCTGCTGCCTTTGTGTATCCAAAATCAAGGTTAGATATGGTGAGAATAGGAATTATGCAGTATGGGTTTTGGTCGAGTACCGAAACTTTTTTGCGATACACCCATCGGGATAAAGACCCTCTTCAACGCATATTGGGTTGGAGAAGTCAGATCATGTCAATAAAAGAAGTAAAGAAAGGTGAGTTTGTTGGTTATGGCATTTCATTTTTGGCTCAATCGGATATGAAAACAGCCTTAATACCAGTTGGGTACTCTGGAGGCTACAGCCGATCGCTTAGCAATAGGGGGCGTGTTCTCATTAATGGCCATAGGTGCGGGGTAATTGGCATGGTGAATATGAATATGATTATTGCAAATGTAACGGAATTACAAGATGTGAAAGTTGATGATGATGTAGTAATTATAGGAATGCAAGGGAACAAGGAAATTAAAGTATCAGCATTTAGCGATATTAGTGACAGTCTGAATTATGAGATATTAACACATTTGCCAAATAATGTTGAACGTGTTGTAATTTAGGTAGATGTAGAAATCCGTTTAAGAAAGTTCCTGAACTGTGGATAGATTATAAATTAAAAGAAAAAATCATGTTGAATTGCTTTTATTTACTTGATAATAAGTTGACTTGTTTGGATGATTTTAACAGTGAAGCCGGTGTTTTAATTTGGGTTGATCTAATAGAACAGAGCCTTGTGGAATCGAAATTGGTGGAAAAAAAATTAGGGGTAAGACTCTTTTCTCCTCAAGATAGAGAGGAGATTGAAACAAGTTCCAAGTATATAGAAAATGAAAAGTTTGTTGGATTAAACTTAAACTTTTTGAGTTTCGATGATGATGAATACAAGCTGGATCCGGTATCCTTTATCTTGAAAGATGATGTATTAATAACGCAACGTGAGCGAGAGTATAAGAGTTTTGAGGATGTATTGGAAAAACTGGATAATTTGGAACTTAGAAATGGAGTTGATTTATTACTATCATTATTGGAAACACGAATTGATATTGATGCTGATTTAATTGAGGTCATAACTGATGATATTAATAAACTGAACCGAATAATTACTAAAGAAAAGAATTTAGATAAAGCATTTTTATTGCATATTTCGGATATTAGAAAATCAAGTATTTTAATTCGGGAAACACTTATGGAGAAGCAACGAGTTGTTTTTGCGATTTTAAAAAGTAGTTTCTTTCCGCTAACCAATAAAGATCGTTTCCTGGTAATGAATAAGGATATTTCGTCTTTATTGCAGCATTCGGGTTTCAATTTTGACAGATTAGAGTTTATGCAGAATACATTTATTGGCTTGGTGGGAATAGAACAAAACAAGAGTATAAAAATGTTAACCATTGTAACTGTTATTTTTACACCTCCCATTCTAATTGCAGGAATATATGGAATGAACTTCGATCAGATACCCGAATTGAAATTGATGATTGGATATCCGCTTAGTCTGTTATTTATGTTGCTGTCTTCTTTGGCCCTCTTCCTTTATTTTCGTTGGAAGAAGTGGTTGTAGCTATCCCTCTTAATTTTAAAGAGTTCTTTAGTTATGGGTTGTTGTTTGGTTATAAAACATGAAAGGTATTTAAATGAAGAAATAGAAATCAAAGAATCATAGATTAAAGCCTACTAGTAAAACTTGATATACTATATAGTTTGACTAGATGTACAAGTTAAGGTAATAATGCTTTTGTGCATTAATTATTTTGAAAATTGATTGGTAATCCAAGTATGTAAGTCCTATTTTAAATCTGATAAATTTCTTTAGACAAGTTGTATTCTCTTTTTTAAAAGGAAATGCTGATATGCATTAAAGAAGCTTTTCGTTAATAAATCAACCAGGTTTGGGACATGTATTAACTCCAGCATACGATATGCTATCCACAGCTTTGGTAATGGAAGTGGATGATGAAGATTTGGCTCTAACTCTTAATGCAAAGAAGAAGAAAATTAGGCGAAAAGATTTTGAAGCTGGTTTTAATTTATTTGAAATCCCACAAAAAACACAAGAAAAAATCTTTGCTAAGTTTCAGAAAACATTACCATCCTGGTTCGATCTAATCGAAGTAAGTTTTCTTCTACAAGAAATGAAGGAGCAATATATCGCTTTGATTCACGAAAGAGCAAATAGGTTAGATATACTAATTTCTTAAATCTGTGTAAACCAAATGCTGTTTGAAAATCAGTTTGTTAACATTTTGTGTAAACTGTGTAAATTCTAATGTAGCCCTGTAATTTGCTGTATTTCAATTTATAATAAGGAAGGTTTACAGGTTTACACAGTAAAATGCAATATCTTACTATAGTGAAGAATAAAACAACTCTTAAGATTTAAAACTTAAATTCCTTAAGAAAATTGAGATTCAAATGTTAGTGCTTTTGTTAGTGCAAAACAAAAAGCGGCCACGACATAAATGCCATAACCGCCTTGATTTGAGGGTGGAGAGTACCGGAATCGAACCGGTGACCTTTTGACTGCCAGTCAAACG
>NZ_JANQCD010000045.1 GCF_026672275.1 Marinifilum sp. D737 | reverse complement strand
GTTTGAAATATCCCGATATTCCTTCACGAATTTGTGAAAATTTCTACTCAAAACCAGATCAAACTGTGATCGAATTTTACATCGAACTCACGTTACTTAGAGTAAGTGTTGCAGGTTTAATGTTGCCGCATGGAGTTCACAAATTAATGAACGGAATTGGTGGCGTAAAATATTTGTTGGGACAGGCTGGTATGCCACAGTTTTTGTCCTATGGAGTATATATTGGCGAAATTGTTGCTCCAATTTTAATGATATTGGGTTTGTACACCAGGGTTTCCGGACTATTGATTTCATTTACCATATTGGTAGCTACTGTGGCGGCTCATGCTCACGAAATATTTAAATTTACCGAGTATGGTGGCTTGGTTGTAGAGTTAAACGCACTTTATATATTTGCCGCACTGGCTGTAGCACTTATCGGACCAGGTAAATTTCGATTGGGAAATCAGAGAGGATTCTGGAAAGAATAATTACAATGATCAGTTATCAGTTATCAGTTATCGGTGTTGATTTGATATTATTTTTATCTTGCTGAGAAATATAGTGATATGAGTATTTTAGCTTATCAACAGATAATTTGAAAACAAAGGAGTTTGCCTGAAGGGCAAAAATATGAATAGCCCAGGGTAAAGGAGTGAAGCGACTGCTACCCTGGCTTAATTGTTTATAGCACAAATCGTCGCACTTAATGTCCTTAATTATTGAGGTTTTATTGTTGCGACGAGAATAAAATATTGATTACTTCTTTTTTGGATTTAGGGGGTAATCATAGAAATTAACAATAGATTAAGAAATAGAACTCGAAATACATTGTACATTTGTACTTGTACTTCGAGTTTTTTTTATGATCAGACATTTTACTCGCTTTTTTCAGCGAGAACAACAATATTCAGCAGTAGGAAAAGATCTGTTTAAATTGGCCATTCCAATTATTGGATCTTATTTATTGCATACAGCTTATAATCTTACCGATATGATATGGGTAGGATCATTGGGAAGTAATGCAGTTGCTGCTGTAGGATCGGCAGGTTTCTTTCTGCACCTTGGGTGGGCAATGGCTTCCATAGTTACGGTCGGAGCCAATATTAAGATTTCACATTCGGTAGGAGCCAAGGATGAGGAGGGAGCTGGTAGGTTTGCTACCTCGGCACTTTGGGGAATTGGAATTATTGCTGCCATATTTTCAACCATTTTCTGGGCATTTCCCGATAAATTTATCAATTTCTTTCAGATGCAGGATCCGGAGGTGAACGAAATGGCCACTTCCTATTTGATGATCAGTACATTTGGTGTGATATTAAGCTATGCCAATCTCTTATTTATTAGCATGTTTAATGCTCATTCGGAAACCAAAATTTCTTTTAAAGCCAGTTTAATTGGAACTGTAGCCAATATCGTACTCGATCCCATATTGATTTTTGCTTTGTCGCTTGGTGTTGATGGGGCAGCATATGCAACCATTATAGGTCGCAGCTTAAGCCTGGTATATTTCTTTGTGATATACAAGAAAACGGCAAATATTAATTTCAAAGGACTATTGCCCAACCTTGACAAGTTTAAAACCATATTTGCTGTTGGAACACCAGCTGCCATTCAGAGAATATCATTTTCCATTATCTATATCTTTTTGGCAAGGATTATTGCTGAATGGGGACCTAATGCCATTGCCGTGCAAAAGATTGGAGTGCAGATAGAATCCATTACCTTTATGATTGTAGGAGGCTTTATGCAGGCAGTTACCATTATGGTAGGACAGAGCTATGGTGCTAAAAATCTGACCAAAGTTCCCAATATTTACAGGGCAGGTTGGAGAATGTCCTTTGCTGTGGGATCGGTAACTACAGTTATTTTTCTGTTGCTGCCTGAAACCCTGTTTTCCATATTTGTTCCGGAACAGGAAAGTATATTAATGGGTAAGGAATATTTAATGATTTTAGCAGTTTCTCAGCTGTTTATGTGCCTGGAGATGATTAATGCCGGGGTGTTTAATGGTTTGGGAAAAACAAATATATCGGCAGCCGTAAGCGTTGTTTTTACAACTTTACGTTTGCCGGGAGCATACTTTCTGGGTTTCTATACATTCTTAAGCTTAAATGGTGTATGGTGGAGTATTACAGGAAGTAGTATATTGAAGGGAATTGTAATGTATTTGCTGCTTAGGGCATATATGAAAAAAGATACTTTTGGAAAAATTTAATGGTATGAATCATTTAATCAATAATATTACAAAAACATTGACTTGCCTAGGTATTAAAGCAAGTATTACGGATGGTTTATTTGGAATCGAAAAAGAGAACGTTCGTGTTGATGAGATGGGGAAAATGGCCAATACGCCACATCCCGGGATTTTAGGCGATAAGTTTCGTCATCCATTTATTACTACTGATTTTTCGGAGAGTCAGGTGGAAATGATTACCCCACCATTGAAGAGTATTGCCGAGGTACATGGTTTCCTGGAAACATTAAACGATGTGATTTCGGAGAATTTAGGAGAGGAATTGTTATGGCCGCAAAGTTTGCCTCCATTATTGCCTGATGAGGAAGAAATTCCGATTGCAAAGTTTGGAGAAGAAGGAGTGCATAAGGAAAAATACAGAGAAGAACTGGCTATTAGGTATGGAAAAGAAAGACAGATGTTGACTGGAATTCATTTCAATTTTTCTTTATCAGATCGACTGGAGCGAAAGCTTTGTAAAGCCATTAATTGGCAAGGAGATCAAACTAATTTTCGTGAGGCCGTGTATTTGAAAATGGTTCGCAACTTTATGCGTTACCGTTGGCTTCTGGTTTGGTTGTTTGGCGAAAGCCCGGAAGCTGACCCATCATTAAAGATGAAGTCCTTGCGTACCGGCGAAAAAATGAGAATGGGCTGTAGAAAAGCGGTATCAATTCGTACCAGCTCAGCGGGCTATAGAAATGCAGAGGAGTATTTCGTTGATTTCAACAGTCTGCTGTTGTTTAAAGAATCGATGAAGAAGCTAGTTGGTTCTGGTAAACTACTTTTAGATGAGGAATTGTACCTGCCAATCCGTTTGAAATTTGCGAACGATGGCGAGAGTATCTCGCATCTTGAAGTTCGAATTCTTGATTTGGATCCTTTCGAAAAGTCGGGTGTATCAAAAAACAGGTTGTATTTTATTCATCTGTTTATGCTGTATTGTTTGTTCAAAGAGGAAGAGAATACATACAGCGAAGCAGAGCAAAAAATAGCTGCAAAAAATCACGATTGGGTGGCCTGCAGTGGTATGAATCCTGATCTTTTGTTGAAAGATTTCGATGGAAATATGCTGAAGATTGAGGAAATGCTTCAAAATATCCTGTTTGAGGTCAAAGATTTTGCAAAAACATCAGGAATTACTGATAATGAATGTTATCGAATGGCTCTGGAGGAAACCGAAGGATTAATCCTTAATCCAGACACCCGTTCTTCGCTAAAGGTAAAGCAGCAAATAGAAGAGGAAGGCTTTATTAATTTCCATTTAAAGCTTGCAAAAAAATACAAAACCGAAAGTGAAATGAGTGGTTTCCGTTTTCACGGATTTGAAGACCTGGAATTGTCTTCTCAGCTGTTAATGAAAGCTGCATTGCGCCGTGGTGTGGAATTTAAAATTTTGGATAGAAGCGAGAATTTTATCAGCCTGCACAGAGGGGATAAAACCGAATATGTAATGCAGGCCACACGAACATCATTGGACAATTATTCAAGTGTTTTGATGATGGAAAACAAGTTGGTTACAAAGAAGATTCTGGAAAATTCCGATATTCGTGTTCCTGGAGGCTTGGATTATCGTGAGGTGAGAGAAGCACAATCGGATTTTGATTTGTTTGAAGGAAAAGGAATTGTGATCAAACCCAAATCAACCAATTTTGGCCTGGGAATTACAATCTTGAAAGAAAATAATAGCGAAGAGGTATACAAACGTGCTGTTGAGATCGCTTTCGAGCATGACAATAGCATTTTGATAGAGGAATTCGTTTCCGGAAAGGAATACCGATTCTTTGTAATTAACGAACAAGTTACAGGTATTCTTCATCGCGTACCAGCCAATGTTAGAGGCGATGGGAGCAGTTCAATAAAACAATTGGTTGAGGAGAAGAATAAGGATTCATTGCGTGGCAGAGGATACCGAACACCTTTGGAAAAAATCAGACTGGAGGAAGCAGAAGCAATGTTTTTACAGGATCAAAACTTGGATTTTGATAGCGTTCCTGCAAAAGATGAAATGGTATACCTGAGAGAGAATTCCAATATCAGCACAGGAGGTGATAGCATCGATTTTACGGATGATATTCATCCTTCCTATAAGGAAATTGCGGCAAAATCAGCAAAGGCTTTGGGAGTTAGAATTACAGGTTTGGATATGATGATTGAAGACATCACAAAACCTGCAACAAAAGACAATTATGCCATTATTGAAATGAATTTCAATCCGGCAATTCATATTCATTGCTATCCATACCAGGGGGAGAATCGCAAGTTGAACGAAAAAATATTGGATGCATTGGGTTTTTAATAATATTTCAAGACTAAGATTCGAAGACGTAAAGAGAATTAAATTGATTGCATTTTAGTCCTCTGCCATTTTTAAAGATGTAATGTCCTACACCAACCTGCCGAAGTATAAGTTCTAAAAAAGGACTGTTATTTCTTAGGGTATAGATTAGTTATATAGTAGGTTTTTAAGTACATTCAGGCCTTAATCTCTATTGGTATCTTCAGTAATGAACAAAACGAAATACATCCTTAAAAGTTTGTGGTATTATCGCAAGCAGCATTTGGCTGTTTTGCTTGGAACAATTGTAAGTACAGCCGTATTAACCGGAGCCCTAATTGTAGGCGATTCTGTAAGAAACAGCCTGCATGAATTGGTGAACCTGCGTTTGGGAAAAGTAGAATATTCCATGACAACAGGCGATCGTTTTGTACGTGCCGAATTGGCAAATGAAATTGCGAATGATCTGGATGCATATGTGGTTCCTCTTATACAGACTGATGGCATAGCCGTTCAGCCAGAGAGCAACACGAGAATCAATAGCATTCAGGTTTATGGTGTTGATGCTTCTTTCGACAATTTATCGGATACGCAGCTTTACAATTTAAAAGCAGATGAAGCCTGTTTGAGTGCAAATCTTGCTGACAGAATGAATGTAAAGCAAGGTGATACTTTTTTGTTGCGCTTGAAGAAGGCCAGTGTAATTCCAGCCAATGCCCCTTTTGTTTCCGATGAAGATCAGAATATCGCTTTAAGACTAAAGGTAAAGGCCATTTGTAATGATTCACAATTGGGTAGATTTAGCTTGAAAAGCAATCAAGTTGCACCATACAATGTGTTTCTGTCAAGAGAATTCTTAGCGAAAGAGTTGGAGTTGAAATCGGTGGCCAATTTGATTTTACTTGCTTCCAAAGGTTCAAAAGAGCTGGATTTACAACAATTGCAGGAAAGCTTAACTGCCAATTGGAAATTGGAAGATGCCAGCTTGAAAATTCAGGATGTAAAAGGAAGCTCGCAAATAGAATTGATATCTGATCGTGTATTTATTGATACTCCAATAACTGATTTGCTCCATGAAATTTCGGGTGAAAAAGAGTATGTGCTAAGTTATTTTGTGAATAGCTTAGGTGTAAATGAGAAGGAAACGCCATATTCTTTTATCACTTCAGTTGATACATATCAAATTAAAGAAAATGAAATTATTATCAACTCCTGGTTGGCAGAAGATTTAAACGCGAAACTTGGCGATACGCTTCAAATTAAATACTACACAATTGGAGCTTTAAGACAATTGGTGGAAGAATCAAGAGCATTTACCATTAAGGAAATTCTACCTATTACCGATTCGCATTGGGATCAATCCATGATGCCATCATTTCCTGGTTTAACCGATGCTGGCTCATGTAGTGAATGGGAGGCAGGTGTTCCGGTAGATTTTTCAAAAATCAGACCCAAGGATGAAGATTACTGGAAGAAGTACAAGGGAACTCCCAAGGCTTATATTTCATCGAATACTGCCATTAAATTATGGAGTAACAAATACGGGACTTATACAGCTGTAAGATTTGATTCAAAAGATGATATCAGATCGAAAGTTCAGGAGCTGCTTACACCAGATGTATTGAATGTTGGATTTGAAGATGTTAGAAATAAAGGAAAAAGGGCAGCCAGTAATATGGTAGATTTTGGAGGTCTATTCTTAAGTTTAAGCTTCTTTATCATCGCTGCAGCAATTCTGCTTACTGTTTTAATCTATTCTTTGAATCTGGATAACAGGAATGAAGAAACAGGGATTCTTCTTGGCTTAGGTTTTAACAAATCGAAAATCATTGCCATTCGAATTTACGAATCTATCATTACAGTAATCCTTGGTGGTATTTTAGGTGTATTGTTGGGTATCATTTACAACAAGCTTATCTTATCCGCATTGAATTCCGTTTGGCAAGATGTGGTGCGAACCAATATGCTGGGTGTTCATTTGGATATGAATACATTGATCATTGGCTTTGCTTCGGGAGTGATCATTGCTCTCATATGCATTGTATTTGTAACCCGAAAAAAGGTGAAGCAATCGGTTGTTGAGCTGATTAAAGATGTACACCAAGAGAATATCGCAGGCAAGAAATCGACTTATTCTGTTTGGATCGCATTGTTCTCCCTTCTTGTGAGTATTGCCATTATAGCATATGCATTCTCATCTTCTTTAGAACAGAATGCTGAGTTGTTGTTATCAGCAGGAGCTTTGTTTTTGCTAGCTTTTTCTGCATTTGTGCATTATTATTTGAATGAGATCAGTTCAAAATTCAGCAATCAAACTCCAAGTATAAAGGGCTTATCGGTTAAGAATGCAGCAAGAAATGTAAAACGTAGTCTGGCAATTGTTGTTTTGTTGGCATTGGGAACATTTTCAGTATTAATCACCGGAGCGAATCGCAAAACATTTCAGGATTCTGAAAATTCCAATCAATCGGGAACAGGTGGATATGAATATTGGATTGAGGCTACGCTTCCAATCTTAAATGATTTAAATACAAGCGAGGGCCAGGAAAAAGTTGGATTCTGGGAAGGAGATTTGGATGAATCAGTAAGCTTTGTGCAGTTTAGAGCATTGGAAGGAGATGATGCGAGTTGCTTGAATTTGAATCAGGTAAGTAAACCAAGAATATTGGGATTTAATACTGCGGATTTTGAAGATAGAAAGTCCTTTAGCTTTGCAAAATTACTTCCTGAGGTTGATAAAAAGAATCCTTGGAGTGCATTAAATCAAAACTTTGGCGAAGATGTGATACCTGCCGTTGCAGATCAGACTGTGATATTGTGGGGCTTGAAAAAAGCAGTAGGAGATACTTTGGTTTACCAGAACGAATATGGAATGGATGTGAAGCTATTACTTGTAGGAGGTTTGGCTAATTCTATTTTTCAAGGCAATATATTGATATCAGATAGCTTGTTCCAAAAGAACTTCCCATCGGTTAGTGGTTCTAAAATTATTCTGGCAGAATGTCCAAAAAAGGATTCTTTGTTTATGACCAATTTTGAAGATAACCTTCAGGACTTCGGTGTAAGAGGAAGTAAAAGCTCGGAAAGAATGGCTGCCTTCTATTCTGTTGAGAATACCTATTTAAGTATGTTTATGATACTGGGAGGTTTGGGTGTAATTATAGGAACAATTGGTTTAGGCATTGTTTTGTTGCGAAATGTTTGGGAACGCAAAAAGGAATTGGCTGTGCTAAGAGCTATTGGTTATACCGAGAGCAATATCTTTAAACTCTTGTTTAGTGAAAACCTGTTTTTGTTGGTGCTTGGTTTGCTTGGAGGAATTTTATCAGCATTAATTGGTGTGCTGCCTTCCTTGTTTACGAATGCCTTCCAGATGCCATACCTGTATGTGTTATTGCTTATATTGGCCATTGCCATTAGTGGCTTGGCATGGATTTATATCCCTTTAAAGGTAATTCGCAGGCAGAATATCATTGAATCCCTACAAAACGATTAATTTGTAAAGCCAAAAGCTAATGGCTTTACAAACAAGAGGCTTGGTTCTAAATTATCAGTCTGGTAGGATAAGCTGCAAAGATGAAACAGACTTAATTGTATGTTTAAGGGCAATGTTTTAGAATAGCCTTTTTAATAGATTGAGGAAATCATTTTGTTTTATCTTTGTCTGTATACTTCATTAAATAGAAATAACACACAAAATTTAAATTATCATATCATGTCCGAATTTAAATATCAGAAACCATTTCCGATAACAAAGGATACTACAGAATATCGTTTGTTGACGAAGGATTATGTATCAACAATTGATGTTGATGGAAGAAAAATTCTTAAGGTTGATCCTAAGGGATTAGAGATGTTGTCGAAAGCTGCATTCTCAGATGTTTCTTTTTATTTGCGTCCTGCTCACCTTGCAAAATTGCAAAACATCTTAAAAGATGAAGAAGCTTCAGATAACGATAAATTCGTTGCTCATACCATGTTGATGAACCAGGTAGTTGCTGCTGATGGTCAGTTGCCAACTTGTCAGGATACTGGTACTGCAATTGTGGTAGCAAAAAAAGGTGAGGATGTTTACACTGGTGCAAATGATGCTGAGCATCTTTCAAGAGGTGTTTATGAAACTTACCAGGAAAGAAACTTAAGATATTCTCAAGTTGTTCCTTTCAGCATGTTCGAAGAAAAGAACACAGGAAATAACTTGCCAGCACAGATTGATATCTATGCAAATCAAGGAAGCGAATATGAATTCTTGTTCCTAACCAAAGGAGGTGGATCAGGAAACAAAACTTTCTTGTACCAGCAAACCAAGGCTCTTTTGAACGAAGAGAACTTGACCAAGTTTATCAAGGAAAAAATTAAAGATCTGGGTACTTCTGCATGTCCTCCATACCACTTGGCTTTGGTAATTGGTGGTACTTCTGCTGAAGCAAACCTTGCTACAGTTAAAAAAGCATCTACTGGTTATTTCGATCATTTGCCAACAGAAGGTAATGAAGGTGGTCAGGCTTTCCGCGATTTAGAGTGGGAAAAGAAAGTAGAGCAAATCTGTCGTGAAAGTGAAATTGGAGCTCAGTTTGGTGGTAAATATTTCGTTCACGATGTGAAGGTAATTCGTTTGCCTCGTCACGCTGCTTCTTGTCCGGTTGGTATTGGTGTAAGCTGTAGTGCAGATAGAAATATCAAAGCTAAAATCAACGAGGATGGTATCTTCCTGGAGCAATTGGAGAAAGATCCGGTAAAATATTTGCCAGAAGAAGCTCCTGCAATGAAGGAAGCTGTTGATATCGATTTGGATCAGCCAATGGAAGACATCTTGAAGGAGTTGACCAAGTATCCAATCAAAACTCGTTTGAATCTTTCAGGAACTATGATTGTAGCCAGAGATATGGCACATATGAAAATTCAGGAAATCTTGGATGAAGGCAAAGAGATGCCTGAATACTTCAAGAATCACCCGGTATATTATGCAGGGCCAGCTAAAACCCCGGAAGGAATGGCTTCAGGTAGTTTCGGACCTACTACAGCAGGTCGTATGGACCCATATGTTGACGTGTTCCAAAAAGTTGGTGGTTCAATGGTTATGGTGGCAAAAGGTAACCGTTACCAATCAGTAACCGATGCTTGTAAAGCAAATGGTGGTTTCTATTTGGGATCAATTGGTGGACCAGCTGCTGTATTGGCTAAGAACAGCATTAAATCAATCGAAGTGATCGATTTCCCTGAATTGGGAATGGAAGCGGTTCGTAAGATTCGTGTAGAAAACTTCCCGGCATTTATTATTGTTGACGATAAAGGGAATGATTTCTTTGCAGATATGTAAAACCAAAATCAATATAAAAATGAAAGCTTGCATTTTATGCAAGCTTTTTTTTTATGAATGTCTATAGCTTATTGCTAACTGTTCACTGTAAATCAGGTTTTCTTCTACTTTCCTTCTTTTTCGAAACTTGTTGTTTATCAGTCTTTCGTTTTTCAATAGAAGCTCTTGTTGGGCGAGTTTTCTTTCTTGGTTTTACCGGTTTTAAAGCCAATTCAATCCATTGATAAAATTTCTGAATTGCAATTTCTTTATTCAAGATTTGAGAACGCTCAGTTTGAGCAGTTACCGATAATATGCCTTGACTATTGATGTGGTGATAAAGCTTTCTGAAAATGGTCTCTTTTTCCTCTTCTGAGAGGATGTTTGAATCAAACACGGAAAAACGCAATTCTACTTTTGAATTCACCTTGTTTACATTTTGTCCTCCCGGACCACTACTTCGCGAAGTGATAAATTCAAACTCTTTGCTCAGGTCTTTTGAAAATTTATAGTCATCTTTCATAGAAAGTAAAGATATATTCAATATTTGAAATAGAAAGGGATAGTATGAAAAATACTGCCCATTTGAGCAGCATTTTGACATATTTAACGTTCTTTATTCAGGTAATCCATATTTTTCAACAACAAAGTCAAGATCTTTGTCGCCACGACCGCTCAAATTTAATAGGATGGATTGACGAGGGTTTGCTTTGGCCAGTTTCAATGCATAGGCAACCGCATGCGAGCTTTCCAAAGCAGGAATAATACCTTCCGAACGGCTAAGCTCATAAAATGCATCAATGCACTCTTTGTCCGAAACAGAATGGTATTCTACCTTATTCCAATCTTTAAGCATTGAGTGTTCTGGTCCAACTCCAGGATAATCCAATCCACTTGCAACGGAGTATACAGGATCTGGTTGACCTTCTTCATCTTGCAAAAGATAACATTTAAAGCCATGAATCACTCCTGGTTTCCCAAATGTTAAGGTTGCAGCATGTTCTCCTTTATCGAATGATCTTCCTGCAGGTTCAACACCATGTAATTTACATTCCTTATCCTCTAAAAATGCAGAAAAAATTCCCATTGCATTACTACCGCCGCCAACACAGGCAACAACATTATCGGGAAGTTCACCTGTCATTTCCTGGAATTGATCTCTTGCCTCAATTCCAATAACTCTTTGAAATTCTCTAACCATCATAGGGAATGGGTGAGGACCAACAACAGAACCAATACAGTAAATCGTATTAACAGGATCTTTTAGGTAGGACTGAAAAGCAGAATCAACAGCCTCTTTCAGCGTTTTTAAACCATGCGTAACCGGAATTACAGTGGCACCCAGGATTTTCATGCGCATCACATTGGGATGCTCTTTGGCAATATCCACTTCACCCATATGGATTTCGCATTCCAAGCCAAAATAAGCAGCTGCTGTAGCCAAAGCCACACCATGCTGGCCGGCACCTGTCTCTGCAATCAATTTCTTTTTGCCCATGTATTTAGCAAGTAAGGCTTCTCCCATACAGTGGTTTAATTTATGGGCACCAGAGTGATTTAAATCTTCTCTTTTCAGATAGATTCTTCCTCCATATTTATTGGATAATCTGTTACAGTAGTATACAGGTGTTGGTCTACCTTGAAAATGCTTGCGAATACTTCTTAACTCAGAAATGAATTCATGAGATTTACTGATGGAATAATAGGCATCATTGATTTTCTGCATTTCTGCATTTAACTCTTCCGGAATATAACTTCCTCCATACTCCCCAAAATACCCTTTCTCGTCAGGATATGTCTTAAAATAATTGCTCGACATGTATTAAAATTTGGTTAATAATCTTTTGTGGTTTTTAATTATCAGCTCAAATATAGCAATCGGAATTGGTTTTGTTTATCCTTGCTGATTGTTGTATAACAAAAATGCAATGTCCCTTAAAAACTTCCAGCCCGGAATGCCATTGGAAAAGATTATAGACTACTCGCACCCGGATAAGAAATCGCAGAAACATTGCATTGCTGACAAAGGTAAAAAAATAACGATTCATCACATTTATCTTGTAGTGTTGATTTTTACTGAATTTTCTAAATAGGATTTAACTGCTTATTTACATTGCAATTGGATAGCGATATTTGTAATTTGTATAGATTCAATTTAAATAAAAACGGAGGTTGCGATGAGTGAATTAAAAGTATCCCCAAATGGGCGAGTTGCTTTTGTAAGTGGGGCAAATAGAGGAATTGGAAGGGCAATAACCATTGAATTGTTAGAAGCCGGAGCAAAAAAAGTTTATGCAGGTGTTAGAAATGTCAAGTCTCTCGATGATTTAAAACCAGAATATGGAGAGAGATTGGTACCAATTTTATTAGATCTTAAAAATGATAAGACGATTATTAGAGCGGCAAGGCAAGTAAAAGATGTTGAAATTTTAATTAATAATGCAGGAGTATATGATTCAGGAGGTTTTTTTTCGGATGATACATTAGATAGTTTATCTGATAATTTTGAAGTGAATGTTTGGGGATTGGTAAAACTCAGTACTTCCTTAATTGATCATTTGTTGAATAAACCATTTGCGGCAATAGTAAATGTTGCTTCGGTTTTAGGATTGGCAAGCATGCCCGTAGCTGGCACTTATTCTGCTTCAAAAGCGGCAGTTCATAGTATTACCCAAGGAATGCGAGGAGAGCTTCTAAATTCGAATGTACTGGTAATGGGTGTATATCCAGGTCCGATTGATACCGATATGACCAGAGATCTTGATATGGATAAAGATTCTCCACAGAATGTTGCAAAGAATATCATAACAGGATTAAAGAAGGGACAGGAATATGTATTCCCGGATATGATGTCGAAACAGGTTGGTGAATTGTACCTTACAGAGCCAATTACAGTAGAAAAGCAGTTTGCTCACTTTGTTTCAGAAGAGCAAGAAGCCTAATCAAGAATATAAGATGTTAAAGGAGAGATCAGTATTGATCTCTTTTTTTTGTGTTAAAAAATTTGCGAAATGAGAATATTCTCAATATGTTTGTTTTAAAATTACTGATATGCCACGACGTACAAGATTAAGAAAGGTTGTAGAACCTCCACGATTTAAAGGATATAGACCTTATGGTGTAAATTCTAAAAGACGAGAATCTATTGAATTGCTTTATGAAGAATATGAAGCCATTAAGTTGGCTGATTACGATTTGATGAATCATAAGGAAGCGGCAGAAATTATGGGAATTTCGCGTCCTACTTTTGCCAGAATTTATGAAGCGGCAAGAAGAAAAATTGCCCAGGCTTTAGTGGAAGCAAAAAATATCAAAACAGTATACGGCAATGCCATAATGGATAAGGATTGGTTTGTATGTAACAAATGTCACGCTCGTTTTAATATCCCTAAAACAATGACAAGTGACAAATGTCCTGCATGCAATTCCAATGATATAGAATCTTTAAATAAATAAGATAGATGAAAACAATAATAACAGCAACAGGAAAAGGAGAAGAGAAACTATTTGATTTACGTTTTGGACGTGCAGCTTGGTTCTGCATTTACGACGATGAAACAGACAATATGGAATTCTTCGAAAACAAACATGTAGATGCACCATCAGGAGCAGGAGGTAAAGTAGTTGAAGAAGTTTTAGAGTGGGGAGTATCAAGAGTAATTTCAGGTGATTTTGGACCTAAAGCGAAGGACTTATTGGAAAAGTTCGATATACAAATGGTGATCCTGAAAGATGATCGCAAAACCATTAAAGAGATCGTAGAGAATTTTAAATCATAAAACAATTTGTTATGCCACGAATGGATAGAACCGGCCCCGAAGGAAAAGGTTGTAGAACGGGTCGCGGATTAGGAAAATGCCGAAGTAAAGATGACGGAACATTACTAGATAAGCTAGGCACAGGTTTAGGCTTGAAAAGAAAGAGTGGCGGTGGATTAGGTAAGCAAAGAAGGAATAAAAGCGGAGAATAGATAATCTCTAAAAGAATTAAAATCATAAACAATGAAAAAGAAAATCGCAATACCAGTAAAGGAAGGCGTATTAGATTCGCATTTTGGACATTGTAGCCATTTTGCATTAATTGATGTTGAAGGAAAAGAAATAATTGCAGAGGAATTGGTGGAAGCACCCCCACATGTACCAGGAAAATTGCCACCATTTTTGGCTAATCTTGGAGTAACTGATGTTCTTGCAGGAGGAATGGGAGCAAGAGCCATTGAAATATTTAACGCCAATAGCGTGAATGTTTTTGTAGGAGCTCCAGCATTGCAAGCTAAAGAGTTGGTTACTGGTTTCTTAAATGAAAGCATTGAATTTAACGCCAACTGTTGCAATCACTAATAACCTTAGTTTAATATGAATTCAGAATGTTTAGCTTGTCAGGCTAAAACAATAAATCATATTGCAAATAAATTCGGATCAGATCAGAAAGCGACTGCTAAATTTAAAGAGGAAGCAAATTACATTGTTGCCAATAGTCAGTCGCTTCCTACTCCTTATTCTGGTTTATTACTACATCGTCTGGCAAAGAGAATTTTTAAGACCGAAAATTTATATGCCAACGAAAAGCTAAAGGCAAATAAACTTCTTCAACTGAATTATTCGCATTGGAAATCTCTTGTTTCAAAATCTGAAAACCCTTTGTATGTAGCGGCTAAGTTAGCTGTAATTGGCAATATTATTGATTATGGAGCTCATTCGGTTCCCGATGATATTGATTCAGAAATTAAGCATCTTTTGAAAAAGGAATTCGCATTAAATGAGAGTGAAGAAATGTTTGAGGCAATAAAAAATGCCAAAACGGTTCTTTACTTAGGCGATAACGCAGGAGAAATTGTTTTTGATAAACTCTTTATTGAGACTTTAAATCATCCCAACTTAATCTTTGTGGTAAGAGGGGAACCCATTATCAATGATGTTACTTTCGAAGACTCTCAGTTTGTAAAAATGGAGGAGGTGTGCAAGGTGATCTCCAATGGTCATGATGCCCCTTCAACGCTGTTGGAAAATTGTTCAAGCGAACTCCAAAACTTATACAGGGATGCTGATGTGGTGATATCCAAAGGACAAGGAAATTTGGAAGGTCTTTTGGATGAAAAAAGGGACAAGTTGTTTTTCATGCTAATGGCAAAATGTGATTTAATAGCGGCCAGGCTTGGGGTGAAGAGAAGAGATTTAGTGATTAAGCAAAACAAGAAATAATACCGATTATTAATCAGTAAAAATAATTTGTGCATTTTACTTCAAATGGTTAACTGATTACATATCGGCATTATACCTAAATAATTCGAGAGCATTTAACAGCTTTCTATCTAAAAAAATGGGATAAGATTATGAGCTATAAAATAGCCGTTTGCAGTGGAAAAGGAGGAACGGGTAAAACTACCCTTGCGGTTAATCTTTTTTCTACCATACAAACGAAGTGGACAAAACGTGTACAGTTAATCGATTGTGATGTGGAAGAGCCTAACGATTTGTTGTTCTTTAAGGATGCCAAAATAATGAACCGCTCAATAGTAAATCAACTTGTTCCTGTAATTGATGAATCGCAATGTACCTTTTGCCGCAAGTGTGAAGAGTATTGTGAATTCAATGCCATATCAATCATTCCATCGGTAAAATATGCATCAGTTGATCCCAACATGTGCCATTCTTGTGGTGCCTGCTTGCATGCTTGCAAGTTTGGCGCAATTCAGGAGTATCAGCATCCGATTGGCGAGTTAACTAGCTTTTCAAGAGGAAATCAAATGGATATTCTTGAAGGAAGTCTTAAAATTGGCTCCCCGATGCAAACAAAAATCATAAAGGAATTAAAGGCAAATGCATGCGATGAATCGGATATTTTAATTTACGATGCTCCTCCGGGAACTAGTTGCCCGGTTGTAGAAACTGTTTCCGCTGCAGATTTTGTCATTTTGGTAACTGAGCCTACACCTTTTGGACTATACGATTTGCGCCTGACTGTTGATCTGATGAAGGAAATGCAGAAAGATTTTGGAATTGTTGTAAACAAAGCAGGATTGGGCGATAGAGAGGTGTATGCTTACATTAAAGAGGAAGACATTGAGCTATTGGCTGAAATTCCATTTAATCGTGAGTATGCTGGTCAATATGCACAGGGTAAACTTCTTTCTGATGTTCCACCTCTGATTGAACAGGAATACCTAAAACTGGCAATTTATCTGAAAAACAGAATGAATCATGATTGAAATAACAATACTAAGTGGGAAGGGTGGAACAGGTAAAACTGGCATTACAGCGGCTTTTGCAAGTTTGGCAAAGAATACTGTTTTTGCTGATATCGATGTTGATGCACCAGATTTACATCTGATTTTGAAGCCGGAAGTTAAGGAAGAGAATCAATTTTTGGGCGCAAGAATTGCCACAATCGATAGACAAGTATGTACCAATTGTGCTTTGTGTAAAAAGGAATGTAGATTCGATGCAATTCACTATAGAGCAGAAGGAGGTTTGGAGGTAAATCCTTTCGAATGTGAAGGATGTCGCCTTTGTGAGAGGATTTGTCCTGTTCAGGCAATCAGTTCAGAACACAGTACCAACAATTATTGGTTCGTTTCCAATACTAGATTTGGAAGCATGTTACATGCTAAAATGGGGCCAGGAGAGGAGAACTCAGGAAAACTGGTTACCACGGTAAGAAAAAATGCCAAGGAAATGGCACGTGAACAAAATGCTGATTTTCTTTTGAATGATGGTCCTCCTGGAGTTGGTTGCTCTGCAATTGCTTCACTTACCGGAGTAGATAAGGTGATATTGGTAACTGAGCCTAGTAAATCTGGTTTTCATGATGCAGTAAGACTAATTGAATTGGTTCAGAAGTTTAATATCCCATTGTATGCCGTGATTAACAAATGTGATATCAATACGGAGATAACGAAGCAAATGGAAAGCTTCTTTCTTACACAAGGCATTCAACTTTTAGGAAAAATTCCATTTAACGAAGAGATGGTACATGCCATTGTAAATCAGAAATCAATCGTTGAATATCGACCAGATTCGGAAATTGCAGGGAAGATTGAGGAAATGTGGAACAAAGTAACTGAACCAATTAAAGAATTGAAATGATAGAAGGAGAGTGTCGAATAAGACCAAGATATGGAGAGGTAGATCAGATGGGTTATGTGTATCATGCCAATTATGTAGATTATTGTCATTTTGCGCGAACCGAGTTGATGCGGTCATTTGGGATAAATGATAAGGTGTTGGAAGAGAATGGAATTATGATGCCGGTAATCGAAATGAATCTGAAGTATAAAAAGCCAACTGGCTACGATGAAGAATTATTGGTGATTACAAGAATTCCAGAAATTCCTTTAACTCGATTTAAGTTTAATTTTGAGTTTAGAAATCAAAACAACGAATTGGTTTGCAAGGCAAATTCAACTCTGGCTTTCGTTAAAAGTGATAGTCGTAAACCAATAAAAGCACCTGAAATGGTATTAAATAGCTTAAAAGAAGCCTTTGTAATGTAAGGGGTACTTTATAATTCTTAAAAATACTTAGTATGAGCAAAATGAAATTAAATATTTGGATTGATTTACTGCTACTATTATGCTTTTCGCTTGTAGTTGGAATCGGCTTTTTGATTAAGTATGTGTTAATTTCAGGCCAGGAAATTTGGGCAAAATATGGTACACAGCTTCATTTGGAATTTTTAGGGATGAACAGACATGAATGGGGTAATATTCATTTGATTTGTGGGGTAATTATGATATTTCTATTGGTTTTGCATATCGTTTATCATTGGAATCTGATAAAAACAATTTTTGCCAAATTTATGGGCTTATCAGGAGGTACTTTGGCAGGAATAAGTGTTTTCTTGCTAATTTGCTTGTCTTTTATTCTTTTGCCATTTTTCATTAATCCTCAAGTATCGGAGCAAGCAAGAGCAAATAAACATTATCAGATTGAGAAAAGAATGCATAAGCATCAATCTCAAGTTAAATAGCAAATGATATACTATTTAAATTGGTAATGATGCAAAATATAACTTACAATAACGATAGTAGCGTGATCATGTCCTTAATATTTGGCTTATTGTATTGGCATGATTAAAACAAAAGCAGGATCAGTTGATCCTGCTTTTTTCATTACATACCAAATTGGTATTAAGCTGTGATAATATTTTAAATCGAACTCAGTTTATTAGATTTTTTCTTTAGCACGTTTTAGTGCTTCTTCAAAGTTGTCACAAATGTCCTTCTCAGAAATAAAGTCGGCAATTTCACACCTTTCCAGCTCAAGTCTTACTTCTTTATTTACGCCAGACAAAATGACCTTTGTTTTACGGTTGGAAAGATTTTTAATTATTTCTGTAAAATTTCTAATTCCCGTAGCATCTATAAAAGGAACGTGTCGCATTCTGATGATTAAAACTGAGGTAGAATGCTTAAGTTCTCGTAAGGTTTCCTGGTATCTTTTGGCAGCAGCAAAAAAGAAAGGACCACTAATTTCATAAATCTCTATCTCTTTTGGGATAAGATTGTAATTCTGAATTTCATCGGTTTCAGTTTCAACAGGCATTACACCATTAATTTTTGACATGCGATACATGAAAATTAAAGCAGCCAAAACAATTCCAAATTCAATTGCTACAGTAAGGTCAACCAATACGGTTAGGAAGAATGTAGTTAGCAAAACGATGATGTCGAAACGCGATCCTTTCAATATAGAACGGAACGAACGCCATTCGCTCATATTGTAGGAAACAACAATCAGAATACCTGCTAAACATGACATCGGAATCAGTTTTGCCCACTTACCAAATACCAACATGATTAACAGAAGTGTTAATGCATGAACAATTCCGGCAACAGGAGTACGTCCTCCATTTTTTACATTGGTAGCAGTTCTCGCAATGGCACCGGTTGCAGGAATCCCACCAAAAATAGGAGAGAAGATATTGGCAATACCTTGAGCAATCAATTCGGTGTTGGAGCGATGATTTCCACCAATCATACCATCGGCAACTACAGCTGAAAGCAAAGACTCAATTGCACCCAAAATGGCAATGGTTAAAGCAGGTTGAAAATAGTTGTGCACCAAACTCCAATCGATATTGGGCATGTCAAATGAAATGGAGTTAGGTATTTCTCCATATATCGATTCTATTGTATTTACAGGCAATTCTAAAACTTGAACCAGTACAGTCATGGTAATAATGGCAATAAAGGATCCAGGAATTTTTGGAATTAGTTTTCCTGCATATAAACTGATTAAAATGGTTCCAACACTGATGGCAATGGCATAAACATTAAGACTATCCAAATTCGAGAAATAACACATCCATTTCTCAATAAACTCTGAAGGAACGGAATCAATATCCAAACCAAATGCAGACTTGATTTGAGTAGAGAAAATTACCAGGGCAATACCAGATGTAAAACCAACAATTAAGGGATGCGGAATAAATTTGAGGATTGCACCCAGGCGCAGTAAGCCAAAAAGAACGAGAATAATACCTGCCAGAAAAGTAGATATCATTAAGCCATCTAATCCATACTGACTTACAATACCATAAACAATAACGATAAAGGCTCCTGTAGGTCCTCCAATTTGAACCCTGCTACCACCTATAAGCGAAATTAAAAATCCGGCAATAATTGCAGTAATCAAACCTTTTTCGGGAGAAACACCCGAAGCAACAGCGAAGGCAATTGCCAGCGGAAGAGCAACAATACCTACAATTATACCAGCGAATAAATCTTTTTGAAAAGATTGAGAATTATAGCCTTTTAAAACTGAGAACAGTTTAGGCTTGAAGATAGATTTCATTTAAATTTGATTTAGTTACCAAGTAAAACTCCAAATTTCTATTTCAATCATTCAGAATTTTACATGGTATAATTAAGCTGCAAAAGTAATGCTAAACGGCTCTCGTTGTTCTCTGTTATTGATAAATTTTTGGATTCCTACTTATATTTTATTTAAGGACAAAATTGTCTGTAATTGTTTGATTATTAGGTAAAGGTTTTAGCCGTTTGATCTATTGTAAATTAGAGTGTAGAAAGGTGAATTCTTATAAATAAAAGCAAGTGTAAAATAAGATAACCAAATGAGATAGATAAATTGTATTTTTGTGCGATTTTAGGTTTCAATAGCAGTATAACTGTTTTTTAATTGTAAGAGAAGAATGCAAATACCTCAGAAATACAAATTCATTGTTCAGCTTGGAAAAGCTCTACATACTTATGGTGTTCCATCGTATAAATCTCAGATTTATTTAAACGAAATTGCCGAAAAGAAGGGGATCAAAGGCAGTTTTATGGATACGCCTACCTGGATCAACTACGTATTTTACGAGGAAGATGATCATACCTACAACTATGTGGAATGTGTACCACCGGGAGAATTAAATTTGGGAGCATTATCCCAAATCGTGGAAATTACCAATAATGTATTGTCCAATAAAATTAGCTTTGCAGAAGCCAAACAGGCCATTGAGAATATAAAATCCGCTCCTCTGGGCTATGGCAAACTTACCGAACTGTTTGCTTTTATGACATCTGCCGGAGCTTTTAGTATTATTCTGGATACAAGCTGGGCTTCTGCACTTCTTGCATTTTTACTTGGGGCAGTGGTATATGGAATTACCTTGTTGGCACAAACATCAAGTTATGTGCGTAGTACATTGGAATCGCTTGTAGCATTTACCGTTACCATTATTACGGGTTTATTGGCCTTAAAATTTGAGCAGATCAATATTTCCATGACAATTTTGGCTTCAATTATTGTTTTTATCCCGGGATTATCCATCACTACTGCATTAGAGGAAATTACTTCCCGCAGTTTGGTTTCCGGAACCGCAAAACTCTTTGATGCATTGGTTTCCTTATTCAAGCAATTCTTTGGCGTTGTTCTGGGACTTGCAGTACTTTCCAGTTTTGTAGATCTGAAACCCAATGATGTTGTAAACGATGTGCCCAATTGGATAGATTATTTTGCGATAATCTTACTTGCCTTAAGTTTACTACCCGTATTTAAAGTACGTCCCAAAGACTTGTTGTTTTGTGTGATAGCAGGATTTGCAAGTTACTACACCACAACATTATTCGATTTTACGGGTATCCTGATTAGCATTTTTATTGGAACAATTGTAGCGGTAAGCTGTAGTAAACTATTTAGTAAGATTACAAAAGCGCCTGAATTGGTTTATTTGGTTCCGGGAATAGTTATGCTGGTGCCAGGCAGTAAGGCATTTATAGGCTTGAGTAGTGTGTTTTTAAATGCAGGAAATACCTACAGCAATATGGGTGAACAAATCCTGTACATATTTATGGGAATTATTGGAGGCCTTATTTTCTCTGGTAGTTTTATTGATAGAAAAAACACGCCAGTGTCGAATCAAAAATAAAAAAGGAGAAAGTTTTCTGCTTTCTCCTTTATATCAGCTTTATTTCTTTTCTGGGATTTTGTAGTAGATTTTATTTACCATTTTCCAACCATTCGGAAATTTATACAAAGAAATATAATCTACGTAAGTAAGTTTAGTACCAACAAAAAATTGGATTTTAGCTACTGCAGCATTCCCGGTAATGTCGATGTTCTCGAATTTTACACTTACCTTTTTGTCGCCTGTTCGAGGAAACTTGCCATCAGCTTTTTTCTTTTTGGTTTTCTCTTTCCATTGATCGATAGGAAGGCTCCACATGCTATTTTCTTTACCAATTCCAATTAAACGGAAGTCAGGATGGATTCCTGAATCAATCTTCTCTAAATCACCTTCATTCTGAAGACCATCAACATAAGCGGTTTGAATTACATTTTTAATTGCTTCTTTTTCTTTTTTAAGATCTTTAGCAAAAACTCCTGAGCTAAGCACTACTGCTACTAACAAGAACAATACTTTTTTCATTTTTTTGACTTTTTAGGATGAGTAAAATAATTGGTGAAGTTTGAATGATGGTAAATAGCAGAATCATTTTGGATACCTAAATATATAACAATTCAAGATTTGTTACAAAGAATTTTTCTAAACTCTGAAATAAGTACAAGAATCAGCAAAAGGATTAATTAACGAATTAACAAGAGGAAACAAGAAATCAAAGTAAGTAGGATATTGATGGTACGAAAACTCTTGATTGGAATGATACCATTAAAATATTTGCCCACTATGGTTCCTGCTAACAAGATGGGAGAGAAGAGCAATGATAATTTTAAGGCCTGTGGAGTAAGCCACCCAACATGGTAGTAACCTGCAATTGCAATTACTGCTGTTACAACACTAAACCATGCAAATATCTCTCTAAACTGTTTGTTGTCTACATTTGCCCTGTTCAGAAAAAGGGCCAAAGGAGGTCCACTAATGGAGATAATTCCGGTTATTGTTCCAATAATAGCCCCAACAATTGGATACACATATGCAGGCAAAACAGCATTTTTTTTATTGCTTTTGATGAAAGACAAGAAGGTGATCACCAAAAATACCACTCCCGAAAAGTGAACCAAACGATTGGCATTTACATGCTTTAAAACCAAAACTCCAATAAGCGTAAAAATTCCTCCTGATACGATTAAGGACATGGATGCTTTATCAATTAATGGTTGGTTTTTCTTCTGTAAGATGATAAATACTGAGGCAACAAGATTGCAAATCATGAGAACCGGGATAATTTCTTTGGGTGCGTACCATGTCAATAAAATCGGTAAAGAAATTAGTGCAAAACCAAAACCGCTTACTCCCTTAATCAAACTCGAAATTATTACGGTAAGAAAGATATAGATATTTGGCATGATTTAATGTATTAAAAAGAACAATGAACCTACAGCTATCACACCCCAAAGAATAATGCCAAGCGCAAAACTTTTAACGCCCGATTTTCTAATTTCACCAACACTGATATTCGAACCGATTAGGAACAAAGCAATTAACATTCCACGTTTGCCCAGCCAGCTAAAGTGTTCGTAACTTGCCTGGTAAGTGGGAAATGTATTGGCAAAAACAATGGTAAGAACGAATAGCAGGATGAACCATGGAAAATGGATGGATTTCTTTTCCCCACTTCGATTCATAAATGCAATAAGTATCGATAAAGGGATAATCCATAAAGCACGAATAAGTTTAACAGTGGTGGCAATTTGCAAGGCTTTTTCGCCGTAAATTGCACCTGCGCCAACTACCGAGCTGGTATCGTGAATGGCTATAGCAGCCCAATTGCCAAAGGTTTCCTGGCTTAAGCCCAACTGATGTCCAAGAAAAGGAAATAATAACAATGCAATTGCATTCAACACAAAAACCACAATAAGCGCAAAAGAGTTTTGGTAATTTTTGCTATTAAGAACAGGGGCAACGGCCGCTATGGCACTACCTCCGCAAATTGCCGTTCCACAGGCAATTAGCAGGCTAATGTTCTTTTCAACCTTAAGTAGTTTTCCCAGAAATATACCCAGTAGCATTACCACCGTTACCGAAATTGCTGTTTCAATAAAACCATTTTTCGATGATGAGATCACGGCAGACAAACTCATTCCAAAACCCATTAAAACGATAGATGCTTGTAATACTTTAGATGTATAATGGTGTAGGCTTTCATGCTTTATTCCCAGAAAGGAAAATACCAGTCCAACACAGAGTGCTATAGCCGGAGACATAAAGGGCATAAAACACAAACAAACAATAGTTAAATAAGGCCAATTGAAACTCTTGAATTGATTTCCAATACCAATGGTACTTTTTACAGCTTTAATCGCATTCATACTAATACTTTTTTGTTTACAAAAGTATCATGGAACTATAATCAAAGCAAATATCAATTGGTTATCTGGTATAACTACAGGTTATATCCAAGAAGGAAGTTTTCAAACAATTCAACTTGTCTGCTTTTGTGACCCATTTTGAATGCAATTCGAAATTTACGAGGAATATGCAAACCTGTTACCTTTATTTCAACAAGTGTTTTCAGATACAATTCGGTTTTAACAGCTTGTTCTGAAACAATTGCCAGTCCATCAAAATCAAGCAGAAAGTTCTTAATCGATTCGGTGCTTCCCAAATGAATGGGCACATTAAGATCTTCAAAATCCAGGTTCTGTTTCAACAAAGCTTCTTTAATCACTTCAAGTGTACCCGATCCTTTTTCTCTCAGTACAACAGGAAACTGAAGCAAATCATTTTTGCTTATGGTTTTACGTTTTGAATAGATGCTATTGCCACCAGTTACCAAAATCAGTTCATCATCAAGAAAGCTTTTGTATCGTATCCCTGACTGAGAGGAGTGATTTTCAACCAAGGCAATATCAACCTTATTGTTTAGCAAAAGCTGCTCCATATCAAAAGAATTGCCATTGATAAGGTGAATATTCACTTTAGGATATCGCTTGTGAAAGGAGGCAATGATTTTGGGAATAAGATACTGCGATATGGTTGAACTGGCCCCAATGATAAAATCACCCGAGATATCATGGTTCAATTGACTGATTTCAAATTCAAGCTCCCGATATTGTTGTTCAATCTGTTTGTATGAATTGTATACAATTTTTCCTTTGCGGGTAAGGAAAATTTTATTCCCCTTACGTTCAAATAAATTCGTATTGAATTTGATCTCTAATTCCTTGATATGTTTGGTTACTGCAGGCTGACTAATGTTTAAATCATTGGCAGCCTTAGAAAAACTTAGGTTCTCAGCAACGGCAATAAATACAGTATCTCGATAATCCACTTGTGAATGCTTTAGCTTTTTTTATTCTTCTTTAATTTCCATAGAACATCATATATTTTTCCATATTGGATTTAATGTACTCAACATTGTGATGTCCTTCGCAAATATGATTTTGAGATTCAACTCCTCTTGATTTTAATATTTTATCCAGAATAGAACAACCCTTATAAAATTCTCCTTCATCCTGGCTTCCGGCATCAAGATAAACTTTAAAATCACAACATTTCATTTCTTCTGCAATTTTAATCGGGTCATATTTATCCCAGTTCTCCTTTTTTTGAAAATATGCTTTATCTTCTTCCTCGAGTTGTAATTCTATGGCTGGCATATGTCCTCCAACTTTAGAAAATAAATGGGGATGACGAAAAGCGTTGTGAAGTGCGATGTATCCACCAACAGATGCTCCTCCAATATACCTTCCGGTTCTATTTTTTATGGTTTTATATTTATTGTCAATTTCGTTGATTACTTCATTTATAAAATAATCTTCATACATTCCATTATTTATTATTCTACCCAATGGGTCTTTCTCTTCTTTGTATACAAGTGATGAATTTAAACCTCTGGCATTGTCTAAATTCGGGCAGACAATAATCATTGAGTTTATCTTTTGATTTGCAATTAATTTATCTGCAACTATATTTAATTCAGCTTCTGTTAAAATGTTTTCATTTCCATTTCTCCCATGATGAAAGTATAGTGTTGGAAAACTATCTTTCTCATTGTAATCACTGGGTAAGTAGACCGAAACATTCATTTCTTTCTTTAAATTCTTACTTCCGATTTTAATATTTTCAATGATAGATTTTGTCATATTCTAATTCAATTGGCAAGCCATTGGTCAGCATGTATTTGATGTCAAACAAAGATAAATTGTAATGGGAAGTGACCAATGACCCGCTGGATCCTTTCAAAATGTTTTTGTTGCAATAATTTTCACTTATCTGATCCCGGTTGGTTTTCGCTGAAGGTGTTTCATTTTCTTTCCTGCCAATACTTTTCTTCCAACAAGTTTAAAGCCTAAATTTAGATATAGTTTTTCAGCTTTTGGCTTGTCTTCATCAACCAGTAAGCCCAGTGTTTGTTGCTTGGAATCATACTTATGAATTACATATTGTAATAATTTTGTTCCTATTCCTCTCCCTTGTTTATTTGCGTTTACCCCAAAAGAATCAATATAATATTCTCCTTGTTGAGTTTCATCATTAGGAGTAAATTCTGCATCGAAATGTTTTCTAATGTATTGTATAACGGGATTTCTGAATTCATGAAGTTTGCCCCCATCATAAATATTGATAGAGCCTTCAATTCCATCCTCGCTTTCTGCTACCAAACAATTCTGATAGGAATACTGATTGCTTTCTCTCTCTATAAAATAACGTAAAAATTCTTTTGCCACTTTAGCATCTTTTATCCCAATAAATTCATAAAGAATATCCTCCATAGCAAGAAATAAGTGCTCTGAAATAATACTGGAATCTTCTTTTGTTGCTTTTCTAATTCTCATTTTTTAAAGATTGTCTAACGGTTTGTGCATGGTGCGTTGCGGATTTTGGTAGACATTCATATTCTACAAGGCGGAACGCCAATTCGGGAAGTGGGTTTGAATAGCCTCACAAGCCTGCAATGCATCTTGCACTTTATTAGCGCTAATAATGTTATTCTTTTTTATCTAATTCTTTTATCTTTTCAAGAATAATTTCATTTTTCGTTTCATCAAATATCAACTGATATGCTTTTCTTGCAAAGGTATCTTTTCCTTTATTTCTTAACTCATCGGCAATGTCAATTATTATTTCTGATTCTTCATTAAAAAAGTCAGTATCTTTTTGAGCAATGAATTCTATTACATCCAACACATTGTCATAATTTCCAGCATTCAGATTAATAAGTAAGTTTGGCATAAATACTGACTCTCCAATTTCAATTTTGTTCCCAAGTTGGCTATTCAATTCATTTATATATTCAACTATTAAATGAATATTTTCATTTAATAAACTATCCGGGATTGTTGAAAATGATTTATAGAAATTGTAAGCCCTGCAAAAACCGGTATATTCATTCGTTTCATGTGTCTCATCTGTTAACACCTCATATTTCCAATTAAGATTTTTAATTTTTAAAGAATCCAATGTGTCATATAAACAATTATTAGCTTTTTCTAATTGCTCATAATTTTCTCTAGACCCGATGTTGAAATACAAATATCTTTGTTTTGAAAAATCAGTTTTAATAACTGTAGAATCTAACATGTGTATGGTTGGGCTTGTAGCAATATAAAACGAAAAAGAATTAGGCAATCGACTGAAAATATCCATTACAAAACCTCCTGATATTGAATGTCCTGAGATAAATTTTATGGGACTTGAATTATAGTTGGTTTTTACAAATGGAATTAATTCTTTTTTCAGAAAATTTAAATAGTCATCCCGATTGTACTTTCCTGTAAAACATTTTTTAGGATCATTATTTTCAATTCCAATCACAATGAATTCACCCTGACAGATAGCAGATCTAAAATCATTTGGAGTGGAACTAATTAAATAAATTGTTGGATATGACTTGGTTTTATAGTCGTTTGGAAAGTGTACAAAAACTCTTTTATTCTCGTTCAAAATTTTTGATTCAAATTCCATGACTTTTCCATTGGGTATACTTTCAATTTTCAATTGAGAAAATAAACTTCCTGATGAAAGGATAATAATTATAAATAAAGAAGTCAATTTTATCATTGTGTAGTTTTTTTCATTATTACCATTATCGGTTCGAATATGCGTAGTGCGGGATTTCAATATGCTTCACTCTTAAATCGTTACATTGTTTATTAAGTGCTTTAAGGTTTAAACTTACCAAATCTTCACGCATTACGTATATTTTTTGTGTGTGCCCTGCATGAGCAAGAGCACACTTATCTCTAAGCTCTCGAAAAAGATTAAATATGCAAATATTTCATAAAAAGAGCTAACAATAAGTATGTTATTTTTCCAGAGGGTGTATGTCCCTTATTGGAGAGTTGGTGAAGCCAATTAGCAAGCTGCAAGCTTGTTTCGGGCGACCGTTAGAGTGTACTGGAACGAAGTGGAGATCATGACCGAAGGGAATAAGAAGCAGGACTGCAAATATCTGTACCGAAAGACAGAACAAAGTGAGCCCGGAATGCCCGTGAAAATGAGGAATGAATAATATGGTTTGATTCCATCTGTTTTGAGACAAAAGATATCCTTCATTGCGTTAGCGAAACACTTGCTTACTTTCATTAAGCGATATTATATTTGCCATCATTTTAAAAACTTCACCAATCATTACTCATACTTATCAATTCATAACTAGAAACTATTATTTTTGCAGCTTAAACAACCAAACACGAATTTATAAATCCATTATCTAATTAGAAAGACACATTTATGCTAAAAAAGATTTTACTTTTAGGATCAGGTGAACTGGGAAAAGAATTTGTAATCGCGGCTCGGCGATTGGGGCAGCAGGTAGTAGCAGTTGATAGTTACGAAAATGCACCAGCCATGCAAGTGGCAGATCACTTCGAGGTAATCAACATGTTGGATGGAGCTGCCTTGGATGCCGTGGTGGCTAAGCATCAACCTGACCTAATTGTACCGGAAATTGAAGCAATACGTACCAAAAGATTTTACGATTACGAGAAGCAGGGAATTCAGGTTGTGCCAAGTGCCAAAGCAGCAAACTTTACCATGGACCGAAGAGCCATTCGCGATTTGGCTGCCAAAGAGCTTGGATTAAGAACTGCAAAATACCTGTATGCAACCTCGCTTGAGGAAATGTATACCGCAGTAGAAGAGGTAGGCATGCCTTGCGTTGTAAAACCTTTGATGTCATCTTCAGGAAAAGGACAATCGGTAGTAAAATGTCAGGATGATATTCAAGAAGCCTGGGAAATTGCAGGAGCAAAGGGCAGGGGCGATTCAGGTGAAGTAATTGTAGAGGCCTTCGTGAAATTTACCTCAGAGATTACCTTGTTAACCGTAACACAGCAAGATGGTCCAACGCTATTTTGTCCAGCAATTGGGCATGTGCAAGAGCGAGGCGATTATCAGCAAAGTTGGCAACCAGCCTTAATCTCAGAGGCAGATGTAAAAGCTGCTCAGGAAATGGCCGATAAGGTAACTGCAGCATTGGGTGGCGCAGGCATTTGGGGAGTAGAATTCTTCATTTGCGAAGATGGAGTAGTATTCTCGGAGTTATCACCACGTCCGCATGATACAGGAATGGTTACATTGGCAGGAACACAAAACTTCTCGGAGTTTGAGTTGCATTGTCGTGCCGTATTGGCTTTGCCAATTCCTGAAATTACCTTGGAAAGAGTAGGAGCAAGCTCTGTAATTCTTGCCAAAGAAGAAGGAGTAAATCCTTATTTCGAAGGATTAGAGCAGATTGCGGTATATCCAAAATCAGACTTCAGATTGTTTGGAAAACCAACAACTCGCGAGTACCGAAGAATGGGAGTTACCCTTGCTTACAATTCTGTTGATACCGATGTAATGGCAACAGTAGAAAAAGCTAAGGAAATGGCTGCTTTGGTAAGCGTAAAAAACAAGTAACAGATCCCAAAAGATATCAACAAGAGGCGCAAGTTTTTGCGCCTTTTTTTATTTTCTTAAAAATATATTTTTGAAACATTTTATTTCGTCGCATAATTCATCCAGACCAAATAACACCACAATTGCGACGATAATAATTCGATGATATTTAACCCAGGGTGACGGTCGTTTTTACTCCCTTGCCCTGGGCTGAATGATGTTTGCCTTTCAAACAATTTTTTCATTAAGGAGAAAGATAGAATGAAGTGTTGGTATTCTCTAAATCTCCTCACCTTAATCCTTTCCTTGAGTACATCTTTAACATGTGAATTAAATGGTGTAACTCCTACGGAGTACCAAATGAATCTATAGAACATTGCTACAATCATGTAATCGCTACGCGATAATAATTGGAACATGTAATACCATTAAAAAATTAGATCTTTATTCTGAAAAACATCTAGCAAGATTTCTTTTCTACTATTCTACCTTTTTACTTTTCTTTATCTTTGCGGCCTAAACATGAAAGATATGATCCGATCAATAAAACAAGCATTCGATATAATAGACAGCAAAGTAACTGGTATTCCTTACGAAGCTATCGACTACCTAAGAAATCACGAAACTTGTGATGAGTTGAATGAAAAGCTGGTATATGCACTTAAAAATGCCTATAGCGGGAAGGCTTATTATTCAGAGAAGCACAGGATAATGTTGCCAGCACCTTTGTGGTATGCAGTGGTTGCTGAAAAACATTTATCCGAAGAGCTTTTCGAGCCTTTATTGGAAATGTTTACTACCGAGGAAGATTGGGATGTAATGAACGAACAAGCAGTGTATTTGGTTGGATTGTTGGCCAAAGCATTTCCTGGTGCATTTTTAGAGAAAGTCTTATTCTTTATTGAAGAAAACATCAGGAAGGAAAACAAAACCCCATACATTTTCTGTTTCGAAGCATTATACTATGCGCAGGATAATCATTTTGAGAGAATCCATGCCATGCTGGATATGGAGAATTTCCATTGGGTAGATCACTACGTAAGAGTATTGGGTGATTTAATGCGAAAGGATACGCTTGCAAAATTCAAGGAGATTCTGCCAAAGTTCGAAGGAAAGCATACTGCTGTTGAATTACAGTACTACATTGATGTAATGGAAGGGAAGATTACCGACTTTCAAAAAGGAGTAGCTTTCTGTGAAATGCGTGATCCGGAGTGGAAGAATCATTACCAACATATGGAGCAGATGTTTGCAACCTCACAATCGCCAATACAGCAAGAAGTAAAGGTCAATCGTAACGATGCCTGTCCTTGTGGGTCAGGAAAGAAGTACAAGAATTGTTGCTTGCAGAAACTGTCGTAAAAAGAGATGATAAGCTGTCTTTCTAAGATATATATTTTTAATCGAACTCAGCTTAATAGATAAGAGAATAATAAAACGGTTTTACTACAATTGTGGTAAAACCGTTTTTTAATAAACCCAAGCGCCAACTACAAGTTTATATGTCCTAAGCTGAAATATTCATGTCATTATCTTTTACATCTTACTAGCAATATAGAGTAGTATGGATAAAAGACAAATTGCATAAAGTGCAAATCCAGCCAATGTTTCCTTTTTAATATTTTTAAGCATCTTGTTTGTGTTTTTGAATCAGCTGTTTAACTTGATTTCTCCTGGCAATTACCCAATTTAAAATACCACCTACGGGACAAAAGAATCGGCAAAAGAAATTCGAAAAGAACAATGCCCCTATGAGTGCTGTAGGTAAAATATACCACTGTATGCCTTCGCCTTTTAAAGAGAACAATATTGCAAAGGGTTCATAAGACGATAAGCTAGGATTTTGTGATATAAAGATCAGGATCAGAGACAACCAAATCAGGAATTTTGGAGTAAAAGCCAAAGCTTTCCCAAGTGATTGATCCATTTTAATATTAATTCCAGATATCTGATGCAACAACATTTGACTGGCTCTAAATGGACAAATGGCTGTGCAATACACATTTTTACCCCAAATAATGATCAAGCTTAAGGTTGCAGCAACCAAAAGCCACCAACTTAAATGAGTATGGATATCCGGAAAGTATTCCAATAATATTCTTCCAAAGTGTGTCAGCGAAAGCGAGGCATTAAAAAGAAAGCCAATAAACACCAAGCCTAAAAACAGGTTGAAATATATCAGTTTCTTACTCTTAAAATAGATTGCCAAAAAGGCAATGATAATGATTAGTGCAACAATTCCCTCTTTGGGTGTAAGCTTCCAGCTTTTCTCAATTCGTGGAGTTTCAAGCAGAAATACCTTATGAGCAATTTGGTAGGAAGCATCACGCGCAGCATTGGCAATGGCCAGCGAACTCACCGTTGCTCCCGATACGGCTTCTACATCCTTTTTTAATTGAAATCCATCATTCAAACTTTTCTCTTCGTATTGTTGGTAGTATTTCTTATTGGAGAGTTTTGCTACAAATGACGGAGTTTCAAAACTTTTAATTAGCTCTGTTCCAATAATTGAACCACTGGTGTCGCTTACAACCGCTAACTGCAATGGTCCACCATAACCTTGAGATGAACCTGTTGATAAATATCCGTAAAGCTTTTCGTTTTTATAAAGGGGATATACTCCTTCCTTTGCTTCTTTCAGTTGAAGATCTTCAGCTTGAAGTATTTTTAAATGTTCAAGCTCATGGGTGTGATCGGTAAAGATGATACCATAGCAAAAAGCTATGCCCAGGCTTATCCAGGCGATCCAATTGATATATTTTTTCATCTGTTTAAATTTATCTTCATTTGTCAGATGGTCCCGAATTCTATGGATAAACCAAACAATTCAGGTTAAAATTTTATTTAATTATGCTGCTGCAAAATTTAACATGTAGTAGTTCTTGTCATATTC
>NZ_JANQCD010000044.1 GCF_026672275.1 Marinifilum sp. D737 | reverse complement strand
TCTGTACCTAAGTAGACTCTTAGATGATCAAACTATAAATCTTACGCAGCTCTGCTGCTTTTCTGATGAATTTGAATTGAGTATTACCTAGGTGCAGAGCACCTTGACATTTATAGATAACTTGATAATTTTACGAATATTAAGGTACAGAGTACCGTTATTCATTAAGATTTTGAAGACTTTCAGAAAAAAAAAGAGATCAAACCAAGGTGGATCTAATCTCTTACTTAAAATACAATCAGTATGGTGTCATACTGCCACAATTTCTTTTTTCATGCTATAAAGAACAAAAAGAACTTCTTCTTTCTCTTTTTGCCCAACATTATTCATTTCGAGCGCTTGCAATATGTCGTCAATAACAGCATTAAATTCCACATCGCTAATATTCATTCCTTTATGAGTCGTTAACATGTCCTTGCCCTCATAAACATTAGGACCTCCGGTTCCCATAATAAAAAAGTTAGCTGCTGCTTTTTTTAATTCAGGGATGTTGCTCTTTGAATAACGCGTTGCAATAGCAGGATGTTTTAGATGTAAATCTAAGGCATCACTAGCTATTTTTGTAATTCCTTCACTACCTCCCAGTCTTTCGTAAAGTGATAACTCCATTTTTAAATCCTCCTAATTATAAAATAAACAAGAATTTACGGAGAATTAGCTGCAATGTCAATTAATTAAACAAGCTAAACCCACTGAATATCAATCACAACAACACATTTACAATCTAAATAACAATGAAAACATGCTACAGGTAAATCCTTTATCAAGCCTTTTTCTTACTGTATTAATTAGGATAGAAGCAAACTACATCCAATCAATAGGATTTCCGATTTGAGCTATTTTATGGATAGCAGGACAAATTCAATCCTTTATTTATTTCAAATTGCTTCGCTGTACTTCCAATTTGCTTGTAAATTCATCCATATCTTTTGTAATGAACTCATGAACCACAATCTCTGGTTGAACTTCTGCTATAATTTCTTTCACACGTTCGGTTCGAAAAGGCAAATGCTGATCGATTTGCAAAACATGATTACGGGCTGCTGAATATTTTTCACGATGGGTTAGTTGTTCCCAATCCTGAGGAAAACCATTTTGCAATTGCTTTAACTGATATTCTCCCGACAAACTGCAATTAAGGTGTAAACTTTTAATTTTGTCTTGTACATCTTTCGATAGTCTTGATATTCTATCCAAAACAAAATCGATGGCCTCATCCTCGCAACGCAGCGTCGGGTTGGTATTCATTAAATGCCCGGTATCCAACAAAATATTCCAATTGCCAAACTCTAACCTTCCTGCAAAATCATCTACCTCAGCAGGGAATAGAAGATCCAAACCTGGCCACCACAGGTTTTCAATTGCCAATGTAACCGGAGGTTCTCCATCGGTAAATTCCTGTGCCGTACGGTTTAGCATCTCTGCCAAATTAGAACTCACTTCGGTATTTTTATACGTAAAATCGCGAGAAAAGGCATGATCCAACTCAACATGGGCCGCATGAATCACTGCATGAGCCGGATTAAACAGGCTGGCATTCTCCCACAACTTTTTTTGCGTTTGTACCATTTCTGATGCATTCTTACCTCCACAACAAAATTGCAAGTAATCATTATTTACATCCGGGAAATAATATTTTGCAGCTTCCTCTCCTTTTCGCCAAACATCCAACCATGTTACCCAAAAAGGCAAATGAATTGATTTTACTACTTCTTTAGGGATTTCATCAGATGGGTGATCATATCCTATTAATAACTCTACTCCATCTAATTCTTGTGTATTGATATATTCTTTTAATCCCTCCCATTTGTTATCGAATCGATCCACATCGGAAGGATGAACTGAAAAGTCTATTAAGTTTTGGTAGCTCATAATACCATTTTAATTTTAAAATGATTCAGGTGTTATGCCGATAGATATTTAAAGAGAAATAAGGATCAGAGTGAAGTTATCGATCAATTAAATACAAATCGGTATTGTCTAAAATTTTGCATCAAAAATAGTTCAATACCAATAAGCAATCAAAAGGATTGGTAAAATATATTAATCTGTGAGTAGTTTCAGCCTAAAATATTTTTCAAAAAGAGTCGAGCTTACAATTTTAATGATCCAAATGAGCATTTTCGAAGTAGGTTTTTCTATCAATTTTGATCACTTTTTTAGGAGCACAGTCCAAAAAATGACGTTTTGCCCCTTTTTCGAAAATTTCGTAAACGTTATCATAAACATTCAAAATGGTCAAATCACGTTAATAATGATAAAATTCTTTATTAAATCTGTGTAACGCAAACAATTTCGGGAGTTTCCGAAACCGTTATAAGTTCATTTTTTTGTTATTTCTTTACTTTTCGAGGATTTTATTTAGATCATTTCTATCAATAATCTATAGATTTACAATGTCAGCATGAGAGAAAAATCAAGAGCTGATTTATTTAACTTTTAATTATTAAATTTTATTTGTATGAAAACAAAAAATGTAAATCTAAAAGGAATCGTATTGGGAGCATTACTATTCTTGGGTGCAAGTTCAGCTTTTGCCACTGGTAACATCAAAATCAATCCATATTTGGATACAGATTTATCTATCGTTTCTATCATTAACCCTTCTGAATCGGCACTAAAAATGAAGATTTACGATAGAGAAGGAAACCTATACTACTCTAAAAAAGTAAATCGTGCAACTACCGATCAGAAACTATTTGACTTTTCTTACTTAGAAGATGGTATTTACAAGATTGTACTAAGTGGTGCAGAAGAAAATGTTGAAAAAGAATTCATTATTGAAGGTAAAAAACTTAAAGTTACAGCTGCCAAAGAAGTTGCTGAAAAAACTTTATTCAGATCTCAAGACAACAATTTGTTTGTGAGCTACCTTTCTTTTGAAAATGATACTTTCAACCTTTCAATTACTGATGAATTAGGCAATGAAGTTTTCGAAGAGTCATATACTTCAGCTCCAACTTTTTCAAAGAAGTTTAATGTTACTGCATTACCTGAAGGAGAGTACAAAGTACGTTTAGTTTCGAACAACAAAGAATACAATTATGCCTTCAGAAAGTAATGAGCAATGTGGGTCGTGTGACCAGATGATTCTAGTGAATCACAATTTTTTAATAAGTGTATCCCTTTCATGTTAGAGATACACTTATTTTTTTATTCCCTAAAATCTCAAAGCTCAATATCTATTGACTTACTGCAACTGTTTTCTTTCCGATGCAATAAAATCATAATACGGAAGTTGCAAGTCTTTTATTTTTGCATATTGCGCTTTAGCATTATCAACTTGTTCGAGAGACAAATAAATTCTCGTGAGTAGAGCTGCTTTCAAATTTTCATTCTCTTCATTGCTCGGCTTACAAGAAGTTAAAACTTTTAAAGCTTTCTTACCACTTTTATTTAAGCAAGATAATATCAGTACTTTTTGCGATAAATCCTTATTCTTCGATTTTTTCAACAATTTCTCAGTCTGCTTAAAACACATTCGGCTTTTATATTTAAGAGATTTTTTAGCATCATGCTCAACCACTGTACTCTTTTCCTGATAACACATTGCTAATTGCAATGCCTTATCAATATTTTCATCATCCTCCTTAAATTCTGTTGTTGATTTATAAATATCTTCCAAAGAAAAACTGTAAGCCTTAAGTAAATTCTTCATTGTATTAAGAGGCTTATATCCCGTCTTGGATTCAAACTGATTGTTCCACGCATCAGCAACAAAGATTTTTGGAATAGCATCTACTTGGAAATATCGATTAGAAAAACTAGAACTTAAATCTAACTTAACAAACACGAACTTATCAGCATATTCTTTCATGCTCTCTTTTTCCCATACATCTTCATCCATTTTCTTACACGGACCACACCAATTGGCCCAACAGTCCACGATAATTAATTTGTTCTGTGCTTTAGCAATTACCATCGCGTCTTCAAAGGAATCCATCCATTGAATTTGTCCATTTGCAATAAAACCAATTAACAGGCAAATTGAAATCAAGCTTAACTTTTTTAATTCTCTCATTTGTTTTGTGATTTAGTTACTTTATTAACTCTGTTTTCTCAAACAGAATAAGAAAGAGACCTTAAACCGAATTAAAGTCTCTTAATTATTTTTTGAATTTTATTTAACTACTCAACATTTTCCATTTGAGGCTCTTCGTTTTCTTTTTCTGGCTTAGAAACAACCGGAGGAGCTATTACAACTGGAGTCTTCTTTACAGAAATATTTCTTACTTTTTTAATGATATTGGTAAACATGTACTCATCGGCTTTTTGCTTATCGAGAGCCATAACTATTTTTCCTATTCTCGAAATATCCGACATCATTGTCCAAAGTGTATCGAATTCACTAAGATTATTGTTTACATGCTCTTTGCGTTCCCTTATTTTATTCTCTTGCAATAGATTTTTCTCATAAATGGCCTTGGTGTCGTTTTTAATTTCAAGACCTAAGTCTTCCTTGTAACCTTCTGCTTTAAGCTGATCGATATTTTTAGCAATATTCTGCTCTATTACCTTTTGTTGTGCACAATAAGCTTCTACATTTCTTTTTCTTAAATCCTTTTTGGCTTCACGAATGCCAAAGTCGGCATACTTAATAACAAGTGATTTGTTTGCAGATTGCACATAGCTGGCCAATCGGTTTAGCTTTGGAACCAAATCGTCCATACTTTGATACAAATCGCTTGTTATGGTTTTGATTTCCCCGCTTAGGGATTGGGTGGTAGTTAAATCCTGCACCTTATGGATTTGAGCACTAACAGAAGCGATGAATTCATCATTGTATTTTGGTGAGTATTCTTCAAATTTTACTCGATCTCGTTGCAATAAGCTTAATAATAAATCGCCTACAACTGGTAATTCTTCTCTTCTGAATTTAAAATAAGTTCCCATGACTTTTTTTTGTTTGATTATTATTATTTCGTTGGTTGAACAATTCTTCTTTTAAAAATTTGCCTCTTCCCCCTCTTTAATAAATCTCAACTTCACAATTCATTTCTCCTACTTACTCATTCCTTCTTACTACAAATCGATTCCTTTTTCTTACTTACGCATTACTTCTTTCTACTTTCTTGTTCCTTTTTCTTACTTACGCATTACTTCTTTCTACTTTCTCGTTCCTTCTTCTTACTTACGCATTACCTCTTCCTACTTTCCCCAGTTTTACAGAAAAAACAAATATTTTCTTTAAGATTCATGATGCACTTAACGCATCTCTTTTTATTATGCAATACACCAATTTAGCATTTTTATATTTATATGTCAAGCTTTTAAGTTGATTTATTTTATATATTTATTGTCTTTTCTTTTGGCAAAAAGAAATCATAAAGAGAAATGTGTTAATACTTTTTTAACAAATCTGTTTTTTGTTGAGCTTGCAAAACCCGCAAATAACAGATATATTCACGCTTCGTTAAACAATGGGGAATTTATTATTTATTAAATAGATCAGAAAAATGAAAAAACTATTATTTGCAATCGCAATCTGCGGATTCGTACTAAGCTCTTGTGGAAACAAAACTAAAAAAGAAGCTACATCAGAAAAATCTTGTTGTTCAAAAGAAAAAACTGAAGTAGTTGCTGAGAAAAAAGAAGAATGCAAAGGTGAATGTACAGGTTGTGCACATGGTACAAAAACTGAAGCCACTGCAGAAACTACAGAAAAGAAATGCTCAGGAGAGTGTGATCATCACAAGGCAGAAGCAAAAACAGAATGCAAAAGTGATTGCAAAAAAGAATGTAGCAAAGAATCGTAAGCTTACATACAAGGAAAAGTAAAAGGTCGCAGGTTTATCTGCGACCTTTTTTTATTTACGTTTTTCCAAGTACCTATTCCTAATCATACAAAATCAAATTTGTTTTGCATTGTGATATTCAGTAATTTAAATAGGATAACAAAATAATCTACAATATTCACAACTATTGTATGTTATCACAAAACACCAGAATCATTCACCTAAAACAAATTTCATCATGGCTAAAGTTATTATTTTCGGAATATTGGATACCGCCGAATTGGCTCATTGGTATCTGGAGAACGATAGTGAGCACGAAGTAGTTGCCTTCACAGTAAATCAAGAATATCTTAAAGAAGATACCTTTAAAGGACTGCCAGTGGTTGCTTTCGAGAATTTGGAAGATAAATATCCGCCAAGCCAATACAAATTGTTTGCTCCTATGACAGGACGGAACATGAATCAGCTAAGAGAGAAAGTATACCTTGCGGGAAAAGAAAAAGGCTATGAATACATCTCATACATCAGCTCCAAGGCGACGGTATGTGGTAACGAAATAGGCGAAAACTGTTTTATTCTTGAGGATAACACTTTACAGCCTTTCACGAAAATTGGCAATAACGTAGTACTTTGGAGTGGCAATCACATTGGACATCATGGTGTGATAAAAGATCATGTATTTTTCACATCGCATGTTGTAATGTCGGGACACTGCACCATAGAGTCGCATTGTTTTTTTGGCGTTAATGCAACCATCCGCGATTATTCGCACTTGGCACAAGGCACTTTACTTGCTATGGGTGCCAGCTTAACAAAACAAAAAACCGAAGAATGGGGAGTTTATGTAGGAAATCCTGCTAAAAAGCTCGAAGGAAAAATTAGCCATGAATTGTATTAGGAGCTAAATAATTTTATTTCAACTAAATCCATGAAGCATTTTTCATGGATTTTTTGTTAACGAAATTATAATCATATGATATAGGTATTGTATTTTTATTTTTGAAAATTTATATTTGTCGCAAACATTTTCGTAAATGAGGAATTTGAAAAGTTATATTTTGTGCTTAACGATGATAATACCAATGCTGGTATTGTTGGCTCATGATATTATTCCTCATAATCATCATCTACAACAAATTGATGATTACCATCATGTTTCAGTAATTCAGGTTCATCATCATGGACATGCTGCCAATACACACCAACACAATGGTATTCATTGGAATCATTCTCATGAAGCAAATGCTGAAACATGTTGTATTCTAACTCATAATAGAGTACAGAAAGATAATGCCTACAAGGTATTTTTGCAGTCGGATAACATTCAGTTGGATTGTGAAGAAACTCAAAGGCTTCAAAGCTTTAAATTACGCAATCAAAAATTAACTCCTGAACCACTCAGGTTCATTCCTCACAGGAGAGGTCCGCCCAGTTCATTCTTAGCCTAAGGCTTAAATTCAACAACTTATTAAAGTTGCCTTGATATTATTGTATCATATTTATAGATATTATAGTACAATAAAATCATACATAAAGCATTCTAATTATTTATAACAAAAGTTGTAGAGATTTCACTTGGTATACTATAGTGAATTGCCATGTGACATCTACAAGCTAACTCAAATTTCAATCCTATGAAAAAATTATTATTTGTCCTATCCATTTGTGGACTAGTACTTACCTCCTGTGGTAATGCAGGTAAAAAATCAGAGAAAAAAGAAGAAATTCATTCTCATGAAGGACATGATCACGATCATGATCATGACCACGGGGATGGAGCTCATTCTCACTCTCATGATAAGGATGCACATGACCAAGAGGAGTTTGATGTTGACAGTACCAAGCACGAAGAAGGTCACGATCATGGACATGACCACGATCACGACCACGGACACAAACATTAATCATTAAAGCTGAGTTGGAGAAAGTTAACTCCGGCTCAGCTCATGAAATTTTGAGTTATCAATACAATAAAGAGAAAAAAATGAAACGTCCATGAGTAAATAATTATTAACTCACGCACGAGGATGATTATTTAGGAATGGTAATCCCGATAGTTATCGGGACCATCTCACCTTAACAAGAAAATTATAAACAGATGAAACGATATATCTGGATAAGCTTAGCCTTATCATTTTTAATAGCATGTAAACCAAATAACAATTCGCATGGGCACGATCATGGCGGACACGCACATGGCCCCGATACTCACGCAGCACATGATGAAGAGGATCATTCAACAATGAGTTTAACTTTGTACAACGAAAATACAGAGTTATTCGTGGAGTTTCCTAAACTCATGCTGGATCATGTTTCGAAGTTTACTACACATTTAACCAATCTTAAAACCTACAAACCTTACACCGAAGGAAGCGTTAAAGTTATTTTAATGGTTGCAGGAAAAGGTTACTCGAACACGGTAAATACGCCTGCCAGAGATGGTATTTTTACACCTGCACTAATGCCTAAAAAGGCTGGCTCAGCAACCTTGGTATTTGAGGTAAATTCGAAGTATGGCAAAGAAAAGTTCGTTGCTAAAAACATCCCTGTTTACAAGGACCATGAAGAAGCAGATAAGGCAGCTGCTCAGGAAACATTAAGTGATCATGAAATTAGCTTTTTAAAAGAACAAGCCTGGAAAATTGATTTTGCAACTGCTGAAGTTAAAAATTCAAACTTCCAAAACATTATCAAAACAACCGGCACTCTGCAACCTGCTGTTAATATGGAAAAGCAAGTAGTTGCCAAAACCAGTGGTGTAGTTCATTTTAGTTCTACCGATATTGTTGCTGGTAAAACAGTTGACAAGAACACTTCATTATTTATCATTACCGGGAAAGGATTGGCTGGTGACAACCTGTCTACCCTATATACCGAAGCAAAACTGGCACTAGAAAAAGCCAAGGCTGAGTTCGATAGAGCAAGCACTTTGCGAGAAGATAAAATTGTAACGGAAAAAACATTTTTAGAAGCTAAATCGGCTTACGAAAATGCCAAGGTTAAATTCAACAGTATCAACAAAAACTATAATAACAGAGGACTTTCCATTCTTTCTCCGGTAAACGGATTTGTTTGCGAGGTATTTGTGAACGAAGGTCAATATGTTGAAAAAGGCAGCGTACTTGCCAAAGTAGATCAAGGTTCAAAATTGATGCTGAAAGCTGATGTTTACCAAAAGCATTTAAAAGAACTTTCTAATATCAAATCGGCAAACTTTAAACTTCCTTATCGCAATAAGGTATTTAGCACCGAAGAGTTAAATGGAAGAATGATAGCCTATGGAAAAGACATTCATGAGGATGATTACACTACTCCATTGTTTTTCGAATTGGATCTAACCCCTGAACTATACTCAGGATCGTTTGTGGAGGTTTATCTGAAATCTGAAAATGCCAGGAATGTTTTGCACATCGAAAAGTCGGCAATTCTTGAAGATCAGGGTTTAAAGTATGTATTTGTGCAAACCGGAGGAGAAAGCTTTGAGAAAAGATTTATTACAATAGGCGCCGACAACGGTCGTGAGGTAGAAATCATTAAAGGTCTTCGTGCAGGAGAAAGAGTGGTTAGCGAAGGTGCTTATTTTGTGAAACTTGCTTCCCTTGCAGGATCATTGCCAGCTCATTCTCACGAACATTAAGAGCCTGGATCAATTAATCGATTTAAGAATTTAAAAAGATACATTGTGCTAAATAAAATCATACAATATGCATTGCACAACCGCATTCTTGTAATGTTTGTTTCTGCCTTACTAATTATTGGCGGTAGTTACACTACATTAAACATGGATGTGGATGTGTTTCCGGATTTAACAGCTCCAACAGTGGTTGTTATGACCGAAGCTCACGGTATGGCGCCGGAAGAAGTGGAAAAACTTGTTACTTTTCCTATAGAAACAGCCGTAAATGGAGCTACTGATGTTAGAAGATTACGTTCATCCTCATCGGCAGGATTCTCGATTGTTTGGATTGAGTTTGAATGGGGAACCGATATTTACAAAGCCAGACAAATTGTTAGTGAGAAACTAATGCCATTGTCGGAGATGTTACCCGAAGGTGCTGGTAATCCAACCCTTGCACCTCAATCCTCAATTATGGGCGAAGTATTAATGATTGGTCTTCAATCGGATAATGTTGACCCAATGGAGTTAAGAACCATTGCCGATTGGACCATCAGACCGCAATTGCTTGCCATTAATGGGGTTGCCCAGGTTGTTGTGATTGGCGGTGAATACAAACAATATCAGATTCTTGCCAATCCTCAAAAAATGAGATACTACAATGTAAGTATCGATGAGTTGATGAAAGCAGCTGAAGCAACGAATCAAAACTCGGCTGGTGGATTCATTAACGAATATGGAAATCAGTACAACATTAGAGGAATAGCCCGAACTTCCGATTTTGAGGAGCTAGGCAATTCGGTTGTAAAAATGTACAATAATGTACCCATCCGAATTAGCGACATTGCTGAAGTGAAAGCGGCAGCCGCTCCAAAAATTGGTTTGGGAACCATAAATGCTCAACAATCGGTTTTACTAACCGTTAAAAAGCAACCTGGCGTTAACACTCTAAAATTGACAGAAAAACTTGATGCTTCGATTGAAGAGCTCGCAAAATCATTGCCCGAGGGAGTAAATGTAAATACACACATCTTCCGTCAATCGGATTTTATTAATTCATCCATTGGCAATGTACAAAAGGCTTTACTGGAAGGATCGGTTTTTGTTATTGTAATTCTGTTCCTGTTTTTAATGAATTACAGGACTACTATGATTTCACTCTTGGCGATTCCAATTTCCTTATTGGTAACAGTAATTACTCTTAAATTTCTAGGGATTACCATTAATACCATGACCCTTGGAGGTATGGCAATTGCCATTGGTGACTTGGTAGATGATGCCATTATCGATGTGGAAAATGTTTACAAGCGATTGAGGCAAAATCACCTTCTGCCAAAAGAAGAGCGAAAAAACCCATTGCTAGTGGTTTACGATGCTTCTTGCGAGATTCGTTCATCAATTATTAATGCAACCTTTATTATTATTGCTGCATTTTTACCTCTTTTCTTCCTTACCGGGATGGAAGGACGAATGCTACAACCACTTGGTATTGCATTTATCGTTGCCTTGTTTGCATCATTAATCGTAGCCATTACACTGACTCCTGTTCTATGTAGCTTCATGCTTACAAGCGATAAAATGTTAGACAAAAAAAGTAAAGAAAGTTGGTTGGTATCTCGTTTAAATAAAGGATATGAGAACTCGCTTCAAAGAGCACTAAATCATAAGAAATTGATTTTGGCTGGTGCTGGTATTTTATTTATTGCATCCATTATTACTTTAACAAATCTTGGGCGTAATTTCCTGCCTGATTTTAATGAAGGATCATTAACGATTACTGCCATTACCAAACCTGGAATTGCTCTCGAAGAATCAAACAAAGTTAAGGTCCTGGCTGAAGAGGCACTTCTTACCATTCCTGAAGTTCGATTGACAGCCAGAAGAACAGGTCGTTCAGAATTGGATGAACACTCGTTTGGTGTAAATACCTCTGAAATAGAAGTTCCATTTACCCTGACAAATCGTAGCAAATCAGAATTTCTGCAGGAGGTACGTGAGAAGTTAAATCAAATTCAAGGAGTAAACTTTGCCATTGGTCAGCCTTTAAGTCATAGAATTGATCACATTCTTTCGGGTACCAAAGCCAATATTGCAATCAAAATTTTTGGCGATGATTTGAATCTCATGTTTCAAACTGCGAATCAAATTAAAACATCTATTTCACCTATCGAAGGTGTAGTGGATGTAAACGTTGAACAGCAGGTAGAAATTCCCCAGGTAAGAATTAAACCAAGAAGAGATATGTTGGCAAAATATGGCATTTCCATCACTCAATTTTCGGAATTTATTCATGTGGCTTTTGGCGGCGCTAAGGTTTCTGATGTATTTGAAGGTATCAGAGCTTTCGACCTGGTAGTGAAATACAACGAAGAGAATCGTGGCAGTATTGAAGCCATAAGAAATGCACTAATCGATACCTGGGATGGAAAAAAAATACCATTCAGTTACGTAGCTGACATTCAATCTTTGTCGGGTCCCAATACAATAAGCAGAGAAAATGTACAACGTAAGTTGGTTGTCTCAGCTAATGTAGCCGATAGAGATTTGAGTGGTATTGTAGCAGACATCCAAAAAAGTGTTGATGAAAATATCAAACTGCCCGAGGGATACAGAATTGAATATGGAGGACAATTCGAAAGTGAAGCAAAAGCATCAAGAGTCTTAATGATCGCTTCAATTTTCAGTTTGCTAATCATCTTTCTGCTGTTATTTCAGGAGTTTAGAAGTTCGCAATTGGCTGGAATTATCATGCTAAATCTTCCTTTGGCTCTAATTGGTGGTGTGTTTACCATTTTCTTCACTTCAGGTATGCTAAGTATTCCTGCCATTATTGGTTTCATTACTTTATTTGGTATTGCAACCAGAAATGGAATTCTTCTGATATCGAACTACCAGAGTTTAAAAGAAAAAGGCTTACAGCTAAAAGAGATCATTTTAAATGGATCTGTGAATCGATTAAGTCCAATTTTAATGACCGCATTAACAGCAGCCTTGGCGTTAATCCCAATGGCTTTGGCAAGCGATCAGCCTGGAAATGAAATTCAAAGTCCAATGGCGGTTGTGATATTGGGTGGTTTACTTACCTCTACCCTGCTTAATATCTATGTTATTCCAATCGTTTATTTGGTGTTAAACAAGAAAAAACAAGAAGATGAATAAAATTGTATTCGCAATCATGATATCAATTCTGGGCCTTTCCGTAAAGGCTCAGAATACTGTTCAGGATGTGCTTTCTGCCATTGAAAAAAACAATCCTGTATTAAAAGCAAATGAACAGTTTTTTGAAGCGCAGAATCTAGGGTTCAAAGCGCAAAACAATTTGGCTAATCCTGAACTGGAATGGGAAAAAAGCTTTTCGTCTGACGAAGGAAAGCCATATGAAATATTGGTAAGTCAAAGCTTTGATTTTCCAATGAGTTATCTATATAAAAATCAGCTAAAAAAAGCAAAAATTGCCAATACGGAAAACTACAAAGCAATATCGAGACAAGACATTTTGTTGGAAGCAAAACTGCTTTGCATTAAGCTAATTTATTACAACAAACAAAAAGCTGAATTAAATAACCGTTTAAGCAGTGCAGAAAAGTTAAATGATTTGTTTCAAAAAAGATTGGAAGAAGGAGATGCAACTATTCTTGAAGCCAATAAAATTAAGATGCTTCGCTTGAATACGGCAAATCAATTAAAAATGATTGATCGTAAAGTTTCTAATCTTATCGATGATCTTATTAAACTAAACGGAGGAAAGCAAGTTGATCTCAACATACATGAGTATCCATTAATGAGTATTGACCAGGAGATGAAGAATTTGCTTTCCCAATCCTTAAATGCAGATCCACAACTGAAGCTCTTAAGCACTAAAGAGAAAATTTCTGCAAAAGAAACTTCTCTTGTAAAAACAAACTCGCTACCAAAATTTAGCATTGGATATCGCTATTTGAATTCGGATATCATGAAGCAAGCCAATGGAATAAAACTTGGGATTAGCATTCCATTGTGGGAAAATAAGAACAAGGTTAAAAGAGCGAGGTTGTTAGAACAATTTAGCAGGGAAGAGTATTTAATTGGCAAAATGGAGTTAGAAAATAAATTTTTGAAACTTTTTCGAAACTTTTTGAGTCTTGAGAAAAGTATGAAAGAGTATGCAGGAGTTTTTACAGAAAAACGTTACGACACTCTTTTACAAAAGGCTTTAACACACGGCTAAATATCAAGCATTGAATACCTTACAGAAAATATTTACTATTACGAAAGTGTTGACACTTATCTTGAAATTGAGCATGAATATTACAAAACCATTTCAGAATTATTGAAATTTCGCCTATAATATTATTTGGAATGAATTAAAATACCACTTTTTTTAGAACCTTTTGGAAACATAGGGCGTAGAACATGCAAAACGATTTCCGTTTTTAAGGTTTAAAGTGAATAGATAGAAGAGGATGGAGTGGTTACCATCCTCTTTTGTATTAAATCCCCCTCCCATTTCTTCCCTTTTTGCAGTTCTTATTCATATGATATTTAATCTGTCCGACAACATCCTGTTTAATTATTTTTAATCTTTTTATTGTTCCGTTTTAATTTTATTCATATATTGTCAAAGAATTTTCCATGGAAAGTTCAGGTTTTAAAGTGAATATGAAGAAGGACGGAGTGGTTGCCGTCCTTTTTTGTTGCGCTAAATTTTAAAAAAAGCGAATAAACAAAATGCTTATCCGCTTTAATATTATGTATTTCAAATGTCTACTTAAATAATTTCTTCAGCAGATCTTTTCCTTTTTTCTCTAACTCCTTCTTGGCTTTTCTTTCCAATTCTTTTGCAATTGCTTTTTGAGCCTGCTTAATTGCCTTGCTTAAATCAGGCTTTACCACAGGATTATCAACCGTTCCTGTAATTTTAACTGCGACATCGAAAGCAGGCACATTATCTAAACCAGGAACTTGCGCAAACATTTTATTAATATCACTACCCAAATCTTCTTTTGGCAATTTCATATCCATGGTAAAATCAAGCTTTCCATCTACCGATTGTGTTCCATATATGGTTGCCGGATTGCCTGCTACATTAGTCGTAAATGGCTTCACAAGCACATTTCCATTTGTGATTTCAAATTCCATATCGAATTGAGTAACCGAAATTCTTTTGTACTCATCATTCTTTAAAGCTGCAGCCAATGCATCGAAAGCCTTATTCTCCTTAATTAAGATTTTGCGAGAATGTAAGGATCCTTTACCATTTAAACTAGCTGGAATTGGATTCATTTCTGCATCAAGCAAACCGGTAATGTTCATATCCGACGAAACCTTTCCTTCACAGTTCATGGCTATTGGCATCATCTTCTTAATCATACTAAGTGAATGGTATGCATTATTGATATCAAAATTATTGATGTCTAAACCAAAATCGATTTCCGGCTTGCTTACATCAATGGTTTTGTACATCCCATTCATAATCATATTCCCTTTAAGCATATTCATAGAAAGGTTGGTAAGCTTTGCTGTGGCATTCTTTACTACGATTAATCCCTTTACATCTTTAATGTCCATTTTATCAAAACGAATGGTATTAAAATTTGAGCTTAATCGTAAATCCAGGTTAGCAGGAACCTCGATAACCGATAATGGTACTGTATCTGCAGAATTTTCTACTTCCTCTTCTTCTGTCATGAATTCATTCAGATCCATCATCTTCGAACTCATGGTAAAGTTGCCTTTAAGAACTTTCCCCTTCATTGCATAAGGAATATAGTTCTCAATTTTTCCTTTCAGTTGAACATCTGATTTTCCAATTCTGGAATCGAACGAATTAAGGCTAATGTAACGTGGAGTAAAATCAAGAACTGATTTTATGATTTTAACGCCTTGAGGGAAATCTGGTGTTGTGAATACAAAATCATTCAAAACCACACTTCCTTTTGCCATAAATTTCTCAAACTCCTCTTTCTCAATTACCGAGTAGCGTCCTTTAAAAACCACATCAGAATTAACCATACCAGCAATTTTAATGCTGTCCATAGGAATGGCATGCTTAATCTTTTCAAAATCAACAATTCCTTTAAAGAATCCACTTAAAAGAGGATCTGTCATTGGATTTTTCACATGTAATTCTGCATCAAAAGGATTGTTGGCTACTTCAAAATGAAATTTGTTGACATCCGTTGTAAGCAAATCCAATTCACCTCCCGGGTGATTTACTTGAGCATCAATTTGAATATTCTGAACTGATTCTGGCAAATCAGCATATTTTAAACTTGCTTTGCCCACTTTTAATTTGGCTCCAAAAGCAGGATACGATTCTTCTTTGAATTCACCTTTTGCAAAAGCATTTAATTCAAATTCACCAGAAGTTTCCAGACCTTCCAAATCAGATTTGAATACATCAGGAACCATAGCCAGCAATGATTTAAAATCTGTCTTCTCAGCATTCAATTTAAGGTCCATGCTATATCCGTTGTCAAGCATTCCTACCTGACCATCAATCCCAAAGTGCAGATCATTAATACCTAATTGGTTTTCCATGAATTTAAAGATCATGTTTTCAAGATCTGCTGCAAGATCAGCAGTTAAATTTATGTTTGCATTGTTCAGGTATCTAGCTCCCTCATAATCAAAGCTAATACCTATTAAAGTGCTTGCAACATTTAGGTTGGTTTCTTTGGCCGAAAAATCACCACTTAGTTTTAAGTCCAAATCTTCCACCGCAAAAACAGCCTTCATAGCGGCATCATCATATAACAATCCAAAATTCTCTATTCTAACCTCATCAAAAATTACTTTAAAGTCAGAAGCTTCTCCCGATTCCTCTTCCACAACTTCTTCGCCTGTTGACTTTACAATGTCCCAATTGGCCTTACCTGTTTCCAAAACTTTCGCATTCACTTTAGAATCTGCCAACACAATGGCTCCAACTTTGATCTGAGATCCTGATATGGCTGAAGACAAATCGACAGCAGTATAAAGTCTGCCCACAAAAGCCAATGTATCCGATGCAAATTCATTTTTACCCACCACACTTACATTTTGCAATTCAATATAAAGGTTTGGGAAGTTTTTAAGCATAGATAGAGACATATCTCCAATTTCTACTTTTGCATCAAGAGTGTTATCAATTTCTGTTTTTACCTTTTCAAATATCTGATCTTTAAAAACGTAAGGCAGAATAATCAATAGCGCTAAAAGGAAAACTACAATCCCTCCAAAAATTTTAAGAAACTTCTTCATTGTTTAAAAGTCAATTTGGTTTTACATAACAAAAATAGAAAATACTAAGAGAATTACATCAACTAAAGATTTTAAATTTCTATAAATGTAAAATTAATTTTTTTCGATTGATCTCTTTCATCTATCTGAAAGATTTATAGTTTTTTAAGGTTTTACAAGCTCTCTGGAAGATATTTTTTCTAAAAAAAAGATTAAAAACACTTGCATTACAATTCTAATTTTCCCTATATTTGCAGCGCCTTTAAGGAAAAACGGACGCGTAGCATAACTGGATAGTGCACCACATTACGGCTGTGGAGGTTGGGGGTTCGACTCCCTCCGTGTTCACCAGAAGAGACTCATCAAATAAAGATGAGTCTTTTTTTTATGCCATACATTTTGGTCAAAACAGGTCTAAAAAAATCAGAAATTGAATCATATTCCATTATGAAACAAATACTGAAAATTTAAATGCCTGATAGTAAAACAAAAAAGGATTTTTTTCGTATTTTTTACTGGAAAGGCTTGCAATTAACAGGTAATTTTCCCTATATTTGCACCGCCTTTTTAAGGAAACGGACGCGTAGCATAACTGGATAGTGCACCACATTACGGCTGTGGAGGTTGGGGGTTCGACTCCCTCCGTGTTCACTACAGGACTTATCAGTAATGATGAGTCCTTTTTTTATATCCTAATTTACACATCCTCTTCTTCCAAAACTTTCTAAGTAAAAGATATTGTTGTTCTCCGACTAATCCTTTTTTCTTAATTTCGACTCGAATAATTAAATATTATGGCAAAAAAGATTAAAACAAACGCATTACGACTACTAGATAAGCATAGCGTAAACTATGAAGCAAAAGATTCCACTAATCTAAAAGCTGGAGATATGAGTGATCCTGATGCTTCACTTATTCATAAAACTCTTGTTACACGTGGCATTAGCAATGAACTTTATGTTTTTATCATTCCCTTGTCGAGTGAATTGGATTTGAAAAAAGCTGCTAAAGCTGCAGGCGAAAAGAAAATCTTAATGCTAGCAGAAAAGGAATTGTTGCCAAACACCGGCTACATAAAAGGAGGCTGCTCGCCCATTGGTATGAAAAAACAATACAAAAGCTTTTTAGAAGCTAGTTCTGTATCAATGGAACAGATTATTGTTAGCGGGGGAAAAGTAAATTTCAGGGTAAAGCTAAAGCCACAAGATCTAATGCAAATTATCAATGCCAAAGAGTTTGACGTAATACAATTATGACCTAAACACTAAAAGTCATGCATTAAACTGTAAAAAGCATACAAGCTTCAGTAATTATTATAATTATTCCAAACAACACTCTCGTATTTTTGTCTCTATCAACAAATTAAATAATTTAAAAGAAAAATAGCATGACAAAATCAAAGTGGGGTGAATCACATATTCCAAATCAAAAAGGAAGAGTTGTAATTGTAAGCGGATCGACAAGTGGAATTGGCAAAGAAGCTGTACGGATTCTGACCGATAAGGAGGCCATTCTTGTAATGGCAGTTCGAAATACTCAAAAAGGCTACAAGGTAGCATCTGAAATTCAAACTGTGAATCCTGCAGCAAACATCAAGGTAATGGAACTTGATTTAACGAGTTTACAGTCAATTAAACGTTTTTCGGAGAACTTCAGCAAGTCTTTCAACAGCCTGGATGTTCTCATCAACAATGCAGGGATCATGATGTGCCCTTTTGCCAAAACAGAAGATGGTTTTGAAGTACAAATGGGAACCAATCATTTGGGACATTTTGCGCTTACAGGACATTTAATGCCTCTGCTTAAAAAGACCAAAAACTCAAGAATTGTAGTCACTTCGAGTGTTGCTCATAAATTTGGAAAAATCAACCTCGAGGATATCCATTGGGAAAGCAGAAAATACAATACCAATAATGCTTATGGCGACAGCAAACTTGCCAACCTTTATTTTGCTTATGAATTGGTACGCAAACTCAAGAACGATCCTGATGCTCCCATGGTTACAGCAGCTCATCCCGGATGGACCAGAACCGAATTGCAAAGACACTCAGGAGGAATACGATTCCTGAATAATTTCTTTTCTCAAGCCCCTGCCATGGGAATTTTACCATCGCTTCGTGCAGGTTTCGATCCCAGCGCAAAAACAGGTGATTATTACGGCCCAGACAAATTTTTCGAAATGCAGGGATATCCGGTTAAAGTAAAATCGAATAAACTTTCGCATGATGAAGAGATTGCCAAAAAACTTTGGGATTTGTCAGAAGGGTTGACCAAGGTAAATTTTCATTGATCAATTAGAAATAAGGAAAATACAATTTGTGATTGACAATTTGTTTTAAAATTGATTTTGTACAAAATCCATACACTCCTGTTGGATAATCCAACATAAATATCAATTGCGAATACAAAGCTCCCTGTAAATCAACATAAAGTTATTTTGGCACAATACTTGACTTGCAATTACCAGTTTTATAAATTACAAAACAAAAACTAATTGTTAAGCTAAGTATCATTGCCATGAAATTAAAACATCTGAGCATTTTAAGCGCTCTTCTTCTATCCTCTTTGCTGCTTTTCGCAAAAGATTACCAATACAATGAAAAAAATGGAATCAGAACCTTTCACCAGGGAAGTATGTTCGTAAAGGAAGGTGTTCCTTTCCTAAGCGTTAAAGGCGACTCTTACGAAATGGGTTTGCAGTATGGCGTTTTAATGAATGATCAAATCATGAAAATGCAGGTAAAAGTTGACAGCGTAGTAGAAACCTATGTTGGAAAGTTTTTCTTGAAAAAATGGATTGCCAATATGGTCTTAAAATCCAAAATCAGGAAAATAGAAAAAAGGATGCCAGAAGAATTCATTAAAGAATTGGAAGGTATAGCTGAAGGCTGCGAACTAAACTTAAGAGAGGTAAAAACGATGGCCTATTTTCCTCAAATCTTTTTTGAAATCAGCTGTACCTCCTTTGTTTTAAAAAATGAGAATGGAATTGTGCACGGTAGAAACCTTGACTGGCCTGGAATTGAAATTTTCACCAAGTTTCCTTTAATTGTAAATTATCACAGAAAAGGCAAGATTCCTACTACAATATTGACTTTTGTAAATTATCCTGGTGCTTACACAGGAATGAATCACAATGGTTTAAGCATGTCGATTAATATGAATGGCTGCCCAATACCCGAAGGTAAAGAAGAAAATGATTATGTGACTGGCATGCCCATGCCTTTTGAATTGCGCTATGTAATGGAAAATGCCGATGAATTGAGCGAGGTAGATGAAATGCTCAACAATTACAGTACACATGGTTGGTTTATCACGGTTGGCAGTAGTAAGGATCAATCGGGTGCAATGTATGAATTGACCAGAGGAGAATGCATCAAAAATAGAATGCAGGATAATTATGTTGGCGTAACCAATCTTGCTGTATCCGAAAAAGGAAGATATGAATACAGCTCGATTAACATGCATGGAGAAAGCAATATTACACGCGAAGACAAATTAAAAGAACTAAATCAAAACATCTCTAACAACAATTTGATAGACAAGGCATATCAAATGGTTTCCTCTACTGCCTACTACGAATTGCCACATGACACTTCATGGGGATGCTCCATAAACAATGATATCACAGTAAAATCATGTATCATGGACAATACCAGGCAAAAAATCTATTTTGCCTATGGTGAAATGCTTGCCGGATGCAATCAATTTTTAGAATATGACATTGCCACACAAGATGTTTCCGTTTACAGAGAGAAGCAAACAATCCCCGATGGAGATTACCTAAAAAACAGATTGGTCTTTAAAAAATGGTATCGGGAAAATTATTCCAGAAAAAAGAAATTGGAAGAAGAAGACTACCTTAAGATGATTGAAAAAGTAAATGAATTAGAATTACAGCCAGCATACAAATACAATCTGCTTTCGAGATGCTATATTAATGTTGAAAATAAAGAAAAGGCTATTGAATACGCAAGTAAATACGTTGCTGAAATGCCAACATTTGGTTCTGCCTACATAACACAATTTACAATAAACCGACTATCTAAAGATTATGAAAAGGCTATACAATCTATTTTGGAAATGCTAAAAAATGCACACAACACTCCTTCTGATTATTTTTGGGCAAAGAGACAAATGATTCGTATGTACGACAAAATGCAAACTCAATCTCCAAATCCTGAAAACATTCGCCAAATGAAAAAACTTAACCAGGAGATTAAAGAACTTTGCAAACCCTTTTATCCAGCTAAGTGGGTAAAATCTGAAATGGAGAAAATAGATGCTATGATTGCCAAGTATCAATAATTATATAATACCGTAAACTCATATCAAAGAATATAGCTTCAATTACTCTGTTAATTGAAGCTATAGTTTTACATGCAAATTATTATAATCCGTTTAACGAATTAAAAAGTTTCTCTATTTTTTCTTTTTGTGAAGGGCGTGGTGCATTTACACTTACTATTTTCCCCTCCTTATCGAAAAGCATAAATCTTGGTATGCCGGTAATCATATAATCTTTACTAATGCTATTTCTTTGCCCTACATTTATTTGTATTCCTCCTAACTTATCATCATTTACCTTTTTCTTCCACTTATCTATATCTCGATCTACCGATACACTAAGAAATACAATGTTTTTGTCATGATATTCTTTTTCAGTTTTTTGTAAATATGGTATTTCTCCACAACAAGGACCGCACCATGTTGCCCATACATCCACATAAACATATTTTCCTTTCAGATCAGAAAGAGACATAGACTTTCCTTCAATGGTTTGTCCAGTAAAATCAAATGCATCCTTACCTTTTGACAACCTCATCCAGCAAGCTACCTTTTCATTAACTCTATTAAGAGCTTTTTCGTCGCTACAATATTTTCTGAACATCTTCAAAACCGGACTATTCTCATTTATACTCCAACGCACCCTTGCATCAGCAATAGTAGCTGCTAAATAACTTTTTATTTCAGGAGTACTACTCCACTCTGCCAATTGATCGTACATAGCGATGTAATAACCATCTTCTATTTCCTTATATTCCGGATGTTCTTTATAATACTGGTATGCTGCATCTTTAAGTCTACCATCCAAATACGATTTATATTCCGAAACATTTAATAGGTCTGAACGATTGAGTTCCTCCTGGGTCAGCTTTTTTGAAATGGCTTCTCCAGCTTTAAATTCATAGTCTTTTACATATCGCGCATGTGAAGATTCATATTGAAGATAGTTCAGCAACATGGAATACTTCAAAGATCCTTTTTCTTCTTTCACAAAAACCGGATCTATTTTTTTATTATCCTCCAAAAGTTTGGTTAAAAGATCACTTCTCTTGTCATAATTCTCCTCTGTTTTAGAAATAAACTCAGCTTCTTCCATCGAGAAATATTCTTTTCGATCCATTCTTAACTGATCTTCCAATTCGTATTTATCTATCAAATATTTATTTACACTAACGCAAACATTCCGATTGATAAAATTAATCCCCTGATCAATACGATCTACATCCTGTGTAAATTCCAAATCATAACCAGGCATTAAAAAAAAACGGCCTGCCAATTTATCTCCTCTCAAAAAAACGAAAGTATTATTCTCGAAGTGCAATATTTTTTGAAAAACACCATTCTCCCCAACAAGAACAGTATCAATTTGCCCATCATAACTTAACAGGATATTTTCACCTGTATAATTTGAAATTTGTCCTTTAAAAACTACCTCTTTAGGATTTTTTTTACTGCAGGCAAATAAAGTCAGCAGCATTACAAACACGGTTAAATTTCTCATGCTATTTCTTGATTATTTTTGAATAGAGAAATGAAAATCATCAACAACATTTCTCTTTCTGTTTTATTATTCAATTAAGATATTACAAGGCCATCTATCATTTATACAAGCCATAAGGTTAATCGGTAGTTTCGATAATATTCCTCACATCAATAACTCCGGTTGTACCCCCTAAACTAGTTCGGAATTTACCATTCTCATCTACACTTACACAAAAAGGAATGCCTTTACTTCCAAATGACTTTATCACTTTTTTCACATTTTCTTCTGTAATAAACTGAGTGCCTATGGATAGTGCTTTCTTTACATACTCCTTCCAGTCATTGATATTCCTATCCAGAGAGATCTCAATAAACACCAGGCTGTCTATACTTTTTAATTGTAACTTCGAATTATCAATCATTGGTTTCATTTCACGACCGCCCTTGCACCAAGTAGCCCAAACAGTGATAAACAATTTTTTTCCCTGATAATCACTGAGGGAAACAATCTTACCATTTATTTTTTTCAAAGTAAGATCAGGAAGCTTTTCAGACTCTGCATAAAATTGTTTGCTATTATATGCCTCCACACTTAAAAGAGCAAGAGCAACAATTACGAAAAAGAAAAATACAGGAATATGCTTCTTCATTGCATTTTTTGAATCACCTTCTCCATTTTTACAGGAGAAAATGCAGTAATAATTTTACAAGAGAACAGTGAATAACTTCATTGTTCTCTTTTTAATCCTTACAATGGTTAGTTGATAAGCTCTTCTAACTTGTTGTAGAATTCTGCATCTTCTCCAACATATCTTAATAAAATTTTCCCTTCAGGTGACACTAGTATTTTTGTTGGAAATGCACTAACTCCAAACTTTTTAACAAAGTCTTTATCATCTTTCCCATTAAGAATTTGATGCCAATTAAAGCCTCTATTCTTAATCATTGACTTCCAACGATCGGTACCTCCTTTTTCAGCAGCAATACCTAAAAGCTCTAATTTATCGGCATGCTTTTCGTGAAATGCTTTCATCTCTGGCATTCCCTTAATACAAGCACCACACCATGTTCCCCAAAAATCGATTAAGACATATTTACCTCTTAAACTTTTTAAGGAAAATGCTTTTCCCGTATAGCTTTCGCTTGTTACAATCTCCGGAGATTCTTTTCCTTCTGCTGTTTTTTCTTTACTCTCTTTTTCTTCGATTAACTGCTTGTACCTATCCATTAATTGGGTATAATACATGGAGTTTTTGTACTTCTTATCAATTTTAGCAAAGTAACTAGGTGCTTCTTCTAAAGAGATCTGATTGTTTAATAAACTTCGTGCCGTTGACAGTCCTATTATTGATGAAATATTTTCTTGCACAAAGGCCAATTTAATTGCCGATATTTTCTCGTTAAGCTTATTGCATTCTTCGCCAACAGGCTTTTTTTCTTCTTCGCTTAAGGATTTGTCACCAAGTGTACAGTAGTTATTCATGACTTTATTAAGCAAAGGGTGCACTTGTTTATTAAGTTTTGCCATTAAATCGTTTTCACGATCGCCGCTAGCATAAGCCTCTATATAATCGCTTGCTTTTCCTTCGGCTGTAATTTCTTTATTGGGTATGGCTACAAAGCCTAATAAAGATACATTCGACATAAAGTAACCTGCTTTATATGGGTTCGAGTATTTTCTTACTTTATTGTCGGTAAAGTTGATATAAATTATTGTTGGCTCGCTTACCTTCCCAGTATACTTTACTGTACCGCCTTGCATGGGGAATTTAATCCATCGTCCTTTAGGCTTTCCTTTTTCTTGAAAATAGAAAGATCCTTCGGTCGAATTTATATCTTCAATATTTGCTGTAATGGTAAAATCTTCGCCTTTTGCTTCAGTTTCCAGACCCATAAGTTCTTTTAACTCTTCGTAAAAGCTTGGTGTTTCGCCTACATGTCTTTTAATAATTTTTCCGTTTGGATCTACTATTATTTTGGTTGGATATCCTTGTACATTAAACTTATTTGCCAGGTTATTATCACCCTTGTCCGATTTTACATGTATCCAGTTATATCCTGTGGTAAATTTAGATTTTCTCCATCTCTCATCGCTATCGCCACAGTTAACTGCAATTACTTCTACTTTATCTTTATGTGCATTTCTAAATTCCATTAAGCCAGGCATTCCCTTTACACACGCTCCACACCATGTTCCCCAAAAATCAAGAATTACATACTTACCTTTTAGATCTTTTATATCGAATGTTTCGCCACTAAGTGTTGCTTTTGTTTTAAAGTTAAGTACATTTCCAATTTTGGTTGAGTTGTATCCTTTTACCCTATCTTTTAGCGCTTTATGGTATGATAACTCTCCGTATTTTTTTGCATCTACTCCTTTTAGGAATTCTTCTACTTCTTCTATTTTAATTTGCGAACGCACTAGCATATCTTCCATTAACCACAATCCCGCTACCGATGATGCATGTTTTTTTAAAAACTCTACTCTAATGCTTTGAGCTTGCGTTCCTAATTCTTCTTGTGTTTTTTTAAGAGCAGCGATCTCTTTTGCTGTTAATTTTTTATTCTTATCTAGTTCTAAACTAATATTTACCGATTTATTTAAGACCGGATGCAATTTACTGCTTAGCTCTTTAAGTATATCGTTTTCTCCTCCATCGCTTGGGTAAGCATCTATAAAGTCGGTGATTTTACCTGACACCTTAATTTTGGCTCCTGGGTAAATTACACACATTAATGTTGTTGCATTGGTTGGTATGTATCCGCCACCTGTTGTTGTTTTTGAAAGGTTCTTATTTCTAAAACTTAATTTTATAACGGTAGGTGCTTCTATTGTTCCTTTATAAGAAAGTTTTCCTTTATTCATATTAACTTTTACTCTCTTATATCCATTTGGATACTGATCGCCAAACAAAGCGTATCCGCCCTCTTCGTTCATTAAGCCCTCTATCTTTCCTTTTATCTTAAACTCTTTTTCGTGGCTTTGAGTTTTCTGGCTTGCTGCCTGACTTTGTGTTACAAATGCTCCCAATAAAATTAGGATGAGCAGGAGTATAACTTTTCTTGGAACTTTAATCATTACTTAAATAAATTTAATTTGATATTGGCTTTTAGTTTGAGCTTATATAAAAAACAACTGCTTTTTTAGCTCTTACGAGGGATTTTTTGGCTTTTACTCGTTATACAAACGAATAGTATAATAACGTGATTTCGATATAAAAAAAATGGCTAATTGGTCTGATTCAAAAGTCTGATATTTGCTTAAAGTATTTACCCAAAAAAGCATATGTAATTAAAATCGCAATAAACTTAATGAAAGATCTGCGTCTGGAATGTTCCACATCATAAATATTCTTGAGTTGATCATTAATTGTTTCTATAATTGATCTTTTTCTCAAAAGAATTTTATTTTTCATTTCCATCAGAACATTTTCCAAATTGTTTCAGATAATGTAATTAAATGTAAACCGACTACAAATAGAACTTCTGTTAAATCTTAAGAAATGCAACCCGTGTCAGCATACAATTTTACTCTAATTTTATCAACAAAGCTTTTATTTTTCAGAGGTTTCCTGTCATCGACATCACCAGGAGTAATCATGAAATTTAATATGTCTCCTTTATCGTTAATTATAAAATGAAACTTAAATCCGTAAAAATACCCTATCGTTGACTTACCTCCTTCAGCAATACCTTCAAAGACTCTATGCCTGGATATTCTTTTATTATTACACGCACGAATTCGAGTTGAATCAAAATACCAGAACAGTCGCCAAGACTGCAGGTTCTAAGAAACAAAGTCAAAATAAAACAACACTGGCTTATAGCTCAACAAATCGATTGTAGGATACCGTATTAGGGATTCAGCTTTTGTATTGTTCCAATTATTGCCAAAAGCAAGATGAGGATACATGTTGTTATAATTCGACTACTAATTACATGATTTTCAATTCCTTTAAAACACGAAACATTTATCAGACCACCAACAAGCTAAGTAGTATAATCAACTCTAAACCAATACTTTTAAAGTAGTTTGTATAAAAAATAATGTGATGCCGAAACATCACATTATTATAAATTATTACCAGTGAGGATTCATCTCTAAAACTTCTGGTGAAATTTCTACCTGAAATTTTGTCGCAATATCACCTTCGTATTTATCTTCTCCAATCATATGAACAACCTTTTGTTTGCTCCAAGGTTTACCAACCTCAACACTGAAACGCTTTAAGTCAAGAAAACGTTTGTTTGTAAGGAATGCTAATTCTTTTCTTCTTTCGTTAAGAACAAGTTCAATTACATCATCCTGAGTTTTATCACCTAATTCCCAAGCTTCTGTACCTGTCTCATATCTATTCTTTTTAAGAATATTTAAAGCATCTATAGCATCTTGTCTTCGATTTAGCCTTGCATATGCTTCTGCCCTTAACAACAATACTTCAGGGTGAGAAAAACCTACAGTCTTTGCAAAGTTATTTTTATCATAGTCCTGCTGATATTCAACATCATCACCTTTACCTGATCTTTTAGAAATAAAATATTTAAATCTTAAATCATTTTCATCATATAGATTTACAAGTTCGTCTGATACATAACCCATCCCTGTACTTACGTTCCGAGCTGTTTGTCTATAAAAAAGATTTTCTTTTTGAGTCGCATTTGTAACCAATCCTGATACTTCATTTGAAACTGGATCTTTTTCAAATGTATTGTAATCATATAAAAATTCTTCGCCAGCCCAAGCTTTATCTGCGTAATAAGCTACACTGTCATATTGTTGCTTAAACAAATAAATTTGTGCAAGAAGTGCACTTCCGGCTTTTCTACTAGCTCTAAAAGGATCTTTTACGTTTACAGGTAAATTGGATATTTCTGATCTTAAATCTTTCGTTAAAAAGTCGTAGATATCATTAACCGATGATAAATCTGGTATAGGATTATCAATGTCATGATCTAAAACTAAAGGAATAGTTTTTCCATCATTCTTTCCATTAGGATCGAAAACCGGGCCATAAATATTAGCGAAATTAAAATAAATCCATGCTCTTCCAACTTTAGCCTGAGAGATAATTTTTTTAGCTAATAGTTTATCTGCATCACTTACAGCAACTTCATTTGTTTTATTTATAATGGTATTAAAAGCCAATATATTAGCGTAACCCTTATCCCACATGTATGAAGATGTATTTTTATCGACATATGCTTGCTCATACTTATAAGCTCTGAAACGATCCAAATTATAACTATTGGCAAAAGATTCTTCAACAGCTGGAGTCATTTTAACATCATCTGTTAAATTTGGAATTAAAGAACCCGTATTATTGTCAAGGAAATTCCATTTAACAGCATCATCACTAATCATTAATTTATCGTAATCTGATACTGTATTAGGAATAAGTTTACCTTTTGGCTTAACATCTAGAAAGTCTTCACAAGATGTTAGGGTAATTGCAAACATTACAAATACATATAATATTTTTTTCATATCTATCTATTTTAAATATTAGAAATTCAAAGAAATACCTAAATATAATTCAGGAGTAACAGGCATTGTACGAGCAGATTGACTTGTCATAGCTCCAGAGCTACCAGTCGTATTAAGTTCATAAGTTGATGGATCAATACCTTCTTTATTAGCAGCAATAACGAATAAATTTCTAGCTTGAAAAGATAACTTACAATTAGAAAATCCAATCTTTTCTGTAAGAAGTTCTGGAATATTATAAGTCAAAGTAACATCACGAAGCTTCAAGTAATTTCCACTGATTACATTAATATCAGCATATGGAACATACCACATATCAGAGTTCCATCCGGATAATTTTGGAACCACAGTATTTTTTTCATCACCAGGTTTCTTCCATCGCTTACCAACGTCAGCATGATTGAATGAAGAACCTTGAAATGCGTCTTTTCTAATCTTATGACCACCTTTATACAAGAACATAAACGATAAATCAAAATTCTTATAAGTCAGATTATTTATAAAACTGATGTTGTATTTAGGACGATATGTTCCTTCAAATTTTATATCTTCTATCTCTAAATCCTGACCTTTGATTTTATCTCCATCTTTATTATACCAAAGACATACTCCTTTATCATCAAGTTCAGCAAATCTATAAGAGAAAATAGGATTTAAAGGACTCCCCTGTTTTAAAGCAGTTGGGTACATGTATTGCGATGCCCATTTATAATTTAAAGATAATTTTTTAACCTCAGTTTTATTAAAAGACACTGAAATGGTTGAACTCCACTTGAAATTATCGTTTTTAATATTATTTGTATTCAAAGTAAATTCAACACCCTTATTTTGAATCTCACCAACATTTTTTAATATTGATTTAACACCATGAGTTGGATCGACATTGTCATAAGCCAATAAATCATCACTATTTTTCACATAACCATCAACTGTCAAATTAATATTGTTATTCAATAATGATGCGTCTAAACCAAAATTATAAGATTTCGTTCTTTCCCAACGCAATGAATTATTAGGAGGTGACTGAATTTTCCAAGGATATAATCCTAATATATCTGACCTCCATCTATCCCTTCCAATAATAAGATATGGCCCATTTTCTCGTGCTACGTTTCCGTTAATACCGTAAGAAGCTCTTAATTGTAAATTATTTACAAAATCAACATCAAAGAAATCTTCTTTACTTAATTTATAATTGAAACCAACAGACCATAAAGGCGTGTATTTGTATTTTGGATCAGCTCCAAATAAATTCGACTGATCAATACGAACACTAGTACTTATAATATATTTATCAAATGCTTCGTATGACCCATTTGCATAAAATGATATATATCTATTATCAACAAACCTATATGATCCGATGTCATTACCACTAAGTCTAAACCATTTATACAAAGTGTTTTTATTCCCCCTTGATAATTCGTAAGAATTAATAGGTTCATAAGATCCAGCTAAATCATTATATCCAAAACGCGTATCAAGTTTATTATTATTGATTACGTTTCGTCTTTTTTCAGCACCTAATAATGCTGTAACTCTATGATTATCATTAAATTCTTTTTTATAATTTAATTGTCCTCTTAGAGTATAATCATATGAATAATTTCTTGATTCTTGAACGATTCCACCTTCAGGAATATAATGAATAGCATGATTATCTGCATCAGTTGCTTGATTAAACATTTTTCTTGCCAAATAAGAATCTTTGGAATACTCAGCCTTAATATTACTTGATCTTTTAGAATATGAATATCCTACATCACATGACAATGCATCTGTAATTTTAACTTTAAGCTGACCACCAAGTCTAACACCTAGAGTAGAATTTTTTGCTAAGCCTTCCTTAAAGTCGTCAATCGGATTATAAGTAAGATCTTTTAAACCAAGATCGCTATAAAATTTACTCTTTCCAGGATTACCGTAAAATATATTTTTACCTTCTCCAGTTTTTTTATCGTAAAAATCGGTGTACGGCTTAATCGCTTCATAGCCCATATAAGCTATACTTCTAACAGTTTCTTTTGTTCTATAATCATTTGAGAAATTAATATTAGTAAATAAATTCAATTTAACTCTATCGTTAATTTGCAATTCATTCTTAACATCAATAAGTAAACGATTATCTTTATTGTAGATCGTATTATTCTTATTTGAATTATAATTCAAACTAAAATTAAAAATATTATTTTCTGAGCCATGAGCAATATTAATATTGTGTTGCTGCATGGTCTTCTCTCGAAGAAATGCATCTTCTACTTGACTCATAGCATCGTTTTCCCTAAGTTTATCAATTGCATTATTGAACTCAGTTTCACTAATTTCATTCGTATATTTTTGATGCCATAGATATTGAACTTCACTCATATTATAACCGCCGTTATAAGTTGATGTTGGAGATCCTGGACTATCTTTGATGAGATCTAATTCTGCGTCTATATAATCACTTGCATTTGCTCTGTTTAAATAAGACAAATCTGGTTTTAATTGAATACCATAACTACCTTTATAAGTAATCGTACTTTCGCCTTTTTTACCCTTTTTGGTCGTAACAACAATAACTCCATTCCCAGAACGTGATCCATAAATCGATGCTGAAACAGCATCTTTTAGAACTGTAATATTGGCAATATTATCTGGATTTATCGTTTCTAACGATCCTTCAATTGGAAATCCATCAACTACAACAAGGGGACTATTATCACCTCTAAATGATGATACTCCTCGAATTTCTATTTTACCATCTTTATCTACAACAAGACCAGCAATTTGTCCTTCCAAAGCTGATTTTAGTGATGATTGTAATTTACCTTCTAATTTTTCTGGTGAAACAATTGTAAAAGATCCTGTAGCTCTTTCTTTTGAAATAGTTTGGTACCCAGTAACTACAACCTCTGCCATTTGCTCAGAGTCTGCAATAAGCGTTACATCTTGAACCAATTGCCCATTATAAACCACCTCCTGAGGTAGCATTCCCACAAATGAGAAGATCAAAATGGCATTGTTCTTTTCCATTTCCAGAACATATTCCCCATCGATATTGGTTGCCACACCAACATTGGTTCCTTTAATTACAACAGACACACCTGGCAAAGGAACGCCATCTTTATCTGTTACTTTACCTTTAATTTCTTTCTTTTCCTGCTGCTCTGATTTTGGAGCAACATAAGGCTTTTGCTTAACAACTACAACCTTATCAATTACTTCATAAGTAAGATTTGTATCTTCCAAACATGAATTAAGTATTTCTTCCACAGTAGCCTCCTGTTCCGACACATTTATGTCTGTAATACTCTCAACATCATCCAAATCGTAAACAAATGAGAATTCACTATTGTTACGAATTTCCTCAAAAACCTCTATTAAAGTCTTGTTTGTCAACTTCATATCGAATCTCGTATTCTGAGAATAAACACTGGCTGAAAGTTGAAAAACACTTACTAATAATAACATAAAAGTAATTTTCATAACTAATAAAGGTTTGTAAAGTTTCTTACGACAGAAACTCCGGTTTCCATTTTTTTGCATAAATTTGTATTTAGGGTTTAACAATTCAATTCCTTGCAGGGAATTGGGTTTTTATTCATGAAGCAGAGATTGTTGCAGCAAACTCTGCTTTTTTTTATTTCTTAGTTTTTTACAGTTATTATATTGGATTTAATCTCAAAATTTACTTTACCTGTTCTCGATATAATATCCAATATCTCATTAATATCCTCATATCTTTTTACCTCAACTGAAAATCTTTTATTTATTACAGATTGATTCATGAAGAAAACCTTAACATCGTACCATCTCTCTAGTTTTTCCATAATGGTTCCCAAACTGGCTTCTTTAAAATAGAAAACACCATCCTTCCATAAAGCATATTTTCTGGCATCCACATTTCGAACAGCAAACTGAATTTCATGCTTGGAAATAATGGCCTGTTGATTTGGTTTAATAATTACACTCTCATTGTTCTTACTCAATTTCACACTTCCTTCAAGCAAACTTGTGGTAACTGTATTCTGATCGTGATAAGCCTCAACATTAAACTCCGTTCCCAAAACCTCTACTTCAACATCTTTTACATCTACAATGAAAGGCTTTTGCTTATTATGAGCTACATCGAAAAATACTTCACCAGCAACCCAAACTTTTCTCTTATCCTCGCTAAACTGAACCGGATATTTAATTTCAGAATCAGAATTCAACCAAACCCTGGTACCATCTGCAAGAGTTAGCTGGTACTCGCCACCTACAGGAACTTTTACCTGATTGTATAGTATCTTCTTATGATTTGCCCGACCAGAAGCATAAGCCAATTTCCCTTTCTGGTTGCTTATTATAGTTCCATCCTTTTCTAAAATACTATCGCTTTTCACATTTTCCAATTGAATGGTTCTTCCGTTGTGAAGTTGAAGTACCGCTTTTGATGAACCTGGTTCTATTTTAATTTCTGCCAACTTCTGTCCTATCTCAATATCCCTGGTAGAAATATGATACAGGCTTGCTATCAGTACTCCAATAATTAGCACTGCGGCAATCCTCAGACTCCATTCTTTCAAACGAATTACTTTTCTTTCTGGTTTTATCTCCTCTTGAATCTTTACCCAGGCAGCTTTTTTATCCAGGGATTGCACATAGGCATTTCTTATTTTTCGTTTCTCCCCTTGCTTTATTTGCTCGTACAAATTTTTATTATCAACAGAACTCTCCTTCCAATCCTCAAGCACTTGCAACTCTTCAGTTGTCAATTCGTCAATCAGTTCCCTTGAAATTAATTGAGCAATTTTATATTCCGTATTTAGATTTTCCATTTAGAATTTTTGGTTTTCTATTATTAAAACAATTAAAAAAATGTAGTAGATGAACAAAAGGTGAAAAAAAAATTACATTTTTTAACAATCACTTGCAATTTTATTGAGATGAATTGATAATCAAAGGGTATGAAAAGGAATAAGTGAATGAGTGAATGAGTGAATGAGTGAATGAGTGAATGAGTGAATGAGTGAATGAGTGAATGAGTGAATGAGTGAATGAGTGAATGAGTGAAT
>NZ_JANQCD010000043.1 GCF_026672275.1 Marinifilum sp. D737 | reverse complement strand
CCGCTGTTTCCGCAGGTCTGTTGTTTATAGTTCTGTTGTTAAAATCTCACTTCTGTATCCAGCCGAGCCAAACCGCGGCATGCGCCAGAGACCTCAGGAAAAACGCTTAACTTTTAAAAGTTAAGCGTTTTGTTTTTTATGCCTGACGGATTGTTATTTTTGTTGAGAAGTTTTCATTTTAGCCTAGTTGTGCCTAACGTTCGGTGCAAACACTTCAGCAAGCCCAGCTTGTAATCGAGTATCCGTTAGGATAGTCGATCGGGCGTGAGGCGGTGATTGCAACTTCGTGACCTTGCTGTTGGGTTTGCATTATGTTATGGGGCGTTCTTTTTATTTTATTGAATAGTTGGTTCCCGGACCAGAGCCATGTTTTTCTATGAAATTCAATTGTAATAATTCTGAAAGAATTCGTTTTACTGTTGGACTTGGAATACCTAATCTTTTAGCTATTTCACCTGACCTGCAACCTGGATAAGTTCCAATATATGTTAAAATAGATTTATCCCTAGGAGAAAGACTTCGTTCTACACTTTGTGTTTCCAATTTTTTCATAAGCTGGTCCTGAATATTTTTCATACAACTAAAGAAAAAACGGATCCAAACTGTAATTTCTTCATTTGGCCTATTAGCCTGACAACTTCTGAGCACCCTATAGTATTCAGTCTTCCGACTTTCAATCTCATGCTCGAAACTGACATATTGAATCCAATCATATCCCTGCTTTAAGAGCAAAAGAGTAGATAACAAGCGACTAAGCCTTCCGTTTCCATCTTGAAATGGGTGGATACTAACAAAATCATAGGCAAAAACTGCTGCTTTAACCAATGGATGTGTATTCTTGTCTTCATAATACCATTCTACTAAGGCTCTCATTGCATCCTCTGTTGCAAATCCTGCTGGAGTAGTTTGGAAAACAACATGTTTTGTTCCATCTGGCATAGATGCTTCAACCGTGTTGCTGTGCTGTTTATAGTCACCCCTATGCCAATCATCCTTTGAACTATATTTCATCAGCATGTTGTGCAGATTCTTTATTCCAGCCTCAGAGATCTCTATGTGTTCATTGGATTCTGATATCAAATCCAGAACATCAAAGTATCCAACCACTTCCTGAGAATCACGATCTGTTAATTTTGTAATATCCAAGTCGCCTAACAAAACTTCTACCTCTCTATCCGACATTTTTGACCCTTCGATTCTGGTTGAAGCGCCAACACTTCTAACTGTCGCAATACTCTTCAATTGCTTTAGGCTTTGTCCTTCTCTTTTTTCAATTGTTGCCCATGATGCATCAAATCTGTCAATTTGGCTAATATGGTTTACCAATTGCCAATCCAGAGCTAAACTAAAGGTATGTACTCTATTATCCATACTCAAAGATACAAAACTTCCTGCTTGAATGATACGATATGATTCGTTATTATACGATAACTATCCGATAAGAGTGATACGTTATGATGCGATTAGATGCGTAAACGGTACGATTTTTTTATGCCCCCTAACGTTTTGCGCTATGAATAGTTGCCGGTTACGAAGTGTTTTATTTTCAAGTTTAATCGCAGTTTATGCGAGCTAGAGACCTTTGAATACCTACAACCTCGGCAATTATTTATGAGCGTGTGTTGTGCTTAGTTTGTTTTTATTTCAAAGTTGTGATGAAAATCAATTATGATTTCACCATTTGTCAAATCCAGCCAATCTTCTGTAGCTGTAATAAAATGTCTTATGATGGAAACAAAAGTTTTAATGTTTTTGTCATCAAATTTGAAACGGGTCGTTAAGTTTTGAACTCTTGGTTTATAAATGAAATCTCCAAAATCAACTACAACTCCTTCTTTTTCATTTAAATTCTTCAATAATACAAAACGATTAGGGAGTTTGTCATTTTTTGCAAATTGTGAAGGTGGAGCAACTCTATATTCTTGAGTTTTCGAGTCAAGCTTCTTAAACCATTGAAATTCATTTCTAGGAGAATTTAATGCATCAAATCTACCTGCCCAACTTACCAATTCAATAATAGGGCGCGTCATTTCTCTGTTATGGTGCACAGAAGAGATTAAGCTATCAGCAATTACTCGAAGATTCTTTTCATGTACATTTAAATTCTTGAATATTTGAAATCCAATGAATTCTTGTGATTTTATTGACGTTTCAATTTCTTCATCTGAAAGATTCATTACTAACTGTAATAATTCAGGTGCTGATTTACCGTTATAACCAAACAGTATTTTACCTAAGTGACCTGCAATAGTTAATAATTCTGTATCAATTTTCTCTTTCATGTAGTCGTCGATTTTATCAAATAGACCACCATTCTTATGTAACTGTGCTATTGATTCTGCAAGAATTTTGGATATTGAGTTTCGTACTTCCGACTTATTTTTCCCTTTTAAACTATATTGAATTGGACGCCTTTGCCTTAAATCAAAAGGCAAATCTTCGATGTTTCCATAATCGGTGTTATAAAAACAAAAAACTCTTTCCCAGCCCAATACACGAGCTGCATAACCTAATTCAATAAGTACATTAGGATTTGGACACTTCCTATATTCGCTATCGGGGTTAATAATCGAAATATCAGCTATAAAAACTTTTGAGCGCTCTATTTTTTTAAATATTGAATCTAAGATATTTGGTGTCCCGATCTCAGACTGGGTATCCCTATCAATATTGAATTCTAATTGAAATGGTACAATATGATTAACCTGTTTAATAGCTTTAGTCAAGCATGATTCAATAAACCCTCGGTTAGAATTATTTGGAAGGTCAGATTGCCAAGAATAAAATATTGTTCGTTTCAATTTCTGTTTTTTTTTAAATTAAGCACAACGTATATGTTAGCTTAACTAGTTACGTTTATTTTTCTTATATCTTTTTACTCCATTACGTTTACATGTCTAATTTGTGTATGTAAACGTAATAAAGTTATAAATAGCAGTAATATACAATTGATAAATTAAAAAAAAAGATGAGCTCCTAACTTTGTTTAGAACTCATCTAGATATATTAAAGAAGCAAATTCTGCTCGCGTATATTGTTGTTTGTTACATTATTCGTGTATGCATTGATACAAAAACTTCTTCGGGCGGTATGGGTTTTTATAAGCTCGAATTCTGGTACATGTTTATTTTCCTTAATGCCGCCTTTTGACCTTGTTGTAGATTCTATACCGCGTCTATTTCTGCCATTTCCCAAGCTCTTTAATCTTGTAGTTAGCCATTGTTTTAGGTGGTTTACCACATTTAAGAGGCTATTTATTGAAGTTTTGTCCCTTGACTTGTCCCAATGGTTAGGATGTACTTTAACAGGTAAATAATACACAATCCTTTTGTTGTTGAATCGTGTTGGAACTAGGCTAAGAATATTTTGAGGCCTGAGGGTAAACCTGACGGAATTTCGTTCTTGATATTAAATAATCTTTATCTGTCATTTATTTGAATACTTTCTAAATGTGCCGAAAGTAGTAGAGTTCATGGGAAAAAGGTGTAAATTTCAGCGATTTTAAAAATGAGTGATTTCAGCGAATTTCAGTCTGCCAGAGACTCTGAAAAATTCGAATAAAAACTCATTGGCTCATGCAGATGAGCTTTTTTGTTTTCATACCATCCAGGCTTGTTAATTTCTTACCATTTATCACACGATAGAGATAGCAAGAGCGACATTCTGTAACTATATGAACGCATGGGATCATATAGTTTCTAAATCAATAGAATGATGGATGATTTATCAAACAGGAGATCGTAAACACTATGGATACAATCATTAAGATTTCATGGAGAAGTCATTTGAAACACCTAAAAGGCATATTCTTTTTTTTAGCTTTCTTCACACTATTTGCATTCTATCAGTATTCGAAAGGGATACAGCATAGCATTGATGCTTTGATTGTGGTCTATGCCTTCATGATTGGATATTCTATTTTAGTTCTATATCTGCATTTGGAGTACTATTTCACCAATAAAGGTGTTAGCTTAACTATTGAGAGGGATAAAATCATTTATTCCAAAAAAGGTGTAGATGCGGAAATCAATTTTCAGGACATTAAGAAAATTGAACGATTCATGACACGCAGGCTATTCAATGGCAAACATATGATACTCCCTACAGATTTCTATCACTATACTAAAATCACATTAAGGAATGATGAAAGTTATGTAATCACAAGTTTGCTATTTCCTGATGCCAAGCAGAAGTGGCCTGGAAATGTGGAGCCTAAATTAAAAATTATAACTTTTGTCGACTAAGCTGTTTTGTTTTTGTAGCATCCATGCTTGTGAATTTCTTAGCATTTATCACAGGAATAGATCGGATAAAATAGTTGTAAATGATAAACGAAGAAAGCCTAATGTGTAGTAAAACAAAACTATAATAGATTTTTTTTGTAAAAAAACAAATATTTAATTATGTTGCATAGCATGCTGAGTTGTGGGTTACCTTTTGGATATTTAAAGAATAAATGTTTGAATATTAACCTAAAAAAAATAGTTATGAGAAAAAATGTATTGCTCGGATGTTTATTAGGTATATTGATATCCGGTTTTTTATGGCAATCTTGTTCAAAAGATTCAAATGTTGATGAAATTCAATCAAAGGTAGACTATGAAAAAATTGGGCAAGAACACAACAAGGGATTAGATCATGTGTTTCAATATTTAAAAGATAATAAAGTCTCTGAAAAGTTAAAGAGTTCCGTGGATTTAACCTCTCTAGTTCATAATGGGACTATTGATTTTCTTGAAACATCAGAGTTTACTAGAAATGAAAACATAACTCAAATCACTAAAACTTTTCCTTCTTTAACTTTTTCTAAAATTAAAAGTGCGGGTAGCGATGATATTGTTTCAGCAGTTGAAAGCGAAGTTAATTTGACTGAAAATCAAGTTATATATTTAAGTAAATTAGATCTAATCTTAATGAAGGACTTGATCAAACAATTTCAAGAATAAAGGAATTAGAAAATGAAATAACATCCAAATGTAACTCCGAAGATGCAGAACTTTTATTATCAGCTACCTCTATTGGTCGTTACTCTATTCAATATTGGCATGAAAATTATCACAAATGGGTAAATGAATTAAACTCTCAAACATCTTCTAAATCAAGTGTCAAATCTTGGGATTGGTTTTGTGATACAGTAGAAGCTATGGGTAAGTCGGATCTGGTAGGTGGTATTATAGGATCTGTAGGAGGTCCTCCAGGAATGGTTGGTACTGCATGCTATTCATCTGCTGCAAGAGGAATAGTTGCATTAATTGATCATGTTGCATCTTGATAAAATTACTTATATGAAACCAAAAGTATTTCAGTTTTTATTTTATTCTATAATATTTAGTGTAGGAATATTTGTTGGAGAATGGTTGCTTGATTTATTCACTAATGCTGATAGGTATCCTATAGTTAAAGAAATTAAAGATGCTATTTTTATAGGTGTTTTTGTGTCTTTGCTTCTAGTCTTTGTAAATAAATTTAGAGAATAAATATTATAATAGTGAGGTCGTAACAGTATATTAGTTTGTTACGACCTCACTATAGAACGAGTTTTCTCGTGTATTAAAAATAATCGAAAAATATCTACAATAAAAAAGAGCCCCGAAGGGCTCTACTACTATAACAATGCGCAACTACTCAGAAGCCTCTCCGGCTTGTGTCTCTTGATTTTCCGTTTCCGGACTTGTTTCTTTTTCCGAATTGGTTCGGCTCTTAATTAGCTTGTTGTATTCGTCCACCAATTCGTTTATTAGCTTCACTACTTTATCGTATTCGCCTTCTGTGCTCAGAGTTGCGTAGGCCTGCAAATAATTTGTCAGGCTACGGTAACTTGCTGCTATACCTGCTCGCAGCTCCATTGCTGTGGTTTCAGGATTGTCAGCATTTTCTTCTATTCGTGCCAGGTAGCGTTGGTTAAACTTGGTATTAATGCTTTTTAGCTCTGTTTTCCAGTCGATCAGTTTCAAAGCTGTAACTGCATCAGCATACTTTTGTTCGCTTTCCAGTTTTTCAATTAAGCTGTTAATGGTAGAGGTTTCGGCTTGGTAGTTTAGTCGGCTAATTGCTGCACCATAATGCTCAAAAAATTTGCTCAACAGGTTGGCTGCCAAACGTATTGAATCGTTGTAATGAAAGGTGTAAGATTTCACCTGTAATTCGATTCCACGCAGTGCGCTATCGCGCTTTTCATCCAATTCTTGCAATTCGGCCGTAATTTCTGAGCCCAATTCAGGTTTGTAATAGCTGGCTAAAATAGCCACCAGTGCATTTAAATCGTCGTACTGCGATTTTACCTTCAGTGCCTCTGGATCGTTGGCACCTAAAATTTTTAAAATGTCTTGATAAAATTGAATAAATTCATTTAATCGAAGACTTGGATAGTTGATAAATGAAAACATAAACAATTGTGATTGGTTAATAATACATGTTGAATTTACGAATCTAATGTGAAGTAATAAAGGGATATGTGTGTTTTTACTGTTAAGAAAAGGTTAAGTTTTTATTATTCCGTATGTTCTCTGTGTTTTGGCTTGTTGTAAACCCTCCTGCAAGCTGCAGGGAGCATTACACACCCTTGTAAATCTTCCTGCAATCTGCAGGGAGCATTACACACCCTTGTAAATCTTCCTGCAATCTGCAGGGAGCATTACAATACCCTTGTAAATCTTCCTGCAATCTGCAGGGAGCATTACAATACCCTTGTAAATCTTCCTGCAATCTGCAGGAAGCATTACAATACCCTTGCAGAGCGTGCTGCATGTTGCAGGAGAGTTAAAAACGATTTGTTTGGTTTGCAATGACATACCGGCTTAAAAGATAAAGGGGATGTGTTGTGGAATGATACTAAAAGCCCTAACTTGCATAGGGTAATTATCCTGCCAAAGAAATTATTTTTTGTTACATGCTTCGCACCATAAGATTTGATTGAATGTAAGCTTGTAAGCAAGCATTATCCACAAGCCAATATGTAGACAATACCTGGTTTAATTTACTTGTATGTCAAAAATCAATTCCATTAAAAAACGATTTGTATTTCGCTTTTATGCTGAGCTAAATGATTTTTTACCAGAACAGCGAAGACAAAGGGAGTTTGAGGAGTGGTTTAAAACTCCTATCAATGTTGGTGATACATTGGTATCTTTTGGAATTCCCTTTTCGGAGGTCGACTTAATTCTTGTAAACGGAGAATCGGCCAATGTAAAACATAGCCTAAAAGAGAAGGATAGAGTTAGCGTTTATCCGCAGTTCGAAAGTATGGACATAAGGGGACAGACTCAATTGAGAAAAATTCCTTTGCGCGAAACAAAGTTTATTCTCGATTGCCATTTGGGAAAACTCACGAGGTATTTACGAATGCTGGGCTTCGACTGTTTTTACAAGAACCAGATGGATGATGAGGCAATTATAGATAAATCATTACATGAGGGACGAATCATTTTAACACGCGATAAACTCCTGCTAAAATCAGAAAGAATTACCCATGCCTATTACCTAAGATCTATCGAAAAACACGAACAGCTTCGAGAGGTGGTTCAAAAGTTCGATTTGTATCAGCAATTTAAATCATTTAGTCGTTGCATAAGCTGTAATGCCAAGCTGCAAGTGGTTGATAAAAAATGGGTGAAAACAAGAGTAGACGAAGATACTTACAGGATTTTTGATCGCTTTTTTTATTGTACAGTCTGTGATAAGGTGTTTTGGAAAGGATCGCACTTTAAGAGAATGGAGAATTACATAAGGGATTTATTGAAAGAGAGATAAATGATATGAATAATAATGTTATGTCTGGATAAATTCAAAAAAACAAGCTATATTACAGTCACTTAACCCAAGCCAGCCACGCTATGAAAAACAAGTACACCTCTCTTCCCCTATTTTTTATTCTGGTATTCTCTTTTTGCACCGACGGATTTTCGCAGTGTACCTATCAGCATAAGCTCGATAGCATTGTGCAGTTGTTGGATATGCCTGGAGCAAAATTCTCCATCATTTTTCAGGATGGACGACAGGAAAACTATGCAACAGGTTATTCCGATTCTATCCGTAAGGAAAGAATGAATCTGCAACACGTAATGTTTTCGGGAAGCATTGGGAAAACCTATGCTGCAGCAGTGTTGTACCAATTGGTTGAAGAGGGTAAAGTTGATTTGAACGAGAAGTTTTTTAACTACTGCAAAGGGGAGTGTTGGTTGTCGAAATTGCCAAACATTGGGGAGATTACCGTTGAGATGCTTTTGCAGCACACCAGTGGTTTGCCGCGTTATATAGAGAATGAGCAGTTGTGGATCGAACTGGAAAATAATCCCGATAAGGTATGGACTTACAAGGACCGACTGCAGTTTGCATTTGATATGCAAGCGGTGCACAAGGCAGGCGAGGGCTGGGCTTATTCCGATACCAACTATTTGCTGATTGGGATGCTGATTGAAAAAGTTACGGGCATGAATTATTACGAGGTGGTTAATGCCAGGATTTTAGCCCCACTGCATTTTAAAGAAACCTATGGGGCAACCCGTCGCGATATCCCAAGATTGCCAGTTGGCTATTCGGGTTTGGATGCCTTTTTTCATATGCCAAAACAGATGGTGGTTGATGGAATGTATGCTTTTAATCCGCAAATGGAATGGACTGGCGGAGGGTATGCTTCCACCACATCCGACCTGGCAAAATGGGCCAGGTTTTACTACGAGGCTCTGCCATTTTCCAATGAAATGCTGCAGAAAATTATTACCCCTAATCCCAATGGGATTTTAAGCGAGCACGACGCCTATGGTATGGGCAGCTTTATTTTTAAGAGCGCGCATGGCAAAGCATATGGTCATACGGGTTTCGTTCCCGGATTTCGTTCCATATTCCTGTATTATCCGGATCAAAAAATTGCCGTGGCATTTCAAACCAATTGCGATAGCTACAAAGGCAAAATGACCCTATTGCATTGTGTAGATGAAATTTTGAAGGCTGAGTTTTAATGGATCATTGATTCCTGCTCATTGTTCATTGCTAACTGCTAATTGTTCGCTGTTCATAATTGATCTGTATAAGCCAAAGAAGCGGTATCTATTCCTGCCTGATGAGGCTTGAATCGTGATTTTTTTTTAATTTGGTACTTGTTCGGAAGGGCTGTAAACAGAGCCTTTCAAGAGTTTTGTTCCCCTATTTTATTAAACTATTGAATATGAATATTTTTACAAGCAATGATAATGCACCCAAAACAAGTTTTACCGCTTTAGAGTTGATGGAGGAGTTGGAAAAGGGTTCGGATATTTTACTGATTGACATTCGTGAGCCGCATGAATTGGCAAAAGAAGGGATCGAGAACTCCATTCATATTCCGATGGGAGAGATTCAAAATAAGATTCCTACCCTGCCTAAGGATAAGGATATCATTATTTTTTGCCATTTGGGATTTAGAAGCAAGCAGGTGCGAAATTACTTGCGTAAAATTGGTTTCCACAAAGCTGCGCATCTAAAAGGTGGATTGTACAGCTGGAACCGTCAACTTAAGAAAATGAAGGCGAATGCTTATTAATCGAACTCAGGTTATTAATGTATAAAGGGAAAGCTCAATAATCTGAATTATTGAGCTTTATTTATGAACATTATTTAATAACTACCTGGCGGGAGTTTCCACTACACTCATTACGCCGGAATAGTTAATTCTTTTGATGCCCGCATTTCGGACTTGTCTTTTGATTTCTTCAATGGTGTCCTTATTGATTGCTGGATCGAGAACTCTGATTTCGGCAAGCGATCGGTTTTTGTTTTGTACCAAAGCTTTTGTTCTCTCTTCGATAAGGCTTAACGCACATTTTTTCTGATCGATAAAGATTCCTTCCTTTGTAATTCTGATGTCAACTGCATTGGCAGAAGTTTTAACGGCTGTGAAAGGCGCGATGCGGATCGGAACTCTTTCATCAATTTCCAATTGCTGTGTATCCGACAACTGAAAGTAATCCTTTCCAAACAGCTCTTGTGCTTTTTCCGATCGCACTTCCAGGTAAGCTTTCCCAAAGGCTTGCATGCTTTTGGCAATGGCTTCTTTTGGAGTAGCCCTGTCAACTTGGTAGCTAATGGCAAGCTGGTTTACCTTTGCCGATTTGCCATTGCTCAATTTGCTTACAGCCATTTCAGGATGGGCATTGTTCCAATGGTTTTTACCACTGATAAATGATTTTGCAATGGCTTTTAGATTTTTTTTGGCTACCAATTGCCCGTTTATAAGAATATCACCGCGTTTGTTTTGCAATACCTGTAAAACATTTCTTTGTTTAATGGGTCTTAACTTCCAACTTAAATCGGGTTTGTGGGCAGGCTGTTTGCCAAAGAAAACACCAGCATTTAAATTTTCGATATTGTCATATCGCCATTCCTTAAGCCACGATTCACTATCCTTGGCCTGAACTATGAGAGCAGGCAGAGTATTTACCTTTTCACTTACTTTCGGATTGGCAAATGCCTGTAAAAGCAGGAATCCTGCAGGTAAAAAGAGTAGGGTTTTTGCAACGCTCCATCGTAATAATTGTTTCTTTTTCATCATCTTAATTCGTTTTGAGATTGAACCTTGTTTGAAATGATTTGCTGAAGCAAAACGTCTTTTGCCTACAGCTTTTTCCAAAATCAACAGTTGATATTGTGTTGCATCGATGCCAGATTTGAGTACGGCCTGATCGGCCTGAAATTCGTGAACCAGTTTTAATTCCTTTTTCAATAAGCATGCAAATGGATTGAACCATTGCAGAAAACAAACCAGTTCCATTAAGATTACATCGTATGAATGATGCAGCCTTAGGTGTGCTTCTTCGTGCAGAAGAATTGGAGTTTTATTGTTCTGGTAATCTTGTTTTGAGAGTACAATGTATTTCCAAAACGAGAATGCCTGTATGTTATCTTGTACAATCGCCAGTAGTAAATTTTTATAGGATTGTATGTTGGCTTGTTTTAGCCATTTAAAAATGTTTATATAGGATAGCAGGAAACGCAGGAACAGCAGAATCAGAACCAATTGGTAAATCAGCACATACCAATTTATTTGATGTGTATGGCTTATTTTGCCTGTCGTTTCGAGAGGTGTGCTGTCGCTTATGCCAGTTTCCACCAATGGCAATTCAATAAGTTCCCGAACTTTTACCATTGGGGTAGAATTTATCTCGCTAGCGGGAATCATATTGGCCAGCAGCGGTATTGTAAAAGCAGCACCTACCGATAGCAGAAGTATCAACCTTTTGTAGGCATGTCTTCCATCTCTGCTCAACAACAATTTGAACAGAAGGTAGAAAAATGCCAGGCCAATACCTGTTTTTATCATGTATGTAATAAAACTAAACAGCATTATTTGTCTTTATTGTCTTCAATGTCCTGAATTAATCTTTTCAGCTCGTCGATGGATAGTTTCTCTTCTTCAACAAACATGGATACTACTCTTTTGTAAGAGTTGTCGAAGTATTTTTTAACTACATTCCCCATGGTTTTTTTGTGATATTCTTCTTCGGTAATGGCAGCATAGTAGCGATGCGTTTTTCCAAAGGTCTCATGAGCGATGAATGATTTTTCTTCCAAAGCTCTTACCATGGTCGATAGGGTATTGTAGTGTAATTTCTGATCGGGAAAGATTTTCTGAAGTTCTTTTACAAACATCGGACCTTCGGCCCAAAATAATTTCATAATTTCCTCTTCTTTCTGTGTTAACTTCTTCATTTTGCAAAATATTTTAATCAAATATAACTATAAAATCTAGTTTAACAACTAAAAGTACAGTTTAAAAACTAGAAGATGTAGTTGATAAACAATAAAAGTGAACTAAAAGTGCCGAAAATACTGGGAAAAAGGAGGTTTGTAATTTTTATAAATTTCTGTGGAAATGTTTCTGAACTCAGGTTTCAAGATTGTCGCAAAAACTATTCTGGAATAAATAGCAGAGTTGAGCGCGACAATGAATTGGAAGAATTTTTAACCCGGGGTGAGATTTTTTTCACTCATTTACCCCGGGCATTTAATGCTTTAAATTTGCAGCTATGAACCGATAACTGCTTACTGCTAACTGTTCATTGTTTTATACGAACTTTTCTCTGCGTTGCAGGTTGATTAAGCTCCACAGAATGGTAATTAGTGAACCTATAATTAGCATCATGCGATTTTGATACAGTACATTTTGCCAGATGGTGTAACTCATATCGCCCGGAACGTTAAAAGGATTTAGAAAGATGTTCCACTTGCTGTATTGTAAAGGTTCGGCCAGTATCAGAAATACCAATCCTAAAACCACCATGACTACAGCTGCTCCACTTGCATTTTTAATTAAAGTGGTGAGCAAAAATGCCAAACTTGCCAAAAACAGGAGACAATACATCAGCTCGTAAACCATATGGAATACATCAATCTTGATTACCAGAAAGACCGTTAACCACGACATTAAAAACATTAGTGATACCAGTAAGAGAACGCTTAATGCAAAACGTACCAGGTAAACTTTGTATCGGTAATTGGGAATTCCGAATAGAATTTCGAGCATTCGGGTATCCTTATCGCTTTGGATGATATAGATCACCGGATAAAAGAGGATCAATATTCCCGGGAAAATTAAGCTTGTGTAAATATCCGACTCATCGGGACTAGAATCTGTAAATAGCATGATGCCCATAACCATAAAGAAGAAGGCGAAGGCTGCTATCAGAAAATAGATGAATTTATTCGCAAATATGATTTTCACATTGTAGAGAACAAAGTCTGTTATGAGTTTTATTTGTTCTATTGCTTTCATGTTTTTTGTTTTTAACCACAAAGGGTTCTCAAAGTATTATCCTTCGTTTTTACTTCGTGGTTCAGTCTACACATTCATCATGGTTATTTTTTGCTCGCTGCTGTCATTCAACAAGCACAAATATGCATCTTCGAGATTTGCTTTGGTATTCACTGCTCCGTATCCCGGATCTTCATCCGATAGGCATCTTACTCGAATATGATCCTTATCGCGCATGTGATGAATAATCACGTGTTCTTTCTTAAACTGTTCAAATTCTTCAGGCGAAATCTTCAACATCCAAACTTTTTCGTTGGCAATTCCTGCCATATGAACAGGTTCACCAAGATATTTCAGTTCTCCTTTTTTCATTACCGCCACCCGGTTACACGAGCTTGCTACATCCTCGATAATATGAGTAGAGAAGATCACAATTCGTTTCTTACTCAGCTCAACCAAAAGGTTTCTGAAACGGATTCGTTCGCGAGGATCAAGACCTGCTGTCGGCTCATCTACCACAAGAATTCTTGGCAGGTGAAGCAAGATTTGAGCAATTCCAATTCTCTGTTTCATACCACCCGAGAAGGATCCAATTTTCTCATCTTTGTTCTTGAGCATGTGCACTGCATCCAGCACGTATCGAACACGCTCTGTGCGTACTTCGGTATTGTGAATCTTTTTCAGGATGGCCATGTAGTTCAGAAAATCCCAGGCGGTCATGTTTTCGTACATGCCAAATTCCTGAGGAAGGTAACCGATCAAGCCTTGCAGTTCTTCTCTTTTTTCACGTACGTCAATGCCATTAATGGTGATTTGTCCGTAACTCTGTTCCAGTATTCCACAAACAATACGCATTAGGGTTGATTTACCGGCACCGTTAGGTCCCAGCAATCCAAACATACCGTTGCCAATGTCGAAAGAAACGCTCTTTACCGCTTTAAAAGGAACCTTCTGTTTCCCGATGATTGGGATAATCAATACGAATCGGTAGAAGAATTTGCGTATTCCTTTAAACCTTCCTGTTAATCGGTTGATATTGATTTTTTCGCGATAAATTTTGTCTGATGTTTTCTTAATCAGCAAGGCAAAATACCACAGTACCGCAACCGGAATGGTCAAGCCGATTAATTCGTATTTGCTGTTGAAATAAGCCAATACAGCCAATGGGAAAATCCAGTAAATGAACTTATGGAACAGGTTGATTACGATTCTGCCCAATTTGCTTTTGCCCTTTTCCATTAGGTGTTTTTTGTATTCCATAATTGGCGCCATGAAATACAAAAGCATAATTTGGAAGTTGATGGATAAGAAAACCAACCAAAATTTACTTTGCAAATGGAAATAGATGAAAAAGATCATGAAGGCGATTAGTGGCAATTGCCATATCAGAGTTAAGAAATCGCGCAAGCGGGTGTAAGAGTGTTTTAATCCCAAACGTTCTCTTATTCTTAATCCTGATTTCCATTCGCGCATAAACCTGCCATCCCAATCGTATATTTTTACAAGATTTCGGATCTGGATTTGCAATTCGTCATCGGCAGCAATGAGCTCTTCGTTGGCTTTGCGCAAACTTGCCTGAATAAAATAAATACAGGCAGGTACCGATAACAGAAGTACCAATAGATCGATGATTTGCCAGATTTTACTGTCTACCTCGGTGTATATGAAATAGGCTCCGGCTATCCAAATGCCAAATTGTATTACTTTAACCCAAACTTGCTGATTGCGCATCCAGTTTAAGCTGGTTTGTAATCCGGTATAAAGTGTTGGAATGAATACCAAAGTTAAGATGGTACTTAAGCTTAATCCTCCTATTACCGTAATGGCAAACGGAACACCAATTTGCGTTACATATTCAGCTCGTCCCAGTGCCAATGGCATTAAGGCAATAATGGTGGTAATGGCTGTAATTAAAATCGGACGTATACGCGCCAAACCTGCCATCATTAAGGCTCTGGATTGTCGGTAACCTCTTTTTTGAAGCACATTGGAATAATCGATCATGATGATTCCGTTGTTTACCACAATTCCCAGCAAAATAATAAGACCTGTAAACACATTGGCATTCATCAATGAGGTTCCGGTAAGTATCAGGGCAAGCAATGAACCAATGGCAGCCATTGGTATCGAGAACATCATTACAATTGGCATATTAAACGATTCGAAAACCGATGCCAGAATCATGAAAATAAGAATAAATGCCATAAGGAAAAGGAAGCCAAATTCGCCCAAGCTGTTTTCCTCGTGAACAATTTCAACGGCCAGTCCCGAAGGCAAGGTCATTCCTCCAATGATTTCGTCGATTTCTACTCGTGCAGCGGTAAGAAGGTCCTTGTCATCGTTTACTTCATCGATAAATTGATAAGAAACCACCAGCTGTTTTTCCTGGTTGGTTCGCTTAATGGTAGACAAGCCATCGGTAAAATTGAATTTACTGATATTTTCCAATTCGAATTCTGCCCCTTGAGTTCCTCGAACAGTTAGCTTGCGCAGATCTTGTGCATTTCGCGTGATTTCAGGATTCTCACCAAGGGTTTTAATAACGATATCGTACTCTTCGTTTCCTTCCTTAAACATAACATTACTCGAAAACTCTTTTGGGAAAGAGTTCAGCTCCGATAAAACCGCACTCACAGGAATATCATACAAAGCCATTACCTGCTTGTCCAATTCCAAAACCAATTCAGGTCGTTTGGAAGGAATGCGTACATTCACATTCTTAATGGAGGTAAGCTGGTTAAGGTAATAGTCCAAATCTTCCGAAAGGTTAAGCATCTTATCGAAATTCTGACCTTTAATAATCAGCTTTTCTTTTTGACTTCCGATACCCAGCATTTCCATGAATGGATCGTCGCCACCGAAGCCATCGCCTCCGCCGCCACCAAACCTTCTTCCTCGTGCCGGAGGTTCCCAGCTAAAAGAGGAGCGAGGCAAGCCGTCAAGGCGTTCCATGATGTTTTTCTTGATGCCAGGAATGCTTAAATTTTGCTTTTCGCGATAATCATCTACCAAGCTAATGGTAAGCATGGCTTCCTCTTCGTAAATCTGGCTGGTGATATCTTTCTTCTCCTCGAGTGAGGCCAACTTTTCTTCTATCTGCTGAACAAACAGATCGGTATTTTCAAGTGTGGTACCTCCCGGAAGGTTTACATATAGGTTTAGGTCTTTGTTTTCGGTTTCTTCAGCAGAAATAAAGCTTAATCCCAAACTGATCAGTAAAGTGATGAAGAATAAACCTAAAGCGCCCACAACGGTTCTTCCCGGGTGACGCATGCAAGATTTTAGCAATACCAGGTACACCTGTACCAATCGGTTGTGATAGGAGATATTCTCAAAGTTTATCTCCTGAAATTTTCCTTTACGTCTTAAAAAGCTGTGCGTAATCATAGGAATCAACAGCAAAGCCACCACCAAGGATACCAATAGGGTAGAAATGATGGAAACACCAATGTGCTTGCCCATTAATCCGATTAGGAAATTGGATGAAAATACGAATGGCAGGAATACCGTTATGGTGGTTAGGGTTGCTGCGAAGATTGAGCGCCAAACCTCCTTGGTTCCCTGAATTACTGCCGTATTTGCATCTTTCTTTTGTGCAGCCAGTCGGTATATGTTCTCGAGGACGACAATACTATTATCGAGGAGCATACCTATGGCCAGGGCCATTCCCAACAGCGTTAGTGTATTGATACTGATTCCGTAGGCATAAAAGAAGTTGAAAGCAGTGTAAACCGAGATTGGAATTGCCAAAGCAATTGCAGTTACCAATCGCAAGTTTTTTAAGAAAATCCATAGGATAAATATTGCCAACACACCTCCTACCAGGGCCAGTTCGATGATTAAATCGATATTGGTTTTCATGGTTTCAGCCATATTTAGCTGAACAACCATTTCTATATCTTTGGTCTTTAGTTCTTTGTTTAGATCATCAATTTTGGCAAGGGTGACCTCCGATAAATCAATGATGTTTGACTGAGCATCGCGGGTCAATTGCAGGGTTACCGCTTCCTTACCATTTACACGACTGTAGGAAGTTTGAGTTTTTACCCCGTAATGAATGTAAGCGATATCCTTTAAACGGATATCTCCCTTTTCCTGTACAACCAACTCATGTAGCTCGTTGATATCAGAGAACTGGGAAACCACATTTACAAAATTCAGTTGATCTTTATCGATTACCTTTCCTGCAAAACGTCGAATGTTGCCATTGTTATTCAGTGCCGTTCGAACATCGGAAGGACTAATTCCATAGCTCTTACACACATCATCGCGAAGCAATATTTCTACTGATTTTTCACGACCACCAAATATTGCTGCATTGGCAATGCCATCAATGTTTTGGATTTTATCGAGGATTTCATTTTCGGTGATTTGTCGCACACGGTCCACTCCACCACTTCCGCGAACCTGAATGTTCATGAACATGTTGTTGAGTTGTTCCATGTCAAATTTTAAAACCTGAACCTGAAATTCCTGGGGAAGATCTTTTTTGACTTCCTCCACCTTTTCGGCAAGTTTTAAATAGGCGTACTTGATATTTGTGCCCTGTTCAAAAGAAATTTCGATGCTTCCGCGTTGCTGTCCTGCAGTTGATTCTATTTTCTCAACTCCCTCAAGGCTTCCGGCAACTCCTTCTAAAGGTATAATTGCCTGATTTTCCATATATCGTGGATCCACCTCGATACCGGTACCAACCTGAACAAAGAGCATAGGAAGGTTTGCATTGGGAATCAATTCGACAGGTAGCTGCTTGTAGGAGAAATATCCCAGCATACTTAATCCTGCGAAGAGCATGGCAATTAAAACCTTTCTTTTTATAATGAAGTTCATATATTTCAAATTTTAGCTTCCAATTCCCCTCCTGAGAGGGGACAAAGGGGAGTGTTTTGAGACAGACATCCCCCTAAATTCCCCTTTTAAGGGGGACTTAATCCGCAATATTTTACTCTTTCACATATTTAATTCTCTCTTCCCTTGAGTTGGTGATAAAACTTTGAATTCTATCGAAGGCAAAGTATACACAAGGAATTACTACCAAACTCAGAAGGGTAGAAGTAATCAAACCTGCAATTACTGCAATAGCCATCGGAGCTCTAAGGGCAGCACTTTCGCCAAATCCAATTGTTAATGGAAGAAGAGCCAAAATGGTTGTTACACTGGTCATGATAATTGGTCGAATTCTGTTCTCACCAGCCATGATAATGGAATCGCGTAATGAGTTTCCTTGCTCCTTGAACTGGTTGATGGCATCTACCAGAATTATGGAGTCGTTTACCGCAATTCCTCCCAGCATGATAATTCCGATGTAGGCCATAATGTTCATAGGAATCCCTAGTAGGAAGAAAGCCCAAACAGCTCCAACACCTGCCAAAGGGATGGTAAGTAAAATGGTAAATGGATGAATTAAAGACTCAAACTGAGATGCCATTACCATATACACAAGAATTACCGAAAGCATTAGAGCAAAACTAAGGTTCGACATGGCTTCCTGTCTTTTTTGTTCTTCACCAATTAATCCAATTTGGTAACCCGTTGGCAAGTCTACATTTGCCAATTTCTCATTAATCTTTCCAACAACCTGGTCGAATGCTATGTCACCACGAATATCAGCACTAATTTTTCCGATTCGGTTTTGGTTTCTGCGAAGCATTTGTTTCGGCGATGAGGATTTTTCGATATGGGCAAGTTCGTAAAGAGGAATTTCTGAATTGCCATTCTGAAGCATTACAGAATTCAGCTCGTTGATACTGATCTCAGGAAGTTGAACGGTGATGTCGCTCATTTCGCCATCGTGCTCGTACTTGCCGGCTTGTTTTCCCATAAGCATGTCTTGCAATTGTCCAGCAATGCTTTCGGTACTCATATTGAAAATACCTGCTTTATAGCGATCAACCACAACATTAACTTCAGGAGCACCTTCCTCAATATTGGTTTGTACATTGGCCAACTCAGGAATGGAAATCAAACTCTCCTTTATCTCTTTCGATAAGCGTTCTAAAACCGCCATATCTTTTCCTTTTACTTCAACTTCAATAGGAGCGTCTTCAGTTCCAATTGTTGATTGTAAAGCGGTTTCATCTCTTACTATGGATATTTCTGCATTGGGAACATTGCTGATTAAAGTCCCAACATTGTTTAGAATTTCTTCCGATAGAGAAATGTATTCCTTCTTTAATTTAATTTTGATATTGGCAGTATTCTCATTTTGGAAAACAGCTTTGTCGGTTGCACTTCCTGTATCAGGACCAATTTTGCTGTAAACTGTTTCAATTTGATCACCCATTGATTGCCAAAGCATCGATTCAATGGCTTCAACCGTTTTTGAAGTTCTTTCCAGTTGGGTTCCTTCTTGTAGTTCTACATCTAAACTAAACTCACCAACACCACTTTTGGGTAAATATTCATTACCAACCATTGGAAGAATTAGTCCGGTCACAATCAGTAAAACACAAGCACTAATCATTACAAGTCCTCTTTTATTTAAAAGATTTGCTAATAATTCGCCATACCATCCAATCTTAACAGATTTAAATTGGACCTTTTTCTTGCTTCCCTTGTAGGCATAGTTAAAAAGCATTGGAATAAAGAGAATGGCTACAAAAAGTGAAGCGATTAATGAGAATGCAACAGTCCAGGCCTGATCTTTGAACAAAGCACCAGAAGCGCCATGCAGATATACAATTGGAAGAAATACCACAATGGTGGTTAAAGTGGAAGCAACAATGGCGCCACCTACCTCAGAGGTTCCTTCAATGGCTGCATCTTTCACCGATAAGCCAAGCTCCATTTTTCTAAAGATATTCTCAATCACAACAATGGCATTGTCGACCAACATTCCTGCACCAAGTGCCAATCCACCCAAGGTCATAATGTTCAGACTAAGGCCATTAAAGTACATCAGGTTAAAGGTGGCAATAATAGAAACCGGAATTGCGAAACTTACAATAGCTGTAACTTTGAATCTTCGAAGGAAAATGAATAATACAAAAATCGCGATCAAAACTCCAAGTAAAGCTGTTTCTTCTACTTCATCAATGGCTTTTTGTATAAACTGACCCTGATTTTGTACAATGATAAATTGATATCCCGGCAAAGCTTTTTTAATGGATTCCATTGCAGTATCGAAATCTTCTACAGCTTTTACTGTATTCGATCCTGTTTCTTTGTAAATGGAAAGCCCTACACAGCGTTCACCATTTATTCGAACAATATTTTGAGCTTGTTTAGGAACAAACTTTACCTGTGCTATATCTTTCAATCGAATTGGCACCTTATTTTTTACAGGTACTTGGTTACCCTGATTTGTACCGGCTTGAGTTGGAAGGTTTGTTTGTAGGTTTTTGGTACCAACAATTACATTTTCTATTTCCTCAATATCTCGAATTAAACCAGCCCCTTTAATAATGTACTTGGTACCCATTTCAACGATGCTTCCGCCCGATACATTTCGGTTTAGACTTTGAATTTTCTGAACAATTTGATCAACAGTCAGATCATGAGCATCTAAAAGATATTGGTTGGTTTCAATTCTAATTTCTTTCTCAAGTGCACCTGTTAGCTCCACTTCAGCGATGCCTTCCAATCTGATCAATTCATTTCGGATGTAATTTTCACCAATCTTACGAAGCTCATCCATGTCTTTTATTTCAGGATGAAGCATTCCCATAATTAGAATAGGAGATGCGTTAGGATCGTGTTGAGTGATCGTGAAATCGTCTAACTCAGAATTTTGAGAGTATGTTGTTAAAGCCTTTTGCAGGTCAAGAAAAGCTTCATCCATATCGCTTCCCCAGGTATATTCAACGCTAACGCGAGCCGAACCAACCATACAAACCGATGATACCTGACTTACGCCCTTTTGCCTGATGGCCTGGGATTCTATGCTTTCAATAAATTGCTTTTCTATCTCTTCGGGAGGTCGTTCGCCTGCCTTTATTTCCACAAAAATGCGCGGTGCATTCATTTCCGGAAACAGATCTACACTCAGTTTACCCAGCGAAACATAGCCTAAGAGTAAAATGGCCAATACAATCATGGACACAGTTACCGGGTAATTAACTGAAAATTGAGTTATTTTCTTCATGTGGAATTACTTTACAATCTTAATTTTTGAACGATTTCGAAGCGTTTCAAAACCTTTAACAACCAATCGATCTTTCTTTTCCAATCCTGAAACAATTTGCACTTCATTTGGGTTTTCTAAGCCAAATTCAATTACACGCTCTTCTGCCAGTCCTTTGTGAACAACAAAAACAACGTTTCCTTTTTGTTTGTTTAGAATTACATTTTTAGGAATTACAAGAGCAGAATCGGCTTTGGCAACAACAATTTCTCCCTTGGCAAACATCCCGGGGCGTAACAATAGTTTTGAGTTGTTGATGTCAATTACCGCTTTGAACGAACGTGTTTCGGCATCAATGGCTGGTGAAAGTTGAGCAAGCACTCCATTTAAAGTATCGCCAGGAATGGTATAGTTCACGATATTAACCGGCTGACCAGTTTTAATCATGGAAATGTTTTTCTCAGCAAGATTAATTTCCATGTGAAGTTTGCTGTAATCCATCATGTTTAGAACAGGAGAAGCTGCTTCGATTCTGGTGTTTTGGGTATAATAGTTAAGGTTGGTAATGGTTCCTGAAAATGGAGCTTTTACTTTTAGTTTCTCCAATCGGAATATGGCATCCTCGTATGAATATTTGGCATTTATCAATTCAATTTCAGCATTCTTTAATTCAGAAAGAGTCACTCCTCCTTTTTTGTAAAGCGACTGTTGTTTTTCGAAAGTCTGTTTGGAAATTTCCAATCGTAGTTCTAAGGATTTGATTTTGATATTATTTTCATATTCCTTGTCTTCAAGCTGAATTACAACAGTTCCTTCTTTTACGTAATCTCCCAATTGAAATTTTCTTTCGGTACGAGGATTGGTTTGAAGCTGGTATTTACCGGCAACTTCCGATTTTAAACTCACCGTTTTGATTGGTTCTACTGTACCTGTTGTACTGATATATTTTTCGATGCTTTTGGGTGCAATTTCCTTTACGGATACCTGAATTGCGATATCCTTATTTAAATCAGCTTTTTTATCATCGCAAGAAGCGAAAAGTGTAGCTCCTAAAAGTAAAAATGCAAGTCGTTTCATTGTTAAGGCCATTATATTTTGAATTAGTATTGATTTTTAAATTAGTTCATTTTTAAGTTCTCTTGTAACTCTAGTGGTACAAATGATTGATCTTTTTCGAAATCCCAAAGTGATTGAATTTTAAGATTTAACAGTTCAAGTTTGTATCTTATTAAAGAATTGGCAAGTTCCATTTTTTTCCCTGAAAGTTGATTTTGGAATCGCTCAAGGTCGATACTCGTTAAATCTCCGTTTCTGTATCGCTCCAGGTTGATATCGTAGGTTAACTGAGCATTTTTCTCATTTTGCTTGGCAATTTCTATTCGTTGAATGAGGTTTTGAAGGTTGCGATAAGTTTTTCGGATGTTGATGGTAATATCGTCTTTCAAACTGTTTTTATCGATCTGTCTACTTTCCACTTCCAATTCTGCTGCTCTGATTCTTGCTCTTCTTTCACCCCAATCGAAAATCGGGATAGAGAACGTAACACCAACTCGTGGGCTTTTAGTTGGCTTGTCGTAAACATCGGCCAGGTTTTTGTTATTTCCCATTATCCCCATTGAAAGGCTGATATTTCCCTTAAATTCATTAATTGATGAGGTTTCAATCAAGTCGAATTTTGCATTATTCAAATCAATTTCTCTTTGGGTAAGTTCCAACCTTTGGCTTAATCCATTTTGAATGGCTTTTTCAAGATCCACAATTACAGGAACGTATTGAATATTGGTAGAAACTGCGATGTCCTCGTAAAGAGAAATTCCTAGTAGTAGTTTGAAGTCATCTTTTGCATTCTCAAGTTCAACTTGGTTGTTGTCCATATTAGATTTACTAGTCGCCAGGTTTAATTCTGCCTGGTACAATTCTTCCTTGGCCGAAAGTCCTCCTTCTACTTTACTTGCAATAATTTCTTTGCTGATTTTCTGATTTTCGTATTCTTCCTCAGAAATTTTTAAGGCCATTTGTTTTTGGTAAATGTTATAGAATGCCTGATTTACCTGACGCTCGATATTCAGCATCTGAATGGAATAGGAAAGAGTTGCATTTTCCAGATTCAACTCGTTTCGAGTTAGATCCATTTTGGTTTTGTTAAAGGTGAAAATCGGCTGATCGTACTGCATGTACAACGAATTGTTATAACCAGAATAAGAAGAACCACTTGCTTCTGATGAATTGTCCTGATACCCAAATTCATTTCGTAACGACAATTTACCATCTGTTAATTTAATAGGTTGAGAAACGGTAAAAGTTCCGCTGGCACCTTTATTTTCTGAAGTATTCCAAGTAGAAAAATACTCATTATACGATTCGGTTTTTTCGTATGAAATTGGCGTAACATCAAATGAGAATCTAGAACGCAATGATGCCAACTGAGCATTCAAACGTTCCTTATTCTGTTGCATATTAATCCTTGATTTTTTAATGTCAGGACTGTTGTCGAATGCTATTAAAAGGGCTTCTTCCAAAGTGAGTTCCTTTTGTGCCGAAGCATAAAACGAACCGATGAATAAAAATCCTGTTAAAGCGAATGTTTTTAATGTAAGCTTGTTAAGAATCATGCTATTATAGTGTTTGTCTATTTGTTTTCTACCCATTTAATTGCGTCGGCGAATAAGTATGCACCAACCGATTTGTTATTTAATTCAACTTTTGCGGTTTCGGGAGTGATATAGTAACTGCCCAAATAGTTCCAACCATTTTCCAGTTCCTGATCGGATTTATTCACCTCCTCAAATCCATCTTCATGATAGATCTTAAAGTTGTAATCTGTTTTTGTTTTTTTTCTTCGGCCCCAATATTGCTCAATCTTATTCACGTGGCAGAACACATCGTAGTACCCAGGTTTTTTTAATTCAGGTTTCCAGCTGGCACTTCTGTCTCCAATACCTGTTTTTGTAAAAAATGCTGAGCGTACATACTTCCCAAAGAAGCCCGATCGTAGCACATTTTTCCATTCATTTGGGGGATTCCAGGTTCTTAATCTGGCATATTCTTCAATATCATCTCTTCGGCTATCAACCCATTGTTTTAATTGGCTTTTGTTAGAAACCTGTATGTATTCAAATCCCTTGTCTTCATTGTCTACAACAAATTCATTGGCATCTAAAACACCCTCAAAAACCTCACACTCCTGGGTTTCATTAAAGAACTTGCTTCTTTTGGTTTCGGCAAATGAGCTAAAATCATAGACCAGACTGTTCGGAAGATTCTCAGAAAGGTGAGTAAAGACATTCATTCTGCCAGGTTCTGATGGAAATACAAATCCGACTTCCTTAGCAGAATGAGCAGGAATAAATATGGATTTTGTGAAATCAGGTTTTTTGTTTCCTCCGCCTCTTCTTCTGAATCGGTTATTTTGTCCACCAGTTTCAATAATAACGCTTACAATTCCATCAACCGATTCTGGATTCGAAATTTTAAATCGAATTTGATATTTAATGTGATCACCATCTTTAACCTTGTAGGTTTGAAGATCTTTTAATAAAAAGCCAGGCAATTTGGTCGTGGTGTACCAATCTTCAATTTCCGATTTTACAGATGAATTAAAGTTGGCCAACAAAAGGCTATCGAATTGAGAGAAATCGAACTTTTGGTGACGATTTGTTTCAATAAATTCCTTAAGCACCTTGTTGAATTTATCTTCGCCATATCTGGCTTTAAAAAGAGAGAACAAATGCTTGCCTTTTACTCTTAAAATATCGTTTAATATGATTTGATCATCTGAATCATCTGCCTTAGGAATTTTTATATCAGCAATATCTTTAAGCGAAGAGTTCTTAAGAAGTAGATTAATTCTTTCGGCTTTGCTGATTCCTTGCCAGCGCCAACGTGAGAAGTTTTGTGATACTTCGTTATTTTCCTTGATATAAACCCCTAATGCTGTATTTAATGCAGGTATTTCTTTCGATGATATACCAGATGAATAAGAAAAGTAATTTGGGAAAATAGAGAATGTATTTCTATCGACATGGTCGAATTGATACCACTCATTTGGTGGTGGCATTAAATTACCACGAATGAAGCGTTTAAAAATTCGCGCCTGTAATTCTTCTTCAGAAACTTCTTCATTATCCCTTTTCATTCGTCTCTCAAAGCGCTTTCTGCGATTTTTAAAATCAGTTTCTTCCATTACAACTCCCTTTTCAGGATAGAAAATAATTTCAGGCTGTATGGCATTGCTGGCAATTGACCAATTGTGTTTGTCTAGCGAGAATTGAATTGGTACTTCGGCCATTGACAACCTTTTAAAAGGATAGGAGTAACCATGTGAAGTTTCATACTCATTTTTAAGCTCTCGTATTAAAGATGGAAGACTATCTTGAATGACATCAAAGTGCTTTAGGAAAAACTGATTTCCCCTGATTGAATAAATCGAATATTCAACCGAATCAACATCAATACTTTGTTTTTGATAATCGCCTATTAATAAACTGATCTGAGGTAAAGCATATTCAGGTTCAAAAGAAAATTCACCAGCATTTGTTTTGCTTGGCTTGCCTTGCGATACTGCTGTTAAGTTTTCCTGGGTTTTTACATGTAATTTGAATTCTGCAAAATCAGGAGAATATAAACTTGGATAAAGAGAAGAATAACCCACTCCTGAAATCGGATACCAAAGTGCTTCGCTTGTCAGGCAAACAAAATCGTCTTTTAGGTATGAATTTCTTTTTCTAATTCTAAACATTTCTGCGGTAAAGTTGTCCCTTATCAAGTTAGGATCAGAATCTAAAAAGTGTGTTCTTTCATCTATTTTACCTGCATAATCGAATTGAATGTTAAGGTCTTTGTTTATCGCAATTTTGTTCTTCGGAACAATTTTTATTAACTGTTCGTTTCGAAGAAATTGAACAGGCTTGTTATCGATTGATACAGAGTTGATTTTAAGTTGTGGGTTTAAACTAAATATTAGTGTGTCTATACTTTGCTTAGAATTGTTTTTGGCTATGATTTTTGCTGAAGCTTGAATTTGATCACCAAGGTGCGTTAGGTGTAAGTTACACTTGCTAACTTCAAGTTTTGCGTAATCAACATACTGGTTGTTTATTGAAATCAGCTTGTCTCTGTATTTTTCACTTCCTATCTTAATATCCAGATATTTATAGCTTAGGCCACCTGCTATGGCAAAACTTATTAGTGCCAAATAAATAGGTAAGGAAACCAATCTTTTCGATTGAGGAAGACGTGGTAGTTTCCAAATGGTAAATAGTATCAACCCAATTCCTAAAAATAGATAGATTCCTCTGTGAATCGCCACTTCAAATATGTTTCCAAATCCGCCTATTGTTGAATTCATCATGGGAATCTGGTAGGCAATATAATCGAATATTTGGTAGACTTTTGTGTTTAGATAAAAGATGGTTAAAGCGATATAACCCAATAAAACAATAAATGTAATGGCTTGATTCTTTAGTAAAATCATCATGAAGAAAGCCAATCCTAATATGTAGACAAGTGTGGGTATTGATATTAAAAGAGGGTAATATAAAAGTACCCAAATGCTTTGTGATGATTCGTTACTTAGAAAGGAAAAACCGATCCCCATAAGCAGCATGATTACATTCAGAATTACAAACACCATGATGATGCCAAGGGATTTGCCTAAAATGTATTCGCTATTGGTCATTGAACGGGCATAAATCACTTCAACAGTATCATTTTTACTGTCTTGCTTTAAGAATTCCGATGCCAAAAAGACTGCAACAATGGCTTGTCCAAGATTAAGAATAATAAGATTGGCGTAAGGAATAGCAGCAGGCAAGGCCCGGTAAATCCAGGGAGCATTGCTACCTTCAACAAAAGCAGCAATATTAAAACCTCCTATAAAAAGGATGGCCATTATGGCGAAAATTCTAAAAAACCATGAACGAAGCAATGTTTTGGTTTCGTATTTGGCTACGGATTGTATGGTGTGTAGAGAAAGCATGTAAATTCTAAATTAAGGTTGCTGATTTTTCCATAAAATACACATAGGCATGTTCAAGGTTAGGTTCTAGTTCAATGGCATTTTTAAAATTGCTACCATCTCCAATTAACTGAACCTCCCAACCATCTTTAGTTGGAATAGTTGACACCACAGCGTACTGTTCTTTGATTAAATCGTATTCATAACCTGAAGTATTTACTTGCCAAACATGTCCTTTTGCTTGTTCGATTAATTCCTGTGGAGAACCATTAAAGGCAAGTTTTCCAGTATTTAAAAGAGCCAAATTGTTGCAAACACTTGAAATGTCGCCTACGATATGTGTGGAGAGAATGATGATAACATCTTTCTGACTAATTTCGGATAATATATTTCTGAAACGGATTCGTTCTTCTGGATCAAGGCCTGTTGTTGGTTCATCAACAATGATAATTTTAGGATCGCCAATTAAAGTTTGAGCAATACCCAATCTTCTTTTCATTCCTCCGGAGAGTTTGTTTGCGTCACGTTCTCTTACATCAAACAAACCCACTTTTTCTAGCCATTCATCAACCTTTGCCCTTCTTACTTTTTTACTTCTAATTCCTGCTAGTGATGCGGCATAGTCTAAAAATTCCCAGGTTTTTAATTTTGTGAAAAATCGAAAATCCTGTGGCAAGTAACCAAGCATGTTCCTAATTTCCTTTCGGTCTTTAACAAGGTCGTATTCATCGTAATACACATTGCCTTCCGAAGCTTGCATTAGGCTTACTAATATTCTCATTAAACTGGATTTACCAGCACCGTTTGGACCCAATAGACCAAACATGCCGTTGCCAATTTCTAAATTGATGTTGTCAAGAGCCTTTTTGCCATTAGGGTAAATTTTACTCAAAGAGTCTATTTTAATTTGCATTGGTAGCCTTCAATTAGTGAATTTTGTTGGTGGTGTGATTGATATGCATAATTAATTGAAACTGCCTATCAAATTTACAATTTATGCTAAGTTTTCATATGCTTTAAATTCATTATTCGATAAACTAACTGGTTTACTCGATTTATGTAGATTATCAGACAAGAAATATGGAAGAAAGGTTACAGAAAATGGAATAATTTTATGGAACTGCTTATCTTTACTGTAAACGCAAAATATAATGATGTGATTTTTAGAATAAAAGACGATACTTTGGATAGAAAAGAGTTTACTCCTCTTGAAATTCTTCAGGAAATGGAGAAACGAAGAGATATGGTAATGCTTGATGTTCGCGAACCTGTCGAAGTTCAAATTTGCCATTTGGAAAATGCCAGACATATTCCGATGGGAGATATTCCTTCCAAAATGGAAGAACTACCAAAGGATAAAGATTTAGTTGTTTTTTGCCATATGGGAATACGAAGCAAGCAGGTTATGAATTATCTTCGAAAAAATGGATTCTCTCGTGTTTATAATTTAAAAGGTGGAATCGACCGCTGGTCTGTAGAGGTCGATCCCAAAGTTCAGAGGTATAGATGAGGTTATGACTTGAAATTCACTAATCTTTCTTTATTCAACTAATATAACTTGTGAGAGTACAAATGGTTTTCCTGTGTTAGATATTCCCTCTATAACCAATTCATAATCACCTACTATATCGCTAGATGTAAAGTCTAATTCAATATTCTTGTTTTTTGATAGCACCAATTTTGGTTGCCATAAAATATCTGTTCTAAAATCAGGATATCCATTCGGAATATTTGGTTTATCGATTTGTTTACATTCTTTTGTGAAAAGTGGAAGATAATATCTTTCAGTATTAAAAGGTAGTTGCTGTATTTCGCAGTTTTTCTTTTTAGAAATAATGTGTGTAATTCCATAAAAATGTGAATCTGAGAATAAATATTCATAAGGAACTACCTCAATTCTATCGATATCTCTAGGATTCATAGAAAGTATCTCATTGGGGTTCGAAAAGACTAATCCGTCATATAAGAATAATGTTTCATAAGACATTTGCTTGCGCTGATCATCATTATAAATGAAAATATTTGATTTTTTCTTATTGTATTTTATTCTAACATGTGAGATTAATTCATGGAAGTATTCAGGCAAAGAGTCCAATCTTACATAATCTTCAATGGCAACTTTAATTTTTGGTGTGCCGAAAAAATTAGATTGAGCGCGGTGTAATATAGTATCTTTATAAGGTTCAAAATCAATTTGATTGTAAATCTCTCTAACTTTGTAATTTTCCCATTGTTCTTTAACGAATTTAAGGTTTTCCTTGTTGCTTATATTGAGAATAGATTTGTTTAAATTTACGCCTGATTTGTTGAATTTATCTTTTAATATAAAATTGTATTTTATTGTATCAGTATCTATTAGTTGTAGGGCAATATCATGCAAACCGGATTGAAGAGGTAATCTAAAATAGCATTTCCCATGATCATTTGTGTATTGGGATTGCAAATCAGCATACTCCCCGGTTTTGGTCATTAGAATTTCATGATCTGATAAAGTATTCTTAGTATCAGGATTAATTATTTTACATTCTAGAATAAAATTGTCTTTCTCTATATATTTATCATTGCTAACTTGGTGTTTATCGGTTAATATTTTTCTATAGGGTGCAATTGAAGAACTGAAGCATACTCTATTTAAGTTTTGCAATACTGATGGTTCGAATAGATTTGCCTTATGGTTAAAATATTTATAAAAGTTTAAAAAATTAATAAAATCAATTCTACTTTTTACAGGTTCCTTTTTACACAGACTTGCAGAAAGAAATAAGGTATCACCAAAGCTGGAGTAGTCATTGTAGTTAAGTTGAATTTTAGCATTTTGTCTTGTGCCAAGAGTTATTCGTGCTTTTTCCATAGGTGTTGTACTCCATAATTTCCTTAAGAAAAGAGTATGCTCTGCTATTTTTTCTCCTTGCTTATTTAGTAAGAGGAAGGAATATATCTCACCTTTAAGACTATTGATTTTGATTTTTTTAGTCCATTTTCCATCTGAAAATCGGAATTTTGAACGAATAGAATCTCTTTGTGACCTAAGGACAAGCTCAAATTCAGATTGACTTTGTTCATTTGTATGGGGAATTGTAAATTGCAGGCTTAAAATTCTTTCCAGGTCTTCAACTTGAGCTTCAATCTTAATATCTTGATTAGAAATACTATCTAATATAGTCCATGAATTGGATTTTAAAGGATCTATTGAAACATCAGCTTGAGAATTTTTAATGGGTGGTTTTGTAGTCGTATTATTGTTAAAAATGTATATGGGAACGACAGAAATAAGTTCCTTTGAGAATGAATTTGACCAATGAGTATATGCATTGAGACTGTAATTACCTGTTGGTAAATCTTTGTTGGTTACAAAACCTCCTTCGCCCATTCCATTTCTTAAAATGACACTTTCTTTTGAGACTGGTATTCCATCTTTATTAATAAGCTCAATGTAAGCTACATTACTTTGTTTTGAAAGTGAGTTATTTCCAAGGTTGATACAGTAAGCTTTAAACCATAATGGTTCACCTGCAATGAAGATACTTTTATTTGTGTGCAGGTGTATCTTCTCCAAAAACAACTTCTGGTTCTCTTTCGCTTGTAAACTAATTTGGATGGAAAGTAATATGAATATTATAAATTGCCTTTTCATAGTTCTAGAATTCAATATTATAGGTAATGGTAGGAACTGCTTGTCCAAAAATTGATAGTTTATAGCCAGTGACATTATTGTGAGCAGATCTGAAATAAACTGAGTGAGCATTTTTTCTGCCGGTAACATTATACACACCAAAAATCAATGAAGAATGAAATGGCTTCTTCTTCTTTAAATTTCCTTGCATTAGCAGAGAAAAATCGGCTCTAAAATAATCTGGTAGTCTGTAGGAGTTACGTTTAGAGTAATGCATTACAGGTATACCTTGAATATAGTACTTTGCTATAGGATAGGTAGCTGGTCGTCCAGTTTGATAAGTGAGGTTTGTTGACAAGATAAATCTTCGGGATAATTTTAAACTTAAAAATGATTTGATATTATGAGGCTTATCAAATGGTGCTCTATAATAATCTCCATCATTTATCGCGAACTCTCCTGTTTTATCTGCAGATTTTAAATAACTTCTGGAGTAGGAATAACTTAGCATAGCTTTAAATCTTCCTATATTTTTTCTGTATAAAAATTCAATTCCATAGTTTTTACCTCTTGCATTAATAACTTCCAGCTCTGCAAACTCATTCAGATATAATTCAGCACCGTTTTTGTAATCCTTAACATTTTTAATTTTTTTATAATAGGCTTCAACGGAAAATTCAGTAGCAGTATTTTTAAAGTTCTTGTAAAACCCTAAAGACAATTGATCTCCAACTTGTGCTTTCATATATTTATCCGAAAGTTTCCATGTGTCCGTTGGAGATATTGCAGTTGTATTGGATAATAAATGAATATATTGTCTGTTTCGGTTATAGCTTACTTTAAGTGAACTTTGAGGTGAAAGCCTATAACTTAGTCCTAACCTAACTTCCGGACCATGGCTGATATTATTTATTCCAGAAGAATTTGTAGTGTCAATAATATTTAATTCATCGATAATATTATCCTTATAATTTAGCTCTTTTTTTGAACCAATATTACCAAATAAAGAATATCTGATTCCTCCTTCAACTGTAATTGATGAACTAAGATCAAACTTTGAACCTAAAAATAATGCACTCTCAATGGCTTTCTCTTTGCCTATTTCCCTTGTTTTTACATATGAAGATTCTGAGGCTGCAGTCATTTTACCTGGTTCAATGTTGTAATATTTAATATCTCCACCAAAATCAAAACTTGTGTTCAGGTTTTTTTCGTAGTTCCAGGAAGATTTAAACCCAGTTTCTTTCACCTTATGTTTTAGGTTAAAAGCATTAGTTGTTACTTCATCGGAGCTCATGTCATAGGAAAAATGTGTTGTGTAGGCTGTTTGTAATACCTTTAACTTCTCTGAAAATCTATGTCTCCAATTTATCGATCCTATGAAGTTTTTAAAGTTATATATTGTGTCTGAATGCAACTGAAACTCATCCTTACTTTTATAATAACTTAGAGAAAGTTGATTGTTCTGATTGGGTTTGTACAAAACTTTGCCATGTATATCATAGAAGTCTGCCTTACTATTAATAAGCTCTTTTGAATTTATTCTTTCCATTACCCAATCAGAGTAGGTAAATCTAAATGAATTGACAATGGATAATTTATCTTCGATTATTGGGATACTTGAGTAAACTTTTGATGTAACAGGACTAATCCCTAATTTTGTCTTAATTTTATTGTTAATATTATCATGAGCGTGAATGTCATAAGTTGAAGAAATTCTTCCTCCAAATTTAACAGGTATACTTGCTTTATATAGGCTTGCTTCATTAATGATATCACTATTAAAAGGTGAAAAGAAACCAAAAAAGTGTGCCGGGTAGTAAATAGGAGCATTGTCGATCAGGATTAAATTTTGATCAGCTGATCCACCACGTACACTGAAACCAATTGCTCCTTCACCAGCACTTTCTACACCTGGTAGCATAGTAGTACTTTTTATGATATCAGGTTCTCCTAAGGCAGTTGGTAAACTATGTACTTCTTCCATTTTAATGTGTTCAATCCCCATGGAAGAGCGAGTTACTTTATCATTTTTTGCGGTAACTTTGACTTCTTTAATCTGCCTTATTTCATTGGTCATTTGCACATCCAAACGTCCTGTTCCTCTGAGATTAACTTTTCGACTTGTAGATTTCAACCCCATATATTTGAATTGTAAATTGTATCGACCTGGCGGTAACTCAAATTCATAATAGCCTTTTGAATCAGAAGTGACTCCTTGAGCAATTTTGGGTAAATAAATTTCAACGGAATTAAGAGGAGTAAGACTTTCGTGATGTGAAATATAACCAAATAATTTCACCTTTTTCTTGCCAATTGAATTCCCTATATAGTGAATTCTATATTCCTGTTCCTGAAGTTTTGATAGATCAGAATTGCTTGAAACATTGGCTTTTGGAGAAGTAATATTTTCGTTTTCGTATATGCTAAAGGTAGAATTGAAATCGACCTGATTCGTTAAAATAATCATGTCTTGTCTTACGATGAATTTTAATTTCTTACCTTTAAGAATATCCTTTAGAATAGTTTCCAATTTTTCATCTTCATAGGTTTTATTCAAATGAATATCTCTGACCCAATCAACTTTATAAAAGCACTGTATGTTATGCTTGTTTTTTAATTCAGTTGTGAACTCTATAAATGACATGCCACTTTTTCCGAGAGAAAAATACTTTTGTGCATAAATGCTAACTTGGATTAGTAATAGCAAACTAATTAATAATAGGATTTTTCTTTTCATTTTTTTCAGTCATTAAGAGTCATACTTCAATACTACAGGAATGATATCCATAGGATGTTTTGGGTTGATTTTAAGTTTATTCTGCTGTATGAATTTTTTAATTTCGCTGGAATTATTAGTATAGATTTTTAATAGATCTCTTCGATTTCTAATCGGATGTATTAATCCCTTTTGGATTATATAAATATTGTTAGCGCTTTTAAAAGTGTATTTGGATGTCTTTTGTCGAAGAATTTTAATCAGTTTTCGATGAATTACATATACTAAACCATTAGTAATAGTTACTTGATAATATGTATTTTCATTAAGATTCTCATGGATGAGATCTCCACGTTTGAAGTGAAAATCTTGACCCGCTTTTGAGAATTTAAATTCTTCTAATTCAGATTTGTTTAATGCAATGATTCTCTTGGTATTATTTCGGGTTTTAATTGTAGCAAGTATCTCATCTTGTTCAAGGTCATAGCCTAGTATGACATTTTGATATATAGTTGATTGCATTTGCACCTGACCTTTTAAATTTAAACTATTTAAGAATAGTTGTGAATTTTCAGAATTCATTAAAGAAGGAGTCCAGGTTTTCCCATTAATTATATTCTTGATTGATTGCTTTGGAATAGGTTGGGCTAATATTATGTTATTAAATGCAAGGATGATGTGTATTAAAAGAAATGTTTTTTGAAATGGTCTCATGGGATTCAGATCTATGTGTTTATTTGATATTAAAATTTAATCAATCCAGAATGATGGTTTGGTTCTTGGGTGTTTCAAACTACAATCATAACAAAAAGTGGGTTTTACATGGTACGAAACGCTTTCTGGATAAGATTCAACTTTTATGATATGGTGCTTTTGTGGTTGATATGCTTTAGAATCAATAATATAAGTTCTGCATTCAATAGGTTCAAGAGAAAATTCAATATCGTAATTTACAGACTTGAAAGAATCAGCATTTTTGGTATGCGAGGAGACCTGAAAATAACCTAAAACTTGCTCATCACCATTACAACATTGAATATTGCCCTCTACATTAGATGGGATAACATCGAATAAGCTCCCGTTTGATTGACTCAATTTTTTAATGTTACTCCAAAATTTATAACATTCTTTACTAATTGTATATGCTTGGATTTGAAGATAGTATTCATAGTTCAACTTAACGTCATCTTCTGCTATGGAGGTAACTTGCAAATGGCTTAGAGATTTAACTTCTAAATTCGATGCATCATAAATAAAAACTTTATTTGAGCGCTCCTTAGGATAACAGATAAAGGCAGGGGTCTCAGATTTGGGAATATTTACAATTGTGTGCCACTCCCAGCTTGCTTGATATTCCCACAAAAAAAAGTCGGTATCGTTTAGTGGGTTCTGTAAATCGAAATAAAACTTAACTGCATTTTTGATTTCATCCTTATCAACGATAACTTTATCGACTTCTCCATAAATTTTGCTGATCGATATTGGTGAAAGCATTATCTCAGGATTGGATTCGAATACTTTACCATTTTTGGTAGTAATTTCAATCCAATATGATTTATTAACATCTCCTTTAAAAGAAGGATTTGTATTAATGTACTTTCCAGGTGCCGTCTCAGATAAGAGGACAGATGTTCCATCATCGCAATGGGTAATTATTTGTGCTCCTGTTTCGAACAATAAGGAATCATGTGAATTAATTTCAACACTTCTAAATAA
>NZ_JANQCD010000042.1 GCF_026672275.1 Marinifilum sp. D737 | reverse complement strand
TGAATTGCCCTGAAAGGGCGAGAGCAATAGCGATGGGCGCAGCCCATCGAATGAATAGATTCCATTGCCTGAGCCCTGAAGGGGCGAGAGCCTGTTTTTTAATGCATCCATATCATTTGAAATATGTTTTGGCTGGTGCCCTTGCAGGGCTTCATTTGTATGATATTCCATTCATAGGGCGATGCCCTATGCTATTGCTATTAGCCTTGCAGGCTATTTTATTGAATTGCATCCAGATTTTGAAATGCCTCCAGATTTTGAGTTGCCTCCAGATTTATCTGGAGGACAGAATGAATTCCCCTCTATTTGCAAATACATCCTATTCATAGGGCTGCGCCCTAAGCCCTTGCCATTAGCCTTGCAGGCTATTTTAATATTTAAATGCCATAATATTGTTTAAAATATGTTTTGTTAATACATTTGACATTGAAGGAGAAAGACTTAACTATAACTTTACTTGTAATGAAGAACATTTACCGAAAGTACCTCATGGTATTGAGTGCGATTTTTACCTGCTTTGCATCCTATGGGCAGGAGGAGAATATGGTGCTTAATCCCAGTTTCGAAGAGTATGAAAAATGCCCCGAAAGCTACACCTTTATGGACAAGACCCACAAGTTGATTCCGCATTGGACTTATCCATCTTTTACCACCCCTGATTATTTTAACGAGTGCAGTTCCGGCGAAGTAGGCGTACCCGATAATTTTGCAGGCTACAGCAAAGCCAGAACCGGCAAAGGCTACATGGGAGCCATTCTGAGTGGAAGCAATCGCAATTTCAGGGAGTATTTTCAGGGGACTTTAAGCACACCTATGGTTGAGGGACAGAAATATTGCGTTTCCTTTTGGTACAAACTGGCATCGGGAAGTAAGTTTGCGGTAGACCAGTTGGGCATGCATTTTTCTGAAACAAAAATCGCCAACGGCAACAAAAGCCATTTAACCTTTAAGGCCCACCTGAGCAATAAAGCAGGTCTGTTTTTGGACAATACCGAAGAGTGGGCACAGTTCTGTATGGTATATACCGCCCAAGGTTACGAGGAGTACTTTATTGTAGGAAACTTTAAGAACTATGAGAACACCAACTATGTGGTTACGGGTCGCGATACCAAGAACAAAAAAGGCAAAGAATATGCTTACTACTTTTTCGACGATTTTGAGATTCGCCCCTTAGTGGATTGTACCTCATGCGCATGTGTACCCAAAGGTTTGGAGACCGTGGTGATTGATTCTTCTTACACAGGAGGTAAAAATCCGGTTACGGGCCAAATCAGTAAAATTATAAACGATGGTGTGATTAGCCTGGGAATATCTGGTGGACAGCCACCCTATAACATCGATTGGAGCAATGGCGTAAAAAACAGCACAAAACTTAGCAATCTGCAGGCTGGTACCTATACTTATCACGTAAGTGACCAAAACAATTGCCACTCGCAAGGCACCATTACTTTCACAGAACCTGAGTTGCCTAAGGATTTGTTTACCGAAGAGCTAAAACAAATTGAGGAAGGGGCTGCCCTGATTCTCGACAATATCTTTTTTGAATTCAACAAAAGCACGCTCTTGCCAGCTTCCTTTGAGGAGCTCGACAAGGTGGCCAATTTCTTACAGGAAGGAATGGTGAGCCAGATTCAGATTAGCGGACATACCGACAACAAGGGCTCCGATGAATTGAACAAGGGCTTAAGTCAGCGACGTGCCGAATCGGTGGTGAACTATCTGGTTGGCAAAGGAATCGATCCCAACAGAATGAAAGCGGCTGGATACGGCGCTTCAAGACCCATCGATACCAACCAAAGCGATGAAGGACGCTCGAAGAATCGCCGCGTGGAATTTTTAGTTTTAAAGAAATAAGCCCCTAGCTATGATCTCAAAAAAAATAAATATACTCATCCTGTTCATGCTGATCTCGATGCTTGGCATGGCGCAAAATCCCAAAAGGATATACAACAATTCTTTGTTTAAAGGCATGGAAGCCCGGGCACAAGCCGATATCGATTCTGAGCTTGCCAAGGCCAAAGAAAGTTTCGAGAAAGTGCTGACAAAAGAGCCCGAATCGGCAATGGCAAACATTGGTCTGGCGGCAGTTTACGCTGTCGATAAATATTCCGGTAAAGATTACTTTAAAGCCTTTGCCTATTTTCAGAAAGCCTACCATGCAAAACCTAAGTTTAGCGATGACGATAAAGAGATTTTAAATCTCTTGTTTTTTAAGCAGGACAAGAAGCGCAAGAACCGCCCCATTGATAAAAACATGGAATGGGAATATCTGCACCTGGAAGACAAGTTGATTAAATTCGTGAGGGAGGAGAACAATGCCGATCACGCCAGGCGATTTCTGAAAGAGTTTCCCGATTCGAAATACAAGACCAATGTGGCCCACATTTTAAGCTACATTAAATTTCGTGAGGCCGAGAAACAAAATACGGTAGATGCCTTTAATCAGTTTCTAAACGATTATCCTGAATCGGCCCAGGTGGCAATTACAACAAAATTGCGAAACAATTTGGCTTACCAAAATGCAATCCGTAAAGGTACATTACAGGGCTTGCGCGATTTTATGAACCATTATCCCGAGGCGGACCAGGTGAATGAGATCAGGAAACGAGTGGCAGACATGGCCTTTAAAGAGGCAGCGGCTACAAAGACATTGGAGGCCATCGACAGTTACATTGCCGACTTTCCCAATTCTCCCAAAATTGCTGCGGCCAAATTGTTAAAGAAGCAATTGCTTTTCGAATGGGCCAAGAGTGTAAAAAGCCTCGAGGCGTACAACCAATTTGTGTCTTTATATCCCGAAGGGGAACAGTACATCGATATTTTTAATTTGAAAGCCAACATATTGGGCGATGAGATTCGGAAAGACTTTCCCGATGAAAATTATCTCTTTGTAAAGGGATTCGACAATCAGGAGTTTACGGATTTTGGAGGTGGAATTGCCACACGCCCCAATGGTGAATTGGTGGTGGTTTCGGCCACGCCTAAAGCCGAAGGTGAGATGTACGATTCCTGGATTTTAGGTCTGGATGCCAATGGAGAAATGCTTTGGAATAAGGTTTTGGGAAATCCCTTCGACGACCTGGTAAACAAGGTGAGCATTAATGCCCAAAACGAAATTTATGTGGCAGGCATTACCAATGCCATTGTGGATAGTGTGGCAGGACAGGCATGGATTTACAAGCTAGCCGCCAACGGACAGAACATTTTCAACCAGAAAGTGAGCATGGCTGAGGCGCTCGATTTTGTGCTCTACCCCGATAATCAGATTTTAATTGCCGGCTATACCAAAAACACCCAAGACTCCTTGTTCACCCCTGCCCTGGTAAAGCTAAATGCCAATGGCAAAAAGCTATGGTCGCGCAAGTATACCAACAAGGGCAAAGTGTATGCTTTGGCTGGCGATACTGCTTCCAACACTGCTTTTGCTGCAGCCGGAAACTGGATTTTTGCCATAAATGAAGCAGGTTATTTGCAATGGGACATTCTATTGCCCGGGAATCAGCAGGCTACTGCCGTGGGCATGAATACCAAAAAGCAGGTTCTCTTTGCAGGATCAACGGACAGTGGAGCCTTTGCGGCAGCTTACGACAGCTCTGGCAAAAAACTTTGGGAATCGCCCCTAAAGCTTACAGGCCAAGGCATGCCCGAGCAGATTGTGGCTTTCGCCGATAACAGTTTTGTTCTTGCTGGCACCTACGATAAGAAAATTAAGCTGGTTCATATTGATGATGCAGGCACTGTAAAAAGTGAAAAGGAATTCAGCCTGCCACAAGGCGTAAAACTAAACGACATTACGCTTGGCGCTGATAACACTGTAGCCATTAGTGCCAGCCGATTGGGAGATAAAGCGGATTTGATTGTGTTTCAATTGAGCTTTTAAATTTTTCTCGCAGATATTCGCAAATCTATTCGCGGATTTACGCAGAAAATTAACAGTCAATACGATTTAAAGGTCTTCGATTTTATAGTGAAGGGCAGGCTTTGGGCTTGCCCTTTGTTTTTTGTAGATGTTAGAAAAGTGTTGTGACAGTGCGCCGATGGTGCGAGCGTGCCGCTCGTATCTATTTTCAAAGAAAATACTGAAAGCACAACACACTTGCAGTAATGTTAGTGACTTTATATTACATTAACAATCAATACCAATTTCCATCTTTTACAAACAACCTTTAGCTTAACTGGAAATTTTAACAAGAACATTTTGAGTAGAAAATACAAATTCCATAACAAAGAAGGATTGTACTTTGTAAGTTTTGCAACGGTATATTGGATTGATGTATTTGTTCGCAATCAATATTTCTCTGCTATTACAGAAAGTTTAGAATATTGTTGCCAAAATAAAGGCATGTGTCTATTTGCCTATTGTATTATGCCCAGTCATGTGCATTTAATTTTTAATGATGCCAATTCGAATCCAGGTAAATTACTAAAGGAGTTTAAGGTCTACTCGTCAAAGCAAATGCAAAAATTAATTGAAGAAAATCCTCAAGAAAGCAGAAAAGAATGGATGCTTTGGATGATGCAGCGTGCTGGTAATTTAAATAGTAATGTGAAAAACAGACAGTTTTGGCAACAAAACAATCACCCTATTGAGTTGTGGAGCAATAAAGTAATAAACGAGAAGTTAAACTATATTCATAATAATCCTGTTGAGGCCGGATTCGTAGAAAAAGCACATCATTGGAATTATAGTAGTGCTAAAAACTATGCAGGCGAGAAAGGACAAATTGATGTTCATCTTTTGTAAACTCTGTATTCACAGAGCACGAGCGAAACGCTCGCGCTAGCTTTTGTACAACACTCTGGGACTATCAAGGGAAAATTAACAGTCAATACGATTTAAAGGTCTTCGATTTTATAGTGAAGGGCAGGCTTTGGGCTTGCCCTTTGTTTTTTTGTAGAAATATAAAAGCTTGTTTTAGGCTAAAATTATTCATTAAATAAACCTGTCTCTAAAATAGCTTGACAAAGTTTGTCAATAACAGGTACTGACACACTATTTCCAATTAACTTCATCCAACGATTTCTCTTAATTGGTAATTTAAACTCTTTTGGAAATCCTTGAATCATCAATGCTTCTTCTTTAGATATTTTACGATAATTACCTTTCTCAACAATTTCCTTTAAGAATTTATCTTTAAAATCTTCTGGTGTATTTGAAACAATATTTTTTGTTGCAATAAAATCATTTGTATCACTTGCAACTAAAGTTGAAAAAACATCAGATATAGGCAAATAGATTCTGTTAATTCCATTTATCCCAGAACTAATCTTAGAGTTTTTAAAATCATATCTTTTCTCAATTGATGTGATTATAGACTTCTTTAATAAACTTTCAAGTCCCCTTCTAAAATTTATCTTTTTCTTCTTCAACTCATGACTATTCTTTAACTTTTCAAGATTCAGTATATCATTAACTGCATGATCTAGAATCAACTCTTCCGATGCACTTAATAAATAGCCATTTAACTCACTTACCCTAAAAGTATAATCTACTTCTTTTAATATTTCTTTTCTAACTAGCCCTTTAAGTTCATCATTAGTTATATCTGAATCCAAAGATTTAAAATGATCAAAAGAAAGAGCATTACCATCAAAAGATCCATAAATTTTCTTTCTCCTATTGGTTAATAACAAATGACAAATTTGTTTTTCTCTTTCTGTTGTTTCTTGAAGATCCCATGAGTGAATTGTTGAATGTCCATTTCTTATATCATTAAATAAGAAGAAATCATTTAGCTCATCCATTTTTTGAAACTTTGTCCTGGCAACTGGCTTATATTCCCCAAAAAGAGTTTCAGGATCTATTTTTTCCTTTTTAATAGTTTCATTTGGCAAATCACTCAGGTAATGATATAGCTTCTTACCTTCCTGTATTTTAGGAGGGATATTAAATTTATCGTAATATGTTTTTTCTCTAAATCCAATTATATAGACTCTTTGTCTATTTTGAGGCACTCCATAATCATGAGAATTAATTAAATAATAATTAGCAAAATATCCTGCTTTCTTTATTCTATCTAATATGTATTTAAATGCTTCTCTATTTCTTGGATCTCTTAAACCTTTAACATTTTCAAAAATGAATGCCTTAGGTCTATTTTTATTCAGAAGATAGATTGTGTCATTCCACAGTTGTCCTCTATCATCATCAAAACCAAGATTTTTACCTGCTATAGACCAACTTTGACAAGGCACACCCGCTGTTAATATATCACAATCAGGTATCTCCTTTAATTTTCTAATATCTCCTAAATTTTCACTTTCTTCCTCATCATAATTTTCACAATAAGTTGAAATTGCATCTCGATCAATCTCACTAAACCCTGCACATTTACCACCATTGGATACTAGGCCTAACCTAAAGCCTCCAATACCAGCAAAAAGATCAATAAACGTAAACTTAGACATAGAAAAAAAATTATTGCTCAAATATACAACATCATTCTATTCTATAAGAATTTTTAATTAGATTTGAATTTTAATGTTAAATATCCTAAAACATGTTAGATTTAACTGAAGTAACAAATTACGTTGAAAATCACATCGGTGATTTTCATCAAAAAAGAATTGATAGTCTTGCTACTCTTAAGCTTAAGAACGTTTTGAAAAGAAAAAACCCATACCTCTTCAAAGCTAAGAATGTGTTAACCGCAAATGATATAGTTAAGGGTATTGTAAATGCACATGTTTCTTCAAATGAAGAAACAATTTTTGGAGACTGGCTTGAAGGCTTAGCAATTTTCATTAACTCCAAAGTATATGGAGGTTGGAAGTCAGGAATTGAAGGAATCGATTTAGAGTTTGATTTAAATGGAGCTAGATATATAGTGGCTATAAAATCAGGCCCTAATTGGGCTAACAGCACTTCATTAAAGAAGCTTAAAGAATATTATAAAAGCGCGGGTAAAGCATTAAGAACTGGTAATTCTGGAATTAATGTTATCTCAGTTAATGGATGTTGTTATGGAAAAGACAATAAGCCAGATAAAGGTGATTATTACAAATATTGTGGACAACAGTTTTGGGAATTTATTTCAGGAGAAGAAAACTTATACAAAGAAATAATTGAACCTCTTGGATATAAAGCAAAAGAGAGAAATGATGAATTTAGAAAGTCATACTCTAAGATGATTAATAAATTCACAAAAGAATTTGTCATAGAATTTTGCGATGATGAAGGGGCTATAGATTGGAATAAGATATTGGAATTAAACTCCAAAAAATAATTTTAATAGGTGACTTGTTAGCTTCTTATTAACAGGTCACCTTACAAAATGACACCAATATTTAAACGAATCTATCAATGAGATTCTTAAGAGTTTTTTCCTTCTTCTTCGCTTTCAACTCACACTCCCAAATGGTAATTACGCGCCAGCCCAGTATGTTGAGTTCTATTTCGGCTTTGCGGTCACGTTTTTGAGTGTTTTTTATTTTTTGCAGCCACCATTCGGTTCTTGTTTTGGGTAGCACAAAATACTTGCAGCCTTTGTGTCCGTGCCAAAAGCAGCCATTTACAAATATTACAGTTTTATATTTTTTCAGAACTATGTCGGGTTTTCCGGGCAGGTCTTTCTGGTTTATGCGGTAACGAAATCCATTGGCAAACAAAAATTTCCTCACCACCAACTCAGGTTTGGTGTTTTTCCCCTTCACTTGGGACATATTGTAGGATCTTATTTTGGGTTCGTGAACGTCTGCCATACTCCGTCATCTCTTTATTGGCAATTTACGAATTTCTATCTTTTGCTTTATGCATTTGTATCATGGCTTGTGCATTTGCCCCTTTCCGCTTCCATTTTAAACCCTATACATACTATTCTGTCTCTTGTCGGTGCTCCTTTGTCTTATTCCGCTGCTTTTCTATCTTTTGTCGGTGGCGGAATGCTTCAAACGTGTGGCGGAATGCCTTTGGCTAAGGGCGGAATGTCTTTGGCTAAGGGCAGAATGCTTTTGGCTTAGCTCGGAGTGAGTTTGGCTTAGGGCGGATTGTCTCTGGCTAAGCTCTGAAAATGTTGGGCTAAGAGCAAAAAGTCTTTGGCTTAGGTCGGATTGATTTTGGCTAATGGCTTTCATGTTTTAAAAAGCTTCCTCTATTCATGTATCTGGCTCTCCTTTTCTCAGAATGGCTTTCTCTGCACTCATATATGCTCTTTACTTTCTTAGAATGTTTTGTTTTGCTTTAAAGGTGCTTCCTTTTATCTGTGGCTAAGCTGTTAAGAAGCTAAACTTCTTTCTTGTAAAGGCTAAAAAGCCCGTTGTATCCAGACTTATTACTTTCCGTCATTATTTTTCATAGTTTTTATTCATAAAGAGACGATACATTATAGACAAAAACAATAACTCACAGACAAGAGCAATTACAAGCTTTGCAAAGTAATTAACATATATCTGAATGAAATCTTGAACTTCTTCTATTGCACAATCAAAAAGATAGCTTTAGTTTTCATACTGTAAATCTTAAATTTAAATCTTATGGGTATGGGACAAGCCAGATCTTACAATGGCGGAGATGCCAATTTTATCTTTTTTTCGAGTCAAAGTATTAACATCATCGACGACAAACATGATGAATTCATGACTTTCTCGCCTCATTTTACAGCAGAAACGCTGGCTGAACTGAAATCTTTGTTCGAAACGGCCAGTAATATTCCTTCCGACAATACCTATATCGACATTCAGGCCAAGGCCACCGAGAATGTGAATCTGGAGTTGGCAGCAGCGGGTAAATTTTTCCAAAGGTGCAAGTTCGATATCGAAATGGCATTCCCGAACGACAAGAAGGTATGGAACCAGTTTGGTTTTAATGATTACGACAATGCCCGCAAAAGTGGCAAGTTAATGTACCTTTTCTTAACCGATTTCGACATGATTTCCAGGAAGTACAAAGATCCTCTTGTTACAAGCGGATGGACCGATGATACTTTTGCTGCAATTCTGACACATCGCGATAAGCTAAAAGGTTTTATGGATGAGCGATCGGATTGTATCCTGAAACGTAATCGTGCTACGGAAGAGCGTACGATTGCCCTGAATGCTTTGTACGAAAAACTGGTCATCTATTTTAAGGCGGCTCGCATTATGTACGAAGAGGACGAGGAGTTATTGAAGTGGTTTAGATTTCCGGCACCCTCTTCCAAAGGCACAAAGGGGGAGGCGGATGATACGGAAGGGTATGAAGGTCTTGCAAACGAATCAGTAGAGTAGTTTTTTTTATCCCTATGCCTGGATGCATTTCTATGGCAATTTTTTTAGCATCGGGCATGTCCCCAAGACCTTTGGTTTTGGGGATTTTTTTTCTCCTCGGGCTAAAGCCCGAGGCAATTCAAAGCCCGAGGCAATTCAAAGCCCGAGGCAATTCAAAGTTGAGGCAATTCAAAGTTGAGGCAATTCCAATTCGATTAGCCCTGAAGGGGCCAGAGCAATAGCGATGGGCAAGGCCCATCGGTTGAGGGAATTCAAAATCTGGAGGACATAAAAAACAAACCCCAAATCGTGATGATTTGGGGTGTATGATTTATCATACAGATTACAATTTTGTCCCAATGGTTTTTGGGTTTGTATTTGTATGGGCATCAAGTGGTGTTCTTCTAGTTTGTGATTAGCGATTTTGTTTTAATGGTCATTGGGATGCTCATGCCTTCCGGCATTTGCTCGCTGGCCTTCAATTCTGTGTTGCCGCTCAGGTTCTGAACAATGGTAGCATCTATGATCCAACCGGTTTTTCTGTCAATTTTAATGTCCGAGGTCAACTGTCCGTCTACCAAAATCTTCATGTCCATGCCATTTTGCTTTACATATGGGGCATCAGGGTTGCTGGCCAGGTTGCCTTCTCCATGAATCAGGAAGTAATCGTTATTGGCTGCTTTTAGCACGAAATTGGTGGTTAAATTCACCGACATTCCTGCCTCGATACTGGTTTCGGTCGACCATGTTTTGCCTAATTTTACTTTATCTTCAGGGTAAATGGCTGTGATCTGCTCAAAACTTCCTTTAAAGGCTTTTGCGCCATAGGATTGTTTTAGCTGTGCCAATATCTGGTCTTTCTGTTGCTGTGCAAGATCGTAACCTTCGAATAATCCTCCGAAAAGGTTATCGATTCCTGTAATGTCTACTACCTTTCCACTTTGACTCATAGTCATCTTGAAAGGCTTGTTAACCATTCTCGATAGCATGGTTGACATCATATCCTGTTCGCTGGCATTTTTGGAACTAAAAGAGTTTTTTCCTTGTGCACTTTCCATTTCCATTTCTACAGAGGTATAGCTCACCTCCATATCGTACTGATTGTTTTCGGCAGCCAGTACTTTAAAGACATAGTCTCCTTTAATATTCAGACCTATTTCGATTGGCATGCCATTAAAGTTTTGGGTAATGGTCATTGTTGCATTCGACTTCTGAATGTACTCCTTACCCACTTCGAGATTTAAAGCCAGTTTGTACTTTTGGGCTTGTACACATAGTGCAGCACTTAGGATAAGGGCTAGTGTTAGTAATTTTTTCATTTGATCAGTATTGGTAGATAATTTAATTATTGTTTAAAATTACATTCAATTCTCTAATTATGGGTGGATTATTTGTTTTATTTTTTGGGAAGAGGCAAGTTGTGCATTCTCAGAAAAGAGAGCTTGTCCCAATAGCCGCGCTGAAATTTGATTTTGCCATCGAGTATTTGAAAGAATCCACATCCTCGTAGTCCCAATGGATCTTTCCATTCGAGTATGGCCCAATCGCCATCTTCGAAAATATTTTCTACAATGCAGGTCATTTCGGCCGCTGCCAATTCTTCGGCAAACATTTTACGGATGGCCTCCTTTCCTTCTACCGGTTGATTGGCCACCTGGTGGTTAATGGCATTGGGGTGGTAAAATTCTGCTATCTGGTCGGCATCGCCCTGATTAAAGGCCTCTACCCATTTTTGAATGGTTTGTTTTGGTGTCATGATGTGTTTGTTTATATGTTGTCCTCGGGTTGAAACCCGAGGCAATTCAAAACCCGAGGCAATTCAAAACCCGAGGCAATTCAAAGATCGAGGGAATTCAAAGATCGAGGGAATTCAGATTCTGAATTGCCTCCTGATTTATCTGGAGGACCAAAAATCATACCCCAGAATGTTTCACAAAACCAAATTTCTCAATCATCTCATTTTTCTCCTCATCAAATGATTTATGGCTATGGTGTGTTTCCTGATTCTTGATGTACTCTCTTACCTTATTGAGCATGGATAGGCTAACCGAGACAGCATAATATTCTTCTTGCCATTGAAACAATGGTTTCCGAAAAATACATTCATTGATCCAATGTGATGACTCTCCCTTTATTAGACTCATGATTTTACTCAAAGTTTGATTACTTCCCAATGATACCAAACAATGACAATGGTCTTCATACCCATTGACAAAATCGACATGAATTCCTTTTTCCTTTGCATTCTTTTTGATGTGATTCCACATCTTTTTTCTTAACTCCGGAGTTTCAAGAAAAGGCTCTCTGCATTTGGTACTCCATACAAAATGTATATATACTTTTACATGTGGCATATGGTTCTATTTTAATTTTGCCTCTAGGAGGCAATTCAAAGATCAAGGCAATTCGGCATTTCATAAAATCTTGCTGGTTTGGATAGCCTTCAGATTCATCCGGAGGACAAGGGAGCAATTCAAAAGGATTCTATCTCAGAATAAAAATCAACGTCACAACCAAAATCACACTCACCACAAGAGAGGCAATGTAGTATCTGCGTTTTTCGCGTCGGGCTCTGACTCGAATGTTCTCTTTTACCTCCTTCATTTCTTCTTTGGAGATTTTTTTGAAGCGCACAAAGGTTCTGCGCTTTTCTTTGATTTCGATATTATCGCGGAAACCTTCTTTGTTAGAGGTGAGTTGGGCACGATTGCCTCTCAATCTTCGAATCATATCGAATACATGACCGGCTGATGACATGATATTAGTTTTTATGTTTGCATTTAAAATTACATAATATTATTAAAATATCCTATATGGTTTCTTAGAGAAAATTCTATCCTCGGGCTAAAGCCCGAGGCAATTCAAAGCCCGAGGCAATTCAAAGCCCGAGATAATTCAAAGATTGAGGCAATTCAGCATTTCATAAAATCTTGCTGGTTTGAATAGCCGCCAGATTTATCTGGAGGCTAAAAATAATTATCACCACCTCAATTTAAATATGGTTTGATTTGGTTTGGAGCTGCAATACAAGCTTCCGCCATGGGCGCGAATAATTTGTCGGGAATGGCTTAGGCCAACGCCGCTTCCGTTTGTTTTGGTGGTGAAGAATGGAATGAAAATTTCGTCGGCAATTTCGGCAGGTATGCCCGGGCCATTGTCAATTACATTGATCTCGCAAATTGGTCCTTTCTTGTTACAGTTCACACTGATCTTTCCATGCTCGGCTTCTCCGTTGAATGCTTCCCTGGCATTCTTTACCAAATTGATAATTACCTGAACAATCATCTGTTCATCGGCCACAAAATCGAAGGATCTTTTGGGGGTTTGAATCAGCAATTCGCCCTCAAATTCCTCCTTAATTGGAGAAAGAAGAATGCTTAATCGGTCGAAAAACTCGATGGAGTTTACACTGCCCATGATCGGTTTTGGTGGCTTGGACAACATGCGGTAGGATTTCACAAAATGAATCAATGCTTCGCTCATTTCGGTAATCACACCCAATCCGTTTACGGTTTTGCCTACTTCTGTTGCCAGGTTTTCATCTACAATCATTTCTGATTTTTCTTCCCAAATCCGCTTTAGCGATTGTGCAATGGAAGTTACCGGAGCCAGGGAGTTCATGATTTCATGACTCAATACTCGTATCAGTTTGATCCAGGCATCTACCTCTTTTCGTTCCAGCTCTCCACGAATGTCCTGCAGGGTGATGAGTTTAATGTCTTCCTGATCGATTCGGATAACCGAACAGGCCGTGCTGATCTGCACTCTCTCCTTTGGGGTTGACAGTTCCAGAACCTGCTTTTGCCGGTTCGAGATTTCGAGCAGCGAATTGGTAAACCGGGTATCCATTCTGTTGAGCTGACTGATGTGTGTAAGTGCAGGCAATCCCAACAATTCGAGTGCGGCCGAATTTACACTGGTAATGTGCGTGTTTTCCGAAAGCACAATCACTCCGGTGGATATGTTCTGTAAGATTTCGCCAAAATACTTTTCCCTGATTCTGGATTTGGTCTGTACTTGCTGCAATATGCCATTCAGCTCGTTTAAACTATGGTGCAATTCGTTAATAATGCTGTTGCCTGATTTTTCGGGAAAGCGAAGTGTGGTATCCTCGTTTTTAATGGCTTTGATAAAAAAGTCGATCTGCTTGTGGGTTTTGTTCAGAAATCGAATGAGCTCCCAAACTTCAAGCAAGATCATCAAACCCAAAAATGAAAGGGACAAATAGGATGCTGTGGCAATGGCATAACCGCATGAAATGGCGGTAGTCAACAGAATTAGCATTCTAATCCAAAGTGCCAGGTTGTAATTCTTATAGCCCATATTTCTTGATTTTATTGTAGAGGGTTTGACGAGAAATGCCCAACTGTGTTGATACGGCTGAAAGGTTTCCGGCATGTTTTTCGATGGCCGAAGCAATCAACTGTGCCTCCATATCCTCCAGGGTTCCGCCAAAGCTGGATACATTGTTCATATCGTCGTTCTTGAACACAAAATCGCTTGCAGTTAATTGCCGGGCATCCGAAAGAATTACGGCTTTCTCAACCGAATGCTGCAACTCTCTAACATTTCCCGGCCAGGCGTAATCGCTCAACTTGGAAAGGGCCTGACTGCTTATTTTTAAATTCTTTCCATACTTATCGGCATACTTGTTCACAAAGAATTCTGCCAGTTCGGGGATATCATCTTTACGATCGCGCAAAGGTGGCACTTCGATGTGTATGGTATTGATTCGGTAGAGAAGATCCTCTCTAAAATTGCCCTCGGAGACCATTTGCTGCAGGTTTCCATTGGTGGCACATATCAGGCGCAAATCAAGCTTGGTTTGTGAATTGTCGCCCACCTTGGTAAGTACCCTGTTCTGGAGCACCGACAACAATTTGGCCTGCATGGGCATGGTAAGGTTTCCAATTTCGTCGAGAAATAGTGTTCCCTTGTTGGCAGCCTCTATTTTCCCCATTCTATCGGAATGCGCATCGGTAAAGGCTCCTTTCTTGTGACCAAACAATTCGCTTTCGAACAGATTTTCAGCAATGGCTCCCATGTCAACACTCACCATTACTTTGTTCGATCGTTTCGAAAGTCGGTGAATTTCCCTTGCAATCAACTCCTTCCCTGTTCCATTCTCACCGGTGATCAGCACATTGGCATTGGTATCGGCCACTTTGCGAACCATGTTCATGGCACGTTCCCAGGTGGCAGATGAGCCAATTAAATCTTTGTTCGATCCGTTGATCTCCTGGATGAACTGCTTCTCTTTTAGCTGCATCTTTTTCAGCTCTCGCTTCGACTGACTTAGCTTACAGGCTGTATCAACGGTTGCAATCATCTTTTCATTGTCCCAAGGCTTCAGAACAAAATCGGTAGCGCCGGTACGAACCGCTTTCACAGCCAATTCCACATCCCCATAGGCGGTAATCATTACAACACTCACGCCCGGATATTGCTCCAATATCTGGTTTAACCAATAAATGCCTTCATTGCCATTGTTGATGCCTGCTGTAAAGTTCATGTCCAGCAAAACAACATCGTAGTCTTCGCTTTGCAGCTCGGCAAATAGGGTTTTGGGTGAGGATAAACATTTCAGTTTTGCACAGTATGGCGATAACAACAGATCCAATGCACTTAAAACACTTCGGTTGTCGTCGACAATTAGAATATTTGATTTTTTCATTGGTTTGGTGAATGAATGGGTGAATTAGTGAATGAGTGAATGTGTAATTCGTGGTTAAATGTAAACATCCAGCACTAATTTAGTCAGCTTTTCAAAATATTAGACATACACTGTCCAAATATTTTACACACTTCCAAATCACACCTTTCTTTTCGTATTGATTTTTTGACACTTACAAATTGCGGCACAAAGTTGGCAATAGTGAGCAATAATTTTACATGTGTACTATTTAAAAACAAAGAATATGATTTCTATTAAAAATTTATCGAAAATTTTCAGAACTGATGAAATTGAAACTTTAGCCTTGAACAATGTAAACTTAAACATTAGAGAAGGTGAATTTGTAGCCATTATGGGACCTTCGGGTTGTGGTAAATCTACCCTTTTAAACATCCTGGGTTTATTGGATAATCCATCGGAAGGTGAATACAATTTTAACAAGACCGAAGTTGCCAATTTGAAGGAGGGTCAACGCACCGACTTGAGAAAAGGAAACATTGGTTTCGTATTTCAGTCGTTCAACTTGATAGATGAATTAAATGTATTCGAAAATGTTGAAATGCCCTTGGTATATCAGCGCATCAGCTCTAAAAAACGCAAGGAAATGGTAAGCCAGGTACTTGATAGAATGAACATGAGTCATCGTGCGAAACATTACCCTCAGCAATTATCAGGTGGTCAGCAGCAACGTGTTGCCATTGCTCGCGCCGTAGTTTCCAACCCGGGACTTATTCTTGCCGATGAGCCTACTGGTAACCTGGATTCAAAAAATGGTCAGGAAGTAATGGAGTTGCTTACCGAATTGAACCGCGAAGGAACTACCATCATCATGGTAACTCACTCCATGAAAGATGCAGGTTATGCTCACCGAATTATCAACCTGTTTGATGGTAAAGTTGTAACTGAAGAAAGTTTGGTAGCGGAGCAGGTATTTTAACCGCTACTGCCTTAACAATTTACACATCAAATCTTTTAAATCTTATTGCCTAAGCCATTACCATTTCTAAACTGAATTATGAATTTCTACAACATTAAAATATCATTCAAAAACTTATTAAAGAATAAGCTGGTATCATCGATTAATATTAGTGGCTTAGTTATAGGAATTACAATTAGTCTGCTTGTTTTCGCCTATGTAAACAAGGAGAAAAATATGGATCAGGAGATTGCGGATATCGAATATACCTACACGCTTTTAAATGAAAAAGATCCTGATATTTCCAGCGCCATGGCCAGACATGTTAGGTCTGAAGTTCCGGAAATAGAAGCAATAACATTTGCAAAGTATACCTGGTCGCCACAGGATTTTCTGAAAAAAGAGAATACAGATTATAAGCTAGAAAATCTGCTAATTGCAGATTCATGTTTCTTTAAGGTTTTTCAGTTTAAAGCGGTTTACGGTGATCCTAAAAAAGCTTTAAATACAGCCGATAAAATTGTATTGACTCAATCGGTAGCTAAAAAGATATTTGGCAATGAAAATCCTATAGGGAAAGAGTTGGTATACAATTCCACCAACCTGCAAAATGTAATTGTTGAGGTAGGAGCAGTTATTCAAGACCTTTCTCATCATTGTTCATGGGAATTTGATGCAGTACTGTCGCTTGACACCAATTATAAAATTCATTGGTTTAAAAGCAGCGAAGAATATTGGGGTACTCAAAACTATAGTGCTTTTGCAAAATTACCACCTAATATTGATGCCGGAGTTATCAATCGGAAACTTGCCAATATCTCAACCGACAACATCCCGGAAGGATATAGAGAAGAGACCAAATTTGAGCTTCAGCCATTTGCCAAAGCTTATAATGATTTACCCGAAATTGAGATTTTAAAACATGGGAATCAACTTACCTTAAACATTATACAAATCATAGGATTTTTAATTCTTCTGCTTGCATGTATCAATTACATAAACCTGGTTACTGCACAAAAAATTAAGCGCCTAAAAAATATTGGCATCCTTAAGGTAATGGGAAGTAAAAAGGCCAAAGTTGTTGAATTAATCGCTGTTGAATCTGCATTGGTTCTATTCATTACATGTGTACTGGTAATTGTATTGAGCAATTTCTTACTGATCGGATTAAATCAAATTACCAATTCGGAATTTACTTTGGCTGAGATTTTTTCAGGATCAAACCTGATCATCTTTATTGCGCTGCTTGCTTTTACTTTTGTACTCACCGGAATTATTCCCGGAATAAGATTTAGCAGGAGCCAAACTACGGCATTGTTAAAAAACACGGTAAATAGTCGTTCGCAAAACCATTTGAGAAATGCTTTGCTGATTTTCCAATTTAGCATTACAATCATTTTACTGTGTGGCATCCTCTTGATCAACAAGCAAAACAATTACATGAGTGAGTTGGATCCTGGTTTTGATAAAGAACAAATTCTTTATGCTGCCACCAATCCGCAAATCGAGAAAAGCAGTAGTGCCTTTAATACTGAAATTAAAAGGATACCCGAAATTGCTGATTATACTTATACATCTGCTCCATTAGGTTACAATCAATCCAATTGGGGACTAAGCATGATTAACAAAGGAGAAAAACAGGAAATTGGTTTTGCCAATCTTTTCGTAAGTCCAAATTTCTTCGATTTTTTTGGAATCAAATTGGTTCAGGGCAAACAGTTTAATCGTTATTCAAAGGAAAATGCAGATTGGATTTTTAATGCTATGGCTTTTAAAGAATTCAATATCGAAAAACCAGAAGATGCAACAATTCGATACAATGGCAAGACAGGAAAAGTAATTGCCGAAGTAGAAGATTTTAACCATGAATCCATGCATTCAGCTATAAGGCCAATTGCTTTTAGAAGTTGTGGAGAATCTGATGAGTACATTTATTTCAAAATCAACACCAGCAGTGTTGCCAGTACTAACAGGTGTATTCGTTCCATTAACAAGGTTTGGGAAAATATTTCTCCTAATTTTTCACTGGAAATCAAATACCTTGATGCAAGCTGGGAAGCTTTGTACAAGAAGGAAAAACAATTTCAGCGCATTCTAAATTATGCCACCATAATTTCTATACTCCTATCCTGCCTGGGATTAATCAGCTTGACCTTTTTTATTGTTGAAACTCACACGAAGGAAATTGGAATACGAAAAACCAATGGTGCCAAAACTTTCGAGATTGTTAAAATGTTGAATGCCGATTTGGTAAAGTGGGTGTTTATTGCCTGTATCATTGCCTGCCCTATTGCCTGGTATGCTTTGCACAAATGGCTTAGTGGTTTTGCCTACAAAACTGAGCTCAGCTGGTGGATTTTTGCTTTGGCGGGAATCATTGCCCTGGGCATTGCCTTGCTAACTGTCTCGTGGCAATCGTGGAGGGCTGCTAAAATTAATCCTGTGGAATCTTTAAGGTACGAATAATCTACTAACAAATACGAATCATGAATCTATATCAAGATATTATTATAAGCCTTCGCAGATTTCGATCCGAAAAAGTTAATACATTAATTAGCATATCTGGACTTGTATTGGCACTTGGAATCGTAGCCATTATCCTTGTCTATATTTTGAATGAAGTTAATTACAATAGCTATTTTAAAAATAAAGATCACATTTACCGAGTACTGAACCATGATAAATTAAATAGTAAAATCTGGGGAACCACCCCTTACCAAATTTGTGAGTTAAGCAAAGAACAATTTTCCGAAGTAGAAGATGCTACTTTTACTTATAATTTGAAGAATGTTTCCTTTAAAAAGAATAAAGAATACATTCAAGAAAATGATGTGATTGGAACCACTAAATCATTTTTTAATGTTTTTGGGCTTAAAATAACACAAGGAAAATTAGACGGATTCAAACAAGACCAAAATAAAATTTACATTAGCTCAGATATCTCGCAAAAGTATTTCGGGAATGAAAATTCCATAGGGAAAAACATAAAAATGAAATTCTTTGGTGTAGAAAAATTAATGCAAGTTGCTGCTGTATTTGATAATATTCCAAAAAACAACAGCATTCGTCCCGACATAATAGTGAATACTGAAATTGCATTTGAAGAACTAGAAAAAAGCATCATAACCAACGGCCATCAAACAGATAAAGAAGAACTTAAAAAAGAATGGCTTATCAGTTGTTTTACAAATTATCTTTTGATAAGAAAAACAGGCTCTACTGCTGTTTTAAACGAAAAATTACAAAATTTAGGAAAAACCCATTCCAAAGAGTACAAGGAACTAGATTTGTCCATTCAATCCTTATATGATGTATATTTTCACTCTAATCACATTTTGGCTAATAGCGGAAAGGAGCAGGGAAATATTACTAACCTCATTGTAATAGGAATTTTAGCTATTTTAATATTAAGCATTGCATGTATTAATTATCTCAATTTAGCAATGGCTCAAACCATTACTAAGTTAAAAAGTATCGCAGTTAGACAAACATATGGTGCATCTCAAAAAGATATTCTTAAGCAATTTACATTAGATTATTGTTTACTTTCAATACTAGCGTTACCATTTGCCATTGCTTTTGCCCAACTCTCACTTCCATATGCCAGTGAGTTATTGGATAAAGACTATGTATTGAATGCTAATGCTGATTTTTTGATCGGATTCTCTATTCTTATAAGTCTTACCATAGCAACTGGTGTAGTAACAGCTTCGGCCACATTTGTAAAATTTAAAAAGACACAATTAAGTGTCATGTTAAAAGGACTAAAATCTAAGGAAAAACATAAATTTCCATTGCACAAAGCAATGATTGTTTTTCAACTTATCATTTTTATAATTCTCACCTCTACCACAATACTTATAAAAAAACAGGTTAACTACGCTTTTAATATAGATTTAGGATTTGCCAAGGAAGAATTAGTGAATTTGCCTATAGGAGATCGAAAAAAGGAGATCTTAAAACAAAAACTATTAAAAATCCCTACTATCAAATCGGTAAGTTCTGCAATGTGGCTTCCTCCAACAAGCCAACAACTATTCTTAAATCTCGATCGTGTCGATCGAACAGATGAGAAAGTATCTGTACATGGCTTATTCGTGAATTATGATTTCACCAAAACAATGGGAATTAAGATCTTAAGAGGAGAAGATTTTCAGGAAAATAAACATCAATCTGGTGTATTGGTAAATGAATCTGCTGTTGCACAACTGGGGTTGACTGATATTATTGGGGAAGAAACAAGTTTTGGTCCCGTATTGGGATTAATAGACAATTTTCATATGTTTTCCTTAAGAAAAGAGATTCCTCCCATGATGATTATTTTGTCACCATCTTCGGTAAGACAGATGGTAATTCGAGTCTCATCTAAAAATGTAAAAAATACCATTCTGCAAATTGAAAAGGTTTATAATTCAACTGATGGGACTACTCCCTTTATGGCTCAATTTACTAATAATGCCTTGAATGAATTGTACAAGTCTGATCTTTGCATATCAAAAATAATAGATATGCTTGCCTTCATAGCTATTCTCATTGCAAGTTTAGGTTTACTCGGATTATCCCTATTTATAGGAAAGCAAAAAACTAAAGAAATTGGTATTCGAAAAACCAATGGAGCTAAGACTATCGAAATCGTAAAAATGTTGAATCAGGACATTTTAAAACTAGTCCTAATTGCCTTTGTTCTTGCATCCCCAATTGCTTGGTATCTTATGAAACTATGGCTACAAGAATTTGCCTTCAAAACTGAACTCAGCTGGTGGATTTTTGCCTTGTCTGGTTCTATTTCTGTAGTGATTGCCCTACTCACCGTTACATGGCAATCGTGGAGGGCTGCCAAGAGAAATCCGGTGGAAAGTATACGATATGAATAATCCTAAAAATTAAAATTATGCTTTGGTATCATTTGAAATTATCCGTTTTACGCTTGCTTAAAAACAAAGCTTTTTCATTGACCAATATATTTGGCCTCAGCTTTGGGATCGCCTCATTTTTTGTACTGTTTATTCATGTGCAAAATGAAAAAAGCTACGACAAACACATTAAAGATTATCAGAATATCTACAGGGTAATTTCTACGCCATCACATATTAACAGCTCCTGGGCCAGGAGTTTAGGCTTTATTCAAGAAGCTGCAAGTCAATTCCCTGAAGTTGAAAATGCAACACGGTTTTCCCATGCAAAGCTGGAAAATATCAAAATACACGAGGAATCGGTTGCTCAAAAAGATGTTTTGTCGGTTGACACAAACTTTATGAGCATGTTTGGAATTGAAAGCCTGATTGGAAATTTAAAGGATATTTCGAAGCCTAATGTAGCTTTTATCTCTGAGCGCTTTGCAAAAAAATATTTTAAGAATGAAAATCCAATCGGTCAATACATAGAGACTGAAACATTGCGATCAAGAGAAGCACCCGGAAAATTTGAAATCGTTGGGATTATAAAAAATACGCCTATAAAAACTCATTTCAACTGTGAAATACTTCTTTCGCAAAAAGGAGTACTTGAACAACGTTATGCCTCCTTATCAACAAGAAAAATACAGTGGGTCTACAACTATTTAAAACTGAAAAAAGGAACCTCACCTGCTTTCATTGCCGAAAAAATACTTACCCATTTTAACAAGTCTGCTTTTAGACAAACCAGAGGTCCTAAAGATTACAAATTTAGTCTTCAAAAACTGACTGACATTCATTTAAGATCGAACTGCAGGTTTGAATTAAAAGAGAGCAATACCAAAATTAATATTGGCTTATTTACTATTGTTTCTTTCGTGATCCTATTTGTATCTCTTGTAAACTTTATCAGCTTAATCACAGTTAATCTTTTCAAAAGAACAAAAGAGTTTGGTTTGAAATCCTCTATTGGAGCTCACAAAAAGCATTTGTTGTACCAGATCCTAATTGAGGTATTGTTGCTTTGTTCGTTTGCTATTTTTATCTCCTTATTTGTAATAGAGTTGATAAAACCTATTATCAGCCAGTTTTACGAAATTCAGTTTGATATTTTCTATAACGAACCTACAATCTACTTGTCCATTTTAATGATCATTTCACTTGGTGGAATCATTTCTGTTTTATTTGTTCGGTTCTTTATTCTTAAAAATCATTCTACCAGCGAAATTATTAAAGGTTTACACCCCTTATCGGGAAAGCAATTGTTGCAACCTTTAATGATATTTCAAATGCTAATTGTAATCATCCTGATTGCATCAACCATTCTTGTAAACAAACAGATCAATTTCATATTAGACAAACCCCTTGGTTTTACAAAAGACAATATTGTAGTCATCCATCAAAAGGACTATTCTAAAGACCCAAAAGTGTTTGCCAACGAGTTAAAAAAGAATTCTCAAATTATTTCCGTTGGTTTTACCAGGCAATACTTTGGACATCCTACTCAAACCATTTCATTGGATGGATTGGGAATTGAAGGTACTGCGGAAATGTCGTTCCCAAACTTTGATTTTCTACAAACAATGGACATTCAGTTGGTTCACGATTACATCAACAGATCGAAAGATACCATTGAAGGAATGATTATCAACAATCATTTGTACGAGAGATTGATGGAAAAACATCAAAGCATTGAAAATCTGAATGCCTTTAGATCAGGAATTCCTTTGGAAGCAGATCAGAGAAGGTATGATATTATAGGAGTTGTCGAAGATTTCAATTACAATTCGGCCCATGAACAGATCGGAGACTATGTTTTCCTAATTGGAGAGTCGCGAAGTAGATCCAGGTTTACTCATATCAAAATTGCTTCCGGAAATATCAGACCGGCAATGGATTACATTCAGGAAGAATGGCATAAACACTATCCAAACCAGGAAATGGATTATTTCTTTATGGATGAAAAAGTTGGTCAACAATACAAATCAGAAAATATACTTAGAAAAATTCTCTTGAGTTTTTCTCTTCTTGGTATCATCATCGGAATCATGGGTATAAGTGCCCTCTCCTACTTTTCATCGGAACAACGAACCAAAGAGATTGGGATTCGCAAAACCAATGGAGCCAAAACTCATGAGATTATCAAAATGCTAAACAAGGATTTCCTAAGGTGGGTAATTATTGCATTTGTTTTGGCATCTCCAATTGCATGGTACGCCATGAACAAATGGCTTGAAAACTTTGCCTATAAAACCGAGCTCAGTTGGTGGATTTTTGCCTTGGCAGGAATCATTGCCATGGGAATTGCCTTGCTAACCGTTTCCTGGCAATCGTGGAGAGCAGCAAAGAGAAATCCGGTGGAGAGTTTGAGGTACGAATAATTCATTTTCTAAGAAAAAAAACATAAAGTATGTATCAGTTGAAAATGGCAATTAAATCATTAAGCAAGAATTTACTATCAAGTTTATTCTTGCTGATTTCTTTATGCATTGGTTTTGTATCCTTTGTTTTTATTGCAAGTCATGTTTCTCAAGAAATGAGTTATGACAGAGACTTTCCTAAAGCTGAAAATATATATCGCATTGCAACCAATATTTATACTTCAGGAGAACTTAAACTTACGAAGCCTTTATGCGAAAGAGCTATGGGTAACGAGTTAAAAAGAAATTCTCCCGAAGTTCTGGAATCAGGCTTCTTTTTCAAACCTGGTAATCTTGAATTTAAAATAAATGAACAAGTATTTAAGAATGAAAATGTTTTACATGCTTCACCTGGCATATTAAATGTCTTTTCGATTGAATTTATTTACGGATCGCGCTCGGATGCTCTTAAGCGCCCATATACTGTAATACTTTCGGAGTCATATGCCAGGAAATATTTCGGAGATGAAAATCCGGTAGGTAAAACGATATTTAAATATCCAGGTGCTAGCTATGAAATAGAAGGGGTATACAAAGATTTACCTCAAAAATCACACTTTAAGGCCAATATGCTATTGTCTTTTCATGACAATATGCGTCTACCTCCTCCTGCTATGGAAGCATGGGGAGAATCTGCTTTTTATACCTATTTAAAGTTCCAAGCCAATGCTTCCATTAATGGATTCAACAAGAAGATGAATCAACTTGCATTGAGCAAAAAAAGGAATCTCGCTGAAGGTGGGGACATTCAACATACCTACTATTTGCAAGCTTTAACTGATATACATCTAAAATCACATTTAAAAGATGAACTTGCAATAAATACCCGTGCTGATTATTTGTATGTTTTAATGGCAATTGGCCTTTTAATACTCATTGCCATTGGATTTAATTACATTCATTTCTCACATACCAAAGCCATTAAAGATGCCAACAATTGGGGACTAAGAAAGGTGGTTGGAGCAAAAGGTCGAAGTTTAATTTCACAATCACTGCTGGAATCATTCCTTCTGCATTTACTTTCTTTAGTGTTGGCCATTTTTATTTGCAAGGCTCTGTCTCCTTTGGCATATTCAAATTACGGGCTTACACTTGATTTTTCAGAAGCCCCCCTGCTCTTTTGGATTATTCTACTATGCATGGTACTACTAAGCACCTTAATCAATGGTATTATCACCGGAATCCTCATTAATCGATACAATAGTCTTGAATTGTTAAAATTGAAATTTAATCCTCTTACTTCCAGATTTTCTATCCAGAAACTATTTGTGGTAAGTCAATTTGTAATTGTAATAGCTATTCTGATATGTATTATGGGGATTAATAAGCAGCTGGAGTTCTTACAAGAAAAAAATATGGGAATGAATTTAAGCAATAAAATTGCTGTAACAGTTCCAAAGTACATGCGCAAATCATCCAGTAGATTCAAGAATTTCGAAACATTTGAACAGGAACTTCTGAGGCATCCTAACATAGAAGCGATTTCACAATGTGACAAAATTCCAGGAGAATTACTTGCCTTTAATTTCACATTTAAAGAAAAAGGAAAAGATAAAAATGCGAAAGCATCCGTTATGGTAGCTGATGTCAATTACCTAAAGAATTTTGACATTTCTCTTCTTGAAGGAAGCAACTTCCCTAAAAATGCCAATAACATTAATTCAGGATGCTTGATTAATGAAGCTTGTTTGTCTGATCTTGGATACAATCATCCTAAAGATGCCATTGGGAAAGTATTACAATTGAAAGATGAAAGTATGACGGAAGGCTTTGAACTTGAGATTAAGGGAATCTGTTCTAATTTTAATTTCCAAGGTATGCGAGAATATCCAGGGCCTACTATTTTAATAAACTGGACACAAGAAATTATGTGGGGATACTACATTGTAAAATACAAGAACCCCAATATACAAGAAGTGATTGCCCACATTAAAAAACAAGTTGAGACTACTTTTCCAAATTACCCATTCCAATATGTAAGTCTCAAATCTTTTTACAATCGTCAGTTTATCAAGGAATTTCAATTAATTAAAATGCTATATGCATTTGTCTACCTCGCAATTGTAATTAGTGTAATCAATCTGTTTACCATGGCGTGGATAAGCTCATTGGTTCGCACCAAAGAGATAGGTGTTAGAAAAATAAACGGAGCCAAAACTCACGAAATCATTCTAATGCTAAACAAAGGCTTTGTTAAATGGGTGTGCATCGCATTTCTTATTGCCTGTCCTGTTGCATACTACGCTATGAATAAGTGGTTGCAAAATTTTGCCTATAAAACCGAGCTCAGTTGGTGGATATTTGCCTTGGCAGGAATCATTGCCATGGGAATTGCCTTGCTAACCGTTTCCTGGCAGTCGTGGAGAGCAGCAAAGAGAAATCCGGTGGAAAGCTTACGTTATGAATAAATTAAAACAACAATATACTATGAAACTTAACCTCTTACTATCAATCTTGTTAATCATTTGTTTTTCATGCAAGAACAAAATCTTGAAGTTGAATGAAAAAGATTTGGCTCAAAAAATTTTAAGTGAAGAAGAAATTTTAGCGCAAAAAGAAGAACTGCGATTGAAAAAAGAGCAAGAATTGGCTGACTCTTTGGCCAGATTGCCCAAAGGATTTCGATTCGAATCGGTTAGAAAAACAGATGCCTCTCATCCTCCAATTGTTATTGATATTGAAAACCGAATGGATAGTATTAAAGAATTCAAACTCTCGGATGTAGCAAAAAGTATTGAATATATTAAAATGCAAAATCTGCCAGACTCTGGTTTTGTAAATAACATCAATTACAAATACTACATGACAGATAAACACATCGTAGCCTCTAATCTTTATGGCATTCATCTGTTTACAAAAAATGGGGAGTTTAAAAATACAATTGTAAAAAACCAACTAAGTGGTGTAAAGTACAAAGAGGATCAAAATCAAGTTTTAGTGTACTATTCCGAATATGCGAATATTGGGGGAAGTACTAGTGTTTGGTCAAGAGGAGATCAATTGTATTATAACTACAGAAATACTAACTCCGGGCAAAATTACATTATGGAGGTAGATTGCTCCAAAGATTTAATCAATACTCAGTACCAGTTCGACCCCGAAAATCCATTAGCAGTTTCAGGTGCTGGTAAAGTTTTGGTTGACCTAAACAGAGGCCAGAACAAACCATTCAAGGCTCCTTATCCAAACGGCATGTCATCATTCGCTCCTCAAAATTCATATGAGTATATTGGAATTTTCACTCCTGACCGAAACACCTATTTTTCAAGAAGGAGCAGAAAGGGTAACATGTTGGAAATTTTCAATACCAAAGGAGACACCTTAGCCGAATTTACCAAATTCGAACGTCTGGTTAATTTTAAAGCTCGTGTTATTCGAGGTTTTGATTATGGAACCCAATATGAAAAAAGTGGAAATTATTATTTCAGATCGGATTATAACGATACCATTTTCAAAGTAATTCCTCCAAATATTATAAAACCTGAATATGTAATCAAACTGGGCAAGCATAAGGTTAGCAAACAAGATGCCAGTAATTCTAAGTTTGATCTTAAAGGAAAAATGGTTCCAAACCAATGGGCCGACGGCAATAATTATATTTTTATTGGCTTAATCATGGATGATAATTACTGCCCTAACTCCAGAAAAAGAAAAAGCATTAAGCTACTTTATGCCCTTTACTCCAAGAAAAATAAACAATTACACTTCGTAAAATCAGACCCTTACAATTACAACAGTCCAATACTCGAAAACGACATTGATGGAGGATTTTCTGTTTGGCCTAGCTCTTACATGATAAATCGAGAGGGTAATATAATGGTTTCATTACTAGGAAAAGATATTAAGGAAAAAGTTGCTTCTGATGAATTTAAAAATTCAACTGCTCCTGCAGCCAAGAAAGAAAAGCTGATACAGTTGGCAAATGGCTGCTCCGATACCGACCAAGTACTAATGCTGGTTAAATAGTTCCATTAAAAACACTCAAATGAAACGAGCCATGAGAAAAACTCCTCATACAAAGGAATGACAAAACTGGCGATTTCCTCCCGATAGTTATTGGGATGTCAATTAAAAGTAAATTAAGACATATGCATTATAGCTTCAAAATCATACTCCGATTAATTCTTAAAAAACCTGTTTTAAGCATCATTAACTTCACAGGTTTTACCATAGGAATTTTAGCTTCATTGCTCATTTATTTATGGGTTTACGATCAAAGCACTTTTGAGAAATTTCATTCAGATTACAACAGAATTTATCGGGTTTTAACACTCTCAAAGCAAGGTGAGGATATTATTAAATCAGCAGTTTCGTACCAGCCAATTGCGGAAACCATTAAAAAGGATTATCCACAAATCGAGGCTGCCACATATCTTTATGGATCATCGGAAGATTCCCCACTACAATTCGAGAATGGAAAAAAGATTGAAGCAAGAAAATACTATACCAATACTGATTTTTTTAAAATCTTTGATGGCTTTCAATTTCTGGAAGGTAATGCCGAAAATGCATTCAAACACAAATCAAACATTGTGCTTTCCGAAAAAGTTGCACGTAAACTTTTTGGCAACTCTTCGGCTTTGGGTAAAAAAATAGTAAGCGACAAATACAGTGAAAACATTTACACGGTTAGTGCAGTTTTAAAAATTCCAAGAAATACGCATATCGATTTTGGATACTTATTGTCTGAAGCCAATCTAAACATGCATCACACAACAAATTCGTGGAGAGATTCCTACTGGATAAGAACCTATATCAAACTTTCAACTAATGCTGAAATAAACGATCTGTTTTTGAGCCGAATAAGCAATCATATTAGCAGATACTCAAATAGAACGGACAAGCTGATGTTTCAGCCTATATCTGAAATTCATCTCCACTCTGATTACACCACCAATATGCTTGATAATAAGATCAGCAATTACAAGTATGTTGTAATTTTTTCGGGCTTGGCTTTACTAATCCTTATTATGGTGATTTTAAACTTTACCATTCTTTCAACGGTAAGCTATTCTGAACAAGCCAAAGAAATTGGGATTCAAAAAGTAAATGGTGCAAAACGACACAGTTTATTGCTACAGTTCATGATGAATTCTTTTCTGCAGACTTTTGTGGCTGCATTTTTTGCCATTGCTTTGGCATTTGTATTGCTGCCAAAATTCAATGAACTTACAGGACAGCAGTTACAAATCAGCCTATCGATGCAGTTGATTACATACTTGTTTCTGCTAATTGTATTTACAGCAATAGCAGCTGGTTTGTACCCTTCCATTTACTTGTCGAAATTAAATCCTGTTCAGATTTTAAAAGCCAAAAACTACAGTGGTGGAAATATTGGACTAATGAATTTACTCATTGTTATCCAGTTTGCAATTGCCATTTTTTCCATTTCGGTTTCAGGAGTCTTTATGAAGCAATTTCATTTCATTACCACCAAAGATCTGGGAATCAACCATAGCAACATGCTAGTTGTTCCTACAGGCTTATGGTACGATAGCAATTCCTTCAAAAATGAACTCTTGCAAAACCCTAACATACTATCTGCATCGGCAAGTACTTATGCTCCTATGCATGGAGGTTTTCGCTCAAATTTTGTTATCGACAACAATGGAGTAAAAGATAGTATTCAAGCAGTTATTCTTCATGTTGACGATGAATTTGCCAATAATTACGAACTGAAACTCACAAAAGGTGAGTTCTTAAATATGAACTATTCTGCCTATTGGGAAGAAATGAAAAAAAAATCGGATGATCACACTTTTTCATTCCCTGTGGTGATAAACGAAAGTGCAGAAAAACTATTTGGCTTCGAAGATCCTATTGGTCAAAGAATTGGAAACAATGAGATTGTTGGAGTAGTAAAAGATTTTCATTTTAAATCATTACATCACAGAATTGAGCCTTTGGTGTTAATGAATTCTCCTGAACAAATCATGACAATGAACATCAGGATTTCCCAAAACAAGCGTAAAGAAAGCATTGCTTATATTCGAGATACATACAAAAAGCATCGTGAAGACAGAGAGTTTTCTTTTCAATTCTTCGATGATTTATTGGAAGCAGAATATCGCAATGAAAATCATTTAAAGAACACTACCAAGGCATTTACCATTCTAAGTATTATCATTAGCATACTGGGTATGCTTGGCATTGTAGGCTTTGTAGTGAGACAAAAAACCAAGGAAATTGGGATAAGAAAAACCAATGGAGCCAAAACCTACGAAATCATTCAAATGTTGAATATCAAATTTCTAAAGTGGGTAATTGTTGCATTTGTTTTGGCTTGCCCTATTGCCTGGTATGTAATGAACATTTGGCTCCAAAACTTCGCCTACAAAACCGAATTAAACTGGTGGGTTTTTGCACTGTCGGGAATCATTGCCATTGCCATTGCAATCACAACTGTTACATGGCAATCGTGGAGAACTGCCAAAAGAAATCCTGTAGAATCGCTTCGCTATGAATAGCGAAGCTCAATTAGTAATTAATAATGTGTAATGAATAATAATATTTAATTAATTTTAATTGCATCAATCCATTGATCTATGAAGGATAATATCATTCTTGCAAAATCATATGCATTTGCGGTTAGAATTGTCAAACTGAATCAGTTTTTAACGCAAGAGAAAACAGAATTTGTTCTTTCAAAGCAAATTCTGCGCAGTGGAACATCAATTGGAGCAATTGTAGAAGAAGCTGTCGGGGGTATCTCGAAAAAGGAGTTTCGTGCGAAAATGTCAATTGCCTATAAAGAATCTCGTGAAACAGATTACTGGTTGCGAATTTTAAAGGATACCACAATCATTGAAGAAAAATTATTCAACTCTCTTTATCAAGAAAACAAAGAACTTTTAAAGATTCTTTACAAAATCATTAAAAGCTCTAAAAATTGAAGCAATTATTATTCATTACTCATTATTAATTTCACATTACCGTGTTCTTTTGTACCAAGTAATCTCATCGCCTTGATACATGAACTTATCTACCAATTTCAATCCTAGCTTATCAAGTACTTTTTGTGATTTTTCGTTGTTTACCAAAGTCATGCTGCAAATTTCTTTGATATCCAGCTTTTCGAAAGCATATTCAATGGCAGCCCTGCTTGCTTCGGTAATGTAGCCTTTGCCCCAATATTTGCGCAGCAAACGAAATCGCAAATCGTAATAATTGCTGTATCCGTTCAACTCTTCTTTTTCGAGTTTAAAACCTGTCCAGCCCATAAAATCATGCGTTTTCTTATCGATAATTGCCCAACGACCAATACCATTTTCTTTGTATTGGCGAATGATATTTTCAATCATCTTTCTGCTTTGGTTGATGTCTCTAATCGGTTTTCTTCCCAAGAACTTATAAACTTCAGGATCGGAATCCATTTCAAACATTCTTTCATCGTCTTCAGGAAGTATTTCGCGTAGGTAAAGTCGGTCGGTTTCAAGTATAATATTCATTACTGATATTTTATTTTTAAGATTTAACTGAATGATTTAATCTCGTACAAATCTGCGAATTGTGCAAGTTTTTCTTTAAAATGATTCTAATTTAGAACAAAAAGCAGTACTCTTAAATGGGTTATCTGGATTCTATTATAACTACTTCACAGGGGCTTCAAAAAATTCATCAAAAATAATGTTTTCAACAAACGTTTGCGGGATCGTTTGCAGAAAAAAATCGTCATAACGCAAACGATAGAAAAGACTTAAACCACTCATTATCTTATTTTTGACTCCCATCTAATCCTAGAATTACAACGTATGAGAAAAACTTTACTTCTTTTTATTTTCCTTTCAGGATATCTCCTGAACGGAATGGCCCAAAGAGTATGGGTTGAACCAAGCAATGCAACGATCAACGATGAGATTACCATCTACTTTGACAAGGAGACTTCTAATTTCTGGACCGATGGTGAAGCCAGGATTTATATGCATGCGGGGGTAAACACCAATGCAGGTCACTGGCAAAATGTAAACGATGCTTTCTCTAACCTAAACGACAGCCAGGAAATGACTGCTCACGAAGGAACAAAAGTGTGGAAGAAAACGATTACTCCAAAAGAGTATTTCTCCTTAAGCGAAGGGACTACCGTTTACAGTATCGATTTGATATTTAGAAACCAGTATAATGGTGGTGAAAACAACAAAACTACTGATTTGGGACTGACACTTACCGAAGCACATGTATTTCATACCGGAAAAGAGATTACTTCTTTTTCCATCAACAATCAGGAAGGCCAGATTTCGGTAGACCAAATCGCCTTACAAATAGATGCAGGCACAGATATAACAAGTTTAAGTCCGGTAATTGTAGTTTCAGAACATGCCAGTGTGTCACCTGCTTCGGGTGTAGCACAGGATTTTTCTTCACCAGTTCAGTACACCGTAACTGCCGAAAACGGTAGTAAAAGCACCTATACGGTTACTGTATCGCAATTGAGTAATGCCAAAGACATTACCCGGTTTACTGTTGATGGTATGGATGCCACCATTGGCGAGAATACCATTAATTTAACATTACCTTACAACACCAATGTTGATCTAAGCCAGGTCGCCCCAACAATTGAGGTATCGCCAAAGGCTTCTGTTTCTCCCTCATCAGGTACTACAACAGATTTTACGAGTCAACAAACCTATACCGTAACAGCTGAAGACAATTCAACAAAAGACTATACGGTAAGCATTACAATTGCCGATCCTCCGGTGGTGGTAACCTCTCCGGAAAACCCATCTGCCGATCAGCAGGTAAACATTACCTTTAATGCCAAAGGAACTGCTCTTGAAAATGCATCAAAAGTGTATCTGCATTATGGAGTAAGCACAACATCCGGGGAAAAAGAATGGATAGGAAACTGGGGTGAAGATGATAATGTGGGTATCATGAGTGAGGGAAGTTCTGCCAACCAGTGGACCTTTAGTTTTACGCCCACCTCTGATTTTGCCAGCCTGCTTCCGGGAGAAGAGGTAACCGGATTGGAATTTCTGTTCAGATCGGCCGACGGTACTTTAAAAGAAGACAACAGCGGATCCAACTACAGCCTGTCTCTGCAAGCTGCAAGCATCCCCGATTGGATTGAGATCAGTCCCGCTCTTCCGAAAATATCGGATGAAATTACCATCATCTTCAGACCTGGCATTGCTCCGGGAAAGAAATTACAAGCCGAAAGCAATATCTACATGCACAGTTGGGCCGTTACCTCAGGGCCGGGAAAAACCACTGCCGATTACGTAGGTCAGGCGCAGTGGGGAGATAATACCAAAGGACAACTGACTGAAATATCATCTGGAGTATGGCAGATTACGCTTACTCCATCAACTTACTTTGGAATCAGCGATCCGAATGAAAACCTGTTTCGCATTGGTTTACTCTTCAGAAACCAGGATGGATCGATTGTACAGAAAAATGAAGAGGACAAGGACTATTACCTGGAAACCGACCCAGAATTTTACATTAGCATCGTCCATCCCAATGATCAGGAAAAGACAGTAGAAACCGAAGCTTCTTTCGAGATCAACTTCACCACTTCCGAAAGTGCAAGCGTTGAAGTATTCGCTGATAACCAATCCATACATACGGCTTCGTCGATAACAACAAGCACAGTAAACCATAGTTTTACAACCGCAGGATCACATACGATTCTTATCCGTGCAAACAATGGAAGTACTATCAAGGAAAAAACCATTGCGATGGAAGCCTATTCGTCTGTTACTGTGGAAGACCTTCCATCGTGGGTAAAAACAGGACAGAAAGGAATCATCTACCATAAGGATATTGACGGCCTGACCGATGATGATACCAAGGCAACCTTGATTCTGCATACACCTACCTCTATCACTTACAAAGATGGTTATGGAAATGTATATGGTAGTCAATCTGTTCCTGCCAAATCGGTAGTTCACGTATTGGGTGATTTCAACAACTGGAGCGCGAGCGAAAGCAGCAAAATGAAGAAAACAACGAATGGTAATTACTGGTGGATTACTTTGGAAGGATTAACTGCCGGACAAGAATATGTTTTCCAGTATTTAATTGATGGTTACCTGCAACTTGCCGATCCTTATACCGAAAAAGTGAGCGACCCAGATGATCAATACATTTCATCAAGCACTTATCCAGGATTAATAAGCTATCCAGGCGGAAAAGCCAGCGATCGCGCATCTGTTTTGCAAACCGGACAGTCTGCTTATCAATGGCAGGTTAGTAATTTTACTGTTCCGTCTCATAATGATTTAAATGTTTACGAACTTCACATCCGCGATTTTACGACTGAAGGAAACTACAAAGCTGCTGCAGAAAAGTTGGATTATCTTAAAGACATGGGAATCAATTGCATTCATTTAATGCCGGTAAGTGAATTCGAAGGAAACGACAGCTGGGGTTACAATCCTAATTTTTACTTTGCCCCCGATAAAGCTTATGGTACCAAGAATGATCTGAAAAGTTTTATCGATCAGGCCCACGAGAAAGGAATAGCGGTAATTAACGACATGGTTTTGAATCACTCTTTTTATTCCAGTCCGTTGGCAAAAATGTATTGGAACAGTACAGACAACCGTCCGGCGGTGCATAACCCCTGGTACAATGAGAATCACAACTTTCAAAATCCGGGAGCACATTGGGGAGCCGATTTCAACCATACCAGCGAACACACTCAAAATTTGGTAGATTCTATTTTGAATTTCTGGATTGACGAATACCATTTTGATGGATTCCGATTTGATTTCACGAAAGGATTTAGCAACACAAGTTACCCTGAAGATAGTTGGGGTAGTACATACGATGCTCAACGCATTGGAATTCTCAAAAGAATGGTGAGTAGCATGAGAAGCAAGCATCCGGGAACGATTGCCGTATTTGAACACCTGGCAGATGCCAGCGAAGACAGTGAATTGGCCAACGAAGGAATCCTGATGTGGGGAGGAAAAGGAATCTCGGAAAAATACGAAGAGATGGCCATGGGATGGAGTGGTAATATCGACCTTTCCCAAGCCTACTATCGAAACATATCCTATCAATACGCCAACCTGATGAGTTATATGGAAAGCCACGACGAAGAGCGCCTGGCTTTTAAAGCACTAAAATACGGTAGGGATGTCAATGCCGGATCGTTTGACAAATACCAGCAACCTACCGACGCTCAACTGGAAATTATCGTTCCCAGACTAAAAGCGTCGGCGGCATTCAACCTGCTGCTCCCGGGAGCAAGAATGGTTTGGCAGTTTGGAGAACTAGGCTACGATTACAGTATTGATTACAATGGAAGAACCGGAAAGAAACCAGTGCGCTGGGATTATTTCGAGAATGCACAACGTAAAGGCCTGTATGAATTCTATGCTGATCTGTTTCATCTTCGAAATACATACAATCTTTATAATAATGATCAGACCCAGGATTTTGACATTTCCGGTGCAATGAAACGCATCACCTTAAATGGCAAAACAAAATCGGATGAAGGCTTTCAACTTATCGTGATTGGAAACTTTGGTGAAAGCGATGGTAACATCACCCCTCACTTTGGCTCCACAGGAACCTGGTACAACTTTGAAGATGGCAGTAACATAAATGTATCAAGCACCAGTCAGCAATACTACCTGAAAAGAGGGGAATACAAAATTCTTTGCTCCCGCCAATTGTCAAGAGCCAACTTTCATCAACCATCAATAGAAAGCGTTCAGGATATTTCTGTTGATGAGAATAGCAGTTTGACTTTTCTTCCTGAGTGGTTTACCGTGAAGGATGATGATAATGATCCGGCAGCAGCCTACACTTTTACTTATCTGGGAGGCGATAATTATACGGTCAGCAATTCTAAACTCACTCCTGCTCCCTATTTCTTTGGAGATTTACAGGTGAAAACCCAAGTCTCGGATGGAAAATATACCAGTGAAGAATTTTCGTTCACGCTTAGTGTAAATCCAATCCAGCATCCATTAACAATCACAGCACAGGATGCCAGCATGACCTATGGAGATCCCCTGCCTGACTTCACCGTAACTTATGAGGGCTTTGTTCATGATCACACTTCTGATGATTTGGAAGGAACTTTAAGCTTTAATGTAGAAGGCGATAATATTGTTCCCTTAGGATTAAGTTCTGCGCATTACGACATAACTTATGTCCCGGGAAAACTAACTGTCAACAAAGCAACGCCAAATGTAAGTGAATGGCCAACGGCAAGTACAATTACTTACGGACAAGCATTAAATGAATCAATCCTTACAGGAGGAACTGCCAGTGTGGACGGAAGCTTTGCTTTTGCAAATCCATCAGCAACGCCAAACGCAGGAACAAAATCTGTAGAGATTATCTTTACGCCAACTGATAACAGCAAT
>NZ_JANQCD010000041.1 GCF_026672275.1 Marinifilum sp. D737 | reverse complement strand
CAAAGGGAAACGAAGGATTTCACAAAGAAACACAAAGGGCTTTTGCTAATGGCAAGGGCTCTTTTTTTGTTTTGATGCTCTCACTCAAAGTGAGGTTATCAATTTTATATCTGCAAAGAAAAATCTATCACAAAGGGAAACGAAGGATTTCACAAAGAATCACAAAGGGCTTTTGCTAATGACAAGGGCTCTTTTTTTGTTTTGATGCTCTCACTCAAAGTGAGGGTATCAATTAAGTTTATAATTTAGTCATACCCCGATATTACATGGCGCTAATAGTCGGAGGATGACTGCAAAAGAAAGCCTGTCAGAATTTGTGATATTGACAGGCTTTCTTAATGATATTCTTGAATTGTTTTTAAAAATTAAATTTCAATTTCACACCAGTATCTCTGTGATGCTTGCCATCGAAACTCCAAACGACTTCAACATCCATAAAAAGGAAGATTTGCGACAATCCGTAACCCACTTCCCAATAGTTCTTCTTGTTTTCGTGAGTTAGGTAGTTGGCAAATACTCTTTCCTGAATGGCCAATGAATTGTTCAAAATTGGCAAGCGTTTCAGTAAGAATCGGTCAGACTCATATTGCAGGTGAGCCTCAAGATAATCTTCGGTGGTTGAATGCTGATAATAATCCAACAAACGGAAAGTGTTTAAACCACCGCCCAACATTACAGTAGGCTTGCTGGTATTAAAGTGTTTAAAATCCGAAAAGTGCATGTTGTCACTAGTTAGAAAGCTTCCGGCTTTTATGTTATAGGATAATCTATCATTAAATCCGGTTTCAAACTCTTGTCTTATCGAGGCTTCTAGCAAGGAGTAATCGGCCTCCGAATCGAAAACATCTTTAATGGCTTGTTTGTATCTTAAGCCAAAGGTTGGTTGATTGTGATACCAGGTCATTCGTTTTACACCTTTTTCGATAGAATATCTGTGTCGGGGGGTGTATTCCAATTTTGCTTCAACACTAAATGATTTGTTATCCTGTACCAATAAAGGATCAACTCCCTCAGGAATATTGATGGTATATTCATTATCATCAGGATCGGAAATGTACCATGAGTTGGTATTGTACAACTGCTTTCGATTTGCATATTCAACACGTGCAGATAATCTTAAGCCATTTGCCAAATCGGTATTGTGCCAAATGTTGATATAGTTTTTATCGTACAGTTTCATGTAATTGTCTTTAAAATACAATGAACTGATGGCATTCAGAAGTGGATCGATACCCGTTTTTCCATTAAAATCGACAGCTTTGCTTCCCAAACCAAAACCGATGTAGGATCGTTTTAATCCGTTGTAACGATAATATGTGCTTAAGGAATAATCGAGATGTTCCCTTGAAAATGCATAGGTGAAATCCGGACTTAAAGTGAACAAATGCCCCAAAGTGTCGGATTTGGTATATCGAAATGGTGCATTAAAAGTAAATCCCTGAACGGTATTGTATGATACTTTATCGAAACTTAACAATCCTGGAGTAGTGAAATTTGAGTTCGATTCTTTGTATTTGTATGTTTTACCAAAAAGTAGGTGATTGAATTTAAATTTGCGATTGGCAATTCTAACCGAATCCTTATACTCTGGAGAATTACGAACAATTTCCATGGAGTCCTTTTTCTCGAAACTAATTTTTTCATCTGCCGATAAAGGAATCGGGCGCATTTCTGCCCAATACAAGGAGTCTTTGTCTTTGGCATCCTTGGCCATTTTTACCTTTTCAATTTTGATTTCCAATGGCTCTCGCACCTTTTCCTTTTTAGGTTTTTCGGTATCCTTTTCCATTAGGCGAGCCAATTTGCGCATTTCTGAATTGCTCATATCATCCTTTTCCAGAAGCGTTTGAATTTCTTGCTTGCGCTTTTGTTCTTTTACCGATAATACTTTCGATTCCTGATTGCCCAATTCTGCCACTTGTGCTTCTTCCTGCTTTTTCGAGATGTCCAGTTTTTTAAGGTAATCATGATCCAAATCAGGATTTAAAGTAATCTGATAATCTTTAATTGAGGCAACATACATGCCTTCCAACCCGAAGCCCATGCCTTTAAATTTGATGTTGAAATCGAAACTTACCGGCATCCAAACCTCTTCTTTTACCGGAGCATACAATTGATGCATGTGCACATCGGTCATTGGTAAATTCAATTTTAAATCGGCAGAGTGAATGTTCCAGTAGTTTTCGGCAATATTGATGTAACCGCGAAACAAATCTTTCCCTTTTCTTCTGGGTGTTACCTTAATTTTGTTGATCATTCGTCCTTGATCTTCAAAAACAGATTCAAGCTCGAAACGGTACACTGCAAAAGCAGTTTTATCGAGCGGAGAGATGAATCCGTCATCTTTGGTATTGTACAAGTTGGCAGTAATAAACTGCATAGGATCAGCTTGCTCGCCCAAACCAGATGAACGTATGGAGATAACCTCTTCCTTCACCTTATCAGGCAATTCGAAGTGAATTTTTGAAATGTTTTCGGTTACGAAAGTTTTGCCTGCGGTAATGCCTTCTTCTGCGAGTTTCTTTTTAAATAATCGGGGTACGCTGGTTACTTTTCCCGATCCTTTCAGGTAAACCATATTGTTGTATTCGCTAACCTGTTTGGTGTAATAATCGCCCATTGCAATGGCTTTACGCATTACATAGTAAGCAGGATCTTCGCCACTGGCCAGTACCTTAACCTCTTTTAGCTGGTAGGTTTGAGGAGCCAGGGCAACATCCATGTTCAGGTCGTTTTCTGTCATGTTAACCACAACCTCTTTGGTCTGATACCCGAGATATCGGTAATGTAAGTTCCATGTTCCTTTTGCAAGATCCATATAATACTCTCCATCGATATTTGATGTGGTGCCGGTTGCCAGCTCTTTGATGTAAATGTTGGCAAAAGGAATGGGTTTTCCTTCTAAATCTGTGATCTTACCGCTAATTTTCTGAGAATATCCCGATAAAGAAATCAGGAAGAAGAGAATGATAGTGTAAATTTTTGTCATGTTTGGCTTTGTTTAATAAATGTGTGACGGTTTAGTAGGTTTATTGTTACAGTTCTATCATATTTATGGTGTTTGAATGAATAGAAACACGCATTAGATATTATTAAAAATGAATTTATTAGATAATAGATTATTTATTAGGATTAATAATATAAATAATCAAGTTAAATGTGAATTTATGAAAACTATAGATTTTTATTAAACGGTTTAAGAAGTTTTATGTTTTTTTAACAGCTTTGGTGGTATGTAATGACAAGAAATAACTTGCAACAAATAACAGATTTCGGTGCTCTGCACCTAGATACTATTTTAGCTTATTAATTCTACAAATATTTCGCAGATCTGCTGCTTATTTTATCTCTTTTAATTGAACTTTTGTATGGTGCAGAGCACCGAAAATATTTGTAGCCATTAGAAAATATTATGGAAAGTGGTACAGCGTACCGAAATATATGTTTGGCTAGTTAATTCATAAAAATCAATCATGAATTTTGATGATATTAGAAAAAATGAAGTTTTTGCACGTTTTTATTAGACAAAGCTGACAGAATTCTGCATTTTTTTCATCTTTCCTGTCTTAATGTCATAATTATTGTAATGGCACAGGCTTTGACTAAAGGCAAGAGTAAAATTGAAAATTAATCTTTAAAAACAATATAACTATGTCAACAGGAAAAATTGGTGTTACCAGTAACGATCTGTTTCCGATTATTAAAAAATTCTTGTATTCGGATCATGATATCTTTTTGAGAGAGATTGTATCCAATGCAGTAGATGCAACTCAAAAGTTGAAAACTTTAGCTTCAACTGGCGAATTCCAAGGAGAATTGGGTGACCTGACTGTTCGTGTGAACATTGATAAAGAAGCTAAAACCATTACCATTTCCGATAGTGGTATTGGTATGACTCAGGAAGAGATCGAAAAATATATCAACCAAATTGCATTCTCTGGAGCAGAGGAATTCCTTGATAAATACAAAGATCAGGCGAATGCCATTATTGGTCACTTTGGTTTAGGGTTCTACTCTTCATTCATGATATCTGATAAAGTAGATATTGTAACCCTTTCTCATAAGGAAGGTGCGAAAGCAGTGAAATGGAGCTGTGAAGGGAATCCGGAATACACACTTGAAGAAGTTGAGAAGGCAGAAAGAGGTACTGATATTGTAATGCATGTTTCTGAAGAAGAAAAAGACTTTTTGGAAGAAAGCCGTATTCAGGAATTGTTGAACAAGTACTGTAAATTCTTACCAATAGAGATTGCTTTCGGTAAAAAGAAAGAGTGGAAAGATGGTAAGGAAGAAGAAACAAATGAAGATAATGTAATCAATGATACAAACCCAGCTTGGACGAAGAAGCCAGCCGATTTGAAAGAAGAAGATTACGGAGATTTCTACAAGCAGTTGTACCCAATGGGTGAGGATCCATTGTTCCACATTCATTTAAATGTTGATTATCCTTTCAACCTAACAGGAATTCTATATTTCCCAAAAATCAAGAACAGTGTAGAAATTCAGAAGAACAAAATTCAGTTGTTCTGCAACCAGGTTTTTGTTACTGATTCGGTAGAAGGAATCGTTCCTGAATTCTTGACTTTACTACACGGTGTGATCGACTCACCAGATATTCCATTGAACGTATCTCGTTCTTACTTGCAGTCAGACGGAAATGTGAAGAAAATTTCGAATCACATTACCAAAAAAGTGGCTGATAGCTTGATGGACATTTTCAAGAAAGATCGTACCGAGTTTGAAAGCAAATGGGATGATCTTCGCATGTTTGTTGAATACGGAATGTTGACTGAAGAAAAATTCTTCGACAGAGCCAAGAAATTCTTCTTGATCAAGAATACTGAAGGAAAGTACTTCACTTTGGAAGAGTACGAAGCAATCATCAAGGAAAATCAAACTGATAAAGACAACAATATCATTAACCTTTATGCAACCGATATGGATGCTCAGTTCTCGTATGTTGAGGCTGCCAAAGCTAAAGGATATGATGTATTGTTGATGGATAGTCAGCTAGACAATCACATTATCAACCACCTGGAGCAGAAAGATACCAACAAGAAATATGTTCGTGTTGATTCTGATGTAGTTGACAAGTTGATCCAAAAAGATGAAGTAAAAGAATCGAAATTATCAGAAGAAGAAAAAACGGATTTGATTCCTGTATTCAACTCGCAATTGCCAACCGAAGGAGTGAATTATATGGTTACTTTCGAATCCTTAGGAGAGGAAGCACAACCATTAATGATTACTCAGGCTGAGTTTATGCGTCGTATGAAAGACATGGCTGCTATGAATGCTGGAATGGGATTCTATGGTGAAATGCCAGATTCATACAATTTGGTTGTAAATACCGATCACGAATTGGTGGGCACCATTTTGAAAGATAAGGATGCGAAGCTAAGTGATAAGCTTACGGATGTTTCAGCAAAGCTGACTCCACTTTTCGAAGAGAGAGATGCTTTGGAAGCTTTGAAGAAAGACAAGAAAGAAGAAGAAGTTCCTCAGGAGGAAAAGGATAAAATGACTGACATTCAGAAGCAAATTACCGAGGTAAATGCAGAGAAAGAAGGTTTACTAAATGAGTTTGGTAAAGACAACCAATTGGTAAAACAGTTGATTGACCTTGCATTGTTGGCTAACAACATGTTAAAGGGTGAGGAGCTTGCTAAATTTGTGAAGCGTAGCGTTGATATGATTAAATAAGAAATATCATCTCATATATAGTAACAGCCGGACTTGTAAAGTCCGGCTGTTTTTTTTGTTTATTCGAGACTTGCATTATCATTTTATTTGATTGGAATGAGTACGTAAAATATAGTACCTTCATTATGTGTCGATTCGAACCAAATTTTGCCTCCCAATAACTTCGACAGCTCTTTTGAAATGGATAAACCCAAACCTGTGCCACCGTAGTTTCGGGTGTGATCTTCTTCTACCTGCCTGAATCTACCAAAGATCTCCTTGCTCATATCGGAAGGGATACCGATTCCCGTATCTTGTACAAAAAACTGGATGCCTGTATTTTCCTTTATATCAAATCCAAAAGAGATTGATCCCTCTAAGGTGAACTTGATCGCATTTTCTACAATATTTGAAAGGATTTGTTTGATTCGAACTCTATCAGAGTTGATTTGTGTTTCGGTAAGTTCAGGCTTAAGATCAAGAATGAATTGTAAATGACTTTTGTTTTTTTCTTTTAGTAGCTCTAAGGAGGCAGTATAAATTTCAGTAAGCAGATCAGCTACATTAAATTTGGTTTTATTAATTACAAGTTGACCTATCTCAATCTTTGAAAAATCCAGAATATCATTGATAATTCGAACTAGCTGGTTGCTGTTTTGGTTAATGATATTAATAAATTTATCTTTTTTCTCAGGCATTAGATTGTCGGAGGTTAAAAGACTCGAAAATCCAAGAATACCATTAAGAGGAGTTCTGATTTCGTGACTCATGTTTGCCAGAAAGGCTGATTTTAGCCTGTCACTCTCTTCCGCTTTATGCTTTGCTTTAATCAGTTGCTCTTCATACTCTTTTAGGGCTGTAACATCTTCAATAAAACCTTCTAAATAAAGAGGGTTTTGAAAGGAATCTCTTACCAATCGGGCATTGATATTTCCTGTCCATATTTCACCTGTTTTTCTTCTGAGTTTCTCTGAATAGGTTGTTAACTTACCAACCTTCATTAATTTATCAATGATTAATTTTCTTCGCTCAGGATAAAGATATATTTCATGAGTTTTTTTATTAGCAGAAGAGAGAACTTCTTCAGGATGATCATAGCCTATCATTTTGGCAAGAGCTTTATTGATGTTGATAAATTTTCCATCCAATGTAGTTTGAAAAATTCCCAGCACTCCCTGATCGAAAATTGTTCTAAATTTTTCTTCAGATTTTTTTAAATTTTCCTCTGCTTCTTTTAAATGTGATATGTCTCTAACCGATTCAATGGCTCCATACATTTTACCTTTTTCATTGATTAGAGGTGAGGCTGTTACTCTTACTGTAGCACCTTTTCCACCATATAAGGAAGGTACATATACTTCACCCATTATGTATTGGCCTTTTTCACTTACATTATTGTACTTGTCTTTTAGTGCTGAATCATCATTACCTATCAGGTCAATAAGTATAGGACGGCGCGTACCATAAAAAGGAATAGAATACTCATAGTTTCCTTTGCCTAGCATATCAGATTTCGAAATGAATGTCATATCTTCCAAAGCACGATTCCAGGCAATCACTTTTTTTTCCTTGTCAATTACAAAAGTGGCATCAGGTAAAAATTCGATGATGTCTGTCAATTGACGATGTGCTTTTGCTAATTCAGCTTCAGCTTTTTTACGTTTTCTGATATCGGTAATAAAGGAAAGAACGTAGTCTTCGTTTTCAACCACGATTTTTCTCATTCTAACAATGCTTGGGATTTTTTTGCCTGATTTACTCTGAAGACACCATTCGAATTCATTTCCTCCTCTATTCAGAGCAGTTTTTATTTTTTCCAAGGCCTCTTCTTGTGAATAAGGAGGAGTGCTTAGTGTTTGAATATTTACCTCAAGAATTTCCTCTTTAGAATAGCCCAATAAATCTTCACAAGTCTTGTTTATGGATTGTATTTCTCCGTCTGGGCAATGTACAAGTATGGCATCTGGGGAGTGTTCTTTCAACTGATTTAGGAAATAGCTTGTGTATTCTAACTTAGCATTTTGTTCAATTAGATTCTTTTGGGTTTGTTTTTGTTTGTTATATATGGCTTGCAACTTGTCAGCCATTAAATTAAAAGCAGCTTCCAATATGCCAATTTCATCTCTTGATTTATGAGGAATTCTGTAGCTAAAGTTCTCTTTCCCAAACTCTTTGGTTCCAACGATTAGGTTTTCCAGTTTCGAGCTCAGGTAAACCGAAATACCTATAGAAACAAGAATAACAAGTATGAATACAATTGCTGCTATCAGGCCGAAATTTTTCTTGGTACTTACTGCAAAATTAAGAATGTAGTTTCTACTTTGATCTAAACTTTGATTCATAGATTCATTCCCCTTAGCAATTATTTCATCGGTCTTTTGTTCTGTAGCGATAGCTGCTTTGTGAAATTCTTTTACATCGGCGCCAAGACAAACAATTCCAAAACCACGTTTTGATTTTGCATATCTCCCCGTGTAGTATGGTATGGGAGAGACAGCGGTTAGTTTCCATTTTTTGTCCCAGTAATATTGATAGGAGCCTGAACCTCCATTTTTTGTTATTTGGAACAGCCCATATCCTGTCCACATTGGCTCCTTTGAGTAGCGCATGTCGAGTCCCATTTGGGCAGAATCAACTTGCTGTTTTTTGGATGGCTTTTTCAACTGTTTTGGATTCTGCCATTTTGGGATACTTGCCAGGAACGTATATGCGTCGGTAATTTTAGAAGCTTTCCAATTTTCATATAATTCATGATCCATCCAAGGAGCAACTCGTTTCCCTGTTTGTGGATCGTAGCCCATGATGTAGTAGTTTTTGGGATGGCTAACTATCAGTCCTTCATTGCTCCAAATATAACAGTAATTGGCAGTTTCTGAATTTGGAATATCCCTTTTTTCACCCATTATGGGAGATGTGTAATCTGTAAATTCTTGGATGTGTCGGTGATTGAGTGCAATAGAAATATAGCCTATCTTATTGTTGTTTTGATAATAGGGAGTTACCAGGCGAATAATGCCTTCAAATCTTCTTCCTTTTGGATTTTCAATTCCTGCGAAAGCAGATTTTTCAGGATTAAAATCTTCTCCTGCTTTTATTGCATTCTCTTTATTGTAAATCCCACGAATACGTGAGCCAACGTAAGCACCAATAAGCTGACTAATGTAAATTTCACCTTTTTTTAGATTTTGTATTGCACTAAAATAGTTCTCCGATTGGATGTAGGTATTTTTCTTGTAACGGATATTATTCAAGCTGTTTGATATGTTCCCAAACTTTATTTTTTCTTGTCCCGACAGGTCGAAGAAGCTAATTTCCCTGTATATAGGAATTTCACGAGTGTTAATGCTGTAGGGAGGATTGTAATTGAAAAAGTGTTTATTTTGTTCCAGGGGAATAGGAATTGTATCAGATTTTTGAGGAGGTGTTGATTTGATTTTCCACTTGTGAAAAATTTCATCATAGAAATATTCACCTTGAATACGAATTTGTGAGGTTCTCTGATTTAAGAAGTTTTCAAAAGTTTTATTTGAAAGAGGAAGTTTTGCCAACAGCAGAAGATCGTCATCGCGTTGGTATAAAAACTGAGCAATTTCATTGGCTATGTTATTTCCGTAATGTTCAATGTACTTTTGATATTCCAGATCGAGTTCATTAATATGATTCTGTATGGCTTTGTGTGATAATTCTTGATAGGATCGTTTGTTTTGCTGAAAGCTGTTCTCAAGATTGGTGAGTAAGCTGTTTTTCAGTAAATCCGCACCATTTAGAGTAATGAATGTAATGGCAAGAATAGCAAACAGATTGATTGCAGTTAGTAATAAAATTAGTTTTGATTTAATAGGTAGACTATTTATCCAATTTAATATTCTACTTAAGAGGGGAGACCTGAATAGCATGATAGTAAAGACTAGGGGTTTGCTGTAATTTACAATTAAAATGTAAGTATAGCAATTCAAATCTTAACAAAGAATCATGCATAACTTATAGGAATATAGATGTTTCCTATAGAAAAAGAGAGGGGGAGAAGCTTATAAGATTTTTGTATTCCGATAGAAATGGAATTTTCGAAATACAAAAATCATTTATAGGAGATTATTTACGTCTTTTCTTTTTATTTCTCTTTTGAGCTTCTAATTGCTTTTGTCGGCCTTTCGAACCTGAAGGAGTTTTCATGTTCTTGGCTTTTTTCTGATGGAAGGCTCCGGTATCACGTCTAATCGTATTTTTTACCTTGATATTTCTAGTTTGCTTTTTCTCATCTTCCAAAAGTTGTGAAGTGATCTCAACGTCTAAAGGAACAGATTCAAGAGAAACAGGCTTGCGAATCAAATCTTCGATTTTTTCCATCAATTCTTCTTCGCCTTCATTTACAAAGCTAATTGCGGTACCTTCTTTTTCCGCACGACCAGTTCTACCTACACGGTGAACATACTCTACATAGTTGGTAGGAATATCAAAGTTGATTACATGACTCACATCTTCAATATCGATACCACGAGCTGCAACATCCGAAGAAACCATAACCCTTGCTCTGCCTTCTTTAAAAGCATTCAAAGCATTGATACGAGTATTTTGAGCTTTGTTGGAGTGAATCACACTTAGTTCTTCCCCAAGAATTTCTTCTAATCTGTCTACAATTCGGTCAGCATTTTTCTTGGTTTCCGTAAAAACCATCACCTTGTTGAATTCTTCTTTGTCCTCCAATAGGTGCTTTAACAAGTTCACCTTACTTAAAATGTTAGGAACACGATACTGAATTTGATGTATGTTCTTTACGGTTGTTGCCTGTGGAGCAACTTCAATTCTTTCCGGTAGAAATAAGAAGTCATCCGACATTTTAGCCACTGTATCCGAAAAAGTTGCTGAGAACAATAGGTTTTGATGCTTTTCTGGTAAGATATCAAAAATGGCATTCAATTGAGGCATGAATCCAAGATCCATCATTTTGTCAGCTTCGTCAATTACCAAAGTTCTAACTTGAGACATCTTCAAAACTCTTGTCATGTATATATCCATCAATCGACCAGGAGTCGCAACCAAAATATCTACACCATCATAAACCTTTTCTTTCTGAGTATTGATATTTACACCACCATAAATTCCCAAAGTGCGAATATCCATATAAGGAGTTAACAACTCAATGGTTTCACAAACCTGCAAAACCAACTCTCGGGTTGGAACAACGATCAATGCACGAGGATCCATTCCTTTTGCAAAGTTCAATTTCATCAATATTGGCATCAAGTAAGCCAAAGTTTTACCAGTACCGGTTTGTGCAATACCAATAATATCTTTTCCCGAACGAACAGGAGAAAATACCTGGTGTTGAATTTCAGTAGGTTTTTCAAATCCGGCTTCATCCAAAGCCATTCTAATTTGCTTACTTAGTTTGATATCGTCAAATGAAATCATTGCTCAAATTTTTTTAAAAAGTTCCGCAAAAATAGGGAATTTTTAGCGAATGCATGAAATTGTTAATGTGGAAATGTATTTAATAAATTACTCATTGTATATCAATGTCTTAATTCCAAATTGTGCCCACTTCGTTTTTTAAACTTGCTATGGATTTGTCAATTTCAGGATTCTGAATCTGCATATGCGATTCAATAACGGCCTTACTCAATCCAAGAGAGGAGTCGGTTGGAATCAATTGTGATGCCTCCGAATTGATAAGTTGAATAATATTTTCCTTTGCAGCTTTTATTTGTTTCCACAATTCACCAGAAACATACATTTGTTGTGATAAATTGTGTTCGAATTCTGTTCTAATGGCAGCAACCAATTTTTGTTGTAATTGCTGATTGTTCAAGCCCACAACATTCTCACGTACGATTAAGGATTCAGGATGCATTCTCTCTAAAAAGATAATTAATCGTTCATAGGCTTGTAATCGAATGGGCGTGATTTCTTTTTGGTTGTTTAGAAAGATTTCTTGTTTTCTTTTTTGTTCATCTCTTTTAAAAAATGCTTTTATTACGAAGTACGCCGTTGCAAAAACAACCAAGGATGGCAATATATATTTACTTATCTCAAGAATACCTGTCATTTTTTTAGGTTTTAGTTTAAAATTTTGTTTTTAGTTCATCCCCTGTGTGTTTAAAAACAGTATCTTTACATGCAGTAAGCAAAATTTTGTAAAAACCACTATATTTTGTTTACAGGGGGACATTATTTTAACAAAAGTATTAACCAAATTTTTAAATCCCTAAATTAAATTTAGAATGTTGAAAGTTTCGGACCGTATTGCAGCGATGGAATTATCTCCAACGCTTGCTATGTCACAGAAAAGTAGAGAAATGAAAGCTCAGGGAATCGATGTGATTAACCTGAGTGTTGGCGAACCTGATTTTGACACCCCTGATCATATCAAGAAAGCAGCGCAGAAGGCAATAGATGATAATTATTCACATTATTCGCCAGTACCTGGGTTTCTTGAGTTGCGTCAGGCTGTTGTAAATAAGTTAAAACGTGAAAATGGATTAGATTACACAACAGATCAAATTGTAGTATCAAACGGAGCGAAACAGTCAATTGCCAATGCCATGATGAGCATTGTGAACAAAGGAGATGAGGTAATCATTCCTTCGCCATTTTGGGTAAGTTACAGTGAAATTGTAAAACTTGCTGAAGGAACAAGTGTCTTTATTCCAACGAGCATTGAGCAGGACTTTAAAATTACTCCTGATCAGCTTGAAAAGGCGATTACTTCTAAAACCAAGGCATTTTTGTTCAGTTCACCAAGTAATCCAACGGGCAGCCTGTATTCGAAGGAAGAGTTGCGTGCTCTTGCTGATGTTTTTGCAAAGTATCCGGACATCGTAATCATGTCTGATGAAATTTATGAGCACATCAATTACGTAGGTTCTCACGAAAGTATGGCACAATTTGACGATATGAAAGATCGTGTTGTTGTGATCAATGGTGTTTCGAAAGGATACGCAATGACCGGATGGCGAATTGGATATATTGCCGCTCCCTTATGGATTGCAAAAGCATGTGGTAAACTACAAGGCCAGATGACTTCCGGAGCTTCTTCTATTGCTCAGATGGCTTCTGTTGCAGCTTTAGATGGTGATCAGTCGAGTGTTGTATCCATGAGAACAGCTTTTAAGAAGCGAAGGGATTTAGCCTTGTTGCAGCTTAAAGAAATACCTGGTTTTGAAATTCGTGAACCGAAAGGTGCTTTTTACCTGTTTCCACAGGTGAGCCAGTTGTTTGGAAAATCAAATGGTAGCGTAAGCATAAATAATGCTACGGATTTGAGTTTGTATCTATTGGAGACGGCAAATGTTGCAACCGTAACAGGTGAAGCTTTTGGAGCTCCTGAATGTTTGCGATTATCTTATGCTACCAGCGAAGAGCAAATGGCAGAGGCGATTCGAAGAATTAAATCAGCAATAGAGAATTTGAAATAGTATCATAAGCATATATGATGAAGCCAGTACATTTTGTACTGGCTTTTTTTGTGTCAATAATTAATTGTTAAAAAATCATAAAAAATAAAATGATAGGTAGGGGAGTGCATAATTAAAATGGTTTAGCAATAAACTACAATCATGAAACACAAAAGCTTATCATCCTTACTGATTGTCTTATTGACAAGCAATTTTTTAATGGCACAACATGTTTATCATTCTTACGATAGACAAAAAACATCCGAAAAATTAACCGATCAAACTGGAAAAGTAGAATCAAAAGGAGATAATTTTGAGGTGGGATTCCACTATGGCCCTGCATGGACTTCGGGAGATACAAAGGACTTTGCAAGACGAGGAAATGCCTTTAGTATGAATCTTGGGACCAATAATGGTAGAGTATATTTTGGTACGGAGTTTAGTATTACCAGTTGGAAAGATTACCAGGAAATGCCTGAAGCTAAAGAATTGAATTTTAATGAAACAAACTTTCTATGGTTAGTGCAAACGAAGCTGTTTTTAGGGGAAGGAAATGTGCAGCCGTATATTGGTTGTGGAACAGATTTGATAAGTTTTGGTGAAGCCATATTAACAGCGGAAGATGAAGAAGAAGACTGTTACCATTCCAGTTATTATGAAGAAGAAAATAACTATAATACATGGTTTGTTCCAAGTTTTGGTTTGAGATGGAAAATGGGTAAAGATTTATGTGGTAATGTAGGCCTAAGTGCCGATTTGTCTAGAAATTATAGCTATACACGATTACAAGTAGGTATTGTTTTTTAATTCATTAATGGTATGTTTTATCAAAAAAATAGTCTTCTGTTGGTTCTGTTAATGTTTTGCTGGCTAACATCGCAATCGCAAGAGAAATACTATCAATATTCAAAAAGTACGAGTAAAAATAAAGTAGATCTTGATTTGATAACAGAGTTTGAAATTGGCTTTCATGCAGGACCGAACTGGACAATAGGGAATACAAGAAAAATAGCCAGCTTTGGTCAGGTTTACAGTCTGAATATGGGGTGGAATGATGGAAAGTTTTACTTTGGAACAGAATTTAATTTAAGGTTTTGGGATGAAATATTAAATGATTCCAAAGCCAATCGAGTTGATTTCAATAATCAACAATTCCTTTGGTTGTTGCACATAAAGTATTATGTGATAAAAGGTGATGTACAGCCTTTCCTGGGCGTTGGAACGGATTTTTTGTCACTCATAGATCATGCAATAAATCCATCTGATGATGATGATGAATATACTGATTATAGATATCATGAAAGACAAAAGTTTCTAAATTATAATGCATGGTTTGTACCAACAGCGGGTGTTCGAATTAAAATAAGAAGGTACATGTTTGCAGAAATAAGTTCAACGATTGATATTTCTGACAATTACAATTCGATGCGAATGCAAGTTGGTTTTATTTATCAACCACAGTTTTAAAACAAAAAAACTCCTCCAAAATTTTGGAGGAGTTTTGTATATCTGGTATTGATTTACTTACGAATATAATTCTTTTAAACGTTTTGCCATACCATCTGCTAAAGCTTCACACTGATCGAAATCTTCTTGTCCTGGAGCACATAATGCTTCAGGAGTAACTTCGATGGTTTCCCATTTAATGTTTTCAGCAAATTTATTCAAACGCTTAAGGCCACCGCCTCCCCACGATTTAGATCCGAATACACCAAGTACATGATCTTTAACTCCCATGTGCTCTAATTCGTTGATTAAAGTTTCCATGGTTGGGAAAACATCACCATTGTATGCGCAACTACCCAAAATTACCCCACGATATCTGAAAATATCATTGATGATGTATGATGGGTGAGTTTTTGATGAATCGTGAATACGGATTTTCTTGATTCCTTTTCTTACCAAATGACGCGCAATGTTATCAGCCATTTTCTCTGTGTTACCATACATCGATGAATAAACGATTACACATCCTTCATCAGTTTTGTACTGGCTCCACTTGTCGTATTTGGCAACAATATCAGCAATGTGAGTTCTCCAGATCGGACCGTGAGTAGCACAGATCATTTTGATCTCTAAACCACCTAACTTTTTCAATGCATTTTGAGTTGGACGACCATATTTACCAACAATATTTGAATAGTAACGGCTAATTTCTTCTTCAAGGTAATCTAAATCAAGCTCGTCGTCGAAAATACCACCATCAAGAGTACCGAAAGCACCAAAAGCATCACCCGAGAATAGGATTCCATTGTTTGATTCGAATGTTACCATAGTTTCTGGCCAGTGTAACATAGGAACCATGTAGAAATTCAGTTTGTGCTCACCCAAATCGATGCTATCACCTTCTCTAACTTCCATTAAATTGTCTTTAACACCGTAATAACGCTCCAACATAGGGAAGGTTTTCTTGTTTCCAACAATTTTCATTTCTGGATAGCGCTCTACCAACGAACGAATAGAACCAGAGTGATCAGGTTCCATATGATTCACAATTAGGTAATCTGCCTTACGACCATCAAGTACTTCCTCGATATTGTCAAGGTATTCATCCATTGTACCTTTTTCAACTGTGTCAACAATGGCTACCTTCTCATCTACAATTACATATGAGTTATAAGCAACACCCTTTGGCAATGGCCAGTAGTTCTCAAAAATATGGGTTCTACGGTCATTTGTTCCTACCCAATAAATCTTCTCAGTAATGTTGTTTTTATTGTGCATTTCTTATTGTTTTGAAATATTTTGCATTTTCAGACTTTAAAATCTTTTTGAAAATCGTATGGTTCCGAGAATCAAAAAGTTGAAAGACGAAGCAATTCTCTTATTTTAAAAACAAATAAAGAGAAGCCTTGTTTTCAGCCCACAAAATTAAGAATTAATTTTTTTCTTAAATCAGAAAACAACATGTTCTTGAAAAAAAATGACCTATTGCTGAAGAAGTCGGATAAGTTGTTGTCTATTTAAGATTTTAATATCTCTTCGATGCGTCTCAATTAATCCTTCCTGTTCCATTTCTTTTAAACTTCTGGCAAAGGATGGGCGAGTTACTCCAAAAAACTGTGCCATTTCTGATTGTGATTTTGGTAGAGTAACTTGTTCTTTGTCTGGGGCAGCCAATTTTAAAATGTAGTTTGCCAATTTGCCTTTAATGGTTTTAAAATTTAAAAACATCAGTTTGTTGGCTAAAAACTGACTTCGATTTGAAATTAGATTGAGATAATTAATAAGGAATACTTTATTCTTCTGAAACAAATCAACAACCGATTCTTTTGCCAAAGAGAAGATTTCTACATCCTCATTTGCCGTTACATTTACCGGAAACTGATTTCTTTGTCCGAACAAAAAAGCGGAGGCAATAGGGTAGGGAGCCATGATGTCTTCAATTTTTATACTTTTTCCTGAAGGATCGAGCATTTCTCCTTTTACACTGCCTTTCATTACAATCATTAGGTTTTCGCAGCGATCTTCACGAAAAGCTACCATATCACCTTTCGAATATTTCTTAATTTTATACTGTGCACCCTGTAAAAGAGACTCCATCTCTTCTGGAGTAATGCCCCTAAAAACGGGTGATTGAGAGAGTTGTTGAAATAGCATTTTATTGTGTCAATTATTATTTTCTCAATGATACGGGTTTCTGGTCAATCTTCAAAGAATAAAAGATGGATTTATCTTATTTTAAAAAGTCAATGAGTATCCTAATTTCTTCAAGCAAACCTTTCACCCATTCACCCATTCACTCATTCACTACCTATACCATCTTCAATAAATTTCTTCTGAAACTGATTACCGAAATGGTGGTAAGAACAGTAGCAATTCCCAATAGAATTATCATTTTTGGTAGAATATCGATAAGTGGTAGTTGTCTCCAGAAAATATCAAAGAATCCTTCCATGGCCCAGTAGTTTACCGAAATTACCGCTAGTTTTTTCATGATGGCAGGCATAAAGAAAAGAGGCATCATACTTCCGCCTATAGCCGAAATCACAAGAATAATAAGAGTTGATAAACTTTCTACTTGTTTTCTGCTTTTGCATACCGATGCCATAAATATTCCGAAACTCGAGCATGCAATGGCTGCACATAGAATCATTAGAATAAGTGCGGGAAGGTTAATGAAAATATCTAAACCCAAAACCAACCAGGAGTAGAGGAACATTACGCTCAATTGCAGTACAGCCATAAATAGTGTTGACAGCATTTTGCCATACAGAATTCCAGAAGGACTAACAGGAGCAATTAATAATCGACGAAATGTACCATCTTCCTTTTCTTTTAATAAGGATGCGCCACTGGCTGACACACTGAATAGCAACATCATGATTGCAATCCCAGCAATGGCTTGCACAAGCCCAAGATTTCCATTTTTCTTTTCACCAACAAGTGCTGTCATTGGAAGTTCTGAATTCTCCTCAATTTCCGATTGCTCTTCCGAATTGTTGAATCCTTCGAATTGTTCTGCTACCTGAGCTTGTATATCTTCTATTTCAGAATCAGATAGATCTGGGTTTTTATCTTTAATCCAGGTATTTACTTTGCCTTTTATGCCTTTTTTCATGGTTACTCCAAAAAGGTTCGACCATAAAGCTTGCTGCAATAATCCCATTTCTATCTCTTTGGCTTCATCGTAAAACAATTCCATGGGTATCTTTTTTCCAGCTTCAACAGAATCCTGAAAGCCTTTGTACAATACCAAAACAGCAGTTCTTTTTCCTTTTTTGATTAGGGTTTCGGCTTCTTCATAGCTTTTAGGTTCTAACTTTAGACCTTCTTCAGCGTCCAATTTTGAGAAAACTTCTTGAGAAAGATCGGTTTTGTCTTGATCAGTAAACAGTAAGTTTATAGGTCTCGATTTTCCCGATTTTCCAATCCCACCATACATCAGGGCAAAAATGGTAATTAATGCGATGGGTAAGAGTAGAGAGAGAAATACTGCAGTTTTATCTTTAAAATATTGCTTGATATCTTTTAATGCGATTGTAAACATGTTGCTAGGTTTTAGAATGGATAGAGATTAGTCGCGTAATGATTTACCGGTTAATTCAAGAAAAATGCTTTCCAAGCTCAGACTTCTGATGTCAATCTTATCAAGTAGGAGTTCAGATTGTGAACATAGCTGAATTAACTCTGGCAAGTCTGCATTAGCCTGCGATGAGGATAGAATTAAATGATCTTGATTCACGAGAAGTTGTCCATTGTATCGATCGGTTAATTGTTCTAAACCATTTTTATTGGGATTGGAATATTTTAAATGAATCTCCTCTTTAATGGAAGAATTGGCTTTCAACTCATCCAAACTTCCTTCTGCTATAATCCTTCCTTCATCAATAATGCCAATTCTATCGCACAAACGTTCAGCCTCTTCCATATAATGAGTGGTATAGATCATGGTTAAGCCACGAGAATGGAGTTCTTCAATCACTTCAAAAATCAAATTTCTACTTTGCGGATCTATCCCCACAGTAGGCTCATCCATAAATACGATTTTGGGGTCGTGAAGTAAAGCAGCGGCAATATTAATTCTACGCTTCATACCACCGGAATAGGTTTTTATTTTGTGATTTTTTCTATCAGCCAGACCAAGAAACTCCAATAATTCATCACTTTTATTTTGGAGTTGTTGGCCTTTGATTCCATACATGGTCCCCCAAAATTTAAGATTCTCTGAAGCTGTTAAATCTTCATACAATGCAATTTCTTGAGGTACAACACCAATTAACTTTTTGCATTCAGATAGATTCTGATACAGAGATTTCTCTTCGTAGAATATTTTGCCGTCATCAGGCTTTAGCAGAGAACTTAAAATACTAATGGTAGTGGTTTTACCAGCTCCATTGGGCCCAAGCATACCATATAATTCACCTTTTTTAATGTTCAGGTTTACATCTGTAAGAGCCTTAACTTCTTTGTAAGATTTTGATAAGTTTTTTGCAACAAGCATAAGGTTTGTGTAAGGTTAGTAATGAACTAATTTACACAACTTAATTAGAATTATAAAATCATTTTTTGGAAATTAACGTAGCAAAGCAACATTGCCTTTTTTTAGGATTTTTTTGCCATCAGGATAAGTTACCTCTAATATATAAACATATACGTCAATATCTTGTAATTCCCCTTTGTATGAGCCGTCCCAACCTATATTGATGTTGTTGGTTTCAAATATTTTTTGTCCTAAGCGATTGTATATTACCAGGGTAGCATCTTTGATGTCTTTGCCGTAAATGAATAATTTATCATTGTGACCATCGCCATTTGGAGAAAAGGCTTTGGGTAAGCCTACAAATGGATAATCCTCCAGAAACCCTACTGAAATTGTATCTCGTGCTGTACAATTGTGCTCATTTGTAACTTTTACCCAATATTCTCCTTCTGAGTTGACCGAAATCTTTTGTGTTATTTCACCGGTTGACCAGGTATAGAAGCAATTTGGTGTGCCAGCATCCAAAATTATTCCTTTATTGGGATAGGATACCAAATCTTGCCCCAGATCAACATTGGGAACTTCTTTAGTTTTTATTTCGATGCAATCAGATTCTTTATTGCCATTTGCATCAGTTACTTCTACACAGAATTGACCTTGCTTTTTAAGATATACTTCGGGAGCCTCACTTTGTAATCCAGTCCATTTGAAAGAGAGAGGAGCTACAGGATTCCCTTCAATCTGTACCATTACATATACTGAGTCTCCTTCACAAATGCTTTGATCTTCTCCAAGGAACACTCCGAATTTTTGACCTGCCTTATAATCTATATGTAAAGTGTCTTTGTTCGAGCAACCATACTGATCTGAAACTTCGACCACATATATACCACCGCTATTTGCCTGGATTGTTTGACTTGTCGCACCATTATTCCAAACATAACTGGCTCCTGGATTCTCGGCATTTAAAGTAGTAGTTTCTCCTTCCCAAAGAACGAAATCAGGACCTAAATCGACAATTGGGTTAGGATGATATTGAATGATAGTGCTTGCTGTTTTCTCAAAACCATCAGGATCAGCTACAGTTACTGAATATTTTCCTTCGGTTTCAATTGTTATTTCAGGTTCTTCTGAGCCTGTATTCCATTTGTATTGATATTGCTGATCAATAGACAAGCTAGGACTAAGTACCATTTTTTCATTACCACACATGTGAATAACTTCCGGCAATTCAATTTTAAAAATTTCCTCCTCAAGTTTAGCCTTAAATTCCTTAGTACTGGAACAGCCATATTCCGAAGTCTTGGTAACTGAATATTGTCCGCTCTCAGAAAGGACAATTGAACTATTGGTAGATCCATCAGACCACAGGTATGTGCAATTCTCCTCATAGATATCAATTTTCTGCTTTTTGTTTTGGAGTACAAGCAAATCATCAATCAATATTTGGGGAGCATTTTGAACTTTAACTTCTACCGATGCACTTACTTTTTGTTGGTCAGCCAAGTCGGTTACCATCAATTTATAGATTCCAGGTTCACTTACACGAATCGATTTTGTTGTTTCTCCATTCTCCCATTGGAAAGAATAATTAGAAGGTAAATCCATTTCTGCATTCAATTCGCAATACCCTCCCTGGCAAATGTTTTTGGTTTCGCCCAAATCCACCTTAAAGCTTTTTACAAATTCAATTCCTGCATAAATGGTGTCGCTGTTACAGCCAAAAACATCTGTTTCAATCAATTTGAAAATGCCTGCACCTTCGGTTTTAGGCCATTCTATTTTTAAATTAATGTCTTTTGTAGTAGATTTAATATTGGTAGTATTTTCGTGTAATATGGCACCATCTGGCAATACAAGCTGGTAGGTTGAGTTTTTACCAATTTTTGCACTATATTTTTGAGTCGAACCTGTTTTTGCCTTTGGATGGTAATCATTGAATTCAGGACCTGGTAAGGGTAATATTTGAATTGTAGCAGAGCGTGAATCGTCTGGAATTTTTAATGGAGTTAAATCTTCTAACCAAGCTTTTTTTAACTCAATGGTATAATCTTGAATTTTACCACTTAAGTTTCTTAGGAATAAGGAAAAATCATATTCCGAAAACTCTATAACCTTGTTGCCATTAAGAATTATTGCAGGACTATTGTTTATGGAATAACTGGCAAACCACTTTTTGTCTTTAGGTCCTTTAATAGAAAGACTTACTTCCTGAATCGGAAGAACTTCTCCGTTGGTGGCTGAGCAGTACATCGCTTCATAATCGGCAATGATTTCAACAACGTCAATATCATTTTCGTCATCTTGGGCAAACAAGGAAAATGGCAAAAGTAATATTATAAAGATGGAATATATCTTCGATGAGAAAGAGAGGAATATGTGCCTTTGATATGTCATGAGCGACAATTTTTCTTTAAAAACAAGAAAATATTTCTATTGAATCTTGATATAAATATACTTTAAAAAATCAAATCTAGTAACTTTAATCAGTAATTTAAAATGATTCATCATTAAAAACGATACGTTAATCAGTTAAAAATGTTTGGGATAAATTGTAAATTCTGAATGTTTTGCAGTAAAAAATCATATAGTGTAACATCGGTTACAATTTTTCTTTGTTGGAGGCCATACATTTGCAATAGAAAATCAATAAAAATCGGTTTCACAATGGAGAATCAATATTTTAATACCACAGATAGTTTGCTTGATATTTGTACTAAATATCCTGAGACAGTAAAAATTTTTGTTTCGAACGGATTCAAGCAATTGGAGGATGAAAAGAAAAGAGCTCTTTTTGGAAAATCCCTTTCCCTGGAGATGGCTTTAAAGATGAAGAAATTGAATGTGGAGACTTTTACTGCCTTACTGATAGAAGGTATTGATTCAAATCGTGGACAGGTTGATGGCGACTTAAATCAGAAGACAAAAGAGAAAAAAGAAGATTCGGTTCATGTTCAAGGATTATTGCCTTGTCCGGTTCGAGTGCCTTTGGTGGAAGGTATCGATTCTTTTATTGCTGACTATGAGAAAAAATACAATAATGAAATTGTATATGATTTAAAAGCAGCTTCGATGGGATTGGATTGGTTAATTGATGATGTAATTAACCAGGAGAATACCGATAATTTAGCTGATATTTTTATTTCTGCTGGTTTTGATTTGTTCTTCGATGAAAAATTGATGGGTAAATTCAAAAAGCAGGGAGTGTTTAAGGATAGCACAGGCTTTGACCGATTGAATAAAGATTTCGATAATGATGAGATTTGTTTGAAAGACCCGGAAGGACATTATTCTATGATTGGAGTTGTGCCTGCGGTATTTTTGGTGAATACAGCGGAATTGGGTGATAGACCTGTACCTCGCACCTGGGCAGATATCTTTAAGCCGGAATTCAAAAGAAGTGTAAGTTTACCAATTAGCGATTTCGATTTGTTCAACTCCATGTTGTTGCATATCTACAAGGCTTATGGTGAAGAAGGTGTAAAAGGATTGGGTGCTTGTTTACTGGAGAGTATGCACCCATCGCAAATGGTAAAATCGCATACCAAAAAGAATGAAAAGCCAGCCATTACAATTATGCCTTATTTCTTTACAAAAATGGTTAAGGTTGGAGGCCCTATGATTGCAGTTTGGCCTGAGGATGGTGCAATTATCAGTCCGATATTCATGTTGACCAAAGAAGATAGATTGGATAAGACACAAGCAGTTATCGACTTCTTTGCTTCGGAAGGTGTTGGAGAGATTCTTTCTCACCAGGGACTGTTCCCAAGTATCAATCCGAATGTTGACAACAGATTACCAGAAGAAAATAAATTTATGTGGTTAGGTTGGGATTATATCAATAACAACGATATCGGTTCGTTAATTACAAAATGTGAAACTATCTTTAAAAAATCCATACAGGATGAGTCGTTTGCAAATCTGGGACCTCTAAGCTATAGTCCGAACAACGATTAATTATTAAACACTAACAGAATAAACAACACAACATATGAACTTAGTTACAGTATCGGGACCTCCTTCATCGGGAAAAACAGCAGTGATTTTAAAGACCATCGATTCTTTCCAGAAACGTGGTTTGGAGGTAGGAGTCGTAAAATTCGATTGCCTTTATACCGATGATGATATTTTATACGAAAAAGCGGGTGTTAAAGTGAAGAAAGGATTGTCAGGATCACTTTGCCCTGATCACTATTTTGTAAGTAATATCGAGGAAGTTACCCAGTGGGGAATTAAAGAAGGCTTGGATATTTTAATCACTGAAAGTGCCGGATTGTGTAATCGTTGTTCTCCATATGTGAAAAGTGTAACTGCTGTTTGTGTAATCGATAATTTGAGTGGTATCAATACACCAAAGAAAATTGGACCAATGTTGAAATCTGCCGATATCGTAATTATTACCAAGGGTGATATTGTATCGCAGGCCGAACGTGAGGTTTTTGCTTCCAGAGTAAATACGGTAAATCCTGGTGCAAGCATTATGCATGTAAACGGTTTAACCGGTCAGGGAGCATACGAATTAAGTACTTTACTGTACGACGAAAAAGTTGAGGTAAAAACATTGGTTGGTGAAAAACTTCGATTCTCAATGCCATCGGCTCTTTGTTCATACTGTTTGGGTGAAACCAGAATTGGAGAGAGTTACCAAATGGGTAATGTTCGAAAAATTGACATGGAAGATAAAAAGAAAAAAAGCTAAAAGTATCAAGCTACAAGCTTCAAGATATCGATATGAATAGCCTCCAGTTTTAACTGGAGGAAATCAATAACGACCAGCTTAAGTTGGTGGATTAAAAAAGCAACAACATGATCACAACACAAGATATACAACAAAAAACAATTGCCGATCTATTTGAGCAGTATCCTTTTCTTCCTGGATTTTTCGAAGAAAACACCTTGGAGGTTGATGGGCAAATCAACGAAAAGTTGGATGATTTTCTGAACATTTTGGATGATGAAGAGGAAAAGGAAAATCGTGCAATGGATAAAGCTCAGGTAATGGAATCCATGGTCGAATACATTAGCCAAATGTTGGCTTTCCTTGGCGAAGATGAGGATGAGGGCGTAAATAGCATTACGCTTTTGCCTGGAACCAATAAATCAGGCGAGAAGGAGCAATTCGAAGAGTTGACTATCAACAAAAGTGAAATTGTTTGTATTGTTGGTCCAACAGGTTCGGGAAAAAGTAGATTGTTGGCAGATATTGAATGGGTAGCACAAAATGATACGCCAACTTCCAGAACCATATTGGTAAATGGCGAGAAAGGCGATAAAAAATGGCGAGTGACTTCAGGACATAAATTGGTGGCTCAGTTGTCTCAGAACATGAACTTTGTAATGGACCTTTCGGTTTATGAGTTTATAGAATTACATGCTCAAAGCCGATTGGTTGAGAATGTTGAAGGTGTAATCAACAAGATATTTGAACAAGCTAATAATTTGGCAGGAGAGAAGTTCAGTTTGGATACTCCGATTACCAGCTTGAGTGGAGGACAATCGAGAGCATTAATGATTGCTGATACTGCGATTCTAAGTAAATCACCAATTATTTTGATTGATGAGATTGAAAATGCAGGTATCGATCGTAAGAAAGCTTTGGAACTGTTGGTAGGTGAGGAGAAAATTGTATTGATGGCAACTCACGATCCTATTTTGGCATTAATGGGAGACAGAAGAATTGTAATCAAAAACGGAGGAATTCATAAAGTAATTGATACCAGTGGCGATGAGCAGAACCTTCTTTCGGAATTGGAAAGAATGGACAATGTGATTCAAAACATGAGAACTCGTCTTCGTCATGGTGAAATTATTCGACAGGAAGACATAGGTTTTTAGCAATTATCAATTGGTAATTAAGAATTAATAATAGAAATCATTATAAAGGTTTTGGTCTTGCTTACTATTGACCAAAACCAACTAATCAGGAGGAAATAATTATGCATGACGGATGCGCAGGAAGCTTTGAAAACGGAAAACAAGTAGTTGATAAAATTAGAATGATGGGCTTTGCAGAGCAATTGATGCCAATGCCTATGGATATCGAATGTCATGGTTGTAAGGAAACTTTTACCATGGAAGAATTCGAAGGACATTGCCCTAAATGCGATATGGTACATGGTGTAACACCTTGTCACGCTTTCGATCCTAACAACATTATGGCCGCAGGAATTGGCTATTAATTTGGCTTCAGAATAAAAATTTAACCACAAAGGGTAAAGAAGTATTTCACGAAGAAACACAAAGAACTTTTGCAATTGGCAAAGGTTCTTTTTTTTTGTTTGATCATCTTGTCTGCTGAATGTTAGTATAGCTCTTTCACCAGTGTAAACTGTGACAATATTTTAAACTGAACTCAGGTTAATAAATCTACGTCTAAAATAATTAATTTCACACTCCTAAAATTTAAGAATAAGAACATGAACAAAGAGCAAATCATAAATCAAACCGTAGAATTTGTAAAGCAAACATTGGCTAATGCCGAAGGAGGTCACGATTGGTGGCACATTTACAGGGTGTGGAAAACGGCTAAACATTTGGCAGAAGATGAAAAAGTAGATCTGTTTGTTGTTGAGTTGGGTGCCTTGCTTCATGATATTGCCGACTCAAAATTCCACAATGGCGATGAGAGTGTAGGCCCAAAAAAGGCGAGGGAATTTCTATCATCGGTAGAGACAGATGAAGATGTGATTGTTCATGTGGAGCAGATCATCAGCAATATTTCTTTTAAAGGAGGAAAAGAGGCTCAAAAGTTCAAATCTCTGGAATTGGATGTAATACAGGATGCGGATAGAATGGATGCCATTGGTGCCATAGGTATTGCTCGTACCTTTAATTATGGTGGACATAAAAATCGCGAAATTTACAATCCTGAAATAGAACCCAATTTAAACATGACAAAGGAGGAGTACAAAAATTCAAGCGCTCCAACCATCAATCATTTTTACGAAAAACTATTGCTCTTAAAAGACAGAATGAATACCAAAGCAGGCAAAGCCCTGGCCGAACAGCGTCATCAGTTTATGGAGCAATATCTGAATCAGTTTTACAGAGAGTGGGAAGGACAGTTGTAAAAGGTATAAATAATTTTTCCAGAGGCGGCATTCATGCTGCCTCTGCTTGTATATACTTGCTGGCATTATATTAAAGAATAACGCGCCAAATTAAGCCATGAGTTTCTTTGTTTGTATTTTATTGTTTTGTAGATTCATGAACTTAAACCTAAGAAGACAATATTTTTAATTGTAGATATTTTATAGGTTCTAATCCAGGAAAGCAAGAGATACAATCATGCGAAAAAAGAAAAAAACAGAGATATTAAAAGAGTCATTTGGAGCGTTAAAAAATGATCCATTCTATTTTGATTCGATTAAAAGTTATTTTAAAAATAAGAGCAATGGCGAGTCCTTTCATATTCTATCCGATAAGACCTGCAATGATCTGGATTTTGAAGAACTATTCATGTTTCTGGATCGGACGAATTCGAAAGTTGGCCAGCAGTATTTGTACAATAAATTAAGAAACATCCCTGCCCAATCGGAAGCGCTTGAGTTCAAAGAGCATTTGATTCAAAAGCTTTTGCAAGATGAACGGTTTAGACTTAATACTCAGTTACAGCTTGATGCACTCAACAAGACGGAAGCCTATTATATTGCCTCTTTATTTCAAGGAGAATATGAGCAAGCTCCCAGGTGGTTTTTTATAGTTCGTCTGTTATCCTTTACCAGTTTGTTGTCCTTATTAATGATTCCTTTTAATGCCAAAATGTTCTTTGTGTTTTTTGGAGCTTTCATTGTCAACATCGTATTTCATTATTGGAACAAAAGGAATCTATACAAATACCTGGGATCAATTCCGCAACTTTTAAAATTGAATAATATTGCCGCCAAGCTGTTTAAAGAAGAGGAATTCAAACCAATTGATCCCGATCTTAAAAGCTCAATTCAAGTGTTAAAGCAGGTTCGAAACAGAATGTCCTTCTTTCGATTAGAGGCCAATCTGCAAAGTGAATTTGAAGCCGTATTTTGGGGAATACTGGAACTGATTAAGATTGCTTTTCTCCTGGAACCATTGTTACTGTTTGGCATTTTAAAACGATTGGATACCAAAAGAAAAGAAATTGAAAGTGTTTATTGCTTTGTTGGCGAAATAGATGCCCTGATTTCCATAGCTTCCTTAAGAAAAGGAAGCAATATTTATTGTATCCCTTCAATTAACAAGTCTGAAATCAGAGCCGAAAAAGTTTATCATCCACTAATCCCCAATTGCATATCCAATACCATTAAGGTGAATGAGAAGTCCATTCTACTGACAGGTTCAAATATGTCTGGAAAAACATCATTCATCAGAACCATTGGTCTGAATGTGATATGCGGCTTGACCCTTAATACCTGTTTTGCAGAAGCAATGACTTTTCCTCGTTTGCGAATTTATTCTGCCATCCGAATTAATGATGACCTAATAAATGACAGAAGCTATTATTTTGAGGAAGTTTTGACCATTAAGGAGATGATTGACAATGCCTCCAGCGGTAAGGCAAACCTGTTTTTGTTGGATGAAATTTTCAAAGGAACCAATACCGTTGAGAGGATATCAGCCGGGAAAGCTGTTCTTTCAGCCTTAAGCAAGAATAAAAATTTTGTATTCGTATCCACTCACGATATCGAGCTTACCGATCTCTTGACAGATGAATATGAATTGTATCACTTTAGTGAAGTTGTGAATGAGAATAAGGTGGATTTTGATTACAAATTGAAGCCTGGGAAACTGAAGAATAGAAATGCAATTCGAATTCTTGAGATTAACGAATACCCCGGCGATGTTATAGATGAAGCAATTGCCATTTCAAAAGAACTGGATCAACTAACATTAAATAAGCAATATTCTTAGTCATGAAAATCAAAAACAAACTAATCATTTCACCCTTATTTATCGCATTGGGTATTTTGTCGAAATTATTATTAAAAGAAGGATACATCCTTGTTGATGAGGAAATCATGAACTTTTTGGCAGGTTTCTTTTTAGGAGTTGGAATTGGATTCCTGATAGAAAGTATTTGGAATAAATTCAGACCCAAAAAAGAAGCATAAAATTGGATTGGTGCAGCTTGCTTTCATTTTTAGGTAAAACTCATAATGACAATGATATTACATTTAGTAAATAGTCTGTTTTTGTCATATTTTAAGAGTTATTTTATTTTGCAGTATTTATAATAATAATAATATGACCTTCTTTTGGTTAAGAATTATTGTTTTGTATTTTTATTGCGTATATTCTTTAATAATTTAAGAATTATTGAGAAATAGGCGTGTTTTATAATTGAGTTTGAATATAATACGATAAATAACATAACTAACAATTCAAAATTAAAGAGATGAAAAAATCATTTTTAATAAGTCTAATTACGTTTGGTTTATTTCTAATAGCTTGTAGTAGCTCAGATGATGATATTGCAAAAAATGATGTTGCACAGCAAGAAATATTTGATTTGCATGGAATAAAACCTACCAATGCAGATTTAATCGATCATGTAGTTAATGTGGTGGAGTTGGACGATTATAAATTGGCTTATGGAAGAAAAAATGGTCACGCTTGGTTTGCTAAATATAAAAGAAGTGGAGAAGAGGTGTATACCTTTGAACTTGCTAGCGAATTAATTGGTAATTATGCTTTTTCTCACTGTAATCATTCTTCGAATTTATTGATTAATGAGGGACGATTATTCTTGCAGTGTTACCTTACCAACGAGGAAGATCCGAGTTCCGTAACACATCATTTTGGTACATCTTTGATTCTTCTTGACTATGAAACTGGTAAACAATTATATGGATTGAAATCAAAGAATCCTTCCAGTGAATTTAAAAATTTAACTCAAATACGAGATTCTTATTTTATAGAAAGTGCAGATTGGATTGATGGAGGAACTGTATTTACCTATTATGCACTTACAAGAGATGGAATGCTTTTATGGGATAGAGATACAAGAGATGGGGAACAAAGAGGAATTGAAGGTTATGAACCATATTGTTTTCTAAATAGTCATGCGATAATGTATTGTATTGGTGGTACTATGGGATATTATAATAATGAACTTGAGTATTACACTGGAAGAAAATTCTCTATTAGGAATTTAAACTTAAGAGATTACGAAATTGATTTTGAAAAAATGATTGATCTGGCACCCGAGACAACAGATCAAAATAATATAATTTTTACAAATATTAATATTATCAATGAGCAAGATAACATTATGAAGATCACCTATAAAAAGAAGAAGACAATATATGATCAGGTTTCAGGAAATGAGTCATATGAATTACTTGGTGATTATTATATCTTACTATCGGAAATTGATGGTGAAGAAATTGAAAGAGGTGAAGTTTGATATTTTAATTGTATAAACAGATTGTATTGAAATTCATATTCTTGTGTTAAATCTTTCAAAGTGTTATAGAGTAAGTATAATGAGGGTGGTGCAACTGTTCCCAACTTTAAAATATTAAAGGTGTCATCTTTGAGATTTTATATACACTAACTTGAACAATGTGTTTCTTTCGATAACATAGAAGTGAAGTCACAAGAGAACCAATGAAATGTTTTCAAAGTTTAGGGAAGAATGAAACTGGAATCTGGTGGTAATTATTTCAAAAGAAGGAAGTGTTTTTTATGGTGCTAGTGGTTAGAATTTTCTCGATACGATAAACATAAAAGCATAAATTGGCTTTTGGTTGCTGTCGGAATATTGAAGTAATGGAATTATACCGGTATTAATAGGATATGATTTTAAGTAATTAGACTTATATTGAATTAAAGGATTTGTACATTATGAAAATGAAAATTGTAAAAAAGTATAGTCAAAATTTAATTTCAAATTAGAAGGAACAATGTAGGTTTGTGAATGAAAGGATGATTCAGAACCATTGCAAAATGATTGATTAGATTTCTGTAGATGTAAATTACCGGATATTACAGTTAGGAAACCCAAGAATTCCAAAACACCACCAAATCGAACCTTAAACTAAATTGACATGTTTAAAACAAAACGATTCAGCAGTCTGCTCTTATTCTTATTTTGCCTTAGTAGTAGCATTGCCAATGCCCAGGGATTAAGCTCAACACAGATTGATTCACTTGCCGGCAAAACATTAGAATCCTTTCCATTGGCTGGATTTGCCGTATCGGTAGTTCACAATGGAGAAGTAGTACACGCCAAAGGTTATGGAGTAAGATCCATTGAAAGCAAACAAGCTGTGGATGAGAATACCCTGTTCGCCATAGCTTCCAACAGCAAGTCATTTACCGCTGCAGCCTTGGCCATATTGGTAGATGAGGGAAAACTATCGTGGAAAGACAAGGTGGTAAAGCACATTCCTGAGTTTACCATGTACAATTCCTATGTGCGCGATAATTTTACAGTGGAAGATTTGCTGTGCCACCGCAGTGGACTGGGGTTGGGTGCAGGTGACTTGATGATCTTCCCCGATGGCAGCGATTTCACCATTGATGATATCTTGAATAGTTTTCAGCACCAAACACCAGTATCTGATTTTCGTACCAAGTACGATTACGACAATTTACTGTACATCGTAGCGGGAGAAATCATACATAGATTGAGTGGCATGAGCTGGGCAGAATTTGTAGAGAAGAAAATTATGGAACCACTGCAAATGAATGCTTCTGCCGGATCGTTCAAAAGAATTAAAAACAAGGATAATGTAGCATTGCCACACTCATCGGAGTATGGCGACTTGGAAATTGTTGATGCCTACACCAATCCATTAATGGATGCTGCAGGTGGCATTTACGCCAGTGTAAATGATTTGAACCAATGGTTGCTGATGCATTTGAATGGCGGAAAGTATGGGGAAGATGAGCCATTGTTTTCATCACAGAACCAAAACAACATGTGGAGAGCCCACACCATGCTAAATTTCTCGGCCAAAGGAAGTGGCAAATACAAGAACCATTACAAAGCTTACGGCTTGGGTTGGGTGATTGAAGATTACAAAGGATATACCATCATCAGTCATACCGGGGGATTGCCAGGAATGCTGTCTAAAACCGTATTGATTCCGGAACTGAATGTAGGGATTGCAGTTTTAACAAACACGCTGCCTGGTGGATATGCCTACTACATGATGCCACAAGCCATTATCGATTCATACATAGAAGCCACACCAACCGACTGGAATGCCTTTGCAGCGGAACGTCTTAAGGGAACGCAAAACAAGGTTGATTCGGTTGTGAATGCCGTTTGGCATACCGTTGATCTTGCCAAAGAGGCAGCCATAAACAAGGATGACTACATTGGTTTGTATCGCGACAAGTGGTTTGGGAAAATGGAAGTGTACGAGAAGGATGGTGAATTGTGGATGCGATCCCTGCACTCGCCTAAGCTTACCGGAAAAATGCATTATTACAAGGCCAATAGTTTTGCTGTGAAATGGGCTTACCGCGATATGAATTGCGATGCCTTTGCCATGTTTGCCCTCGATGAGGAAGGAAAAGCACAAAGCCTAAAAATGAAAGGAATCTCCCCAAATATCGATTTCAGTTTCGACTTTCAGGATCTGGATTTGAAGAGGGTTGAGGAGTAAGGGTTCCAAGTTCCAATCCCGAAAGCTTTCGGGACCAAGCTACAAGCTACAAGCTGCAAGTTACAAGCTACAGGAAAAGCAATCAGCAATCAGCATTTATTTGCAGCGCCCCAATTCCCCCTTTCAGGTGGTCCCAAAAGCTTTCGGGAATAGGGGGGTAAGAATTCCAAGCTTCCAGCCACAAGGAATAGCTTTTCGCTTTCAGCTTTTCGCTTTCAGCTTTTCGCTTTCAGCTTTCAGTCTACCCATTAAAAACAAAGAGCCGCACAATAATGCGGCTCTAATTGTATGTAGTAAAAAAAACGAGGACCTATTCCTGTTGTCAATGGGTAAAGCCATTTTCGCGACAAAAATAAGCTCTCGTCAATCGGCAATGCAGTTGGATATTCACAATGGTATGATTGCTTGCTCTTGTAATAAGAGTTAAAGGAGAGGGCTGTCTTTTATTTCGTTAAGCTATAAATGCCTGTAAATTAATCATAGGAATTCTTTGATTGCACTTTATTGTTTTGTAGATTAGAAGTTCATTGTCACATTGCAATAAATTACCCCTACAATTTCTTATTTTCTAATCAACTTTTTGCATGTGAGTTTTACTAATGTGTTACTTAAATATACCTAAATGAAACTTGTAAAAATATTAGACCTTGTAAATTCGTTAGAGAAAAATTCTTTCCTTAAGATCATTGATAATATCAAATCTTCAAACCCTAAAAATGCTAAAGAGATAGATCAAATTTTATCTGATAGTAGTAATGATTTAAAGAATGTAGACAGTTTAAATATTTCGAAAGTATTTGATCTGGTCAAATCGGAATTTGCTGAAACTGTAAAGTCGGAATTTGTTAATACAACTTCACAGCTCGATATTTTAATTGATATAATCATTAAGGATGGTAATTGTATATTAAAGCAGGATTGGTTAGCTCGATTGTATGAAAAAGAACTAAAAGTAATTAAAGAGAGAACGAGAAATCTTAAAACTCAATTAGAGGCTGAAAAGTCTGAAATTCCTGATTTGTTAAAAAGAGATTATCAGATTTATAGGGCATGTGTTGAAACAGCCTATATAAATGATGGAGAAAATAATCGAGATGCAAAAATAACGGATGACGAACTATCTATACTTCTGACTTTAGCTAATGCATTAGAGTTATCACAAGAAGAAGTTAAGTTGATAAATTACTTAACGATACCACCTGAAAAATTAGATATTGACTCTATTATAACATTTCTAAAAAATATTGGAGTAATCTTTTATTCAAGAAAAAACAATTTGGTTTATGTTGCGGATGAGGTTGTTGCAGTATTAAGAGAAATGAGACAAAAAGAGATTGCAGATAAATATTATAGAAGAGTATTGAAAACATTTAAGGAACCACAACTAAATCTGGTTTGTAGAAAACGCAATATCAATATTAAAGAATTAGATTATGATGAAAAAGTTAATCGCATAATCACGAGTGGAATTTCATTTACAAACTTATTAAAAACGGAAATTTATAAGGATGGAGTTACTTTAACTGAGAAGAAAAAATTCGTAAATGAATTATGGGAAAATGGATTGAAAGTTGAATCGTCATTAAGAGGAACAACTCTTGAAGATAAAGTCGGTAACTTAATATTATTCTTTAAAGAACAGGAGAAAGATGAAAAAGTTGGTATTTCAATAGAAGGTTATGAGAGGTTGCTAATTGATTTAATGGAAGAGTTAAAATCGTTTAGAAAAACATTCCTCAAGAAGTTTGAAATGCCAGAGGAAACCGTGATAAATAGTTCTACTCTTCTGGATTATAATATTAAGCCAAGAGACATCTTAGATATATTGAATGCAGACGAACTTAAAGAATTTGTTAACATCAAAGGCCTAAAATCCAGAGGAGATCTTGTTTTAAATATTTTAGATGCATATAAAGATGCAGAAAACTTGATGATTGAAAATTACGAGGCTATTGGTTACAGAAATTTGGAATTATTAAGAGAGAATGGAATAACTATTAAAGAGAGCGAATTAGGTCTTAAGTTCGAAGATATCACTAAAACCATTTTTGAAAAACTTGGTTTTAATGTTGATGAAACATTGAAGAAAAAGCTTAACAATGCAAAAAACAAAATGGATTTAGTTTTAAATCTGGGTAATGAAGATGTAATTATTGTTGAGTGTAAAACAGTAAAAGAAAGCGGATACAACAAATTTAGCTCGGTTTCAAGACAAATGAAATCCTATGTTGATGTTGCTAAAAATAGTGGATACAATGTTGTTAAATCACTTTTAGTAGCTCCGGAATTTAGCGATGATTTTATAAACGAATGTGATTTGGAATTTGAAATAAACCTATCACTTATTACAGCCAGTTCTATGGGAAATATTCTTGAAGGATTTAAGAATTCAAAACACAAACAATTTCCTTATCAGCTATTAATGAAAGATGTACTTATAAAAGAGGAACGAATATTAAAGGCGATGGCTAAAAAGAATTAATCACTAAAGCGAAGCATTTGGCTTCGCTTTTTCTTTTTTTATGAGACCTAAGCACTCCTGATAACGCAAGTGGGTAATTTATCTTTTATTTCGTTAAGCTATAAATGCCCATAGACCTGCGGCATTGTCCAAGCATGTTTTATCCTTTATTTGGAATTATTCTGTGAAGAAAATTAAACTCTCTTAATAATGTTTTGTTAATTTTAAAAAACGAAAAGATAAAACACTTTTACGTTAGGGAACATACACATAGACATTCTCATAAAATAAATATATAATGGCAACAAATGACACACTTAAATCAAAGCGAGATGAAGCCAATAAGATTGTAGAGGAGATTAAGGCAAGTTTTCAGATTATTGAAGCTAATCTAAATGAATCAAAAAGCATTCTGAAACAACATGAGGACAATTCTACTGAAACAAAAAAGATAAACACAACTCTTAAGCGACTTGCACATTCGACAGAGGTTGCAATTGCGAAATTTCGCTCAGAAAGAGATAAAGTTTCACGGTTGTTAACTCAGGTAAATAACTTTTATGAAAAAAAGTATGTCCCGTTATTAAATAAAGTTGAGGATGAGAACACTGGATTTCGTGCAAGATTAAAACAAGGCACTCAATTTAAGAATGAGATACTAAAAATAAAAGAATCATCAAAAACTCAATATGACGAAGTCAAAAAGTTTGCATCTGAATTACGTAAATCTAATAGAGAGCTTACTGTAATTGATAGTTCTATTAGAAAACTGTTTCAAAATTCAACAAACAAAAACTCTAAGATTAATGAAATAAATGCTCATGTTTCAGAACTTGATAAGAAAATCTTAAAAACTCATGATAATTTAAACAAACTATTTATTCAAAGTCAAAAAAATGAAAAAGTAATTTCAGAACTTTTGATAAAATCAAATACAGAGTTTGAGAATATAAGAACTATAAAATCTGATAGCGAAAAACTATTAAGTGATATACAAGAAATTTATGAAATAGCGGCTGAAACTGGTTTAAGTGGAGAGTTTGATAAAAGACGTAAGCATTTAAAAGAATCATTGGTACATTGGGAAAAACGAATTTTCATTACAACAGTTGTCCTTTTAGTTGTGATAATTATAATGTTTGTAGGTCAGTTATGGTTGTATAAATGGGATATCGAAAATCACACATTTGACATAAATTTCTATGTGAGATTTTTAATTGCATCGCCAATCGTTTATTACTTATATTTCTGTTCTTCACAATACTCACAGACGAAGAAACTACATGATAAATATAGCTTTAAGACTACTCTTGCAATGTCGATTAAACATCATATTCAACTTCTAACTGAGCATGAAAAATTTAATAAAGATGAAAGAATAAATAAAATACTCGATTTTGTATTAGATGGTTTTCAACGGATCTACACTGAACCACATACTAATGATGATTATAAATTGAAACTCAAATTAGCAAATATGGAGATGGATATTGAGAAAAGATTGATAGAATCTATTTCTAAGTTTTCAGGTATTAAAACAGACAATAAATAACGTGCCCTAACAATAAATATAGGTCATCTGGCGGATAATGGTAAATTTGAAATGCCAAACGCCCCATATTCGAGCCGTTAGCTATAATTAAGAAAATGAAAGTTGAATATTCTAAATTACCATCCGAAATATTAAGTTCAAGACCTGAGCTTAAGGAAACAAGGACTGGTATAACCAAAGGACTAATAGGTGGAATTCCATACATTGGTACAATGATAAATGAGCTGATCTTTGACATTCCCAATAGAATCCAACAAGACAGAATTAATAAATCAGTTGAATTATTGAATCAGAAGATTAATTCATTTGGAAATGAAGATTTTATATTGAAAGAATACCTTGAATCTGATGATTTTTTTGATTTTACGAGAACCTTTTTTGAAACTACCTTAAAATTAAAGTCGGATGAAAAGAGAAGCTTATTAGCAGAAGTGTATTTAGATGCAATTATCAAAAGTGCAGATTTTGAATCAAGCAAAAATCGACTATTTATCCAATTTGTAAGCGAAATAACAAGTGTTCAAATAATTATTCTAAGATATATTCAACGATTTGGGAATAGACTAAAAGAAATTGAATCTTATGATAGGTTTTTTAATAATTTTAAAAACTATGAAAATTCTTTTCATTTGGATAATTACGAATTCAAAGCTTATTGCAATGATTTAGAAATAAAAGGACTTATCAGCTTAGGAGCGGGATTAGAAGATTATAAAGATAAATCTGCCTATTTAGTGGACGGTGATCATCAAAAATCTTCTGTGACAATTACAAATTTCGGGGATGAATTTCTAAGCTACTTAATAGAATATCCCCATGATAGCGCAAGTTTTTAGCTCATGCTCTGCCTAGCAGAATGCTTTTCTACTCAATAGCAACGGTCCAAGCTACAAGTTAGAATCAGCAGAGGGAATAAAGCACATTATGAATCATTTAAACCTATTATTTGAAAAGAAACTTAAATCTATAAAATGGAATACAAACTAATACTAGCTCTTATTTCCCCTATACTAATTACTATTGGTGGATTATTGACTTGGTTTCTAAAAACTAGAAATGAGAATTTACAAGCAGTAGAAGAAAGAGCAAGAGAAAAGAGGTTAGAAACCTATAAAAAATTGTTAGATCCTTTTATCGTTTTATTAACTCCCACAAAAACAAAAAAAGAAGAAGAAAAAGCAGTTAATTCAATTACAACAGTAGACTATAAAAGAGCCGCATTTGATCTTGTTATTTATGGTTCAGACGAAATGGTACACTCTTATAATAAAATGATGCAATATTTTTTTAGGACTAATTTTGAAAAACAATCAAAGGAAGATAGCATAAGATCCCTCAAATATTTTGCTGAGTTTATATTAGCGATTCGAAAAGATTTGAATAATAAACACACCAAATTAAGACGATCTGAAACATTGGAATTTACGACAACAGACATTGAATCATATCGGAATCTCCTTGATTAAAAACATGTAGTAATAAAAGCTAAATTTCAGGGGCCTTGATACGGAGGCCGAAAGTTTAGTGCAATTAAGAAACCCCTGATAGCGCAAGTTTGTAGCTCATGCTCTGCCTAGCAGAATCCTTTTCTAACCAATGGTAGAGATCCGAGCTTGCACTATCGCTCATTGCATACTTGGGCTACCTGGTGAACCCTTAGGCACAATCAAAAAAACATCCACCTGTGATTATGAAAAAAGTCTTACATTTACCTTATGGACATAAAACTAACAGAAGAAGAAAAAATTAAAATTCTCAATTCCGATGACATATGCGGCATT
>NZ_JANQCD010000040.1 GCF_026672275.1 Marinifilum sp. D737 | reverse complement strand
TCGACCCATAGTAATCCAAATTTTCCAAAAAGTATTTTCCTAGTTATTAACGACCAAATAAAAATAGCAATGAAAAATTTTGAAGTATTAAACACTGAAGATTTAAAAACTATTAAAGGTGGATACCAAGACAAATGTATTAACGAAGATATCCTGGTATAAGAAAAATTTGAATAAGTAGATCGTATTTTTTATATTTACTTTTTCCTTATCATATTCAATATGAACACCTTTGAAGAATTAACAATTCAGGAGCAAGACAATACACTTGGTGGTTACCAAGATAAGTCGATAAATGAAGACATTCTAGTCTAACAAATTCCCATACCATATTTTCATGATTGCATTTTTAAAAGATGTATTTGATTGAGCTTTGTAGTGTAGGCTATAATCAAGAAATGTAAATAAATTATAGACAAATTCATTTAAATGGAGAAACGTCCTACATATAAAGAATTGCAACGACAATTAGCAGAAGCGCGCGCTCAGCTCGAAAATACCGAGAAGCTGAAAGATGCATTTCTAGCCAATATGTCGCATGAAATTCGAACGCCCATGAATGCTATTGTAGGAGCATCAGAACTTCTTCGTGATGATTCTTTATCGAAAGAGGATCGAAATGAATTTACAAAAATACTGTCATCGAGCAGTAAAGAATTACTGGATCTATTCAATAGAATCCTCGAACTATCGCAATTAGAAAGCGGTGCATTGGAATACAACGAATCAGAAATTGAAGTACATGATTTACTGGTTACATTGTATTCGGCCTACGGGCAAAAGATTAACATGAGCGGTAAAAATTTGGTATTAAATTATACCGAAGATTTACGTGATAATAAAATATTCACTGATCAGAAAAAACTAACCAAAGTACTATCTTATCTCCTTGATAATGCATTGAAATTTACAAATTCAGGAGAAATTGATTTTGGTTGTGCAATTCAGGACAGACACAATATTCTTTTCTATGTGAAAGATACTGGACCAGGAATCAGTGATCAGCAACAAGCAAATATATTTAAGAAGTTTACCCAAGTTGATAATTCATATACCAGAGAACATTCAGGTGCCGGTTTAGGATTAAGTATCAGCAAAGAATTGGTTGAATTTCTTGGAGGCAAGTTATACATAGATTCAAATTTGGGAGATGGTTCAATATTCTATTTCACAATTCCATTTAAATTCTCAGAATCAAATCTTGTACTCAAAGAAAAAATTGAAGCTATATTGAAACAAAATATTAACGAAATATATTCTTCGTCTAATACTCGAAAGAATATTGCTATTTAGGAAAATTACTAGGGATGTTAAAAGGAGCTTGCTGGTCACAAGCTCCTTTTTCTATTTTGTTTTAAGTGATATTTCTTTGTAATTGATAATAACATCGAGTACAACCGCAAAAATCATCATGTTATACTTTTGATCAAAATCTGTAAAAATCAGTATACATGCAACTAGCATTAAAAGAATTCCTAATCCTTTTAAAAGTTCAGAAAATTTTAATTGACTTATTCTTTCAGTATTCAAATTAAATATTCTGTAAACTATATTTAAGCCAACACCCGAAGCCAAAATGGCTACTCCATATGATTCAGCTTGTAAAATAAAAAGTGCGCCTACAATAATTAACACCGTTGCAAGCGTATAAAGAATTGATAAAAATCGTTTCATTTTAAAGTATTTCTAGAAAAGTAATTCCGGATCACTAAAATTGTTTTTTCCGAGATGTGAATAAGCTAAAGGAGTAACTTCTCTTCCTCGCGGAGTACGTTTAATGAATCCTTCTTTAATCAAAAATGGTTCATATACCTCCTCAATTGTGCCGCTATCCTCGCCTACTGCAGTTGCAATGGTAGAAATTCCAACTGGTCCTCCACTAAATTTATCAATTAGCGTATTTAAAATCCTGTTGTCCATTTCATCTAAACCATGCTTATCAATATTTAAGGCTTCAAGAGAAAATTTGGTAATTTCTATATCAATGGATCCGTTTCCTTTTACCTGGGCAAAATCTCGTACTCTACGCAAAAGAGCATTTACAATACGAGGTGTTCCTCTACTTCTTGATGCAATTTCTCCAGCTGCTTCATGAGTAATCTCAACATCAAGAATACTTGCACTACGCTCAACTATTTTAGATAATATTGGCAGATCGTAATATTCAAGATGACAATTTATACCAAATCGAGCTCTTAGTGGTGAAGTTAACAATCCGGAACGAGTTGTTGCTCCAATTAAAGTAAAAGGATTTAATTCCAGTTGAATTGATCTTGCAGCTGGTCCTTTATCAATCATGATATCAATTTTAAAATCCTCCATTGCTGAGTATAAATACTCCTCTACAATAGGACTTAATCTATGAATCTCATCAATAAAAAGAACATCATTTGCTTCCAAATTGGTTAACAAACCTGCAAGATCACCAGGTTTATCGAGAACCGGTCCTGAAGTAACTTTTAATCCAACTCCTAATTCGTTGGCAAGAATATTTGATAAAGTAGTTTTTCCGAGTCCGGGAGGTCCATGAAGCAAAACATGATCTAATGCTTCCTCACGCATTTTTGCAGCTGCAACAAATACATTTAGATTCTCAACAATTTTCTTTTGTCCACGGAAATCTGAAAACTGAAGTGGTCTTAGTTTATTATCTAATTCTTTTTCTTTATCCGAAAAGTTATGGCTTCGTATGTCCAGGTTATCATCCATGCGACAAAAATAATCTGAAAATCTTTAATTCCAGTAGAAATCCTTAATCAAAAGTAAACAATGCTAGTTAAAAATTTGTGAAAGATACCTTGAATTGAGAATTACAAACCTAGATTTGTCAAAACCTTAAATAAATGGTCCACATCGAACGGTTTTGACAAGTGAGCATCCATACCATTCTCGATACATTTTTCTTCGTTAGCGACCATTATATCGGCTGTGAGAGCAATAATTGGAATACGTTCTTGCCCATTTTCAATTTCTCTTATGATTTTCGTAGCTTCTAATCCGTCCATTTCTGGCATCATTACATCCATTAAAATAAAATCATAATTTCCCTCTTTATACATATCAACAGCTTCCAAACCATTATTTGCAACATCGATTAAATAACCATATCGCTTTAAAGTAAATTTAACTACCGTTTGATTCAATTTGTTGTCTTCAACAAGAAGTATTGAATAATTTTTAGCTTCCCAACTCATTCTCTTCAGTGTGGATTTTCTATAGATTGCAAGATAACAAAATCATTGAAATAATTAAGTAAACATCCCAAACAAATCACAGTTGAATTTCAATCTTGATTTAATCCCTTTTTGCAATTATCAACACTCATATTATTAATATTAATTTTTTTAAAATTTCTAAAAAATAAGATGATTATTATATCCTGTTAATAATGTTGGTAAGAGAGCACTAATTTTATTGTTTTTCTGCCATAAAATAGTCTAATAACAGGATATTAACATAGATTGTTAATACAGGGAGTTTGAATTAGAGTAGAATACATACTTTATCAACTTCCTGTTGATAACTATGTTTTTTGATAATTTAGTTTCTTGCGGATATTAACAGCCTGTTGAAAACTGGTTGAAAGCTTTGATAACACTGGTAAAAAATAAAATTGGTATCTGGGAAATATTTTTCTATACAATTTCAATTTTGTTAGTTCCAAAAAATACTTTGGAATTTTTAATAAGGAAAAATCAACAGTATGTTAACTGAATGTGAACAAATCTGTTCATAAGTGAAAAGGTTATAGCTAAGCTATTTTATTTCAGATTGATACGTTTCAACAATTCATTTGATAAGCAGTTTTAGACAAAATGCCTGATTTTAGGCTTGGAAAATTGGTCATTTTGAAAACAACTCATATAATTTACTTAGTTTTGTACTCCAAAATTAACTTGAACAAAAACCACATAAAGGCAACACTGTCTTTACTAATTTTAATAAGATGAAAAAACTAAGAATTGCATTGGCTGCTGATCATGCAGGATTTCAGTTTAAAAATGATTTGGCTGAAATTTTGAAAGCAGAAGGATATGAAGTAAAAGATTTCGGTACTAACTCTGAAGAAAGTATGGATTATCCTGATACAGCTCATCCATTAGCTGCAGCAGTTGAAGCAGGAGAGTTTGATTTTGGCTTTACTCTATGTGGAAGTGGAAATGGTATTACCATGACAGCGAACAAACACCAAAAAGTTCGTGCTGCTTTGTGTTGGACTGCGGAAATTGCTGGTTTGGCAAGATCGCATAATGATGCAAATGTATGTGGTATTCCTGCTAGATTTATTTCATTTGAAGAGGTAAAAGAAATTGCAAAAATCTTTCTAAATACTGAATTTGAAGGTGGCAGACACCAGAAGCGAATTGATAAGATTCCTTTGTAATATGGGGCTTTTTTAATAAAAAGAATCATAATAAATAAGGAATTAAAGAATTAAAGATGCTTAATTAGTTGTAATTATTGTTATCTTTGACCTGATTGTTAGATAAATGTGGAGTAAAAATAAAAATTAAAGATGTTATCGAATACTTGTAAATATGCAATTCGCTCAGTAATTTATTTGTCGATAAATGCAAAAGAAGGCAAAAAAATTGGAATAAAGAAGATATCAGAGGAGCTGGAAATTCCAACACCATTTTTGGGTAAAATTTTACAAAGCCTTGCAAGACAAAAGTTACTTACATCAACTAAAGGACCTCACGGTGGATTTGGAATGGGTAAAGATCCAAGTGAAATAACCCTGATGAATATTGTGGAAATTGTTGATGGATTGGATATGTTTGAAAATTGTTTAATTGGAATTCGTCCATGTAAATCCGATAATAAAGCACAAGCAGCTTGTCCTGTTCACAATCAGTTTGGGCATATTAGAAAACAGATATATGATCTGTTTAAAGGAAAAACAATTGGTCAATTAATTACCGAAATGGAAAATACAAATGAGTATATAACTCTATAAGATTTTCTTTAGAAAAGATATTTCACTAAAGGGCTTGCGATTTAACAGCAAGTCCTTTTGTTTTTTAATCCATGGATATAGTAAAATTGCCATAATCCCTCCCAAAATATCAGCTGCTAAATCAATATAATCACCACTACGATTGGTGAAATAATTTTGTTGTAAATATTCTATTGTACCACCATAAACAGCAACTAAAATTATTGTTATCAGTAATATTTGAGATTTTTTCAACTTGGTTTGAAAACTTAATTCTGCCATTAAAAAAATTCCCATAATAAAGAACATTCCAAAGTGAACAAGCTTGTCGAAATGTGGAATGTGAATGGCAGATGTTTTTGGTAAATCGTTGCCTGGAATAGAGCACAAAATAAATATAATTATTGCCCAAATAATATTTCGCCAGAACAATTTTCTCTTCATAAATTTATGTATATCGATAATAGTTGCTCAAAGTTAGCAAGCTATTTTAAGTTATCAAGTTCATAGTATAAATATGTTTGAATCAATATGCTATTGACCAATTTACCAGAATTTCGTAATTTGAATATTATTTGAAATTTTGTTAAACTGAATTCTGCCTGTTATGACTATGAAAGCTACTGAAATGATGGAGATGTTGTGTTCTGAAAAAATTAACACATGGTTTGATTTAGGATTATTTATTGATCGTTTTAAGGAAAACAAATCAATTCCGGTAGTTGAGTTTAATCAAAGTTTTGAAAGGTTTAAATCTAATATTAATAAAAAAGGGATTGCTTTTTCTACCTTTTATTATTCTATTGATGGTGTTAGTATCGAGGTAGAGAAATATGCAAAAACATTCCGGTACAATTTTGGCGATGATATTAAAATACATTATATCGCTGGTAAATTTTATCCAGAGGCTTCTAAGATTATGGATTCAAGAACCAAAACCTTTGCCATTGAAGAAATGCAGGGATTTGATGATTGGACACTATACAAAGATTTCTACTTTACCAAATTGGAACGTGGAAGTAAGGAATACAATGCTTTGATTGTAAAATTTTGGGATCAAACTCTTTCCATTTGTGAAAAGCTAGCTACGTATATAGATAATAATAATATTGGCTTGTTATATCTTATAAACTTGTGTTCAAATCCGGGAAATGTAGCCGCTGCTTTGGCTACAGTTTTGGTTTCAGAATACATGGGTATTCCTGTAATTAATAATAATCATGATTTTTATTGGGAAGGAGGGAATTCTGAAATTAACAAAGAGGTAAAAGGATTGAAAAAAGGGCCTCGTGACTTCTTCTTCCTGAACTCACATCTTGGTGAATTTTTTTCACAATTGGAGGTGTTATATCCATGGGAATCTCGTTCGTGGATGAATGTAAATATTAACAAAAAGCAAAGCGAATATCTGATACATTATAAAGGACACAATCCTGCAAATGTTACTGAAATTGGAACGGCTGTTGATACTACCGAATACAACAATATTGATAAGAGAAGAAGAATAGAATCTCTTTTCCAGATGGAGAAGATGCTGAGTCGATATCACAAAAAAGCGTTGATTAGCTATTCGGTAAAAGATGTATTGGAATACAAATTGGTGAGCAAGAAAAATCCCGAACCCATTTACATTGGATACAAAACAAAGGCGATGCATAAATTCTTGTCTGAGAATATTATTTTTTTGCAACCAACCAGGGTGATTTCAAGAAAAAGGATTGAATTGGGATTCGATCTTGTTGGTAAAATGTTACAAGTTGAGAGTTTAAAAGAGAAAATCAGAGAATCGGAGGATTTAAAAATTACCATATTAATTACCGGACCAATTCCTTTAGGGCAATATCCTTATTTTCAAAAATTGTTAACACGATTTCAAGAACTTTTAGAACGTATTGATCCGGAATTTAGAAAAAGAGTATACTTGGGATTTTTGTTTAGTGAGATGGATAAAAAAAGATTTAAGAATCATTTTGAAAACCCTATTGGTATTCCTGAATTATATAGTATTTCTTCCTTGATATTATTGCCATCGAAAACAGAGGGGAGAGGTTTGCCTATTTTAGAAGCAGCAGCAGCAGGTGTACCAATATTTTGCAGAAGATACCAACCCGAAAATGTTTATGCAGAAGTTATAGGTGAACATCTGCCTGAGAAGGAAAGATTAAAAGTTATTGAGTTTACTGGCAGAAGCATACTTGATTCGCATGTGAATGAAACCATAGAAAAGGTATTCTTTCCTCACATTCATCACCGAAGTGTAAGTCATAATAAAGCAGTAATTGATAAAAGGTATAGCATCAACTCTTTAAATTCGGGTATAGAAGAAATTGTAAAAAAACTCTATTTGCAGCTGCAATCAAATCAGAAAAACTTAGACGAAGTTGGAGAGCTATACAAATATTACAAATCAAAAGTAAAATTTACTAATGATGATGTAGAAGCTCTTGTTAATACCGAAAACAGACACTATTTGCCAGGTTATGGAAGGTTAGGTTTTATGCTTTATTTGAAATCCTTAATCGATCCGAGCTCGTTTAGAATGGAGGAACAGGAAATTAGGGGAGGTACCTTTTATTTTGCTAAACGACAGATTGAAGACCATCCGGATTCAGATAATTTAGGTTTGGATCAAGTGCATAACTTTTACAATTCGATAGATAACCTTTTTGCTGTGCGGAATGGTGAAATTTCAATAAGACACGACCATTCTTTTACCTATCGACACAGAAATAAAAACTACTACCTGTTTCATGATTTTACACATCAGGAATTATCAGGTATGGTAAATCTTCTTAAATCGAAACATTTGCCTCCAGGTATTGGAAGAAAAGTGAGTGGTTCGTCAAGGTTTTTTATAGATATAAATTTAGCCCTTTCGCAATTAACTTCTTCTTCAATGATTTCCATTGATGATAGAAGTTTCCTTTTCAAGAAAATGAAACAGAATATTCCGTTGGCCTATTTTCCGGGCAAGTATGTGAAATATGAGCTTGAATATTTTGTTCTGAATTCCATAAAAAGTCGATTGGGAATGGATATGCACGACCCAATAAGCGAGGAAATGTTAAAGGGAAAAAACATTGAGAAGGTATATGTATTTGCTCCTGAAGAAGCTTTAACCAATTGGACAACTGCCAGCGATATTCGAGAATTTATTGAGTGTGGTTTCGATCAGGAATTAAAAATTTTGTATGATAAAAATATTCTGCAAGTAGTGTCGATTGATTCTCTAACTGTAGGAATTCATATTCCTCAAATGGGAGAGAAGGCTTTATCGATATTACGAAAAGTAATGGATAAGAATGGCTACTTAATATCGAATAGAAGAAATGCCGCTTTTATGACAGATATATTAAACCTGGATAGATTTCATATTGGTAAAGTAACCACCGAATTGGCAGCAAATATTATGGGAATACCTAACAATACAGGATACATTCAATTTGTTCCCGCAGGAGTTCGTTCAACTTTAGCTTATCCAACTCCCGTACAAACGGCTAAGGATTTTTCGGATTTACTGCATTCTGATTTATTTAACGAATTAAGCGAAAAGTTAGGCGAACAAGAATTACTACAATTGATAAAGCAAGATGCCCAAACCAAGGGATCTACATTAAAATTGGTATTGGAAAACATTTCAAACGCCGACAATCAAAAAAAGGAAGTTGAATATTCTAATGTAACCGGAATTTATGAAGATGGATATCCATGGAATGGAATTTTGGCGAAGGCAAATGTGCAAGATGATAACGAAAATTGGGAATTTACTGCAGTTAGTTCATTGCAGACAAAAACGGTAACAAGTTTTGTAAAAGAGTTTGAAAAAAATCACAAATGCCAAGCAAAAATAGCGTGGAATGGTGGTTATATATTGAATCCTGAGTTGGTTGGTAAGTTGGGTTTGCCAGAATCCTATATTGGTTCTCCTTTAGGATTACTGATCTCAAACGGAAAGTGCTTAAGTACACCTCTCTTTAATAAGCCGGCATTGTTAATTTATCAATCAGGTAAGCTTGACATTGAAAGAGTAAATTGTAAAAGCGGCATTAGAATAAAAACAAATGATGTTGAGTTGCAATTTGAAGCTAAAAATTACAATGAATTTGAAGAAGACAAATGTGCATACTTCGATTTGATGTACGAAGAAGAAATGATTCCAGCGAAAGATTGTATTGTATATCGATTGGCGGGAAATACAGTAAAAGAAATCATTTACGATTCAAATGAAGTAAAACAAATTCCTGTTGGATTAACTTTATGCATTCCTCTTTCAATGATCAAATCAGCAATTGCAAATGTTGGTGACAAACTTGAAATTACGGTGAATGGTCTGGAGGGCATTTTACATGCAGTTGAAGCAGGTCCAATGTTGCTAAATAAAGGAAAGCAATGTATCGATATGCAAGTGGAAGGATGGAAAAAGCAGAATTCGATAAAAACACAAGCCGCCCGATTGGATTTTACAGATATGAGAGGTCCAAAAATTGCAGTGGGAATTGATAAGACAGGTAATTTATACGTACTAACCATTAATGGCAGAATTCGTGAATCGGTGGGAGCTACACATTTCGATATGGCGGGAATATTGGAAAAGTACAACATCGTTAAAGCCATGGGATTCGATCCAGGCGGAAGTTCAACATTGGTTGTAAATGGAGAAACTTTAAATATATCACCATACAATTCGAATTACGAACGAAATATTTTTTCGCTTCCACCAGAACCTCGCGCGGTTTCGAATGCTGTGATAGGTTACAAAAAAGAATAATTTTAAAGTAATGACGGCATTATGGCCGCCTCTGCAATGTAAATAAATTAAAAAACTCTGCAAACATGCAGAGCTTTTTAATTTATATAGATATCATACTTAGATCTAATATTTTTTTAAACTTCCCAGGAATGAAATATCGCTGGTTACTTTAGGATCTCCTTTGTATTTTACTGAGCCAATTCCCGAGATACTCACTCTCAACTCCTCCAATACATGAACTTTTCCGCTACCAACACCGCTAATATCAATGGTTCCTTTGAGTGCTTTCATATTAATTGCATTTACACTACCAGCACCAGAAATATCAATGTCAATTTCTTCTGATTTACCAGCAAGTTTTATGGTTGATGCACCACTATTGTCGATACTTAAACTGTTTGCAGTTAATTCTAAATCGGCAGATGATGCGCCATTAATTTCAATTTCTAATTCGTCGAACCTTAAAACCTGATCAGATTTTAGAGAAATTGCACCGTTAGCTTTTATTTCGCTTAAATGTTTAAAACCAATATAAAGTTTTAATTCTGTCGATTTGTATATGCTCTTTTCAGTAGTAATGTACAAAACATCACCTTTCATTTTACTGGTAATCACATCCAATAAATTTTCGTCGGCAACAACTTTTAAGCTGTAATCATCATCTTGCGATAAGTAGATTGTAAAAGCTCCATTTACCTTGATGGTCTCAAAATTGCCAACTTCTCTTTGTTCCGATTTTACATTACCATTTCCTTTAATACCATCGGCAAAAGTTGGTAAAGCAGTGGCAACACTAATTAATAAAATTAAAATCGGCGAAATTATTTTTTTATATCCTTTCATAGCTCAATGGGTTTATGTTTTTTGTTCTCTGTATTAAAGACGTTGGTGCATTGCAAAGTGTTGCATGAAAATAAAATTTGCACCATTAAGGTATAATATAAAACACAGAAGCTCATCTATACCGATTATTAATAATGTATGCGTCATTTGTTCCTTTTACTACAAATGTCTCACGAATTATATTTCGGCATTTCAATTAAAATTCACTCTGAAATTAAAATCTGTCATGGAAAATAAAAGAATTGCTTCTACCTTGCAAGAAATTTAATTCAATATGTCAGGAATTTATTTTCATATCCCTTTTTGCAAACAGCTTTGTCACTATTGTGCTTTTCACAAAAGTATTTCGTTGCAATCTACCAATGATATGCTGGAATGCTTTAAGATGGAGTTGGAATTAAGAAAGGATTATCTGGATCAAAAATCTGTTTCGACCATATATTTTGGTGGAGGAACACCTTCAGTATATCAACCAGATCAAATACAAATGCTAGTTGATGAGTGTTCGAAATACTGGAACATTGATGCAGATGCTGAAATTACTCTCGAAGCCAATCCTGACGATTTAAAAAAGAAATACCTCGAACAACTTCGAAATTCTTCGGTGAATCGATTAAGTGTGGGAATACAATCATTTCACGATGAAGATTTGATATTAATGAACCGCCGACATACTGGCAAGGAAGCTTACGATACCATAAAAAGAGCACAGGATTTTGGTTTTGATAATATCTCGGTAGACCAGATTTATGGAGTACCTGGCTTAAGTATGGAGAAATGGGTAGAAAATCTTGATTTGGTTTATGATTTAGATATTCAGCACATCTCTTCTTATCATTTAATGTTTGATCCGAATACGGTTTTTTCCAAAAAATTGGAGAAAGGTCAGTTGGTTGAATTGGAAGAAGAGGAGAGTTTTAATCAGTTTAAATACTTGATTGATTCGGCTCGCGAAAATGGTTTTACGCATTACGAGATATCCAATTTTTGCAAAGATGGATACATATCAAAACACAATTCGAGTTATTGGAAGCAGAAACAATATCTTGGAATAGGTCCTTCGGCTCATTCCTATAACTTAACGGAAAGAGAATGGAACATTGCACACAATTATAAGTACATGAAAGCCGTTCAAGAAGGAGGAGAATTTTCGGAGAAGGAAGATTTAAATTTCTTTGATCGATTTAATGATTTAATTCTTACCTCGCTTCGAACCTATTGGGGATTGGATTTGGGTTTGGTGAAAGAACAGTTTGGAGATGATTTGTATCGACATTGTGAAAAAAAGGCAGCAAAGTATATCCAATCGAAACACATCCGTAAAGAAAATAATGCTTTAATATTAAGCGATGAAGGTGTGTTTATTTCCAATGATATCATGTCTGATTTTTTCTACATAGAAGAAGATTAACGAATAAATAATATGGTGCTGTATGAATTAATGTGGAATTCTAAAGAAGTGCCTAAAGTACTTAGAATACTTGGAGTACTTAAAGTATTAGTGCGATAATATTTTTGTTTTTAATCAGTTTATTAAATGGAAGTTTAAATGAGTAATACCATACATTTTTACTTTAAGTTCTATTTAGTAACTCATCCACTAAAAATCACATAGAATTTAAAATATGAAGTATTTAAAAATAGCACTGTTCGTATTTTTTACGCTAATTGTAAATCAGAATGTATTTGCACAAGTTGATACGGTTCAGGTATTAAGTCCAAAACAATTTTTAAGAGTTGCCAAGTTAAACCCACAAGCTGTAGTAATTGATGTTCGATTAAAAAAGGATTTTAAAAAGGGACATATTGAGGGAGCTATTTTAGCTGAAACATCAGATAAATTGTATCAGATTATCGATTCGTTGGGAGAGAGGAAGACTTATTTACTCTACTGTAAATATGGAGAGAGAAGTATTGCTGCAGGTAAAATGCTATTTAAAAAATATAAAATTAAGGTTTGTTCTTTGGAGGATGGATTGGATTATTGGAAAGAATTAAAAATGGAAGTTGAGAAATAGCTTTCGGATTTTCATACTACCCCTCGTAAGCCAGAACATTGGTAAAATGGGAAAATCATACAATAATGGATGGTTTAATTACATCGTATAAAAAAGCAGACCCATTTGAGCCTGCTTTCTTTATATTATTATTGATTTCTGAATTATTCAAAAAAAATAGGAATTATTGAACAATTGTTGTTCCGTTATACGATGTATTTAAAGCATCAGATAACCAGTTTGGCTTGCCTTTTCCATTACCGGCACCACTTGCATTTTCGTTTTCAGTAATTGTTAAACCATCAACTGCTTTTACAGTATTGCCAGTTCCCATATCAATAAACTTAGCATTGGTAATAACAATGTCGCCAGCAGTAATTCTTGCTGCTGCATCGATATCGCTTGATGAAGTATAAAAGTAAGCCTGAGCCTTATTGTCAGCTAAACCACCAATTACAATATCATCAATGTTTTGCTTGCCCGCACCTTCTTTTAAGAAGAATGGTTTTTCACCCATGCCATAAACAGTTAGTTTTTTCAAAGTAGCATTGGTCATAGGAGTAGCTGCTCCGTTATCACCATTGTTCGATCCTTCAATTCCTGATTTAGCAGAATTTAAAGCCATCCAGTATTCACCTGTTCCCGACCATCCATCAGCAAAGTCGATACCATCGTCGCCACTTTCGTATGAAAGGATATATGATGCATTTACAGTTCCGCCAAAGAATTCAATACCATCATCACCACCTTTGTATGAAACGATATACTCGATTTTAGTACCTGAACCAACACCGAAAAGAGAAAGGCCGTTGAATTCTTTTTCGTTTGTATACTTGTAACCTGTGTACTCTAAACGTAGATAAGAAATACTACCTGAATTATCATCTGCTACATCTCCACCATAGGATAAACCAGAAACTTCGGCACCAGCACTACCTGCATCTGCTTTGTTTGTAGGAGCTTTACCACAAAGAACTAAACCTCCCCACGATTCTGCTTCTTCAGTTTCTGCTGTCATAACAACAGGTTTATCAGCAGTACCATTTACAAAAATTTGTCCACCTTGGGCAACAGCAATGTAGCGAACATCGGTATCTTCAGCAGTTACATCAGTTGCAATAATAACAGTTCCGGCAGGAATGGTTAAACTAGCACCATCTTTAACAACAACAGCACCAGTTAATTTGTATTTGTTGTTTGCATCTAAAGTAATATCAGTTGTGATATCACCTTCAAAAGCTACTTCAGCAACAACAGGGTCACCAAATACGGTAGTAGAACCATCAATGGTATTTAATGCATCTGGCATCCAATCTGGTTTGTTAATACCATTACCAGCGCCTATGGCTTCAACATTTTCTGTAACTGTTAATCCATCAACAGCTTTAGTTTGGCCTGACTTCATATCCACAAAATTTACATTTGTGATCACAATGTCACTCGCATTAATTCTTGCTGCAGCATCAGTATCATCGTCTGAAGTGTAGAAAAATGCCTGAGTTTTTTCAGCTGCCAAGCCTCCAACTACAATATTGTTGATGTTTTGCTTACCTGCACCTTCTTTCAAGAAGAATGGTTTTTCGCCCATACCATATATGGTAATGTTTTTTAATGTAGCATCAGTCATTGGTGTAGCTGCACCATTATCACCATTGTTTGATCCTTCGATACCTGATTTTGCAGAATTTAATGCAATCCAATGCTCACCTGTACCCGACCATCCATCAGCAAAGTCAATTCCATCATCACCACTATCAACAGAAACAAGGTGAGATGCATTTACAGATCCACCAAAGAATTCGATACCATCATCACCACCTTTGTATGAAACAACGTAGTCTACTATAGTACCAGCACCAACACCAAAAAGAGACAGACCGTTGAATTCTTTTTCATTTGTGTATTTGTAACCTGTATATTCTAAACGTAAATATTCAATTACACCTGAATTATCATTTACTTCGTTACCTCCATATGATAAACCAGAAACTTCGGCACCAGCACTACCTGCATCTGCTTTATTTGTTGGAGCTTTACCACACACTACTAAACCACCCCAGGCTTCTGCTTCTTTTTTATCGGCAGTCATTACAACCGGAGCTGTAGCAGAACCATTGATATAAATTTTTCCACCTTGAGCAACAGCTATATAACGAACATCTGCATCGTTAGTAGTAGGCGAAGTAGCTTCAATTCTAGTTCCTGCAGGAATTGTTAATTTACCACCCGATTGTACTACCAATGCTCCTGTTAGCTTGTAAGTTTTACTCGCATCCATTTTGTATTCTTCACCATCTTTAATCTCACCTTTTAAATTGGTTGGATCAAACTTGCCATCCGGAGTAGGATATGGAGTTGGAATTAGATCATCACTATCTGAACAACTGGAGAAAGTTATTACAGATATAGCTAGCATTGCTAATAATAATTTTTTCATCGTTTTTAAAAATTAAATTATAAAATGAAGTTGTTTACTATTTAAAAAGTGTAGGATAAACCTAAACTGAACTTGATTCCTTTTTTATAGGATTTAACCAACCAATCTTGAGTTTCATTTTTTTGAAATCTTTCAATGTCTTGATCAAGAAGATTTTTTGCTAAGAAACTTAATCCCCAATTGTTGAATTTCGATTTTAAGACAAAATCTAAATTGTGAAGCTCATCATCTACTTGATTTCCTAAACTTGAATACCCAATTAGGTACATTCTTTCCGATTCGTATCGGTATACCAAAGAAGAGGTGATGGAATTTTGTCCATCTTTCCAAGAGTATTTATAATTCAGATTGGTGTTGGCTATAAAAGATGCTGATCCTTGTAAATCTTCTTCTTCTTTATTAAAGTTGGCAGTATACCTGCCTTCCGTTTCTTCCTTTAACTTTTCTGCATCTAGCTCTTGTTTGGTATCCATAACAGTAAAGTTGAATGAAGCATATAATTTTTTTGAAGAGTTTTCGCCACTCTTGGTCCAGATGTTTTTCTTAGTTTCAAATTCAAGACCATATACATAGGCCCAATCGCCTGTATTACCAAATGTGAATTCGTTTCCGGCCGATGCTCTTACAAATCGGTTTATTGGATTCGAGATGTATTTTCCAAATACTGCTACCGATAACAATTCACTTGGTTTTGGGAAGTATTCCCATTTCAATTCGCCATTGTAATTGGTAGATGGTTCGATATAAGGATTACCTATAGATACATCTGTGATTCCCTCGAAAATAAAAGGGGCAGTTTCTTTGAATTGAGGCAAAGTATATGTGATACCTGATGCAAATCGAAGATTGGTCTTAGCACTTAATGAGTATTTCAAGGACAAACTGGGCAGCACTTTAAATTCGGTAAAATCCTCTTTTCCTTCTCCCAATACGGTATTGTATTCAATTTCCTGATATACATTTTCAGCACGAAGGCCTAATAATGCAACGAATCTTGAATTGAAATGATATTCTAAGTTTGCAAAACCCGCATTAATAATTTGTTCTCCGTCGTAGGTTGAAAGAATGATAAAATTACTTGACAATACCTTTAAATCGAACAGCCCGTTTTGTAAATTTTCATTGTTAAAATAGGAATCGATATTGTTGATATTGGTAAGTTGATTCGTTATAATTTTATGGTTGAACTGAGTTGATTCAAAACTTCTATTTTTGAATTTTCCATTGTAGCCAACAGTAAGTTTTCCTTTGTAGTCAACATCTTCAAAACCTTCTCCGAATTTATAATCCCAGCTAATGTTCGCTGCAATATCATCCTCTTTCAAATCATGGAAATAGCGGTTGTTGTTGGCCTGGTCGTTGGTAGCAAAAAACTTCTCGCTATCTGTTCCATTTTCCATGGTATTGTGTCGGCGATCGGGAATAATGTTTTTAACCGTGTTGTAAGCTACACCCCATTTCAAGTTCATTTTAGGATTTAATTTGTGCCCTCCTAAAATCTGGTTGACCAATACTGTATTGCGTTCATATTCCGATCTTCTCACAAAACCACCTTCTTCAGCCAAATCGAAAATAAACCCTCTTAGGTTTTTAAGTGATTGCTCTGAAGTATTCAGAAACATTGAGTTCAGATAAATGTTGTTGGAGTTCCAATTGTAATTTACATTCAACATTCCCGTTGTTTGGGTCATGTATTTGTATTGTTCTCCAGATAAATCTCTTCGAAAGAAATCACTACCATTTACCTGGCGTTGCAACAAATCGCTATACTGATATTCATTATCAAAAGAAATTGTTGCGAATGTATTTAGTTTAGAATTCTCGAATTCGAATGTTTTTCCTGCCGAAACCGAAATATCTGTAAAAGGATAAACGGTTTTTTCTTCAGGATTCCAGTTGGTTTCGAAGTCATAAACATCCAAATTATTCTGATAATCGAAATTGTCAAAACCTAGCATGCCTGGTCCATCACCTAAATAAAACTTGTCAGCATCGGATAAACTTGAGTTGTAGCCGGTTTTTAAACCAATTTTCAAAAATGGATCTCCATTATGAATTTTTGATACAACATTTACATTGGCACCTGCAAAGTCTCCATACAAATGAGCCCCCGGAACCTTTTCTATGTCGATAAATTCAATGATCTCGGTTGAGAACAGCTCCAAATCGATATTTTTGAACTCTGCATTGTTAGATGGCAGAGGCAATCCATTTAGGGTAGTTGTATTGTAACGATCACCCAATCCACGAACATTCAACCCTTTTGTATCGTTTTGTTTGCTAACACCGCTAACTTTTGTTGCAGCTGCAGATGCATCTGATATACCTTGAGTAGCCAATTCCTGAGCACCGATTGATTGTTTGATGCCTACAGATTTTTTCTGATCGATCAAAAGAACTACCTCTGATTCTCTGTTTGCTTTGGCAACTACTTTAACATCTTCAAGAGCAATGGTTGATTCTCCTAATACAAAATCAACACTTTGCGAATTTCCCTTGCTTACGTTGATATTTTCTTTTGAAGAGGTTTCGTAAGAAATAAAAGAACATTTTACGGTTACTGTTCCAACAGGGATATTAGGAATGGTATAATTACCATCGAAATCGGTTACTGTTCCTAAAGTAGTTCCATCAACGAAAACCGAAGCTCCAATTAATGCCTCACCGGTTTTTCCATCCTTTACATTTCCTGTAATGCTTCCCTTTTGCGCATATAAACCAAATGTAGAAAGAGTTAGTAATAAAACTAATAATACTTGTTTTGTCATTTTTTCCTTAATAAGTCAATACGATTTTTACTTTCAAATCACATTGCGATGTTAGGAATGATATATGAGCAGAATAATAAGCTGGTTTTAAATAAAAATTATCAAAGAAGCTCGCTTTGTTAATAGGAGGTTAAAGACATTTGTCAAATGTAAATAGAGTGTGAAAAGAAAGTTAAAACGGATGTACTATGCTATTTAATTACCTTTTAAATGAGCTGTAAGTCAATTGTAAAACGATGTAAATTACAAACTAGTAAAGGAAAGGTTACGGAAATATTACACAAAGGCAATTTTATAATTCCTGGTGAAAAATTGGATTGTGTTTTGATTTTTTTTCAATTCTCTTTTGGTGGATTGTTATGACAGAATTATTGAAGAAATGTTAAGATAAAATTAAGAATTAAGCTTCTGAGATACAATAAGATTAACGTAAAGTTAACTTCTATTTCAGAAAATATCCTACTTTTATTTAAATATTTGCTGCATATTAAAAAGTGTGATTTATACGCTTAATTGATAACAATAAATTACTTGGAAATCTGTATTTTCATGAGAGTTTAGAAAAGAAATGAAACGAGAATGATTAAAAAATTATTAAACACAAACGCTAATGATAATTTTGATCATGTGGCTTCTACCTGATAGCGGAAAGAAAATTATAAACAGATGAAAATTATATCCTCAACAAAGGTTAGTGTATTTGTAAGTCTCTTAGCCGGAGCTCTTGTGCTTATTTTTTGTACTATTGGCTTGTGGTTACCAATCGAACCTGCTTATATCATATTATTTGCCATTATATCAGTAGGGATTATTTACAAGCTTAGCAAGATTTTGGTAAATCGATTTTTGTATTCTAAAGTTCGAATATTGTATAAAACCATTCATGATACTCAAATAATTGATAAAGATTTAAGTGATAAAGTGAAGAGTACGGATGTACTTGTTGAAGCTGAAAAAGAAGTTAGAGAATGGAGTGAACAAAGAGGATCATTGGTAGCACAGCTTAAGAAACAGGAGAAATTTAGAAAAGAATTTATTGGCAATGTTTCTCACGAGTTGAAAACTCCAATTTTTAATATTCAAGGTTATATACTAACATTACTTGATGGTGGGCTTGAAGACAAATCCATTAACAGGAATTACCTTGAAAGAACAGAAAAAAGTATCAATAGGATGATCACCATTGTAAAAGATTTGGAGGTCATCTCAAAATTGGAATCGGGAGAACTTAAACTTGTTTACGAAAGATTTAATATTAGTGACCTAATAAATGAAGTGCTGGAGATGCAGGAGATGCGAGCCAAGAAAAATGGAATAAAGTTACAGTTTAAGCATCGCATTGATGCTCCAAATTTTGTTTACGCCGATAAGAAAGAAATCTTTCAGGTTTTAAACAATTTAATAGTAAATTCGATAAAATACGGAAAAGATAAAGGTACCACTACAATAGAAGTGATGAGTATGGATAATAAAGCGCTCATTGAAGTAAGAGACAATGGTATCGGGATTGAATCGGATAATTTACCTCGTATTTTCGAACGATTTTATCGAGTAGATAAAAGTAGAGCACGAAATATGGGAGGATCGGGCTTAGGCCTTGCAATTGTTAAGCATATTATTGATGCTCACAATCAAAGTATAAATGTAAGTAGTACCTATGGCGAAGGTACTAGTTTTACTTTTTCACTTGATAAATCAAAATAATAAGAACTAAACAACCAATACCGAATGGAAAGTAGTAACTACAAAATTTTATTGGTAGACGATGAGTCGGATATTCTGGAATTCCTAAGTTATAACCTTAAAAAAGAGGGATTTCAAGTATCAACTGCCGGAGATGGTCGAGAGGCAATTGAAAAAGCAAAAAAACTGCATCCACATTTAATTATTTTGGATGTGATGATGCCGGAAATGGATGGAATGGAAACATGTGAAAAAATAAGGTCGCTTCCTGAGTTTTCCGATGTGTTGATTTCTTTCCTAACAGCTAGAGGAGAAGATTATTCTCAAATTGCTGGATTCGAAGCTGGAGCTGATGACTATATTAATAAACCAATAAAACCAAAAGTTTTTATCAGCCGAGTAAAAGCATTGCTAAAAAGATCGGGAAGAGTTTCCGATGAAGGAGGAAATGCAAGTAATGGATTAATAAGTTTTGGAAATATTTCAATTGATCGTGAGAGATATTTAATTATCCAGGATGGAAAAGAATTCTCATTACCACGAAAAGAATTTGAATTGTTGATTTTGTTGGTATCTCGTCCACAAAAAGTTTTTACTCGCGATGAAATTTATTCTTCAATTTGGGGTGAAAAAATCATTGTTGGCGATAGAACAATTGATGTTCACATCAGAAAACTTCGCGAGAAAATTGGAGATGATTACATTCAAACGGTAAAAGGAGTAGGTTATAAATTTGTTGACGCAGGAAATTAATCTATTTGATATCAGTTCTACATGAGATGCCCTTATTGCTTATTATTTTCATCACATAGATGTAAAGGGTCAAGCTATTGGCTCTTAGTACTTAGCCGTTGGCTTTTAAAAAGTCAATTCAGTAATTTGAAAGCTAAAAGCTTTAGTAAATCTAGCAGATACTTATATGATATTGTTTCAATCGAACATACATCATTATAAGATTAGGCTAGGTCTGAATTAAGCATATGCCAAGGTAGCAATACTTACTTTGCTACCTTTTGCTTCTAAAATTGCTTGTGCACATGCTTCCAGGGTAGAACCAGTTGTTACAACATCATCAACCAACAAAATATGTTTTTCCTCAAACAACTTGGTTTTATGAAGCTTAAATATATTATCAACATTTTCCCAACGCTCCAATTTAGATTTCCTGGTTTGCGATTGGGTATGAACTGAACGGTAAAGATTTGAAATATTTACCTCAAGTTTCATAATTTCACTCATTCCTTTGGCAATTACTTCTGCTTGATTGTATCCACGAATTTTCTGTTTTTTTGGATGTAATGGAACCGGCACAATGAGATCAATATCATCAAAAAACTTTGAGTTTTTTAATTGGTGGGCAAGCTGTTTTCCAAGTTCAATACCAATATCAGTTCTGTGATGATATTTCAGTTTGTGAATTAGTTTTTGAAACTTACTTCCTTTGGCAAATGTAAAGTAAGAACTTGCATATTCTATTTTTACTCTTCCCCAGAAAAGAATTGAAACAGGATTATTTTTCTGTAGGTGAAAATCGGTTTTAGGAATTTGATACAAACAACGACTGCAAATGGCATGCTCATTTTTAAATAAAACATTACCACACGACTGACAAATGTTGGGATAAAACAGATTAATAAAATCACCCCATATTCCAGATATCCTGCTATTTAACTGAGAAATCATCCTTTTGTAATATTATCTCAATAAAAAGTTAACCAACACTTAAGGTTTTGATAAGCTTCTTCTAATCAAGATTAAAAAATGCCAGCTTATTTTTGTAGTGTTATTAATCAGTAAATCAAAAATATAATTTGATTTCAATTAAAGATAAACAAATTAAGTTCATTATTGAGAAAGAAATTTGAATAATAATTAGAGGATTTATTACTAAAACATAAAATTTAGAAACAATGAAAAAGCTTGTTTTCCTTTTTATCGCATTACTTGTTGTTGGACTAGAAAGTCAGGCAATCAAAGTAGTTACACCTAATGGTGACAAAGAAATAGAAGCAACAGAATTGGCAGCCATTGAAACAACAAGTCTTTCAGGTGTAGTTTTGGATAACCAAACCGGTGAAGCATTGGTTGGTGTAGCTATCCGTTTTGAAGGATCGAAAGAAACTGTGTATACCGATTTTGACGGTAACTTTAAAATTGACAATGTAGTTCCTGGAAAATACAATGTTTTGTCTAGCTACATTTCATACACCGATAATAAAATGAAAGAAGTAAACGTAAGCGGCAAGAACAATGTAATTCGCCTGGTACTTAAAAAGGACTAATAAAGAGTAAATGATAAAAAGACTTGGAGTAATCTTTGGCATACTGTTTTGCCTGGTTGCGAATCACTCTTTTTCTCAAAGCATTGAAGAGATAGAGGGATTATATTACACTACAAATGGAGATTTATACACCGGAACATATACCGAATTTTATGAAAGTGGTGTAAAAAGAATCGAAATGAATATTGAAGAAGGAAAGAGAAATGGGAAAATTACTCTTTACTTCGAAAATGAAAAAATTCAGGAAGTCAGATCCTATGTAAAAGGTTTAATGGATGGAACCTGGATTACCTGGAATGATAAATCAGTTAAAATTGCCGAAGCAAATTACAAAAAGAATAAAAAGCACGGCATGTGGCACATTTGGGACGATAATGGCGTAAAGCGCTATGAAATGGAGTATTACGAAGGCAAGAAGGTCGGAACTTGGTTCATTTGGGATGCTGAAGGCAATTTAATTAAAGAACGGAAGTTTTAGTAAAATAAGATGATAGAAGTTTTTTTGAAAGTCGCTTAATTTTATTAGGCGGCTTTCTTCTTTTTAGAGTAATTAGGCTTGGTGTCCCGTTTATTTCTTAATAATTTTGAATAAGATTCGTTAATATTGCAGAAGCTTTAAGAATTTAGGATATAAGAAATATGAAATCACTTTCTGAAATAGGAAAAATATTGGTTGAACAAATCAAAGAATTTGTTCCTTATGTGGTATCTGAATTTCAGGGATTCTTAAAGAGAAATAAATATGGTGTGATGGGTACTTTAGCCTTTCACATGATTCTTTTAATTCTTCTGTTTTCCTTTAAACTTCACACCAAGAGAGAGTTTCTCGAGGCAGAAATTTTTATTGATATCCCGCAGGAAATAGTCGAACAAATTCTGGAAGAGAAAGAAGAAGAGATTAAGAAAGAGATCGAAGAAAAAAAATCTGAAATAAACGAAAGTGTAGACAAACTTCTGCGATCAATTGCCGTAAACCAAAATGTTAAAAAATCAAATTCCGATCCTAAACAGAAGGTGGAGGATATGATTGATGAGATTAAGAAGAATTTGGATGAGTATGGATCCGATGACACTTCCGAAGGCAAGGATGGCTTAAACGAATATAAAAAGGATAGTTTAAGCATTGCTGAAGCCAGAGAAAAACAAAGAGTTTTGGACTCATTGCAAAGTATAGAATATAGTGGTCCAAGTAGTGTTTATTATAGTCTTGAGGGACGTCATAAGATCTATTTACCCATTCCGGTTTTTAAGTGCGAAGGCGAAGGTAAAATTGTTGTAAAAATCGGTGTTAGCCGTAGTGGAAGAGTGGTTGAATCTAAAATAGTAAAAGATCAATGCAGTGTTCAGGACGATTGTTTGTTCGAGGCTGCTTTGGATGCAACCAATCGATCAAGATTCAATGTAAGTAATACAAGTCCACAAACTCAGATTGGGACAATTACCTATAACTTTGTAAAGCAGTAAGAAACAATTGTCATTCTTCTATTCATACTAATTCGGATTATGATTATTTACCGATATTATTTAAATTGGCATTCGTTTTTATCCTAAAGAATTAAAAAATATGGGCTTTTTTTTAGCATCAAAACTTCGTAAGGCATCAAATACTGTTGCTATCGAGAAAAAAAGAGATGAACTTAGAAGTGATTTTGAAGAATTTGAACAGTTCTCGAAATCGGATGAATTAAAGCAGTTTAATGAACTTGAATTGTTGGTATTATCTGATGAATTCAAGAGAAATAAAAAAATGATAGAAAGCAAATCCTTTAAAAGGAGTGAGCTGTATCAGGAAGAGAGAGCTTTTAAAAAGTATCAGCGATCCAAAAAGTTTAAAACCTATTTTCGATTAAAAGATTCGTCAGAATTATCTACTTTTAATTTGGTTGCAGAATCAGACGATTTAGCGCGCTTTAAAGAATTGGAAGCGCTGATGAAATCATCAAAACTGAATAAAAAGGAAAATGCTGATGAAATATCGGAATACAAAAGACTAAAAAGCTCTGCTAGATTAAAAGAGTACTTCAAGTTTAAAAAGTCCAAAGCCTTAAGAATCTACAATGTGGTAGATAAATCATCCGAATTGCAGAAATATTACCAACTTGAGGAAAGAATAAGCTCGGAAGAATTTAAAGAAGAGAAAGCATTTCTTTTGGATAAAAAACGATTCGAAAAAACAGAGGATTTTAAGAAGCTTCAAGAGTACAATAGCTTAAAATCATCAGAGAAATTTGTTAAGCATTTCAAGTTAAAAGACAAAAATCCATTTGAAGAAATTAAGAAATGGGAATTAACTTTCTCGGAAGAATTCGATGCTGGAAATTTAGACTCCAATAAATGGATTACCCGTTATTATTGGGGAGATAAATTAATGGATAAAGGATATTCATTAGATTCGGACTTGCATACATTTACTGATGGTGAAAATGTTAAAATTTCAGGATCATCAGCTTGCCTGCTGGCAAAAAAAGAAACAAAAGAAGGATTGGTTTGGACTCCAAATTTAGGGTTTGTGCCTAAAAAGTTCGATTATACTTCGGCCATTATTAATACAGGTAATTCATTTCGCCAAAAGTTCGGAAGATTCGAAGCTAAGATTAAAGTGAAAAACCCTGCCCAGGTTCAGAATTCATTCTGGATGGTTGCAGACAAAAGCTTACCGCATATCGATATTTTTAAAACCTTTAATGGAGGAAAAATAATGAATGCCAATTTTTGGGGAAGTGAAAATTCTCCGCAGAAGAGTGAGTTCAAAGTAAAAGGAATTGATTTGAGTAAAGGATATTTTATATATTCACTTGATTGGAGTGCAAACGAATTGGTGTGGAAAATTAATGATGTGCCTGTAAAAACTCAAACATCAGGAATCCCTCAAGATCCAATGTATCTGAACTTTAGCCTCGCAGTAAAAGAAGCAAGAAATGATTTGAATGCTGAAATGGAGATTGATTGGATACGATGTTATCAAAGAAAATAAATACAATAAAAAAAGTGCCGAAAGGCACTTTTTTTAGTTTAAAGATGTCCCTACATTGAACACACTAAAGTAATTGTCTATGGAATCAGCCAGTTGATCTTTTAAATCATCCAACTCCTGTTTTTCCATTTCATCTTCGTCCCAATAGGTAAGAATGATGTTTAGATAATCCTTTATTTGTTCCGGAGAGGTTTCCAATCCCAAATCTTTTCGGAGCAAAACATTAAACTCGGCAAACCATAACAAAGCAATCTTGTGTTCGTGTACTGTTCCTTCAACAAAAGAACTTAGAGATTTAAATTCTAAAAACTTCCGAATGGTTAGTTCCGAAGCTAAATAGTACAGTCGCGTTCCAAGCTCCAAAAACTCTTTCTGAAGCCTTTTAAAGTTACTCTTGCTCTTTTTCTCGCACAAAATCTTCATAAAAAAAGCATTGATTCGAAGAAATTCTTCTCTCTTCTCATCGGAAGCAGGAAGCGAGTTTGTGGTTGATTCTTTCACTTCTGATTCAGCTTCTTCTACACTTGAATTTGCGGCAGAATTTCTCTTTTCCTGAATTAAAAAGGAAATGATGAAAGCAAGGGCAGCTAAGATTAAAATTTGCAGTATTACCGAGATGATTTCCATGTTTAAAGGTTTAGTGAATATGATTAATTTGGTTGATTGGAAATAACAAACTCATTTTTAAAAAATTACGAATTATTATGTTTTTGCCCAAAAACAGTTTGGTTCATTTTATTTACCATCGATTTTTGTGGATAAACAAAGCATATTTAATGATGAAAAAATCATTTTAATTTTTAATAAATAATTGGATAAAATTGATTAAATCAGCATGTTATCAATTGTAATTTAAGATACATGAAGATAATAAATGCAAATGATATAAGACAAATATTTTTTTCAACAAATACATATTGTTTATATGATGCATGTCTGAAAACACCATCGTTATTAGGATAATAAAAAAGCCGACAAATAGTCGGCTTTTCTATTATTGTTGTATATGCTTATTTCTTTGAGAAAAAATCATAAAAACGATGCTCAATTTGTGTAGAAAGTCGGAACATCACAGGTGCAATTATCAGCGTTAGGAAAGTTGCAACGGTGAGTCCAAATATTACCGTCCACGACATTGGTCCCCAAAAGGCAGTACTATCACTACCAAATGAAAGGTGTGGATTGAATTCACTCAATAGAGAGAAAAAATCGAAGTTCATACCCACCGCAAGTGGCAATAAACCTAGTACCGTAGTAATGGCTGTTAGTAATACCGGACGTAAACGAGTTTTACCCGCTTGTGCAATACAATCAACCTCTTCTGCTGAACTAAGATATTTTCTATCGGCCATATCGGTTTCCTGAATCTTTCTCTTCCTTAACAAATCAATATAATCCACCAGAACAATACCATTGTTAACAACGATTCCTGCAAGTGAAATGATACCAATTCCTGTCATCAAAATAACAAATGGCATTTGGAAAATACCCAATCCTAAGAAAACACCAATTGTACTAAATAGTACTGTAATCATGATAATAAGTGGCTTAATGGCAGAATTGAACTGAGAAACCAAAATTAAAGTAATTAAAGCCAAAGCAATCATTAATGCCTGGGTTAGGAATGCCTGAGTTTCCTCTTGCTCTTCTTGTTCTCCGGTAAGTTTATAGGAATAACCTTTTGGCATTTCGAAATCAGCCAACAATTCTCTTACTCTTGTGTTAATGATATTAGCATTAAACCCCTCTTTTACGTTCGAATAAATGGTAACAACACGCGTATTTTCAATACGATTAATTCTTTCGTAGGTTGATCCGTAAGAGTAATCTGCTATGGCCGAAATAGGAACCTGAACCATTTTATTACTGATAGGACTCATTACACTAATTTTTTGATTCATTAATGAAGGTACATCATATCGGTATTTGTCATTCAATCGAAGCATGATGTCATATTCGTCTTCTCCATCTTTAAATTTAGAAACCTCTAATCCGTAAAGTGAATTACGCAATGCCCTAGCAACTTGATTTGTGGATAAACCAAAACGACGGACTTTGTCGCGGTCTATATTAATTAGCATTTCAGGTTTACCCTGATCCAAATCTAACTTCAACTCTTCAACACCAGGAATTCTATCATCATCAATCAAGTGCTTAACGCGATTTGCCTGAATTAATAAATTTTCGAAATCATCTCCTGAAACCTCAATATTTATTGGGTAACCAACAGGAGGTCCCTGATCATCTTTTTCAACGAAAATTTTAGCACCCACAAAACCTTCAAAATTTGCAGTCAGTTCTTTCATAACTTCAGAAGTGCTAATGCCACCACGATCTTTAAATTCAACAAACGAAATTGTTGTTAATGATTTGTTGGCTGCACGACTTGATTCAAACATTCCTCCTTTACCAGAACCAACATTGGTTGATTTTGATCGGATTATATCCTCGTATGGTTCCATGGTTTTATTCACAATTACCTCAACACGTTTGGTAAGCTCATTTGTTTTGTGAATATCTGTTCCCAATGGCAACTCCATGGTTACATATATGGATTTTGGATCATTATCAGGGAAGAAAACAAATAAAGGTTTCGTGCTAAAATAGAAAGCAATAGAAGCGATCATCAGAATAAATGTACCTACAAAGAACAAAAGTGGTCTGATTCCTTTTAATGCAAATCGTAAGGTTTTTTCGTATCTATTTTCAAGTATTACAAGCAATTTGGTTTGAAACCAGCGAGCAAATGGCTTTAAAGCAAGCAGGTTGAATAATACAATAATTCCGATGAGCATTAAAAGATTGGCAATTAGGAAGCTTTCCAATACACCAAATATCTTCATGATATAGAAAGGCAGCGATACAACAAGAAATGAACTTCCAATAAGAGTGAATTTCTTTTTATTCATTTTTTTGTTCACATCATCTAGCTTTACAAAAGTTGCTGTAAATACCGGGTTTAGAATCAATGCAACAAACAATGAAGAGGCCAATACAATAATCAATGTAATTGGAAGGTATTTCATAAACTCACCCATGATTCCACCCCATAAAAGCAATGGGAAGAATGCAGCCAAGGTAGTTGCCGTTGATGAAATAATAGGACCAGCAATTTCACTCACACCTTTTTTGGTAGCTTCCAATTTCGATAAACCTTCTTCATGCAGTCGGTATACGTTTTCGACTACCACAATGGCATTATCAACAAGCATACCCAATGCCAAAATCAAAGAGAACAATACCATTTGATTTACCGTGTAACCAATTTGGTTTAGGATGATGAAGGAAATTAACATTGACATTGGAATTGCCAAACCCGAGAACAATGCATTTCTTAATCCCATGAAAAGATAAAGAACGACTATTACCAGCAGCATCCCCATGATGATTGAGTTCTCCAAATCGGCAACCTGACCGCGAACATCTTCAGAGGTATCATCGGTTACGGTTACGATTAATCCCCTCGGAAGCGAACCATTTTCTTTTTCCTCACCAATAATTTTATAAATGGCATCGGTTGCAGCCAATAAGTTTTCACCAGATTTTTTAGTAATCGATAAAGAAACTACAGGTTGGCTATTTAATCTCGAAATGGAAGAAAGTTCTTCATAACCATCTTCAACTTCAGCAACATCTTTCAGATAAACTACTCTACCATTGGAAACTTTAACAATTGTGTTTTCAATTTGTTTCATGCTGGTATAGTCGGCACTTGTACGTATACTTCTTCTTGTATTATCAGTAATTAATGTACCAGCACTAACCGTTACGTTTTCATCTCCTATGGCCAATTCGATATCGTGGAAAGTAACACCGTTTGCTTCCATTTTATGCAAATCGGCATTAATTTTAATTTCTCTTTCGTCAATACCTTTGATATCTGCCTCTGAAACTTCAGGAAGTGCTTCAAATTTATCTTGTAACTCTTCTGCAAACTCTTTTAAATCTTCCAAGCCAAAATCACCCGAAAGGTTTACGTTTAGGATTGGAAAATCTGCAAAATCCACATCTTCAACAATTGGATCCGTATCCAAATCATCAGGCAATTCACTTAATGATTTGTCAACCTTGTCTTTTGTGTCTTGCAGAGCTTGCTTTACCGGAATATCAGTATTAAACTCTACCACAATTAAACTCATGTCTTCGTAGGAAGCCGAGCTTAATTTCTTAACTCCCTTTAATGATTTTAATTCCTTCTCAATAGGTCTGGTTACCAGGTTTTCAATATCGATAGGAGAGTTTCCCGGATAGGGAGTTGTAATCATGATATTGGGTATCACAACTTCAGGGAAATACTCTCTTGGCATGCTTTGGTACGAGAACCATCCAAAAGCAATCAGAATGAAAGTCAGAATAAAAATGGAGTTTTTATTCTTTAACGCACCAAATGTGGGTTTAAACTCCCGCTGAACTTGTTCGGCAGAAGCATTATCTTTTATATTGTCCATTTTTTGCGAATTACTTTGTGCTAATTAGTGTTCCGTTTACAACTTGCGAATATCCTTCAGTAATAATTTTATCACCTAGTTGAATTCCTGATTCAATTAAAGAAAGGTTGTTGTAGGTTTTCGAGATTTTGATGTAAGTTTTGTTTGCAACCAATTTCTTACCCTCTTTTTTGGCCACGTACAAATAGCTGCCTTCAAAATCTTTCTTTACAATTATTGATGGAACTACAATGGCATTGTCAATTTCGTAATCTTTAATTTTAAGAACTGAAATTAGGTTTGGCTTAATTTTATGTCCCGGATTGTTCAGGTTAACACGAACTTTAAAACTTCTGTTTCCAGGATCAATAATATTTGAAGTACGATAAATCGATGCACTGGTGCGAAAGTCGATAGCAGGAAATTCTAATTCGGCCTTCTCGCCAGCTTTAATGTAGTTCAGGTAAGTTTCGGCAACATCAGCTTCAACGTATACCTGATCAATATTTACCAATTGTGCAAAAGGAATGCTTGGTCCTGCCAACTCACCTTTCTTTTGGTGAATTTCATCGATAATACCATTAAATGGAGCAGTAATAATTGCCATGTCTTTTTGAGCTTGCAATCCCTCAATTTTTCTTTCTAACGATTCTTTGTTTGATTTGGCTGTTAGGTATTCAATTTCGGAACCTATTTTTTGTTCCCAAAGTCTTTCCTGACGTTGATAAACAGTAGTTGCTAATGCTAAATTGGTTTTTGCTTCATCAATATTTCTTTGAATTTGAGCAGTATTTAATTTTCCAATTACATCACCCTTTCTTACTTTTTGTCCTTCAACCACATCAATAGAAATAATGTTACCATTGGCTTCAGGAGTGATTGTGATATTCTTGTCAGCTTCAACATTACCGGTTACCTGGATAAAATGTTCAAACTTAGAATTTGTGATTTCTGTAACAGCTACACTTATTGCTTCATCGATATTGCTTTCGCTCCTAATTTCTTTTTCGAGTGCAGAGATTTTCTTTTTTAAAGTAGCAAATTCCGATTTGTATTTTTTCAATTGATCTTCCTTGCTCAACTCTTTGTCTGTATCCTTGGCAGAACAAGCAAATAGTAGAGGAATAATTGCAACAATTAATATTTTTTTCATCTGTTTATGGTTTTTGTAGGATGTTTCTTAATTATAATTTTCCGAGAGCTTTATCAAAAGCAATTTTGGTACTCAGCAATGCAAGAGTTGAATTAATGTAATTCGAATGTGCATCCAGGTATTGCTTTTCATTTTCCGATAATTCCGTACTCGTGGAAATCCCTTCGTTAAATTTGATAATGGTTTTGTCGTATATTCTTTTTGCGATGTTTACAGCTTCCAGGTTATTTTCATAGGTTTCCTTTGCATTAAGTAAATTCGAAAATGATAGGCTCAAATCCTTTTTAAGGTTTTGTTCCGTACTGGCCATATTATTTTCAATCTTCATGTATTCGATTCTTTGCTGTTTTACTTTTGATCTTCTTTTGCCAGCTGAAAAAATCGGCATACTTAAACGTAATCCTAGTACCGAAGATTTAAACCAAGGAACCTCTGATTTAAATACATTTCGGAAATCGGTGCTTGTGTTTTTGCCATAATTGTAAAAGGCTGATATGGTTGGCAAGTACTGAGCTTGCTCATTTCGAATTAGCAGCTTTTGTGATTTTAATTGTGTCTCTAAAATTCTGTAATCAATATGAGAAGAAAAATCATAACTGCTTACTTCAGGGGTTGTTGATCGAATTGGATCCACCAGCTTTTCAAGACTATTGCTTAACTCGATTGTCTTTTCAATATCCATTCCCATGGTGTATTTAAGAACAGTTAATGAAGTAGAAATGGCTCTTTTTGCATCTGACAATTGGGTTTTGTTTCGATTCAAATTCAATTTGATCTGATCTACATCCAGTTCTTCGCGAAAACCATTTTCCCAATAAGCTTTGGTTTCATTTAGTAAGTTTTCATTTATGGACAGATTCTCTTTTACGGTTTTGTAATTGTCTTGGGAGACCAAAACAGCATAATAAGCCTGAGCAACTGCATCTTTAATTTCAATTTCAGTTTTCTCTTTCTGATTTTTTGAAAGCTGTACAAAAACTTTAGCAGCCATGGTTCCAACAATATACGAACCATCAAAAATTTTCTGATTCACACTAATTGAAGCGGAACTTCCATATTGCTGACCAAATTTAACTGGTGTGTAACTACCAGGCTCACCACCAAAAAACTCTGCTGGCAATAATGACACAGCTACATCTAAATTATTGCTATAGTCTGCAGAAAAATCTACTTGTGGCAATCCATCGGCAATGGTTTCCCATACCTTTTTTCTGGCTACCTGCAGGTCATAATCAGTCCCCTTTACCGAATATGAGTTTTCCAAAGCATATTCTTGTGCCTCGGCAAGAGTGAAATTAATTTTGTCTTCAGTTTGAGCTTGTGTGGGATAACTGAACACAAGAAAAATCACTACAAATGATAGTAGGATGTTTTTCATTATTTCTGATCTATTTAAAATTATTTTTAAAGTATTCTATTCCTTTGTTTGTACAAACGCCATGTAAATGGTAAATACCCAATTCTTTGTGAAATTCTATATTGGATATATCTTCTTTTTCCAATATCACATTGTCTGTTTCGGCCATGTTTAAATAAAATCGTGCCATGGTTTTGCTAATCCATTCAATATTAATTTCAGGCCTGAATAAGCCTTCTTTAATCCCTTGTTCTAAATTCTGTGCCAATTCAGTCTGAAACCTACTTAGATTGGTACGATGAAATTTATGCCACAATTTTGGATAGTATTTACGCAAATCGTATCTCATTGAATCACAAGAATTCTCTATTTGTGAAATCACGAACTTGTAAAATGCGATGTATTGATCTATGGCATTAAGATGATTCACTTCCTCTGATTGGAATGAAAAACGCGGATGGTTAATTTGCCATTCCAAAGCTTGCTCAACCAAATCGGATTTGTTTTTAAAGTGTTGGTAAATGGTTTTTTTCGAGATGCCAAGTTTATTGGCAATATCATCCATGCTTACACTTTTAATTCCAAATTGAAAGAACAACTCCCAACAAACTTCTATTATATCTGTTCTCTGATTTTTCATCTTACAAAGATAATCACATAACACTATGGAAACTTAAAATGTTCTTAAAGTTTCCTGTGGTTTCTGTTAAATTTTGTTAACATTCAGCATTTCAACACTTCGGCTTTATTTGGTATGCTAAAAATAGACTAAGAAAAATGCATATGAAGCCATAATTAGGTAACCATTTCATTTTTATCGGTAAATGGTATTTTTGATACGGTTTTAACATTTGTCTAAAATTCACTCTCTTTTTATAATAAAATGCAGAATTTTACGCTTACTATTTAAAGCTATCATCAATGAGAAAGTTAATTTGTTTGTCAGTAATATGTTTTTGCTGGGTAATTGTATCAAAAGCTCAATCACCCGTTCCTGGAAAAAGAGTTGACTATTACAGCTCCTGGACCGATAGAGGTGCGAAGGTTGTTCCCATGGGTGAAATACATTTAAGTGCTTTGGCAAAAAGCAGGTATGGTAATTATCCCAAGACTGAATTGAATTCAGAATTGTTAATTTTTCCATTGGTACCCAATATTGGATTCAAACACCAATGGCTGGGAAAGAATACCATTTTATCGAGTCAGCATACCTTCTATTATCCTACTTTAGGATTAAAATGGGCAAAAAGTTCAGGATTTAAGGATCAGATTCCCGAAACTGCCGATGTTCCGCATATATTCACATTTAGAAATGAATTGATATTGAGTCGAATACTTAATCCACAACCTGAAGATTGTTTTATTCGCATACCCGATTTGGTATTAACAGCTCGCATTGGTTTCGATTTTTCCTTGAAGGCTGGCGATGATAATTTTCCAAAGTTGGATTACTATTTCTTGTATCAACGATCGGCTTCTTACTACGATGATCAGAAGGTATATTTTGCAGGTTTAGAGTTGGCAGGCAATGTGTACAGGAATTTCAACTTTTCAATTTCGGCCGACTATTACAATATCGATTTTGGAGGAGAATATGCCATAGAGAGTCAGGGAAAAATACATTGGCATAGGGACAGTAGATTTTCAGTATCGGCAGGATACAAAACTTACTATTTAAATAATGACACAAAAACACAATTGTTCTTAATGCCTGTAGTTGATTTGGTATTCAAATTAAATCATCGTACAAAATTGCAAAGGGGATTGTTCAAAAAATAAGCCGATCTAAACAGACCGGCTTTCTTTATTATTCGCGATACAAATTTGTATACAAATATCGTTTAATATTTCGCTTAGGAGTTTTCTTAAATTCTTCAGGGAACAGGATGATTCTCGAAACCTTCATGTAAGCTGGTAAAGACTTGTTAATAATCTGCTTGTCTTTATCTAAAGCTTGTTGAATTTCATCTTTATTCAATCCTTCGGCATCACAAGCTTCATAATCCGGATAGATTAAAGCAATCAGTTTGTGATCTTTATCATCGGTAACTATCGATTCCTGAACGAATGGCATGTTATTCAAAGCCGCTTCAATTTCTTCAGGGTAAATGTTCTGCCCCGATGGTCCTAAAAGCATGTTTTTACTTCTACCACGTATATATATTGTATTATCGGTATCAATAACCCCCAAATCACCGGTGCGTAACCAACCATCTTCGGTCATGGCTTCGGCAGTAGCTTCAGGATTTTTGTAATAACCTTTCATTACATTATCACCTTTCACCTGAATTTCGCCAACCACTTTATACGGATCTTCCGAATCGATACGTACCTGCATGCGATCCACCACCTCACCACATGAATGGGATCGGAATTTTTGTGTAGGACTGTAACTAATAAGCGGACCACATTCTGTCATTCCATATCCAACGGTAAATGGAAATTCTATTTTCTTCAAAAAATCTTCAACTTCTTTATTTAAAGCAGCACCGCCAATAATTACCTCAATAAATTTACCTCCAAAGGTTTCAATCAATGAGCTTCTTATTTTCTTATAGATTTTCTTTTCCAGCAATGGAATTTTAAGCATCAGTTTTACCCTGCGGCTTTCCAATACTGGCAGAATTCTTTTTTTGTAGATTTTCTCCATAATCAGGGGAACCAGGCAAATCAGCTTTGGCTGTACATCCCGAAAAGCTTTGGTAATGATTTGTGGAGTAGGAACACGCGATAAAAATACCACATGACATCCACAGCAGAACTCGGTTAAGAATTCGAATAAACAACCGAATACATGGGCCAATGGCAAAAATGAAACTACCTTATCTTGTGGTCTTAAATCAATATAATCAAAACCAATTTTTACGTTTGAGTATAAACTTTTAAAAGGCAACATTACACCTTTCGAGAATCCCGAAGTTCCTGAAGTATAGGAAAGAACGGCAATGTCATCTTCTTTCGGATCGGCAAAGTTCAAATGATCTTTGCTTAGCGCGATTTCCTTCGATTTTTTATTTGCCTTTTCTACTGCCTTATTTAGTTTATCGCATGAAGAGCAAAGAGGTTCAAATTCTCCAAGAGAAATGATCCCCATCAACTTTTTCATTTTGTCATCATCAATTTTATTGAAAATGTTCTCGGTGGCAAAAAGCAATTTCGACTCCGAATGAGTAACAATATGGTGGATATCACTTGAGTTAAAATCAGGCAGAATAGGAACAATAACAGCACCATAAGTAATGGCACCCAAATAGGTAACTGCCCAGTTGTTTAGGTTGCGACCTATAACTGCAACTTTATCACCTTTTTTTATTCCTAACTCTTTAAACAGAAAGTGCATCCATTGAATTCGTTGGGCTACTTCCTGAAATGTAATGGTGTCTTTTTGGTAGTTTGTAAAAGCTGGGTGTTCCCAGTTTTTTTGAATCGTTTCCTGAATGGAATTGACTAACTTGTTTTGAATCATTGATTTACTTTGATTGATGCAAGATCTAAAGATAATAATCTTGATAAAAAATCATAAAGCCAAAATATCTTATTTTGTCATTCTAATACGAAGTTTTCAGAAAATCAATCATTTACGAGGTGTTAAGAAATCTTGAAAAAAATATTTATTTGATTCCTAAACGGTTTATTATATATGTGTTGATGTATGCTATTTTTTTGTAGGTAATTTCTTGAAAGTAGTAGTTTGCAAATCTTTCTTTACTCTTGGACTTGGCCGGAATGCCATCTTTACCCCTTTAACATTATGGCGGCTAACTTTCTCAGGAGATTCTGATCCTTCAGCATTAATATGCAATGAGAATGTACCCAAATCACCTAATTCAACAGAACAATTATCTTTTAAGTAATTTGGTATTAAGCATTGTAAATGCTTCCAAAACTCCAATTACATCTATGGTACTAAAGGTTGATATTTGGGAAATGTCCTCGGCCAAATCTCTTAAATCCCTTTTTTCTCTTTTGGTAATTCTTGGATAATAAGCTTTACAATCTTCTTCCTTTTTACCAGGAGGAATTATCTTAACAACTTTGAATTCAACACTCATACAGTACTTTTTCTTTAAAATGAACTTAGGTTTTTATTAAAATTACCTTAAGTTATTAAATTATGACCATGGTTAAAAATTAAAATGATAAGGGTAAAAATATATTATGACCATGGTGATATTTATTAAGCCTAAGTAAGTTTTATTTCATTTGTAGGCTTATTTTATTTAAAAGAAAGGTATCTAATGCAAACAAACCATTTATAGTAGGTATGGAAATGATATGTTTCCTGATTTGTAATTCTTGTTTTGTGAATTTGTATTAGAAGATATAATCATGTGGAGCTTGTGATGTAGATAATAAATCTATTTCCTCTTTTTTTCAATTAATTAGCACATAGTAAACCGTATTGCAATCAATTTTTATATTTTTGTAGTTCGATTTTGCGCAAAGTGATTTTTTGATGCATTATCGTTCACAAATAGAATGATTTAACTAGGTTGTTCTCAATTGAATTTGAGAATTACTTGCAGCTTAAGGCTTGAGGCTTGTAGCTGTATTCATCTCATTAAGGATTATTTAAAATGGAACAGAAAAGAATTAAGATCAAAGATCTGTTGGCTTCTGCAGAAGCAGGCAGTACGGTGAATGTGAAAGGATGGGTAAGAACAAAGCGCGGTAATAAGCAAATTAATTTTGTGGCTTTAAATGATGGTTCTACTATTCAAAATCTTCAGGTAGTTGTTGATGTTCCTAATTTTAATGAGGACTTGTTGAAAAAGATCACAACTGGTGCAGCCATTTCGGTTGATGGAGAAATTATTGAATCACAAGGTAGTGGACAATCTGTTGAGATTGCTGCTAAAAATATCGAAGTATTAGGTGTTGCCGATCCTGAAAAGTATCCACTACAACCTAAAAAACACTCTTTAGAGTTCTTAAGAGAAAAGGCGCACTTGCGTTTCCGTACCAATACTTTTAGTGCAATATTCCGTATTCGTCACGCTATGGCTTATGCTGTTCACGAGTTCTTTAACAAGAAAGGATTCTATTACATGCACACACCATTGATTACAGGTTCGGATGCCGAAGGTGCTGGTGAAATGTTTAGAGTATCAACTTTAGATCCTAAAAATCCACCTTTAAACGAGGATGGAACAATCAACTATAAAGAAGATTTCTTCGGAAAAGAAACCAATCTTACCGTTTCTGGTCAGCTGGAAGGTGAGTTGGGAGCTATGGCTTTGGGTGAGATTTACACTTTTGGTCCTACTTTCCGCGCCGAAAACTCAAACACAACTCGTCACCTGGCTGAGTTCTGGATGATTGAGCCTGAAATGGCATTCTATGATATTGTTGATAACATGGACTTGGCAGAGGAATTCTTGAAGTATATGATTAAATATGCTTTGGACAACTGTATGGAAGACCTTCAGTTCTTGAGCAAGCGCCTGCAAGAAGAAGAAAAAGGTTTGAAAGCAGAAGATCGTCAGATGGAGCTGATCGAGAAATTGAAGTTTGTATTGGAAAACGACTTTGTTCGCTTGACTTATACCGAAGCTATCGATATTCTTCGCAACTCCAAACCAAACAAGAAGAAGAAATTCCAGTATTTGATTGAAGGTTGGGGAGCTGACTTGCAATCGGAGCACGAAAGATATTTGGTTGAGAAGAAATTCAAGAAACCAGTTATCCTGATCGATTATCCTAAGGATATCAAGGCATTTTACATGAAGCAGAACGACGATGGAAAAACTGTTGCTGCAATGGATATCTTGTTCCCGGGTATTGGTGAAATTGTTGGTGGATCGCAACGTGAGGAAGATCTTGAGAAATTAACAACCAGAATGAAGGAAATGAATGTTCCTGCTGAAGAAATGGATTGGTACCTGGATACTCGTCGTTTTGGATCTGCAACTCATGCTGGTTTTGGTCTTGGTTTCGAAAGAATGATGTTGTTTGTTACTGGTATGGGTAACATCCGCGACGTAATTCCCTTCCCAAGAACTCCAAAAAATGCGGAATTCTAGTAGAAATATCGAATAATTTGATGCTCTCACTCTAAGTGAGGGTATCAATAAAAAGGTATATAATATATCAAGCCGTGTCACTTTTGTGATGCGGTTTTTTATTGGGACACAGATTACACGAATTGAATAGGATTATCGCGGATTTTTAATATCGTTTTGTACATGAAGCACCAGCGGTGCGTGATCTTTGTAGCCCAGTCAGTAGTGAGAGAAGCGAACGAAGGGCTGGGAAAAAATACAAGAATAAAAA
>NZ_JANQCD010000003.1 GCF_026672275.1 Marinifilum sp. D737 | reverse complement strand
TGACATATTGGAGAGATGGCAGAGTGGTCGAATGCGGTGGTCTTGAAAACCATTGTGCGGCAACGTACCGGGGGTTCGAATCCCTCTCTCTCCGCTGAAAACAAGCACTGAAGTTGAAAAACTTTGGTGCTTTTTTTATGCACTAAACTCAAAAGGGATGATCCCGATACTCGGGAGTAACATGTACATGATGATTGAATTAAAAAACTTTCAGGTTTTTTATTGCATCTGGCTACAAAAACCACTTCTTTTGCAAATACTGAATCCAATTCTCTTATTTGTAATTGCGAATGCATTGTTTCATCACATTCAATAAAACACAGGAAGCAAACGAACTTCCCGATTGCTTTACCAATCCTTTTAACTATACTCCTAACCCTTTATGCAGACAGGCTGCTATAGAACTACAGGATAAGATTGGGGTTCCGGATCCCAATTCGAAGGGAAAAATGTATGGTGTGTTAATTGCGAAAAACCAGCTGGGTGAGCTTGGCTACATTGCTGCCTATTCCGGCAATGACCAGGCACATGAAACTGAGATTCCATTTGTTCCACAGGTATTCGAAATCACCAATCCCAATGGATTCTTTCGAAAAGGTGAAGCTGAGTTGAATCAAATCAATAAAGCCATTTTCAATGCAGAAAATTCAACTAGTCTAAAACAGATTCAGAAAGAACTGGATGATGCAGTTCAAAATGCCAATGACAGGTTAAAAGGCGCTAAACTTGAAATGGCCAATGCCAAAAAGGAAAGACAAGTGAAGCGAGCAGAAGCCGAAAATCATCCTGACAAGGAAAGCATTCTAAAAGATCTTGTAAAAGAAAGCCAAACGGAGAAAAGCACCTTCAACAAACTAAAAAAGGAATGTAAAGGAAGAGTTGAAAGCTTGCAGCTAAAAGCAGATGAGCATTACGAACAAATTAAAGTCCTAAAGCAGGCACGTAAAACGCAATCGGCTCAACTGCAAAAGCAAATATTCGACAGCTATCTATTTTTAAATATCGAAGGAAAAGAAAAAAGTGCAAGTCTCATTTTTAAGGAGACTGAAGCCAAAATTCCTCCTGCCGGTGCCGGCGATTGCTGTGCTCCCAAACTATTGCAATATGCATTTCAGAACGAACTGAAACCTATTGCCATGGCAGAATTTTGGTGGGGAACATCTCCAAAAAAAGAAATCCGTAAACATGGCTACTTTTACCCTTCGTGCAAAAGCAAATGTGAGCCCATACTAGGACACATGCTAAAGGGGATGAGCATAGAAAAAGCAAAGCAAGAAGATAAAAAGCTTGCCATAAAAATCCTTCACGAAGATGATGCCATTGTCATCATCAATAAACCTTCCGGACTGTTGTCTGTACCAGGGAAAGAGACGCAAGAATCGGTATATACGCAAGTAAAAGATCTGTATCCACATGCTGACGGACCGCTTATTGTACATCGCCTTGATATGGCTACTTCGGGCTTAATGCTTATTGCCAAAACAAAATCTGTACACGAAAACCTGCAGAAACAGTTTCTCAACAAAAGCATTCAGAAAAGATATGTGGCCCTTTTGGATGGAATCATTCAGGAAGATGGGGGTAGCATTGACCTGCCCTTGCGTGTTGACTTGGATGATCGTCCACGCCAATTGGTATGTTTTGAGCATGGAAAGCCAGCCTTTACCAAATGGAAAATTGTTGAACGTACATCAACGCAAAGCAAAATACATTTCTACCCTATTACAGGGCGTACACACCAATTGCGTGTGCATGCAGCTCATCCTCTCGGACTAAACACCCCAATCGTAGGTGATCCTCTTTATGGCCTGAAGGCTGACCGTTTGATGTTACATGCCGAAGAAATTAGCTTTGCACATCCTTTTACACAGAAAAAAATAAACTTTACATGTTTGGCTGAATTTTAAGCCTGGCCAAATGATATCGATAAATTACTTTAAGAGTGTATTTTACCAATAATAAACTCCTTAAATCCCCCAATTTACAGCATAAATAAATATGCAAATTGTTAAATTTTATATTCCCTTAGGTTTTTAAATCTGCAATTTTATTTTACTTTTGTGATCACACTCAATTATTGCAACATTGGAGAGGTGCAGGAGTGGTTGAACTGGCTCGCCTGGAAAGCGAGTATACGCCAAAAGCGTATCGGGGGTTCGAATCCCTTCCTCTCCGCATAAACAAAGGAAAGCAGCGTTTTTATAAAATGCTGCTTTTTTACATATTTCCATTTGGTTTAAACATGGTTTAAACAATTTGCACGTTTTTTTGCTATAAAAAACAAAAAGCTGCCACGAAAATCGCAGCAGCTTTAAGCACCTTAAATTACTTGATTTTAAGTCACATTAACCAACTGATATTGGTCCAAAGAATATTCGTCAGCCTCAGCTGTTCCAAAGAAAGCGTAAATGTGAGTTGCTCCCGGATCCACGGGAAGGGTAATCTCTGCAGATTGATCAGATCTTACTGCAGTGAAATGGACCATATGAACTTTTGAGCCACTCATTACAAGCAAATGTAATTTATCACCAGTTTTTTGAAAAGCCTTGGCAAAATTTTTGCCGAGGTCCGAGAAGCGAACGCCTTATTTCCTATATCATATTAATTCACTATGTGACTTTTTTTTCTTTACTCGTCCAATAAACTATTAATAAAAATAGCTTTATACTTAACAAAATGACAGGAGAATTTGATAAAACAAAGTTTAACTACAAGTATGATAAAAAGAATCAAGTTGTTTTAAAACGTTATCATGGTATAATAAGCGTTCAAGACATTACTAGTTCTTGGGATTTTGCAATTAATACACAACTATTTCCTAAAACAATTAAAAGATTCATTCTCGATTATAGATCAGCTCAATTGGATTTTAACCGAGAGAGTCATTTGCAAATTGCATTTTATTATCAGAAAAGATCATTGTTTTTTCGAAAATCACGCATAGCGATACTTGTTACTGACCCAACACTTACAGCTATTACGGTACTATTTGGAACTCTCGATAATGACTATCAATCAAAACCTTTTTCAACTGAAAAAGCAGCATTGAAATGGGTAATGCTTAAATAGTTTGATATAAAAGAGTCTATCCAGTATACACCAGATAGACTCTTTTCAGAAAATAGGCAAAGAGACTATAACAATGGAACCAAGCTAGTATTGACTATCTCATCGATGATATCTTTTCGATTGTTAAAACGCTTCTTCAACCAGTTTAATAACTTTTCCTGATCATTTTCATCCAGCCAATTCATAGATTTAATTAACTCTTTTCGAAATAAGTTTTCCTGATCGGCAACAGCCTGCAAAACAAACTTTTGATGTTCTAACATATCTGATAATTATTTAAATATTAGAAAATCTACTTAATATCTATAATTACATCTAAATCAATTGTACCTATTCATCAATACCAAAGGCGTAATAATACTGTCCCGGATAATCAGGATAAACCCCTTTGAGCATCACTCCACCCGATTTCCCTATCAGGATCGTTTTTAATTCTTTCAAACTTTCTACTCTTTTATCATTAACATGTGTAATTACAAATCCTTCTTTAATATTGGTTTGTGTTCTCAAAATGCCTGAATTCAGCTTTTTAATCATTAAGCCTGTTGGCACATCCAGTTTTGAAGCTTTTTCTTCGTCCACTTCAATGATTTCAGCTCCAAGTTTAGAAAGTATATCTTTTTGATTGGTACTGCTAATTTCACTTTCACCTTGTGCATTCTTTAAAGTGATCTCAAACTCTTTGGTTTTTCCAAATCGATTTACTCCTACCAATAATTGATCTCCAGGCCGGTGTTGTCCAATTATTTCGAGCAAATCAGAAGATGTCTTTATCTTATTCTTGTCCACTTTAACAATCACATCTCCCTTTTGAAGGCCTGCCTCCTTCGCAGAGCTAGCATTCATTAGGCTATCAACATACACTCCCTCTGTAACATCCAATTCCTTTTCTTTGGCAAAGTTTCCATCTACGCTTCGGATAGTGATTCCCATATAACCCCGCTGTACAAATCCGTATTGCAGAATATCTTCAACTACCTTACTCACAATGTTAGATGGAATGGCAAATCCATAACCTGAATAAGAACCTGTTGGACTTGCAATAGCAGTATTGATCCCTATTAATCCTCCTTTTAGATTTACCAATGCTCCGCCACTATTTCCAGGATTGATTGCCGCATCGGTTTGAATAAAGGATTCTATGGCCGATTGCGACTGCAGAATATTAATATTTCTGCCTTTTGCACTAACAATACCAGCTGTTACAGTCGAGTTTAAATTAAATGGATTTCCAACTGCCAAAACCCATTCTCCAATTTCCACATCATCAGAATTTACAAATGGCACATGCGTCAATTTCCTTTCTTTTATTTGAATCACAGCCAAATCGGTTGTTGGATCTGTTCCGATCACCTTCGCCTTATATACTCTATTATCGTGTAAACTCACTTCAATATCTTCAGCTCCATCAATCACATGGTTATTGGTTACAATATACCCATCGGAGCTAATAATTACTCCCGAGCCAGTTCCTACCCGTGTATATGGACCTCTTTGCTTTGGTGTGCCTTGTTCAAACTTAAAATGTGGACCAAAAAAATCCTTCAACATATTGTCGTTGAAAAAATCTCTAAAAGGTGTAGGAACTCTTTGATTACTTTGTGAAGCTTGAATATGGGTTGATTTAATATGCACCACTGCATCCATCACTTTCTTGGATACATCAGTAAATTGCAAGGGAACCACTTCTCCATTATGGTTTACCATGTATGCTGCACCAACAACGGGTGCAGAATCGATATGCTTAATGGTATAGGTTTTATCTTCCTTATTAAAGAAAATAAATCCAACAGATGTAATTGCACTGGCAATGAATGCAACTATAAATAATTGAGCAATCTTCTTCATAACTAATCTCTTTAATGTTTAAAATCGTACTACCAGATTGATTTTAAATGTAAAAGCTCCTGAATCAATGCTAAATGCATGCAATGACTCTACAAGCAGATCACATTCTAATCCAAAAGCTTACCACCTACCTTTTGCAGAGTAAGTGGCAAGCATATTTTTTATAAACAGTCTGATAATCTTAGGAAATCTTAATAATTCTGGCTGGTTTTGGTTTCGCTTCTTCTTTTTTTGGCAAGTGAATCACCAAAATTCCATCGGAATAGTTGGCCTTAATTTTATCACCATCCACTACATCCGAAGGCAATTGAAACGAACGCTGGAACGAACAATAAGAGAATTCTTTCCTCGTATATTTATCTCCCTTATTTTCAACCTCACTTTTCTTTTCGGAAGAAATTGTTAACTGGTTGTTGTCTAAATTAATATTGAAGTCTTTCTTATCCATTCCTGGTGCAGCAACCTCAATTGTGAATTCGTTTTTATCCTCCTTTACATTTACCGCAGGTAAAGTGGTATTAGTAGTAGAGAAATTTGTGGTATTCCAATCCATCCAATCTCTGGAGAAAAAGTTATCAAAGAAGGATGGGAATAAATTATCGGTATTTTTCTTAACTAAAGTCATAATTATATCCTCCCTAATTTAAATTAATACATACTTATAATCTCAATAAAATTAGAATCGCGATTCATTTTAGCCTTTTCAAATTAAATGCCAAATTCATCCAATTTTTGTAGAACTCTGAAAATCAAAAGTTCTTTAAAATTCACAAACTACTGTTAACTGACAAATTTTCATTCTTCAAGACACCACCTCTGATTTTTTGGCACAAAACACTACTAACTAAGCCACTATGACACACAACACATAACTCCCACCTTACATTAAAATAACAAAGAGTATTGCAAAATCATCAAAAGAAGTAAGCAATTAATAAAAAAAATTGCACTTAAGTATTTGGAAAAGATAAACCCATCACTCAGTAATAATATCAATTAAAGCTCCTTAAGCTGGATAAAATAAATTCATAACAACTTTTTATCATCACTTGCCTATTGTTATCTAAATATGATCTATTAATTTTAGGTATCTTATTGACATTACAGTCACACACCTGTTAGTTAAAAAGTGATTAATAGTAATTATTAACCGAAACCTCTCAATAACAATGAATAAGGATACAATTAACTTAGAGGATATTATACAAGTTATTGTTGGTTCATCAGCTTTAACAATTCCTGTAGCATTTTCAGAGGAATCATGGAGGTTAAGTGAAACTTTACCAACTTTAAATCTTATTGTAATTGTTTTATTATCCTTGCTTTTTATAAACATTTACTCTTTTCAAGGGATATTCCAGGGGCATATAAAACATAGATTACAGCATTTTTTATTTCGGACCTTAATCGATTATGGACTTACCTTTATAGTTGTATTTATTATCTTGTTTGCACTAAATAGAATGCCAATATTGGAGGAACCTCTTATTGCCATCAAAAGGATTATAATTCTTTCATTTCCAGCCTCAATGGGTGGAGTTATTGTAGATGGATTTGATAAAGAATAGTATCTTTAAATGACAGAAATTAAATATCTCGTAAAATTCCATTTTAAATATCCTGCTTAAGCATGTATAGTATTTTAATCGAGAATATTATTTCTAAAGGAGCTGAGATTATTTGGTCATCCGTACCCTCTTCTTTTCTTTTAATTTTGATTGTTACTTTTAAAGGAAGAACAATTGCCAATCCGTAATCAAAATCTTTTCAATCGAAATTATGATATTGAAGATAAGTATTGGCTCTTGAATAATAACAGCCTTTTATTCACATCCACTTTTTTCGTTTGAACCAAGCAATCATAAACATGGCCACTATAACCATTACTCCAAGCAAAGTATAATATCCGTATTTATAATTAAGTTCTGGCATATTTGAAAAGTTCATTCCATAAATACCAGCCAAGAAAGTTAATGGTATAAAAATCGTGGCTATTAAGGTTAGCAGTTTCATCACCTGATTCAGCTGATTATCCTGAATAGACTGATAGGATTCATTAATTGCCGACAAATTATCTCGTAAAAAATCCATTTGGTCAATTATAAAAAGAATATGGTCTTTGGTATCTCTAAAATACTTAACATTCTCTTCCTTAATCAAATGAAGATCATCATTCACCAAAATTGCATAAGCTTCTTTCACGGGTGTAATTCCCCTTCTAGCTCTTAGCAAAACTCGCCTGTATTCCCGAATCAAATTTGGAATATCCTCGTTTGATGGTATTGAAATATCATCATCGAGCTTCTCCAGTTTATCATTTCCTGTTTCAATTAACTCAAAATAGTTGTCAATAACCACATCAGCCAATGCAAAAAGAAGATAGTCTGGCCCCTTACTTCTTATTTTTTGGGGTTGATTTCTTAGTCTAAACAATGCTGCATCAAAAATAGGATCTTCAAAATCAATAAAGGACAAAATATATCTCTCCCCAAGTATAAAACGAACAGGAACAGATCCATAGGTTAACTCATCTCTATCTGTTAAAATCATTTTTATTGACAGGAAATAATAATCCTCGAAAGCTTCAAATTTTGGTCTTAAAGAATCATTCAAAATATCTTCCAAAACCAAATTATGTATATTAAATTGTTTCCCAATATTTTCCAATGCAGGTATATCAACACCTTTAAAGTTTATCCAGGTGACATGATCATTTGATGGATTTGGAAAATTAATATTGGAGAGATCATCTACAAGCTCCTCCAATTGGATTATATCTTCATTATATTTTACAATTTGAATTGAAGCCTTACTAACACGCTGTTTTCCTATATGAATTAGCGTTCCTGGCGACATTCCCTTTTTGGTGGAATTTCTTTTTATTTTTTTATTTCCCATCATACAAGCTGTTACAAATTGTACTATATTTAATTTTATTTCTATCAGATAAATTTACTCAATATTACTTATTTAAGATGGCTGCTATTGAAATTATTTTAAAGGATTTAGGTGTTGGCTATAAAGTATTGTTTGTACTTTTTGCCATAATTATTGGATTCGTAGCCTCAAAAATAATTCGTTTTTTTATGCATCGCATGGTGTTGCGCTCTGCAAAAAAATTAAATGCCGACCCTACGAATTACAACTTCCTAAAAAACGCGGTAAGTTTTCTAATATTCATCGTTGTTATCATTATTGTTTTTTATTCTATTCCTGAATTAAAAAGTATTGGTGTTAGCTTACTAGCCAGTGCCGGTATTCTTGCAGCCATAGTAGGTTTTGCATCGCAGCAAGCCTTCTCGAATATCGTTAGTGGTATTTTTGTTGTTATTTTCAAACCATTCAGGGTTGGCGATTACATTAAGATCGGAGATTTACATTTCGGAACAGTTGAAGACATAACTCTAAGGCATACAGTTATCAAAAATCCTGAAAACAGAAGAGTAATTATTCCAAATTCTGTAATTAGTTCTGAAACCATCCTTAATTCATCGATTGCCGATCCTAAAGTTTGTGCTTTTGTAGAAATTGGCATAAGTTATTTTTCATGTATAGATACTGCCATTTCGATCATCCGATCGGAAGCAGAAAAGCATCCAAATCTTATTGATAACAGGTCGGAAACTGAAGTTGAAGAAGGAGTCGAAAAAGTAGTAATTCGTGTTATTCAATTGGCTGATTCCAGCGTAGTATTAAGAGCATATGTTTGGGCCGATAATACTGGTAAAGCATTTGTTATGAAGTGTGATTTACTTAAATCCATTAAAGAAAGCTTTGATAAAAATGATATCGAAATTCCTTTTCCTCATCAAACACTTTATTTGAGAAAAGGCGAAAATAAAAAATAGTAAATCGAATAATTACAAAATATTTTCGAGCTATTTATTAATACGCTGTGATATTCTAATTTATTTATAAATCCCTTTAAAACTGCAACATTAATTAGTGGAGAATTAAGGACAATCACAACATTTTAAATTGAATTTTCACTGGAAATAAATCCTTCCTTTAAAAGTTCATGAATAACTCTTTCTGTTAATTCACTTTTAAATGCAAATTCATATCGAATATCCATTACATAAGCTTTTAACCTCATTTTATAACAAAGCTTATCATGCTTGATATCACTCACAAATATTACAGCTATTGGTTTTGCCAAATATATAAACTTGGAAAGTTTTGCAACTTCCATGGCTATTTTCCTAACCTTTTTGGTATCAACCGTTATTGGCAAAAACATTTCTGCAACAACCTGACAGTTGGTTTCTCCAGAGTTAGAATTTGATATCGATTGATTCATTAACTCACCATTAGGCAATGTAACAACTGAATCATCAGCTGTATGAATTCGAGTAGACCTTAATGACATGTCTAAAACTTCACCGTATGTGCTTCCTACCTCAATTTTATCACCTACTTTAAATGGTCTGTCAATTATTATAACAAAACCTCCAAAAATATTTTTTAAGATATCTTGTGCTGCAAATCCAACTGCTACACCTACCGAGGCCCCAAAAGCAATTAACGACTCCAATGGAGGTCTAAATACACCTCTAATAATAATGTAAGCGAGAATAGCCCAACAAATAATCTTAACAATTGGAACAATTGCTTTTCCTTTGACCCTTCTTTCAGGGCTTTTTTCAGACCAAAGTTCAATCGTTTTTGTAAGAAACCTTATTGTGAAGTAACCAATAAGGATAAAAACAAGGGCCCAAAATACTTTCGAAAAAGAAATAATATTGGAAACTTTGGGAGGTTTCAATTTGTTTTCAATCGTCTGAACGGCATTATCAATTCTGTTTGAAACGGTATCTACAGTTTCAATCCCAGCAAGAGAATCTTGTATTACTGCTTTTGCATAAACCTCTGCACTTAAAAGAGAATGAAAAAGTAAAACAACAAATACAAGACAAACTTTTAATATAGTTACACGCTTCATTAATGAATATAATTTAATGATGATAGATGATTTATTACTTGTCTATATATTAGTGGATTTATAGAATAATCATTTTCCTTTTTAACCAAAATTCCATCATCTACAAATACCATTAATTGATTTGAACTTTCCTTCTCTGTTAAATCAAAAACTTCCATATGATCACTAATACTCATTCTTCCGTGAAGGACCATAGCATATAGGGTAGCTAGCTGACTAGCATTTAAGGAATTAACAAAAAACAAATTCAAATTTTTAAACTGCATGTTAAATGTATTATTTTCAACACTTACAATAGATCTCATCCAAAACAAAAGTGCCAAGGATAAATTATTTTGAGCATAATTAAATAATCTTTTAAAATAATCCTCCTGAAGTATTGCTTGTTGTTGGGGTTCCGTAAGTTTTTTGAAACTTCTCTTTGGTGAGAAATTTTCAGGAGGCAAAAAGTATAATTTATACCCACTATATTTATGTCGGTTTATTATTGATTCGGTTACTTGCTCATTGGTTAACTTGTCAAGCTTTTCGATATGGGCATAATAGTTGCTAAATCCTATTGAATAGTCGAGATACTTATAAGTATAAAATAAACAAGTGTTTAACCAATAAACTTTTGAGTTGGTTTCTGAAATAAGCTGGAACAGAGTAAACAGCAAATTAAACCCACCCATTTTTCGGATATGCAGTTTATGCACATTCTCCAGAATTATAATTCTCCTACTATTCGATGAAGACAAGAATTCTATTATTTCCTCACAACTTTTTAACTCTGGTTTATCAAGAGCTTTAGTAATAAGTTGAACAAACTCCGTTTCATTTTTAATTTTCTCCTCTGGATTTATTCTGATCACTGGGTATTGGTGACCAAATTTTTCGATAAACTCATTGACCAGAGAAGTAAGTCCACTTCCTGTTTCTCCTACCAAACAGGTTGGTGCAAATTTTCCTGCAGTCCAATTTGAATAAGCTTTTTCCAACTGCTGAACAACAAATGGCCTTTCAATCCTAAATTTTGCATTTTCAACAGGAGTAATGCTGAATAACCTTTGATACATTAAAGGCAACTTCTCAATCGCTGCTTCTGTTTCCGATAAATAATTTGACATTTCACTATTTATGGTCGTATCCGAAACAGATAATCCCAAAACTTCTTTATAGGAAGAGTATTTTGATCGAACTTGTTTTAAGATTGTAATAAGTTTTAAATAATACTCCTTGCCATTTTCACTTACCAAATTAAGATAGGCATAGCTTTTTCTTTTTACATCAGCCAACACTCTTTTACGATACATCTGAAGATGCTTTGCCTTTAATTGCTCAGGCGAAATCGATAAGATAATCTCCTTAATCAATTCCAAACATATCAGGCTCAAGCCTTTCTGGATTTCCATCGAGAATGCATTGCAATTGTTAATTCGCTCGTTAGCCTTATTTTTTGCTCTCTCTATTCCTTGTTTAAATTCATTAATATGCTGGCTTTGATCAACATCAACATTTGCCTTCAAGTATTCATTTGTGTATTCAATAATTCCAGATAGTTCATTTAGAAAAACAAGGGTATCATTTTGAAAGTTTATTAAGCGCTTATTTTCCTGATTAAGTGGGTTGTCAACATACTCCACAGTCCATCCTTCAATAATTTCATCAAGGTTTAATTTTCTCAATTGTTTTCTTGATTTTACCTTCTCTAATTTTGTTTTTAATGGCAAATAAAAAGGCTCGTTAATTGATGAAATCGAATTCTGAATACCAGTATTTAAAATGTCAATTTTTTCTATTACGTTCAGCTTCAAAATCTGATTTAGATAGAATGGAATATGATTTTGCAACAATTCCACATTCAGATTTTGCTCTACCACTCTTGAATCTATCTCATTATCCTTAAAGCTATTCGTGGTATATTTTAACAGTTCAAATGTTTTTTGATCATTTTCTCGAAAATGTTCTTTGAATTGTAAGGCAATGCTATTGTTAGTCTTTTGAAATGATTTCTGAGTATCGAAGGCAAATCGTCTAACTCTATGTATTAACCTCCAATGATCAAATATCGAAGATACCCTAACATTGTATTTCTCAAAAAGCAAATTCATAGCTTGATCCAATTCTACAGAATTACTCTTTAAAGCAGATTCGGATATTTTAGAAAGAGGAAATTCAACGGTATCCACCAAGGGCTTTAAACTCTCAAAATCTGTTTGAAGCACCTGCATTACTTCATTAAAAAAATTCTCCAGGTACTTTAATATTGATTTATATTTTTCATGAACTGAGATAATTCTATCATTGAACTCTTCCTGAATTATTTTTTCATTGGTGAATACATTTCTGGTAATTGCCTGATCGATGGATTTAAGCTCCAGAAAAATCTCTTCCCTTTGCTCTAATACTTCCGACAAAATCCTTAAAAATTTCGAATAAAATTGTTGCACAAATACATACTCTGCAAGCTGTCTGTGCAAAATATTTTGTGTTCCAGTGGCATAATTTAATGCTGATTTACGAGCGATTCGTCTCATTAAATTCAACAACCAAACTTTAAACCAATTTCCTTTAAGTCTTATTCTTTTAAGAACCTTAAGTATCTTAATCTTTAAACTGTCTTTCGACTTTACTTGGTATCTTTCGATACCTTGAAACTTAAGCTCTTGCTCTGGAAAAGTTAAAATGTAATCATAAACTTCAGCCAGAAGAACTTTAAACTCATCATTACCAATGGTTTTATTGCCATCAAACTCTTCAATTAATAATTTATCAAAGGTTTTAGCATAAGAATTCAGCTTACTGGAGAATTGTGTTTTATCACCATTAATCAAGAACATTTCTGTAAGTGCAGAAACAATACTTTCAACCGGTAAAAACAGAGCTATAAGCTTAGTGGTAAATTTTTGATACATTAGTTTAACCTATTTATCTATGAGTTACATTAAATTACAAAAAACTTTCATCATTTCAGCCATTAAACCACTGTGAAACATAAGCAAGCCATTGCTTAGCTCAATAAAATGATTGAAAAGAAAAAATAATTTCTTATTCATTAGACGAGTAATTTCACCATCGTCACACTTATGTTAGTTTTTTCAATATTTTTTAATTTGCTTACTATTTAAAAAAAACTCTAATTTCTCAGCATTCCTTTATATTCATGATGTGACTTGAAGCTCTATTTGCCGTCTAATGGTTAAATAATGTACAAATATGAGTAAAAAGAATAGTTTCGATAATGATTTATTAGATTCATTTATTTATTGGAAAACTTTACCGAATAACAGAGTTCTTAAAGCTTTTAAGACATATTTTCCTGGTGCATCCAATATTAAATGGAGAATGCTTGGTCATGACTTGTACAAAGTAAAGTTTTCCTATCAAGAGGAACAGGTAAATGCCATTTTCATGAATAATGGAAAATTAGTAAAAGTATTTAGTGCGCAATAAACTATTCCGCAAGCTTATTTCTAAAAGCATATTTAACCAATCCAGCAGTATTTTTAACCCCCAATTTTTCCATTAAATTTCTGCGATGAGTATCCACGGTTCTTACACTTACAAATAATTGAGATGCAATTTCATTATTTGAAAATTCCTGTGTAATAAGTTTTAATATTTCTATCTCTCGTTTCGTTAAGGCAATTGTTTTAGCGGTTTTGGATTTTTCATTTCTACCAATCATTAGACTTTTGGAAACTTCTCCACTTAAATAAGTATCGCCAACCGCTACGCATTTAATAGCACGTAACATTTCCTCCTTGCCTGCATTTTTTAAAATATATCCAACAGCTCCGGCCTCCAGCATTTTCACAACATATTCTTTATCGCCATGCATAGATACTGCCAATATATTTATGCCGTCATCATATTGCTTAATCTTCCCTGTTAATTCAATTCCACTGGTTTTACCCATATCAATATCCATTAGGACAACATCAGGACGCGATAAACTGATTAATTTTAGAATATCCTGTTCATTGTCTGCATCTCCACAAATTTCAATCATTTTCTCTTTCTGAAGAAGGGCTTTGATCCCTTCCCTGAACATTTTGTGATCATCTGCTATTATGATTTTAATTTTCATTCCTGTCATTTTTCTAAAGGTATTTCTATTGTAGCTGTAACTCCTTTTGATATTGCCGTATCTAAAATAAAGTTACCTCCAAATGCATTGGTTCTCGATTCTACATTTATTAATCCTACGCCTGGATTCTCTTTCATAATAGATGTTTTATCGAACCCATTACCATTATCCTCAACCATTAAAATTAGGCTATCCGGATGTTCTACCAGTTGCACTTGCACTTCTGTTGCTAACGAATGCTTCACTGCATTGTTGATTAATTCCTGGCATATTCGGTACAAACCTAATTCAATCAACTCTGGAAACCTTTCGCTAAGAATCGAGTGATAAAAAATAATTTTTATTCGTTCAGCCCGATTAATTCGATTTACTAAATTCTCCAATGCGGGAATGATACCAAAATCAAGCAAAATTTTGGGCATTAACTGATGCGAAATATCTCTAATATCACCTGTTATTGAATCGATCATATCTAAAATTTCGGACATTTGACCAGTGAATTTTGTATTGTCCATTCGATTATTTTCTGACGATATATTTTCCAACAAAAGACGAATTGTAGATAAACTTGGCCCAATTCCATCATGGATTTCCTTGGCAATTCTTCTTCTTTCCAATTCCTGACCTTCCAACATCGAGTTCAAAGCAACCATTTCCATCTCTTTGTCCCTGGTGATATCCTCAATTATAACAATATAACCTTCAACTATTTTTCTGCCTCGTATATTTATAAACTTATCATCAAATTGCAATGCATCCAAATTAAAATCTTGATGTTGATTTTCAGAATTTTGAGTCAATTTAAAATACAATTGTTCCACATGTTTTATTTGATCAAAAATTACAAGATCATTTAATTCATTGGGGTTAACATCAAGCTTTAAAAGAGAAACAGCCTGATCATTTACAAGTACAATTTGATCACAATTATCTATTGCAATCATACCATACGGTGCATTTTTAACAACTGAACTCAAAAGATTCTTAATGGAATCGTTATGGACTTTCTTTTTCATTTACTAGCTTTCAATATTATACAAAGTCAGACCTTTGCTCTGTAATATTTCATTCTTAATATCAATATTAAATAATATTTCAATACCAATTAACAGATGTGACTTTTTTATTCATCCAACGTCCAATAGTTACAAAAGATATTAGATCAAATAATACGAAAAGTCATGTCTAAAACATTTAAAAATTTCATGTCTGAAAAAGGAATGAAATCAAACCGAAACAGAAAACCGGTTAAGTCCTCTCCTAAAAAGAAACTTTTACATGAGTATTATCAGGGAGTTCTGACCGACGAATTAGATGAAAGATATAATTAATGAATTCTGTAAGTAGGTGAAATCACCTACTTTTTTTCTGTAATTCTACTGAGAATCAAAAACGGTATTTTACTCGATTTTTATTTCATGTACACTTCATACTTTTAACTGTATCATAATTTATAAAGTTAAGAGATGAGAAAGTCTGTAAACGGGAATTTATCCGATGAACAACTAGTTCTGTTTTATTTGCAAGGCGATCAAATGAGCCTTGGTATATTGTACGAAAGACATTTCAACCATGTCTATTACAAATGTCTTTCTTTCACAAAAGATTCATCAGAAGCCTATGATTTTGTGCAGGAAATATTCCTTAAAACATTTGCTAAACTACATCTGTTTAAAGGAAATGCAGAATTTTCAACATGGTTATACAGAATAACACAAAACTTCTGCATAGAACATTACAGAAAGAAATATAGAAACCAATACGAGGTACTTTCTTCAGCAGCTTATAGTTTACAAGATGAAGAATATACCCCTGGTAAATTCGACAATATTTCAATTGAAAGTATTATTAAATCAGTTTCTGAAACTGATCAATTGATGCTGAAATTAAAATATTTAGAAGGAAAAAGTATCAAAGAATTACAAGAGCAATTCAATATGGGTGCTAGTGCTGTTAAAATGAGATTACAGCGAGCAAAGCAAAAAATTAGTAAACAAATGAAATTTTCCAGTGAAATAATGTGACTTTTCAATTTTGTACAGTCTAATAAATATCCAACTAAGGGTGATGTTTAAATATTTGCATTAATATGAGATGATTATTTCACTTAAAAGATAGATAAAGTCAGTTTGTTGTGGACAATAACCAATAAGACTAAATTCGTAAATTATCTTGTTATAACTATGTTTTATTTTTTAGGGTGAAACAGGAAGTGTTACAATCTGGTTGCTGTAGCACTTCCAATCGTCTCTATTTCCATTAATCCACTGAAGAACACTTGTTTGGTTTTGTTGTTTAATATCAGACTCCAGAAAGGGGCAGTTTTTAATTTGTACATATTTGTTAGTTTACTGTTCCTGCCCCTTTCAATATTCCATTCGTATATGACAAAACAGAAAATAGAACTTAGGCATTTAAAAATTGACGACTATTATTCATTAAAAGAAGCGTCAACTGAAGCTTATTCGGGAATAGGCGGTCAATTTTGGAGTAAAGGAGACCTGGAAAAACTTCTCGATATATTTCCCGAAGGTCAGATTTGCATTGAAATTAATAATAAGGTTGTGGCCTGTGCTTTATCCATAGTAGTAGACTACAAACAGTTTGGGAACCAACACACTTACGAACAAGCTACAGGAAACTATACTTTCTCAACCCACTCAAAAAATGGAGATGTTTTGTATGGTATTGAAGTATTAGTGCATCCTGAACACAGAGATAAAAGGCTTGGACGAAGACTATATGATGCCAGGAAAGAACTCTGCGAACAATTAAATCTAAAATCCATTATTGCCGGAGGTAGAATTCCCAATTACATGCGATATGCAGATGTTTATAGTCCCCGAACTTTTATCGAAAAGGTAAAAAATAAAGAAATTGAAGATCCAGTATTGGGCTTTCAGTTGGCCAATGATTTTCATGTAAAGAAAATACTTAAAGGGTATTTGCCTGGTGATGCAGAATCGAAAGAGTACGCTACCCTATTGGAATGGAATAATATTTATTACCAGGAACAAGAACAGCTAATCAACTCCCCAAAAACATCAATCAGACTTGGTATTGTTCAATGGCAAATGCGAATATTTGAGAACCAAAAAAGTTTAATTGAACAAGTGGAGTATTTTATTGATTCCCTGAGTCGTTATAAAGTTGATTTTATATTACTTCCGGAACTATTTCATGCACCACTTCTGGCCAATTATGAAGGCTTGTCTGAATCGGAAGCAATTAGAAAACTTGCTCTAACTTCTAATTCTTTAAAAAATAAATTCATTGATTTCGCCGTAAAATACAATGCAAATATTATTGCGGGTTGTATTCCTGCAATTGATGATTTTCAACTCAAAGGAATCTCATATTTATTTAGAAGAGATGGCACTATCGATTATCAATTTAAAATACATCCTTCTCCTGCCGAATCTTCCTGTTGGGGAATGAAAGGCGGACATGAAATAAAAGTTTTGTCGACTGACTGTGGAAATATTGGGATCCTTTCAAGTTATGATATCGAATTTCCGGAATTGGCTAGAATTATGTCACAGGAAAAAGTTGAAGTCTTATTTGTTCCCTTTATTTCCGATTCTAAAAACAGCTATTATAGAGTGCGAAGATGTGCACAGGCACGTGCCATAGAAAATGAATGTTATGTAGCTATTGCAGGATGTGTTGGAAATTTACCGAAGGTTTCGAATATGGATGTTCAATATGCACAATCAGCCATCTTTACTCCTTCAGATTTTTCATTTCCTACAGATGCAATATTGGCCGAATCGACACCAAATACCGAAATGACTTTAGTTGCTGATTTGGATTTAAGTTTATTAAAAATATTGCATGAATTTGGCACCTATCGAAATTTGAAAGACTTGAGAAACAACTTATATAAAATTCAAAAAATATAATTCAAAAGTCGTGACTTTTTATAGATCTATCGTCTAAATGTCATAATTCTAAAAAAACATTTAAAATGAAGAAACTATTATTACTTATAGGTATTATTCCATTAATGGTTTTTGGACAGGATAATGATGTGCCAAAACAAGTTAATGATGCATTTCAAAAAATATTTACAGATGCCGAAGATGTTATCTGGACTGAAATGAATGGGGAATTTGAAGCCTCTTTTTACGTGGACGAAGAATATAAACTTGCTATGTTTTCTGCCGATGGCAAATGGCTTAAAACCTCTACATCTATCAATGTTGAGTCTGCATCTGCAGAAATCACTAAACCAATTTATAAAAAATATAAAGGTTCGGTCATCGATAATATTTTCCTGGTGGAAACAGCCAATAAAATAAAATTTTATCGAATTCAGGCTGATGATGGAGAATCAATATATAAAATAAAAATGTCTGAAGTTTATGAAATATTAGAGTCGAAAAAAGTTTCATTTTCTTTGACTGATGAAGATGAGGAAGAAGATGATGAGTTGGAGTAAAATGTTTTACTTTACATTTACTTAAGGCTGAAAGTCACTCTACCCATGGAGTGGCTTTCTTTTTCAATAAACTATAACACTGAACAAAAATTAAATCATAAATAATCACGAATAACAATGAGCATAAATAAATTGATAGTAGGAAGTGAAGAATGGTGCTCTCTCCCACAGTTAAGAATTCCGGCTATTAAAGCACGTGTAGATTCAGGTGCAAAAACATCATCCTTGCATGCAATTAACATCATGGCTTTCAAAAAAGATGGTGTTCCTTGGGTGAGTTTCGATGTTCATCCTTTACAGAACAATGGCAAAACAACAATTCATTGCGAAGCACCCGTTCACGACAAGCGTAAAGTAAAAAGTTCCAGCGGATCCAGCGAAGTTAGGTTTGTGATTAAAACTATCCTGACTATAGCCAATGAATCCTGGGAAATAGAAATCACACTTACCAACAGAGATAGTATGGGATACCGTATGCTTTTGGGAAGAGAGGCCATGTCGGGAAAAATGCTGGTGGATCCTGAAGCTTCTTGCCTATTTGGCTCTCCTTCCAATGAATCATTGGATGAATTCTATTTTACTCACATCATACAAAAAACAGGTTTAAAAATAGGCCTGTTAGCCAGTAATCCTGAATTATATAGTAATAGGCGAATAATAGAATCGGGACAAGAAAGAGGACATGAAGTTGAATTTTTAAACATTAAAGACTGCTACATTAAACTTGATGGTAAAAATCCTGAAATGCACTATAGAGGCGGACGTATCCTTAATGATTTTGATGCGATTATTCCCAGAATACGACCAAGTGCAACATTTTATGGATGTGCGTTAACTCGTCATTTTGAAGCCATGGGAGTATACACTCTAAATTCTGCATCAGCAATTACTCAATCAAGAGATAAACTCTATGCATTGCAACTTTTAATCAACAATGGACTTCCCATACCAACCACCGGATTTGCCAATTCACCCCTTGATACAGATGAATTAATAAAAATGGTTGGTGGTGCTCCTTTAATTGTAAAACTTTTAGAAGGAACACAAGGAAAAGGTGTAGTGCTTGCTGAAACAAAAAAAGCTGCCGAAAGCTTGATTAATGCATTTAAAAGCTTAAGAGCCAACATACTGGTGCAGGAATTTGTAAAGGAAGCCAACGGTAAAGACATAAGATGTTTTGTGGTGAATGGTAAAGTAGTAGAAAGTATAATGAGAACTGCGGCTCCGGGCGAGTTCAGAGCAAACATACATATGGGAGGAACTGCTGCAATCACCAAAATAACTACACAAGAAAGAAAGATTGCTGTTTTGGCTGCCAAAACAATGGGGCTCAAAATAGCAGGTGTTGATATCATTAGAAGCCAGTCAGGTCCATTACTACTCGAGGTGAACTCATCTCCCGGCTTGGAAGGTATAGAAGGAGCATCAAATAAAGATATTGCCGGTAAAATGATTCAAGCAATAGAAATAGCTTTGAAATACAAAAAATAAACTGAGTTAATGAATATACTTTTTAGGAATGAAAGGCAATAATCAATAGAATAAAACAGATGCAATGTATTTTGCTTTTGTAATCACACTCCATTATTGCAATTGTGGAGAGGTGCAGGAGTGGTTGAACTGTCTCCCCTGAAAAGCGAGTATACGCCAAAAGCGATTCGGGGGTTCGAATCCCTTCCTCTCCGCTTCGCAGAAATGCAACAAAAAGAAAAACCTTGTAAAACGTACGTTTGCAAGGTTTTTTTCTTTTATACCAGTGTAAACAAACACATGAAAATACAAGAAAAGGGTGTTTCAATTGGTGTAGTTACAAATCACAAAAAATGCTACACCTCACCTTGACTCTAATGCACTACAATACACCGCTTTGCTCTATTCAAAAATCACTCATTTGCTAGTTTTGAAAAATTAATTTTAATCACTCAAAACAAATTAAAATGAGTAAATCCACATCAATTTTATTTTTTGCTAGAAAAACGACTAAACTGAAAAATGGCGAATCTCCAATCTTTGTTAGAATTACAATTGATGGTCAAAGATTAGATATTTCATTAAAAAGAAGTATTGATTCAAAGCATTGGGACTCCAAAAAAGGAAAATGTAAAGGCAATTCCTTAAAAGCAAAAGAAAACAACCGTTACATCCAACATATGAATGAAAAGATCTTAAAGCTGATTAATGATCTCGAAATTCAGGAAGAATTGAATTGCAAGAACCTAAAAGCTTGTTTGAACCAAGAAAAAGACGAGCATAGTATCATTGGCATTTTCAAAAAACACAATGACAGATGTGAAAAGCGTGTTGGTATTGATATGGCAGAAGGTACACTTGAAAGATATAGCACCTGTTTAAAGCACACTCAGGAATTTATTAAGAAGCAATACCATTTAAATGACTTACCACTTAGTAAGATTAATCATCAGTTTATATGCGATTTTGAGCATTATTTCAGAACGGAACGAAAGTGTTCTACAAATACGACCTCTAAATACCTTAAAAACTTCAAAAAAATTACTAATTGGGCATTAGCCAATGAATGGATGAGATCTGATCCCTTTGCTAAAATCAAGTTTAAAATGGAGAAGATTGATAAAGAGTATCTGGATGATGAAGAACTAGATAGACTGATTAACAAGAAATTTGAAATTAGAAGATTGGATGTTATTAAAGACTTGTACCTATTCTGCTGTTTTACAGGCTTGGCATTCTCTGATGTAAAATCACTTAATCAAGAGCATATTATTACTGGAATTGATGGAAACAAATGGATAAAAAGCAAAAGGCAAAAAACAAAAATTGAATTTGAAGTTCCCTTATTCAATATCCCAAAAGCAATTCTTTCCAAATATAAAGATGATCCTATTTGCCAGATTCAACAAAAACTATTACCCGTTCCAAGCAACCAAAAAATGAATGCTTATTTAAAAGAAATTGCCGACTTATGCGGTATTAATAAGAACTTAAGCACTCACTCAGCCCGTCATACTTTTGCGACAACCGTTACATTGGGAAATAATCTTAATATTAAAGCAATTTCTAAAATGATGGGGCATACTAACACCAAAATGACTGAAAATTACGCTAGGGCTAGTGAAAAATTAATTTCTAACGAGATGAATAAAATTCAAGGTGTTTATCAATATGGATAAGAATGACAGTATTCCCCGATCAATATTAATATTTTTCGGGGGATACTTTCTCTGTAATATCTTAAGCACAAACAATTTCTGAATTCTTAACACAAAAAGCAAGAGTCCCACCAGAACCTTCATACCTCCACCTAAATATCTATATTTATGCAATTTACAAGAATAACACTTAAGTGATTTACCCTAATTTACTCCCCGTTGGGATTTAGATAGTTAACGGCGATAATAAGAAACATAGGGCATTGAAAAGCACTTGCGAAGCCGCTTATTAAATTTCATGTTGTTAAACTTATACTATCTGTGCAATAATTCTACGACCGATTAGGCAACGGTATATTTGATAGTAAAAGAAGAGACAACTATTATCATTTATAGATAAAAAAAACATTTTTTCAACATTTAAACTTAAAAAAACGACTCTTATATAGTCACTCAGTGTGTACTAAAAATTATTGTCATATCTGAATCACAGTCTTCACCTCTGTGTAAAAAAGTGTAAAAATAAATGACCAAACAATTTGCCCCAAAACCAAATACAAGTAACTATATTTTTTATTTCCAAAGTATTTTGTGGTAAGGAAAACCCCAACAGGGATAGACAAGACCACATGCGTGAGTAGAACTATTCCAGTCAATCCATACTTGGCTTTAAATTTTATAATTCGCCGCCTTCTTTTTGTAAATATTCTTTTAGTTTTTATTCTGTTTTTGAAAATAGCAGGTAATAAAACATCGTAAATTTTAATTAGACCTTTAGATGTAAAAGTAAACAATACAAGTCCTACTATTCCACCAATGTTGGTGTATAGTATCGTCTCAAAAAATGACATCTCCAATACATATATGGCAATTGGAAAAACTGCTGCAAATTTCCAACTACTAAAAAAAATGATTAAAATCTCCCTCACGATATATTAAGCTAATACTTTCAGTAGTAATTACTAATAAGGTTGAACAACAAGTTAGTAATTTTAATTATTCAATAGTTTATTTTATTGGTAACTTTAATCTAAAGATTTGGTTTCATACAAACCATTATACCATGAAAAAAAAAGAAACCTTCTGGAGTCCTTTAGATAATGCTGCTAAAATATTTCCAGCCATTCGTAACAAGGAGCAAACTACAGTTATGAGGTTATCGGCAGTATTAACAGAACCGATTGTCATAAGCAGTCTTCTAAACGCCATTAAAAAGGCCGAAGTAAGGTTTAATTATTTTAAAGTACAATTACGTAAAGGCTTTTTCTGGTACTACCTCGAACAGGTTGATGATTCGATAAGAGCTTTGCCAGATGATAATGTACCTTGCACAGCTTTTGACATGAATAAGGAAAATAAACTATTGCTGCGAGTACTTGTCTTTAAAAATCGCCTAAGTGTTGAGTTCTCACACATTCTTACCGATGGCCACGGCCTGTTCATCTTTCTGAAGTCAATTCTTATCTACTATTTTAAAGAGAGAGGATTAATAAGTAATAATCAAATAGATCATTTTTTCACCAGGGATTTCGATAAAGAAGAAATTGAAGATTCATATCATCGCTATTTTAAAGAAAACATCCCAACAGTTACAAGGCAAACTAAGGCATTTCATTTGCCTTTCCAACTAAGAAGCAAACCACGATTTGATGTTTTGTTCGCCATTTTATCCATAAACGAAATTCAACAAAAAACACAAGAAAAAGATGTAAGCATTACCGAATACTTAGTCGCGGTTTATCTTTTAGTTCTGCAAGACATTTATTTTGAACGCAAGGGAAAAGGCATATCTCCAAGAAATAATATTGCTCGAATCCAGGTTCCTGTTAATCTCAGAAAAATATACCCAAGTAAGACAATGCGTAATTTTTCACTTTTTGTAATGCCCGAATTAGATTTTCGCTTGGGCAAATATTCATTTGAAGAGATACTCAAAATCGTCTATCATAAAATGCAGGTGGAAACAGACGAAAAACTCATTAGTAAAATAATCTCTCGTAATGTTGGTAGCGAAAGAAAAATATTACTCAGAGGAATACCCCTTTGGTTAAAAAGTCTTGTTCTGTATCTAAAATACTATTCAGAAGGAGCCAACCAATACAGCGGAGTAGTAACCAATTTGGGAAAAGTAGACTTACCTCCTTCAATTAGCAATAAAGTTGACTTTTTTGCTGTTACACCACCTCCCCCAAATAAAAAGCTTAAATTAAACTGTGGAGTTATTGGATATGGTAATAAACTTGTTTTAAGTTTTGGAAATATTTCCAAATCAAAAGATTTTGAGCAAAAATTCCTTCACTTTCTTAGTCAGCAGGGAATAAATGTGAAACTGAAAAATAAGATTTAGATATGAGCTTTTGCAATTATTGTGGTGTAGAATTGGACACCAATATGACTTTTTGTCCATTGTGTGGTTTATCCAAAGGAAAGAAACCGAGTGTCCCTCATGAATCAAAATCAAAACAATTTAATTTTGAGAGTGAAATTCAGAATTGTAGTAAGAACCTGACAAATGCTCAGAAACGAAAACTGTTTTGGGAAATATCTGGCATAATCTTATTATCAGGAAGTATTGCAACAATGATTATCAATTTAGTTTTAAACAAAACAATCTCCTGGTCATTATATAATGCAGTTGTCTCCATAGCACTTTTTGCCAACATCAGCTGTTTCACATTCAGTCGTAACAAAGTCATTTTTTTAGTCTTGGGTAATTTCTTTTCCAATGCTCTTCTAATTGTACTTCTAGATTTGATAAGTACAAATACGGGTTGGGGAATAAAACTAGGAATACCTATTCTTGTTTCGCTATATGCTCTCTTGGTTATAGTGTTTTGGATTGTGAAAATATCAAAACATCATGGATTTAACATCTTAGCAGCAATATTTTTTGCAATAGGCATATTTCTGATCTGCACAGAAATTTTTATATCACTCTATTTTAAAAATGCTATTCAACTTCGATGGAGTATCATTGCAGAATCATGTCTATTACCAATATCAACATTATTGTTATTTGTGCATTATAGGCTCAAGGCTGAAATAAAGTTGCGTAGATTCTTTGATATTTAGAATCGTACAAAGAGTTCAGACCATAGATCGCGATTCAAAACAAAGTACAATATAAATGTTGCAATCCAACCATGAGCAAGACCAATAGCCCACAAATTTCTCCATTTTAGATATACTGTAATAAACACCATCTCTAAAAAGAAGGCGAAAATCATAAGCACATAACTTGGGTAATGAATTAAGCTAAATAAAGTTGATACCAGAAAAATGATAAAAAACCTGTTAATTTTCACTTCTGAAATGGCTATTAAGTTATGTGATATAATACCCAACATCATAAATTGTTGAATAATACCCCAACATGGATAAAGTAAAAATATCAAAATAAAATGCCAGGAAAAAGATAGCTTACTATTATAACTCCCATAAATAACAGATATTACAATACTTATAAAAATTATAGGGATCAAATAAATTATTGTTTGCTTGAAATGCTCTTTCTTAAAACCCCAAATATGCAAGCTTTTGGGATTAGTTTTTACTCTGTACAAAATATAAATAAGCCAAAACAAAATAACACCTGATGTATAGAATGCCCTTAAATTTTTCCAATCCATTAAGATGAACTTAAATACTGCCGTTACTATGACCGCCAGGATCTCAAAGTAGTATTGATTTTTGAATTTCAATGGACATTATTAATTTATAAATTCATACTCCAAATAAACTAATATTCTCTTCTCGTATTACAGTTCTCAAATGCTTTTGGCTTAAAAATTATATTTTTAAGTGTTTAAATTCTAATGCCATTGCAAAAAACACCAACAGCTTAGGTTTGCTAATAATCATAGAGATACTTTTTAAGGAAGTGCAAAATACTATAGCAGCACCAAAATTTTTCATTAGAAAATGCATTTGAGTAAGTGATTTAATATCTACACAATTCTTGTGGATAATTTTGACCCTAAACAGGGCAATATGAAAATACTGATAACACTATCAGTTTCGATTCTTTAGCACCCCACCAGAACCACACTACCCCTGCACAAACAACACTATTCATTGACTTTGCAAGAATTACACACAAGAGAATTACCCTAACATATTTCCCTTTGAAAATTAGCAAATTAGATTAAAAACACAAGGAGGTTATAATTTGACTATTAAACTCATGAAGCAAAACAATTTTTAAGAGAGATAATGAAAGTAAAATTCAAATACATCCAAGTTAATGATGTGGAATTGCCTAAGGATTATAATTGCTTGATGAGATATTAAAAATAATCTTTAAAACTCTAATCCAACAAATAAGTGTATTATTCCATAATAATTTGCTTATATGGTATAGTGAATGAAAATTTTGTGCCAATATTTTGTTTTGAGTTAAACCAAATATCTCCGCCCAACAATTCTACTAAAGATTTTGTAACTGAAAGCCCTAATCCTGAACTATTAACTTTGTTCTTTACTTGATAAAAGGGCTTAAATATATTCTTTTTAACCTCATTAGGAATTCCAATACCAGAGTCCTCAACATAAAACTCCAAATAATTCTGTCGCTTAAGGTAACCGATTTTGATTTTCCCTTTTTTCGTAAATTTAATTGCATTTCCTATTAGATTGTTTAGAATTACATTCAATTTTAGTGAGTCAGTAATTATCATGGAAGCATCTCCTTTTAGTCCATATACTGTGCTCAAACTAGTGTTTGATAATTCACTTTGCATTTTAAAATGCTTTGTAGATTCATCTAGGAATAAATTTAAATCTAAGATTCCATTAACTACAATCCCATCTTGTGATTCTAATTTAGATCTAATTATTAAATTATTCAATAATTCTAACAGGCTAGATGAGCAAGTGTTTATATAATTGGAATAGATAATAATTTTTCCTCTATCCAAATTTGGGGTAAGCAAAAGTTCAGAAAAACTTATTATTCCCGCTAAAGGAATCCTTATCTCATGTGCTATTTCAGCAATAAATTGCAGCCTCTCTTTAAGAAGTTCATTTTTAGTTTTCATATCGATATCTCTAGTTCTAATTACAAAATGCATTGAATTAGATCATACTTCGAATTGTTCACCTAAGTAGGACAAAATCCACATTAAAAATGTACAAACCTATTTTGTTACACTGATATATAACGAATTCACAACTAATAAAATGGCCAAAGGGATTTAATTTCAAATCTAGCATTGACAAAAGATCTGTATTCAAGATGTTTTGACATGAATCTTTGCTTTGAATCTATAGTCATGGCTTGTATAAAATATTGTAAATTACCTTTAACAATTTGTCTCATACCCACCGATGATAAATCATTTATTGTCATTGAACAAACTCCACTTCGTATCATCTCATCAAGCTCTACCTTAGCAACTTCGGTGATTATATATTCTTTATCTTTAGCCTGACAGGCTGCATCCTGAATCAAATCCTGTATGAATTGTTTCTTTTTCATTAGACCTATTTTAGGGTGAAAATCCGTTTTCTTAGGTGAGCTGAAATCTCATTCTTAAATTATGTCCATTAAATCTAAAGTGCTTGTAATCAATTTTAGATCACAAATCTGGTATAATGGTAATTTTTCCAGAATTTTTCAATTAAGATTGGAATTCGATCAGATCATACTTAGGAGAATAATAGGCAATTCGTTATACCTATTCTAAACTGAATTATCAATATGTATACGTACTCTTTTCTTAAAGGTTATTGAAATATCCAAATAAAATAGTAAATAATAGAAACATACAGCTATTTGGTTGGAAATTGCTCATTTTATACATAAATAGGATCCCATAATAAGCACTCTTTATAGTTCTACCGTCTATTATTATAAAAATTTAACGAATCATATATTGCTTTATCAACCGATGTAAATTTAATACCCAAACCCTGTTTTGCTTTTTTGTTGTTATAATAATTGTTAATTGTTAATATTCTTGCATTTACAGATGATATATTGGTTTTAAATTTTAGAATTCTAAATAAATCTCCAATCAAACCCATAGTCAATAACAAATAATCGGGAATACGAATTAATACTGTTTTTTGACTGTTGATTAATATCATTTTTTCATAGAACTCCTTATAAGATAAATTTTCATTGGCAAGAATGAACTTTTCACCTGACTTTTTCAGCTCAAATGCCTTTATGATAGCTTTTGCCACATCAGAGACATGAACAAAATTTTTTCCCCCTGAAGGGTAAAATACAAAGCGTTTATTTAATGCATATAGTATTATTTTCCCAGAGCTTGGTTTAGTATCATAGGCGCCAAGCATAAAAGTTGGGCTTATGGTTGTAATGTTCAACCTTGCGGTTTCCTTATCGATAACATCCTGAGCCTGTTTTTTGCTAATTGCATAAAGCGATTTTGTAAAAGGTGCTTTAATGGGCTTACATTCGTCACCTGGATCAGCTAAGCTTCCATAACCATAAGTATTTGCCGAACCAATGTATATTAGCTTCTCTATATTGTTCTGTATACAAGCTTTGATGATGTTTTCAGTTCCCTGCACATTTGTCTGATGATAATCCTTAAGTTTTAATAATCCTTGTGAAGTATTTGCAGCTGTATGAACAACATACCGACAACCTTTTACTTCATCAATAATCTTATTTAAATCAGACAAATCTCCCTCGACAAGTTTTAAATTTCTAAGTTCAGATTTTACAAAATTACTTTTCCTGCGTATTAAGGCAGTAACGTAAAACCCTTGCTCAATAAGCATAAAAGCTAAATTTGTACCTAACAATCCATTTATCCCAGTTACAAATACTTTGTCCACTACTGTTTATGTTTTAATTCTCTACGCACAGCTTTCGAAAACAAAGAAAGTCTCAACCATATTGGCACTGCTTTTAACATTAACCAACCAAACTTGTTTCCGTTAAGCATTATAAATGTGTTTCTTTTAAAAAGCTGCTTGATTGATATCTTGGCTACTTTCTCTGTTGATAATAATCCAACTTTACCCAAAAATCCTTGTCTGTTAATTCTTTCGGTTACCTCAGGATTAGTTTTCATTGGTCCGGGATTTAATACACTTATAAAAATATTTGAATTTTTACATTCCTCGTATAAACCAAGAGAAAAGTAATTTACAAATACTTTTGATGCAGGATAAACTGTTTTAAAGGCAACCGGACTAAATGCAGCCATACTAGAAACGTTAAGAACATATGAATTCTCCTGCTTTTTCAAATTTTGAAATAACTGTTTTGTCATAATGGTAGTCGCCATTACATTTAATTGGATAATTGTATTCAGGTAATTGATATCAGCATCGTTAAACCTTTTGGTCCCTCCAACACCTGCGTTGTTTATTAAAATTGAGACATTGTATCGTTTGTTAATGTCATTTGTTATTTCAACTATATTTTCAATGTTAGTTAAATCAGTTTCATAATATAAAGATTTACGATCGAATTTATTTTCAATTTCCACACATATATTTTTCAATCCAGTGTTGGGTAAATCAATGAGTATCGTATCATAACCAATCTTTGCTAATTCATAAGAAAATGATTTACCAAGACCTGCTGCCGCTCCTGAAATTACTGCGAAATTCATATATTATTTTATTAATTTGAGCAATTCATATACATCCTTAGAAAGATAAGCTTTATTAACCTCTAATTTTAAAAATAATACTTAATCTCTTAATAAGCGAACTAGTTTAATTATAGAAAATGTTTTAAGATCTCTTTTAGTCTTTAAATAACTCCAATTTTATAATTATTCCATAGCAACCCTTCAGTCTAATTTACTCTAGACCAATTATTTTCATGCATCCTACACAAGTTACATTTAGATTTTCTACCCTAATTTACTACTTACAGATCGTAATTTAAATAAGATGTGTTTGTCCAAAAGTAAACTGTAAATTGAAGCTTAATCAACAATACTATTATCATTGAAATGACTACTCATCTGTCATTTTTCAGATAATAGAGTCTAAAATATACTTCCTGAAATATTTCTTCATTTAAAAATAACATCGCTTTTTTTTACAACCTCCTAAATACCTGACATATACACCTCAGCTGAAATTAAATTACAAAATCATTTCTTTCTTTTAATTCAAAAAACCTATTTCCTAAAATTAAAAGCTCTACATTTGTGTCGTCCATCAGGGGCACCTATTTAATGTTTATAAGGTAGTTTATAGTAGTTTCGTTTTTTTGAGTTTTCTCTTCTTTACAATTTTATTAATCCATTGCTTTATTTTTTTAAATGTTTTAAAAATAGCTGATCAGCTGTTTTTAAAAATTATATTCTAATTTAATATAGAATATATTGGAGTTCTCGGATAAAATAAAATATTTAACAATTTAAAATTTAGTAAAGATGCAAGAAGGTACAGTAAAATTTTTCAACGATTCTAAAGGATTTGGTTTTATCTCAGTCACAGAAACAGGAGAAGATATTTTTGTTCATAGTAGTGGATTAATTGATAATATCAGAGAAAATGATAAAGTAAAATTTAATACAGAACAAGGAAGAAAAGGCTTAAACGCTGTTGACGTTGAAGTTGTTTATTAAGCTATAAACTTATTCAATTATTCTAAATTTGCATAATGCATCTTTAGTGTTACAATAAGATTTTTTTAATCCCTGGAAGAATGAACTTCCAGGGATTTTTATTTATTCCTCACAAAGATCAACTTGCTCTTTCTTTTCTGACTATCTCGTTGCTCTATTATAAATTTACCTGTTGATTTTATTAATGGGGTTAACTTTTGAAATCCATAGTTTCTAGGGTCGAAATTTGGTTGTTTCTTCTGCAACAAGCTACCAACATCGCCTAAAAATGCCCATCCATCATCATCAGATAAGTCAGTAATTGTTGAAGCAATTAATTTTATCTCTTTTACAGTAATTGCATCAAATGCTTCTTTCTCTAATTCCTTATCTTCTTCGCTCTCCTTCTCTTTGGTCTTGGTTTTTAATATCTCTATGTAAATAAATTTATCACAAGCTACTATAAATGGGTTAGGTGTCTTTTTCTCTCCAATACCAATTACTAACATTCCGGCCTCTCTTAAGCGAGTTGCCAGCCTGGTGAAATCACTATCACTAGACACGATGCAAAATCCACCAACTTTGCCAGAATACAAAATATCCATAGCATCAATAATCATCGCTGAATCTGTAGCATTTTTTCCAGATGTGTAACTGTATTGTTGTATTGGTGTTATCGCATGTTCAAGCAAAGCTGGCTTCCAACCCGAAACAGTTGGTTTTGTCCAGTCACCATATATCCTTTTTATTGATGGAACACCAAATTTAGTGATCTCATCAAGCATTCCTTTGATAGCAGAATAAGGAATATTATCGGCATCAATTAACACCGCTAAATTTAGGTCTCTATTTTCTTTCATATTTCATTTTAAAATTCAGCATACAATGCTTTAGGATAAAAACATATTCTTAAAGATAACTACTGCCAAAGGCTCTGTTATAATATAAACGAGATTGTAAATGTTTGCATTAGCTATGCTTAGCAATAAATTTTAAAATTATTGCACCTTGTATACAAAAGCATTAATATTCATTCCAGCACCTACAGATGCAAAAACAAGCTTCTCCCCTTCATTTACAGCACAAGCTCCCAATTTCCCTTTTAGAATTAGATCGTACAATGTCGGGATGGTTGCTACAGATGAATTGCCCAACCAATCAATGGTCATCGGCATTACTCCCTGTGGGATATTGTTTATTTTGTACAAACGATATAGCCTTTTTAGTATTGCTTCATCCATTTTTCCGTTGGCCTGATGAATTAAGACTTTGGAAATTTCACTCAAGTGAGTATTGCTCTTTTCCAGGCAGTTTTGAATGGCTTGCGGCACATGCTCGAGTGCATACTGGTACAATTTTCGGCCATTCATTTTTAGGAAATGATTGCCTGCATTTTTAACATGAGGATTGGATGAGCTGCCCATATACAACATTTTAGAGTAAACCAAAGTGTCTGAACGCATTTTGTGTGCAAGAATTCCTACCGGGCATTCACTGCTTTTACCTTCCAATACAATGGCTCCGGCACCATCAGCATACAACATACTGTCACGGTCGTGAGGATCAGAAACCCGGGACAATACATCTGCTCCAATAACCAGAGCCCTTTGTGCATCTCCCGATTTTATGTAATAATCGGCTTGAATAACTGCCTGAATCCATCCCGGACAACCAAAAGTCAAATCGTAAGCAATTGTATTAGGGTTCTTGATACCCAATTTGTGCTTTACCCTTGCAGCTAAACTAGGAACAATATCCAAAGCCTTACTGTCACTTTTAATATCTCCAAAATTATGAGCGACAATGATGTAATCCAACTCCTCCCCATCAACATTTGCCGACTCCAGGGCCTTTACAGCTGCTTCATAAGCGATATCAGAAGTAAGAAGATCATCCGACACATGACGCCTTTCCTTTATCGTGGTAATCTCATGAAATTTTTCAATGATTTCATGATTCGATTTATCGACTTTATCTCCCTTTCCTTCATAAAACTCGTAATCGAGAAAGTCCTTGTTCTTGATACAGCGCGATGGGATATAACTTCCCGTGCCCGTTATGATACTGTAAATAGTATGGTTCATAAATAAACGTTATGGATTGTATGATGTCAAATTATATATTGTATTCGAATTGATAAACAACAATATGGAGTTTTTTTTTATCAATCCAAAATTCTGATTCTTTGGAATTGATTCGATAATCTCAAGATACACAAATTATTTTTCTATAATCAAAATTATTTTCACACAGCAACAACCCCCTCCCCTTTAGTCTAAATTCTCTTGATAAAATTTAGATTTATTTCTACACCACAAAATAAGCTGGACTCATCAAAGCGATACAATTCTTGTATTTCTGCTCCCCATAAAACGATACGGAAACCTGATCGATTATTGTGCGAAAAAGGATATTAATTCGTTGCCTCTGCTGGAGTGAGACCCTGAAAAAAACGAACAGCCCAGCTAAACAAAGGCCGAATTCTCTGACAAATGCCTGTTGCTTGAGTAGCTACCGGCTTGATGCATGAACCCGAATTAGAGTTCTAGCGGAACAAGCAGCAGGACTTTGGTAAGCCCTGGCGAAATTTTTGTCGAGATCCGAGGAGTGAACGCCTTACCTCCTTACAAGAATCGATTGTTCGCCGATGCAATAGCAGAATTCTGTCCTGACATTTGCATACCAAAAAAACGCCTAAGCCGCAAATTTCAAATTTGCGGGAGCTGGGGTAATTTCATGAACAAACTTAGAAATTGAATTTCTTACGGTGCTGTTTTAGTCTTTCCAAGGAGGGGAAGAATGCTTCCTGTTCGGGTAGAAAAACTTGTTTGTTGTGGAGCTGCTGAAAGGCGATGTTGTGAGAGTGGTCCTGCACTTTTTTGTGGACCAGTACGGTGTAGTCGTCCGAAATGGAAATGAGACCGCTATCAAAGGCACGATGAATGGTTGGTGAAAGGGCAATACCATTGGTGATGGTGTCGTCGTGGGTTTCCGCAAATGGGATGATGTGGCATGCATCAACCATGGATACCGATAATGAAAATTGGATTCTGAGCCCGGTGATCGCACATTGGTGTTTGTAATGTTGTTTTACGCCTTTTCGGAACATGTGGCTGCGTAGGGCCAATTCTTCTTCTACTTCGGCTTTTGATTTTTCTTTTATGATGCGTTTTACTTTTCGGACATAGTTGTGTGCCGGATCGAAAAGTATTTCATTTTGTATCTCTTGACTAGCTGCTGGTACTTGGGATAGCTCTGCATTTTTGTGCTTTGGGAAATAGGCAGACAAAATATTTTGACGTAGGATTTCCCTTTGCATTGGATCCATTAGCTGTAAAAAGAACTCCTCAGACAATTTGGCTGCTGCCACACAATTGACCAAAGCCCGATAGCTTTTGATTGAATTGCTATTGGTTACCGGTAAGTTTTTGCCCGGAAAAGTAATAAGTTCCCAAAACTTTCCTTTCTCATTCTTTAAATGGAAAAACGGAAGTGAGAAATTGGGTGTATGCCCCGTGTGAACCAATTGGTCCCAGAGATTGCGAAAATGAACTAATAATTCTCCTGTGGGTTCAATCCAATTGGTAATGATTTCTCCATAGTGGAAAGATTCGATCACTGCCAAGAGAAGGATTGGTTTGTGGGGAGCGGGGCCGTATTTGCTTACTCCCCTATTTAAACATGTTATGCTATCATTCAATTTACCCATATTTTGCATACACTAGCAAATTTAACATTTTGGATAAGATTCTTTCATTAGGATGCTCACTTTTGTGCGGTATTGTATTTTCTAAGGCAGAACATAAAAGCAAATTGAATGAAAATTAGAAATTTGCGAGAGATGAGTTGCTATTCCTGCATACGCAGAGCACGAGCTACAAGCTCGCGCTAACGGGGGGTAGTTAAATAAATCTCGTACTACAATTATAATTATTTCAACTTAATACTACAGCAATTTAGCTACTTCATTAGGTTGTTTTTATTAATTTAGCTAAATTATTTATCACTTTAACACACCACTTTTGAGAATATGATTTACCCATGCAAGGAAAGACAATTCCTAGGTAACACTAAAGAAATCACGAGTTATTTTTCTGCAAAAAATAAATATACGATATTAAAAAATACGGATAGGTTAATAGATCTTATAGAGATTTGTTTCAGCACATTACTATTCTATAATGTAAGATCATCTAAAAGGTTTATTATCAATATCAAAGGATTAGACTACAAAATAGAATTTAATGGGACAGAATTGAATGGTAATAAATCTGACGTAGTTCTAGAATTAAGCGAAGCTGTTGATTCAATTGTTCGAAGTGTATTCATTCAGATATCCTATTCTATCAATGAAGTTCATTTTAAAAAACTTCAAAAGCTACTAATTTCAATATTTGAGACTAAAAACATAAGTCTTTCTCATAAGCTAAACATACTTAATTTTGAAAATGAATCACTTAAAGATAACAACCAATTATTGTTATTCAGAATTGAAGAAAAAACAGCAATTAAGTCTATATCATCTAGAATCAAACTAGTATATTCTTTATTCATAGAACAACAAACACTTTCAACTGTTGAAAACCCTGAAGTCACTTATAATGTGTTCGAAAATTTTATCAAATCCTCTTTGAGAGTGTTTATTTCTAGGAATCATTTCACAGAAGGTATTAACTTCATTAAAGATGAACTAGATCGATTTGAAGATGTTGATCCTGCTATAGAGTTAGATGAAAGTAAGATTGTATTTATTCTACTGAGTAACCTAGTTACATACAACAATTTATTCCAACTAATCTCAAAAGAGGAACTGAAAGAGCTTATTGATGATTACAAAACTTTCTTAAATGAAGAACACTCACGATCAATTTATAATGATTTAGATTTTAATCCTAACAATTTTGAGATCAAAGATTTTTCAATAAACTTAGCAGATCCGAAATATAAAAATATTGATCTCAATAACATAAATACAATAATCTACTTCATAATTCACGATTCCAACACAGATGATTACCAAGAGATAAAAATAGACAACAACTCTATTTTTATAAAAAAAATCAATAACCTATTTGATGATCCTGTATTTGCTTTTTTGGACAAGCTTAGAATACAAATAGATGGAATGCCGGTATCTGTTTTTTCAGATTCAATTGGAAACCTTTCGTCATCACACCTATTGGGAATAAGTATTCCTGATTTTTACCATCCAGACTTTGACGTTATTGATGAAAAAGTTGTTGAAAAAGATTTAAGTCTTGAGAAAGCAACAAGAGGTGGCAGTTATCACCCTCATAAAGATTTCATAGTTGAAACATTATTGAAGCTCCATGATTCTGGTCAACTTCCATTTACTATTGAAAAACGTGATATTACTTCAAGTTTAATATCAAATTACTTAGTAATGTATCTTAATCAAAACACCCCAATAGATCAAAGATTATATACCATAACGAACTTCGACTCTTACTTTAGGATTAAAAACAAATATTTTGAAAATATTAATCAATTCGAATTTGATGAAATTAATAACCTGGGTGAATTTATAAGAAATACTGAAATTTTGAATGACAAACAATTTCTATCTTTTTGTTATGCTCTCCTAGAAAAGACAATAAAAAAATCTATTGAGGTAGGAGGTCTGCACAAGAATATGTGGACCGAGAAAAAAGGCATCAACCATCCTATAATGGAAGTGTTAGCACAACGTATTATTTACAATACTATTAGACATGTAGCAGAAATGAAAGGAGTTCAAATCTCAAGGGAAACAATATCCAGCAATGGTAGCCTTGATTTCTTTTTCCAATATACCAAGAATGACAGATCGTATAGAGTATGTGTTGAATTAAAAAATGCACATCACGACCATGTTGACGAAGGTAATTGCAAACAACTCACTGAGTATATCAAAGACACTGGAAAAAAGGAAGGAATATATCTAGTTTTGTGGTACAAAGGAGATAATTTCAATAAACCTACAAAGTACGACTCAATTGATGAATTGCAGAAAAAATTGGATTTTAATTTAGTTAAGCCATATAGAATCAAAAATATGATTATCGATTGCTCTTGGGATAAAACAAGTCCATCAGTAAAAGGCAAGCAATAAACAGAAGTCCTCAAACAAGAGGGCTTTTGTTTTTATTTTTTAATCCTTATAGTTTCATATCTGAATTTCTGCCAATAAACTAGATTCTCACTCGCAACATTTATCAATTAATACACTGCAAGCTGTTAAATCAAAAACAATAAAACCTGTAGCGTCCTGCTTATTTGACACTTACCAGATATTCGGTTAACTTTATTTGAATCGCAACTTGATATTTGTGTCCGCCAGATACCTTTAGGCAAAAAACATAAAACCTATAACTAATAACTAGCTACAGGCTTTTCGTTTTTAGCGTTGCCGTATTCGTTTCCATTTTATTATATCTGTTTTGAATTTCTTCAAAAGTCGAAATTCAAATAAGTGTCAACTATGTGCCTTGAATGTACCCAATGAATGCCAACGGTTCGGCTATGAGCGCTGTTAGAGGCTGGGCTTTAATAACAAATCTTTTTGCAATAATCTATTTGCCCTTTATATTCATTCTCAATATGTGAAATTATTGTTGTACATATTTCTTTGTAATCTTCATCGGTTATTGGAGCCTGTTCGGAACGCCAACCACCATGAGACAAATCATTAATAAGAGTATATGCTCTTGTATCTGTTGGTATATTTTCTCTAATATATTCTGCTATACTTTCTCTAGAAGTGTCAATCTTATCAAACTTTGTAAGTGTTTCTATTATATGCCTAATTGAATTTGCTGTTGTATGATTAGCTTCCCTATCCTTTTCGGCTATATTGTAAATATCAAAAAGGTGGTTAATATATGGGACTGTCAGGTTATTATTAAAATCAACTAGTTTTCCTTCTTTTAAAAGCAATCTTTTATCCAAAATATTATTTGATGTCAGAACTCTCATAAAGTCATTATTATGAGTAAACATTAAGAATTTAACTCTTGTAAGTTTATCAACTATTTTGTCTAAATCTCTAATGACACCGCTTAAGGTATAAACATGAGTAAAATCCATACTAGAAATTGGGTCATCAATGACAAAGAAGATATTTTGGTAATCATCTTCATTATTTATTTTAAGATGAGTGTCACCGATATAATATGCAAAAGCTACAATGTTCTTTTCACCTTCACTTAAAACATTTCTTGCCTGGTTTTTCTCTAGGATATTAGTCTTAAATTTCAATCTAAAGGTTTCACTATCTAGAGTATATTTATCGGAGAAAAAGTAATTTAGAACAGTTTTTATAGTTTCACCCACTTTATCCTTCTTGCTTACTTTTTGTTGTTCTTTTTTCTTTTTAATCTCCTCATTAAGCTTCTTATAACCTTTTCTTAGTTTGACAATATTTCTACAGTTCGTTCTATGAGTCTCAACTAGTTTATTAAATGCACTATGACAGAGTAATTTTCTTGTATTTTTATTTTCATCATTGATTCGGTTCTTTTTTCCATTTATTGTACTAATTGCTTTATTATTTAAATCAATGGCACTATTGAGCAGTGATTGTTTTTTTTCAATTTCTTCAAGAAGCGTCTCTTCAAAATCAACACCTTTAGAAATATTAATAAGTTTGTTTTCAATTATATCAATGACTTGTTGTAAGTAATTTAGAATGTCTTGAATCTCGATTTCTACTAATACTTCTTTCGCACTTGAAGGAATATATTTAGTTTTATAATTATTAAATTCAATAATCCGCTTAGTATTAAAAGCTTCTATCTTCTTAACTAATTCTATAGTATCTTCTATACTTGATTTATATGCATTGAAAATCTTTATTGTCTGAGCTTCAGTATCGTTTAAATACTTCGTATAATTATCAATTAGTGATATTGCATCTTGTTCAATACTTTGTTCACAAAATGGACAGACCTCTAAATTTTCAAGTAATGCCATACCAGCTTCTATAAAAGGTTGCTTTTCCTTTATCTTAGTTTTAAAATCGTCAGCTAAACTACTTAATGAATAAGACTTCAAACAATTATCTTTAATCTTGTTTAATTGTTCAAAATCTAAATTTAGCCGATTGATTTTTGTAATATCCGGTAAGTTCTCAGGAACAGACTTTATTTTATTATAATCATCTAGAAGTTCTTCAAAAGATTTTGCAACCGGAACAGCATCCTTATCAATACTCGCAAATACATTTTCAAAGTTCAATTTACGATATTCAGTCAATCGTTTTATATTTTGGATACTATTAATATTTGTATTAAGATATGATTCTATTTCACTCTTAATTTGCGCTGATAAAGTAGTATCTTCTTCTTCAATGTTTTTTAACCTATCTTCATCATCTTTTAAGTCAATATTAGTCTTACCAAGGATAAATCCTTCTATTTCACTATCTTTTTCATAACCTAGTGCTCGAATATTTTCCTCTACATAATCTTGATTAAAAGTATGGTACAAATATTTAGTTTCAGGTATGTTTGGTACTTGGCCTCGCCTCAAATTAATTTCAAAATCATCTTTGATATTCCCCTGTTTATCAATTACAGAAAATGAAAACTTCGCACTGTTTTTTCCAAATGAAATAAGTTTGTCTGTTGGACTGTTAAAGTCTTTATCAAGTTCTAAATTTGTTTGATTTTCAGAAAGCCTGAATAGTCTGCTCACAAATGTTTTCCCGCTACCATTATTAGCAAATATTCCTAGTTTTAAGGTACCTGATTTAATCTCCCTATCTAAACTATCAATCGGAGCTATATTCTCACACTTTATTAGTGTTTTTATCTTTTCTGCCATTTTTATCTCGGGTTGCGTTTTTTTGCCCTTTTGTTAAGGCACATCCTTTAATTTTAACTTTAGTTAGACACGGTATTATTTTAAATTTCCTCTATATTTTTCCATTAGTATGCTAGCTTCATTAATTATTGATTTCTCTATTTCGTCTTGATTGTCCTTAAGAAAATTTTCAATTGATAGAATGTCAGAATTATTAACTAATCCTTTTTCATGTTTTACTAACATTTCTAAAATATTTATACCTAAAAGTTGCTCCTCTAGTAAATAGAAGTCTGGATTGTCTGTATGCTCGATAATTGAAAGTTTTGCATATTCAATAAATGTCAAGCTTTTGTTATCCTCAGAAAGAAGAGCAAGTGATGCAAAACAAAATGCTCTACGCATTTTCATTCTTCGGTTTTCAGATGAATCTTCATACTCCCAAAGACTATTTTTAAATAAGTACTTAAAAAGGTTTTCAATATCCTGAGTAAATTGACTTGTTTTATCGTGCTCTGTTCTATTCGCTAAGATTTTTTGAAATTCCTCAACAATGAATTCAGACTCTGGATGGTATATTGGGTTTTGATCTGAGTAAGTAAAAGTTTTCAAAATCAAATTCTGGGTCTCTTTAGCGATATCATCATTTTCAGCAAAAGCACTTATCCAGAATAAGCCAAGAATTAATATTGAAACTATATTTTTCATTTTTGAGTCATATTGTGCCTAAAAGAGTTTTATAAAATTAAAATATTGTTTACGAATTATATTAAAATCATAACATTATTATTCTGTCATATCGTAATTCTTATTAAGACTCTTTTAATTATTATTATCTAAATTAATCCTTATGCTTGTTTGATTTAGAGTTGAACTAATGAAAATATTGAATATCGATTGATGCCTCCCCCAAACCACATAAAAAAAACACCCGCAAATCCATTGACTTACAGGTGCTTTTTATAGAATTGGCAATTTGGCTCACAAAGCTTTGTTTGAAACAAGTATTTCCATTGGGTCGGTGAGCAATTGCGATATGTATCCTTCTTTACTTCAGTTTAAGTTTTTGTGTTTTTTTATACTTCTCCCCTCTCACGGCAATAAACTCATCATACATTTCCTTCAATTTTGCCGGATCAGATGCTGCCAAATTGTTTTGCTGTGCAATGTCCTCTTTCAAATTGTACAATTGAAATTCTTTGGAATTCCCCAATTCGATATTCACTTGTTTCGAAACAGCAGGTCCATTGTAGGGTGGAATCATCAACCAATCACCTTTTCTTAATGCCGTTCGGGTGGTCGCTTCAATAATCAAGCTCTCTCTCCCTGTCTTGCTTTCTCCCATTAATGCCGGCAAGACATTTTCACTGTCCGTTTTGGGCGCTTCTGCACCAATTAAACTGGCTATCGACTTCATTAAGTCCATCTGGCAGACCAAAGCATCAGATTCCTGTGATTGAATTCTCCCCTTCCAATAGGTAATGAAAGGCACACGTGTTCCTGCCTCGAACAAGCTGTATTTTCCTCCACGCAAAGCTCCCGTTGGCTTGTGCTTTCCTAATTTTTCTACCGCATCGTCATAATATCCATCATTCAATACAGGTCCGTTGTCACTCGAAAATACAATTAAGGTATTGTCCAGCAATCCTTCCTCCTTCATGGTTTTCATGAACTCACCAATACACCAGTCTGCTTCCAGAATTACATCCCCTCTTGGTCCCATTCCCGATTTGCCAACAAAGCGAGGATGTGGCGTTCTTGGAACATGTGGCTGTTGCATTGCATAATAAAGGAAAAATGGTTGATCCTTATGTGTTTTCACGTAGTCTTTCACCTTCTCCAGGAAATGATCAGCCATATCAACATCGCTCCATTTGGCCGACTCGCCCCCCTTCATGAATCCAATTCTCGGAATTCCATTTACAATACTGCTGTTGTGCCCATGATGCCATTTCATGCTCAAGAGCTCCGGGTTTTCTTTTCCGGTAGGCTGACCTTCAAAGTTGTGATCATAGTCAATTTCAATTGGATCATTGGGGTCCAGACCTGCCACATGGCCATTGTCGATGTAAACCGTTGGCACACGATCCTGGGTTGCAGCCATGATGTATGATTCATCAAAGCCCACTTCGTTGGGTCCTGGTGTTACCCTTTCGTTCCAGTTTACGACTCCCGTTCCCAAACCCAAATGCCATTTGCCAATCACTGCCGTTTGATAACCATTGGCCTTCATCATTTTTGGCAGAGTTGGCTGATCGGTACCAATTAACAATGGTGCAGTTCCCGGTAAGATTTTAGCATCCTTATTTCGCCAGGGATAGCACCCCGTAAGAAGAGCATATCTACTAGGTGTACAGGTTGCCGAAGATGCATATCCATTGGTAAATCTTACCCCATTATTGGCCAAATTATCGATATTGGGCGTTGCGATTTCGCTGGCACCATAGGAACTTAGGTCTCCATATCCCAAATCATCAAGGTATATGATTACAACATTCGGTTTTTCATTCACTTCAGCATTCCCTTTGCTTTTCGCCTGACAGGCTGTTAGGCAAGCAGTCACGAATACTGGCAATAGAAACTTCATCATTTTTTTCATTTCTCTTCCTCTTATTTATTCTGATAATCACTCTTTTTATTTTGATGCCTGGCTTTTGAACAGGCTCTCGAACTTTTTTTCCCACCAGCTTACATACTCCTGGTTTGTTGGAGCAAGGGGCAGTCTCTTTTTCACCTTCCAAATGGAGTCCATATTTGCCATCTGTTTTTTCCAATACTCAATCTCCCTTTGATCTTCGGGGTAAGTCGCCCGATCGCATTCCTCAAGCCATTGCTCCAGTTTTTCTCTTAGTTCCTGTTTAATCCCCCTATAACTTGCTTCTTCGGCAAGGTTATATATTTCATACGGATCGGCTGATAAATCATACAACTCCTCTTCCGGGCGCGAGTTTGATAAAAACTGTAGCTGCACGGGACTAAGGCGATTCGCCTCCTTTAGGACTTCCATTAAGGGCAAACAAGGGTATTGATTTCGTTTATACGCATTGTATTGAGCGTACGGCTTTTCCGGATAGAAATTTCGGATGTATTTGAACCGTTCGGTGCGAACTGCACGAATTCTATCCACGCTTTCGTCTCTTCTGTCGCGCATGCTAAATACTTCTGTACGCGGTTTATGAGCCCCCAGGAAATTTTGTCCCTGCATGTAGGCGGGAATGTTGATTCCTGCCAGCTGCAAAGCCGTTGCTGCCAAATCGATATTGCTGATGAGTTCCTCCCTCACTTCCTTCGCATGCTCTTTCTTTGGATATCGAACAATGAGCGGGGTATTGGTTCCTCCATCATACAAAAATTGCTTGTGCCTCACCATGGGACTTCCCTGGTCGCCCACAAAAAATACATAGGTATTCTCCTCCAGACCATCCTTTTTCAATCGTTCCAAAATCTTACCTACTTCCCTGTCTACCAACTGAACGGTTTCCAGGTAGAAAGCCATATCCTGCCTGATTAAAGTATGATCGGGCCAGTAGGGTGGCACTTGTAGGCCCGAAGGATCAACAGGACGGGCGGTATCTCTTCGGAAAGGGCGGTGTGGCTTATGAATTTGAATTTGTCCAAAAAATGGCTGTCCCTCTTTGCGTTCACGCCAATCCACTCCATCATATATCTCATAATCAGTAATGAAATTGTAATCCTCTTTGCCAGGTTTCCCGGGCTTTTCGCAACTGCCATTAAAAGTATAATAGCCGGCTTCTTCGAAATATTCGGTAATGGTTTTGATGCCTTTGGGTAGCTTTTTCATGGCTTCCTTGCGGGTTCTGTGCTGATGGCAATTGATACTTACCGGGTACATTCCTGTAATCAGACCAGACCTGCTGGGAGAACAAACTGCCGTTACCGTATGACAATTGGAGAACAGGATTCCTTCTCCGGCCAGGCGATCCAGGTTTTCAGTCTTAACCGACTGATTGCCATAGCATCCTAAATCGGTTCCCAAATCATCAGCTACAATCCAAAGGATATTGGGTTTTTTCAAGTTTTTATCTTCTTTTGGACTGCTTCCCGCTGCACTTGTACTCGTCAGCAATGAAGCAGACAGAAGACTGCCCCCGATTAAAAGGGAGTTTATAATGGTGGTTTTCATATTTTTAAAATTGATTCTTTACTGATCGCCAAAAGGAAAAGCATCTACCGGCCTGCGTGAGTTCGCAAACAGTTCTTTCATCTCTTTGACCAGCTTGGGATGCTGATCGGCTACATTCTTTTCCTCGCCAGGATCAACAGACAAATCGAACAATTGTATGGCTGCATTTTTATCCTTTTTTGCCCCCAGGCGCAGGGCTTTCCATTTCCCTTTGCGGATGGCTTGCTTGCCTGCTTTTTCATGAAACTCCCAGTACAGGTAATCGTGTTCAGCCTGTTCCTGTCCCAGGAGAGCCGGCACATAGGAGATGCCATCCAGACCTTCCGGTGCGTCCACTCCTGCCAGATCGCAGGCTGTAGGCATGAAATCCCAAAAGGCACTGATGTGATCACTCTTTGTACCCGCTTTGATCTTCCCTGGCCACCAGGCCACAAAAGGGGAACGAATGCCTCCTTCGTAAAGGTCACGCTTGTAGCCTCTATATATCCCATTGCTATCGAAAAAATCAGGATCATTTCCCGATTCGAGATGTGGCCCATTGTCCGAGGTAAAAATGATGATGGTATTTTCTGCCAGTCCCATTTTTTCGATAAGTGATCTGATTCGTCCCAGGTCCGCATCCATCATCGAAACCATTGCAGCATATGCAGCTTTGGGCGAATCTTGCTTGTGGTAATGTCCTCCGGGATGCGGCGTCTCCTGGTACCTTCCTTTGTACTGATCCATAAATTCCTTTGGAGCTGCCAGTTCGGCATGGGGAACCACATAGGACAGGTAAAGAAAAAATGCTTCTTCCTTGTTCTGTTTGATAAATTCCAGTGCATTATTGGTAAGCAGTTGATGGCTGTGCACTTTTCTCTGTCCATTTTTATTCTCCGGAACATCTATGCGCTTGTCATTATCCCATAAGTAATCAGGATAATGCGTGTGTGCATGTCTTTGGCAATTGTAGCCATAGAAATGATCGAAACCTTTTTTCAATGGATCGCCTGCCGAACCTGGATAACCAAGGCCCCACTTTCCCACCAGTGCCGTTTTGTATCCTGCATCCTGCATGCATTCCGCTACGGTTTTTGTACTTGCAGAAATGGGATACTGACCTTCCGGCTGATTCGCTTTGTTCCCCCGAATATCGGTATGTCCCGTATGCAGTCCCGTCATCAAGGCACATCTCGAAGGGGCACAAACAGTGGTTCCTGCATAGTGATTGCTAAAAAGGATTCCATCTTTCGCCATGCGGTCGATATGTGGGGTTTCGATCTTTTTTTGACCAAAACATCCCAGGTCGGCATAGCCTAAATCATCTGCCAAAACATAAATGATATTGGGACGATCGGCTTTCGTTTGTGCTTGTGCATTGGGGGAAAACAGCAAAGTACTTGCTCCCAGTCCACAAGCTAATATTTGAGTTAGTTTCATATGATTATAATTTGTTTACAGTTGCCACATGGAACACTGTGAATCATTAGTATTTTGAGTTCTTTATCATCCTAATAAATAGCTTACTGTTGGATTAATTATTCCATCATCAAACATAGCTCACTCAACATTTTTTTTGCTTAAGCCGCAGGGCTCTTACTTTTTATTCATCAAATGATTTCTTTAAAAGGAATTCATGAGCTCCCTTCGGTCGGTTGCATTGATCAAAAAGTAAACTGCCGAACGAAGTGAGACCATGAGCACCCGATATAATGATTTCGCGAATAACAATCTAGGGCGGGTAAGCTCAAGCTTCTTCTACTTGAAAACTTTAAGTGCGGCGGGGTGATTTTCGAACAAAGTTCGAAACTTCCCCTTCTTTCTAAAAGTTTTCTGCGCATAAGCAGCTTGACCTTCCAATGCCCGCAAAGCCCGCTCGCATTGAGCAGTTTATTGCAGACCACCTCACGCTATGTATTCTTTACATCCAACATTTCCACTCCAAGTACTTTATAATATTCAATAAAAAATCCTTTTTCGGTTTTCCTTAGATTTGGCATTCATGGGTTTCAGCCAGTATGAATAAGAATACTTTCCTGCCTTGATTCGATATTTTTTTATCGGACTGGCATTCTTGCTCCAGGAATCATTTCCGCCCACACCCATGTGTTGTCCATCAATCTGTAGCCTGATAAAATTGGTTTCAGGCAATTCATAAGGATGCATCGCAGCTTCAATTTGTTGCCAATTGTGTTTGCGGGCACTCATGTTCAGGCCTTGCTCTCCCAAAATCTGAATGCCGCTGTTCTGCTTGTTTCTAAAACTCATCCAACGCACATCCGAACGGTTGGCATTTTCCTGTGGATAGACATATTCCTCCATGAAACTCTCCAGCTTTTGTTCGTACAAGCCGATGAAGGAGGCCGATTTTCTATCGCAATAATTCTCGAATGGGCCTCGTCCCAGCCATTTGATCTGCTCAAAGGTGTTTGGCAAGGCCAGAGATTGACCGATACGAGGCAGATTAGGCAATGTACTGTCTGCATCCATGTGGATTTCCGCCTTCACAAAACCATTTCCAAAAATGTGATAATCTGCTTTCCATTTGGCCTTTCCATCTGCAAAAAGGAAAGTCACACTCACTTTTATCTCGCTCTCACGAATCTGTTCAAGGGCAAAGGATTCAGGTTTTGCATTCAGAGATGCCTTCTTCCAAAGCCCCAGCTTCTTGTGTGTTTTAGCTCCTCTTCTGTCGTTATCGGTCTGGGGACGCCAAAACTCTGGTAGCAATGAAGGCTCCTGAATTAGCACTTCCTTCTTGTAGGCATAGGAATCCAAACTTCCTGTACGCTGATTCATTCGCAGGCTAAAATCTTTCCCCTCAACCCAAAGAAGAGAATCTTTCCATTGATAGCTGATTGGACTCAATTGGTTTCCATCCAGGTTTTTCACCGCCCTGGCATTCCACTCCAAAGCCAATTGCTCCGAGGCGATCTCGTGTCCCGCCTTGGCCCAGCTTGCAGCCTCTTTAAGGCGGACTGAAAGGCTCACAAAATATTCGGCTCCCTCCTGTTTTCTCTTCAGCTCGCTTACAGGCAATTGCAGGACTGCAGATTCTCCTGCCGCAAGTGATTCCATTTCCACTTTGCCTGATTTCACTTCCTTTCCATCTTCTGTCAGGCTGTAATGCAATTCGCAGTGATCAAGGGTCTTAAAAAAATGTCTATTGCTAAGGAGAATGGTATTTTCCTTTCTCTTGCTCCAGGCAATCGCTACCGGTTGAAAAGCTTTCTTTACTTCCCAAAGCGCAGGATGTGGTTTTAAGTTTGGATCTACCACGCCATTGATACAGAAATTGCCGGAGTTGATTTTATCACCAAAATCACCACCATAGGCAAAAAAGGCTTCTCCCTTTTCATTTTTCTTTAGCAATCCCTGGTCTCTCCAATCCCAAATGTAACCGCCAACAAGACGTTTATGGCTTCTGAAAGCCTCCCAGAACTCCTTGAAGTTCCCGGTGGAATTCCCCATGGAATGAGCATATTCACTGAAGATTACAGGACGATGATCTCCTTTCTGGTTAGCTATTTTCAAAGCCGATTGTGGAGATGGATAGAAACGTCCTACCACATCTACATAGTCAAGATCTCTGGGATTCGCCAATCGATCGTCGTGATGCGGATAGTTCGGTTCTCCCGGTGGGATGTATCCCTTCAAATGATGATTTCCCTGGGCAGGCTCATAATGTACCAGCCTGCTAATATCGTAGTCGCGTATCCAACTGGCCATGGCTGCATGGTTGGGGCCTCTGCCCGATTCATTTCCCAGCGACCAGAAAATGACTGATGGATGATTCTTATCGCGCTCCACCATTCGTATGGCTCTTTCCATATAGGCATGGTTCCAGTCTGCCTTGTTAGACAGCAATCCACCCTGACCGTGAGTCTCCAGATTGGCTTCGTCCATCACATAGATTCCATACTGATCGCACAAGTCGTAGAAGTAAGGATCATTGGGATAATGACAGGTTCTTATGGCATTAATGTTGAACTGTTTCATGAGCAAAATCTCTTCCAGCATGTCTTTTCTGGTTACCGCTTTCCCACGTACCGGGTGATGATCGTGACGGTTTACGCCATACATCAGTACCGACTTTCCATTTACCAGCAGTTCCCCTTCGGCAGAAGCCTCCACAGAACGAAAGCCCACTTTTGTGCTTTTGGCTTCCAGGAGCTTGCCCTCAGCATCTTTCAAGGCAAATACCAGTGTATACAAATTGGGTGTTTCAGCAGTCCATTTCAGGGGATTGCTTACTTTCTTTTCCATCAGGGCAAATTTCACATTGTCGAGACGAGGATACTTTTCCTTCACAATTTTTTCCACTGCCAATTCAAGAGGCTGATCAAAAACAGCCTTCTCATCCGCATCGTAGAGCATGGCTTCCAGTTTTGCCCCTTTCAGCTCCGTGCTTCCATCCCAATAAATATTGGGTCTGATCTCCAGCTTTGCATCCTTGTACTCCTCATCCAGCCTGGTTTGCACAAAAAAGTCATTGATGTGCATGGCAGGTTCTGCCAGCAGGAGTACCTCCCTGTGTATGCCACTCAATCTCCAATGGTCCTGATCTTCGAGGTAGGAGCCGTCGCACCAGCGAAATACTTTCACCGAAACATTGTTCTTTCCTTTCTTAAGCCTGGTGGTAATGTCAAATTCTGATGGCAAACGACTGCCCTGGCTGTAGCCCACAAAATCGCCATTCACCCACACGTAAAAGGCTGAGCTAACCCCACCAAAATGAAGTTTCACATTCATGCCATCCCAATTTTCGGGAAGGCTAAAACTACGTTGGTAGCATCCTACCGGATTGTCAGCAGGATCGATCAGCGGAGGATTCACCACAAATGGGTAAACGATATTGGTATAGATGGCTGTTCCATAGCCCTGCAATTCCCAATTTGAAGGCACTTGAATTCTATCCCAGCCCTCTACTTCCTGTAGTTGAAAGTCCTTGCTCGCTTGTTCAGGTGTAGGGGTAAATTTAAAATTCCATTCCCCGTTCAAGGACAAAAGCCTGTCCGAAGTTTCTCTAACTCCTTTCAAGGCATCTTCCTCTCTATCGAAAGAATACATGGTCGATCGTGCCGGTAACTTGTTAATGCCCGTTACCAGGGGATTTTCCCAGTCGTTCGGTCGCTGGGCATAAATGTTCATGGTAATCAGCAAGATGATGATGAACCAGCTTGCTCGTTTTAAGGTTGATTGCATGCTTGTATCTTTTTCTTTTGGTAAATGAAGAGGAGCTTTAAATGAAACACCAAGGTCTGTCTGCCAAATGAATTCACCTCCCCTTCATCAATATTTTTATTCGGATTTTATTTTATTTTTTCTGATAAACTCTTACATAGTCCACCACATATTGCGACGGGAAATTACTCTGGGAAGGATCTCCTCCATTTCCTCCAATGGCCAGGTTCAGCAAGATGTAATGGGGCTGATGAAATGGATTGAAAGCATCGGCATTCACTGATTTTTTCAGGTCGATTTCATTCAGCAACACATCATCCAGGTAAAGGCGAATGTACTCCCTGCTCCACTCCATTTTCCAAATGTGGAATTTATCTGCCCAGTCCTTCTCCTGAGCCGTAAAATCAGCAAAAGGAAGTTTTTCTGAATCCCATACAGCTTGCCCGTCCTCATTGGCCCAGGCTGCATTGGCCAGTAGCTTGGCCTCTCCATTGTGACGGTAAAACTCCATCAGGTCCACTTCGCCATTTGCAGGCCATTTCTGATCGATTCCCAGGGTCCAGATGGCTGGCCACATGCCCGGTTGAGAATCTATTTTAGCTCTGACCTCTAAAATGCCATGCTGAAATGAGAATTTCTCTTTTGTTTTGATGCAGGAAGAAGTGTATTCGGCCTGTTTCCTGTTGTAACGCCAGTTCTTGCTTCTCTTTTTGTACTTCTTGTTTTTTACCTCTTCCCTTCTGCCTTCAATAATCAGTGTTCCCCCGGTAACATTGGCATTATTGGCCTGGTACCACTGTAACTCCATATTGCGTACAAAGCCCTCTTCGTAAGACCAATATTTGGGATTTGGTTTTCCATCCGTATCAAATTCATCGGCCCACAAAAGCTCATATCCTTCAGGAGCCCTGGCTCCTAAAGTATCCGGCTTAAAAGGACTAATCATTTTAAAGCGTTCAGGATTTAGCCTGCTGTACTTTTTATTCTGCATCAAGCCCAAAAAGACAGGATCTTTCATTTCTGCTTCCCACTTCTGATAGCTTTCCTTTAAATCTGAATAGTGATTCTCCTCGTTAAGCTCCAAAGGATTGCTTTCGCTGATGTCCTCCTCCAAATGGTAGATCTCCTCCTCTTCCGATTTGTATTTCACCAATTTGTGAGCGCCGGATCTTACTGCAAAATCTTTCTGATCGTATTTTCGCCAGAACAATTGCGGGTGTGGTTTCGTCTTGTTCTCTCCATTCAAATAGGGAATCAGGTTCACCCCATCCAGTTGGTTCTTTGGTGTAGTTTCGGCATAAGCCACTGCTGTAGCGAAGATATCCAGAGAGCTGACCGTGTTTTCGTAGACCATGCCAGCTGGAATCTTTCCCGGCCACTGCATGGCAAAAGGAACATGGATTCCACCTTCGTACAAACTCCCTTTTCCATCGCGCAATGCTCCATTATCTGAGCCATTCTTGCTTTCCGGTCCTCCATTATCCGACAGGAAGAAAACAATGGTATTGTCATCCAGGCCCAGCTCTTCCAGCTTATCCAAAACCAGGCCAACACCATCGTCAACGGCACTAAGCATGGCTGCATAAATTCTTCTCTTTTTATTTTTGATGTGCGTGAAGCGATCCAGGTATTTTTTACTTGCCTGCAAAGGAGCATGAGGGGCATTGTAGGCCAAATAGATGAAAAATGGCTCTTCCTTTTTTCGCTCGATAAAGGATACCGCTTCCCTGCTGAGTGCATCCGTAAGATATTCTGTTTCGTGCACCCTGCCATTATCCCGCATCAGGCGAGTATTGTAGGCATCAAATTGAGCTTTTATCTCTGTAATGTCGTTCAAATTCCAGTTTTCAGGAAAGTATCTATGCCCTCCGCTCAGAAAACCATAAAACTCATCGAATCCCCTTTTCAAAGGGTATTGAGATTTGTGCGCTCCCAAATGCCATTTCCCCAATGCCATGCTTTTGTAGCCTGAACGGGAAAGTGTCTTTGCAAGGGTTTCTTCCGTTGCTGGTAATCCCTGCATGGTATCCTGTGGGGCACAAAGAGGATTTCTTCCAAAACCAAAGCGATCCTGGTAGCGTCCGGTAATAATCCCGGCCCTGCTTGGCCCACACACGGCATAGGTCACATATCCATTTGTAAATTTCACTCCATTATTGGCAATCCTGTCGATATTGGGAGTGGGGATGTCTTTGCAGCCATTGAACCCTACATCTCCAAACCCCTGATCATCTGTTAAAACAACAATCACATTGGGCTTTTCCTGCGCTACAGCTTCCTTTCCTGAAAGCGAAGCTCCCATCAAAACTGCACCAGTCATTAATATATTGCTATAGATCTTCTTCATCTGTTTACCTATTCATTTTAAAGCCACCGGAAACTCTCAAGTACGGTGTACATCTTCGTTTCCTGTTGGGCCTTATTTTATTTCGATTGCTCCCAGATCGGGCATGCCGGTAATTTTATTCCCTAATATATCATAATTTAACTTCAATCCCTGAAGTAAACCAATGGTATCTCCCGGTAGCTTCTGAATTTGAATTCCTTTGTTCTTCAATTGCTTCGAATTCATCGGCAGGTAATCTGAGATTTGACTTCCTCCCGGATTTTTAAATTTCGGATTTGCATAAATGGCGCTTTCATCCTGAATGGAGACCTCTCCGGGCCAATTCTCCGCTTTCAGATACATGTTATTCCGAAAAACAACATTTTTAACCTGCGACATTCCAGCTTTTTCAGGACGATACTGATCTCCCAATACGGCACTGCTTTCTCCCTGAATGCAGAAAATGTTGTTGGCAATGAGCACACCCTCAGCAGCCTTATCGATGGCTATTTTGGCATGAATTGCCTTCTTCACGAAAATGGTATTGTTATAAAAATAGGAATTGAAAGGGCCTTTGCGTTTCCTTTTGCCATTGTATCCACTCAGCCAAAAGATCTTTCCTTCCTGAAAAGCATTCTTCTCTCCCTTAACACGATGCCCATCATTAACACTGATGTTGTAGCGGTAGGCACAATTGTAATTGTTCCCCAAAATCTCGCAAAAGCCCCCGGCGTTATTTGCACTAAAGTTGTATTGCAGAACAATGTTGCTGCAATTGTAATCGATGTGGGCTCCGGCAGAATCTCCCGGACCATTGGCATTTACAAAACGATTTTTTTCAATTAAAACATCATTGGAACCCCAGGTCCACAGGCCACTGCCTCGTCCCCATTTTCTGGTATCATCCGTACTTCCCGATTTGTCTACAATATTGTTACGCACAACAACATGTTCCACGCCCGACATCTGAATGCCCGGACCTCCCGTTTCCATCACCTTATTGTTTTCTACCTCTATATTTCTCAAGCTATATTGTGCGCTTTTGCCAGTAAATTTGATTCCTGTATGGGCTACATTTTTCACCAAACAATCCTGAACTTTTATGTCCTCGATTGATGCCCCCTCAAGGGTATTGATAAAACGAATTCCCCAACCATAGTTTTGTGATCCGTTGGCAGTTTTTACCTCTTTGGCTCCCCTTTGAAAGCCTTTTTTCTCATAGAAAACATTCTCTACATGCAGATTCCTTAAATGGATATGAGCATATTGATCCACCCTGCTTGTTCTTACCAACAGACCGCAACACATTTCATTCTTATTGGCAGTTGGCATACCATCAGCTTCTGCACTGATCTGAAGGTTTTCCAGCTCTACAAAGCTGCAGTTCTCCAACAAAACGCCATTTAATTTTCCTTGAGCTTTAATCTGCGCCTTTTCTCCTGCCTTTGCAGCACCTGCATGATAGGTGGAAACTACAATGGGCTGCCCCTTCCTTCCCTTCACATTTTTCAATTCCAGGCTGCCATAAAAAACAGCGCCCGAAGACAGCAGTATACTGTCTCCGGGATGCATTTGAAGTGCTGTTAACTTATCTAAATTTTGAAATGGCAGCGAAGGAGTCGTACCGGGATACTGATCATTGCCTGTAACAGGATTTACATAGTAGTTCTTTGCAAAACTTGTATTGGTACAAACCAAGATCAGTAAAATGATATATGATATTACTTTTCCTTGCATAGTGATTGATTTACTTTTGTTCTGCTGCGTTCAAATCGCCAGGTGAATGAATCTTTGATTTCCGGTTCTCCATAAGTGCCTTATGAATTTCGAAGGTTACCCTGTTCCAGTTTTTATCTTCTGTCCACAAGGGTGCCATTAAGCCCTCTTCCCAATTCTCCAGGGCCATTTTCATGTCATTCATTTGACTTTTTTCTGCCAGCTGCAGGTCTTTGCTTTCACCCAAATCACGATCCAGATTATACAGGCGATAGCCATAGCCATCCACTCGAATCAATTTCCAGTCTGCCTGGCGAACAGCTGCCATTCCTTCTTTTCTCCAGAACAATTGCTCATGAGGAGCCGTTTCCTTTTTACCTGTCACAAATGGCATCAGGTTCACGCCATCCAGTTTCTTTCCCGGACTTCCCTGTCCGCCAGCTACCTCAAATGCCGTAGCATAAATGTCCAGTGCCGATGTTAAGGCATGGTATTTCTGTCCGCCCTTTATTTTTTTAGGCCAGGTCATTACAAATGGAACACGATGTCCTCCTTCGAATTTATTTCCTTTCCAGCCTTTTAATGGCAGGCAGGAAGACTGGTTGTTGTGAGCTCCTCCATTGTCGCTCAGGAAGAAAATCAATGTATTTTCATAGATCTTCTCCTGCTTTAATTTGCTCACCAACTTTCCAATGGCTCTATCCATGGCCCAGGTCATCGCAGCCAAATCCTGTCGCGCATGTCCTTCGTATCTTTTCAAATCTTCTTTGGTGGCATGCATGGGTGTGTGAACCGCATTAAAGGAAAGGTACATAAAGAAGGGATTGTCTTTCTGCTGCTCTACATACTCAATGGCTTTCTCTCCCAGAACATCGGTCAGGTATCCATCAAAATCTACATGCTTGCCATTGTGTTGTATCTCATGCGGATCGCCGGGTCTGTCGTTCTTTTCATGTGGGAAATAGGAACGGCTTCCTTCCAGAAAACCAAAAAACTCATCGAATCCCCTGCTATTGGGATGATACTCCTCTTGTTCTCCCAGGTGCCACTTTCCAAATACAGATGTATGGTAGCCTTGCTTTTTCAAGGCAGAAGCAATGCTCAGCTCGCTGGTATCTACACCTAAATTGTGCGGAGGGAGGTTACATTCTGCACCAAATCGCTGCTGATATCTTCCGGTAATCAATCCTGCCCTTGAGGGAGCACATACCGTAGCTGAAACGTGCGCATCGGTAAAGATGACACCATCCTGTGCCAAACGATCGATATTAGGTGTTTCCAGATCGGTACTTCCCATAAAACCAAAGTCTGCATAGCCGGCGTCGTCAGCCAGTATAACAATTACATTGGGTTGTGTCGGCCCGGCACTTTTTTGCTGCGTTTTACAGGAAACGCCCATGCTTCCCAATAAAACAGATCCCAGTAGTATTGAATTTTGAAAATTCATGATATAATTTGATTAATTCGTTCTTTTAATTTTTTCTGATTCTGTACAGAGGAATCCAACTATTTCACACTCCACTCTTTCTGCCATTCAATTTTGGCTTTGCCATTCTCAAAGCTTAAGGGCAGCCATACATATCTCGAATCTTCCAAATTGGTTTTATTCCAGCGGTCTCCCATGTAAATGTATTCTCCTTTTCTGTATGGATTTGGCAGCACATAGGTACTTTGAGAGAAAAAGGTTTTGTTGGCATTTTCTCCAAGGCATGGATCGTATACCGTTTTCCAATCTCCCATTACCGAATCGCAAATCGAAATTTGAGCCGGGTTTGGCGACCAACCAGTACATCCTGATGAAATCATATAATATTTGCCATCATGTTTCCATACCGCCGGAGCTTCACGTGACTCCTTCTCCAAAATTCTTTTGTACTTGCCCGATGGAGCTGTATACTCATCGTTTAACAGGCTTACATGCATGGTTTTGTTTTTTTCCGAAGAGTAAAAGTGATACGCCTTTCCATCATCATCAACAAAAAGAGTCATATCCCTGCTCATGGCACCATTGGGACGCATACTCTGCAGGTAAGTGAATGGCCCTTGCGGATGATCGCTAATGGCTACTCCTGCCCTTGCATACTGGTAATCTTCGGAATCAATGTGCATCCACATGACAAACTTTCCTGTGTTTCGGTTGTAGATTACCTTTGGGCGTTCAATCACCTTTGAGGTGTGCAGGTCATGAGTTGAATCGACCTTTACAGATGGCAAGGCCACTCCTTCATGTTTCCAGTTCACCAAATCTTTTGAAGAATAGCAATTCACTCCTCCCGCATCACATCTATAGCATTCCCATTTTAAATAGGGAACTCTCCAGGTTTTACCTTGTTTCATTTCACCATACCAGTAGTAGGTTCCCTCATGAAACAATATACCACCTCCATGTGCATTAATTGGATTTCCCTGTGTATCCTTCCAGACTTCACCAGGATAAATTGTAGTATTCTCTTCTTCTGCACATGAGAACAATGCCATTATCATTCCCAAAATCAAAGCCATTTTTGTACTCTTCATCATATCGTTGTTCTTCGAAAAGAATCTGCCAATCAACTCATTCGCAGATTCTTTTCATGTAATTCATCTACTTTATACTTTCTCCTTCACCAAAATATTATCAAGGTAAATTGGTGGCATAGCAGGATCTGTTTTTCCTTTGTAAAGAAGGAATTTCACCTTGCTGACTCCATCAGGACAAGTAAATTCAGTTTTATTTTCCGTCCACTCTATACTCTTTGAAATGTCAAAACTGTGCAAGATGGCTTTCTCACCTGCCTCATCTTTTAATTTTAAGGCAAATGTGTGTTCCGTATCCTCCGCCCATTTGGTAAAAAAGCTGATTTCATAGGTTTTACCTGCTTCCAGTGTGATAACCTGGAACATGGAGCCATCGTTATTTTGTATTCTTCCACAATAGGCGCCTTCATACATTTCTGTAGTGGCTTCTCCTACAACTCCTGATTTAAAACCCTGCCATGGGGTAAATTCTCCTGTTTCAAAGATTCCGTTGGCGACCAGGTTATTTGGGTCTTCTTCCGAAACCGGATCTTCTCCCGGACCAATCTCCGTATTGGGATCGAAGTTTGCGTAGTATTCTCCCAGTGGGGTCAACTCATCATTTTCATCAAACAGTACCGATGATGCCAATGGTGCATCAGTTGTTTTGGCATTGTACCATGCATATCGGTGTACATAGTCCAGCTCATCCAATTTAGGCAGCACTGCTTTCATAAAGTTTAAAACCTGATCGGCAGAGTACTTGTTTTCCTCTGGTGTTGTTGCATTCCAGTCGCCTACTGCAAATTCAGTAATCCAGATTGGCTTGCCATACAATTCATGTGCTTCTTTTAGCTTGTCCATAAATGCATCTACATTCAATCCGCCGTAACTGTGCATGCAAACAAAATCTACTCTAAGCCCCTGAGCTTCTGCTTTCGCCATAAAATCATTCAACCAGGCATTGCCTGCCGGACTTCCAACGGTTGCCGGGCTTCCCAATGGCAATCCTATTTCTTCGAGTTTAGGCCAAAGGGCGATGGCTTCATCAACGGTCATATTGGCTTGCTCCTCGCCATCGGGTTCGTTAAATCCGAGTATGTGCTTTATTTTTCCTTCTTCTTTGAGTTGCTTTAGGTAGGCTATGGTTTCATCTTCTACTTTCTTGCCCCAAAACATTGGTACATATTCTACATTGGCTGGTTCATTGGGTTTCAAGTCTTTTCCCCATGAGTAATGCCAATGTGCTTTTAATCGCGATACTCTGGTTGACCATGTTGCATTTTTGTAGGACATGCAGGTCCCTTTTTTGTTTTCCGGTGCCGGTGGTGTTTCTTCAACAGGAGTCTCCTCTTCAGGGATGATTTCTTCTACCGAACTGTTGTCGCAGGCGATAGAGAAACATGTCATAAAAATCAGACACAAAAAAACATTTGTTCTTTGTTGTATATTTTGAATTCGCATATGATTTTCTTTTTAAACAATTAAGAAAGAAACCTTTGTATTCCCCAAAAGCTATCGGCAAAAGGGTGTACTTTGCCTTAAGCTTGCTGCCCCGTTTTTACGAATGGGGCAGCAAGTGAAATGCTTCTTTTGTTTCTAATTATCTCAAATTGTTCTTTGCTTGTTTTACCAGTTTGGATTTTGATCCAGAAGTTTGTTGTTATCAACTTCTACCTGAGGTAGAGGCCAGTAAAGGGTTCTGTCTCCTTCGAATGCCATAAAATGGTTCACAATGTTATCGGCATTTGCACGAACAGTTGCTTCCTCAAGTGTTCCCCATCTTTTCAGGTCGTAGTAACGGGTTCCTTCCAATCCAAATTCCACACGGCGCTCATGACGCAAGATGTTTCTCAATTCTGCCTGACTTAATCCTGCTCCTTCAACATCCTCGATTCGTGGCATGTTCACTCTTGCTCTCACTTCATTGATTAAATCATATATTTCCTGACTGATCTGATCGCTTTCAATTAAGGCTTCAGCGCGCATTAACAATACATCGGCATATCTTATCACGTAGAAATCCTGGGGTCCGTCTGACAAATATTCGGTGGTATTGCGAATGTACTTGTGCATGGCATATCCTGTCTTCACTTTCTTCTTTGCCAATGGGTTACCGCCTTCAATCCAGACTTCTCCCGGGAATATTACAGATACATCCAAACGAGGATCACGATTCAATTTGTTATCATTGGCGTCGTACAATGGTGACTGATCAATTGGTAATCCATCAATGCAGTAAAAGTCATCCACAAAGTTTGGCATTGGCTGGTGATGTGTTTGCGCTACCTTAGCCCAGGTACCCGAAAATGCTTCTCCATTGTTATCAGCCAAACCACTCTCAAATCTTACCGAGAAAACCACCTCTGAATTCACCTCGTTGGCTGGCGTAAACAGGGTATTGTAATCCGTAAACAAGGTATAGGTTCCCAAATCAATAACCTGCTTGGCAGTAGCTGCTGCTTCGGTAAATTTTCCATCATACAGATATACTTTGGCTAACAAGCTTAATGCTGCTCCCTGATCGGCGTGACCAAAATCTGCTGTTCCCAACTTATCGGCTGCAAAGGTCAGGTCTACAATCATTGCATCGTAAATCTCACGAACTGTACTTTTTGCGATTGATGCAGTCTCAACGGTTTGAGGTTCCAGAATCAAGGGAACTTCTCCAAAGCCATTGGCAAGGTTAAAATAAAACAATGCTCTTAAGAATTTGGCTTCCCCCAGGATGGTGTTGATCTCATCCTCGCTCATGCTTTCAATGGTAGGTACATTGGCAATTACATTGTTACAGCGGGCAATTCCTTTGTAGGCACTCTCCCAAAATCCCTGCAAAAACCAATGAGTAGGATCTGTAGTACCATCAGCAATGGGTTCCAATCCCATCCACTCCCATACATTATAGGAGTTATCACTCAAACAATCATGATCTCTAATTCCTGAATTGTAAACGCCACCACCATACATTGGCTTACTCTGTAGTACATCGTAGCAACCGGTTAGGGCATATTCAGCATCACTCTTACTGCTCCAAAATGAGCCATCACTAATTTGATTGGGGTTGGAGGTATCCATAAAATCATCGGAACACGCACTCACAATCCCAAGTATCATGAATAAATATAATATCTTAATTTTCATCTGTCTATAATTTTTCATTAAGGTTTTTCTCCTTCCTAAGAAGGAATTTCATGAGCTACATACTCATGGAAATCAACATTCCTTAATTCAATTAAAAAGTTAAATTAACACCCAAAGTATAGGTTTTAGCCAATGGGTAAGATTCACTTCTAATGTTACCTATCGCCTTTTCAGGATCCCAGTTCTTGTAATCGGTAAAAGTCAATAGGTTCTGACCACTCATATAAATTCTTAATCTCTCGATTCCAGCTTTCTTGCTTAAGGCTTGTGGGAAGGTGTAACCAATTTCCAGGTTCTTCAATCTCAGGTATGAAGCATCCTGCACCCAGTAAGATGATTGTTTGTCGTTGTCTCGGTTGTGACCCAGACGTGGGTATTTGCTACTTGGATTTTCAGCAGTCCAACGATTTACCCAATCAGGAGTCCAGTTGGCTCTGTCACCATTTCCGGCATGGTTTCCTGTTCCACTTACGTAACGATCCACATTTTTCACTCCCTGGAACAAAAAGGCGAAATCAATTCCCTTATAGTTTAAACTACCATTCAGTCCGTAGGTAAATTCAGGAATCGGGTTCCCGATAATTACACGGTCATTGTCATCAATCTTTCCATCAGGTACCCCATCAGGTCCACTCACATCTTTGTAGATGATATCGCCAGGAGCAGCACTATTGGAAGGTGTTGCAGCATTGGCTACCTCTTCATCGGTTTGGAAAATTCCGATTGCCTGCCATCCGTAGTAAGAGAACATGGCTTCTCCTTCTCGGTGAATTCTGTTGGTTGGATAGAATTCTGTTCCTTTCAGGTCGGTCCATTCATTTTGGATTCTCGACAAGTTAAATCCTACCGAATAAGACAAATCACCTGTTTTGCCATGATATTCACCTGATACTTCCCAACCTTTATTTACTGCTTCACCGGCATTCTGATATGGTGCCGCACTACCTAAACTTAGAGGTTGAGGCAACTTCAACAGCAAATCATTGGTTCTCTTGTGGAAATAATCAAATGACATACTAAAGTTGTTTCCAATCCCAAAGTCAATACCAAGGTCATAGGTTTCCGTACTCTCCCATTTCAGGTTTCTGTTAGCCAAACCTGTAATGGCTGCACCTCCAACCAAACTGGCTCCATCGGTAAAAATATAATCCTGACCCAGGTTGTAAGTTTGCTCATAAGGGTAGAATGAGTTACCAATATTTTGATTTCCCAGTTTTCCCCAGCTGGCTCTCACTTTTAAATTCGACAGGAATTCAGCATCCGCAAGGAATGATTCCTCAGAAACTCTCCAGCCCACAGAGAATGATGGGAAGTAACCGGTTCTGTTTCCTTTTGCAAATCGTGAAGAACTGTCGATACGAAGATTGGCCTCAAACAGGTATTTACTATCGTATGCATAGTTTACACGTCCGAAGAAAGATTGTAGCTTCAACTCCTGTGCAGAACCAGATACCGTTGGATCGATAGAACCTGCATTTAACTCATGAATCTCATTGTTTGGAAATCCACTGATCTGACTGTTCATGGCATCTTTGCGATAGGTCTCAATGGAATGTCCCAATAAAGCATTAATGGAGTGCTTGTCGAAATCCACATTGTATTTTAAAATGTTCTCATTCAAAAGTCTGTGCCATGTGGCTGAATTGTCTTTCAGGGTATTAATTTCGTTGGTCACAACAGGATTCCCATCCAGATCATTCAATGAAAATATTGGCGAAAATTTGGTTCCCAATGCGTTATAATAACTGTAGGCTACATTGGTTCTGAATTCCAGGCCTTTTAACAAATTCAGGTTCGCATAAAACTTGGCATTCAAACGGTACTGATCATCTTCATTTTTACCCAATTGAGAACGGAAAGCTACGTTTTTAATAAAGAAAGCTTCACTCCCATCCTGTACTGCCCAATCGCCATTTGAATATTTTACCGGAGCCACTGGTGTGTCAAAATAAATTCTTCTCATGATACCACCATCTCCCGATAGATCATCCAATGGAGACTTGATATTTTTCACACTTCCATCGATGTTCACACCAATTTTCAACCACTTCTTAATTTGAGAGTCAATTTTAGCTCTCATATTGTATCGTTTGGCACTTGAGCCAAGCATGATCCCTTCCTGATCCATATAGTTCATGGAGAATACATAGGAAGTTTTTTCCGATCCTCCCGAAAAAGACAGGTAATGGTTGGTTACCGGACTCGTTCTAAAAATCTCTTTTGCCCAGTTGGTTTGAGAATAACGATCAGGATCCGATCCATCTTTGATTTTCGCAATCTCTTCATCTGAATATCTTACTTCTCCCGTAGCTTCATTGATCAATTCTGCATAGGTTGCCGCATCCATGATCTTTGGAAGTACACTAGCTTCCTGCCAGCCATAGTAGGCATTGTATTTTACCTTTAATTTACCGACTTCACCCGTTTTTGTAGTAATCAGAATTACACCATTTGCCGCACGGCTACCATAAATAGCCGCCGAAGCAGCATCCTTCAATACAGAAATGCTTTCAATATCAGATGGAGCTACATCTCCAAGGCTTCTTTCCACTCCATCAACCAAAACCAATGGTCCCGATTCTCCGTTGGTAGCAATACCACGAATGTGAATGGTTGCAGCATCCTTACCAGGCTGTCCACCTCCTTGAGTTAAATGAACCCCTGTCATTTTACCCTGCAACAACTGGGTGGTATTGGTCACAGGCTGGTTCACTGCATCATCAATTCGCATGGAAGAAACAGCACCCGTTAAATTCGCTTTTTTCTGGGTTCCATAACCCACCACAACAACCTCATCAACACCAATGGTTTCTTCTTCGAGAACAACATCGATTTTTGATTCGGTCGAACACAGTACTTCCTTGCTTTTGTATCCAATAAAACTGAATAGCAAAACATTTCCTTTCTCCGCTTCAATGGTATAATTGCCATCAAAATCGGTAACCGTTCCACTTGTAAATCCTTTAATGACGACATTTACTCCGGGCAAACCTAGTCCGGATTGATCTGAAACCTTCCCGGACACAGTAAGTGTTTGTGCATGTAGCATAGAGACAAAAGCACACAATACTACAACCAGAAGACTTAGTTTTCGCATAGTTTTTTTCATAACTAGTAATTAGATTAAAATTGCAATAAAGATTACAGCCAGAATTGCGATCAAAAAGATGTACGCAATAAAATTAAGTAGCTTAAGCTTTCTCGATTCACTTTTCTGACCTGTAAAAGAGTTTGATTTATTCATTTTCCTTACAAATAATTTCTACTTGCAAGATCTCTGAAAAACGCCCCTTTTTAGAATCTAATACTTCATCAACAAGGGGGAAATCAATCTATTTTAAAGGGGTTATTTATTGCAAGTGCGAAGGGCTAAACCTTCACTCAATCATACTTATCTATTGTTTTTCAATATTTTGCCTATAGTCGGATGGCGAACTACCAAATAATTCCCGAAAACATTTGCGGAAATATTTCAAGTCAGAAATACCAACCTGCACCGAAATTTCTGCAATCGTTTTTTGTGGATCTGCCAACAATTGAGCTGCTCTTTTTAAACGAATCGTTCTAATAAAAATACTGGTTGACATCCCTGTAAGTTGTTTTAATTTTCGATACAGGGTGGAGCTGCTCATGTTTAGAGAAGAGGCCAGTACTTCTGTATTAAAATCGGCTTCGTGCATTTGTTTTTCTACAATTTGTACGGCTTTGTTTAAGAAGTCTTCCTCATAGGATGAGATTTCTATGTCGGTAGGTTCCAATTTCACTTTCTTGCTGAAGGATTCTTTCAACATCTTCCTGTTTTTCAGCAAAGAATAGACTCTTGTCTTTAACTCTTCAGGATTGAAAGGTTTCGTCAGATAGGCATCGGCACCTGTTGTCAATCCTTTAATTTTAAACTGATCGGCTGTTTTTGCCGTCAGCAGTATTATTGGAATATGAGCCGTTCTTTCCTCTTTTTTAATCTTCTCACACAGCTCAAATCCATCCATTCCCGGCATCATCACATCCGAAATAATGATATCCGGTATGCTCTGCATGGCATTGGCATATCCCTCTATTCCATCAAATTTTTGAATGACATCATAGTCTTCTCCCAACATATCCGCAATATAATTGTTGATATCTTCCTGATCTTCTACAATTAAAATGACATCTCTTTCTCCCTTCTCTTTCTTCACCTGTCTTTTGGGTGCAGGCACATCTACAGCAGGCTGCACAAATTCTCCCATAGGTTCTTGCGCTTCTGATATCACTTCAAGCTGGTTTTCTTCATACTGCTCTTTCCCTAACAGCAGTTCTATGGTAAATACAGTTTCCACATTTCTGGTACTTCTTACCGCAAGCACTCCCTGGTGCAACTCCACGATCCTCTTCGAAAGGGCCAGGCCAATTCCGGAACCACCTCTTGAGCGATTCAGATTGCTTTCTACCTGGTAGAAGCGGTCAAAAATTCGTTTCAGATCGCTTTCAGGAATTCCCTGACCATTGTCGCAAACCTGTATACTCACTTTCTCTTCTTCCCGCTTCACTTTTACAGCGATATGTCCTTCCTCCGAAACATACTTGAAGGCATTGGAGAGCAGGTTATTCAGAACAATCCCAATTTTCTCAGGATCGAACCAAAGGGTCAGCTGACTGACTTCATGTTCAAAAGACAACTCTACATTCTTACTTTCGGCCAAGGATCGAAATGCTTTAATTTCCTGGTTCAGGAATTTGATCAGGTCCAGTTTGCGAACCAGTATTTTCATCTTACCGGTTTCTGCTTTTCTAAAGTCGAGCAATTGCCCTACCAGTCCCAATAGTTTTTTAGAGTTCTGTTCGATTACCTTTAGCTTTTTTCGTCCAAGGGATGGAAGGTCCTCTCCCTTTAGCAGTTCCTGAACAGGAGCTAAAATCAGTGTCAGCGGTGTACGGAATTCGTGGGAAATGTTGGTGAAGAATCGCAGTTTCATTTCATTCAACTCGTTCACCTGATCGAGCTTCATGCTCTCCATCTCCAGGCGATGAGCCATCCTGCTCTGACGAACCGCTACCCACCTGATTAGTGCCACCAGTCCCAAAGCAATAAGGATATAGATTACAATGGCCCACCAGGACTTCCAAGGAGCGGGTATCACTTTGATGTGCAATCGTACAGGTTTCTCATTCCATACATTGTGATTGTTGGATGCCTTTACTTCAAACACATACTTCCCTGCCCTTAGCTGGTTGTATGTAACGGTTCTGTTGCTTCCTGAATAATTCCATCTTGTATCGTAGTTCAAAAGACGATATGCATATTTATTTCGTTCAGGTGCATCGTAGGCCAGGGCAGCAAAAGTCAGCGAGAATTCACCTTCCCGGTGCGTTAACTCCAACTCCTCGGTATAGCTGATATTTTTTTCGAGAATATTTCTGCCATGCAACTCCTCGCCTGCCATTACCCTTTTGTTGTGCATTTCCAAACCAATAATGGCCGGATTGGGCAGTACAGTATTGTCTTTTATATTTTCAGGATGGAAATAGTTGATTCCACTGGCTCCCCCAAAAAAGATCTCTCCATTGGAATTTTTAAACGCACAATCCTCTGAAAAACTCCTCCCTTGCAAACCATCACTTACATCGTAATTGCTAAATGATTTGCTGTCAGGATTAAACCTGGAGATTCCACTATTGGTGCTAATCCACAAATGCCTGTTTTCATCTGATACTATTGCGTGAATATAGTCATCGGGCAAACCCTCCTTTTGATAGAAATGCTCTACCTGAAATTCACCTGTGTTTCCTTCAGAAAGAAGGTTCAATCCACTTGGAGTACCCAACAAATAAGTTGTCTCATCCAACTGACACCAGCACAAGATAATATCGCTACTCAGCTGGTTGTTCCCTGCCAGCTTCAGCTCTGAAAAATTCCCTGGCTTCTCGTCGAAAAAATAAACTCCCTTGTAGGTTCCAATCCATGTGCGCTTCTTACTATCGGTACGGATAAAAGAAATTCTCTCATTCCGCAGGATAGAGTTTGCGCCTGTAGAATACTGCTTCCAGTTTTCCTCCTTGGTATTTAGCTTTTCTCCAACCCATAAGCCTTGCTGCTGTGTTCCCAGCATTAAAAGACCATCTTTTTCATGTATGGATAAGATTTTTCTGATTTGCAGATTTGCTGTTTCGGCGTAATTGGACAAGTAGTAATTTCCATTTCTGCTTATGATCTCATGCAAACCAAAATTACTTCCTACCCACATTTTTCCATCTGCAGCCTCCCACATGCACTTGATCACCTTGTAATCTGGACCAACATTCTTAGGATCGTTGGGCTTAATCTCTATAAAATTATTCCTGTCATTCGACAGGTATAGTCCACCCCCTTTGGTGCCCAGCCATAGCTTTCCGCTTTTATCTTCCAGCAAGGACAGCATGTGGTAATTTTCAATGCCTGTTCTTCTTTCATTGTACACCGAAATCCCCTGAAACGGAGGTTGCTCACTCAAACGACATACTCCTCCACCATCGGTACCTACCCAAATGGTACCTGTTTTATCCTCTATGATCTTAAGAACAATATCGTAATCGGTATTCAACTCACCAAGCATCTGAGGTTTCAGAACTTGCTTGCTAAACTGTTCCGAATCCGGATCGAAGCGAAACAGACCGCCTCCCCATGTTCCCATGTGCACCATTCCCTTGGAATCAAGAAGTATGGAATAGGAATTTCGGTTGAACCTTTTCTTCAATTCAGAATCATCCCCGGGCAAATATCCCTTCGTTTTCCCACTATGCAAGTCGTGCCTGATCAAGCCCTTATCCCAGGCAGTAATCCACAGTACATTTCTCTTCGAATCAATTACCAGATCATTAATATCCGATCGGTTATATGCACCCATTTTGAGTTTCTCAAACTTCTTCTCTTCTATCTTATATTGATATACTCCCCGATTGGTTCCTATCCATATATTCCCCCTACCATCACTTTTTATGGCCGAAATCTTATGGTTCTCAAAATGATACTGAATTGAATCGGTCTGCGAATTCCAGATGCTTATTCCCCCGGTCCAGCCTCCAAACCAAATGTTCCCATTGCTTTGCTCAAAAATGGAAACAATGCGATTGTCGCCAATCTGAGGCTTTGACAAGCTATCGTTTCTAAAATGTCTGAATTTCCCACTACTGGGATCATACATGTCCACCCCTCCTGATTTTGTTCCTATCCAAAATCTTCCCTTCGAATCTTCATACAAACATTCGATAGAAGGATTTGATATGCTGTTGGGGTCTCCCACCCTGGGTTTAAACTGTACGATCTCATAGCCATCGTAACGATTTAAACCACCACGCGTGGCAAACCACATAAAGCCCTTTGAGTCGTGAACAATTCCGGTAATCTCATTCTGAGTTAGCCCATCTTCCACAGTTAAATATCGAACCACCTCGTTTTCGCAACGAAGCTGTTCTGCAATCAACAACAATAATAAGAAAAGAAATGCTCTCATAGTTTCACAAATTTTCGGTCTGTATTCTCCAATGGGTAAGAGAATTTTGGTTATGGGTTCAAATTAATACTTTTAATAATAACAAAGCTTACAGAGGATACCAATTTATGCAATTCATCCTTATTTCAAATTGGCTGTAACAAAAAGTGGCTGTCTCCTTCGCAACAAGAAACAACCCCTTTCAAACCCATCCACTTAGAGCCAACAGGTAAACGAATGCAATCCTTTTTCAAACCATGCATCCTTCCCCTTACATTTGTTATTCTCTATGGTTGATAATGAGGATTCTGATGTGGCATTTTAGCCTTCACCGACTTGCGCCAATCCTTTAATTTCTTTCTTAAATCTTTCACCAGCTGCGGTTTTTTACCAGACAAATCTGATTGCTCACCAATATCATTGTCCAGATCATACAATTCTACCTGCATATCCTCATAAAACTCAATCAACTTGTATTTTCCCTTTCGCACTGCTCCTGCTGGACGACCTCCCTGGTTCGAGTAATGCGGATAGTGCCAGTACAGCTCATCGCGAGAAAATTCCTCATCTCCTTTCAGCATGGAAACCAGGCTTAGTCCATCGGTATGCTGCTGAGGGATAGCTTCAATTCCGGCCATTTCCAAAATGCTCGGATAAAAATCGGTAGCAATCACAGGGCTGTGGTTCACACTTCCCCCCTTGGCCACTCCCGGCCATTTGATAATCAATGGCTCACGAATGCCGCCCTCGTACAACCAGCCTTTCCCGGCACGCAAAGGCAGATTGGAAGTGGGAGAACCTTCGGATGTGGACAAGCCTCCATTATCCGATGTGAAAATTACTATGGTATTCTCATCCAATTTCAAGTCCTTTACCTCCTGCAGCAGCCTGCCAACATTCTCATCCATATGCTCAATCATGGCTGCATAAACCGCATGATCCTGAACCATTCGCTCTCTAAAATTTCCTTTTCCCAATACCTGTTTCCATTCCGATCGGTCCACAAATTTTTCCTTCTGAGGCGCTTTTAGTTTGCTCGCCTTTTTGCGATATTTTTCAATGGTTTCAGGCTTTGCATTCAATGGGTTGTGAACCGTGTAATAGGACAGGTACAAAAAGAAGGGCTGTTCTTTGCTTTCATTCAAAAAATGGATGGCTTCATTGGTTAATCTATCGGTAAGGTATTCCCCATCGGGTCCGCTTTTTAAACGAGGGTTTACATAGGGACTAAAATATCCTCCCTTGGGCGATCCGGCTTTCCATCCCCCCTTATTTATATCGAAGCCCTGGTGCTCGGGCCAATAAATCGAATCCTCTCCAATGTGCCACTTGCCCGCAAAAAAGGTATGGTAATCATGATCTTTTAAGGCCTCGGCAATGCTGTATTCCTCCAGCTTCATTTCTTCAGCAAAATCCTGGCACAATAGCTTTTGCCCTTTACCTGGCCGATGTGTAGCCTGCCTTCCCGGTATCCAGTCGGTAAGATCAAGACGGGCAGGATATTTCCCCGCTAAAATGCTTGCCCTGCTTGGAGAACATACCGGACTCGATGCGTAGGCATTGCTAAAACGTACTCCCTCAGCTGCCAGATTATCGAGGTTTGGCGTCTCATAAAAATCCGATCCATAACAGGCCAAATCGGCCCATCCCAGGTCGTCTACCAGTATGAATATAAAATTTGGCTTTGCGTTTGACGATTTGCCTTGCGCCCCTGCTCCCGGCATGTGAGCAATCAAGAACCAAAATAACAGGCCAATATAAATTCCTTTACTCACTCTCTTCCCAAATGTCTTTGTCATGATGTAACAATCTTTCCTATTAAAAGAAAAGTGAGAAGAACAATAAATATCTCTGGCTCTGCATGATTTGGAGTGGGTAATTCTTTAAATTCATTATTATCTACCTACCTTGTTCCATTCTCCAAAGTGGGCATTGGAAGGTCAAGCTGATTAGACGCAGAAAAATTTTTAGTAAGACGGGGAAGCTGAGAACTTGTTCGAAGATCACCCCGCCGCACTTAAATTTTTCAAGTATAAATAGTTTGAGCTTACGCGCCCTAGATTTTTTGCATCCTTTTTCATCAATGGAAAAAGGATGAGCCATGCGGCTCGAGCAAAACAAAGTTAAATTAAAGAATCATAGGATAATTTTTCTAGTAATGATTGATTTAGTTACCCACTATATTCCATATAGAACCATATTTAATTTATTGCCCTTTTCACCAATACTTCATTTTATAGCCCAGCTACCAACTTAGGCCATAACAGCATGTTGTTTTTAGTAAAATAACGCATCTAAATCTAACACTTAACTGTAGTTGCAAATTGGATAAAAAAACTGAGCATCGGGAAAATATTGATGCTTTGAAAGTGGTTGAATCCACAATAATGAGGAGTTTATTATTGCCCGCCATGGGGGTTTTGAGCTCACGGACTGGCGCTATCTCCCTATCTTTCTTTTCCTTATGGAATTCGCACAAAGAACAGGCAAAATCAGCCCTGCCATTTTTAGCGGTTCAGCTTCATAAGCCATGTTCATGAGGGCGCATATGGGTTTTAACAATTTTCTCCTCTCCCAACTCCCTGGACCATCAATCTTTTGCAGCCTGCCCAAACATCCGTTTACATCCCATTGCTATCAAATGATAAATCTTTTATCTTTATCAATAAATCCTAAAATTATGACTATAAAATATGCTCTTAATCCCAACAAACTTAAAACCGGATTAAAGAATAGTTACCTTGCCAAGGTTCAAAGCATCGGAAGTGTAGACCTTGAAGGCATTGTAGATCGCATCTGTTTTCCAGGATCAGGCATAACAAGATCCGAAGCAAAAGGAGTTCTCATGGAGCTGAACCATGCAATCGAAAGTTCTCTTAAGGAAGGCTACACCGTGAACCTTCCTTTTGTGAAAATAAAGCCAAGCATCAGGGGACAGTTTCTCAATTCCAGTGATTATTTTAATCCCAGGCAGCACCAATTGTGTTTTACCACATCTCCGGGCAAATCACTAAAGGATTTGGGCAAAGAGATAAAGCTTCAAAAAACACACAAGAGTCCCAAAAAACCTTCTATCCATCAACTAATTAACAAACACACCAACGAAGAATTAAAGGAGTTAAAAGCTTTACTAGTTGTGGAAATTAAAGGCAGCAACTTTCGATTTCCCAAAGATGATGAGCAGGTTGGCGTGTATCTTGAAAGTGAAGAGGAAGCAATTAAGCTTCAAATGATCAGCCATAAAAATGCTTCCAGTCTTATGGTTTTACTTCCCGAAGATATGCCTGCCGGTGAGGCCCGCTTTCGCATTGTAGTTCGCTACCAGCACCACAGGGAGATGATGTCCTGCTACAGTCTACCCTTTCAGACCCTTTAGACAGTGCATTACAAACTCTTGATCCCCTGGCATAGACACTGCGTATATCAATTGATATACCACATAATACCACTTGATATATACTCAGATATTAATTGATATTTTAAAGTATATCAACTGATATTTTCATCTTGCGTGCCTAAGGATTTGAAGCTCGTAAATAGCTTGCAAGTATATTTAAAGAGATCTTTTCTCTAGGTCAATTTATTTTGGATGATTCCAACCTGTTATAAACTCTCCTAAAACAGCATCTAGAAAGAAAAGTACCACTACAATGGATACAATAATTCCTATGACCTTTAATATTTTCTTATTCATATAATAGTGTTTTCAAGGATTTTATTAATGTATTTGCATTCGCAAGACACGAGCTAAAAGCTCGCGGCAGCAAGGGGGTAGTACATATTAATTTAAATAATTTTCAATCTGTTCCTTGTCTTTTAAATCAATCAGTTCAAGAGAGTTCCAATCCATTAGCAATAAGTTCCATTTATTTCCGATATTATTTAAAACTTGAACGAACTCTTTGTTTTTTACTTCTGGCGATCCTACAATCCAAATTCCAGTTACAGAATCAAATTCGAAATCAAAGAATATTCCGTTATAGTTTTCCCCATATCCATAAGTGTTTTCGCTATTCATTTCTCCTGGTCTAATTCCTGTTGAAACCTCAGTATATTTATTTATAGGCAAGTCTAACAAAATCAAATCAAGCTCTCTGGGTTTAATTCCACGGTTTTTCAATTTAAATCCATTTTCTTCTCTGATCATTATATCAGTAAAAGCACCCCCGTCGAAATGTTTCTCTGCAAAGTCTTGAACGTTTTCTGCTTGTTTTATCAATTCACCGAAATTCTCGGAAGGAACAATTTCCACTTGTTTGTAATCATCTTCGTGAAAAAATATTGAGCTTGATTCGTTAGTATCTTCTCCAGCAGATTCACTGAAAGTTTGAAACGTTTGTATTTTAAAATTTCTTTGAAACAAAATCAAAATGATTGCTCCAATTAAGATTACTATTATTATTCCCATTTTCAATCTTTAATATACTACAACGTTCGCCTGCTAGTGCGAGCTTGTATCTCTACTTTGCTTTAGCAGAAACTGTAGTCATTTGCTGCCTTTGTAATTTTTAATACTGGATTTGTGTGTTATTGATTTTGCAAGACACGAGTTACAAACTCGCGCCAGCTAGGGGGATTCCAGTTCAAATTACCATAGCTCTATTTTTTTTACTAATAATATCTTCAATTTTACAAAACAGAATTGCATTAAATAAAATAAAGACCATTATTGGCCAAAATCCAAATTTCATTGAAATCCAACTTGAAGCTCCCCAACTATGTGCTATCAAAACAAATAACAGGAAAATTCTAGATACTTTTCTAGGTAGATAGTAGCCTAAGATTCCGATCAAGATCATCCAAAGTCCACAAACGATAAATATTCCCGAAACATGGTTTTTCATCATAAAGTTTCCAATGGGATTTCCTTCGTTCGCCATATTTAAATTTCCATTCCAATAATCATTCGATTGACCTAAAATCGTTATAACTGTGTCAAATAAACTTGCCCATAAAGCTGGGATCAATGCAAGTAGTTTTTCTTTTTTATTCATTTAGATATTTTTAAAACTTGAGTCCACTCCGCAATGAATGGCAACTTATTTGTTAGCTTATCAAGCTGTATTTATTTTTCTTTTATTCTTTGTTTTATCAGTTACACAGTCAATAAAATTACTAAAACATTTTACATATAAAGCAAACAAGTATATTTTTCCATTAAATCTTATATAAGAAAGAATGCCGATTCTGATTTTTAGAATCGGCATTCTTCTATTTTTTAGACTCTCTGTATTTGTGTATGATTTGCCGGAGATCTTCCAACAAGCATTTGATTGGGCTTAGGCCACCCGATGACAAATCAATACTAAGATTTTTTCACAAAGTCATTGAAAGCATTGTAGGTTCCTCCGCTTTGCTGAGCTTCCATTTCTCTCTGCATCTGCATTTGCTGGGCAATCCAGTTTCTTCCCATCTCCTGAAGTTGGGTGTGGGCATGAGCAAAGAACATTTTGTATGAAGTACAGAAACGCGGCATTCCATTGTCCATAGGATCTTTGATTCTGTCTTTTGTACAACCTCCAAAACAGTGTTTCAGGTAACTACAGCTCTTACATTTACGCGGCAATTTGGCTTTCATGCAACCAAACTGATGCTGCTTTTTGGAGTTTAGCATGTTGATGATTTTCCCTTGCTTGATGTTTCCCAATTTCCACTGAGGTTCCACAAAGAAATCACAAGCATATACATCGCCGTTGTGCTCGATTACCGTATATACTCCACACTCTTTCTGCAGTGTACATTCTGGTGCTGGTATTCCCACATAGGTGTGGAAAAGCGAATCGAAATGACGAACCGATGTAGTAGGGATTCCATTTTGGAAATCATTGATCCAAAGATCCCAAAGCTTACAAAGTACTTCTCCGTACTTTTCAGGCGAAAGCGAAAAAGATGCAGCCGCCCTGGGGTTCTCCTTATCTGTCTCAACAATAGGAATGAACTGCATAAAATCGAAGCCCATTTCCTTGTGATAATTGTAGATCTCTTCGATATGATCCGCTGAATGATCGGTCAAACAGCTCAGTACATTTGTAGCCACTCCCTTGTCCAATAACATTTTGGCATTTTTCGACACAATCTCCCAACTTGGTTTCCCATTTGGAGTAAGACGATAATGATCGTGAATGTGTTGTGGTCCATCCAATGATAAACCTACCAGCCAATTGTACTCTTTTAGGAATTCGGCCCACTCTTCATTCAACAATAAGCCGTTGGTTTGCAAACCATTCCCAACAGTTTTCCCGTTTCCGTATTTCTGTTGAAGTTCAATCACTTTCCTGAAAAAGTCCAGTCCCATTAAGGTAGGTTCTCCTCCCTGCCATCCAAATGACACTTCCGGTCCTGATTGTTCCATAACCTGGCGGATTAGCATCTCCAGGGTTTCCTCATCCATACGGTGAACCTTCTGTTGGTGATAAAGACCCGCCTTTTCCAAATAAAAGCAATAGGTACAGCCTAAATTACAATCTGGTCCCGAAGGCTTAATCAAAACTGAGTTTAGTTGTTTTTTAATCATTTCATCTACTATTCTATCGTCAGAAACTTCTGTATAGTACAGAGTCTTCTTTTGTATTCATATTTTATCACCTCCCGCATTTACTTGCGAAGGAGTATGATTTTTTAATGTATGTGTAGGCTATTACCGGGAAGTGTTTCTTTGTCGCGTAAAACTACATACTATATTTCAAAATCGAAATACAAGCTGTGAAAAATACGAACAACACCAGCCAATAAAGCTGGTACTAAATTACCAATAGAAATAATAGTAATAGTAGATTTTCCGTTCAGTCAGGCGGTATGAATGGTTCAATTCACTGCTATTTCCCTATCCAACTTCCTAAAGGCTCCAGTATTCGAAAAGTTCGCATACTTTGCATCAGATCTGGTAGCATGTTTTCATATACCTGTCGATATTCTTTTGCATTCAGGTGGTTCTTTTCAAAATCCTCCATACTTGCTTCGTTCCATCGTTCATAAATGGTAAATCGGGAAGGATCTTCTGCATCCTGATGGAGAAAAGTACTTACAAAGGCGTCTTCTTCGGCCATTTTATTGAGTACCTGCAAAGCTGCTTGCTTCCACTCCTCAAGCTTATCCGGCTTAATGTGGAAATTCACATAGAAGATCAAATCATTTTCTGATGGCTTTACATTTGCACTAATCCAATAGGCCAATGGTTTTAACAAGTGAATCTTTCTGGGAGTTTCGCTTATCAAAGGCAGTCGCTTCTCATATTCTTTTCGATAATCTTTTCCTTCCATTTGATAGGTCATAAAAGCATCCTTCGAAGAATCCGTCCATCGTTCATACATGGAAAAACGCCCTTCACTTTCGGCATACTGGTGCACAAAAGCACTCACAAAACTATCTTCCTGAGTCATGTTTTCAACAACACCCATTAATCGTTCCTGAAACTCATTTGTAAATTCCGGCTTGATATGATATTTCACATAGAACACCAGGTCATTGGGGTTAGCATATTCAGTCATCTTTGATTCTTTTTAATTCATTTTTGTTCTCATTAATTTACAACGATTTGAATCAAGGGGCAACTAAGTTCTCTATTATTCTCACCTGTCAATTCGAAAAAAAACAGCCCGCCATTCCAATTAAGAAATCAGCGGGCTGACTAGCCAATCTAAAAATCTGAGTTCGATTAATCGTATGTTTCCAAATCGATAATCTTCAATGAAGAAATTGTATTCTCCAATTCACTGCTAAAACTGCGTGTTGTCCTTGTATATTCATGCGCAGTTCCAGCAAATCCTTTCCCGGTATATGCAATCACTTTAAATCCCCAAGGGACCATAATTGATGAAATGTTATTGTCAAAGTCCATTGCCTGCAATTCATCCTCATCGTACTCGCCAGGACTTAAACGCAAGCTTTCACCCTGGTATCCCTCGCCGGAATAGAGAGCAACTTTTTCTGTATCCAATATGACATCACGTACCGGAATTCCACCATATTCTCCTTCCGGATACCACCTAAGGTTCAGGTAGTCGTAAAACTTATCATCGGTATTGATACACCAAGGCACTTCTATCTTTGCCAATTCACGAACAAAAAAGGTAGCAAACTGCACCTGAGCAGGAATATCGTACTCATTTCCCTTGTTGTAGTTCCCAGCCATCCAGGCTCCCAGCCAGGTAGAGCGGCCAGTTGCTTTCATGTATTCCTTGGCAGCCTCAAAATGATCAAGCACCAATTGGCGCTCTTCAGGAGTTCCTGTGGTCCATTGCTTGTTCCCTTCCAAAGCCGGCCCGGCAGCATAGCAGTGCCATTCCATCATAATAAAAGGGTCCGTTTCATCCGGCAATTGAATGTATTGCAAATTGGCAGGTTTTGATAAACCAACCGGTGGAACAATTAGAATTCGATAAGGATTTGATTCCCGAATTGCCGGAATGATATCAGCATAAAACTCATTCAAAAGCTGATGGTCTTTTTTCAAATTGCCATTCAGTTCAACAAAGAGGTTGAACACAAGCAAATCGGAATAGTCCTTGTATCGCTCCGCAACAGTACGCCACCAATCAACTGTAACTTGCTTTGCCTGTTCCATGTCCTCTCCATCTTCAGCATCATGTCCATGGAAAGCCAATACAGGAATCAAGCCATGCTTCAAACACTGATCAATCTGTTCATCCAAATGCGAAAACAGCTCATCCGTAGCTGGTTTATTCACACGAATTCTCACCATTGTAAAACCTGCCCCGGCAATATCAATTACTTTTAGCTCATCATGATTTTCAATGTATTTGTTGAATTCGGACCAGGCAACATCGAAGCCCTTTCCCATCATTTGTACCAATTCATCCGGATAAAGCACTCCTTCAATCCGGTCCTCTTCCGATGATTCATCATTATCGTCGTCGGTATTTCCATCATCTACATTCTCGTCAATCGTCTCTGTTACCTCCTCAACAATGGAAGAGCTTCCACAGGCACATAGAAAAAAAAGAGACAGAGACAGGCAGTACATCAATTTTCGATTCATGTCTTATCGTATTTCTTGTCTGGTTAAACTATCTTTTGAATTGAGCCTGGAAAAAATCAACACTGGTAGCTTTCATTTGCTCATACACTTTTTTGTATTCTTTATTCCCAAGCAGGTTACGGGTTTCCAATTCATCTTTTTGATAATCGTAAAGTTCTTCCCCTACGATCAAATCTTTATTGAAAGCTTGTGTCGTTCTAAAGTTTTCTCCCATCCAAAGCACGTAACGATATCTCTCGGTACGGAATGCATAGCCCATTGCTTTTCCTCTTCGGAACTGACTTACCGAGTATTCCTTTACAGATTTCTTCTCTCCTCTAAGTAAAGGCACAAGGCTGGTTCCAGCTAAATGTTCCGGCTCTTCGATACCTGAAAGCTCACAAAGTGTTGGAAAAATATCTACAAACTCCGATGGAGCATTCACTTTTGTTCCTTTCTGTGCCTCAGGTGCTGAAAAAATCAAAGGAGAACGTGTTGCCTGTTCAAAGTTGGAATGCTTGCACCACAGGCCATGATCCCCCAAATGCCAACCATGATCGCCCCACAATACAATTATGGTACTCTCTCGTAAGCCAAGTGAATCCAAGGCTTGCAACACTTTTCCCACCTGTGCATCCATATAGGAAACCGATGCATAGTAGCCATGAATCAATTCCCTTTGTTTCTCTTCAGGAAGTAGATCTGGTCCAATATCTGAGAAAGACTTCAATTTAGGAATATCGCTATACGACTGAATTTCTCCTGATTTGTGATAAGCGATTTTTGGCCCGTTTTTAGAAAACTTCTGATAAGCTGCCAAAGGAAGCTCATTTCTGTCGTACAAATCCCAATACTTTTTAGGAGCCACAAATGGCAAGTGCGGTTTCTTAAAACCAACCGCTAAAAAGAAAGGCTGTTCCTCTTTCGATAACCTCTCCAACCTTTCAACTGCTGATAAAGCAAGTACACCATCAGTGTAAGCGTTATCAGGAACATCCACACATTCGGTTGAAGGTTTAATGTGCTTCATCACATACTTGTTTAAAGCACCTCTTTTTTTATTCTTCTTTTTCCCTTCTGCAGTATAGAAAGCTACTTTATCCTTTGTTTCTGCAGACTGATAATGACCCAGAACTTCTTCCCCAAGTTCTGTATTCTTGTATTTTTCATCACCACTAAAGGCAAATTCCTCACTCCAGGAAAGCTTGTCGTGTTTTGCATCTACACTGCGGCGATCGTAAATCTTACCCACTCCTGTAGTTGTGTATCCCTGATTTTTAAAATACTGTGGCAAAGTCAAAATATCAGGATTCTTATCTCTGATCTTCGTTTTCAAATCCCACACCCTGGTACTATCGGGACGAACTCCTGTTAGCAAACTAGCTCTGGATGGAGCACATACTGCCTGCTGACAATGATTATTCATAAAAACAACCCCTTGCTTTGCCAGTTGATCTATATTGGGAGTCTTCATTTGCTCCGCACCATAGCATCCCAAAACAGGTTTCAAATCATCCACAGCAATGAAAAGAACATTTTTCTTTTCCTGTGCTTGCCCTAGTAATGGCATTACTACCATTGCCAGACCTATTCCTTTTTTTATGATATGCTTCTTCATGGTCTTAGTTATAGTGTATTCGATCTAAGTCTAATTTAATCTCTAAAATGGTGTTTTTATAGCGATCAGCGGTCAGCTACAAGCTATCAGCTAAAAGAAAAATCTCAGTCATAAAACTCAATCCGATTCTTCGAAATTTTAGTAAATGATTTTTAGTAAACAACTAAAGACTGAACGCTGACTGCTGATAGCTGATAGCTGCTATCTCCCAAACTGCTTTTTAATCCACTCCCCGGTCTCAGTCAACTGATCCCATTCCTGACGTACACCGCTTCCTGGTTTAAATACCGATGAAGCTTCTGGTTTGTCACTCAAATTCCAGTTCATCCAACTAATTTTAAGCTGCTCCGGATTGTTTCCTGCCAGAATATCCAACCAGATTTTGGCACTCTCGTAATCATTTCCATCATCTCCATTGTAGCTACTGGTACCCCATTCCGAAACGAATACCGGAATTTGTTGAATGGCCTCGATAAATGCCTTCCTGTTTTTGTGACTCTTGGCATAAAAATGGAAAGTATACATGATATTCTCAAAATTCAAAGGATCCTTAGCCGCCGCTGCAAGATTTGAACTCCAATCAGGTGTTCCTACCAGAATAACGGTTTCCTTATCGTTTTTACGAATCAATGGAATAATCACATTTGCATATTTCTTCACCTCTTCCCAGGTTGTTTTATTGGGTTCGTTACAAATCTCATAAATCACATGCTCCTTGCCTGCATGGGTTTTCGACATGTGCTCCCAGAACACTTTCGCATCATCCAGCACTTTATTCGGATTTCCTGAATCCATAGCATGCCAGTCGATAATACAATACAGCCCCAATTCTTCCGCTATTTCAACCAACTCATCAACTTGCCTGGTATAATAGGCCGGATTGTCTTTATAGTTCTTTGGATACAAAGCGAATCGCACTGCATCAACCTTCCAGTTTTTGGCCAAAACTTCCATAGAACTTCTGTTCATACAGTGTGCAAACCAATACAAACCATGGGAACTCATCCCCTTGATTTGAACAACACTACCATTTTCATCGCACAACTGACGACCAACCACTTTTAATTTTCCGTGTTTCCTAACCGGAGCTTTTGCCAGGGCTTCTCCGCATACAAACAGAGCAGCTATTAGAATAAGAATTTTTTGTCTCATACTTATTTATTTGTAAGATTATCCCATAATTACTTCCACCTGATATTCTTTGCCTTCTTCGCCAACAGGTAGCTTGTTTCCTTCAATAATTTCACCGTTTATTTTTAGGCAGGCAATCCCTTTCATCACACGATTAGGGTTTGAAACAGAGATGTTATAAACCGCACCTCTGAAATTTCTAAGCACTTTAAAGCCTTCCCATGAATCCGGAATACAAGGATCTACTGTCAATCCATCAATTTCAGGACGAATTCCCAAAAGGTAACGCGTTGCTGCATAATAGGCCCAGGTAGCTGTTCCACTCAACCATGGCAAACGAGAAGAACCAAATCGCTTGCTGTAAACACTATGTGTTGATTGTGCATATACATAAGGCTCTATCTCTCTGATTTCTGCCTTGTCGTTATAGGCAGCTGGCAAGTAGCTCTTGTAATACTTGTATGCTCTGTTTCCATTTCCCAGCATACTTTCAGCCATCACTCCCCAACCTTGCGTATGGTTGAAAATCCCAGCATTCTCTTTCATTCCAGGGTTGAACAATACGGCACGAACGATATCAAAATCTGATTTTTCGAATGGTGGAGCACACAACATGATACCATAATCGGTATACAAATCGTCGTGAACAACATTCATTGCCTTTTCGGCTTTTTCCCTATTGGCATGACCACTAATCACAGCCCAAACCTGTGGATTCATGAAAATATTACCTTCTTCATTCTCTTTGGCTCCAAAACGGAATCCTTTATCGCTAAAGGCACGAACATATCTGTCCTCATCCCAGCAATTCTCTTCCAGGCTCTTATCCAAAATTCTTAACTCCTGTTCTGCCCATTCCACTTCACTTTCCAAGCCAAGCTTACCAGCAATCTCCATGTATTTTGCCAAACCATATCGTAACTGGAAGGCTACAAAAACTGATTCACCCTTATAGCCTAAAACCAGACAGTCATTCCAGTCGGCAGCCAATCCACAAGGAATACCATGGGCTCCTGAACGCTCCAGGTTAAACTCAATGGCTCTTCTTAAATGTCCAAGTACAGAATCTTTCCCCTTATCGGCATAGGGTAGTTCTTTTAGGTAGAAATCAAAATTCCCGGTTTCATTTACATATTCAGGAATGGCATTGAACAACCACAAACAATCGTCTGAACGGTATTCATTTGCCTCAGGTTCTTTCTCCTGTCCTGGTTTGTGTGCGAATGGCTTCACTACTGGCATCGCTCCTCCGGTTGAAGCCTGACCTGTGATCAATAGCTCCAGACGTTCTCCTGCCTCTTCGGGAACCGAATGCATCACGCCCAACATATCCTGCACTGAATCACGATAACCTAAACCATCACGAACTCCAGCATATACTAAACTGGCAGCTCTTGACCATGCATAGGTAATCTGACAATTGTATGGACTCCAAACGTTCAGCATGCTGTTAACATCAGCATCAGGAGTTTCAACTTGCATTACTTCCAAACGGCTGTGCCAGTAGTTCTTTAACTCTTCCAATTCATTTTTCAGAATCGATAGGTCTGCATATTTCTCTTTTACCTCAGCACCTTCTTTTTGTGCACTACCAATTCCCATGACAATGGCGAACTCAACAGATTCTCCTGGCTGCAAACAAATGTCTGTTTGTAAAACCCCACAAGGATTTCCTCCTTCGGCCAGTGAGCCTGCGCATTCCCCTTTTTGAACAACCTCAGGATTACCATAGCCATTGTATCTGCCTATAAATACATCCCTATCGGTATCATAACCTGAAACCTCTGCACCTACCATGGCAAAGAAAGTATGGCGCTGCTGATCCTTCTGCTGAAAATCCTCAGGCATTTCAGGCATGTTGATATTCGATCCATGATCGATAATGCCATCAACAACCGACATGTTTGCGATGTACTGCGTGTACTGAAGGTTGCCCAAATCATCCCCTGCATTCCAGTTACAGGCATACTCTACAAACGGAAAAGCTCTTAAGTTTCTTGTCTCCTTGCCCTTATTGGTAAGCTTCACCATCCATGCTTCGTAAGCCTTTCCCCTGGGAACAAAGTAACTTACTTCCGAAGCGATATCTTTGTATTCCGAACTAATTTTTGTGTAAGCAGTTCCGTGTCGGCACTCGGTTTTAAATTGCTCCAGCGACTTTCCAACTGGCTGCCATGAAGCTGACCAAAAATCTTTGGAATCCTTGTCGTGAAAATACAGGTAACGCCCTGCCTGATCCATAGGAACTGAGTTGAAACGCAATCGGGTAAAGCGCCCCTGAGCTGCTGATTTGTAAAAGCTGTATCCTCCGGCATTATTGGTTATAATCGCTCCGTAGTTTGTATCTCCAAGGTAGTTGGTCCATGATGCCGGAGTATCCGGTCGTTCCACTACATATTCTTTATTCTTATCGTCAAAATATCCGTACTTCATTTTCTTCAATCTCTAGTTATTAGTAGCTAGTCTCTTCTTTAATTCTATTGATAGTTTCTCGCCAAAGCTTTTGGCACCTTCCACATTAAAGTGAACGGCATCTTTCAGGTCTTCGAGTTTGGAAATCTCTTCTCCCCTGATTAGGAAAATATTCTGATCGCCATTCTGTTGAAACTCTTTCACCACCTGAGTCATACTCTTTCTAAATTCACCTATACTCTCCCCACTCTTTTTACTGCGCAAAGTTTTTGTGTGGGTTGGTGTTATACAGAACAATTTGGTAAGGCTGTGCTTTTCTCGTAGGGTTTTCAGGAAATTCTCCAATCTTTTGCTGTACGCTTTCGCTGATATTCCCTCTCCATTATAATCATTGTATCCAATCAGGATGGTCATGTAATCGATATGGGAAAAGTCATCCCTGATCATTTCAGCCATAGGCACAGAAGTTTTCCCTCCTCCTACTGCCAGGTTATACAAATCCCAGTTCATTTCACGGGACAGTATAAAAGGATAGCTTTGATGACTTGCCTGCTGACCGGTACCATGGGTAATGGAATTTCCGTAAGCCACATAAACAGGTTTCTCTTCCGATTTGATTTCTTCCAAGTGATGTCCTTCTTCCAGTTCAATATTTACAAGACCTACATTGGACCAGTTCGGAAGACTGATTTCATAGCTAACTTCTTTAGCTTTATGCGCAGATTCTATATCAAATGACAATAAGGGTCCATCCTTTTTTCCAAACTTGGCGACTTTTACAAACTCCTTATTTTGGTAGATTCCGAAAACAGGTCCTCGATTGTCTCCTTCCAATACTTTAAAGTTGATTTTTACTTTGGGACTGGCCGTTTTAAAGGACACAATAACACCCGTGTTTGTTTGTGCTTTTACAGGACTAAACTTGCTTTTGGTTTTCGACATTGCCAATAAGCTGGCTGAATGACGAGGAAATACCATCACTCCATTCTTGATGTAATGATATTTACTTCCTTTAATCTCAATCAGCGGATGATTGGCTGCTATGGAATTTTCTTCACCCGAAGACAGCAATTGCGATACGGTGACAAACTGATATCCCTCTGATTTTAACTGAGGAAGTACTTGTTTCAATGCTTTGATGGTATGTTGTCTCTCATGGCAAAGAACAATCGCCCCTGAATGAACTCCTTCCATGATTCGTTTTACGATTCCCTCAACCGGTACATCTTTCTTTGCATCCCTGGCATAAACGGAAGCATTCACCGCTTTCAAGCCAAGAGATTCCAAACTATCACTATTCAGCATATCATACTTTAGAAAAGGGGCACGATACAAGCTTGGTGAGTATCCCAATTCTTTTTGTATCATCTCCTGAAAGCCTTTTATCTCCAGCATCGATTCATCTTCCGTGGTAGTTTCCAACGGACGCTTGTGCGTCATGCTATGGTTGCCTATTTCGTGCCCTCTTTGCAATACCTCTTTGGCTAAGGCCGTATGCTTCGACAGGTTTTTCCCAATGGTAAAGAAAGTGGCTTTTCCTTCTGCTTTCTCAAACAAGTTCATGATTTCAGCAGTAGTCTGCGGATTGGGTCCATCATCAAATGTGAAAGCAAGCAACTTCTGCTTTGTCTTAACAGATTGTAAAGGTTCAATTGTCTGACTCATGACAGACAAAGCTGCCAGCAGGAAAATTCCTATCGATATAATTACTCTCTTATTCATGCAATTCAACTTTTCAAGTTCGAACTAATTCAAATGAATGAGGGGCTGCCAAATCGAGTACACCACTACAAAATGTACTCTACCAAATAACAAAACCTCTACGCCTTGCAGCCCCTATTCAATTTACAATTAAAAATTAGGCCTTTACTCTTCTTAACTTCAACTCCTGTTCTACTTCGCCCAAAAATTTCTCATCCAGCTTGTAGAACAGCATAAAGATGGCTGCCAGCACACTTCCCGCAGCAGGAATCAAACTCATCATCAATTGAATTCCTGTTAAAGCTCCTTCGGCTTGCTCTACATTGGCCTTGAAACCAAATGCAGCCAATAACCATCCTGCCAATGCTCCTCCAATGGTCCATCCAAACTTTTGTGCCATGGTTGATGCCGACATTACCAGTCCTGTAGCTCTTCGCCCGGTTTTCCACTCTGAATAGTCTGCCGCATCGGTATACATGGCAAACACCAAAGGTGCGGTTGGCCCAAATACGAAACTGATCAATACCTGTAATACAAACATTGCTACAATATCGTCCTTGCCAACAAAATAGAAGGCAACGGTTAAGACACTGGTAAGGATCATGCTATAGATGTAGGCTCTCTTTTTCCCGAAGGTTTTCGACAACCACTCCGTTAAGGTGATAGATGCAATGGTTGCAATGGTACCTGCAATCATAAAGCCTGAGGCCAGGGCATCATTCCCCACATAGTATTTAAAGTAATACATGATGGCACCATTTCGAACGGAAACGTAGGATAAGGTAAAGATTCCCAGCACAAACAAAATCCACCATGGCTTGTTGGCTGCCAAATCTTTGATGTCATCTTTAAGTGATGTTTTTTGCTCTTTCGCAGGCTGAACTCTCTCTTTGGTAGTCGCAAAAGTAATCAGGAACATGATCACCGCCAGGGTAGCCATAACCACCATGGCCCACATAAAACCTTTGCGTTCATTCACAACACTTACTTTCAGTTGAGCCTTGCTCAAATCCACGCCTTCCATATAATCGGTCACGGATACGCTTCTCTTTTCAAATCCCTTCTGCAAAGTCAGTAGTCCACTTGTAGTATCTGCCTCAGCAAACATTTCAGGAGTAAGTACACAAAGTGATATTTTTCCTTCAACCGGTTCTTCGCCAGGTAGGGTAGCTTCCAATTCAATTTTAGATGTTCCGGTTCCTTTTTCAGTGATCACAATTTCATTCTGAACCTGCTCTGCGATTACAACGGAATCATCGTTTCCTCCAAATTGTTGAACCAAAGGAAGAGTAATCCCCTGCACAATAAAAGCCCCGGCAAAAGCAAAAATAAATCGGTACTGAGAAAAGCTTGTACGCTGAATAGGGTTGGATGAAACCACTCCCATCAAGGCAGAGTAAGGAATATTGATAGCTGTATACACCATCATCATTAGTGTATAGGTAATGTATGCATATACAATTTTACTGGCTACAGACCAATCAGGAGTCGTAAATGTTAGCACTCCGATAATTCCAAATGGAATGGCCAACCACAGAATATATGGTCGAAACTTTCCCCACTTGGTGTTGGTTCTGTCTGATAAAATTCCCATTAAAGGATCGTTTACCGAATCCCAGATTCTGGTTACCAGAAACATGGTTCCTGCTGCCGCAGCAGGAATACCGAATACATCTGTATAAAAATACAGAAGAAACAGCATGAAGGATTGAAAGAACAGGTTTGAGGCCGTATCCCCTAAACCGTATCCAATCTTTTCTTTGATATGTATCTTTTCGTTATTCATCGAATTTCGTTTGGTTAAAAAGTCTTGTCTATATTGTATTTCAATAGCCCGAACCTGAGGCAGATTAATTGTCTGTCGCAAGCCGGGCTATCCACTGTATAGTTAATTATTACTAAGCATTGATTTTGTTCTTGCTTTTATCCCATAACAACTTTCACCTTATTACAGGTTCCTTTATCCATTACAGGAACGATATTGGCATCCAATTTCTGATCATTCAACCAAAGCTCTTTAACTCCTTTGGAAACACCCTCAGGATTTACCACTTCAATCTGATAATTTGCACCTCTGAACTTACGGTTTACAGTATAGGTTTTCCATTCTTCAGGAATACAAGGATCTATTTTTATTCCATTATAGTCTGGCTGTATTCCCAGGATATATTGAACAACTGCATAGAAATTCCATGCGGCTGTACCTGACAACCAGCTGTTTTTACCTTCACCTGGTTTGTAAGCATCCTTACCTGCAATCATCTGGCAATACACATAAGGCTCTACCTTATGAAGTTCCTGAACTTCCTCTAAATAAGAAGGACAGATTTGCTTGAAGTAATTCCATGCTTCCTTACCGCGACCAATTTTGGTTTCCCCGATAATAATCCATGGGTTGTTGTGACAGAAAATTCCGGCATTCTCCTTGTATCCGGCAGGATAAGTTGAGATTTCGCCATATTCAATCATATACTTGCTGAAAGCAGGATTATTCAATACAATACCGTAAGGTGTATTCAATCTTTCCTTTACACTATTTAATGATTTCTCTACCATGCCTTCTTCGATTCCGATTTCAGCCATGGAGCACCATCCCTGAGATTCAATAAAGATCTTTCCTTCTTCATTTTCGTCAGATCCTACTTTGTTTCCATGAAAATCGTAGGCGCGAAGGAACCATTCTCCATCCCAACCTTTGGCTTTAACAGCTTCTTTCATTGCATCCACAGCTTTCTGTGCACGCCCGGCTTCTTCTGTTTTGCCCAGTTGCTTACACAAATCGATATAATCGTTTCCATAAACAACAAACAAACCTGCAATCATCAATGATTCTGCTTTCGAACCTTCGGTGTTGTTCTCAGTTGTTTGGAAAGATTCATTCGGATTGGTTGAGAAACAGTTTAAGTTCAAACAGTCGTTCCAGTCAGCTCTTCCGATCAATGGCAGCCCATTTGGTCCTAAGTTGTTAATCACATGATCGAAAGAAACCGTTAGGTGATTAAACAATGGCTGAGCCAGGCTTTCATCATTATCAAATGGTACCATTTCATCAAGAATTGAGAAATCACCACTTTCCTTGATATAGCTAACAGTTCCTAAAATCAACCACATTGGATCATCGTTAAATCCTCCACCAATGGCATCGTTACCTCTTTTGGTAAGTGGCTGATACTGGTGGTAACATCCTCCATCAGGAAACTGAGTAGAAGCAATATCGATGATTCTCTCACGGGCACGTTCAGGAACCTGGTGTACAAATCCGATTAAATCCTGGTTTGAATCACGGAATCCCATACCACGTCCGATACCTACCTCGAAGAAAGATGCAGAACGAGACATGTTAAAGGTAACCATACACTGGTACTGGTTCCAGATGTTTACCATTCGGTTCAACTTATCATCCTCGTGATCCAGCGTAATAATACTCAATAGGTTTTCCCAGTAAGCAGCCAGTTCTGCCAGGGCAGCATCTACCTTTTCAACTGTATCAAATTTGGCAATCTGTGCCTTTGCTTTTGTTTTATTGATAACGCCTTTGCTCTCCCACTTGTCGTCTTCTGCATTTTCAACGTATCCCAAAACAAAAATCAAATCTTTACTTTCTCCTGGCTGCAACTCAATCTCGAAATAATGAGATGCAATTGGAGACCATCCGTGGGCTTCTGAATTGCGAGGAGCTCCATCTAAAACAGCCTGTGGTCCTGAAGCTTCATTATACAATCCCATGAATGATTCGCGGTCGGTATCATAACCATCGATATCGGCATTTACATGATAAAACGCAAAGTGATTTCTACGTTCCTTGTATTCTGTTTTGTGGTACAATGTAGAGCCATCAATCTCAACTTCTCCGGTAGAAAGGTTACGCTGAAGATTGTTTTGATCATCCTCGGCATTCCACAAACACCACTCATTGTAAGAGAAAAGCTTAAACTTTTTAACTTCTTCACTCTTGTTGGTCAATTTCATTTTCTGAATTTCGCACCAATTCCCAAGTGGAATGAAAAGAGTAACTTCTGACTCCAGTCCATTTTTTTCACCTGTAATCTTAGTATAACTCAAACCATGACGACACTCATACTTGTCCAATTCTGTCTTTACAGGTTTCCACCCTGGCGACCAAATTGTGTCATTGTCCTTGATATAGAAATAACGTCCACCGTTATCCATTGGCACATTGTTGTAACGATACCTGTTCAAGCGACGAAACTTGGCATCCTTATAAAAACTGTAACCTCCTGCTGTATTTGAAACCAAGGAGAAAAAATCCTCGTTACCTAAATAATTGATCCATGGAAATGGGGTATTGGGCTGAGTAATTACATACTCTCTTCTTTCATCATCAAAAAATCCGTACTTCATTTTCTTAGTCATTAATGTTTCTGTTGCCGATTGATCATTTTCGGGACAAAGAGCAGGACGTAACAAATAGTTCCTACTCTTTTCTAACCAACTAATTTCTACTTCTTAAATTCACCGAAAATACCCGGTAAGTCATTCAAATACTTTTTCAACTCTTTCTTCAATCCCTTTAACTTGGCGCTGTAAGCCTCGTTTTCATACAGGTTATCTTGTTCCTTAGGGTCTTTATTTAAATCGTAAAGCTGATCGGCATCGTAATAGTGCTTATAGCGTTTTGTTGAAGGGTATTCAGCATCACCACCTCCAGGTATCAACATCAAGTGTGAAAAAGGAAGACTTGCATCATCGAAATGGTATTTCAATTTGTTTGCGATACGGAAATTGTTCCAGTCATCCAACTTCTGCTGACGCTCTTTCATGCTCCAGTTCATAGCATACTCAGGGTAGCGCAAAGCAATGTATTTGTGATTGTCCATCAACACCCCGCGAGAGAATCCCATTTCGAAATAAAGCGACTCGTGAATCTTTTCCTTCTTTCCATCCAGAATTGGCAAGAAACTTTTTCCATCAAAGGCTTTCACCTTTTCAACTTTTCCACCGGCCATATCGTAGATGGTTGGTGCAAAGTCGATGTTTGAAACCAAGGCCTCGTTTCTATTACCGCACTTGAATCCTCCCTTTTTCCATACAATTGACGGGCTACTTACACCGCCTTCGTAAACCGATCCTTTGGCATACTGACCGTGATCGCTAAAGAAGAAAATGATGGTATTGTCTAACTTTCCTTCATCTTCCAGCCTTTGCATTAAAGCACCAAGAGCATCGTCAATCCACAATACATTGGCTTTGTTTTCAGGAATATTTCCCGGCGTTGCCAATCCTGCATCAATTAAACGCTGACCAATTGTCTCTTTGGCTGGTTGAACATTAGGTGCTTTATCCAAAATTCCTTCTGAGGTGATTCTGCGATCCGCATCCCAGGCCTGCTCTGCATTTGTTGGTCCGTGAGGAACCGTTGTAGCATAGTAAAGGAAGAAAGGCTGATCCTCTGCTTTATCCATAAAATCCAGACTCTTCTCAGTAATCCAGTCCAGATTGTGATATCTCAACTTTTCAGGTCCCAGGTAGCTTGGATTATCGTAATAATTTGCACCAGCATAATCAAAACCACACTTGTTCATGGCATCGGAAATCAGATTGGCATTGCGTTTCAGTACTTTCACAGCATCCGGCGAAGTAGGATCCGTATCCAAAGGAAGTTTTCTCCAACCTTCTGCCTCAATTACATGATCTTTTCCGAAAAAACCTGTGGTATATCCCTGCTTTTTCAAAAGCTTGGCAATTGAATTCGATTTTGGTGTCATAAAAGAATTCCATTGCACCACAGTTTCCCCATCCATTCTCTTGGTATCCTTCAAAAACCCTTCGTTTTGAGCGCGACTTGCATACTGACCAGTCAAACAAGAAAAACGACTTGGCGTGCAAACAGCTGAACTCACATGCTGTCCGAACATCACAGTTCCCTCCTTCGCCAAACGATCTATATTGGGTGTTAGGTTTTTCCCCTTCCCTTCTGGCAAACAATTAAATTGAAAACGTTCCATATCATCCGCAATAAAAAAGATGATATTTGGTTTTTCCTGCTGCGAAGCGATATGCTTCCCTGCCGAATCACCGTTTTTACTTACAGATGCAGAAGCCTGCGCCTGATTTTCTCCTGCCAATAAACAGAATGGCAACATCGCTAAACTTAAGCTCTTAGCTGATCTTGATAAAAGACCTGTGCTTCTTCTTGTTTTTATAGTTTCGTTCATGTATTTGTTATTTTTTCCTTCAACCAGCCTGCTTACTCTCAATTTCTATTTGCTTGAAAAAACCTCTGCCAATTGAAAAATTTATCAATTATCTTTGAGTTTCGTTATCCCTTGTTCCTTATCGGCACAAACGATGGCACACTGTAGAAGACCTCGTTTTTAACCTTAAGGAACAGTAGCAAAAATAGATTGAGGGGGACGAAAGATGGTTCACTCATGAATCGGAAAGGTAGGTTTTACGATCTATCGGGATTGACCGCAAAAAAGAAGCTTACTTGAAAAAACTAATTGCCAGCCTACTACAGAAATACAAAGGCTCTTTTTTAGCTTTTCCAACTAATGTATTTGAATACTCTAAAAGAAAATAGATGAACCAAAAACAGTAGTTTTTCAAGCGATTTTTCGGGAAGGAAACAACACTTGTTAAGTGATATTTTGAGTTTCAAATTCCCATAATTTGAGCCAAAGCGAAAATTTGGCACTCAATTTTTATGGGCATTCTTCCAAAAATTTGGTGCTATATGGAATACAATGGGTAATTCATTTTAAGAGTTCTTTATCATCCTTACAAATTGCTTACTGTTGGATTAATTATTCCATCATATAGCATAGATTACTCAACGATTTATTTTTTGCTCAAGCCGCATGGCTCTTCTTTTCCCATTGCTGGAAAAGAAGCAAAAGATCTAGGGCGGGTAAGCTCAAGCTACTTATACTTGAAAACATTAAGTTCGGCGGGGTGATCTTCTCAATTCTTCGAAGCTTCCCCGTCTCTCTAAATGTTTTCTGCGTCTAATCAGCTTGACCTTCCAATGCCCGCAAAGCCCGCTCAAATTGAGCAGTTTATTGTAGATCACCTCACGATCTTTTTATCTCTAACATTTTCATTTTAAGTACTGCAAGTATTCCAAGTACTCTAGGCACTTATAGTATTTACCCACTACAAATCATACAAAGCCGAAAGTTTAATCGATATTAAAAATTATTGGAACATACCCACAAGTCTCAAAAATGAAAAACGCAGACATTGCTCATTGCAATATCTGCGTTATTGTATTTAGAATTCTGTCCTGCTTCAATTCTGAACAAGTTTCACACTCTTTTGAAAATAGTCTTTGCTCAATTGCTCCATCTCTTTTCTGGCCGAAGTGTAAGCACTGTCATCAATCAGGTTGCAGGTTTCCAAAGGATCCATTTTATAGTCGTAAAGCTCTTTGGCAACTATCATACCCTCGCCAAAAGCACCAATCTCCTCTTGTTTGAATTTGCTTTTGAACCACACCACATAACGGTAACGTTCATTTCTAAAAGCATATCCCATAAGATTCCCATTTCTGTGAAACTGACTCACCGCAACATCTTTCACCTTTTCCTTTTCTCTACTCATGATGGAAAGCAGACTTGTTCCATCAAGTTTAGCTGGAATATTCACACCGCTTAACTCACAAAGGGTAGGAAAAATATCAACAAATTCGGTAGGTGAAGCATTGCTCCCTTTATATTTGGAACCATAGGAAACGATGAGCGGAGAGCGTGTAGACTGCTCGTAATTGGTGTGTTTGCACCACATGTCATGGTCGCCCAAATGCCATCCATGATCGCCCCACAATACCACAATGGTATTCTCTCTCAATTCCAAATCGTCCAACTGTTTCAACAACAGGCCTACTTGCTGGTCTATAAAAGAAACACAGGCATGATACCCATGAATCAACTCCAGTTGTTTGCTGTCTGTAATCTTCCCTTTTTTGGGAACATCTTCATACAAACTTCTGATTTCCCAACCTGGCTGATAGGCAAAGTCTGGTGCATTTTCTGGTTTCTCCTGGAAAGGATGCACCTTAAAATCATTTCGATCATAGAGATCCCAGTATTTTTTGGGAGCCACAAAGGGCAAGTGTGGCTTATGAAAGCCTACAGCCAAAAAGAAAGGTTTTGACTGCCCGGACAATTGCTGCATCAACTCATTTCCCCTCATCAAAATCTTTCCATCAACAGTAATGCTGTCGGCAACATCTGGAGCTTCGGTACTAATTCGTTTTTTGGAATAGATCCATCCTTCTCCAATTGGGTTGGAACCTTCCAAAAGCTCGTAAGGCTCACTCCACGAAAGGGAATCATGATACTGATCTACCGAGCGAACATCGAAAACCTTCCCCACTGCTGCGGTGCTGTATCCATTGTTTTTGAAATGCTGCGGAAGCGTGGTAATATCAGGATTTTTATCTCGTATGAATGTCTTCAGGTCGTATATTTTCGTAAAATCAGGTCGCATTCCCGTTAGCAAACTGGCACGGGAAGGGCCACACACCGCCTGCTGACAGTGAGTATTTGTAAAAACTACTCCTGTTTGTGCCAAGTGATCAATGTTTGGCGTTTGTATCAAACTATCGCCATAACAACCCAACATGGGTTTTAAATCATCAATGGCAATAAAAAGGACATTGGGGTGTTGCTGATGAATTTCCTGTACTTTTTTGCTTTGACAGGATACCGCCAGCAAAGATGCCAATGCCAAAACGGATGCTGGTTTCATTATTGAGTTAAAGAAGTTCTTCATATTAACTGATTTGCGTGTTAAAAGGCTTACAAAATGGAGCTTTCCTTAGTTTCGACTCCCATTGTTCAAGCATGGTAAAATGCTCTTTTACTTGCTGATTGTATTTGGAGTCTCCAGCCAGATTGATGGTCTCCCCGGGATCATTCTTCATATCGAAAAACAGATAGTTCGTATCATTTCGATAAACGATCAATTTAAAATCCTCGCTTCTTACCATTCGCCCCTTATCATTATTCACCTCAGACACTACAAAATCGCGAAGCTTTCTCTTCTTGCCAGCAGCCAGTTTTCGCATACTTATTCCACTGCAGTTTTCAGGCACTTTGGCTCCTGCAAAATCACATACAGTAGGTACGATATCCAAACAAGAGAGTAAATTCTCATGATCGATAACTCCAGCTCTTAACTCTTTCGGATAAGAAACGATCATCGGCACTCGGCAAGCCTCATCGTACAAATAGTTTTTGGTTACCGACTGGTGACTTGCACTTCCTTCTCCATGATCGGAATTAAATAACACAAGCGTATTATCAGCTTCTCCAGTTTCCTCCAAAGCTTGCAGTACACGACCAATCTCAGCATCCACTTCCTCAACCATCCTGTAGTATGCCCACAGGTAGTAGCGCCAGTCAGTCTCGGTCCAATCCGTCTTTCTGGGAACAATCATTTTTTGAGGTTCCTCCAAGAGTGCATTGAAATTATCAGGCAAAGGAGGCAATTCATTCAGTACCGAATCCAAATGCCTGTCCTTGCGATTTTTGTTGTGTCTTTTAATCCAATTACAGATGTCGTGAGGCTGTAAGAAGTTTACCGTAAGATAAAACGGCTTGAATCGGTCCCTGTTTTGCAAATAGCCAACAGCCACACTGGAAACCGCCTGATCGCCCAGGGTTCCTTTCCCTCCAATTCCCATACACAATACCTTATCGAAACCGGGTATTTTCTCACCATAGGAATCAGGAATACCAACATGTAACTTGCCTGCAAACACGGTTTCATATCCTGCATCACGAAGTGAATGTCCCACAGTTTTTAATCCTGAAATAATCGATTTCCCGTTCTTAATTACCCCATGTTCACTGCTTGCCAATCCCGTAATCCAGCTTGCTCGTGTAGGAGAACAAATCGGATTTGGGCTATAACATTGACTAAATGTGACTCCTTTGCCTGCCAATCGATCCAGGTTAGGAGTATTCAAGCGTTTGTTTCCTAATGCCGACAGGGTATTCCAAGTTTGCTGATCGGTACTTAAAAACAGAATATTCGGACGCTTATCCTTTCTTATCTCTCCTCTTCTTCCTGAGAGTGCAGCTCTTTTCTCAATGGAGATTTCGCCAATTTCAGGGTAAGAAGCCTGATATTTGCTTTTACATTCCACATCGGCAATAAGAACACGCATCCCATTTATGGCAAGAAGCAATCGCCCATTGGCATCCACATAATACATCCAGGGAAGCATTCCCTCACCAATTTGCTCATAAGAATGAACCTCAACGGTTTTTCCGCCAATTTGAATTGTTGTATCTTCCTTGTATCTGATGCTGTGATTTTTCTTCTCCTTATCCAGTTCATCGAAAAGCGTAAAGTTCAGTTCCTTTACCCCTTCCATTTTCATTCTCTGAACCGTATCAAGCAAGGTAAAGTTCAAACAGATGTCCTCTTTTTCATTTGTCAGATCGGAGCTTTGGTAGGCACCAACTTCTTCCTTAAAGCCTTTTCCAGGAGCTTTAATGTATTCAGTGGCAGCCTCCCAGTTCAAAGGAGTTCCATATTGATTGTTCCTGGCCCTGATGGCAACCTTGGTAAGATGCATCCATTGCTTGTTCTCAGAAATTGCCTGCTCAACGCCATATTCTACCTTTCCCGAATGATCTGCAACATTTCTTGTCACATATAAATACCCGGAAGCTTCACCTGGCTTTCCTCTAAAAGGCATCCAAATTCTCCAGCTTTGTTCCCAATTTCCCATGGGATTAAATGCCTCTTCCGGCAATATCACATCCAGTTTTCCTTCATCAAATAAGATTTGAGGCGTAATCTTCTTTCCCCACAAATTCTTATTCTTTGCCGATAAGCCCATGGGAAGCAAAGCTGTTCCCAGAACGGTTAATGAAAATTGTTTTACAAAAACTCTCCGATCCATATCTGTTTGTTGTTTTTTGATTCTTCTATCTCAAAAATATTCCAATGATAGTGCATTGAAGTTAAAAATGCGTTCACGAAGGTTGGTTTTTGGTTCCAGCAATATCCCAAAAGTTCACTTTCAAAAATTGGGACCCCTGAGACAACAAACAACTTTCCCCTAAAACAGAAGCGTTTTAGGGGAAAGCACAAACGATTGATATATAACCTAACTTATATTCCTGACTTTTTAACCAATTTGATACACTTGCGCCAATCTTCTCCCACAAAATTCAACAGGTAATAGCCGCTCTGATAATTTTGGCCCAACAACAAACTCGACTTCGCAGGAGGTAAGCTTCCTTTTTGAACGGGTCTTCCCAATAAATCATTCACTTGAAAAGTGACTTTCTCACCACCATTCAGATTAGAATAGATATTGGTATGATTTGAAAAGATGGTTGGATAGACTTGTATGTTTACTTTTCTTTCTTCAGCAGGAGAAATGACAGCAGTTGGCACATCAGCCTCTTTTTGTTCCGCAGGATAAAGCCTGTCGTGATATTCTCCCAGAGAGATACAGAGGTAATCAAGCTTTAATGATTCCAATTGGTCAAGACCTGTCAGCTTGATCTGATTATCCTCTCCTGCTTCCAAATCAAGCTTCACAAGAATCTTTCCCCATCCCTCAATATCCGCAGTTGACGGAAAGAATACCTCCTCTTGCTCCGATACTTTATTTCCATTCTGATCCAAAGCAGCAATGCTTAAAACTGCATTTTGCTCATCCTGATTTTTATATCGAATGGTCAAGGTATATTGATCTGATTTGGGGATATAAACACTATTCAAAACAGCCTGATCGCCATGCTGTGCGTTTGAATAAGTAAGATACTGTTCTCCCGAAACATTCTCCGTTTCGTCTACAATTTCCAGTTGTCCGCTTAGATCGGCATCTTCCATTTCGTATCGGGTCATTAAAACCTCAACCACATCCTGCTCAAAATATCTTGTGGAAGGATCATCTTTCTGCTCGCGCTCCCAGGGGCCAATTCCCTTGCTATTCAAATTGTACATGTTCCACAGGGAGGTTGAATAACCACGCTTTTCAGCTTGCATTCTTATCCAGGAAAGCCATCTTTTTCTATCGGCGTCAGGCGCCTGGTTGTCCACGCCAAACTCTCCCAAATAAAGAGGTAAGATAGTCGTTTGATTTCGCTGAGCCCAGCTATTGTTTGCTTCCTCTACCTCGTCAAAAGCTTCTTCTACTACTGACCAACCTGAATCATTTACTCCATTTTCTCCCCAATGGGTTGTCACACCAAAAGTACCTTGCTTGGTAAAACTCTTGGGATCGTAGTAATGAAAAGTTCCAATCAAGTAAGGGTCGCCAGTGGGAAATACATCGTCGTCAAAAGCATTAATTAAAGCTTTCCTTGTGGTAAATCCTTGTCCCGACACAATAACCAATCGCTCTTCATTGCCTTCCACTTTTCTTATCTCAGCAATACTTTCATGAATCATACTCTTTAAATCGTAGCCTTTGTGCGGCTCGTTCATGATTTCGAAAGCCAGTTTATCGGTAGGATATGAAGCAAATGCCTGAGCCACCTGCGACCAGATTTTCTTCAGAGCAGGTAACTGATCATCGCTGTAATGCTCATTATACAAGTGCAAAGGATCAATCACCGCGATCAGTCCATTTGCCAAACACATGTCTGCTGCCTCCTTTAAATCATCAATTCTATCAGCATCAACTGCATAATTGGGAGCTTGTCCCATATGAAGATTTAGCTTTCCCCCTATTCTACAGTGGGTAAAATGATTTTCCTTTAAAAGCTGAAAATCATGATTGGAGTGAAAACGTCCTTCCATTTTGGCTGCCATAAAATTGGCTCCCCGGCCCATTTCCCGAACAAATTCAAAGGCCTTTGTTCTCTCTTCTTCCGTCTTGCTCTGGGCAAAAGAGGAGGATAGGAATAGAAATCCAATAAATAGCAAAAATAGTTTTATCCTTAGTCTTCTCGGTCGATACATGTTATAGATTTAAAAGTTATTGCTTAGTCCGCTAATCAGGAAAACCAAGGGAGCATTCCAGTTAATTGCGACTTCATTGGTAAGGTAACATTTGTATTCATCCTGATACCTTTTTGCTGAATACTTTGATGGAAATTGAAAGGCTGGTAGTTTCATATTGCTGGCACCACCAACCAAAAGACCTGGCACAGGCTCCTTTACTCCGTCTGCTGCAGAAATTCTATGATGCGGATATTTGGGATTCTGATGACCAAAACCAGTCACAAAACAGTATCCGGTTGCATTTCGTCCCAAAATATAGTCCAGGTTTGAATAAGCAGCATCATAATACATCTGTTTGCCAGTTAGTCTCCAAGCCTGCAACAAAAGCATTCCCTGATTGGCTGCAATGGCATTTGATCCCCACTTAAATTGAGCCTCCTGATTTCCGAAAGCCGTTCTGTTTGGCGATTCTAAATAGGAGTCAAGCAAGGCATCAGCCATTTTCAATAGTTTTCGATTTAAAATATGAAACTCCTTTCTCTCTGAAAAAGGAATGTTTTTTCTGTTATTCAATAAGGAGTATATTCCAAGCATGGCTGTATTTCCCCAACTTGGTACCGCAATATGATGAATTGTTTTATAATAATTCATGGCATGATGAAGATACTCATTATTCTTCGTACTCAGGAACAGTTCACTTGCAGCCCAGGCAAATTCATCCTTAAGCTTTTTATTGTCATAAGCTCCTGTGTTAATATCAGGATCATACTTTTTATTGAGTTCTTCCTGTTCGTAAAAGGTCACAGGATATCTTCCTGCCCAGGTCCAGGCCTTTTCTGCAGCAAGCAAACATTGATCTGCAAACTTTGGATAATCCTTTTTTAATACTCGATGAGACATGGCCATCACCGCAGCAAAGTTCAATGTTGCAGCTGTGGTTTTTTGAACCACGAACCTTTTCCTGTTCTTTACCTGGTGCGGCATATGTTCTCCGGCAAAGTTTGCTGTTGTTAGTTTATGATATACTCCCCCGTCATGCGGATCTTGCATACTCATCATCCATTTCAGATTATAGTACACTTCATTTAGAATATCGGGAATGTTGTCATTGGACTCCGGAATATTCAAATTCAAGGAGTTGAATCTTTGTTTTGAAAATTCATAGGAAGACATCAAGCTGTAACAGGTAATGCCTGAGTTTACCACATACTTGTTGTAATCGCCTGCATCATACCAACCTCCGGGAGCACTAATTACAGTTCCGGCAGGTCTCTTTTTTGATGCAGCTGAGGGATGAATAAACACCACTGTATCCGGGTGGGCTAAAGGACGGTTCCATTCACCACCAAATTCTTTTGTTATCGGGAAGGCAGAACGCCAGTAATAATAGGCTTTAGATGTAGCCTTTAGTACTTTTTTGAAACAGTCTTTGGAAATGGTAAACTTGCTTGATTTTCCACCTCCCGGAACTTCCAAATAGTATTCTCCCTCTTCCTGTAGTTTTGAAAAATCAGCAATCAGGATCTTCTCACCAGAACTTTTCCAGTAAGCTGCTTTTTCCAATTGCCCGGAGAATGCAATTTGATTGTTTGCAGTCCTGCGAATCAGAAAGTCTCCCTCATCCACAGCATGAATTGAAGCAATCTTTTCCACATTGGGCAAAAAACCAAGCTGATTTAAATAAATATCCTCTCCACCTTCCTGCGCAAAATTCAAACTGGGAAGTAGAAATAAGAAGATGCAAAATAAAGCCTTTATCACATTCTTGTTTTTCATCCTTGAGTAATTAACCATTCTGTATTTCCTTTTAAGACCATTTCTTTATTGATAAAAATATCAACCCGCCGAATTAGTTGGAGGGGGATCAATCCGGCAGGCGATACCATTTTATCTGTTTTTAAAGTAATCCAAACAGTATTTCTCCATCTGTTTTTTTACTTTACTATATTTCTTATCATTTACAACATTTCTGGTCTCCAGAGGATCCTTCTCATAATCGTAAAGCTCTTCAACAGATATTAAATCCTTTGAAAATTGTGATGGATTTCTAAACATGTTTTTCACCCAAACCACATAACGATACCTTTCCGATCTGAAAGCATAACCTTCTGCCTTTCCTCGTTGAAACTGACTCACGGCATAAGGTTTCACCTCTTTCTTCGGATCCTTCAGTACAGGTAGTAAGCTTATCCCATCCAGGTGCTCCGGAGTTTCAATATTTGCCAAATCGCAAAGTGTAGGAAACAAATCCAAAAATTCAGTAGGTGTTTTGCATACACCAGTATGATTCTCTCCGTCAGCAATGATCATTGGACTTCGAGTAGCCTGTTCGAAATTGGTATGCTTACACCAAATGCCATGATCGCCCAGGTGCCAGCCATGATCACCCCACAGGACAACAACAGTATTTTCTGTTAATCCCAGAGAATCCAAAGCATTCAACACCTTACCAACCTGTGCATCTATATAAGAAACCGCTGCATAGTATCCATGAATCATTTCTTTTTGTTTCTCAACTGGAATCAAATCAGATTCAATATCCGAAAAAGATTTCAAAGGAGGAATATCGGTATAAGATCGCAACTCACCAGAATTGTGATAGGCTAAAAGAGGCCCATTCTCAGCTGCTTTCTGATATTTTGCCAATGGCATTTCCTCTCTCTGGTACAAATCCCAATATTTCTTGGGAGCCACAAAAGGCAAATGTGGACGCTTAAAGCCAACACCCAGGAAGAATGGTTCTTCCTTTTTAGAAAGCTTTTCCAAACGATCGATAGCCGATAAGGCCAACACGCCATCTACATAAGCATTGTCTGGCACATCGGCACATTCGGTAGTTGGCTTAACAAAGGAAATTGCATATTTGGTAATTCCATATCCTTTCTTGCCCATAGCCTCTGCTTCCTTACGGTATTTGGCTACTTTTTCCTTGGTCTCCGGCAATTGGTAATAGCCTAAAGCAGGCTCTCCACACTTATCGTCGTAATATTTATAATCTCCTTCAAAGGCTTGAGCTTCGCTCCACGATACTTTGTCATGATGTTCATCCACACTTCTCTTGTCGTAGATTTTTCCCACACTGGTCGTGAAGTATCCATTTTGTCTGAAGTGCTGCGGTAAGGTTAAAATATCGGGATTCATATCTCGAATCAGTGTTTTCAAATCCCATACTTTTGTCTTATCTGGCTGTATCCCACACAATAGACTGGCTCTTGAAGGAGCACAAACAGCTTGCTGGCAATGGTTATTGGCAAATACTACTCCACGTTTGGCCAATCGGTCAATGTTGGGTGTTTTCACCAAATCATCACCATAGCAACCTAAAATGGGTTTTAAATCGTCTACTGCAATAAACAGGACATTCTTTTTTTCCTGAGCTTGTCCCAATAATGGCAATGTTGCCAAGGCCAAGGCCATGTATTTTTTTATTTTTTGCATCTTCTATTTCCTCAATTTATTCTCAAAACTCTGTTTGTAGCCAATACGAATTGCAACAGCATGTAAACATTCTCCTGCTTTCAATTGTATTGGCTTTTGATAAACCTGCCAATGCTTCCACGTATTTTTGCTTTCCCCATCACGGGTAACCTGGTAAGCCACCGATGCACCTTTCGTTGCGCAATGTATTTCATAGGCATCGCCCACTTTTTCAATGCTTGGTTTGGCTGTAACAGGTTGCTCCAGATTTGGCCACATTTGCCTTACCAGTTCTCCTTCCGGGATATTTCCCTTATCTCCAACCGCTTTCTGCCAGTTATCCAACTTTGCAGACATCTTAATCATAATGGCTTTGTATTTTGGATCCTGAGCCAGGTTATCTAGTTGAAAAGGATCTGCTTTCACATCATACAATTCCTCAGTTGGCTTACTGGTCCTAAAAAAGAGTTTCTGCTCTTTAGTCAACTCTCCTTTAGCCTCCAAGTCCAACAAACGATTCATCATATCCAATTGTCTGCGATATTTGATATCCTTGTAATAGGACCATTCCGGATGAAAATTCTTCACATACAGGTATTGGGTATCACGAACACTACGAACCATATCATAAAACTCATCCATTCTATCCTTGGAACCATATATTTCAGTTCTTGGTTCTTTGGCTTTGTATGGTCCAAGGAAAGCCTGTCCCTGCATATAGTCAGGAGCCTCAACTCCTGCCAGGGAAAGAATGGTAGGTGCCAAATCGACAAAGGATACCATTTCCCTGTTCACAACTCCTCTATGCTTTTGCTTTGGAAACCTGATTACCATAGGAACCTTCAAACCTGAATCATAAATGGCTCTTTTCCCTCTTGGCAAAGGGCCTCCATGGTCGCTATAGAAAAAAACAATGGTTTTATCCAACAGGCCATCCTCTTTCAACTGCTCCAGGATTTCACCAACCTGTTGATCCATTTCACTAATGTTGGAATAGTTGCGAGCCATATCTTTTCGCACAATGGAATCTTCAGGAAAATAAGGAGGAAGGGCGGGAGCCTTTGGATCTATGCGCAATGAATCGTTTTTCTTCTTCCAAATTTGTGATTCATGCGACACGTTCAAATTGAATACCGAAAAGAATGGTTTTCCTTTGGGTCTGTTTCGCCAATGTGCCTGCGTATCGTTTTCATCCCATGCCGTAATCGGTGCAGCGAACTGATAATCTGTCTTCGCATTATTGGTACAATAGTATCCTGCTTTTCGCAGATATTCAGTAAAACACTTCACCTGAGAAGGAATAACTGCCGAATACTGAGGTACTGAGTTTCCTTTTGGATCTACTATACCCGTTTCCTTATTATAATTCCCTTTGGAAATTCCTGTTATGTCTTTTCCGGTTCTCATATTATGAGTTCCAAGGGAAACAGGATACATACCAGTAATGATAGACGATCGGCTTGGTGCGCAAACTCCTACCGTAGCAAAAGCATTGGTAAACAACACTCCCTCAGCAGCCAGCTGATCAATGACAGGAGTTTTTGCAGCTGAATCACCATAGCAACCCAAATTGGGACTGATATCTTCACAAGTAATCCAAAGAATATTAGGTTGCCCACAGCCTTTCTCCTGTGAGTTTTGGTTTACATCACACGAATGCAAAGCAATTCCTCCCAATAAAAACAACGACCAATGGTAAGTATTTTTAATCAGTTCATTTCTCATCTTTCTTATTCTGCTTCAACATATCGGTTTAAAAGTGTTGACATTTTCGCCACTACTTTTTTCATTTTCGCTTCGTCAACAACGTTCACATTTTCTTCCGGGTCATTTTTATGATCGAATAGCATTCGTTCTGTAGTCTCGCCTTTTTTATTCTTCCATTCTGTATAAAGGTATTGCTGAGTAATTGCGGTCCAGCCATCACCCATTTTAGAATACACCACTTCCTTCCATTTCTTTTTAGGATTCCTCAAAACAGGAACAAAACTTTTTCCCTCCAAATGATCAGGGGCATCAATTCCTGTTAAATCGCAAAAACTAGGGTATAAATCAATCAGTTCAACTAAAGAATTTGTTTCGTGACCACCTTTCATTCCAGGGGCTTTTACAATCATGGTCGTATTCAATGCCTTGTTAAAGTTACTGTGTTTACACCACAACGAATGCTCTCCCAATTGCCATCCATGATCTCCGATTAAACATACAACTGTATTCTCATCTAAATTCAACTCTTTTAGTTTATCCAAAACCTTACCCACCATGGCATCTACATAGCTAACACAGGCGTAATAGCCACGAATCACTTCTTTGGCTTTCTCATCGGTCAAATTCCCCTCTTTTGATGGGATATCATGATAAGCTCTTAACTCCCACCAATTGTGAAGTGATTGTTCAGGTGCATTTTGAGGTGCATGGTAGTTAGTTGGCAGCTCAATTGAGTTCTTTGGATATAAATCGAAATATTTCTTTGGCGCATTAAATGGCAAGTGAGGCTTGATAAATCCCACAGTCATAAAGAATGGCTGTCCTGATTTCTTGAACTTCTTCAGTTTTTCAATGGCTCTGTTGGCAATCTTTCCATCAAAGTAATCCTCATCCTTCACCTCTCCAATTTCGAAGGAATTTGCTCTCCCCTTATTATCCCTGCAAAGGGCAAGATTGTCTTTATCCTGGTAGTCACGCCAACCATCCGGATGATCTTTTCGTTTTTCTCCGTCAGTTGCGTGCCACGGTCTTTCGGTCCACCCTTCAACCATATCAAATCTATGGTGATATACTTTACCTAAACTTACAGTATAATACCCATTGTCCTTAAAAGCTTTTTGAATAGGAACAATATTAGGCTCATCTTTCTCCACACTGCTCTGGTTATTGATATAACGAGTTGCATTCGGACGAAGACCGCTTAATAAGCTGGCTCTTGATGGACCACAAACCGGATAGTTACAATAGGCTTTTCTGAATAATGTACCCTCACTGGCAAGTTTATCAATATTAGGCGACTTAATTTGAGTTTGTCCATAACACCCCAATTGTGGACGCAAATCATCCACCATGATAAAAAGTACATTTTTCTTTTCTGCTTGTTCTGCTTTGTCATTGGCCATAGACTGTGCAGGATTCACTCCTGCTACAGCCAAAAGCCCCATATATAGAAGTTCTTTTTTCATTTCTAAACCTTATCCTTTATTAATATTGATTTTCATGACGATAATCGCCCCAACGATATTTTACTGTTCGCTTTAAAGGAATATTCATACCATCGGTATTTTCCAACCAATCATATAGCTGATTGGCCAAATCTTTCACCAGTTCTTGATGTTCTGGCTTATCAATCAAATTGTACATTTCATCGGGATCATTTTTAATGTCATACAATTCATTTCTATCCCAAACACCATGATAGCGAATGTATTTGTATTGATCGGTACGCAGACCAAAAACGGTTGGGGTCATTGGAAAATCATACTCCCAATAGTATTCATAGAAAATACGATCTCTCCAATTGCTTTCATCACCTTTCAGTAATGGTGTAAATGAATGTCCCGGCATGTATTCAGGCTTATTCAATCCAGCCATTTCCAGTATAGTAGGCGCAACATCAATATTTTGCACCATTTTTTCTATTGTTTTCCCTCCTTTGAAAAGTTCAGGACAACGAACCAGGAAAGGAACTTTAACCGACTCTTCGTAGAAATGTCTTTTATCAATCAAACCATGCTCTCCCCAGCTAAAGCCATTATCTCCCATGTAAATAACCATGGTAGATTCATCAAGATCATGCTCTTTAAGATAATCCAAAACAGAACCAATGCTCTCGTCAACGCCTAGTAATGTCTCACAATATTTCTGCACCATTTCATTAAAATCAGCATTTCCATGGTACATATAATCAACACCATGCCAACTAATGCGCTGCTGCTTTACCCATTCCGGCCATTTTAAATCCTGGTATTCACCATTTTTGGTCTGGTCGAAAGTTGGAGGCAATGTGATTTTTTTTCCTTTGTATCTGCCTTTATGTCTTTTGGCAGGCTCAAATTCAGCATGAACCGCCTTGTGAGATAGATACATAAAAAAAGGTTTATCCTTGTCTCTGTGATCCAACCAGTCGATGGCATGTTCAGTCAACAAGTCCGTAATGTAGGTTGAGTCCTTATACTGAATACGCTCCCCGTTAATATTCAATTCGGGATTGTAATAGATTCCTTGTCCTTTGAAACTTTCCCAATGATCAAAACCCGGCTGTGGTTTATCACCATGGTCACCCATATGCCATTTTCCAAGGAAAGCCGTTTCATACCCTACTTTTTGGAGGTATTGTGGAAAATAAACAAGATTGCCAGGATCTGGTGCATAATTATCTACAATTGTATGACAATGCGAATACTGACCTGTTAAAATAGATGCACGACTTGGCGAACACAAAGAGGTGGTAACAAATGTATTCTTGAAATGAGCACCTTCTTTAGCCAGTTTGTCCATATTAGGTGTTTCCAGCCAAGGTACTTTCCCTGTAAAGCCCATGAAATCGTTACGGTGATCATCGGTCAAAATGAAGATCACATTACGTGGCTTTTGTTTTTTAATTTTTTCTAGCTTTGGCAATTGCTGAGCTTGGGCCGCCATATTAAAGCATAACCCCAGCCCTAAGCCTGCAACTGCATATTTAAATCCATTCATTGATTGCGTTTTTTATTGTAATTCGTTACAAGTCCTTAGTTATTTGTCGATAATTACTAATGACTTTGTACCTTTTTACCTTTCTTGCCTTTGCCTTTTCCCTTCTTCTTGTTTTTGTCCTTCTTTACTTTTTTAAAGGCGTCAATTTCTTTCTTCCAGTTATGAAGGGTTTCCAACATCTCTGCCGTTTTCTCAGGCATTTCTTCACTTAAGTTATTCGCTTCAGATATATCTTCTTTCACATTGTAAAGCTCCACTCGTCCCTGGTCAAAGAATTCCATCAGTTTATAATCGCCCTGGCGAACAGCACTACAGTTAGAATCACCTGTTGAATGAGGTCTTCCTGTTGGCGAATGCCAGAAAAATGCACGATCAGGATTTGGATTTGCCTTGTTTTTTAATGCCCAAACAAAGCTTTCTCCATCAAGGTGAGCTTCAGGATGCAATGGCAATCCGGCCATATCAAGCATTGTTGGGAAAAAGTCTGATCCGATAATCACAGCATCTGTTTCTGTTCCAGCTTTGGTTACTCCTGGCCATCTTACAAGCATAGGCTCACGAATTCCACCTTCATAAAGATGTCCCTTTCCGGCCTTCAATGGGGTATTGGTAGTAGCCAATTGACGCTGATTTGTTCCTCGATTCGACAAACCACCGTTATCAGAAAATAAAATGATAATGGTATTGTCGTACTCTCCCAACTCTTTGAGGGTTTTCACCAAACGGCCCAAACTCTCATCCATGCTGTAAATCATGGCTGCATAAACAGCATTATCCTGACGCATTTTTCTTTGCCCCGTACCCTCGCTGATATACTCAGGTCCATCGTAATGCATTGTTTTTAATTTCTTTCTGAACTTTTTCACATACTCCTCTTTCGCCTGAAAAGGGGTATGAACAGCATAATGCGATACGTAGGCAAGGAATGGTTTCTCTGGTGTTTCCTCATGTTGCTTTTTCAAATACTGAATGGTTTCATCAGTCAATCTATCGGTAAGATACTCGCCCTCTACTCCTTCATCCAATCCATGAATAGGACGCTCCTTACCAGGTTTTCCACTCTTCCTTACATTATATGGATAGAAATAAGATGTAGGTGCTCCTGCGTGACCTCCGCCAATGTTAATTTCAAACCCTTGATCTTCCGGTAAACTTTCATTGGAAGCCAAATGCCATTTCCCGGTAAAATAAGTTGAGTACCCAGCCTCTTTAAATGGCACAGCAAAGGTAGTCTCTCCTCCTTTTAATTGTTTCTCATTTGATCCTGGCACCCAATCTCTAGCCGGGTATTTTCCTGTTATAATAGAATAACGCGATGGCAAACAACGAGGATGACTTACATAGGCATTTGTAAATTTAACCCCTTCCTGTGCCAACTTGTCAATATTTGGTGTTTCGTAGAATTTTGATCCCTGATAACCCGTATCAGTCCACCCCATGTCATCTACCAGGAAATACAATATATTTGGTTTTTCCTTCTTTACAGCCATGGCACCCATGGCACCCAATAATCCAAGTCCTAAACAGGATAATGATTTAAAATTCAAATTCATTATTTAATATATTTTGCAGTTACTACAACTAGTACTTTTATCACTATAAAATTATTCCTTTATATACGCATTCACTTCTTTTTTCCAGTCTGTGAGTTCCACTAAGAGTTCTTTAACTAGTTTAGGATTTTCACCTGCTATATTGTCTTTCTCTTGAATATCTTTTTCCAGATCGTACAATTCAATTCGACCTTCATCATACCACTCAATCAGCTTGTAAGGCCCTTTTCTAATGGCACTACAGTTCTCATCTCCTGTTGCATGAGGGCGAGAGATTGGTGAGTGCCAAAAAATAGCCCTATCCTTTTTTGGGACTTTATCCCTGGTCAGAGCCCAGGCAAAACTCTCCCCATCAACATGAGCTTCCTGTTGTAATGGCAAGCCAGCCATTTCCAGAATCGTAGGAAAAAAATCCGTTCCCGTTACAATTGCATCAGTCTTTGTTCCTGCCTTAGTAACTCCAGGCCATTTCACAATCATAGGTTCCCTGACTCCCCCTTCATACAAATGTCCTTTTCCTGCTCGCAAAGGATAATTGGAGGTAGCTACCCTTCTAGGCCTAAAACCTCTGTTCGACAAACCACCATTATCAGAGAAAAAGATGATGATGGTATTATCAAGTTGTCCCAGCTTTTCCAATGTTTTGATAATCCTTCCCAAACTTTCATCCATGCTGTAAATCATGGCTGCGTAAACCGGATCGTCTTGCCTCATTTTCGTGGTTCCAGTTCCTTCTTCAATGAATTCAGGTGCTTCGTAGCTCATGGTCTTAAGTTTCTGTTTAAACTTATTCACATATTCTTCCTTGGCCTCCAAGGGTTCATGAACTGCATAATGAGATACATATGCCAGAAAAGGTTGATCCGGATGATTTGCAACCTGACTTTCAATATATTCAACCGTTTCTTCCGTAATCCTGTCTGTCAAATATTCCCCTTTGGTTCCTTCATCCAGACCTTCTATCGGATTCTTTTTGCCTGCTTGTTTTCCGTCATTGTAAGGATAGAAGTACGAAATTGGAGATCCAGCATGGCCTCCTGCAATATTGATATCGAAACCTACATTCTGTGGGTATGTTCCTGAGGTTGCCAAGTGCCATTTACCGGCAAAAAAAGTAGAATATCCACCTGCCTTTAGAGCATCAGCCAAACAAACTTCATCAGCCTTTAGCTTGCCTTCATCTCCAGGTCGAAGTTTTCCCTCGCCCGGTCCAGGCATTTGTGCCCTTGCGGGATATTTTCCTGTAATCAAAGAATACCTTGAAGGCACACACCTTGGGTGCGTAGCATAGGCATTTGTAAATTGTACTCCCTGCTCAGCCAGTTTGTCGATATTGGGAGTCTCATAGAATTTTGAGCCTTGATAGCCTGCATCCATCCACCCCATATCATCAACCAGAAAGAACAATACATTTGGTTTTATCTCTTTCTTTTCAGGAGTACAGGCTGGTGTTAATCCCAATCCCACCATTCCGGTAAGCAATATATTTTTGTAATTCATTTTTTTGATTTTAAGACTTAGAAGATATAAAAAACCACAGGTTTAATCTTATCCAAAATTGTATTTCACAGCTCAGTGAGCAATTAATGATTGTACTCTTTTACTGTACTTTTACTCTCCTTCATTGTCATATTCGCATTTACATTCTTGCGCCAGTGCTGAATTAGTTGCAATAGCTCATCTCGCTCTTCAGGTAGCTTGTCGGCAAGGTTCTCGCTCTCCATAATATCATCTTCTACATTATACAATTCCAAAGAATCTTTCAGATAAAAATCGATAAGCTTATACTTGCCCCTTCTTACTGCTGTGCTATTGTAGTCTCCTGTTCTTAATGGTCTGGCCAAACAGTTGTGCCAGTAAATTGCTCGTTGTGGATTAGGGTTCTGTTCTCCCTTCAATGCCCAAAGAAAACTTTGACCATCTAAATGATCCTGTGGGCGCAAGCTCATTCCACTTGCCTCCAGAAAAGTGGGAAAAAAGTCTGTACCCGTAATAAATGCATTACAAACGGAACCTGGTTTTGTCACTCCATTCCATTTTACGAACAAAGGAACACGCACTCCGCCTTCATACAAATGACCTTTACCGGCTCGCAATGGATAATTTGAGGTAGCCAATGGATAATTTGAGGTAGCCAATGGACGAACTTCCGTTCCTGTATTTGATAATCCTCCATTGTCAGAGTAAAATACTACAATCGTATTGTCCATTTGTTTTAGGTCTTCCAATGTTTTCATAAGCCTCCCTAAACTCTCGTCTACACTGTAAAGCATGGCAGCATATTCAGCATTGTCTTGCCTCATTTTAGTATATCCATGACTTTCTCTGATAAATTCTGGCTGCTTAAATTCAATGGAGTCCAATTTCCTTTTAAACTTTTCAATGTACTCTTTCTTAGCATGAAAAGGCTCATGCACTCCGTAATGAGACAGGAAAGCAAAAAAAGGTTGATCCGGATGATTGCCAACATGTTGCTTCAAATACTCAATTGTCTCGGTGGTTAATCTGTCGGTAAGATATTCGTCTTCATGACAATCTTCCAGTCCCAGGATAGGTGTTTTAAACTGGTGATGTGCAGGTGAATTATAGGGGTAAAAATAAGAAATAGGTGCTCCTGCATTTCCTCCTGCAATATTGTAGTCAAAACCTTGATTCTCCGGCATACTTTCTCCTCCCATCGTCAGATGCCATTTGCCAGCAAAGAATGTAGAGTAGCCAGCTTCCTTCAAACCTTCTGCAACAGTTAATTCTTCAAGCTTCATTTTTCCTGGCCCCGGACGGTTTATTCTTGCCGGATATTTCCCTGTCATTATTGAATAACGGGATGGAACACAACGCGGATGGCTAACGTAGGCATTGGTAAATTTTACCCCCTGAGATGCCAGCCTATCCATATTTGGGGTTTCATAAAAATCCGACCCCAGATAATGGGCATCCATTCCCCCCATATCATCCACAAGAAAGTATAGGATATTGGGCTTAACTTCCTCCTGATGAACGGAACAGGATTCTGTAGCTGCCAGCCCCAGTAAGCCAGTTAACAAAAGTGAGGAGTTTTTTATTCGTTTCATAATTAGATTGTTCTGGTCTGTTTTGAAATCACTCCTTGAGATGGATCTCAAAAAAAAGGGTTAAAAAAAAGGAGAGGATGATGGAATAAACCATCCTCAACTCTCCTTTACTTATTTATTTCTTTTCAAGTCATCTTTCCGTTGACCTAAAAAGAGCTTCTATTCAATTATTCTTCAAAAACAGGAGCTGTTTTCTTCACAACTTCAATCTTTACAGCATTGAAGCAAGCTCTTGTAAAGCCTGTTGCTGGTGTAGTAGATGTTACTCTCCATTGCAAGTATAGCTTGTCTTGAGCAGGATCATCAATTACAAATTCTGTTTCGATCTGTTTAAAATCTGTTTTATAATTATTTACAGCCCACTTGTCGCTATTCTCATCAATTAATAAGTTCCACTCCGCATCTACAAAGTTTGAATTGTCAATAAGTTCTGTTTTGGTATATCCAAAGTACAACCTTCTTAATACATTATCCGACTGAATTTTACCAACCGAAGTTTCTCCAAAGGAAACCTTCATTTTTCGGTAAGTGCCATCCATATTAACTTCGCGCAATAATGGAGCATCAATTTCCAGGTTCTTACCAAGATTGAAAGACCATCCGTAGGCAACAAAACCTGTACCTCCATCAGGTGCATGTTTGTATGAGATAAACTCAACTGCAGAAGCATTTAACTTGCTTGTTTCGAAATAGGCATACTGGTCATTCACCGGACGAGCTTCTTTATCCGCATAAGCCGATACATCTATATCATCCATTGCAATCTGTTCCCAGCTATTGGCTACAGAAATGGTAAAGAGTTCATTATAGTTTACTTCAAAACCAGCTTCATCCACTACTGTAATATTGACAGTGTAGTTTCCTTCATTTAGATTGCTGTCTTCTGCCAGTGTAATTTCACCCGAATTGGCATCAATACTTAAACCTTGGATATCGGTATCCTTTAAACTGTATGACAAACCAGTACCCAGATCTTCAGTTTTTCCTCCAATTGCAGTACTAAAGCCAGACCATGAAGAGATCGCTACATTTGTAAACTGTACTCCATTGTTTGTGTAATACAATTGTGGTCGGTCACCTACGGTCAACTCAACAAGGTTAGTAAAGTTCTTAACTCCTTCGTTGGTTTGAACTTTTAGTGACAACTGGTGCACTCCTGCCGGTACATTCTTAGAGGTTTTACTCAATGCTCCCGTTGTACCATTAATCTCGATACCTTCCGGAGCCGCCGTTAATTCATAGCTTAATACTTCAAGGTTTTCATTGTCGCTACTTACTGCAACTGTGGCAAATTCTCCCAACTGTCCGAAAGCCAATTCAAACTGGTTGTTATTGTAAGCAATGGTAAAAGGCAAATCAACAATATCGATGGCAGCAATATTTTCAAAAACTTCTACACCACCAATATGACTAACACCAACGCTAAAGCTGTATCTGCCAAATGCAAGTTCTGAAGCACTCTTACCATTTGTCGAGCTAATCGATATCACTCCTGTTTCAGTATCAATGCTAAACAAATCGGATACAGCACTAATATCTTCACCACTATCGGTACTAACTCCTGCCAAATTAAAAGAATAATCGCCTATGGCAACATTAACATTTGCCTCTGCGGTTTGAATCAACTCTTTTGGTCCTGAGGACACTGTTTCATATGCTGAAAGAACTGGTAAGGATAGTTCTTTTTCTAATGGACTAATTTCACTTGAATCATCACAAGCTGTAAAAACAGGTACAAGCAATGCTGCAAACATGAAATATGTTCGTATATAATTCTTCATTTTTTCAGATTTTTTGGTTAGTGATAAATATGCGTTGGTACTAGCCAAAAACGACCAACACATATTCAATCATACATTCGGACTTGTTTTAATATCCAGGATTTTGATCTGAGGCAGAAATATTAGGATTCGCCGTAATTTCAGACGCTGGAATTGGGAACAACATTGTTCTCGCATTGTCTGCATATTCAACATCTCTTGATTTAGTAAAATTATAGATTGGAGTATTGTTATGCGCGTCAATTACTTTTTCCTTAAAATAGTCATATCCTCTTCTTCGAACATTGAACCAATCGTGTCCTTCTCCTAACAACTCAAAATTGTACTCTGCCATAATTGCTTCTCTGAATTGTTCCTGACTTAAGCCAGTCCAGTCTGTTGGTTCAGCCGTAGGTGTATCTGCCGAATTTCTTGCACGATCCAATACTTCGTTCACATATTGATATGCATTGGCAGGTCCATTCAGTTCATTCTCTATTTCAGCCAGCATCAATAACAAATCGCTGTAACGATATGCTACCAAATTCATATTTGTATTATAATTTAAAGATTCTGGGTTCTTTATGAAATATTTGGCAAGAAAGGGATAACTTTTATCCTTATTCTGTCTGCCTTTGAAAACAGGATAAGTTTTCTGAAGCGTAGCTTTTCCTGTTGAATTGTATTTGTACCACTCTGTCTGGAAAGTTGCTCCAATTCTTGGATCGGCAGAATAAGCTGCTGCATGCTGGTCATACATTTCCACATTAGGCTTAATTCTTCCCCAAACACTTCTCCCCAGGTTACCATTACTGGCCGTAAAAAGTTGTAGGTGACGAAGTGTATTTTCAACATTTCCTGCAATCTCAAAAATGGATTCAGAAGTATAGTTGCTGGTTTCTTCGAACCATAGGCTACGATAATCAGCAACCAATGAGAATTTTCCATACACTTCGATTGCTTCATTGTAAGCCAACTGCCAATATTCTGTTTCTGCACTGGTTTGATTAGCTGCCAGAGTCATATATACTTTTGCAAGTAACATGCTTGCAGCATAAGTTGTAGGGCGACCATCTAGTCTGTATTCATCCAGATTTTCTTTTGCCAATTTAGCATCAGAAATAAGCTGTTCATAAATTTGAGCTGAAGAACTCAATCCTGCATTTACATTTTCGCTGCTGGCAGGCTCGGTACGTAATGGTGCTTTACCATACAAACGAACAAGGTTAAAGTAAGTAAATGCTCTTAGGAAGTAAGCTTGTCCCAACATATCCCTGGTAGCATCTTCACTTAAACTGCTCTTGTTTATACCTGCAATTAAATCATTGCAACGCTCAATGGCTCTGAAACATCCTTTCCAAACATTCTCTACGTAATTTTGAGAAGAGTATGGATTTAAAGCTGCAATATCCTTTAAGTTTGCATCTTTATTGGTGTTGTACATTCCCGAACCCAAATCGGTAAGGTGATGAAAATCTGCACCCCAATAATTAAAATCAGCTAATCCGGAATAGCAACCATTTAAAACAGTATTCGCTCCTTCAATATCCGAAAAAAGCAATTCTTCTGAAGGAAAAGTTGGATCTTCATCTAAGGAACATGCTCCCAACATTGCTCCTACCAAGATGAAAGAAAGTATATTTTTTATCTTTAATTTCATAATTTTTCGTTTTATAGATCCTTAGAATGTTACATTTAAACCAACCAAAAAGCTTTTGGCATTAGGAGTACCTGTCCAGTCAACTCCCATAATGGTTCCGTCGTACATAAAACTTGTTACCTGCGGATCGTATCCACTATAATCTGTAATGGTAAACAGGTTGCGTCCTGTTACATATAGGTTCACTTTGCTAAGACCAAGAGATTCTACCGGAAGATCGTAACCTAAAGTGATATTGCTCATTCTGAAATAGCTGCCATCTTCCACAATACGATCGGTGAACACTTCATTTAAATCGTAACCAACTCTTGGGTGAGAACTGGATGCTGCTCCCGGACGCCATGCTTTGTAATATGCTTCGGAAAGTACATTTTTACTGTTTCCTTCTGCAAATGCAATCTCCATTGAGTTTCCATTGGCAATCTGGTTGCCATACACTCCCTCGAACAATGCACTGGCAGTAAAGCGCTTGTAATTAAAATTGATATTAAAACCATAAGTAAAATCAGGATTTGGATCTCCAATAAAGGTTCTATCCAATTCATTGATATTGCCATCACCATTCTGATCTACAAAAACAACATCACCTGCTACATTAGCATTTCCCTGGTAAGTTGGTCCTTCTGCTGCCGCTGCCTCATTCTGATAAATCCCATTGGTTTTATATCCCCAAAGCATTCCAACAGCTTTACCCTCCATAAAAATATTGGCAGGAGCTTTAAAATATGTTCCTGTAGAAACATTGTTTCCCAGGTAGAATACCTCTTTCGATTCAACTCCATTGTTCCATACCGAAGATGGATCCAAGCCCAATTCAACTACTTTATTTCTGTTAAAGGAGATATGACCACCAACATTTAATGAAATGTCTTTCTTATCGATAATAATTCCATCAAGAGATAGCTCAATCCCTTTGTTTTCAATCTCTCCTCTGTTAATTGGCATTGTTGTAAAACCATTGGAAGAACCAATTTGAATTTCCTGCAAAAGATCTTCTGTTCTCTTATAGTAAACATCTGTTACCAGGCTCAAACGACCTCTGAAAAATGACATATCCAAACCTGCATTGTATTGGGTAGTTGTTTCCCAGGTCAAATCAGGATTTGAAATGTTTCCTGCCACATTTCCGATAGATGTATTATTATTGGAATCTACATAGTATACCGTATTGTAGTTTTTAAGTGTACTATAAGCATCAATGGCCTGGTTACCTGTTTGTCCCCATCCCATTCTTAATTTTAAATTCTCAAAAACGTTTAGGTCTTTTACAAAATCTTCTTCAATCATTCTCCATGCAAAAGCAGCCGCCGGGAAGTAACCATATTTGTTGTCATCGGCAAATTTAGAAGATCCATCGGCACGGAAACTAACGGTAAATACATACTTATCCATTAAACTATAGTTCACACGCCCCAGGAATGAAAGAATTGACTCTTCGGTTGTAATCTTATCCAATGGCTGGGTAATAATACGTCCCAATTCAGGAGCATCTATCCCTAATGATTTAATTGGAAAGTCGGTAACCTCATATACCGAAGCTTCTGCATGACTTCCATCGAAGGTAACACCAACAGTAGTATTGATACGGTGGTTCTCATTCAACTTTGTGTTGTACATCAACAGGTTATCCATTGTATAAGAATAGCGATCAAGGGTAGACATGGCCAATACACCATTTTCCTTCTGTCCTTTAAATACACCTGTATTCCAGAATCTTGACCTGTCTTTATTACGATAGTCCAATCCTCCTTGAATCTTATACTTTAATCCTTTTGCCAATTCGTAAGTAAGTGATGATGAAGCATTAATTCTAAGCTCCTTGGTTTCATCCTGGTAATCAGTAAGCCAGGCATATGGATTTGAAACATCAAGATCTAGGTCATCACTATCTTCATCTCCAAAACCTACAAGTGGAGTATACGACAATACCTGCTTGGTAAAGCTTCGGTTCCCTCCCGATTTACTTCCTGATTGTGCAAAACTTCCATCCTGGTACATCATGGAAACTCTGGTATCCAACTCTAACTTATCAGTTAGTTCGTTGGTCATATTTAATCGAAGGTCTCCTCTTTGAATTTGCGAAGTTTCAACAATCCCTTTCTGATCAGCAAAACCAGCCGAGAAATAATATTTCGACTTCTCACCTCTACCACTAACGGTTACACCTTCGGTATGAGTAATTCCCATTTCATATACTTCATCCTGCCAGTTTTTATCCTCCATAGGATTCTGTGCAATAACCGGAGATTCTATTCCTGTATTAGGATCCGTTACATAGGTAATGTCATACACTTTATTGTCAGGAGAGATATGGAAGTTTACTTTATTTCCTTCCAACAATGCAGTTTCATTACGATATTTCGCATATCCCACACCATCAAGCATGTCTAACTTCTTCGAAATCCATGAAAACTCAACAGAACCATAGGCATTAATTTTTGCTTTGCCATCGCCTTTTTGACCTTGCTTGGTAGTAATTAAAACTACACCATTTGCACCACGAGAACCGTAAATTGCTGTTGCCGAAGCATCTTTTAAAATTTCGATACTTTCAATATCACGAGGATTCAAACCTGTCAACCCATTCTGAGGAGCCTGAAGCTCATTGGCATCTGTTGAAGCATCCAATACATCCTCACCTGCAGAACTAATAATAACACCATCAACCACATATAATGGTTCGTTGTTTCCACGCAAACTGTTTGTACCACGAATACGAACACTTACCGCTGCTCCCGGAGAACCCGGATTAGATACTACCTGTACACCTGAAGAACGCCCTTGCAAAAGAGCATCAACGCTGGAGTATTGTCTGGCAACGTTTTCGGACTCTTTTACTTTTGAAATAGAACCAGTAACATCACGTTTGCGAACTTCACCATAGCCTACAACTACAACCTCTTCCAGTGATTCAGTTGATTGTTGCAATACTATATCAATCACCTTTTGGTTTCCTACAGGAATTTCCTGACTTTCAAAACCAATAAAAGAATACAGTAAGATCGCTTCTGTTCCCGGAACTTCAATCGTGTATTTTCCGTTAATATCGGTAGTAGTACCAACAGATGTACCTTTTACCAATACATTTACACCGGGTAGGGTCAACCCGTCAGTTCCGCTTATTGTTCCTGTTATTTGGCTTTGTGCAAAGGATTGCAGCCCCAAAAACAGAAATAAAAGAATAATTTTAAGTCGTTTCATTGAAATTTAGATTTAATGTTAACAGTTGCTAAATTCGCTATCCCACAATCGAAACGGGTTCATTCATAGTTCTAAAAGCTTAAATTACCGTTCTCTCCATCTTATTCCGAAGCAAACCTCCAATGGTAACAACCTGTTTTTCTGAGCCTAAAGAAGATAATCACTCAACATTCACACCTTCTTCTTAAACTTAAATTGCAAACTACATGTCCTAACCTTTGCCATAAAATAACAAAGGGCTCTGTAATGCAATAAACACCATGGTTTCCAGATTAAAGAATAATACTAAAATCCTTTCTTAACAGCGTTAACATTTCTTTCTGCAACAAAGAAACGAAAATACTTTCTGTTGTCACATACCAGGGTTTAACTATCGTTCTTCAATGGTGTGTTTTCCGTTCTTTTCGCGCTGTTTCTCTGCGAGTTTAAGCTTCAATCCGTATATTTGTTACAAGTTTGATCACCAGTCAATTTTATTGATTGAGATGAATATTTTAGCCAATATGATGCAGAAATTTTACTTACTACTTACTTCAATTTTAATCTCAGTTTGCTTTTCGGTTAAAGGAATCGACCTGAGGCACCTTACCATACACAAAGGACTGAGCAACAATATTGTATACTCTATTGCCGAAGATTCTAAAGGACTTCTTTGGTTCGGCACACGAAATGGGGTTAACCGATACGATGGATATGAGTTTAAACATTACAAACTGATGTCTGAAGATGAGTTAAATTCGGAGACAAATGTTGCCAAAACCTTATTAGTGGATCAAAATGACAAACTTTGGGTAGGAACACTAAATGGACTTTTTTCCTATGATGCCGAAAAGGATACTTATTTCAGGGTAGAAGGCACAAACGCAAAAGAATTGGCTTCTTTGCGTATCAATGTATTGACTGAAGATAGTGAGGGTAATCTCCTAATAGGTGCTGATAACTCAGCCTACATTTTTAAATCAAAAGAAGATTCTTTGATTAAAATTAAAGAGATCAACACTCCAGTTTTGTCTATTCTGCCATTCGATCAACAGCATTTTATTATTGGAACAAGCAATGGGATATTTAAAATAGATGCTAAAAATTATAGAATAAGCCCGCTAAATGAACTAAAAACCAACAAATACCAATTGTCAAATTCGTATTGCAATTACCTGTTTCGTGATGCAGTAAACCGAATATGGATCTGTACAATCGACAATGGAGTTTTTATTTGGGACTTAGCCAAAAAAGAAATTATAAAATGCAATAGTCTTAGCAGTGAAATTGCAGATGGAATATGGATTAAAAAAATTATTCCTATTCATTCAGGATACTATCTTGTAGGTGTTGATGGTCTTGGAGCCTATATAATCAACGAATCTTTGGAAATTGTGAGAAATTTTAATCACAACGAAGATAAACCTAATTCTTTAAGTAGTAATGGTGTATATGATTTGCTGCGTGACGACGAAAATCGTTTTTGGATTGCTACTTACGGAGGAGGCGTTAACATTTACGACCCTAACTTTCTACCCTTTAAACCAATACAACACATTGTAAACAAGAAAAATTCTCTAGCCAACAATACAGGCAGGGCCGTTCTTGAAGATTCATTTGGCAACATGTGGTTTGGAACCAAAAAAGGCATCAGCAAATTAAATCCTTCTACCAATCAATGGCAACACTTTTACAACAGGACAAATCAGAAGAAACAAATAGGCAGCAATACAATCCTTAGCCTTGAACAGGTGAGCAATAACGAAATATGGATTGGCAGTTATGGTGGCGGAATAGATCAATTAAATTTATCGACAGGCAAAATTCAGCCAGCATTTCCTAAACATGTGCTGGAAGAAAATGAAGGAAGCATTTACGTATATGAAATTTTAAAAGACAGAGATGGGAATATATGGATTGGCTCAATCAGGGGAAAGTTGTTAAAATACAATCCAACTACGAAAAAGATAATTTCTTATCCAATTTATAGTGTTCAGAATATATATGAAGGAAGTTCCAACTTCCTATATATTGGTTGTCGTGAGGGATTCTACCTTTTTAATAAAAGCAATGGGGAATTCAAACTTTTTGTGCCAGACAAAAATAATCCTGATGCAATTAGCAGTAGTGCCTGTTTTTGTTTTTATGAAGATAAAAATGGCAAGGTATATATTGGAACAGAAGGAGGTGGATTAAATATTTTCAATCCTAAAACAGAGAAATTCAGTCATTTTACGAAGAAAGATGGTTTACCTTCTAACACAATTTATGGCATCCTTCCCGACAAAAAGGAGCAAATTTGGTTGAGTACGACAAATGGCTTGTCTCTTTTTAATCCTCCTGGCAGGAAGTTTGTTAATTACGATATTTCGGATGGTTTATCCATTAAAGAATTCAGTATTGGAGCTTCTTGCATCACCTCACAGGGTAAAATGATATTTGGAGGCGAAAGCGGTTTTGTATCCTTCGATCCTCTTCAGATTCAGAAAATACTAATAGCGCCCAAGATATTTTTTACGGATTTTAAAATATCCAATAAATCATATCCAATAGGTAATCCTAATACACCACTTTCAAAACATATCGACCTAACCCGGGAAATTGTGCTGGATTACCACCAAAACTCCTTTTCTTTTGATTTTGTAGGAATTAACTACACTAATCCTGTAAAGAATCGTTACTCTTGGAAATTAGAGGGATTCGAAGATGAATGGACTCCTTCATCTTCTGCTTCCATAGCCAACTATACTAACATTCATCCCGGAACCTATACATTTAAAGTAAGAGCCAGTAACCTGCAAGATGATTGGAATGGAAAACAAAGAGAAATTACCATTAAGGTACAACCTCCTTTCTGGCAAACTTACTGGGCTTATGCTATTTACCTTATTCTTTTCTTAGGAATTGCTAGTTTTATTTTCAAATTTATCCGAATCCGAATTCAAGAAAAGAACTCCAATGAGAAAATTCAGTTTTTCATTAATGTAGCACATGACTTAAAAACACCACTAACTCTAATAAAATCGCCCTTAACCAGCCTTTCGTCAAGAGAAAATTTGCCTAAGCAAGATTCGGAATTGCTTCATATGGCTCTTAAAAATGTAGATAAACTCACAACCTATTTCACTCAGCTCCTGGATTTTCAAAAGGCCGAAATGAAAAAGATGCAACTGCAGGTTGGCAGACACAATTTGGTAGAACACCTGACCGAAGTATCCAGTTCATTCCAACCCCTGCTCGAAAAGAAAAGGTTGCATTTTCAATTGCTATCAAGCCAGGAAGTAATTGAATTATGGTATGACCACTTAAAATTTGACAAGATTTTTTACAACCTGATTTCCAATGCAATTAAATATACTCCTGAGGAAGGAAAAATAAGCATATGCATTGAGTTACTGCGTAATCAATGTTTGATAAAAGTTGAGGATAGTGGGATAGGAATTCCTGAAAATCAACAGGAAAACATCTTTAAAAGATATTACCGTGCTACAAATGCCATTAACTCGGAGGAAACCGGCAGTGGCGTAGGCTTGCTACTTGTGAAACAACTGGTAAATGCTCATTCAGGCACCATTAGTTTTACCAGTAAACCTAAAGCCGGCACCAGCTTCTTTATCAAGTTCAAAATGGGCAATAAGCATTTCAATGTCAACGATTTTATCGACCAACAAACTGACGAAAAATACATTCCCGTATTTAGAACTTCCATTAAGCCTGAAGTAAAAGAGAACAAAGCAGATAAATTACCAAAACCAGATACGAATCTTCCAAAACTCTTAATTGTAGAAGATAGTAAAGAACTGAATACCTTTCTTGGAAAAGAACTAAGCTCTTCGTATCAAATTATGCAGGCTTCCAATGGTAAAGAAGCTCTTGAACTGATCAAAGAAGAAGAACCTGATATTATTGTATCGGATATTATGATGCCCGAAATGGATGGAAGAGTATTCTGTAATCATTTAAAAAAGAATATCGAAACCTGTCATATTCCAATTATACTGGTAACAGCCCTAACCTCTTCCGATTACAAAATTGAAGGCTATGAATTAGGTGCCGATGGGTATATTGAGAAACCTTTTGATTTGAGAATTTTAAAATCGAAAATCTCTAATCTTTTGAATTCTCATAAGGTTCTGAAAGAGAAATTCTTGAAACAGGAAGACACTACAGAGCAAATCAATTACAAAAATGAACTCGACCAGGAATTTATTCAGAAATGTATGGATATTGTAAACGAAAATCTTGATAATACCGATTTCTCGGTTGAAGAGTTCAGTAAAAAACTCTTTATGAGCAGACCAGTATTGTACAGAAAGCTAAAAGCATTGACGGATCAGTCTCCTCAGGATTTTGTGAAAATTATCAGATTAAAAAAATCAGCTGAACTTATAAAAACAGGAAAATATAGCATTAGTGAAATCGCTTACAGCACAGGCTTTTCCGACCCTAAGTATTTCAGTACTTCATTCAAAAAGTTTTATGGTGTGAGTCCAAGTAAGTATGGCTCCTAAAACATATGATATGAGCTGTTGCAGGCAGCAAAAAAAGAGCAATAAATGATATTTATTGCTCTTTTTTATTCTTATAATTTCTATTCAATCACTTCAAAGGTCAGCTTGTGAAGATCCTCATCAAGCGATGATCCACCAATCATTACTATGAATTTGCCTGCTTCTACCTTCTTATTCATATTAATATCATAGAATTCAAGCATCTTAGGCGATATCCGGAATTCCAGAACTGAACTTTCATTAGGTGCAAGATCTATTTTTTTGAAAGCCTTCAATTCCTTTACTGGTCGGGTTACCGAGCTATACTCATCACGAATATAAAGCTGTACAATTTCATCACCTCTTCGATTCCCCACATTGGTAAGCTGCACTGAAAGCTGAACTGTTTCATTCTTTTTAACTCTTTGTTTGCTCAGTTTTATATTGCTGTATTCAAAATTGGTGTAGCTTAAACCATATCCGAATGGAAATAAGGCACTACTTTCATCGGCTTTGTATTTGTGAAAATACTGAGATGGTTTGTGGTTATATACGGTTTGAATTTGCCCTGCATTTCGTGGAATTGAAATAGGAAGTTTTGCACTTGGATTAAGCTTCCCAAACAAAATTTCGGCCACTGCCTGACCTCCAAAACTTCCGGGTTCCCATGCTTCCAGTAATGCAGAAACATTATTGGCAATCCATTCCACTCCCAAAGGTCTCCCGTTTACCAATACCACAACAACAGGCTTTCCACTTTTGTGCAGAGCCTCTACTAATTCTTGTTGTTTTCCTGGCAACTGAATGTTTGAACGATCTGTATTTTCTCCACAGGTTTTATCATCCCATTTGTAACGCATGGAATTTTCACCAACAACTACGATGGTTAGATCATGATTTTTGGCGAGTGATGCGGCCTTTACAATTTTTGAATCTTCAATTGACAATAAAGTCTCGCCACAATTGTAAAAACTTAATTTACAGTTTGCCGGCGCTTCCTGTTTCAAACCTTCAAATATGGTAAGCACATTTTCATCAGGTTGTTTTGCCGACCAATCTCCCATAATCGTTTGATTATTTGCATTGGGTCCTGTGACCAGAATTCTTCGATATTTTGTTGTATTGATAGGCAATATCTCTTCATTCTTTAATAAGACAATTGATTTTCGTGCCATATCAAGAGCGGTTTGCTGGTGTTCTTTGGCAAATATCTGCTTCTTGGCCATTTCCAAATCGGTAAAAGGATTTTCGAACAAGCCTAAACGAAACTTTGCCTCAAGAATTTTACGCACCGATTGGTTAATTCTTTCTTCGCTTAGTCGGCCCTCTTCAACCAATTCCTTTACAGGCTCGTGAAATCTTGGCCCATGCATGTGCATATCCATTCCAGCATCCACCGATAAATAACAGGCTTCCTTTTCAGTTTCGGCTACAAAATGCAGATCCACCAATCGCTCAATATCCATCCAGTCGCTGACAAAGAAACCATCGAAGCCCATTTCATTGCGCATTAATTCAGTCATAATATAATGATTGGAATGACAAGGCACACCGTTGAGTTCATTATGCGCTGCCATCATAGAGAATACATTGGCATCAATTGCCGCCTGATAAGGAGGGAGAAAAACTTCTCGTAGTGTTCGTTCCGAAACATCCATAGGAGCAGCATTGAGTCCGTTTACCGGTTCGCTGCCAGCAATTAAATGTTTGGCGCAGGCAATTACCTTATCTTCTCCGGTGAAATTATCTCCTTGCATTCCTTGAATCATGGCTACTCCCATCTCTGAAACCAAATGTGGATCTTCTCCAAATGTTTCACCTACTCTACCCCAACGAGCATCACGAGCGATATCAATGTTTGGAGTAAATGCCCATTGTGCACCCATGGCACGCATTTCAAGAGCGGTTTCGCGAGCACTACGCTCAACAAGAGCCGGTTCCCAGGTACTTGCTATTCCTATGGGCGTTGGATATACAGTTGCTCCTACATTTAAGGCATTTCCATGAATTGCATCAATTCCTATTAATACCGGGATTTTTAATCGGCTTTCTCTGGCCAGTTTTTGTAAATGATTGGCTTCTTCCGGTGTTTTCACATGTAAAAACGAACCTACCATTCCTTTGCGTGTCATATCTTCCAGATCTTCTACCGACAAATCCGGGTAATATCCCATTGCATCATTGTCGTGCAAGTCTTTCTCACTCATCACCATCTCTGCCTCTCTGATATGATCAGGTCCAACATACTGACACATTTGGGCAATCTTCTCCTCCAAAGTCATTTGAGACAGCAAATTTTCTACCCTAATATCAACTGGTAAATCTGGATTAAGATAGTTTGCTTCTCCATCATTTTTACTCTTGCATGATGAATAAAAGCCTATACAACCAACCAAATATATTGCCAGTAATTTCTTTCTGTTTCTTCTCATTGTTGCTACTGTTTAAATCAAAATCTAAACATAGATATTGGCACAAAATTCATGGTTTAATCTAAATTCATTTAGGTTTAAACTAGGTTCTTAATTTGATTTCAAAAAACAGATCATTCATCTGAATAACAAGAACTTTAAAATAATTACAGCTACAATTCAGACTTAATTTCTTTCAAAAGCACTACCATTAAAACAGTACAAACTTGCTGGTTTATGCCTTACGTTTTTCTGTTTTTCGTTTAATGGAGTTAAGTATTGTAGTTGAGCAATTTTTTTCCTGAAATTTCTCTTATCCAAGCGTCTGCATGTAACCGTTTCATATACTTGCTGTAACTCATTCAGGCTAAATTTTTCAGGTAACAAATAAAATGCGATGGGATCCTGCTCAATTTTTCGATTCAGGAATGTTAGCGCTTCTTGTAAAAGTGGATGTAAAACAGTATCAAATTCGTTAGAATCAGATACGGGAACCCATTTTGCCTTCTCATGATCCGCTTTGTTTTCCGAAGAGGCCACCAATACACAGCAGCCAATAATTACAACGGGATGTTTGGAAGCATTTTCAGAATGATTATCATACATGATTTCTATATGTTTTGGATATTGGGATTGAATCCGTGTTTGAACCTGCTCCACATATATCTTCTCAAAAGAAATTAATTCCTTGAGATTTTCACTTACCATTTCATGAAGTGATTTTTCTTGTTCAGTAATTTGAGCTGCAATAAAAGCATTGTTTTCTCTTTCTGAATTGCCTCTGTTTTGTGTCACAGCTCTTTCATCAACAAGAACCTGAAGTTCGTTTTTGTCGTAACGCAACACAACACTTTCAATTGAAATAAATCCCCTAAATATCGCACATTCCATTCCGCTTAGTTCTTAGCTTGCAATTGGTATGTTTGCTTTTTCCTACAAAAATTTAAAAGCATACAATCTTCAATTGCTTCACATTATTCTCTTCAAATTAAGCTGATCATGCTGAAACTATAGTTTACTTAGAATTCAAGATGGTATAAACTGGGTTCTTTTTGGAAGCTTATCTTAAACCAATCATGACATATGGTAAGAATTCCATGCTTTATTTCCCACTTAATTAAGTTCACATTTGTTTAGACCTATTCTATATATAAATCCTATTTTAAAATAAAAATCATGCTATCGATAAAAACATTATGAATAATTGTATTTTTATGAAATACATAAAATTTATGAGATTGATACTCTTTTAATCCATATCACATTAAAAATCATGCAATCGTGAAAAAGTTAGCCATCTTAATTTTGTTAGTTCTAGGTATTAACATCTGCCATGCACAAAAAGAATTGGATAAATTATGGACCGAGCTTGAACAGTTTGAGTTAGAAGGAAGATTCCATAGTGCAAACCGAGTTACGAATCAAATTCTTCAGCAAGCCAAAAAATCAAAACGAAGCGATCAAATTGTCAAGGGGTTTATTTACCAATCGAAATTTAGCCTGCTGTTAGAAGAAGATGCTCAAAAGAAGGTTATTCAAAACCTGGAAGCTCACTTGAAAGAAAGTGATGCTCCTACTTCTGCTCTTCTGGAATCTATTTATGCACAATTTCTTAAACAATACCTGGATAAGAACCGATACAAAATAAACAAAAGGACAAAACTTAAGGGATTCGTTAATGCTGTGGACTTTGAAAAATGGGACATGAATACTCTTGGGGAACAAATTGTTTTACATTACAAACGATCCCTGAAAAACAAAGAAATTCTTCAAAACATCTCCATTGATGATTATCGTGATATCCTAACAGAAAGCCGCTCTTCTCACAAATTCAGACCTACTTTATACGATTTTCTTGCGCATCGAGCCATTCAGTATTATCAAAAAAACACATGGTATTTTACCAGGCCAAAGGAACAGTTTTACATCAACAATCCTGTGGTGTTTAAATCTACAAAGGAATTTAGCAAAGAATTATTCCTCACAAAAGATAGCTTATTCTCGAATCGAAATGCTTTACTATTGTACCAAGAACTTGAATTGTTTCATGAGGGTTCTGATACAACAGCCTATGTTGATGTGCTATTGGAGCGATTAAATTTTGCCAAGGAACAAGGAAATATCGAGAACAAAGAAGAACTGTATATCCAGGAACTAAACAGACTTTCCAATCGATTTGCAAAGCATACGGCTTCGGCCATGATCAATTACAAAATTGCAGATTACTATTTCAAGGAGAGTAATACTTACAATGCCAAATACGATCCCATCTTAAAAAACTATCGCATTAAAGCATTAGATCTTTGCAATTCGGTTGTGAAACAATACCCAAACTCCGATGGAGGATTGCTGTGTACCATTTTGAAAAATAAAATTGAACAAGCCTCTGTATCCCTTCAAACTGAGCAATACAATATACCTAACAAAGCATTTCTTGCCAAAGTTCAATTCAAAAGTGTTGATAGCTTGTATCTTTCAGCCTATCCTGTTCCCTACGATTTTTACAAGAACAAATCCACCTATAAAAAGGATAGTTTATTATTGAATGTACTGAAGAAAACAAAAGCGAGTGCATCAAAATTCTATTTGCTTCAGCCAAAAAAGGACTATTACGAATATACCACCGAAGTAGATGTTCCTGCACTGCCTGCTGGGAATTACATTTTGCTTTCCTCAGGATCTAAAAAGATTAGCTCTATAGATGAAATCTACAACCATGCAGTGATTTCAATAAGCAAACTTACAATGCTTAGTATTAAGCAAAAAAAGCATGAGCTAATAAAAATTCTGGACAGGGAAACAGGAGCACCCAAAGAAAATGTAAAAATATCTGTTAGCAGTGAGCCTGAAAATTTCGAACGCAATGGATTTACCAACAGCAATGGTGAATTTTTAATTGAAAAGAACAACAAGAATCACCATTACCAAATTATTGCGACAGATGGTACCGACTCGATTAGCAATTATTCTTACATCAACAGATTTTACAAAGATCGAAACAAAGACAAGGAACATATGGCCAAAGGCTATTTGTACCTGGACAGGAGTATCTACCGCCCCGGACAAACAATGTATTTCAAAGGCATATTAAGCGAAAAGAAAGATGGAAAATCGCAAGTAGTTCCTAATACCTATGTATCGATATGCATTTCTGATGCCAATTATGAAGAACTCAAAGAGTTTCGATTAAAAACCAATGAATACGGTAGTGTTAGTGGTGAATTTACTTTGCCGGATAATTTGCTTACAGGCCAATTCACCATCGAAATGGATGAAGATTTCGGTAATGAGATTGAGGATCCAGATCCATTCTATGACCAAATTGACGACTTTGACTACGCAGAGCTAAGTTTTTCGGTAGAAGAATACAAGCGACCAAAATTTGAAGTGATATTTAATGCTGTAAAGAACAATTACGTAATTGGCGACAGTGTAAGTGCTACAGGTTTTGCCAAAGCTTTTCTGGGGTCGAATATCAGCGATTCAAAAGTAAGTTATACCATCAGCAGAGAAAGAGTGCATGACTGGAGACGTGGCTTTTATGGCAGCTCGTCCCAAACTATTAAAACAGGAACTTGCAAAACCAATGCACAAGGCAAATTTTCCATTGATTTTGTTGCCATTCCCGATTCACTGGCAAAAAAAGAGGATAAACCAATTTTTCTCTACTCGATAAAAGCTGACGTAACCGATCAAAATGGAGAAACCAGGAGTTCTTCCAAAAACATTAAAGTTGCTTATCACAACCTGAAAGTAGATGTTTTAATGGGCGGTCGACTGAATTCGGATAAGGATCAAACGATTAGCATCCAGACCAAAAATCTAAATGACCATTTGATTGATGCCAATGTGGAACTTTGTATTAAAAAATTGAATGGACCAGGAAGAGTGGTTAGAAAAAAACCTTGGGAGATCGTAGAAATCCATTCCATTTCAAAAGAACAATTTATCAAAGACTTTCCACATGAAGTGTACGACAGCACCGATGTAGAACAACATTGGACAAAAGGAAATACCGTTTATATCAAAAAGGCAGGACCAAAGGAATCAAAAGAGTTCGCTCTTCCGAAACTATCGAAGTGGGAAGCTGGTATTTATCAGCTGGAAGTAACAGCTACCGATAATGAGAAGGATACGGTGATTACAAGCAAGAACTTTGAAGTTTTTCATCCTGATAATAATGAATTGGCCGATCACCAGATGTTTTCTTATGAAATTGTGAACCTGGATTTTAAGAAAGACAAGTACGTAATATTAAAGCTAAAAACGGCTTGCCAACAACTAAATGTTCATGTAGAAGCTTACTACAGAAATGAGAATGTATTCAAAAAGCTGGTAAATATTGAAGATGGCTACAGCATTGTAAAAATTCCAGTGAAAGAATCTTACACGAACAAACTGGACTTTAACCTCTACTTTGTAAAATACAACAGCATTGTAAAAGAACAGTTCTCTGCAGTCTTTAAAGAAGTAGAAAACAAGCTGAATATTGAAACCTTAAGCTTCAGAAATAAACTTACACCAGGACAGGAAGAGAGCTGGAGTTTTAAAATTACCAATTCGAACAACAAGAAGGTACAAGCCGAAGTTCTGGCTTCCATGTACGATACTTCCCTGGATCAGTTTAAACCTCATTCATGGAGAACTAATATTGGATTCCGTAAAAAAAGGTACTCTTCGGCACCATACATTCAAAGCAGATTCTTTGGCTTACAGTATTTTTCGAATTTTAATTCATTTCGTTTTACCAATACCGTTCCATACCTAAAACAATATCATGAATTGAAACGATTTGGATGCCATTTTGGTGATACCGAGTATACCAATAAGATATATCTGAAGCAACTGAAGCGAAAGCAGAACACAATACAACATGTACAAGGTAATGTGAATGGCATTGTAACGGATGAAACGGGTATGCCTATTCCTGGCGTTAGAATCATGATTAAGGGTACAAAAACTGGCGTTAGCACGGATATCGATGGATTCTACTCGATCAATGCACCCAAAGGTTCTGAACTGACCTTCAGTTTTGTGGGAATGAGTACACAAGAAATGATGGTTTCGAAAGCTGGCACCTACAATATGGCTTTACAGAATGATCATGTTGGATGTGATGAAGTAGTGGTTACCGCTATGGGAATTGCCCGAGAAACATCAAGGACCGGAACATATGCCTACGTAAAAGCCAGTGATATAAGAGATGATATTATGCTACAGTTGAATGGACAAATATCAGGAGTCGATATTATTGAAATAGTTGAGGAGAATGAAGAAATGGATGAAGAATGTTTTGTTAAAATACGAGGTTATAGTGGTACAGGAAACTCTAACTCTCCCTTGTATATTATCGATGGAGTACCAGTAGATGCAAAAACAGGAGCACAATTCTCTCCAAAAGATGTGGCAGACATTACCGTATTAAAAGGAGCATCTGCTACTGCACTATACGGTTCAAGAGCCAGTAATGGTGTGGTAGTTATCAGCACGAAAAAAGGCTTGAAAGAATTGACACAGGTGGAAAGCAGGAACGACTTAAAAGAAACGGCTTTCTTCTACCCTCACTTGTGGACCAATAAAAAGGGTGAAATTATTTTCAAATTCAATAGTCCGGAAGCACTTACAAAATGGAGATTGATGCTTTTTGCTCACAACAAATCCTCTGAAAATGGCTATGTTGAAAAGTTCGTTGTTACACAGAAAAATCTTAATGTAATTCCTAACGTCCCACGCTTTTTAAGAGAGGGTGATACCATTACACTAAGTACAAAAATCAGTAACCTTACCAAAGAGAAGCTACAAGGATCTGCTGCTTTGCAATTGTTCGATGGCGCAACTGGAAATCCTATCAATAAAAATCAAGTGGATTTTAATCCAATGCACAATTTTGTAGTAGATGCCAAAGGAAATACAAGTTTGAACTGGACCATAAAAGTTCCTAAAGATCTTGCTGCCCTTCAATATAAAATTGTAGCTAAAGCAGGATCGCACAGCGATGGTGAAATGGGAATTATTCCGGTACTTTCCAACAGAAGCTTGGTAACAGAAGCAAAGTCGATTTGGGTTCAGCCGGGCACTACAAAGGAAATTCAGTTCGAAAAGCTAAAGGATGGCAATTCTAATACACAAAGCAATCACAAGTACACGATAGAATATACAAGCAATCCGGCATGGTTGGCTTTAAAATCATTGCCTTACCTGATGGAGTTTCCACATGAATGTGCAGAACAAAGCTTCTCAAGATTCTATGCCAATGCATTGGCCAGGGATATCCTTACAAAGAATCCTAAAATAAAGGAGGTCATTCAAGCCTGGAAAAAAGGTCAATCGTTGACATCTCCATTGGAGAACAATAAAGAATTGAAATCTATCCTGATTGCAGAATCTCCCTGGCTAAGAGATGCGCAGGATGATGAGAAAAACAAAGCCAGATTGGCCAATCTTTTTGAAAAGGATAAACTAAAATTACAGCAACTACAATCTTTAAACAAACTTAGAGAAATGCAGCTTTCATCTGGAGCATTTCCTTGGTTTGCCGGTGGAAATGAAAACCGTTTTATTACCCAACATATTCTGGCTGGATTGGGTCATTTGCAAAAGCTGAATATCAATAATGAATACCGCGATCAATGTAAAAAAATTGAAAAGAAAGCCATCGCTTATCTCGATAGAGAATTTATAGAACAGCACAAGACTTGGGCTGAAAATTCAAAAGAAGACAAGGATGTTTCTCTATCTTCAAGCAGCTTGCATTATTTGTATGGCAGAAGTTTCTTTAAGGCGAACTATCCTTTATCAGACCAACTGCAAGAAATCACAAAATTGTATATCGAAGCATGCAAAGAAGATTGGCTAACCAAATCATTGTACAATAAGGCATTAATTGCATTGATTTTGCAAAGAAACGGAGAAGAGAATGCCGCCAAGCAAATTACGGATGCCTTAACAGAACAAGCTGTTATTAAGGAGGAAAATGGCATGTACTGGAAGAGCAATAAAAATGGTTGGTATTGGTATCAATCTGCCGTTGAGTGCCAGGCTTTACTAATTGAAACCTTTAGCGAAGTAGATGGCAATATGAATAAAGTGAACCGTTTAAAACAATGGCTGCTTAAAAAGAAACAAACCAACAAATGGCCAACCACAAAGGCTACTACCGAGGCCATTTATGCTTTGCTAATGCACGGAAACAATTCTCTGGCTCTTGACCAGCATACCCAAATCACAATTGGAGATAAGAAAATAAGCAGTGAGAAACTGGAACCGGTTCAAAAGGAAGCTGGAACAGGTTACTTTAAATTGAATTGGAAAAAGAAAGAAATCGATTCATCCATGGCTAAGGTAACAGTTAGCAACAAGAGCAATATAACCGGTTTTGGAGGTGTTTACTGGCAATACTTCGAAGACCTGGATAAAATCAGCGATTCTGATCAGGGAGATTTGATCGTACAAAAAAGCATGTACATTAAGAGATCTACAGATGAAGGTGAAGTTCTGGATCCTATCTCAGCAGACACTCCAATTAAAATTGGCGATTTAATTACGGTTCAATTGGTAATAGAATCGAAAAATGATCTGGAATTCATTCACCTGAAAGATTTACGAGCTGCCGGAATGGAACCTTTGGATGTTCTTTCGGGCTACAAATGGCAAGATGGCCTGGGCTACTATCAAAGTACCAAAGATGTGGCAAGCCATTTCTTCTTTGACAATTTGCCTAAAGGCAGATATGTATTTGAATACGATCTGAGAGCCAACAACAAGGGGAATTTCTCCAATGGAAATGCCAGCATACAAAGTATGTATGCTCCTGAATTTACAGGACATTCCAAAGGAAATCGAATTTCGATTCAGGAAAGCAATTAAGATTTAAATCGAACTTTCAATATAAAAAGCATCAATCCTGCAAAAGATTGATGCTTTTTATACTATACCAATACAATATTGTTTAATACCATGCTAAGCACAAACTACAATCTCAGCTATCGTTTTTTTTTAATATCTTGTATAGGAGTAATCTTTGGTTATTGGTAGCAAAATAATTTTAAAGGAATGTGCGGAACAGCAAAAAAGATCTATTTTATTCGAATGGCACTGATCAGTGCTATTTTTACAATACTGATTCTGAAAGCTGAAGCGCAAATATCAGATACTCCAGCTAATATTTACGAAGAAGGCTGGATCGAGAAAATGAAAGGCATAATTGCCACTGATATTTCATTTAATAATTCATATGAAACATTTCGGGTTGAAACTCCCTCAAACAAAACCATTCTTTACCCAAATACTCCCAACAACTTGCGACTGAAGTTACACTATGAGTTCATTTCATTGGGCATTCAATTTGCTCCTGATTTTTTGCCAGGCAATGGAGACAATGATTCAAAAGGCGAGACAACAGCATTTCAACTTGATGCAGCCTTGGTATTTAAAAATTGGTTTTCGAATATCACCTACTCAAAAGTTCAAGGCTATTATCTTAAAAACACCGATGATTATATCAACTGGACAAAAGGAGATGCATATATCCAATTTCCTGATTTAAATTACGAAGGAGTATCCATTTTATCGGGCTATATTCACAACTCAAAATTCTCTTTACGCAGTATAACTAGCCAAACAGAGCGCCAATTGAAAAGTGCAGGGAGTTTTATGCCGGTTTTCAACTTCGATTATTACCGGATTAATGATAAATCCAATTCAGTAAACACCCAGAAATCAAAAAACATAGAGTTGCATATCGGACCGGGATATGCACATACATTTGTGCTTAAAGAGAAAATATATGCTTCCATAGGAATGCTTGCGAGCATTGGTTACCTAAATACCAAACTTACCACACGCACAGAAGGTGGAAATTTTGTTACGAATCAGAATAACCTCTTGCTAAGAGCAGATTGTAAAGTTGGAATGGGTTATAACAGCAGTAAGTTTTATACAGGTTTTTTTGCCACCTTTTCCGACACATGGTTCAAACAAGAGAATAGCACGGCAAGGAATACAGAAACCAATGTTTTCTATCACATCTTTTTTGGAATGCGATTCAATGCTCCCAATCTATTTAAAAAGAAAGGCAAAGGCTAGGTTTTTGCATACAAATACATCAATCCAGCATGTGGTTGCTAAAACTTATAAAGTATAATACTTCTTTATTATGGAATTTATATTTACGACTCAATCATGTATTTATAATATAATAGTCTGGGTTTGATCTTAAAGCACAAACTAAAAAGCTCTTACTAGCGTTTTTTTCTAGTTAATGCCATCTTTTTCACGCTTCTCTAATAAGTCCAAAATCCTGTTCATTTTTTTCTCATGAATCTTGCTTGGAGTTCCCACGATGTATGGTAAAATAATCATGTTAACAAAAGGTATACATGCCAATATTGTCTATAAACTAACGTTCTTTCCTTTTTCTTTTGCCAGTCTATTAATGATAAATACCATTGGTACCATCATCAAGATTAATGGTAATAGTGACATTAACGGGTTTGGTTGGTAAAGTGATTGTTCCATATTAATGAGTTAAATGATATATTGATTAAATAATAAGTTTTAATTATAGCTATTTTTTATTCTATATTACCTTCGTGAAGTTCTTTATATTCCAACTTTTTAGTTGATTAAATCCCCCTTGCTGTCGCACAGATTCCTTCCTGTGACTTTAAGATTCGCGCAGTAGCTGGTAGTATTGTACATCTGCTAATTATTCTTCTGCTAAATTTATAAACAATCATTTTTAATGCAAATATTTTACAGTAATAAATTTTAAGAGAATCAAAAACCTCCGATTAATGATGGTTTTTGTTTCGTAATAAGTGACTTAATTGATTTTTTTCTTTACAAAATTTGAATTGATATCTACAGAATATAGTATAGGCAATATGATAGATTAAAATAGTCAAATGGAAAAGTACTTTCTGAAAACATTTTAATTCCTACGGAACTTTTATTAGAGCCAACGGACTTTAGAAAAAGGTTTCCGGAATTTCGGTTATGCTTTTTTGAACTTCCGTTAGGGCCAATCGAACTTTCAAAAAGCTTTTTTGAACTTCGCTTGGGCATTTTCTATAGTTCATTTGGCATTTCTAAACTTTGCTTATGCTTTTTTGAACTTCCGCTAGCTCTAATAATTCTTCCAGAAAGCTTTTTATAAATTCCAGAAAAATTAATTTGCACTTCAAAAATCTGTTTTGAGAGGTGATTTTGTTTTTTTTGAGAAAAAAAACTCTTATCTCATGAAAATATTTATGAACTTAATAATTTTAACCCTATAGATCCAATACAGATCAACAATCTTATTTTAAGGCACTTTCAGAAGAATAAGAAACTTACTGTATGAAACCATATCTAAATCACAAAATTCTTCCTAAAACACACTCTACTCTCCAAAAACTCTACAAGCTTTGTATTCACTGACTTTTTTCATACTTATTCAAAAGAGATATACTTGCTTAATGAAAAAATTCCTCAACTTTTATTATCATATATTTTTAACGCATTTTCTAATAATTCATTTTGCTCATAAAATAAACATCATTTAAAATTATTTTCAAAAAATTTCATTTATTTTTTATCTTGTCTAACAAGCGCATTTACTGGGCTTAAGAACTTTATTTCATGATAAAAAATGTTATTCACTCCAATTGCTATTGACATTTTAAAAAATACATCCCAATTTTATTATATAAGATTTTAATAACAAAATATTAATATCAAACCTATAAATAAATGTCATGACACAAATCAAAATTAATGGCGACTACATTTCAAAATCTGAGGAGGATTTTAATGCACAGGGCGAAAACATCATTGCAAAACTTCCTGTTTATAAAGATGTCTTAGCTCTTTCTGATGAAAAAGTTGCCAAAATTGTAAAGTCAATTCAGGATGACAAGGCCTTGAGCGAGAAGAAGAACATTATTAAAGCTCAATCGCGCTCCACAACCAAAGAGTATGAGATTATTCACAATGAGTGCATTAAGGTGGTTCGTGGACTGAGAAAGGAATTGGTGAACAATCCCAATTGTACTCCCGCCGTTCTGGAAGATTTTGGACTTAATCCTGCTCAACGTATTATCGATACCGATATACAACGTCCGATATTAGATGTTGACCTGGTATCGGGTGTGCCTCAAATTAAATACAAAAAATCGGTATTTGATGGCATTCGTTTGTTTTGCAAAATTAGCTACGGCAGTGAAGAAAAAGAATATGAGGAAACCATTATTCGTCATATTTGGAAAGATTCCAAAGCTCGAATGGATCCTTCAAAACCAGAAACCAGGTACTATTATGCTTATTTCGTATACAAAGGACAAATTGTTGGGCAAAAATCAAATGTGGCCAGCATCACTCTGGAGGCCATAAAATAAGCTACATCTATAATTAATTTTTGTAAGCATTTATTTTCGTTTCAATAGCCACGGGGCTGTTCAAAAAGTGTTCTATATTATAGTCATGCTGATTCCGTTTCGAGAGAAATTTTCCAGATTTGAAAATGAGATGTTTCAATTCTTTTAACATGAATCATATATTTAGAAATTGCTTTTTGGACAGCCTCTTTTTTCATTTATCTTAGTTTTGTAAAAGTTCTTTTTCCTAAATAACTTTATTGCTTTTCCTTGCAATCGTTTGTAATTCCAACTAACTCAAAGACTTCTGAAAATTATAATATTATTACTAATCTGAGTTTGTATCTTTGCTTCCTCAAATTGTTAGATTCATGCAAAACAAATTAAGAGTTAGCCAATTTCAAGGCAAACAATGGTACGAATTCTGGATACAAAACCTATGGCGATATCCCAATAGGCTATTGGCCCTAAAAGCAGCCATTGCTATGGGAGCTTTGTTGATTCCTTTTGTAATCTTTAAGATGGCTTTTATTGGTGTTACTTTGGCTTTGGGTGCACTGGCTGGTGCCTTATCCGAAACCGATGACCATCCTAAAGGAAGGGTGAAAGCCTTGCTGCTTACCATTCTTAGTTTTGTGATTTCTTCTGCTTCTGTCGAGATTTTACTGCCCTACCCTATTCTATTTGGCATTGGTTTGGTAGGATCTACCATTACCTTTATCCTGGTTGGTGGCCTGGGCGAACGATACCGAGGCATTACCTTTGGAGCTTTGCTTGTAGCCATTTATACCATGCTGGGTGCCGAAATTTCTCCGAATTGGTATGCTCAAATCATTTTATTGCCTACAGGTGCACTTTGCTATGGATTATTGTCATTGATCTTGCTGTATTTACACCCAGCACGACTGTTAGAGGAGCAATTGGCCGATGGTTTCGAAAATCTTTCTTTGTATCTAAAAGAAAAATCGAAATTATTTCCCAGTGATAAATCCATACAGAAAAAGACCAGGCAAGGATTGGCTTCCTTAAATGTTAAGGTGGTAAACTCTATTGGCCGTTGTAAAAATGTTTTGAACAGTTATGGCGATGCGATGAATGATGAGAATCAACTTCGTCCGTATCTTCACAAGTTTATTCTATTACAAAGTCTTCACGAAAGAGCCGCTTCGAGTCATGAGCGTTATGATTTATTGAGTGCTGATGCTGATAATCGCGAGGTTTTGGAAGGTCTGGGACAGTTGATGTTACAATTATCACTGGCTGCACACGAAGTATCGAAAAGCCTGCTGATGGGAACAGAATATCATCATCCCATTTCCTTAAAGTGGACCATCAATGCCATTCAAGCGCAACTAAAGGTGATTAAGAAGAATGAGAACAAAAATGATTTGGGTTTGCTTCTTCAGAACCTTAATCAGTCGCATCTTTCCTTACAAAATATGAATTTTAACGTAGATTCCGGCTTATTGCCAAGAGTCGACAAGGATTCAAGCAGTTTGTGGAAACGATTTACCAATCAACTAAATTGGAATCATCCAAAATTCAAATATGCCATCCGTTTGTCAACCTGTTTCCTTATCGGCTACCTTTTGATGCTGGCTTTTGATATCGAAAAAGGTTACTGGATTTTATTAACCAGTTTATTTGTGTGTCAGCCTAGCTATAGCGAAACCAGGCAAAGACTATTCCAGAGAATCCTGGGAACCATAACAGGTGTGGTGCTTGGGGTTAGTATTGTTCAAATACTTCCTACTGTTGGAGGACAAGTGGTTCTATTGTTAATTGCCGCCTACTTTTTCTTTGCCTGGCTGAAAAATAATTATGCTGTTTCGGTAATCTTTGTTACCATATTTGTGATCGCAGCTTTTAACTTGATTGCTGATAAGGGCGTTGTGGTAATGATTCCAAGAATAATAGATACAGTAATTGGAGCATTGCTGGCTATTATCGTGGTTCGTTTCATGTGGCCCGATTGGCAATACAAACAACTTCCGAACCTACTGGCAAGTGCAGTAGAGAAAAATCACACCTACTTTAATCAGATTTTATTGGAGCACAAAGCACCCAGCGAGGATGATTTGCTGACTTATAGAATTTCAAGATATCAGGCTCATCAGGCTGACAATGCTCTGTCTATGGCTTGGAGGGGAATGAAACTGGAACCAAAACGCCAGCAGAAAATGCAGAAAAGGGCATTTTCCATTACCTATCTCAACCATGCATTGCTTTCCTATTTATCGGCTTTGGGTGCACATCGTAACATTCCTGATTATATGAATGAGGAATTGCAATTGATGTACCAGGAGGTGGAAAAGGAACTATTGGTAGTTGCTGAATCATTAAGAAGAAACGATTCGAATTGCCCCTATGAAGATCTTGAGATTGTGCTGGAAAAGCTGGGGAATACCTTGGAAAAAACAGAAAGAGGAACACACCGTCAAAAGTTGGTATTGCTTTACAATATTGCCGAAGTTACACAGCAATTGGCACAAAAAGCTTCTCAAATTGAAGTTGAATAAAATAAAGCTATTTCAAACAATAAAAAGAAAACCTCTGTCAACGCAGGCAGAGGTTTAAGATATGGAAATTAGATTGATTAATTTCTTCTTGGACAATATGGTAATTTTACCATTTCATATGCATCATGATAATTTCCTTCTACACAATCGGTAGGATCACAACAAGTGTGACAAACTCGTTTAAATGCACGGAACTTATGAAGCTCAACACCAGGTGCCATAAAATCTTCTTTTACTGGCTCTTCGCGCATTAAATCGGTACTCAGGTATTTTTTATTATCATCAGCAAACACAGTAACCACTACTGCATCTGTTCCTAATTCTTCCTGAATTTTAAGTGCTCCCAAAAAGTTTGCTCCCGATGAAATGCCAATTCCAATACCCAATACAGAAGAAAGTTTTTGTGCCATGACAATTGCATCACCATCATCAACACTTACAATTTCATCCAATTTATCCAACTCTACGATGGAAGGAATAAACTCATCGGAAATTCCCTGAATTCTATGCTTTCCAACTTTATATCCGGTGGACATGGTTGGTGAATTAGATGGCTCAAGAGGATGAATTCTGATTTCAGGATTCTGTTCTTTTAGGAATTTACCAACTCCCATCACAGTTCCTCCTGTTCCAACACCTGCGACAAATGCATCAGGCACCAGGTTTCTGTATTTCAATTGCCACCACAATTCCTGAGCTGTTGTGTTGTAATGTGCTTCACAATTGTCCCAGTTGGAAAACTGACGTGGCAAGAAGGTATTCTCGTCTTCTTCGGCTAATTTGTTGGCCATCTCAATACTTCCAAGGAATCCTCCCTCATCTTTGCTTACCAGCTGTATGTTTGCACCATAGCTTTTCATCAGGTTAATTCTTTCCTGACTCATCCAGTCGGGCATATAAATGGTAACAGGGTGACCCATTGCACGACCAATTCCTGAAAAGGCAATTCCTGTATTACCGCTGGTTGCTTCTATAATGCGATCACCTTCTTTTAAAGCTCCGCTTTTGTAGGCTTTTTGCAGAATATGAAATGCCATTCTATCCTTAATACTACCTGTCATGTTCAGGTATTCGGCTTTGGCATAAATGGTACGAGTTTTTCCTTTGTAAGTAAACTCAATAGCTAATAAAGGCGTATTCCCTATTAAACTGGAAATGCCTACAATTCTTTTGCTTAGGGGATTTGTCATCATTTTGTTAGGTTAGTTATTTAGTAGTTAAACATATTCAATCTTATAAGATCTCTTTATCTCTTATCATCTTTTAAAAAGAGGCAAGCTCATTTAACATGTCTGAATAAATTGGAGAGCTTGCCTGCTTTGCTGAAACTTACACTTAAATTATGAAAGACTGTATTAGTTCAATTCAGCCAAATATCTTTCAGCTTCCATAGCTGCCTGACATCCGGAGGCTGCAGAAGTGATTGCCTGACGATATACCGGATCCTGAACATCACCACAAGCATATACTCCTGCCACATTGGTTTTAGGAGTTCCTGCTTCAGTTAAAATGTAGCCCTGATCGTCAGTTTTTATATATTTTGAGAAGACATCAGAGTTTGGATGGTGTCCAATTGCCAGGAAAAATCCATCAATGGCAATTTTAACCTCTTCCTCTTCAGGAGTACCAGCTTTCTTCATCAAAGTACAGCCTTCAACTCCCATTCCTCCAGTTAATTCTTTGGTATTGTGTTCGAATAATATTTCGATATTTTCTGTTTTGAAAACTCTCTCTTGCATTGCTTTCGAAGCACGCAAGTGATCTTTACGAACCACCAAATATACTTTATTACAAAGACCTGCAAGGTATGAAGCCTCTTCGCAAGCAGTATCACCACCTCCTACAACAGCAACATCTTTTCCTCTGTAGAAAAATCCATCACAGGTAGCACATGCCGATACACCAGAACCTTTAAATTTCTCTTCACTTTCCAATCCTAAATACTTGGCAGTTGCTCCTGTTGCAATAATTACCGATTCAGCTTCTATTTCAGTTTTACCATCAACAGTTACTTTATAAGGTCTTTGCTCAAAATCAACATCCGTAACAATTCCCCAACGGCAATCGCAACCGAATCTTTCTGCTTGCTTTTTTAGCTCTCCCATCATTACCGGACCACTAATTCCTTCCGGGTATCCAGGAAAGTTATCAATCTCGGTAGTGGTTGTTAACTGTCCACCAGGTTGCAATCCTTCATAAACTACAGGGTTCAAGTTAGCTCTCGAAGCATAAATCCCTGCAGTATAACCTGCAGGTCCTGAACCAATAATCAAACACTTTACTTTTTCAATATTATTCTCTTTCACATCCATCTTAAATCAATATTTTATCACCTTAATTTTAATAAAAATATTCAGGTGTAGCTTATGATACTTTTTTCATTTTCTCCAACATGGTTTTCAAAATTACCTCATCGGTAACTTCCATTCCTTCGTTTGCCAGGCGACCAATATTTCTGATTGTTGCTTCAACATCATCATCGATAATACCATTCATTCCATTTAGTACATTGTGGTTCATTGCCAATAAAGAGGATTGAATGGCAGCACTAACACTTGCCGAAATCTTGTGTGAACAGCCATATTTTGCACCATCACAAATCATTCCTGTTACACTACCTGTCATGTTTTTCAAAGTCATACCCAATTGTTGGAAATCTCCTCCCATGATGTAAGTAATTCCACATCCAGCACCAGCAGTAGAAAGCAATACGCCACACAAAGCAGACAATTGACCTACAAATGATTTCATGTAGATCGTGGTTAATAGTGCCAAGGCAAGACCACGCAATAATTTTTCGTGCTCTACCTCTAACTCTTCCGCTGCAACAACAACAGGAAGTGTAACGCTAATCCCCTGGTTACCACTACCACAGTTCGACATTACCGGCATGGTACTGCCTGCCATACGAGCATCAGAAGCTGCAGCTGTTAACATGATTGAACGGTTCATGATATCAGAAGACAATAAACCTTTCTTGATATTCAACAACATCGACTTGCCAACCTGAAGGCCATAGTTTCCTTTTAATCCTTCTTCAGCAATCGATTTGTTTAGCTTGATTCCTTTTTCGATAAAACGGATCTCTGAAATATCAACTGAATGGATAAAATTGTAAATGTTTTCAAAGCTCCATTGAGAGAAGTCAGCTCCTCCTTTATCATCGGAATCGCATGCATTGCTATAAACTACTTCTCCATTTCTTTCAATGACTACAATGTTTGTATGTCGGTCTTGAATAATTACTCGGCCTGTATTATCACCACTGTGGCAAATGCACTCAATGTATAATTTAGGTACATCATACTTTACATCCACTGAAACTTTTCCTTCATCGACAAAAGATTTTGCCATATCCATAACATCATTGCTGATGCCGTCCAATACTTCAAGTCCCGCTGTTGGATCACCACCTAAAGCTCCTAGTGCTCCGGCAATGGTTAATCCAACCATACCCGAACCAGGAATTCCTACACCCATTCCATTTTTTAAAATGTTTCCACTTACAAAGAACTCAATGCGTTCTGGTTGTAATGTTAAGACTTCGCGAGCTTTAGCTGCTGCATAAGCAACTGCTACAGGTTCTGTACATCCAAGAGCTGGAACGAATTCCTCTTTCAGCTTTTGCAAGAATACTTCTTTCATTAGTTAGAGTTAAAATTAAATGTTAGTTGTTTGTTTTTGTTTTTTGGGTGGTTAATTGTTGTTAGATGAAAGAACGGACCGGCCAGCCCCTTACCTCCGACCGATCCAAAACTAAACCAAAACAGACTATTGATTTTGTTTTACAAATCTTTAGGGTTCATTACAACCTCTACAGAATCGTATTTCTTAAATAATTTTTTAGCAAATTCTTTTACTTTCTTAGCACTTATGCTTTCAACAAGATTATTGTAAGATTCAGTATCAGTAATTGGCTCATTATTCATTAATGATGATTGAATTACACTCAACCAGAAGCTGTTTTCTTTTACTGCTTCAGCTCTGTTCTTTATGTAGTTTTTCTTGATTTCTTCAAGATCGGTTTCATTAACTGTTTTTACAATGGCATCAATTTCCTGGTAAACCAATTCTCTTAATCTTTCTTGTTTTTCCGGACCACAATCGAAATTGATTGAGATACCAACATTTTCGTATGGACGCTTGCTAATTGATGGACGAACACCAACACCATAGGTTCCACCCTCTTGCTCACGTATGGTTTCCATATATCTTTTCGAAAGCAATTCTGCAACAACTCTTGCATACATTCTTGTTTCAAGATTGTATTTCATTTCATTTTTAAGAGAAAGGAATACTGTTGTTTTTGGCACTTGCATTTCTCTTTCGAAAATATTCTGAGATTTTCCTTCTGGCATACGAACCTTTCTGTCAATCCAGTTTTCTTCACGATTCTCAGAAGAAATACTACCAATATATTTACGAATTAAAGGCAAGTGCTTTTCTTCATCGATATTCCCTACAAATAGGAATGTAAAGTCGCTTGCGTCTTTAAATCGGTCCAAATAGATTTTCTTAGCCTTTTCGAAATCGATATTGCTTACAAACTCTTCATTGAACATCAATGCACGTTCATGGTGGTTAGCCATTATCTGTCCAATTGTATCTTGTAATGCTTTCCCATTATCAGCTTTTACATTTTGAAGATTGTTTTTGATTGCTCCCATTTGTGCCTGGAATACATTCTCATCGAATCTTGGATGCTCGAAATACTGATACAATAACTGTAACATGGTTTCGAAATCCTTTGGAGAAGCTGATCCTGAGAAAGCTTCAGTAAACGAACCCAACTCGGGGCTTACTCCTGCAATCTTACCTGTCAATTTCTTTCTTAACTGAATGGCATTGAATTCACCTACACCTGAGATTTTCGCTAACATTGTTGCAACATCTCCAGATTCTAAATCTTCTCTTTCAAGAAGTGAACTACCCCCAAAACTATAAGAGCTGAATAAGATTTCATCCTTGCTATAATCAGTTGGTAGAACAACTACTCTTGCTCCATTCTCTAACGTATATAGTTTTGCATCGGTTCCTTTTACAAGTGATTCTGATACAAATTTCTTGTCGCTTAATTCATCTGTCACCAATGGCGCATCACCTGTTTCATCAGCATAAGCTTCAATATTTGAAGTCATCACCTTTTTAACAGAAGCAAATAGTTCCTCTTTTGTTGGGTATTTGATTTCTTCCTTATCAGGACCACTCAATGCAAAAACACTGTTGTTGATATTTCCATAGTTTTTCAACATTGAATTCACTTCCAATAAAGTGATCGATGGAATCGCTTTTTGTCCAAATTCTACTTCCCATTCTACCGAAGGAGCAGGATTAGCACTTAAATAGTGCTTCTGGAAAGTTTGAGCCCAATCTTCGTTTGAGATTTTATCTTTACCCTGTAGGTATGATTCATAACTTCTTAAAAAGGAAGTCTTTGCTCTTTCCAATTCTGACTCAGTAAAGCCAAAACGTTGAACTCTGGCAAATTCAGTCATAAATGTTTCGAACGCCTCAATTTCTCTATTCTCCTTAGGAGCTACATAAAGATAATTGGCCTCTTTTGTACGACACATTCCGAAATTACCTACTTGCATTCCCACTGCAGGACATTCCGGATTTTGCATCAACTCTTTCAAGCGGTTATTCAACATGGTATTGAACATACCTTGTACCAAACTCTCACGCATGTAATTTTCATCGCGTGTAGTATAAGCTGGCTTGCGGAAGATCCAATTGATAGAAACAGATTTAGCTTCTTTATCTTTTGCTAATACGTATTGTGTCTCTTTGCTATCTTCTACCTGGTAGTATACTCTTTCAGCAGCATTTTTTGGCATTGGAATTTTTGAGAAAAGCGACTTCACTTTTGCTTCAACTTTCTTCACATCAAAATCACCTACAACGACTACCGCCTGGTTATCCGGACGGTACCATTTGTGATAATAATCACGCAATTGCTTGTGTTCAAAATTATCGATCACATTCAAATCACCAATTACATCGCGCTTGGCATACTGAGAATGGTTGTACATTACAGGTCGGGTTTGTGAATTGATACGAAAACGAGAATTTCTTCTGGTTCTCCATTCTTCGTGAATTACACCTCTCTCCGACTCAATCTCATCAGCTTCCAATAACAATCCTCCCGACCAATCGTGAAGAACAAGTAAAGCTGAATCTATTAAATTTTCATTACCAGTAGGAAGGTTACTGATGTTATATACTGTTTCATCCTGAGATGTGTAAGCATTAATATCTCTACCAAATTTGATCCCGTTCTTTTCAAGATAGTTCAACATATTTTTACCCGGGAAATTTTCAAGACCATTAAAAGCCATGTGCTCCAGGAAATGAGCCAAACCGTTTTGTGCATCTTCCTCCAAAATTGCACCTACATTTTGCACAAAGTAAAGACTTGCTCTGTCTTTTGGTTCTTCATTGTGCATCACATAATAAGTCATTCCATTAGAAAGCTTACCATACTTTACCTTGGGATTTAATGGAATTGTTGTAGTATTTTGCGCCTGGCTAAAGTTACCAGAGAACAAAATCACACTCATTACGAGTAAGGATAAGAATTTCTTCATTTTGTTGTTTTTTAGTTTTTCTCAAAATCATTTCGAGAGATATGCCCGTTCGAGTCAACATTCTTAAATTGAATTTACAATACTTGCGTATTCTCAATTTAAAACTGTTTTTTTTTGGTAATTGGTTTTCTAATGATAAAAGGGAGTGAGCAGGGAGTTTATAGATCAGATATTGGGGTAAAGTTCTTTACTGCCCTGCTCATAACCACTAACTAGTATTTGTTGTTGTAATTTTTGATTTTGGTAGCCTTAGTTTTTATAGATCTGATAACAGAAGGAGTTTTCCTCCTGCTATCAATATCTATCCTTACTAACTATGTTTTCATCTATAAAATGAAAACTTCTCTAACTAATCTAAACTACCTTTATATAAAAGCTCTACTTAAGGTTCTGAACTGTTACTTTTTTTTTAAAGTTTGCCTTTCCTTCATCAAGGAATTTCACAAATTTATTTACATCTAAATCGTAAGCTGTTGGTGTTGTTAAATCATTACCATTCTCATCAAGAAGTACGTAATATGGCTGAGCATTTACATTGTACTTACGAATTTGAAGGTCTGCGTTTTGCTTCCCAATGGTTTTCTTTTTCTTACCATCGTATTCAGATACATACCATTCTTCTTCTGGTAATTTTTTCTTATCATCTACATACAGAGCAACTATAATAAAGTCTTCCTGTAATCTTTTTAATACTGCCGGATCGGACCATACATTTGCTTCCATTTCGCGACAGTTTACACAACCATGTCCAGTAAAATCTACAAAAATTGGTTTTCCTTCGCGTTTCGATGCTTCTAAAGCTTCATCATAATCGAAATAACCTTCCAATCCATGAGGTAAATGTAAAAAGTCAGCGTATTTTGCCTTATGGCTTGCTTTATGAACTGGGCCACCACCTGCATTATCACGTACAATTTGACTTAGGTTAAAGTCATGAGTAGCTTGAGGAGGCGTAAAACCTGATAACATTTTCAATGGAGCTCCAAACATACCCGGAATCATATACACAACGAATGAGAATGAAGCAATTGCCAACATCAAACGTGGCACACTAATACTCTTCAATGGGCTATCGTGAGCAAACATTAGTTTTCCTAACAAATAAAATCCTAATAATGTAAAGATTACAATCCAGATTGCGATATATACTTCTCTGTCTAAAATTCCCCAGTGGTAGGTTTGATCGGCAACACTCAAAAATTTTAAACCTAGTGCCAATTCCAAGAAACCCAATACAACCTTTACTGAGTTCAACCATCCACCTGATTTTGGAAGATTGTTCAACCATCCTGGGAAAATTGCAAACAATGTAAATGGTAATGCAAATGCTAATGAGAATCCTAACATACCAATAATTGGCATTAATACTTCACCACCTGCTGATGCTACCAAAATTGAACCTACAATTGGACCAGTACATGAGAACGATACAAGAACCAAAGTAAATGCCATGAAGAAAGATCCCATGAAACCACCTTTATCCTCATTTGCCACTGATTTGTTCACCATCCAGCTTGGCATAGTAATTTCAAACATTCCAAAGAATGAAAAGGCAAAAATCACAAATATTAAGAAGAACAAAATATTTGGAACCCAGTGAGTACTTAGGAAGTTTGCAAAATCAGGCCCCATTACTACGGCCAAAATTGTTCCAATTACAGTATAAATTGCAATAATAGAGAAACCATAGAAAAAAGCATTCATTCTACCTTTTGCTTTATTGCCACCACCTGAGTGCATGAAATAACTCACTGTCATTGGAATCATTGGGAATACACATGGTGTAACAATCGCAAGCAATCCACCTACAAATGCAGCAATAAAAATTGCCCATAAACCTTTTTTACTTTCCTTATCATTGCCATCTGAAGAAGCAACTGCTACAGCAGCTTTCTCTTTTGCTTCACCAATTTTCAAATCAAACTCGTCATCTCCCATAACACATTGTCCGGTTTCATCAGAACAAGTCTGGTATTCGAAAGTACCGGCAACATGAAGAGGCAATTCTTTTACCTTAATGGTTTGGCGTAGCTCTCCTTCATTCTCGAAGTAGCTTACTTCACCATCCCAAACTTCATCATACTTCTTGTGAGCATTAACCGGCTTTACTTCTCCTACTCTTTCGTAACTTGAATTTGCTGCAAATTCGAAAGTGATCAAGATCGGACCTAAATCCGCATCGAAATCGTTCGAGTAAACGTGCCAGGTTTTGTCAATCGTTGCTTTAAAAACAACATCTAATTCGTCTCCTACTTTTACATCTTTCTTAGAAAACTCCACTTTCCACTTGGTAGGCTCTATCATCTGCCCGAAAGAAAGTCCGCTAAAAACCATCATTAAAATGGCTAGAATTGTAATTTTACCTTTCATCTGTTTCTTTTTAGTCTTAACTGATTGCAAGCTTATTTTTATAAGATTCCAACCTGTTGGGTTGATTAGTTGATTATTTTTTGGTTTAACCTTTGCTTTAGAGACAACCAAAATCTCTAAATGGGTGAACGAAATAAGTAAAAAATATCGTTAATTAACGTTAATAATTAGCACATTAACAGGCATCTAAAAAACAATCAATTATTTATATTGTTCATTTTAAAATCTGTAAACTCACTGATTATCTAGAGCTAGGAATTTCAATTACAATCCAGATTAGATAAAAATTGACTGTGAAAAAAAAATGATTTTTTTTTACTTTTTTTTACTGATTGTAGTTTTCATGCCATTATTACTTGAAAATTGTAAATAGTTAGCCCATTTGGGGTTTCAAACTGATGTAATTTTATTGCCAGATACAAAAAAACCATCCCTAAGGATGGTTCATATATTTGATCATGATACTTTCATTTAAAAAGCATCTTTCTTACAAACATTATTACATTTATTACACTGTACACAATCGTAATTCGAAACGTAAGCATATTTGTTTTTTCTATCGATAGCTATCGCTTGCGTTGGACATACCTTTTCGCACATGCCACAATACACACAGTTATCATCTTTTATTTTTCTTGGCTTGAATGAAAAGAATGAAACCACTCCCAACAATACACCATAAGGACATAAGAAACGACAAAATGGACGTGGCACCCAATAACCCAAGACAAGAATTGCGATCAGGTACAACCAGGTTCCAATACCAAATGCAATCAAAAATTTAGGTTCCATGGGATGTCCTAAAATAAATGCCAAACCTTGTTCGAACCAGGTTTGTCCTGTAAAGAACAACACCTTGTAAGGTTCCACCTCACAAACAAAAAAGCATGCACTCTGAATTGCAAAATAAACCGTTGCAATTAACATGAGTACCGGTACTACTTTTAGTGCATTATTTAATTTTTTAGGCAATTTAATTGTCTTCTTAGACTTTTGTACAATATGCTGCACAGCCCCCAATGGACATCCTGATGTACAAAATACACGTCCGATAATTAATGCTATAATTAATGGAAGCATAAAAATGATTAGACTAGCCAGGCCAACTTCTGCCGGAGTAATCAAACCCATTGTAGTATTTGATATGGCTCCAACCGGGCAAACACATCCTCCACGTATAAATCCCAAATAGGCAAATGTGATAATGGCCATTACAGTCATAGCCTTTTGTGATTTTTTTCTCCAAACAAAGAAAACACCAATTAAAAGCAATAATAGTAATACACCCAAATCTACAAATACCATGTATTCAGGTGTTGGAAAGAATTCTTTTGGAATGTAATTGTCCTTAAACTCACGAATGTTACCTCTACTCAAATCATCAACACTATGACAATCTTGCTCCTGAGGAACAGGCAAAGCCATACTTGTATTTACAGAAGCTACCAAAGAAACCAGAGCAAATGCAATAACGATAACTACTCTCATATTTAATTTTAATCCTTTAAGCTCCATATTCATTCATATCATTTTGACCGTACTCCAACTCGTAAATTCCTTTAAAATCATCCTCTGGCCCGATGTACAAACGATCAATTGCATCCTCAGGGCAAATTCTTGCGATATCGCATGAATTGCAATTCAAACACAAATCAGGACGAATAATCAAAAACATTGACTTTGTTCCTTTATCGGTACAAGCTTCTGCACATTTACCACAACCGGTACATTTGTCATGGTCGATATCGTATATAAAATATCCATCTTTTCCTCCTGAGAAATTCTTACGGCTTACTGCATCATACGGACAAACTCTTTCTCCATCACTCATGATTTTCTCCGATTCGATTTGCTTGTTTTTAATGTGGCCATAGCAAACAACACAACAAGAGCATTTTTTCTGATCATTAACCGCTTTTACTGCCGAAGGTGTGCGAACACATCCTGTTTCACATTTACCACAATTGGTACATTTGTCTGGATCTATCTGCCAAACATATCTTGAACGTGGACCTGCAGTTTCTTCGTTTAAATGTTGACCTACAATCCTGTAGGCAATCCCTCCAAGTGCAAGAGCACAAGTGGCCTGACCAGCTTTACGCAAAAAGCTACGTCTGTCCCAATTCTTCTTTTCAGTCATATTAATAGTTAGTTTTGTGCTATTGGTTTTTTGTATGGATTTGGAATCCATGATGCAGGTTTTACAAAGCCTGCGCTTAACATTCCTTCCGGAGATTTATCCTTTGATAAAGCCAATAATGCTTTTTGGAAACGCATTGCATCTTCTTTCGAAATTTTCTTACGGTCTAGCACTACAGAACACAATGGCATTTTTTCAGTTTCTCCAATCACTCTAAAATCATCTTCGCTGGCAACATCTACTGCACAACTTGCCGACATTACATAGTCAGATACAATAGCTACTTCTGCTTTTTTATCCATTAGCTCGTTGATACTTTCCAAACAGCTCGCTTTATAGTAAATTTTTCCAGGCTTGATATTCATGTTTTCCAATTGACGTAAAGGAGCATGAAATTTCTCATAAGCATCTTCCTGACCTGCAACCAATGTTCTTCCGTTGATATCGGCCATGGTTTTAATGTCTGAATCTTTTCTTACCAAATAAACACCAGTTAACCATTGTTTATCATACACATCAAGAATATCAGCAATTCTTTCATAACGAAGGTGATTCTCTTTCATCAACATGAAAGCATGCCATGGCTTTGTAATCACTCCATCATGAATTTTTGCCTTTAATTGATCTTCCATCATGTATGGCTCCATATAATAGGTAATCTGCAAATCAATATTAAATTGTTCCATCAATTGCTTTTGCAATTCCTCATACTCTCTTGCTGCAATATCGTGAATACAAGCACATGCAGTTTTCTTGCAATACGTATCGTTTAATGCAAGATTAATAGTTAATACCTTATCATTAGACGATGGCTCGCCACAACAAGGCATAAATGCGGTTTCCTCAAACCCTTCATCTTTCTTCTCTTCCTTTTTAGGCTTCTCGTTACACGCTGCAAACACACTGATCAACAATGCAATTGCGGATAATTTAATTAGTGATTTCATGTTATTAAGCTTTAATATACTACATCGGATTCCCCTATCACCTGTTTTCATTTAACAGATCAAAACCCCTATATTGTTAATTCAAAAACGTCCAAACTTATAAAAAAAGGAACACTTTTCTATTCAGGAAATGCAATCAACAACTCTAAATGTTTGCCTATATGACACTATTACTGTAAAAATGGATGAATTAAAACGTGATTTTCTACATTATTCATAATCCCTCTAAATAAAATACGTTTTCATGATCTGCAATCCTCCTTAATTCATGCGTTTTCACAGTACTATATTAAGGACAACAAATATTATAATTCGGATGAATGAGAAGGTCTATTTTTAACCTTAATTAACCAAGAGGAAATAATTACAGGTAATTTTTTCATCTGTTTTGCTAGTGAGATATAGTATGAATTTGCACATACAAAAAAAAGACCGTCTAAAAAGACAGTCTTTCACTTTAATATAAACTTGATTTACTTTGAAGGATAATTCAAATCGAACTCATCATCCCCCATAACACATTGTCCTGTTTGGTCTGAACATGTTTGGAAATCAAAAGTTCCCTCAACATGTAATGGTAAACTTTTCACTTTAATCTTTTGACGCATTTCCGCAGTATTTTCGAAATAACTTACATCACCTTCCCAAATTTTATCGTATTTCTTATGGGCATTAATTGGCTTAACTTTTCCAATACGCTCGTAACTTGCATGATTTTCAAAATCAAATTCGATTAAGATTGGTCCTAAATCCGGATCAAAATCATTCGAATAAACATGCCAGCTTTTGTCAATCTTTGCCTTAAAAACCACTTCGATTACATCTCCTACTTTTATGTCTTTCTTAGACAATTCAACAGTCCATTTCGCTGGTGTTAAAATTTGAGCAAATGAACCAGCTGATACACTTAACATTAGCACTATTAGTACTGCAATTTTACTTTTCATATCCTTATTTTTTACTTATAAAAGAGCTCCCTCTTTAATATTAATGTTTATTCTTCCTGTTATTAAGACAATAGTAATACTAAATAGGGTGAAACCAAGCTGCATTTTTTAAGCTTAATTAACCTTTGTAAATTAATGTATAAAAAAACCGCCTCAACTGAGACGGTTTATACTATTCTTTATTGTCACACAAACATCAAGACCAATTACTTGTTGTAATAGTTTTGAATCCCCTTTAGAGTTATTGAAAGCTCTTTTCCAATTGCTTTAAATGTCTTTGTTTTAGGCGCTCCATTATTTACTTTGAAATAGCATTCCAATCTCAACTTGGTTTTCGATTTACCTGATGGTTCGATGTAGTAATTCACTACATAATATTCTACCGGATACTGAGAATCTTCTGACCTAAAACAAATCCTTTTAGCAGCTTTTGCAAAAACCGTTACTTCTTCACCTCTTTCTGTTCCATCGGTCATTTTTACCAAGCGATATGCTTCGTAACCGTCTCCCTCTTTCTCTACAGATTTTACAAACTCTGAATTGTATTCATCTACCTTATCTAAAACTGAAATTAACTTCCATACTTCATCAGGGCTGGCATTAACAACTCCTTCTCGCTGAAGCGTTGGTGGAAGTTTCGTAGCTGCTGTCATTGCACTCTGAGCCAAGGCTGTACTTAAACTTACTGTAAATACAGCTACTAATAAAATCAAATATCTTTTCATATCTTCTTGTTTAAGTTAAGGTCCCAATTACCAGTAAGGGCAATTGGGACTTCCCCCTTTCAATATGGCAATTACAGATTTTAATTGCCCTACTAATATGTACTTTATATAAACGTTTTCCTGTTCTAGTGGAAAATAGATTCCAAAAGTTTTTCCAACTTCTCTCCTCTTAAATTCTTTCCAACAATCTTTCCTTCTTTGTCTAAAAGAACAATAAATGGAATACCTGAGAATTGATACTCTTTCATGATATCTTTACCAGCCTTTGGTGCTTGAACCTGTGGCCAAGGCATTTTCTCCTTGCGCATCGCTTTCATCCATGCATTCTTGCTTTGATCAATAGAAACACTAAGCATTTCCAATCCTTTGTCATGGTATTTCTCATACTCTTTCTTTAGGTGAGGAATCTCCTGACGACAAGGACCACACCATGACGCCCAGAAATCAATCAATACGTACTTTCCTCGGAAATCCTTTGGTCCATAGTTCTTGTCACCATTCTTAGTTGGGAATGAAAAATCAGGAGCAACTTTACCTTCCATCATTTTCTCTCTTGCAGCTTTGGCCTCTGCCAGTTCCTTCTTATAATCTAATAATGGCTGATAATTTGGATTCTTTGCTTCCAGAGTCTTAATAATATTCTCTTTAAGTTCCTTATCACTTTCTTTTCTTAATGAACCTAAGACTGAAAGAATTGAATTGCGATCGGCATAGTGCTTGGCCACGTAGCGCATGTATGCATCACTTTGCACATAGTTTCTGTTATACCCCTGGGCAGCACTTTCTTTCCATTCTTTACTATCCGACTTTGAAGCTTGATATATTACTTTCCCTGCAGCAATCATCCCCTGGTAAGAACGATAGCTGTTGAATGATAACAAGTTCATTACCTCATTGTTTGGTCCACCTTTTATATATACAAACGGAGGGTTCTTGATCTTGATTTTTGCAGTATCTCTTCCTCTAAAGTCGATTTCCAAATCTTCATCTTCAGCCCAGAAACGTACCGACTGCCATTTTTGACAATCTAAAACGTAAACACCTGGTTGATCTACGTTCATTTTGAATTCATAGGTGTTATCTGGTTTTAACTCTACCGAATCAATTATTGTCTTTTCAAAACCATTTCTCTTAACAATTGTCATCTTATAGCTATTATCAGGAAACTCCACCTTTCCCTTAATGGTGATGGTATTGTCTTTTGGTTGCTGTGCACAGCTAAATAACATTACACTGATTAGTGCGATTAATATTGTTCTCATCTTTTTAATTAATAATGAATAATTAGTATCGAATATTTTTAAAGATTTTGACAAACTTCTTTTGTTCTAAAACCTTCTTTATATTTTTCACTTAAAACTTCTTATTTCTTCTTTGCCGGTTTCATTCCTCCCATTTTAATAGCAGGAATCGAAATAATTTTGGTTCCAGCCTTCTCTGCTGCTTTGTCTGCTTTGTCAGATTCCATTTTTGCAGTTTTTGCAGCTTCTGCATTTCCGACCAATTCCAACAATTTTGCTTTGGTTGCCAGATATCCTGATTTATGCTCCACTCTATCTTCCTGCTCTGCTGCATAAATTGCCCAACGCAGTGCACGGGTCAACAATTCCTTATCTGTAGTAACATTTGCAATCATAGATGCTGCTGAATCGAAATAACCGAACTGATTTTCGTAGTTCTTCAACAAAGCAAAATCCATTGCTCCATCAATTACAGTAGCATACTTGCTCCAATCATTTTGTCTTTGATATTCGTTCTTTAAAGCAATTGCAATTAATTCTGTTGCTTTTGGAAAATCTGAAGTTTGCAGATCTTGAATCATTCTGTCAAAACCAGCTTTGTCGTACTCTCTTCCATTTCCTGGATAGAAGTATTGAAATGATTCGATTTTCTTACTGAAAGTATTGTAGATCTTGTCATCAATCTCTTTTTGTCCATGTATTTCAGCAAAACGATTCCTGTTTGCAAGAACAAATCTAAATTCCTCAGTTAAAGGCTCTTTCATGAAATACTTGATAATATTCCAGTTTTCCTTTTTTAACAAGTCATCCTTAGCCAAACTTGCAACGTACTTCTTTGCTTTTTTTGCTTCTTCTTTACCCAGATTGGCCAAACGCAATGCTCTTAGGTAAGAAAACATGAATTCTCCATCTCTATTACCTGTTTCATAAGCCTTAGACAAAGCTGCGAAGTTCTTATCTTCCGTTTGAGCTTCTTTTACGTACTCTATGAATTCATCTGCTCCATAAGCTCCTACAATTCTGTGGATGACTTCTCCTTTGGTGTTGATGATCAAGAATGTTGGATAGGCATTAATCTTCCATCCCGGTTTCAACTCAGGGCCTTCCCCTTTCTCCATATCAATCTTGAAATTCACAAAATTGCTGTTGAAGAAATCAGCAACATGATCCTGCGTGAAAACATCTCTGGCCATCATCTTACAGGGTCCGCACCAAGATGTATAACAATCCACAAAGATCAGTTTATCTTGCTTTTTGGCTTTTTTCAATACCTTTTTCCAGCTTGCATGTTCAAATTCTACCTCACGGTTTTGAGCTTCAACATTTCCTGACAGAAAAAGGACCATTAGTGCCACTGTCAATAATGTAAATACTTTCTTCATTTGGTTCCTTTTATTATTAGTAGGTTTTTTGTTTAAAGTATATCCAAATTAGATCTCAAAGTAAAGATCCAAGCCGGTTCCCTATTTTTCGACTAACTTACTTTTCAGTTGCTGAAAAGCATTTGCAAAGCCTGGATTTATCCCCTCTATCTTCATACTCATATCACACCATTCTGCAACCTTAGCTCTCAACTCTTTGTCCTGAACTGCTCTTTCGATTGGTAAGGCATAATTGTACAAAGACATTGCACTTTTGTCGATGATGTCTTTTTTTAGATATTCGGTAATAATGTCGATATATGCTTTCCAATCCTTCAAACTTCTTGTGATTGAAATCTCGGAATAAGCCTTTATCACATCTTTGTTTTTTACCTCATTCATTTTCAACTGATTCAGAAAGCTCTTCTTCTTCTCCTGATTCAAAACAAAATCGCCAGTCTCTTTCTTGTCACAAAGCTGATTACCTTCTCTCAGGAAAGTGAAATATACCTTGTCCTCCACCTCTTTTTGTCCAAAAACTTCAATAAAATCCGACTGATTATTTAGCACCAACTGAAAGGCTTTATTGTAAATAGACTCAACGTACTTCTTAAGAAGATTCCAGTTTTCCTTTTCCAGTAAATCCTTCTTCTCCAATTGCTCAAAATAACGGTTGATTACGCTAGTCAGTTGCTCCTTTTCATTAGCAGCTTCAAGTTTTTGTAAGTATTCCAGAACAAACTTTTTATTGGCTACTCCCTCCTTCTTGTATTTTGCATGATAGCTTGAAAGAGTTCCTGTTCCTTTTAATGCCTCAGTGGCAAACTTTAACAGCTCTTCCTTCTGAAGTGCTCCAACAGCTTTGTGGATGATTTCTTGTTTTGCATTAATTACCACCAATGTTGGGTATGCATTTACTCCAAGAATTGTTTTTAAACTTATCCCAGGCTCCTTTTCCATATCCAATTTCACATTAATGAAATTCTTATTGAAAAATTCTCCAACTTCTTGTTGAGTAAAAGTATTTTTGGCCATCATTTTGCAAGGGCCACACCAAGTGGTATAGCAATCTATAAAGACCATTTTTTGCTCATCAGCTGCTTTTTTTAAAATTGTACTCCAATCTGAATGATCGAATTTGATTCCCTTAACTTCATTTTCATCAGTCAGGCTATTTGCCATGATATTGTTTGAAAATGAAAACAGAATCACCAATACAATTGATAATAATCTAGTATTCATTCCTTGAGTTTTAAGAATAGAGATATAGTCTTGCCAAGAGAGGCCTGAATTATGATCAGGCTACTCTCAACAAATTATTAGACTATGAAATTTTTGATTTAGTTTTGAATTGAGATGATTCCTTCTATAAGTATCCGGGATTCTGAACCAAACTTCCCTTCGTGATTTCAATTTCTCGCTTAGGAATTGGCAACACATATTTGTTTTCCGGAAGATCTTTGTTCTTCAGTTTTCTACCTGTTCGAATTAGGTCGTAACGATGTAAACCTTCAAAGCACAACTCCAATTCCCGCTCTAATAAAATTCTGTCAATTAAAGCATCTGCATTAGCAAAATCTCCAGTAGTATAATTGGTAAATTCACTATCTGCTCTACTTGCAATAACATTTAACAGATTGACTGATTCTTGGTTTATTCCTGAAGTTCTGGTCAATGCCTCGGCCCTGGTCAAATACATTTCAGAAAGACGAATCATTGGAATGTTATCTCTTCCTCGATCATTATTAAATTTGGCCGTTGTCAATTTTGTTGGGTTTTGCCCCTTGGTGTAAGCTTGCCAAATTAATTTGGTTTTTCTTTGATCCGTATCTGTATATTTTGCCAAGAAATCATCGGCAGCATATATAGAATATTTATGATAGTAAGCATAAAAATGAGTCCCAAACTGATGATCACCATTGTTCCATGTTAATGGAATTGCATAGATGTATTCCGCATCTAAACTAACATCATATCCACTACTCATTGGAAATACAGATCTTAAATCAGCACTTAACCTATAGTTTTCATTCCCAATTAAAAATGCAGCTTCACTGGCAGCCTTTTCAAAATTTCCCATATAAAGATATACTCTTGACAATAAAGCATGAACACTTCCTTTGGTTGCGCGTGCTCGAGTTTCTAAGTCATCTTTATAGTTTTCATTCAAATCAGGCAATGCCTCCGTTAAATCTTTAATAATCTGATCGTAAGTTACTTGAACTGTTGAACGAGTAATGGCATTACTGGCATTCCACTTGATTCCCTCATATGGCGTTAATTGCAAAGGTAAACCTAAACCATTCATTTTTCCCGTTAAGGCGCCATCTCCAAAAAGTTTTTGAAGCATTAAATAGTTATAAGCTCTTAAAAATTTAGCTTCGGCAACATGTTGCCTGATAACTTCTTCTCTGTAAGTACCAAGTTTTGGAGCAGATTCAATAATTACATTGGCAACATTAATTGCTGAATAAGATTTTTCCCATGAACCACCAACAAAGTAACTATCATCAACCGGAATTTCTCCTGAGTTTACAAGATCATAGTAATCGCTTTTGCTTACCAACAAGTCTGTTGAAAAATCACCAAATATATAAGAGGTAGCATTATTGGCCTCAAAGGTTTTATTGTAAACATCCATTAGTGCAGATTCTGCAGAACTTTCTGACTGAAATACTTCTGTCTCTACAGTTGTATCTTCAGGTGCTAGATCCAGTTGCTTATCACAAGCTGAAAGTAGACAAGCCAGAACAACAATTGCCAATCCGTATCTATTGTATTTTCTATCTTTCATCTCTTTCATTTTTAAAGTCCAATTTTAACTCCAACCTGAATTGATTTTTGCTGAGGGATCGTTAATTCATCATTTCCAGCATATGCTGCTGATGACCCAAATGCACTCACTTCAGGATCTGGACCACTGTATTTTGTCCATGTAAGCAGATTGGATCCTTTTAAATACAGTGCTAAACTTCTAAGTCCTATTCTACGAATTCGCTCTGGATTAAAGCGGTAAGTTAGCGAAATATTCTTTAAGCGAATAAACGAGCCATCTTCAAGAAATCTGTCTGACTGTCTACTTACCGTATAGTCAGTCTTTCCATCCCCAAATCCAGTTTTAACAATAGACTTATTATTCCTCTTTGGAATATCGGTTTTATGACCTGCAATAATCCATTCATCCAAAATATCACGACTCAAATTACGATAATTCTGATCTGAATAGGTAAGCAATTCAGCTCTTGTTCCATTCATAATTTTTCCTCCATAAGAAAAAGCAAACATCGTATTCAATTCAAAATTCCTATAAGAGAAAACATTAGTAATACCTCCAGTAAATTCAGGCATGCGATCACCCATAACAAACTTGTTATCAGTAGTAGCATTTCCCATAATTGAAGCTGGTGGAGTTGTTGAGATGCTTCCATCTGAATATCTCCATAAAGGATTACCTGTTAAAGGATCCACTCCATGCCAATCATAAAGAAACCATGCTGTAGCGGATTCCCCAACCTGATAAAAGGCATAAGCTGTCTCGGCACCACCCGGTTTATACGAACCATCTACATTCAGATTTGTAACCTCATTGGTATTTTTTGCAATATTAAAATTGGTGCTCCATTTAAATTCCTTATTAATATTCAAAGTATTTAATGAGAATTCCACACCTTTATTTGTCATATCTACCAAATTCTGCTTCTGACCTGAATATCCTGAGTACCATGGTACAGAAGATTGTATCAACATGTCTACACTTTTCTTATTGTAATAATCAAAAGTGAATTGAACTTTATCACCAAAAAGAGTAAGATCCAATCCGATATCCAGGGTCTTGGTTTTCTCCCATTTCAAATCAGGATTACTAGGCTGTTCAACTTCTAAAATATTATTATTACCATATTTAGGTGCGTGCTCTTTCAATACATATTGCCCTTGATGACCATAATAACCACCTGAACCTGAAATTCCACTAAATCCCAAACTAGCTCGAATTTTTGCATCAGTAACCCAAGTATAGGCTTCCATAAATTGTTCTTTGGAAAATCTCCAACCTAATGAGAACGAAGGGAAACCAACGTACCTTTCATTCTTATTAAAACGAGATGAACCATCAATACGGTAGGTAACACCTGCCATATATTTATCTAGCCATCGGTAGTTCATTCTTGCAAAGAATGACATCATTGCCCACTCTCTTCGCACTGCCTGACCAACCTTTGATTTATCGGCTTGACTTATACTTAAAACGTCATTCGTAGGGAAACCTTCACCGCTAATATTTACAATATCTTCATCTGATGTTTCAAACGATTGTCCGATTACCCCATTAAAAACGTGTTCGCCTAGCTCTTTATAAATTGTAGCTGTATTGTTGAACACATATTTCATATTTTGTATGTTGGTCTGATTGGCATTCCCTTCTCTATCAATCTTCTCATAAGCCATATTTTTATTATAAGCTTTAGATACCATCAAATCAATACCAAATTCTGAACGAAAAGTTAACCATGGCAAGGCCTTGTATTCTGCATACAAGTTACCAATCAATCTACTATCTCTCACATAGTTAATCGATTCTTTTGCTGTTGCAACAGGATTAATTTGAGATTGCTTATTTTCAACAAAATTATACATCCCATCTTCATCTTTTACAGATATACTAGGGTTAGCAAGAATAGAGTTTCTATACACACTACCTGAATTTAAAGAGTTGTTATCTGTATAAGAAAATGTCAAATTATTACCAAATCTAAATTTCTCACTAGACTTGTATTCATAATTGATTCTTGATGTATATCTTTTAAAATCATTGTTAATTACATAAGAATCCTGATCGAGATATGATAATGATAAAAAGTAAGTGCTTTTATCTGTTCCTGCAGATACTGTTGCTGATATATTATTAGTAATGGCTGTTCTTGTTGCCTGATCAAACCAATCTGTATTTAGCCCCTTATTAAAACGATAATTCCCGTCTTTATCCGGACCTTCATAAGCATTGTAAAAATCAACATATTGATCTCCACTTAAAACATCTGGTACACCAACAGGTTCTGCTACCAATGTTGAGATATTTAAATTGACTTTAGGTTGACCTTTTTTTCCTCGTTTTGTTGTGATTAATACAACACCAGCTCCACCTCGTGACCCATAGATTGCTGTTGCATAAGCATCTTTCAAAATTTCAATGGACTCAATATCATCCATATTCAGATTGGCCAATGGGTTTCTTTCAAATTCGGAATTGGCTCCAATTTGTCCAGAAGCACTATTTCCTCCAATTGCAACTGCTGCAATGCTTCCTTGTGAAAAGGAAGTGCTTGAATGACTTCCTACACCATAAACAGGTACCCCATCAATGATAAAAAGTGGATTATTATCCCCATCTAATGATGTAATTCCTCGAATGGTAATTGCTGTAGCACTTCCGGGTGCTCCACTACTAGAGTTAATTTGAACACCGGCAACTTGTCCTGCCAATGCATTATCGATACTTAAAGCTGGTTGCTCTAATGCCTCAAGATTAATTGAAGTCACTGCTCCTGTTAAATCCCTTCTTTCCTGAACACCATAACCAATAACTGCAATTTCCTTTAATGCCACATTATCGGTTTTCAACAAAATGTTATAATGTGATTTTTGTGTCACTTTAATTTCCTGCGAAACATATCCAATCGAAGATATTAACAAGATATCTCCTTCATTTGCTGTAATCAAAAATTTTCCATCGAAATCTACAGCAGAACCATTGGTAGTTCCTTTTACAATCACCGTAGCACCAATGGCCGGTGATTTGTCTTCACTGATTAAAACAGTACCTGTTATTTTTTTTGTCTTAAGTTCCTGCGCTTTGTATGATTGAGCATGAAGATTTCCTCCAAGCATAGTCATTATAGCCAGCAACATGACCAATATCTTATTCATATTCATGAGATTTACTACATGTTCTCTGAAATGCCTATTCTATAGGCTCTATTTAATGCAAACCATTATAATCTGCACAACACGAATCATCTGCCAATAATTTGTGCTTTTGATAGAAATGAGAGTCCCGCCCTTAACGAGACTCTCCAATTGATTAGTTCAATGTACCTTTCCAGGCATCAGTATATACTTTTGCGCTACCTTCGGTGTCTTGACCATTACCTCCAAAGATGTGAATAGTATTTCCGTCAACAACAATTGCCTGACCATATCTTGCAGCAAATCCTTCAGGAAGTGCTCCTGTTTTCATTTCTGTCCAGTTTACACCACCGTCTTCTGAAACCCATAGGTCATTGTAGAATACGTCAACCGAAGTAGTTGTTTCACCTTCTGTAACTTCCTTATTACCTAAACCGGCAAGAACATACATTCTATCATTGTAAACAAAACAAGAGAAACTTGCACGAGCTGCAAACGGAGCTGCTACATCAACTTTTGTCCAGCTTATACCATCAGCAGACTTGTAAATCTCATTGAAATAATTATATGGGAATTTTGTTCTTCCTCCAATTAAATACAATTCGTCTTTGTAAACGATTAATTTACTATCAGCTCTTGCTACAAAATCTTCTCCGAATTGTGCATCTAATGTTGACCAGGTAGCACCTCCATCTGTAGATTTCCAAACATCATTCATGGCACCTTGAGGAGCACCAAAACCTACAGAATATCCACCCGTTAGGTAAAGATCACCATTCAAATTAGCTACAGAAGCATTGGTTCTGGCTGTAAATTTCTGCTCATCCGAAGCACCTTCATTTACTTTGGTCCATGTTTCTCCGTCTTCCGACGACCATACAGTATTGATTCCGTAACCATTACCAGTCTCTCCCCAAACTTCATAATCAGATGGCGTATAACCACCGATTAACAACTGCTTGTTACCATGTTTAACTGCTGCGGCACCTAATCCCATACCATACTCCTTGAAAATATTGGTATTTACTGCAGAAAACTCAGTACCATCGGTTGAAGAATGAATTCCGTAGGTGTGTCCTCCAATACCTGAAGCACCTTTTTTACCTCCCATAACAAAATACTTCTCTCCAATTTTGAAACCAACTAAAGATGTGTAATCCGGGAATTTAGCATCTGGAGCCAAGTTAGACCAAGCTGTAATATCCTTTGCTACATTAACAACAACAGTATAGCTTACTTGATTTGTTCCATTTTCTGCTACAACTTTATAAACTACCTCACTCGAAAAATCAATGGATTCGGAGCCACTAGTTTGTTGAACACCATTAACATAAACAGTAGATAAAGGCACTGCTGAAAAAACTGGTGTTAACGAAGATGCATCAAATCCATAAGGTAAGGCAATCTGATTGGTAATTATACCATTATCACCAATGGTGAATTCATAATCTTTTAATGCTTCATCTGAAAAACCAAAAGACAAAAATCCGGTTAGGTCACTTAAATTTTCATCATCGCTACATGAGCTTAAAGCTCCACTAAACACAACTGCACAAAGCAGTAATACAACATTCCAAGAGTTTTTAAAAACTTTCATAAAATTTAATTTTAGGTTATTATTTGAGTTAATTCAAAACTTTTTACTGGCTTGATTCACTTCATTTAAAAAGTAGTTTCTACTCCATCACTTGTGAACAAAACCAAGAATACTTCATTAATTATCAAACCAATAACAAAAATCAACCTGTATTTTAGAGGCATATAACATCCCCACTTACCAATCTATTGATTGATATTACTTTCAATTCAGACCAATATTTGTAACTAAATCATGAAAGGATTACCATGCCCTGCCAGACAGGGTAACATTTTCATTTACTACATTTTTGATTATTTACTTGACAATTTATTTTAAAAACCAATTCGCAAACCAAGACTGTATGTTTTAGTCTGAGGCATCGTTATCTCATCATATCCTGACAAGAGTGATGAAACTCCAAAAGCACTTACTTCCGGATCTAATCCAGAATAGTTGGTAATGGTAAATAAATTGGTTGCCTGAGCATACAATTTAATTTTATCCAACTTTAACTTCTTAACGAATTTCATCGGAAAATTATAAGCCAACACAAGTTTTTTCAATCTTATAAACGATGCATCTTCATAAAATCTTGAACTTGTTCGACTGGTGGTATAATTATTCTGTGCTGTGATGGATTTATTAAATAAAGCCGGACGACTATTTATTTCCCCTTCACTTCTCCAGTAATTTGCAACATCAACTGATAAATTATTCACTTCAGTTGTTGTGTAGGTATTTAATATTGCAGCTGTACCGTTCATTAGTTTTTTTCCTTCAGCAAAAACTAAAAAAGCACTAAATTCTATTCCTTTATATGACACTATATTACTAACACCTCCTGAATATTTTGGAATTCCGGAGCCCAGAGCTTTTCTATCATTTAAATTAGTTGGAGGAGTCTCTCTTAAAGTACCATCAGCATATCGCCATAATGGATTTCCATTTTCAGGATTTACACCCTCCCATTGATATAGCATAAATTGCCCTGCTTCCTTTCCTTCCTCAAAATATTTGTATGCCTTATCTGCCCCCCATACTTCATAACCATTCTGATTAATTTCCAATACCTTATTACGATTATAAGCAGCAGTAAGAAACACATCCCAACTTAATTCTCCACCTAGAATTTTGGCATCGCAAGTCAATTCTATTCCTGTATTTTTCATTGCACCAACATTCACCCATTGTTTTGTATAACCAGATATTGCAGGTACATCCGTAAACAACAGCAAGTTATTTACTTTTTTAGAATAATAATCTAAGTTAAGATGAACATTATTGCTCAGTAGACTCATGTCGATTCCTACATCAAAATTCTCAGTTTTCTCCCACGACAAATTGAAACTTGAGCTTCTTGCTTCTGTAATAATGTTCTTATTTCCATAAGTCAATTCGTCCTGATGAGGTTCGTAAGTCCTTAAGGCTCCATAGGTATATGTGGATTGTTCCACTCCTGAATAACCGAAACTTGCTCTCAGTTTTAAGTTATTGATGATCTCTTCCCCTTCTTTATTTAAAACAATATATCCTGCTGAAAAGGCTGGGAATATTTGATATCTATTGTCTTTGTTAAAACGAGATGATCCATCAATTCTGTAACTTATTCCTGTAAAAATCTTTTGTTTGTAATTGTAATTTAATCTTCCAAACCAAGATGCCAAGGCATGCTTTCTCTTACTTGTGGAATAATCAGTTAATTCATAACTATTTCGATTATTAATTCTATATGGGCTTTGATAATTTAATTGTTCTTCCTTTTGTCTTGAATGTTCAAAACTCTGCCCTAAAACAAACTTTAGCTTATGATCTCCAAATGACTTATTTCCAGTTAATGTATTCGTAATTACATATTTTCTCGAATAACCATCTGTTTCAATGGTTAGTTTCTCATCATTTTGATAACTATTCCGATAAGATGACAAAGCATCCGTTTCAATGAAATTAACTCCAAGGTCACAACGATATGACAAATTATTCACAATTTGTAAATCCGTATATACATTCGCAATGATATAGTTATCGAGTATTTCTCCTTTATCATTTAGAGCCATTGCCACTGGATTCTCAGTATAATCACCATATGGATTTCTTTCAGTAGAAAAGTTAAATCCTCCATCTGAATTATATATTGGCAAATTAGGAGCTTTTAATATTGCATCACGATAAATTTTTGGAGCCAATAAGGAATTATTCTTCTCTGCTGTCAGCGATATATTAGATCCTATTAAAAATCGGTTATTGATTTTTTGCTGAAAATTAAATCTTGCAGTATATCTTTTATAATCTGCCCCAATTACATATGACTCCTGAGTTAAATGAGAAAAACTAAAGTATAAAAAACCATTGTGTTTCTTATTTTGTATGGACAAAGCCAATTTATTACTTGTAGCATTTCGCACCACTTTATCGTACCAATTGGTATTAATATCATTAGGAAAAACAACTTCTTTTTTCTTAAGCTGGCTGTAATAGTTGGAATAAAACGATGAATACTTTTCTCCATTCATCAAATCAGGTTTATTAACAGGTTTAGAAATTCCTGTCTCCATTAACAGATTAACTTTTAAGCCAAATTTTTCAGGATGTTTCGTATTAATCAGAATAACCCCTGCTGCTCCCCTCGAACCATAAATGGAAGTCGAGAAAGCATCTTTCAATATACTAATTGATTCAATGTCCTCAGGATTTACTACATTTAATCCATTCTTTTGAAAGAATGTACTTTCCCTAAGATCGTTGTAAACGTAGTTATCAAACAATCCAAATGCCTGACCACCCGATACAGTTTGATAAGTTATCCGACTCAATCCTTCCTCTGTATTAAACAGTGGAACCCCATCCACTACAATCAATGGACTATTGGCATCTGGCTGTAATGAGGTTACTCCCCTAATAGCAATGGTAGATGAACTTCCAGGAACACCAGAACTCTTTTGAAACCACACCCCACTGGCAGTACCTGCCAAGGTCTCATCCAAATTATTAGGAACTTCTCCGGTCATGCTATTGGTAACGGAACTTACCGCACCTATTTGTTCCTCTTTGGCCTCCTCACCGTAGCCAATAATATTCACTTCTTTAAGGTTAATTACATCGGTACTTAATCGAATGTCTTCAATCATTTTAAGACCAACTACAGTCTCGCTACTATTAAAACCAATTGCAGAAAAAATTATTGTATCCCCAACCAAGCAGTTTAATGTATAGTAACCATCTTTATCACTCGCTGTTCCTCGAGCTTCATTCTTTACCTTAACAGATGCACCAACTATGGGGAGACCATCTTCATCACAAAGAACTCTACCAATCATGATTTTCTGAACTTTAACCATTTGAGCTACATCTGTTGGATTTGCAGCTTTCAATTTAGTAGCAGGAACTTGACCACTTGATTTTCTAATAATAATTTTATCCTGATACAGAACAAATGAAAATCCCTGTGGATGAAGCACCAGACTTAACAATTCTTCAAGAGGAAGAGCCTCTTTATCCGGAATATTGGCAAAATATCCCTTAATTCTATCTGTATTATAAACAAAGGATACATTAGTCTGCGATTCAATTTCCTGAAAAAAATCTTCAAATGGCATACTTTGTCCCATCAAATTCAAAGAAATTGGTATGGACTGGGAATAAGATTCGAAAGAAATTACAACTAGGAAAAGCTTGAAAACTAAGCCTACCAATACCTTACATCCATTATTAATAACAGATATTTTACAAACAGTTGAAAATTTGTTTGTACTGAATCGATATTTTTTCCTAATTTTGTCGTACATAATGCTAGTTGAAGCAATTGCGCTTGTTTCAATTACATTTTTACTTGACAAGTAAATTTACTACATGTTAGTTGAAATACCGAAGAACTGCCATTCTTTGGTATTTTTTTTGTGTTTACTTAAAACACCTAGTCCATTAAAAATCACCTTTTGTTCCTAATATAACCAAGTTATTCTCCATTTTATATGAAAATTCACTGGTCATTTCAAGAATTTTAATGACTTCTTCCAATTTTTCATTTTCGAAATTTGCTGTGATTCTTAAATCTTTCAGACTGCCATCTGTAAATTTAAAATTCACACCATACATTCTATATAAGGCTCTGGTTATTTCTAATAAAGTGGTGTTTTCAAAGTGCAAGTTCTTATTTATCCAAGCCACATCCTTTTCGTTATCAACCTGTAACTTATCAAAGGATTTATTACTACGATCAACAACTCCCTTTTGTCCTGGCACCAAATACATACTTTCCTGCTTCTTCTTCAACATTCCCTGAGTATGAGTAAATGCAACTTTTCCGGTCAATACCGAAGTTTCCATTTTTTTATCTTCCGGATATGCCTTAACATTAAACGAAGTTCCCAAAACTTTCACTTCTGCCTTTTTTAGACCAATCACAAAAGGTTTTTGCTCGTTTCTGGCAACATTGAAAAAAGCTTCTCCCTGCAAAAACACATTTCTTTCATTACCCGTAAAATTCCTTTTGTACTTGATACGACTATCTCCGTTCAAAAAAATATGAGTTCCATCGGCAAGCATTAATTCTTTTTGATGACCAGGATTACACTCGTTCACCTCGTAACCCATTGTGTTTAGAATTGAAAAAGGATCCTGAACTTGATGCCATGCAATTGCTGAAATCGAAATTAAAGCAATTACAGAAGCTGCAATATGATACCAGGAACGACTGAAAAGTTTCTTTGTTACTTTTTTATCTTGCTCTTCCGCTTTTATTCTAGATTTTACATTATTTAAAACTCGTGATTTATCTGAAATCGAGCTTTTCAAGTCCAGATTCTCCCACTCCGCTTTTAAATCATTAAATAGCTTTTCATTCTCTGATGAAGCTTTAAGCCAATCCCCCAATTGGCCAGCCTCTTTTTCAGAGATTTCTCCAGCAAACTGCTTTGCTATTAACTGATTTATTTTATCCATTTCCGTCATTGTATTCTTGTAGTTCAATTTTAAGACAGTAATTCTTTAAGCTTCCACTAAAAAAAAATGAAAAAAATTATCTTTTTTTCATTCTACCTTTGTAGCCAATCATTTCTGCTAGCTTTTTTATGGCAATACCCATTTGTGTATCTACAGTATTTACAGATACTTTCAGTGTTTCAGCCACTTCTTTATACTTCATGCCTTCAAAACGAATCATCAGAAAAACTTCTCTACACTTGGGTGGTAAACTTTCAATGCTTTGGGTAATCTTATCTTGTAATTCCTTTGCAATAATTACATCTTCGGCTGTATTTTCTTCGCTTAGTTTATTCGAGACTGATTCATCAATAGAATCTTTACCAACCTTTTGCTCTTTATTGATACAGTTTAAGGAACGATTCTTTACACTAATAAATAGATAATTATCAAGATTTTTCACTTCCTGTAGCTTCTCTCTATTCTGCCAGACTTGATAAAATACATCAGCAACAACCTCCTCTGCCAAATCTTTGCTTTTCACCAATACAAAAGATGCTGTTAAAAGCCTATCGTAATAAATATGAAAAAGCTCATCTAAAGCACGCTCATCAGAATCAACAGATAGTCTTCTAATCAGAAAATCAATATTTTGGGTATGATTTTTCAAGGGTTAAGTTTTCTTAAGTGGTTAATATAGGTTGGTCAAAGATGCAAAAAATCTTATAAAGTGAAAATTTCAAATTAAAATGTCATTACAATTACAGTCAATCTACCTACATGACCTCTTACATTCATTCCGCTGTTTTTCAACCCTTTACAACACAACTCAAGTCCCATACTACAAATATTTCTATTGTCCTCAATTACACTCATGTCATCCTCATGCTATTTTGTGGTGTCCACATTTTACTTCATCCTGACTCTTCCAAAAACCACACGGCTCCAAGCATATCAATCAAAGACATTCACAAAATTTACAAAAAAAACCGCCTCAACTGAGACGGTTTATGATTTATTATATTTTGCTTTTATTATGCAGCTTTCTGTGCATCTAGTTTTTTAGTCACTCTACCGTAAACGATTAAGGCAATTGCTGATACTGCAGCAATTCCAACAAAATAATACCAAATGTAATGTGCATTTGCCGATGCTACTTCCCATTCTGCTCTACTATCAAATAGTGTTGGATCAGGACAATACTTTGTTAAAAGAACACCTGATAATCCAAATCCTAAAATGGAAGATACAAAAGAATGCAAGTGACTAAATCCTAAATACAAACCTTCTTCACCTTTAGGAGCTTGCAAAGAGAAGTACTCCAGGAATCGAGGAGAGATAAATGATTCTGCCAATCCTTGGAATACAATACCTACAATCATCATAAATGCTACCGGATGCATACTAAACAATCCCAAATCAACAGACTCTACATTTAGTAAGTTACCAGCTGCCATACACAAAGCAGAAACTGGCATAATAAACATCCCAATGGTCATGGATAGAAGTGCAGTACGTTTTGCCATTAATTGAGTAACCAATCCTACCGAAAGTACTACAATCAATGGATTTACATTGGCATACCATGATGGAGAAGCTCCTTCACCTGCCATACGCAATACATATTTAGGCATGGTTGCATACAATTGATGCTGCACCATCCAGAACCCTGTAACAATGAGAATTAACGCAACCAAACGACCATTCGCAATTACTCTTGTTAATGCTTGCCAAATCTCATTTAATGATTTTCCTTCACCCTCTGTTTTTGAAGTCTTAAAGAAGAAGAATACCGCAAAAACTGCTGCCAAGGTCATTGCTGCAGAAAAGAAGTTTAGGTTTACCAATCCTTCGTTCCCCATAGCTTCACGCAATGGTTTTACAATGGTTTTTCCCGAGAATGAACCGATGTTTACCATCATGTAAAAAATAGAAAATCCCCTTGCACGATTCGATTCTGTGGTTTCTTTGGCTACTGTTCCTGTAATTACAGATTTAATAAACGATCCCCCAACCATGATCACAATAACAATTGGTACAATCATCCATTTCCAACTGGTTTTTTCTAATCCGGTAAACTTGGTTACTTCGGTATATTCAACCAAACCAGCAGCTTCTAACATGGTTGGTAATATTGCTAATCCTGCATAACCAATACTTAGTAATGTGAAAGCCAACAACAAAGCTTTTCTAAAACCCATTTTATCAGCTAAAGCGCCACTAAATGTAGGTAGTAGATACAAACCTGCTGAAAACAAACCTGATATCATTGCTGCCTCGATATCAGTAAAGCCTAATATCCTTGAAAGATATATGGTTATTACAATGAAAACTCCATAGTATGCTGCTCTTTCTAAAAGCTCAACAGAATTGGCCACCCAAAAAGCTCTTGAGAACTTTTCTTTTCCCGTACTCACTTGTTCTGCACTCATTTAATTTCTTTATTTAGTTTTGTTTTAATACCGATTATCATTTTAAATAATCATTTAGTGCATCTCCCTATAATAAATCCAGGCAAACTATTCCTAAATGATTTTAAAATGTATATCGGCACTATACCAAGATCATTTTAAATCTTATTGGTATAGGTTAAAGTTGTCCGTAATATTGGGCGTTAAAAATAGATTACCACATTGAATTTCACAAGTAGGGATTCTCCTATTTTTTACCCAAATCAAACCTGTAAATCAGTATTAATTTTAAAAGAATGTTTACATGCAAAAAAAATGCCGCAATCAGTGGATCGAAATAATCCAATAATTACGGCATTAACCTAACTTAAAAATAAAATATTTTGCTCTGCTACACGCTTATTTTTGCCATAGCTTCATTGTAGCTTCCACATCTATTGCTTCTGCCAGAATAGATATCGGATGCTGAACTTTGCTAGATGTTGACATTTCTATTTGCCATTTACAGGTTTCACAATCTGTAGCAACAAAATCAACCTTAGAGTTTTCTATCTGATCGAATAAAGGCTTACCAACTTCCTGTGATGTTTGATAATTTTCTTTCTTAAATCCATAAGTTCCTGCTATCCCACAACATTGTGACTCAAGCTGAACCAATTCAACTCCCGGTATCATTTTTAAAAGCGAAGTGGAATAAATAGACCAACCTAACTTTTCCATATGACAAGGAGTGTGATATGCGATTCTTTTTTTGTAATTCTTTTTAAATACCAAATTCAATTTTCCTTCATCAATCAATCGGAATATGAAACGTGTCGCCAATTCACTATCATTTCTTATTTCCTCATTTTTTACTCCTAATAAATGAGGGTATTCATCGCGAATGGTAAATATACAAGTTGATGATGTTGAAATCACTGGCATCTTTTTATCTACAATTGATTTCTTGAATGCCTCAACATTGTGTTTGGCTTGTTTGGTTGCCTGTTTTATTAATCCATTAGAAATTAATGCAACACCACAACATTTTTCTTTCTCCAAAAGGTGTACACCATAACCTGCAGCATTCATTACCTTAATCAGATCTTTACCCTGCTGAGGGAAGTTATAATTCACATAGCAGCCATGAAAATAACTAACATGCTTTTTGAACTCTTGCTGTTTCTTTTCTGCATATCTGCGATACCAGGTTTCAAAACGCAAACCTGTATACTTTGGAAACATGCGATGATGATCGATCTTTAACACACTATCCATTACTTTACGTACTGGCTTCAGCGCAACTGCTGTATTCACAATTGGAGCAAATGTACTCGCCATGGTTCCTACAATATCTGTATTCGCAAGAATCATATCGCGAAGTTTTGGTTTGCTCTTGCTATACTTTATGCGAGCAGATTGAATAATATCTCCAATTTTAACTCCTGAAGGACAAGCAACTTCGCAGCGCTTACAATTTAAACACAACTTCAAAGCCTCATCATAAAACGCTGGATCTTTTAATCGCATTCTCTCCCCATCGGGCCCCGATTGTTTTGGTCCAGGATAATCAGGATTTACTTCCAATACCGGACAATAAACGGTACAGATTGTACATTTGACACATTGTTCAAAGTTGTTATCACTAACGTTATATGGTTCAAATATTTCCTTTTTCATTGTCCTGTTATTTTAAAATTTGTTCAGCCGCATGAAGAGATGTAAGTAAACTTATACCTGCTCCACTTCCTTCTTTAAGAGGATTTGCTCCTCCCAACACAGAACCTGCCACATATAAATTTTCTACAGGTTCACCATTCATCAACGCTCGAAATTTCTGATCGGTTTTTACACCGTAATGCATAAACGCCTGATCGTTAAAGATCTTTTCATCAAACCATTTTTCACGATTGCTATCGCCATCAATATCTAAACCAAAAATTGGTTCGTATAACTTATCGTGAGTTGCCACAATTCCTTTGCTATAAAAACTTCCACTTGCCAAAATAAATTGGTCTGCTTCAAATTTTATATCTCCATGATTATTGGTTCTAATCTCCAATAACCTGCCATTTTCAAAAACTCCTTCTTCAACATTATCTCCCAACAGGTAGGTTCCGCCTAATTCCTGAAATCTTTCACGCAAGGTTATCTGTGTTCGAATACCTGGAACCGAAGGTGGTATGGCTGGTAACAAAAGAACTGGCTTTTCGATTTTCTCTTTTAGCTTATCTGCAATTGTCTTGTTAAATAATCCAAATACAGCAGGAAGAATTACCACATCAAATCCATCACTTAGGACATTTGCTTTCTGAGCGAATTCCTCAATAGCATTTTCTTTATCAAATTCTTTCGCAATATTTGTTGAACGCATTTCGCTAGGATTTTTACGAATTGCTTCAAACTGCTTCATCGAAACAGTTTTGATTTGTGCTTGAACATCAAGCTTTTTCAATCCATCTTTAATAAAGAGTGTATGAAAATCAAGAAATCCACTAAAGTTTAGGATCACCGCTTTCTTCCATGGGAAACTGTCCTTTTGATCGAAACTGGTAAAATCACTTAAAGTCAACCAAGTTGGTTTCATTACACCCATAGGCGTTAAAGTATAGTGATTTCTATCGGCTTGACCATTTAAATTTAAACCCGAACGAACCAACAAATGCAAAGCATCATTTGTTAATCGTTCTATTTTATCTAATCCTACCCTTTTGTATGGATGATTTTCAGGCAAGCTTTTCATGCTTTCCAAAGGGTTTGTAACCTCTTCTCCATTTGCTTTACCCAATAAATCAAAAGAACCCGAAAAGAAATGAATTGCACTTTGACCAGATGAAACAATCGCACATTTTTTTCCCTGCTCCGCCAATTTAATTCCACATGTGAGTCCGCTTAACCCACCACCTATTATTATGTTATCAAATTTCATACTCTTGCTTAATTGTTATCTGGTTTCAATCCATATATCCCTTCGTAAATCCAAGATGTAAATTGAATTTCATTAATCGTTTCTCCCCATGCAATTGGCGACATCCCTTTCCATCTCTCTTGAAGAAAGTTCGCCAAATCATCTTTTGCTTTCCCTGGCTCTTCCATCGATTCGCAAAGAAGACCTGCTGCACGACAAGCACACAACTCACCCTGGCAAGTTCCCATTCCAACACGAGTTCTACGACGCAAATCAATCAAGTTATTTACATGCAATTCATTAATTGCATACTTTACTTCCCCAATCGAAACACCTTCGCACTCACAAACCATGGAATCTTCATTCTCATCACCTTTGGCTATTTTATGAGCCAATGATCCATGTCTATCCTTTGCCGATTTTTGAGTAATACCATTAACTGAGTAAACTTTCTGGCTTACATTATTTAATGTTTCATCACTTTTTTCAGATCCCTGTAGTGGAATGTTGGCCGTTTCACATTTCTTATCGACATCTAATTTTTTACAGATCAAATCTGTTGCTTCTTCAGCCATTAAGCGATAAGTCATCAGTTTACCACCTGTAATTGTAATGAATCCTTCCAGGCCATCTCTTTCCTTGTGATCCATCAGTACAATACCACGACTAATACTTCTTCCACTTGGATCATCATCGGCCGCAACCAATGGACGAACTCCTGCATAAGCACGAAGGATACGTGTAGTGGCCAAGGATGGCGAAAGCTTTACTCCTTCTCTTATCAACACATCCACATCATCCTTGGAAACATACATATTGTCTATCTCTTCAATTGGAATTCGCTCTGATGTGGTTCCAATCAAACAAATGGTATCTCCCGGAACAAGTATATCCGCATTGGCAGGTTTTCTACACCTGTTCAAAACCATTTTGTTTACACGATGACCAAAAATCAGAAGAGACCCCTTTGCAGGAAACATATTGATGTTAACTCCAGCAAACCTGGCAATATTATGTCCCCAAATACCAGCTGCATTGCAAACAATTTTTCCGTAATATTTTACTTTTTCCTTTTTCGCATGATCGAATAATTCTACACCATTCACACGATCTTGATCTTTCAAAATATCAACAACCTCATGCTGAGTTAAAATATCGGCGCCTTTCAATTTGGCATCCAATGCATTTGACATGGTCAAACGGAAAGGATCAACCGATCCATCAGGCACTTTAACTGCTCCAATTATATCAGGATTAGCTGATGGCTCCATACGAAGTGCCAGTTTAGGATCTATTATTTCTGTTGAAATCCCTGCACTTGTACATGCATCTACAAATTGAGACTGAAATGCAATGTCATCTTCTGGCAGAGTAAGAAATAGTCCATTGTTTTCTTCGATGCAATGGTTTGCAATTTTTCGGAGAATCATGTTTTCCTCAATACATTCAGCTGCCGATTCATGATCGGTTACTGCGTATCTGGCTCCACTATGTAATAAACCATGATTTCTTCCTGTTGCTCCAGTGGCAAAATCATGACGTTCTACCAGCAATACACTTAATCCTCTCATCGCACAATCCCGCGCTGTCCCTGCACCTGTTGCTCCCCCTCCGATGATAATTACATCATATTCCTTGGATCTATTCTTATTCATGATGAGTATTCTTATTTCAATATCTTTTTATTCAGCTTAACGAAGATTTTTATAAATCTTAGAATACAAAGATATACATCATACATAGCATTACAAAGTATGTCTTTAAAAAATATATTTTGCAATATTCAATCCTTAGTTTAAGAATGTATTTTTTATAGAATTATCACACCCAAAACACACACAAACACAAATCTCGGAAACAAATGTATATTAGACTTTTACAAAACCTTAAAGCATTACTATTAAATAGATTTTTAAGGAAATAAATTGGACTAAAAACAGATTAGATAGATTGCATCTAAATAAAAAACTTTAAACATTTACTGGTAAAACCAAGATAAAAAATAAGCCAAATCATTAAAATGATTTGGCTATTTGCTATGACGCAGGCATTAAATCTGACAAAAATACCTGCTAACATTCACTTTATTAAAAGTAATTTTATTTAGGTGTTAATAGTTACATATTTTAATTCTCATTCAACAACCAATTTCTTCCATATTCGGGAGTAGAAAATACCTTTAATTGATAACGATCAGAAGTATTATTTTGAATTCGAATCATTCCAAATGCTGTATCAAGAGGATTTCTTCTAATCAAAGCGTGCCTAACAAATAAATGCTGCCCCAGCTCCGATTCCATAATCAAACCTAATTTTTTAGCATCATCAACATCATATTGCAGCTCTGCCAAACTTGCATCTTCTAATATTCTAACACCATTGGCAACAGTCACTCCATTTAAAAGGTTTAAACAATATTCCTTCATTTGAGAAAATTGTATTTTTCCAGTCATCATTACATCTAACAACCCAATTTCAGGCCTGTACTCCACTTCAATCATGATAATTCCCGTTTTTTTTAGCTTACATACTATAGACAATCATTTTTAGTTTTTGGGTGAACAAACTTGTAAAAAAAAAAGAGCTATCCTCTCGAATAGCTCTTTTCCTTATATTTTCTTATCAATTCTAGTTCACTGATACACACTTAACAATTCCTTTTTCGGCAGAAGCCAAATAAAGATTATCCTTAGTATCAGAAATCATTGGAATATAGGAACAACCTTTTACCAACTCTTCGATTCCAGCTATCTGTTTTGCTCCAGCATTACTGTATACCTTAATACGTGTAGGGTCTTTCTCAACCGTTACAATAGCACCACTATTTAATGAAGCTACTGAAACAGGATTACAACATCCGTGGAAATCATTCAATGTTTTACCTCTCTGACCAAATGTCAAAATGCTTTCACCAGAAAAATTAAATCCTTGCACACGGAAAGCTCCAAGGTTAGCAACCAAAATTTCATTTTTCGCATTTACCGAGAAATCAAGAATACCACAACATGGACGCATATCTTTCATTACAGGACCAGCTTCTCCGTTAGTTTTATTAAACATGGCAAGTTTTGCTCCTCTATAATCAGCAATTACAAGCTTGTTGTCAATTATTCTTGCTCCAGTTGCTGTAATTACATCTTTCAAAACATACTTTGCTTTTTCCTTTCCATTTTCGTCAAGAACAACACACTCTACTGATTTAGGCATCATTCTTTTAATTTTTCTACCACGCACTTTCTTCTCTACTTCTTCCTGAATAGCACATAGCAAATAAATATTGTTATCAGTATCTATGGCTAACGATGAAGCCTGACCATTAAAAGTTGGTTTTATCGTTTTTAAAACTTTTCCGTTTGGATTAACTACCTGAATGCTTCCATCTTTCTTTAAAGCACAAATGTTATTATTTTTAAATACTCCCAGATAAATGATATTTGTTAAAGATTCTCCTTTAAAGTTCTTATCAACCTGATAAGAAGTATTCTTCACATTGGCCATTAACTCTTCAATGCTAACATCTTTTTCTCCTTTTTTAGCCATTTCTGCAAGGGTACTAATAATAGTAGCGTTCTTTTGAATTTGAGGATCCATTGCAGCAACCATTTTCTGAGCTTCCTTATAGTTCTTGCCGGAAAGTTCTCTAACCACAAGGCTTGCAGCATGAGCAGAAGCAGGATATTCTTTAATGAACTTCTCATTTAAAGCTTCAATTTCTTTTTGCTGAGGCTCTAACTTTTTCATTAATTCTTCAGCTTGCTCTTTGGTGTTACCAGGTTTATAAAGCTGAGCCATGATGTCTTTATACTTTGCTCGAATTTCATTGCTTTCCTTCTGGTAAATCGCATAAGTATCATGCTCTTTACTACCTGTAACTTTCATATTAGCGAAATCTTTCACATCAGCAGTTACGCTTATAGGAGCATTTTCAACATAGATTTGTGCATAAGTATTGGTTTCCGCAATTGCAAAATAACACAAAGTAGGAATTGGATAATCTCCTTTGATTTCAAACTTACCCTCTTTGATAATTGCAGTATCTTTTTGCATACCGCCAGCAGTATAATGCGCTAGTTCCAGTTTTGTACCATCGGCAACACCAGTAATGGTACCTGATAAAATCATTCCTGATTTTGTTTCTTTCTTGGTGTTGTTACATGCAAACATTCCCAGCATGGCAGCCAGGACAACTAGTAGGTTTAATTTAAATTTCATCCGTTTAGAGTTTCTTTTTTTGTCGGATGTAAGCCGCAAGATCAAAATAATTATTGTCTTATATATTTAATAATCATTTTAATCCTGCTCTTTTCATCAGATCAGTTTATAAATTTGTTTTTTTTGATTGGGTATAAGTGGCTTAACTCCCCTATCTGATTTGCCAAACCACATATTAAGTTGTTAAAAATAATCAATAAATTATTTTTCAATTACATTTTTTCAATTTCTTCTTTTAATGCCATTACACGTTGGTCTTTTTTACCGCCCTTTTTAGCATTTTTAGATATAAATGCATTGATGTTTTCCAATGCTTTCGCCTTATTTTTTGATTTTTTGTACAAACTTGCCAGACAATAGTAACAAGCTAACATTTCACGATCCTCTTTCAGATAATCTTCTACTGCTGTAATTGCTTTATTATAAAGACCAGCACCTTCGAAAGCAGGATCCATTGCAACACGGTAAGTGGTATTGATTAAAATACTTGATCCCATTCTCTTGTCAGTCTTCAAAGTTTCCTTTGCCGATGCGATCTGCTTGTTGAACCAGGTATCATACTCTTTATGCGCCAAATAGTATGTAGAATACCAGTTGTCCTCCATCATTTTTTGCTGTGGAGTTGTAAAATCTTTCTTAGCTCCTTCAATTGCAGATTTTAATTCATCAATGGTTCCTGCTGTAGCAATACCAGATATATATTTGTTCACTGCAGCTCCTACAACACCATCATAATTCTCCTGACCGATTCCTTCAGCAGCAATAAACTTTTCTTTGTTGGCAATGATGTACTTATAGGTTTCACTTCCAAATTCCAACGCTTCAGAATAACCAATCACAGTAAAGGCATCAACATTAACCAGTTTTTCTTTCGGACAGTTTGCTATAAAATCTTTACCTACAGGTAACATCTCCTCTTTCTTGTATGCTGCATACAAAGCCTTTACATACTGAGCTACAAATTTCGGATCGCGATTTCCTTCTTCATATTTTTTCACCAATGCTCCAATTTGTCTTGAAGGATCTCCAGCAATTTTAGCTTCTTCAATTAACCCTTCTGCATCAGATCCACCAACTTTGGTATGAAGAACTTTTCCATTTGCGTCCATAAATAATAAGGTAGGATATGCTTTCACTCCATATTTCTTTTGAAGTTCGATTCCTTCTCCTTTTTCCATATCCATTTTAACATTCACAAAATGTGCATTAAAATAATCTCCTACCTTTTTTTGAGGAAAAATATTCTTTGCCAACATCTTACATGGACCACACCAGGTTGTGTAGCAATCCATAAAAACCATTTTATTCTCTTTCTTGGCTTTTGCCAAGGCTTCTGCAAAAGTTCCATGCTCAAATTCAATTCCTTGTGCAAATACATTGCTACAAAAGAAAATTGCCAGCATTACTCCTAATAACTTTTTCATTTTGAGTTAAATTTTGTGGTAATTAAATTTCATTTATACTCTTAGGACACATTAAATTGTAAAATGTGTGAATAGAAATTGATTTTTTAACCTTAATTAACTTTAGAAGGTAAAAGTCAATCTTTGCTAGTCAAGGGGTGACTGAATTAAAAAACGTACATAGTCACCCCTTGACTTGGTCTTAACTATTTAATCTTAATGCTCCCCTCTCCTGTCGGCATCTCCCCTTTCAAAGGGGAGAACTCATTTATTAAGCCAGCTTCCAAACTTTTAGATTCATTAATTGTACATTCCTACTCTTTTCCTCTTTTCCTCTTTTTCACCATTTCGCCTGTTTCATATTCCAACTATAAAAAAATGCTAGCAGAATTAACCACCAGCATTTTATCCCAATCATAAAACAAAACCGTTTTACTTACCAAATAGCTCCTCAAACATTTTATCCATAACCTCATCATTGTCACCATCAGCACCATAACGTCCAATTATTTTTCCATTGGAATCGATTAATATTTTTGTTGGAAGTGTATGAATTGCATAAGAACTGCCAATATCATCACCCTGATCCTTGGTACCACTTAAGATATGTCTCCAAATTCCAATTTGATCTTTTTTAACCGCCTTATGCCAAGCTGGAATATTATTGTCATCGCTGGCTATACCTATAAATTCAATTCCTTTTTTATGATATTTATTGTACAAATCAATCAGGTGAGGATTTCCCGCTCTACAAGGCTTGCACCAGGAAGCCCAAAAATCAAGCAGAACATACTGTCCTTTAAACTCTTCCAAACTAATCTCCTTGTTATTGATATCCTTCTTTTGAAAACCTGCAGCCATATTACCTGGAGCACCTGAAAGATTCTTTTTGATTTCCAATTGTATCTCATTTCCCAATGGGCTGTTTTTGATCTCCTCAGAAAACAAATCATATTTTGCTTGTGCTTCCTCTGGTTTCATATGCGACATTGACCACTTTAAAATGTTGGCTGTCACAAATGAGTTGGGATGATCTTCCATATATTTCTGATTCACCGCACTCCTTTTGGCTGAAAATGGTTTTAATGCATCGTAAGCCGTTTGTGCTTTATTTTTAAGTACAAGTAACTCCTCTTCTGGCAATTTGGCCTTCATTCCTTTTATATAGGACATGTTTGCTTCGTTATAAGCTAATGTATATGGTTCTTGCTCCTTCATAATAGGCTTCAACAAGACTTCATAAGCTTGCTTTTCCGATTGTATTTTTCCTCCTTCAATCACCACTGGTAATGTTTTTCTACCCCATTGGTCTGCTTGTGCTTTTTTCATATCACCTTTGACAGAGATCTGAGAGTTTTCAATCCATAAAGAAAACATAGCATCACCAGGCGTTACTTTTACACTCAGTTCGCGTGGGTAATCCACCTTCCCTTTCAATTCAAACTTTCCTGCTTTTATCATGGCAGAATCAAATGTTACAACTTTTAATTGTTCCCTGTCATAAAAGGAAAGTACAATTTTACCATCTGCAATACCCTTAACTTCTCCTTTAAGAATATAGCCATCATGCTTTTCTGATTTGCCGCAACTCATAATTAGTGTAGCAAGCAGTAGTATTAGTATTGATCTCATTGCTTTTTGCTTTAAAATCCAAATAGCTCTTCTAATTTTTTATCCAATTCATCACCATGCAATAATTTGGCAATGATTACCCCCTCCTTATCAATCAACACAGTAGATGGCAAATAATCCATTCCATATTCCGATATCACTCTTGCAGGAGCTGGATTCTTTGGAAATTCATCCGCCACATTCAACCATGGAATTTCATCGTCTTTGATTGCTTTTTTCCAGGCTTTGTGGTTGCTGTCGTTGGTTACTCCTAAAATTTCAAATCCTTTCTTGTGGTATTTTTCATACAGCTCTTTCATGTGAGGGAAAGAGGCACGACAAGGCTTACACCAGGAAGCCCAAAAATCTATCAATACATACTTACCTCTCAAATCAGAAAGGCTTACATCTTTTCCTTCTGGTGACTTCAAAGTAAAATCAGGAGCTACTTTTCCTGCTTGAATGCTTTCTTTAATTTTGATATCCTCCATCATTTCAACAACATTGGCATGCTGTTTCGAAGATTCCGGTAGCAATGTGTAAAGCTCTTTAATATGCTCAAGGCTTGCTATATTCGTAAGAGATGGGAAAACCTGTACCACAAAAAATTGGTCAATGTTGTTTTTAATCAGATCCAATTGTGCTGTTTTAACTTCGTTCTCCAAATTAGGAGCCAATTGTTTGATCTTTTCGTTAATCTCAACATATTCATCATGATCTTTTGCAGATCTTAGCTTTGATGCTAACTCCTTGTATTTTGAGTATTTATCCTGATTGAAAATTTCATCCTTCATTCCTTGAAATCTCTCAACCAAAGCTTGATTTTTTGCACCACTCAATGATAACTTCTGAATGTAGCCATGCTGAGCATCTTTGATATCTGCTCCTAATGTAATCTCTCCATTTTCTAAAATTGCACCTAAACTCAGTTTAGAGTCCAACAACTGAATCATGTAAGCATCAACTTTTAAAGATGGCTTTTTGAAGGTAAAACGTCCATCCAAAACCTCTACAGTATCAATTCCCCTAACAGTGCGACTACTTCTATCAAAAGCTGCCAAAACAACTCTGTCATTTTTTATGCCTTTAATGTGTCCTTTTAGAATAAACTTATTTTTTTCTCCGCATGAAAACAGTGCGGTTACAAGTATGAATGCAACTAATATTCTCATTATAATTTGTTTTAGAGTACAGGTGTACTGGTTATTTTTTATTCAATTAAGAGTATATCGTCCCTGTTCATGCCCTAAGCATGAATAAGTTGTATTAGAAAGTGTAGTTATTGAGAAAGAAACAAAGGAGCACAATGGCTCCTTTGTAAATGCGTTTTATAATCCTCGAGGATTTTGCTCCAGCAGATCATTCAAAGCCATCACATTTAAAGGAATGGCCCAAACGTAGTTATTCGATCTTGCTTTAAGGGTAAATGTTTTTCCATTTACAGTACGAGAAGTCGTTAAACCCAAACGTTTCATATCGAACCAACGGTAAGCAGTTAAACGAAGTTCTCTTCTTCTTTCCTGCATGATTTCATCAAGCACAACAGCATTATCAGTACTTGCAAAATCTTCATAGCTAGCCGCGTCAAAACGATTAAATCGCAACTTGTTCAAATAAGTTAATGCTTCCGTTCTGTTTGGAGTAGCTTGCTTCATTAAGGCCTCACAATAATTCAACAACACCTCGGTTGATTTAATTCCGGCAAATGCAACCTGACCATCCGTGGTTACTATGTGTAAACCATCCAAATACTCTCCTGTTGATGTAGAATCCGAAGTAAAGTACCAATATCTCAAATCCTTAGTCTTATCAAAAGTGTTTATTAACTCGTTTGACAACCAAAGTTCTGTTCTGTACCAACCGGGTTCCTGTACGTAAACATTTTCTACATTATTCATTTTGTTCGAATCATAGCCCAGAACGCCTTTCGCTGCATTCTTGCCACTTGCAAATGATAAGGTATTGTAATCTTTTATTGTACTATAGATATCTAACGACCTCTTTGAATTCTCTTGTGACAAATCATACTTTTCCTGATACAAATAAACTCTACCCAACAGTGCATAGGCGGATGCTTTGCTTGCCCATGTTCTGTGCTTAGATGTTTCTGTCAACAATGGAATGGCAGCATTTAAATCTGCTATGATTTGATCATATACTTGTTGTACAGTACTTCTTGGGTGCTGCTCATTAATATTCATTTCCAATAACAATGGGACAGCTAAATCTGTAGATGCTGTAGAAGCATTGTAATGCTTGCCATAGCCATTTACCAAATACATATAAGCATGTGCACGGATAAACAAGGCTCGCCCCTTTGTATAATCAACATCATATTCAATCCCTTTTTCATAGGTATCAATGTTCTGAAGGACAAAGTTTGCACGTGAAATAATCCTATAAAAGTTTACCCAATCCTCATCCTGCTCTGCATCGGTGAAAAGGAAATCCTGCCAGGTATAAGCATTCATTTCAGAAACCCCGGTAAATGGAATTTTTGAATCCGGAATCATAATGTCATCGGCCTGGGATGAAAAATTCATTCCTCCGGAGTTAATATCATTTGTACTATTCAACAACAATGCCAGGTCATCCGTATTTTCCGGAATTGTCTTTCCTTTTGGCAACACATCTACATAACTGTCATCACAGCTCGCAAACATTACTGCCATAACCAATATATATATGAATCTCTTCATTTCTTTGTTTTTTAATTTATTACAATTTAGATCTATTCACTTCGTGTTTAGAGTACGACCATTAAAAAGTCATATTCAAACCAAATGTGAATGTTTTAAACTCTGGAAAATAGAAGTCTCTAACGTAAGCCAGACCTGTACTATAGCCACTATTTCCAATCTTGTTGTCATAGATCTTATCATTATCAGCAGCTGTCCAGTGCCATAGATTCTCCACGCCTGCTCTTACTTTCAAACTCTTGATCATTTTAGAGTTAATTAAAGAGGTAAAATCATAAGTTAGATTGATACTTTTTAATCTAATCACGTCTGCTTTATCAATGTTGAAATCACTGTTCCAGGTAGCCTGAATTCTATCCTGTGAGCTATAAGCTGTATAATCCAATTTAGGAACACGAGTTTTAGTTTCATCGCCTGGTGCTCTCCATCTTTCATCAACAATCTTGTGGATGTTGTTACCTGAAGCGTTTCTATTGGCAGCAGGATAAGAATTCATTGCAACATAGTGACCTAAATCATAGGTAATAAACACATCTGCAGTGAAATTCTTCCAGGTAAATGAGTTGGTCAAAGATCCATAGTAAGGAGGAGTTTTTCTACCAAAGAATTTTCCGTCTTCAGTGGTTAGAGAACTCATGTTTTTCCATGAAATTTTCTCTCCATCCTTGTTAAATACCTGTGGTTCCCCTTCAGCATCCAGACCTGCATTTCTATAACCATAAATGTAATCTGTTGGCTGTCCTTCCAAAGCACTACCATAAATGTATTCACTTTTTGTCAATGCACTTTTGTCCAGGTTCTGAACTTTGTTGTAGTTGTATGAGAAATTAAAATTCACATCATATCTAAAATCTTTACGTTTCAAGATATTTGCTGCAATATTAACATCGATACCTCGGTTGATAATTTCCCCATTGTTCTTGCTGAAAGTAGACCAGAACGATCCTCCAAATCCTGTTGTTGGATCAACATTTACAGGAGCCAATACGTCCTTTGTAAATTTGTTATAAAATTCAAGTGAACCACTTATTTTGTTATTGAACATGGCAAAATCAACACCTATATTGGTGGTGTATGATTTCTCCCATCCCAATAAAGGATTCTCAGGATTCGCAACAGACAAAGAAGGTTCCCCTGAAAAGTAATCTGTCCCTGCATATGCAATCAAAAATGGAGATGTATTCTTCTCAACATTACCAGACAGTCCGTAAGATGCTTTAATACCCAAACGATCAATAAAGTCAATATCGAAAAATTTCTCTTCACTCAATTGCCATTTAGCACCTACTGACCATGATGGCTGATCGCGATACTTTGATGATTGTCCAAATAAATTTGTCTTATCCAAACGCCAGCTACCAAACAAGTCATACTTTCCTTTGTACCCAATGCTTCCAATGTAATAGGATGACAGGTATCTGTCTTCATTAATACTGTTCATAGGAGTTGACCACTCTGATGCCCAATTAAATGTTGCATTTAAGAATCCTTGTGTCATTTTTTTGTAATCCACTATAGATTCTGTCAAGCGTTGTGGGTGATAGTTATAGCGAGTATTGTTTAAAGCAGCCTCTGTTTTAAATGAGTTTCTCTCCAAACCTGCGTTCAAGCTGAATACAAAATCTTTGTATTCCTTATTGATGCTCAACTGAGTTCTCAAGGTTAAGTTTTCAGAATAGGTATCACTATACCTTAAAATGTGACCGTAAGGAACAACCTGGTTTCCTCCCACTTCGGTGAATCGGTTCACATAATTTCTCACCTTGTAAGAATCTTTGTGCCAGAAATCTTCACTACGCCCATTCATTACATTGTAACCAACCGAAGTAGTTAATTTCACACCTTTTAAAGGTGTTATGTCAAAACTTACATTTGTAGAAATACTGTTATTTTTACTCTCCTTATCTTTTAAACGTTGTTCCTGAACCTGATTGTAAGAAGTACTTAAAAGACCTAATGTTTCTTCATTATAAGTTCGTGTTGCTTTGTCATAAGATCCATAAGCTTCTTCCAGGTAGTTCCCCTCATTATCAAGAAAACGTACATATGGACGAGTCATGGAAGCGAATTGACCATTATTTTTGTTTGTTCTGTAGTTACCAAACATGTTTAAACGCAAAGCAAACATTCCATTAAACTTGAAGTTGTCATTCAATGTAAAAGCAATGTTATTTCCTTCAGTTCCTTTCCATTTTTGCTTGTTCTCATCAAAAGAAAGAGAGGCATAAAATTGATTTTTCTCACTACCATAGTCGAAAGAAACCGTATGCTTTTGAGTCATCTCTCTTCTGAAGAATAGTTCTTCAATGTCTGAACGGTTATCGTACTGCTTCATCTCATTCACCTGAGATAGTGCTTCCTCTTCGGTTATCTTACCATCTTGCATTGCTGCATAAATCTCTCCCACTTCAGATTTAAAATTATACCACGGAAAAGTAGACAAACCTGCAGCTTTGTATGAATCCCATTCCAATTCGATGTGTTGCTTGGAATTCATGATATCCAAATCATCTAAGTTTGGCTTCTCGCTTAATGTGAAGCTGTTGGTATAATTTACTCTTAACTTTGAATCCTTATCACCCTTTTTTGTTGTGATTACTACAACTCCGTTAGCTCCACGTACACCGTAAATAGAAGTTGATGCAGCATCCTTCAGTACAGTAATCTGGTCAATATCGTTGGTATTGATCTCAGCTAAATTTCCCATCCAAGGGAAACCATCTACAACAATTAATGGCTTCGACTCTGCTGATAATGTCGCCTTTCCACGAATCAAGATTTCGCCTTCACGGGTTACTTTCACACCTGAAGCAATACCTTGCAATTTTTGTGTGAGATCAAGCGAAGCTACATTATTCAGCTCATCGTTATCGATAATCTGGAATGAACCAGTCGCACGACCTTTCTTAATAGTCTGATAACCTGTAACTACAACCTCACTCATTTGTTCCGTATCAGCAAAAAGAGTAACATTTATTACTTCTTGTCCGCTAAAAGCAACTTCCTGAGCAAGCATTCCTATAAATGAGAATACCAATATTTTTTTACCTTCCTCTAAAGTAAGGGTATAGTTTCCGTCGATATCCGTTGCAGTTCCTATTGATGTACCTTTTACTAAAATAGATACCCCCGGAAGAGCAGTCCCTGTTCCATCAGTAACCTTTCCTTTTACTGTTTTTTCTTGAACTACAGGTGTGGTTTCAACCACTGGAGCAACAAATTCTCTCTCCGAAATAATGATTACATTATCGTCCAGTTGGTAATCCAGATCGCGCTCATGTAAAACATCTTCTAATAATTCTTTTAAATCTTCCTGATTTACTTCCAGACTTACTGTTTCTTTGCTAAGAATCAAATCATGATTGTAAAGAAATTCATAATCGGTCTGCTCTGCGATTTCCGAAAAGAACTCGATTAGGTTTGCGTCATGCATATTCATGTTCACCAACGCATTTTGCCCTCTCACATTTGCCGACAGTTGTAAAACACCTATCAGCATCAACATCGTAAGTAACTTCATACGCATTAAAGTTTTCTTCCACCTTCTTTTTCCTAAAAAGAAGGCAATTCCAAATGAATTTTTCATAAATTTGTAAGGATTACAGTTACACATATGTATTCATCTATTGATTCCACTCAGCGATGAATACGGTAATTATTATCATTTCGGGTTTGTTGGTAGCAAACCCGTTTTTTTGTTTCTATATATTGGGTTTTGTTAGTAACCAGTCATTAGCCACTAGCAATTCATCTTTTCAGGTTTAGGCATTAATAGTTCATCATTTATTCCCGATAGCTATCGGGATCTTAATTATTTAGTATTGTTTCTGAACGATTATGGTATTGTCCTTAAAGAAGAACTTCACTTCGTTTGTTTTCTCAATCATGCCCAACAATCGGTCTAAGCTTTCATATCGTTTTAATGTTCCGGTAAAATTGATATCGCCTGCTTCGTTATTTTGGTAGAACACTTTTACATCGTACCAACGTGAAACTTTATTCATAATATCATATAGACTTGACTGCTCAAATACAAATTTTCCATCTTTCCAGGAAGTATACAGTTCAACCTTAACTTTCTTATTTTCTATGTCTCTTGCATTCTTCGAAAATACTGCCTGATAACCGGGATCAAGCAATAAATTTGTCTTCGGATTTTTACGATCCACTACAGCCACGCTACCTTCTACCAATGTGGTTTGTATGCTTTCATCATCAACATAAGAAGAAACATTAAATTGAGTACCTAGTACTCTTACATCCACTCCCTGTGTTTTTACAATGAATGGTCGATTCTTGTCCTTACTCACCTCAAAATAGGCTTCACCTTCCAACAAAACGACTCTCTCATCTTTTGGAAATTTTGTAGGATATCTCAATCGGGTATCCGAGTTTACCCACACTTTGGTTCCATCTTCCAATTCCAACTGAAACTCTCCCCCGCGCGGCACAACCAAACTATTGTAACTTATCAACTCGTTTGCCTTGTTGCTGGCATCGTAAACCAAACCTGTACCTGTATTATTAATTACAGTTCCATCCTTTTCTTTAATTGAATTTTTCTTGCGATTAGCATCCAAATCCAAGACTTTACCATCTGCTAAAACCAGCTCAGCTTTGTTCGAACCTGGCTCCATGGCTGTCAACCATTGTTCTTCCTGAGAAATCCCGGAATCTTCATGTCCAAGATACATCATCACCGAGAACAAACCTACCATTAACAAAATACTCGCAGCATAAGGCAACACTTTTTTGAATGTACGCAAACGTAATATTTTTCGGCTTTCCTTCATTTTGCCCAAATGCTTCTCGAATGCACGATCAACATTGGCCTCCCGAGCTTTTAGCGACTCCTTGGCTTCTGCAGAAAACTGCTGCATACCTTTGTAAAAGCGCTTATTTCCATTGTCACTCAACCATGCTTCCAACTCCTTATTCTCTTCGCTGGTAGTGGCTTGTCCCCCTAGTGACCTGGAAATAATATCAATAATTCTTTCTTCCATTTGTAGTTTTTAATCAATCTATAGATATCTTGTATACACCCTTAAGACAAGGCTGTTTTGAATTGATGTGAAAAGATTCAGAACTTTTTTTTGACTTTCTCAAAAAAAGGCCATACATAAGATATAAAATTCTGATTAGATGAAAGATAAACCAATAATGAATTATAAATGATGAGTTATGAATGGTATGGTAAAAAAGGAATGGCTTCAACTTCTCCCGAAAGCTTTCTGGACAGCTATCGAATCGCAGAGCAAAGGTTAAAAGTCCTAACACAGTCCCTCATTCTTATAACCTGAGTTCGATTATAAATATGGTCACAGTTTGAATTGATTTTGAGTAGAAATTTCCTCAAATTTTCGAATGAGTATCGGGATATTTAAAGAGAATTTGAGGGAATTTATGCCAAAAGCAAACAAATTCTTTAAAAAGTCATCTTCATCCAATCTTTACTTTAAAAATCCCTCAAAATATCCCGATATTATATCTTAATTTTTAAATCAAATCTTGAATAAATCTGACTTTCTGTGGCATATATTTTTAATCGAACTCAGGTTTATATTTTAGCTTCTGAACAATTGTCACCAGTTTGTTTTCTTAAGGCTTGCATCTTGTAGCTTGTAGCTGACTGCTATTTATGAAAGAAAAGCATATAGAACAAATGCGGAGATTTTAGTTTTTCACGCAACATCTTAAATGCACGAACCATATGAGTTCTGACTGTATTCATGGATACTCCCAGTTCTTCAGCGGCTTCGTTGTAGGTATAACCACTTACGCAGCAAAGCATAAACACCTCTCTACATTTTTCAGGAAGTTCGTTTATGGCAGAATAAATTTGTTGGGAATTCTCAATACTTTGCTCATTGGCTTTGGGAGCTGATTCTTTTTCTTCCAGATACTCGATATCGTGAATTAACTTTTTTTCGCGTTGCAAATAATTCAAACACGCATTTTTAACAGCACGATAAATGTATGATTGTAGGTTAGAGGTAACCGATTTGTATCTTTTCTTTTCCCAAAAACTGATGAAAAAATCCTGAACCACATCCTCTGCTGCCTCGCTATCCTTTAGTATGCTATTGGCCCACAAGAACAAATCCTGGTAGTAATGCTTAAAGAATGCCTCGTAAGCTTTGCGACTTCCGCTACGCAACAATTCATCCAAAATGTCTTTTGATTCGGGCATGTGGTTATTTAGAATAGTGGGTTATCGCAAGCAAAAATAGAAGTTTTTTTTGAAGAAGGAAATCAAATTAATTTCTCGAGAAAGAAATCAACTTATTCAAACCAAAAAAGAGTTGATAGATTGGTAAACTCGAATATACATCACATTTAAACTTTAATTCACTAAGAAAACTTTACCTGCACCCCTCCTACATAATTAAAGAAGCGCCTTAAAGTTACCAAAAGCAAAGTAGCATTATAGATGTTTTGTCAGATCAATTCCGAAACATCATTGTTCAAAAAATCGGTACCATCCACTACCTAAAAATACGATGAATACATCTGTGCCTACTATAAGCGCTGATAATAGGCGCTGATAAGCCCGTATCCAAAGCACAGATGAAAAAATACCACTTCAAAACCATTCAATGTGAGTTTATATATTAACCTGAGTTCGGCCTAAGAATCTCAATCGAACAAGCTTTTAGCTATTAGCCCCTGGCCAAAAGAAAAATATCCACTCACAGATCAATGCAGCATAAACAATTTATATTTTCTCTGTAAACAGGTACGAGGGAAAAAACACTGGCACCAGCAGTGGGTATTTTGTATAATTTCAATTCCAAATAAATGCCCCTGCAGAAAGCAGGGGCTTTGCAGAGGCATTAGTCTAAATAATTAACCACATTACTAATTTCTAAATCTAAAAATCATAAAAATTAATCTTCAATGAAGGATCGTCTGCATTGATTAAGGAGAAGGTTCCATTTGGATAATTCAATAAACCACCTGTTCCTTCAATATAATGTCCATTCGTATTCAACCACTTATCAAGTAGTGGTTGAAACAAAGGAGCCAAACTTCCGGCATTTGTATCACCCGTTAAGGTAAAATACACACGTCCATCGTCCTTTATTTTATAAGTAAAATCGAACCAAACATTTCCTAAATTGGTATAGATATGGAAGTATGAAACATTCTTGTTTAAAGATCGCATGTACACTCTGCTTATGGTTATACCTTGTTTTTCCATAGAGGCAGTATACTCTTTATAAAATTTAACGAATGCTATACTCGATTTCCCTTCTTCCAAATAATTGTACCTGGCATTGCCTTTCTTTCCAAACTCATACGGAGTCAAAGGAAGTTTCGGGACCAAATCGTGTCCGAGGCTAACACCACTTGTTTTATCAACAAAAACTTCCTGCTCGGTATCGTAGGTAAAACATTCAAGCGTTTTGCCCTTAATGGTAAGGGCTTTAATAAAACAAAATCCGTTGGGTGTAATTCTAAGGGGAGACGTTACCGTTTTTGTAGTATCATTTTCAATGTAGGAGATAAATGCTGATCTTTCTGAGGCCAGGTAAGTAAACGCAGCAATAGGAGTTTCTGCAGCTTTAAAACTTCTGAAAACCGATTTTGATCCACCAATCAAATTTTTCTCGCTCTGATACACATCACTCAGATCCCAATTCTTCACGGATGCGGGTTTTAAAACCAGTTCAGTCACTTCATCGTCGCCATATCCATTATCGGTTTTACTGGTTAGTGTCACCTCATCATCCTTAACCTGGCTAATGTTAAACACATACTCACCACCAAAGTCGTTGTTATTGGTTTCATAAATTGCATGAAGCACCGACCACGATTCAAATACCAGTGTAATGTCCTGTTTCTTTACAATTTTGTACGTAATGGTATCGTTGGTTGTCCCACCTCTATAATCGGAGTTCATAATTACTGTACCATCATCTCTGAATTTTAATAGAAGAGTAAAAGCTCCTGCCTTTTCATTTGCATTGTAATAGCCAACCCATCCGTTCTCGGGTGCTCTTAATTTGGCATTGTAATTTGCCTTTAGTTCGGCAAAACGTTCGTTAATGCTTTTATCGAAGATGTACTCGGTATCCTTATTGTCGCAAGCGTTAAAAACTCCTGCCATAAGAATCAATAGGTATATTAGTTTCTGTTTCATTATTCCGGAATTTTATTGTTTGTAACTACGTAATTGATCCGCTTTTCCATAGTATCACGCAAGGTATACAAGTCGATATCAAACTTGTTTTTATAAAAATCGGCTACAAGGCTCACTTTTTCTGCAATCAGTTTTCTTCCTGCGTTCAGCTCCCGGATATTCGCAATTGTATTGGGATCTGTAATTCCATCGGTACTTTGTTGCTTGATAAACTTTGTTTCGAAATCGGCTTTAGGCATGGTAAGGAAATGAGAAACAATTTCTGCAAAATCCTCATACTCATTGGCAGTACCGTAATTTCGTACCATTCCCAGTTTAATGGCATCATCCAAACTCACTCCATTGTGCCAGCCTTCGCCATTGTATTTCTCCGATATGGTATTAAAGCCCACGGGCATACCAAAATTCTGGTGAACAAGGTGAGTAAATTCGTGGTGAACTGTTGAGAGTATCCCTCCACCCGGATTTATCAGCCAATTCTTATTCGTTAAATCATACTCATTCAGATTCAGGAGTGTAATACGAGCTCCTCCTTCAGCATAGCCAAGAAGTACTGAACCATCTTCCTTATAAATATATGATCCGATGTAAACCAACTCAGGAGGAAACAGCTTATTTACAAAGGCTTTACCACCTTCTCCCAGCGAACGGTAAGGGTCAATCCATAAATATTCTACCAGTTTGGTAACCGGAATTACCACATCTCTTCTAACGGGAGTAGCAGAATAATCGTCATCAATAAAGCGATCTTCCCATTTCCAGCGAACTGCGGTATTGTATTTATCAAGCATGTTTTTTTGCAGGTAAACATCAATGGTATCGTTTGATACCTCAGGCTTTGGCGGAATAAATTTGGTATTCTCATCGTCGTCACATGAGGTAAAGAATATGGGAGACAGCAACAATGCCAATCCCCAAACTTTTATTTTGTATCGTAAATTTTTCATAATTGAACCATTTTAAAATGTTAACGGGGATTTGCCTGAATTCCCCTGGCAATTGCTCCTTGCGGAATCTGTACTGCTTTTCTTAGATCTTCGGCCTCCAGGGTGCTGCTTTCTTTGGTTACTGATGTATGGGTAATACTCATCTTAAATCGTTTGATATCGAACCAGCGGATAGATTCGCGAAGCAATTCCTTTCTTCTTTCCGCAATGATGAATTTCATCATGTTAGCAGCATCGTATGCACCATATTCTTTCGTAATGTCTTCGGCTTTTAAAACCGGGGAACCCTCATAACATTTGGCTGCCAAAACATTATAATCAGCAAGGGCCTTGTCTAAATTTTCGCTTGTTCCGGCAACATTAGTCATTACATAAGCTTCCATTCTATTAAATATCACCTCTTCAGTCCTGAGCTCATTCTGAATGTGATATCCATAACCTGTAGTTGCAGTTGTGAATTTAAATCGCTCCTTATATTTGGGTTGTGCCCTGGCATCTCCCCATCCCCATCTGGAATCTCTAAAATCTGTAACTCCCCAAATGTTGACAAATACCTCATCCATCACATCGTAGCTTGACTGATAGCCGCGATAAGCTCTCAGTGCAAAGGATTCCTTTCTCACATTCAACAGGTTGGCTACGTTGTTGGGATCGGTAAACTTGTCTGCAATTTGAGTAGAGTTTGTACCTGTAAACACCTGCTCCATATTACGTACAAATACAGGTGCCACAACACCTTCGCCCAAAAGTTTGTTGGAATATTTTATGCAGTTCTCGTAATCGCCTTTAAACAAATAGAAACGAGAAGCAAAAGCATAAGCAGCACCTTTGTTGAAATGGTACTTTCCCGATCCGGAATAAAACTCGTCAGACACTAATGAAAGCCCCTCCAAAAGGTCTTTTTCCACCTTGTCGTAAGCCTCTTTTAAAGTTCCCCGCTCGTAGCTTACAACCAAATTTGTTTCGGGAGCTGTAATGTAAGGAATTCCCAAACTGGAAGCTGCTGTACTTTCCTCATAAGCCTGGCAAAACACATTTGCCAGCAAAAAGTGGTTGTATGCTCTCGATAAAAGAGCCTCTCCTTTAATTGCTTTTTTATAGGCATTGTTGGTATCAGGTACTTTATCGATGGAAGCCAATGCCTGGTTGGCATGGGCAATTGCGGCATAGGATCTCGTCCAAAACCAAGTTGGGGTATCCTGACCCTCGTTGGCAGTAACAGGTTGCCACATAAAGTTTTGAGTCATCCATTCTTCCTGATCATTTTTGGCAAGTGCCACTGCATTGTCGGTCATCCATTCCAAAAACAAATAAGAAGCATCAGAGTATGAATTTGCCACCAACTCCTCAACATTTTGAAGAGTTTTTATCTCCTGCCTTTCATCAGGAGCTGTATCCAGGTAATCATTGCAGCTCCATCCCATAAGGCTTACTGCAATAATCAATATATATTTTACGAACTTCATAATTGATTAAAATTTAAGATTCAAAGAAAAAGTATAGGTTCTCGACAATGGCAAGGAAATACCTCCCGACTGGTAGAATTCAGGATCGATTCCATTTAGTTTATCATCGGAATACAACAACCATAAATTGTAAGCCTGCAGACTAAGATTGGCTCCTTCGATGAATGTTTTTTTCAACATTCTTTTAGGAAAAGAATAGCTGATTTTCACATCCTTCAACCGAATAAAGTCTCCATCAGCGACACGCTCGGTACTCATGTTATAAAGCTCATACGGATTTAAGCCGGCTTCGTCGAGTTTTTCCGCTTCTGAGATATCAAGAATAGCAGGAATCTTAGTTATTTTCTCATCGCCTTTAAATTGCCAGCGATTAATCAATTCGCCAGGTAAAGCCTGATAATCTGAATAAGAACTACTGTACACATTATCGAGCCTTATTTTGTTTCCATACCTGTATATTAATGAGAAACTCAATGACAAATTCTTATACGAGAAGCTATTGGTCAAACCACCATATCCCCTTGGAGTGGTTGGTCCTTCGTACTTCAGGTATTTTTCAATATCCTCGCGTTCCTGCCAGTTTACATACTGCGTAGTTTTCCCATCGGGGCCATAAAACCTGGGCACACCGTTTGAGTCCAAACCCGCAAAAGGAATGGAGAATAAACTACCACGTGAGTAACCTTTCAGATTGGTTCCCAACATTTGAACTGCATCGCCAATTCGTGCACGGTTTTCCCACTTGGTAATTTTATCTTTTCCGTAACTGAAGGTAAACATGCTTGACCATTTGAAGTTAGGCGTTTCAATATTCATGGTTCTTAAGGTTGCTTCAAATCCATTCACTTTCATCTCGCCAATGTTACCATACTTGTATTGAATACCACCAACTCCATTTGTTTCAACAATTCCCAAAAGATCCTTCGAGTTTCTTCTGTAGTATTCAAACTCGGCATAAATTCTGTTTTTTAACAAAGCCACTTCTATACCGGCACTGAATTCGTAAAGCTTTTCAAATGTCAATTCACCATTTTCAAGATCATCGATTACCAATACAGTTTCCCTGTCTGCAGGAGTTGGGCGCAATGGTTCACTTCCATATAAAGTTAAGGCACCACTGGCTCCTACCGGGTTATCGCCCGATAAACCGTAAGTTGCTTTTACTTTCAGCATGTCAACAATACCGCTTTTGTCGAACCAGTTTTCTTCGCTAATGTTCCAGGCTCCACTCACATTCCAGGTTGGTAAATACCTGGCATTTCTCGATTTTCCTGTTCTGTTGTCGCCGGCATAATTTGCTGTAGCATTCAAAATGTATTTTCCCATGTACGAATAAGCCCCGGTTAAAAAGAAACTTACATAGCGTCCCCTGGTAGGTTTTCTAAAAAAATAATCCAGACCTCTGTCATCTAAGAATTTAACAAAATCGGGATGAGAAACAACCAAACCTCCTTTATCGAACAAATATCCCCAGCCTTCATTATAGCTCTTCACACGATCGTTGTAACGAATCTCGTGTCCCAGCAGGAAGTTAAACACATGACTGTCATTCTTTGTAAACGACCAGTCGATACTGTTTCTCATGTAATAACTGTTCAGGGAGTGATCGGTAGTTTTCAGGAAACCACCCTGGGGCAATACAGAGTATGGATACTTCTCGGGATGAGTTCTATCGCTAAACAAGTATCTGTTTTTTTCCCGAAACAACGGATCATCAGCACGATAGGCAGCAGCCTGGTTTGAGTTTTCATGAATGGTCTGTTCAGCCTTACTTCCGTACCAACGCCCCTGAACTGCAGATTTAAAATTCAGGTTCTTTGTGAACTTGTAGGTTAAATCTGCCTGGAAAATCAATTCATTCACATCAACATCCACATAATTGTGATCCAACTCATGCAAAATATTGAAAGGTGCATAATCTCTTCTAAAAAATTCAGGATTCCCATTTTCGTCCCTTGGGCGGGTACTTCTGCTGGTATAAAGGGCATAGTTGAAAGGGTTAATGTCAAAGTTTCTTTCATATACCCCGTCAACAGCATTAAACTCTCTATCTTTCGATCCCGGCAATTTTTGATCTCTCACATTACCCGATAATTTTAAACCCACTCTTACTTTATCGGAAAGTTTAAAATCAGCTTTAATTTGCCCTGTGTAGTTTTTTACATTATCGGCAATGGTTTGTCCGCTATCATTCAGGTATCCAACCGAAGCATAAACTTTTGATTTTTCATTCCCTCCATTAATCGATACCGAATGTTGCTGTTGCAAAGAATTTCTGAACAATTCATCAAACCAGTCGGTATTGGCATCGGCGTATGACTGTAAATAATCATAATTGATTGATCCGTTTGGCCCCCATTCCAGTTCACGTTTGGCAATTTTATCATACATTTTACCCATTGCACCATGAGAACGTGCTATAGCAGCTTCGGCAATGCCTAACCATCCTTTTTCATTTAATTCCTGGTAAACTTCCATTTCCGACCCGGAATTCATAATATCGAATTGCGAATAGGTTGGTTTGCTCTTTACAGTAAAACTTGATGTGTAGTTTACCCTTGTTTTTTGCGCCACTCCTTTTTTGGTAGTTATTACAACTACTCCATTCATGGCCCTTGCACCGTACAATGCCGTAGCTGAAGCATCTTTCAATACCTGAAAAGATTCAATATCCTCAGGGTTTATACCTACTAAAGCTGAACTAAGAATAGTATTGAGGTTCCCTGAAGTAAGATCTTCGTTAGTAATTTCAACGGCATCTTCCATTACAACTCCATCGACTACCCAAAGCGGTTTATTGGAACCATTAATAGAAGCATTACCTCTTACGCGTATTACCGGAGCAGCTCCAAAAGTACCTGAAACATTCTCAATTTCAACACCTGCAACAGTTCCTTGTAATGCCCTACTTGCATCAGGTACTCCATCAAGTTTAACCTCTTCTATCTTTACTTTAGCTGCCGATCCGGTAAATAATTTTCTGTCAATCTTTTGGTAACCGGTCACAACCACTTCTTCCAAGTCCTCTGTGGAGGATTTTAAAGTAACATTTAAAAAAGTTTGGTTGGTAATGTTAATTTCCTGAGCTTCCAATCCAATGAAAGAAAAAATTAAAACTTGACCTGGTTTATCATCCAAAGAGATTTCATATTCTCCATCAATATTGGTAGTGGTACCAATACTTGATCCTTTAATGATTACTGAAACCCCAGGTAAAGAAACATTGTTTTCATCTACAACTTTACCTTTCAATTTTCTTTTCTCTTGAGCAGCAGTATTTGCATTTCGTTCCTGCACTCTAATCAAAACGGTTTTGTGTTCCACCTCATAAGATAAACCAGTATCTTCAAGTGCTTTATCCAGCACTCTTTCTACCAATTCATTTTGAGCATTCACCGAAATTGGCTTAATGCCTTTAAAATTAGATGCATCATACAAAAAATCCAATTCGGTTTGCTCTTCAATGGCTCTAATTAAGTCTTCAATGTCGGAATTGGTAAGATGTACACTAATCCGACTCTGCGAAAAAATGCCTGCATTCGCTTGAAATGCAAATGCAACAATTAACACCATCACATTTCTCATTGTACGTAACATTCTCATCCACCTTATAAAAAAGGCAAATGGATTCTCACAAAGGTTTTTTTTCATACATTTGTAAATAGGTAATTAAACATGGAATACCCTACACGGTATTCATTATCTGAGTATAAATCGGAAAGTGTTGGCGCAGTTTCCGGTTTTTCTTTTTATTCTTTCATACTTACTACAATAACTTTGTTGTTAACTTCTATTTCTATATCAGAAACCTTTTCAATCATATCAGAAATCACTTCCAATCCTTTCAATTTATTCAATCTTCCGCTTAACCTCTTGTTTTTTAAATCAGGATTATGATAAAATACTTTTATATCATACCATCTGGCTATTGTTCTCAGAACATCTTCCAATCGTTGATCCTCAAATCTAAAATATCCATTAACCCAACTGGTATATAGTTTTGTATCAACTTTCTTGCATCCTAACTCCCCTTCTTTATGATTCCAAATTGCCTGATTTCCTGGCTCAAGCATTAAACTTTCATCAATACCATTAGTGTTAATTGAAACTTTTACTTTACCACTAACTAATGTGGTTTGTATTGAATTTTCATTCTCATATGCCATTACATTGAATTGAGTTCCCAAGACCTCTACTTCCATATCATCTACCTCAACAACAAATCGTTTCCCGGTTTTACTCACATCAAAAAATGCCTCTCCTTGTAATTGAACTCTTCTTTCATTATCTCCAAAACTTACAGGATATTTTAATTTAGAGTCGCCATTCAGATAAACTATCGTCCCATCAGAAAGTTCAAGCTGATAATCATCTCCTTTTGATGTATGAAGCATATTGTAAGCAACTGATTTAGCTTTTATGCCTTCTTGCTCTTCGTACTTCAAACCTGCTCTCAGGTATTTTCTGATTTTAACTCCCTGATCTTCCACAACAGCCTGTTCTACACCCGATTCCAATTTATATGTATTCCCATTGGAGGTTATTAAAATCGTTTGATTTATATCCTCCTTGTTAATCTGATTTTGATCAACCAAAGATTGATTCATTTCATTATTGGAGTATACCCAAAGTCCAACTCCAATTGATAATGGCAATAGAACAACTGCAGCATATTTAAGCATTTTATTAATGAACGCTTTATGCGACCTTCGATTCAACCTTTTCATAAACAAATCTGTTGTATTCGGAACTGATTCCAAACTCACTTCCTCCATTGATTTGTCTCGATAGTTTTTCATATGATTGAAAAACGCAATGTTCTCTCTCGATGCCATCAACCATTCTTGAAATTCTTTCTCTTCTGAGAAAGTTAATTTGCCATCCAACTTTTTTCGAAGAATGTCTAAATCCAGATTTTTCATTTAAAATTTTTACTGATTTAAAATCTTATACAAATGGTTGGTAATGTTAGATTACTCTTAAGACGAAGAAAAAAAAAAAGGGTTTACAAGTTTTTAAAATAAAATTTAAAAACTTGTAAACCCTTGTATTGTTGTGAATATATATTAAACCTATTTTTTATTCTTGGTAATTAAGTGAGTAAATAACATCAACAATTCTTTTAAATGATACAGTCTCTCCTTTAATATTTTTTTTGCCCTAAATACATGCACTTTTACAGTATTTACCGAAATACCCATTTCTTCGGCAATTTCGGCATGTTTTAATCCACTGTATACTGACAAGCAATAAACTTCTTTGCATTGTGCTGGCAACTCATCAATAGCATGCTTAATTTTTAAACTTACTTCAGAATCAATATTAACACTTATTGATTCTGATACAATTTGTGCTTCTGCCAATTTCAACTTCTTTTTATCTTCAAGCTTCATAGATCGTAAATGATCAATGCAAGCATTCTTCACCATAAAAAAAAGGTAAGAACGAAGCGATCTGGAGATCTTTATTTTAGGATTTTCCCATAGTTTTATAAATACTTCCTGAACAATATCCTCAGCTATATCTGGAGAACACACATAACATTCGGCAAAACGAAACAATTGTGCATGGTATGTATCAAACAGCAATCGAAAAGCGTTTTTGTCACGTTCAGCAATTCTTTGGTTAAGTAATCTCTCTTCTGTAATCATCTGTCACGGGTTTCTTTTTCTCTAAGCTTTTAACAAGTTTAGATTAACCTGTTGTCAAGAAACTTTATCTGGGAAGGGGGGAATGCTAATATATAAACATTAACCTAATAAACAAAACCTTTCCTTGCAAAACCATTATTATCTCCTGATTAACACCCCCTTAAGTCAAAAGAAGTTATATATATTTGAACCTGGTATATATTCACAACTCAAACCAAAATCTAAGCATAAGTTAAAATTACAAGGAGGATTGGCAGCTTGGAAAAACAAAAGACTTCCTATGGTAGATACGAATGGAAATGAGTATAAATATTCATCAAAGAAATAGTTTTCTTGTACGTGTGTAAATCACTCAAACAACTATCAAATTGTTACTTAAATCGCACAATCTACTTTCAAAAAATAAAATTAAAGGTTTTTTAACAAATAAATTTTCCTTTTCGTTCACCCATTTCTAACAATCGACTGTTATTGTATTGTAATTATTAAAAAGAAATAAACAGCTTAATCGCTAAGGGGGAAAAATGAAGAAGAGTGAGATTGCCGCAGCAAATAGTGCAATGGGTTTTAAAGGCGACAATGAGAATGCGAGTAAAGGCAGCAAAACAAGTATTAAAAGACTTGCTGTTGTATTCATTCTATTAGCCTTTTGTATGCCACTAAGCAAAAATGTGCTGGCAAATAGGGAAGAAAAAATTAAACCTGGAAAAAAACAAGCTACACTGATTCTATCGGATGGCAGTAAGTTAATTCTGGGTGCAAGTACCGATACCATTGTAAGTTCAAAAACTACTGGTATTCGTATTATTGTAGATTCTACCGGAATCAATTACATCTCGATTGATAGTTTGAAGAAAGTACATAAAACCCACAAAGTGGATTCAGTAAAAACACAAAAGCCGCAAAAGAAATAGGCAATTGAATTGACAATAAATCATTTTGTGTTTGAATTAAAAAGGAAAGACCTCGAAATGGGAGATCTTTCCTTTTTTTATGTTTTCACTTCTCTTATATTTCAAAATCTACTCTACTAATATGAACTTATAATAACATTTAATTAGTAAGCACAAAGTCATTATAAGCAATCATCATGTATATCCCATTATGGGAAGTAATAGGTAAAAATGTAATTTTTAAAAAAATCACTGTAGTCAGACTTCATTGTTTTATTGAATTTTATGATTCTTTTGGATACCTCCCATTAAAAATAGAGAGTTGGCAGGTGATCTTTTTGAATACCTACTGGTAGGTAACCTTTTTATGATTATCTTGCGACGAAATTAATAGACTCAGACCGTAAAATGCGTCATTTGCTTAAATCAAATGGTACTTACTATACGGTTTATAAATTGAATGCGGATGTATGACTTTCTAATTGTTGGAGCAGGCCTTTATGGTGCAGTATTTGCTCAGCAAGCGATAAAAAAAGGGAAAAAAGTATTGGTCATTGAAAAACGTGACCATATTGCAGGTAATGCCTATTGCGAAAAACGTGCCGGAATTAATGTACATAAATTCGGTGCTCACATATTTCACACCAGCAATGAAGAAGTTTGGGAGTATGTGAATCAATTTGCGAGTTTCAATAACTATGTAAATTCTCCTTTAGCCAATTATAAAGGAAAGATCTATAATCTTCCTTTTAATATGAATACTTTTTACCAGATGTGGGGAACCATCACACCTGATGAAGCAAAAGCTGAAATTGATAAACAGCGAGCAAAGTATAAGGATACTGAACCAAGCAACCTGGAAGAACAGGCTTTGTTTCTTGGAGGTGAAGATATCTATGAGAAACTGATCAAAGGATACACCGAAAAGCAATGGGGAAGACCAGCTACAGAGATTCCTGCATTCATTATTAAAAGACTACCTTTCCGATTTACTTACAACAATAATTACTTCAACGATCCATACCAGGGAATCCCTAAAGGAGGCTACAATGTGTTGGTTGAAAATTTACTAAAAGGAGCTGAAGTAAAACTGGGAGTAGATTTCCTGGAAAACAAAGAATATTACAAATCCATTGCTGATAAAATCATCTATACCGGCGAAATTGATCAGTATTTCGAATATCAGTACGGTCAACTTGAGTATAGGAGTTTAAAGTTTGAGCATGAATTAAAAGAGGATTGTGATAACTACCAGGGAAATGCCGTAGTGAACTATACCGAAAGAGAAGTGCCATTTACCCGTATCATTGAACACAAACATTTTGAGTTTGGCACTCAGCCTCAGACTGTAATTACCCGAGAATATCCAATGGATTGGGAAAAAGGAATGGAACCATATTATCCAATCAACGATGATCGCAATAATGCCTTATACGAAAAGTACAAGAGCTTAGGTGAGGCAGATGAGAAAGTAATTTTCGGCGGCCGCCTTGGAGAGTATAAATATTACGACATGGATAAGGTAATTGCCTCGGCCTTGAATAAGGCAGAAGAAATTTTATAATTGCTTAAGAATCTATACAAAATTAGAAGTCAAAATAAAGAATAGTTAAATGAAGATATATGTAGCTTACCACAAAGCAACCAAACAACTTAGCAAGGATAGCTTGTATGAACCTTTACATGTAGGAAAAGGAATGTCGAAAGTTGACCTGGGAATGATTGGTGACGATACAGGTGATAATATTTCTGATAAAAATGGCTCATTTTGCGAAGCTACAGGCATGTATTGGATGTGGAAAAATGCCAAAGATGACTATATTGGATTGTCACATTACCGCAGATATTTCTCGAAAACCGATAAATCGTGGTGCGAGAAGTTAATGCAAAAAATGATGTTCCTGATTGGCTTGGGTAAAAAGAGAAAAGGAGTAATTTACGCCAAAGATTCTCAAAAAAGAAGAGATCAAATTCTTGATCTTGCCACTGCCAAGGAGATATTCAAAGACCATGACATTATCTTACCTGAGTTGCGATTGTTAAAACGAAGCGTAAGTGAGCAATATGCAATTAGAAGACCCAATAATGATTTGAATATCGTGGGCGATATCATCAAGGAAAAGTTTCCTGAATACAGCGAAGCATTTAATAGTATGATGAATAAGAATGAAATCTATGCTTGTAACATGTTTTTAATGAAGAAGCCAGAATTCGATCGCTATATGGAATGGTTATTCGAAATCTTGTTTGAGTTAGAGAAAAGAGTTGACCTAACGGGATACAGCTCTTATCACCAACGCATTTATGGCTTTATTGCCGAGCGCTTAATTTTAGTTTGGCTTTCGAAAGAGAACTTAAAAATTAAAGAGTTACCAGTTTTATATTTCAATAAATTGTAAACTGGAACTGGAAATATAATATTTGACGATATCCAACAAAATGAAGACAGTAATTTTGTTGGATATTTTTTATGGCACTGTCCCACGAACTTACTCCATAAGCAGAGAAAGGATTAATCCCGTCTGCATGAGAACATAAAAAAACAGCCACTCCTAATTGTGGCTGCTCGATATACTAATCAACTTATCTATTTCATCTATACTCTCAGAATAATTTTGAGTTTACTCTATATCATTTACAAGTAGTCGATAAGATAGACACCCCCTTATTACAATTTATCAATTGCTTCTTTCAACCGCGTTACAGTAGGATGTGTATTGTTACCACCAGCTTTGTCATTTTCAGCGATGAAAATATCAAAAGCCTTTGTAGCTTTCTCTTTGTCCTTCTTCTGCAGATAAAGTTTTGCCAACATTAAATTCCCCATGATGATTCCACTTTCTCTGTCGGCGGCAAATGTTTGAGCAATCTTGATAAAATCATTTACAATCTTCTCTGATGCAGCCAATTTTGGAGTTCGTAAAATCTCATCGCATATGCTATGATAAGAAAAAATATTTCCCTTATTGCCTTTTGATGCTTCTGCTTCTTTGATTTTAAGATCATACCATGTTTGCAATTGGTCGTTTGCTATATAATAGGTATACTTAAAATTGTTCTTTGTATGCTCTAAATTATCAATAGGAAATTCCTTATGACATCTGTCGATTTCATCATTCAATTCTTTTAAGCTCTTACACTCCTTGGCAAACTGTTGGAAGTGCTTTTGGTAAACGCCTCCATATAGCCTTGCATATCCGTAATCATCTGTCAGCTCTTTTACTTTATCCTTATTCTTTAACAGGTACTCAAACTCTTTTGATCCGTAAGGAAATTTAGCTGCCGAAATCACATAGAACTGCTCTTTGTTCATGTATTTCGCCAAAGAGGTTTTGTTGATTATTTCTTTGGCAACAACAGACATCGTCTCCCTGTCATATATGGCTTTTACCGCATTCAAATATGTCATTAAGAATTTCAGATCTCTGTTCCCGCTCTTGTACTTGGCTCTAAGTACTCCAATGCGCATTTCCGGATTCAATGCGGCTTTTGCACCTTTAATTAGATCTTCGGCTGGCATCCCTCCAACTAACTTGTGTACCGTTTTACCATTGGCATCGATAAAAAGTAGTGTTGGAAAAGAACTAACGCCATATTTCTTACACAAAGGAATGCCTTCTCCTTTTTCCATATCCATTTTTACATTCACAAAATTCTTATTGAAATAATCTCCAACTTCCTTTTGTGGAAAAATATTTATGGCAAGGTACTTACACGGACCGCACCAACTGGTGTAGCAGTCCATAAAAACCAACTTGTTTTCTTTTTTTGCTTTTGCCAAAGCTTCATTAAAAGTTCCATGTTCGAACTCGATACCTTGTGAAAATAGGCCACCACACATGAATGTGGCTACGAGTAGTATTAAAATCTTTTTCATTACCATTATAATAATTTATTACAAGAATTCCGAGGCAAATGAACTCAACTCATTTATTCTTAGTTAATGTCAAAATTTTCTTAGGCAGGTAGGGTGTAGAGAATTAGCCCCGATTCATTTCGGGGCTACTATGGTTTTCTACTAACGAGGGTTTTGTTCTATTTCAGGATTTTTTAAGATGTACTTTCTTGCGATTGGTAGAGCCCACTTATTATCTCCTGGTGATAAAATATGCGACTCTCCCACTACGCTATGATCGATAGAGATGTTTGCATCATCATATACATTGTAACGCTTAATGTCAAACCATCTTGCCCCCTTAAAGGCAAGCTCTCTTCTTCTCTCCTGCTTTACTTTTTGTAGAGCATCTGCAGCATCAGTAGCTGTTAGTTCGGTATAAGCTTCTGTCTTTATTCTGTTTTGACGTATTAAATTCACATCAGACATTGCATCACCAACATTTCCATTTCTTGCATTACATTCTGCTCTAATTAGTAACATTTCAGGAACAGACAATCCACATGTTCTCCCTACCAAATACTCTTGCAAAAATATCTTATCGGCATAAGGCGGAAACCACTCTGTTTCGAACATACCCGCAAATCTCAAATCATTATCCATATCATACAAATCTTTCAATTGCTGACTTGGATAAATCAATTGATACGAATTTTGTGGTTCTTTCCACAAGATTTGTTCTTTGTTCTCATAGTTGTCTGGTAAATCAACCATATTGGCATACCATGCATTCTTTGGCAATTCATTGTAATTGTACATGAAATCATAGTACGATAAAGATGCATCCGCATTCGAGAATGCTTTGTTAAAATCCCCCATTAACAAGTATGTTCTTGCCAAAAGTGCACTGGCAGAAGCCTTTGATGGACGGTAAGATTGTCCCTGAACATCAGGCAAATCAGCGTATACCTCATCTAAGTCGCTTAAAATTAAATCATACACCTCTTTCACGTTTGATCTTTCCAAACTTCCTTCAATAGATGGCTCAAGAAGCAAAGGAACTCCTAAATCGGTTGCGGCAGTTGATGGATTATAATGCTTCCCATATAAATTTACCAGGTTTAGGTAAGCATAAGCTCTGTGCACAATTGCCTCAGCATACAATTGATTCTTTTCATCCTCATTTCCTGTTGAGGTCTTCACTTCCGAAATAACAATATTACACATGTAGATCTGATTGTAAATTGTTGACCAATCTGGATCTTCCTGTTCTTCCAAATAAATATGATCGGCAAAAGTGTATGCTTTCCTTATACTTTCACTAAACTTGCTTTCGAATCGATCATCGGTAATAACAACATCATCACTCAAGTATAGATCTCCTCCGAAACTCTCAACTACACCAACCGACTCTCCTCTTGATCTTGCTTGATCCATTAACAATCTGTAATCCTCTACCTTTTGTGGTATGATTTTTCCTTTTGGCTTGATATCCAACCAATCATCACATGATGTAAATAGCATCAGTAATGCGAATATGTATATGTATGTTTTCATGTGTTTAAATTATCTTTTAGTTGTCACATGGTCCCGAAAGTTTTCGGGATCTCAAGAAATTTTAATCATTACCCTGTGTGTAATTTTTAAGATTAAAATTTACATGATCGTTTCATCTGTTAAAATTTTCTTTCGTTGCCATCCCGATAACTATCGGGAGGAACTCTCGATGAATTTTATTCCTACTTCTGTAAGTATTTTAGTTTGATAAAATTCATGTTCGTTTCATTTTTTCTATTTTAAAAGATCGATTATATTGACCTCTTAATTAACAGTTAAAATGTAGCTTTCAAGCTAAAGGTATATTCTGGTTTTAAAGGCATACCTGAAAGACTTTGATTGCGTACAACACGAGGTACATATTCAGGATCTAAACCGGAATCATTAAATGTTATAACCCCCAAATTTCTAACCTGCACACCAATATTCAGAGCTCTTAATTTTAAAGGTTCCACAAACTTCTTAGGCAATTCATAGTTCAAAATCACTTCTTTAAATCTAATGTGTGAAGCACTCTCAACCCTATTATTTGATAATTGGGTATAACTATTAAAGTAACTACCTATTTGACTAAAATCTGTTGGCAGAACAGGAATATCTGTTTGAGCCTCATTTCCTGGCTTTTGCCATCTCTTCACATAATCCTCATGTACGTAGTTTCTATTTAAAGAAGAATTTAAATCTGAGTAGTTAATGGTAGGCACTCTAAACTTGTGACCAAACTTATAAGTGAACAATGTACTTAAAGAAAAACCTTTATAACTAATCACATTTGTCCAACTTCCATAAAACTTCGGAATCAAGTTTCCTTCATATTTTAAGGCCTTTGGATCTTCTAATGGGGTTTCATGATTAATCACTTCACCATTCTCATTATAAATTTGAGGCATTCCTTCATTCGACAATCCAGCCCAACGATAGCTATACATGTAATGCAATGGTTTTCCTACTCTGGCGACTCCCCCAATATAACTAGACACTGTTTCATCAGGCATTTCAACCTTTTCAACTTTGTTCTTATTGTAACTAAAATTCAGAATACTATTCCATTTTACACCTTTATTCAAAACACCTACATTCACACTGGCATCAATCCCTTTATTGCTCATTTCGGCAAAATTCATTAATGCACTTGAGAATCCATAAGTTGAATTCAATGATACATTCCCCAATAAGTCGGTACTATTTTTTGAATAATATTCAATCGAACCAGATAACCTATTCGAAAACAATGAGTAATCAATACCAACATTTACAACCGCTGTTTTCTCCCATCGCAAATTCGGATTCTTAGGGTTTTTCAAGTATGCATATTGATGCTGATCACTATAATCCTTTGCAACTTCAGCAATCAGATAGGGACTGGTGTTTTTATCAACATTACCATTAGTACCATAGCTTAATCTAAAATTCAAACGATTCACAAAGTCCAGATTGATAAAATCTTCTTTATGCATCTGCCAGTTCAAACCTGTTGACCAAAGTGGAACATTACGATATTTCGAATCTGCACCAAATAAGTTCGAATCATCCAAACGTGCACTTGCCGTTAAGGTATATTTATCGTTGTAGGTATAGGCCATGTTTCCATAATAGGATACAAAACGGTCTTCCAAATGACCAAATGAAGTATCATCCCCAATATTTCTCTTTCTTCCGCTAATGGCAGTTGTATATTTCTCATTGTGATTTACACTGATATATTGCAAACTTTGCGGATCGTACCCATATTTACTGTATGAAGATCTCTCTCTTGTATATTTTCTGATCTCCATACCTGCAAGAGTATTTAGCTGATGTTTGTTATCATCAAATGCACGATTAAAATTCAACTGCCCTCTGGTAGTAAAGGCTTTATACTTTGTAAAAGACTGACTAAAAATATGACCTTTTGGGAAATTGCTGATGATATTTCCGTCTTCAATATAAGTGAATGAGTTCACTCGACTTCGAACCCTGTAAGTCTCTTCGTTATATAGGTTCTCACCTTCCTCATTTCCCCACTCATACTGATATCTTCCTTCAAAATCAAGGTCATCTATAAGTTTCACATTTACACCAACATTCATACGAATATCCTTTTGCTGTACAGTATTGTCCTTATTCTGAAATTCTTGATACAAATTATAATCCCAGTTGTATGGATAACCTTGTGCAACCAAACTTTCCTTCGTTGGTTGATAGTAAGATTGTGGCTGAGGAATGTAATTTCCGTTGGCATCTACAATTGTTTGGTACTGTGGAGCACCAAGAACGCTTTGAATTCCAATTCCATTGTTGTATTGATTTCTTAAGGTAGTGGAAATTCCAGCATTCACATTAATGTGATCAGTAACTTTCGTATTGATTCTTAAATTCGCAATTAAACGATCATTTTTATTTTCCTTGGAATATGTTTTGTTATCATCATAACTCAATGACAGACGATAATTGCTATGATCACTTGCTCCACTAATTGCAAGATTGTATTGCTGGCGAACAGACTTTCTTAAGAACAAATCAGCAAATTCATCTCTTACATCAACTCCTTTAAATTGATTAATGATAGCATCTGCCTGGCTTTGGGTAATCTGACCATCATTCAATTTTAAGTAAGTATCCATTCCTTGCGTAATAGGATATTGATTTGCGCCCGATGGAAGATTTTGCCAGCCATTATCGGCTAGAAATTTCTCTACTTCTAAAAACTTTTCAGTTGAAGCAAATGGCAACTCGTTTAAATCAGGATGATCCGCAATGGATAAAGTTGAAGAAAATTCTACCACAGGCTTCCCTTTCTTCGCATTTTTCTTTGATACAATTACAATAACACCATTCGCAGCACGAGCTCCCCAAATAGATGCCGCAGCAGCATCTTTCAAAACAGTCATACTTTCAATGTCATTTGGATTTAAGGTTTCCAAATCACCCTCAATAGGAAATCCATCAACAACATATAAAGGTTTGTTGTTTCCTTTCATTGTACTAATTCCTCGAATGGTAATATTCCCTTCATTGTCGAATAGCACACCTGAAGCCTGTCCCTCTAACTTATCTACTACATTTAAAGTTGACTTTTGATCCAAAACTTCCGAATCAACTTTTTCGAAAGCTCCTGAAGCTCTTTCTCTCGAAATAGACTGGTATCCGGTTACAACTACCTCAGCCATTTGCTCTGAGTCTACAGTAAGGGTAACATTTTGAACGACCTGCCCTGTATAAGCAACCTCCTGTGGCATCATGCCCACAAATGAGAATACCAATACTGCATTGTCATTTTCAACTACGATAGCATAGTTTCCATCAATACCAGTTGCAACACCAACCGAAGTTCCTTTAATTACAACAGATACTCCAGGCAGTGGCACCCCTTGATTGTCGGTTACCCTTCCTTTGATTTCCTTTTTTTCTTGTTCTACTTCGATTACAGGTTGAGGTTTTCGATCTACAAGCATGATCACATTTTCCTCAAAACGGCATTCTAAATTGCTTTCTTTAAAGATTTCATCCAGAATGTTTTCTACAGTATCACCTGAAGCATCAACAGTAACACGATCCAGCTCCTGAATTTTGTCTTCGTTGTAAATAAAACTCAATCCTGTTTGAGTTTTAATTTCGTTAAGCACCTCTAAAATTGTAGCATCTTCGAACTCGAAACTAACTCGCTGGTTTTGCGAGTAAACTCCTGCCGTTGCACTTAGGGAGAGTGCCAATGTTAAAAAAAGTACAAGTTTCATTTCCAATAGGATTTTTAGCCATTTCCTTTTCTGGAAATGCACCAACAATTGGTTTTTTTTCATAATTTTGTATTGAAATGAGTTAACTTTTGAATAGAGACCGCCAAGTATCTATTCGATTATTGATTTCGAAACGGAAAGATCTGCAAATCCTTCCGTTTTTTTATTACTGTTTAGCCATTACGACAATGGTATTTTTATTGATTTCGAATTTAGCATTTGAGGTTTCCTGTATGTAATACAACAAACTTCTCACATTAGAATATCTTTTCATATCACCGGAAAAACGGAAATCCTTACATTCTTCGTTCATGTAAAACACTTTCACATTGTACCAACGCTCCAATCGCAGCATGATATTTTCCAAGGATTCGTTCTCGAAAACAAAGTCGCCATCTTTCCAGGCAATGTATGGTCGTACATTTACTTTTTTTATCTCGATTGTTCCTGCTTTTACATCTGCCAGGCCCAACTCTCCGGGTTTTAGTTTGGATTCCTCACCTGTAGGATTGGCTCTTAAACCAACCGAACCTGTTACCAATACTGTCTTTATCTCTCTCTGCTTATAGGCATTGATACAAAACTCCGTACCATATACTTTTACTTCCTGATTATACGAATTCACAATAAATGCCTTCTTTTCATCATGGGCTACATCAAAATAAGCTTCTCCTTTTAAGTATACTTTTCGAATATTACCTGTAAACTGAACCGGGTAACGCAACTCTGAATCTGCATTCAGCCACACTCTGGTTCCATCGGCCAATTGCATGCTAAACTCATTTCCCCGATCAGTTTTTAGTGTATTGTAAATTAACTTACCCGAGCTTCTTTCACCTTTAGAATATTCCAGTCCAGTTTTCGCATCCAGGTGAATAAATGAACCATCCTTTTCTTTAATCCTTTTGCTCTGATCTTCAATAGCTACCTGTTTTCCTGTTGATAAGATCAATTGAGCTCCTTTCTTTCCTGGTTGAATCGATTGATTCATAGAAATCAACTCTTGATTTTCCTGATACTCATTCCACAGAAATGGAATTGAAAAACCTAAAATAATTGCAATGCTGGCTGCTGCTGTAAACCAGAAAATACGACGAACACGAGAATTAAGTCGATTCTCGAATTTCTTCAATTCTTTATCCGTGTCAATCTGGTTGGATTTTAAACTCCAAAGCACAAACAAAGATTTTTTCAGAATCTTTTCGTAGATCTTTTGATTCTCTTCAGAAGAATTGATCCATGTTTCCATAGATTTCCTACCCTCCTCATTGAGTTCTCCTGAAATGTAATCTACAATTTCCTGATATTTTTGATCGGTAATATTCATTTGTTTTCCTGTAAATTAAGTGCACTTTCACTACAAGTACAGGAAAAAACGAAAAACGGTTGACAAGAATTTCTATTTTTCTGAAAAAAAGTAAAGAAGAAAGAAATCTCCAAGCTTTTCAGAACTGGATCTAAGTGTTTTAAGAGAGCGCACCAAATGGGTTTTTACCGTTTGTATCGAGACATTCAACTCATCTGCAGCTTCCTGATATTTCATTCCCTTCAGGTAAATGCATTTCACCACTTCTCGCCCTCTTTCTGGTAATTTTTCTACCTCTTCCAGAATTTTGGCTACAATTTCTTCTTTATTGGATTCAAATTCTTCATAGACTTTATCAAAGTTCTCAATCTCGGTAGTATTCTTGAGTACATCTACTTTTCTAAGCTTATTGTAACATGAATTCTTGACAGCAACATGTAAATAGGAAGGTAGTTTATCAGGATTCCAATTTCGGTAAGTTCTTTTCCTCCATATGCCAACAAAAAGTTCCTGCACTAAATCTTGAGATTGATCCATATCGTTTAAAAAAGTATCAGCCCAAATCACTAAAGATTCAAAATACTTTTTAAAGAGTAGATTCATTCCCTGCTTATTATCAGTAGATAACAATTGGCATATGTACTTATCGGTGGTTCTCATGCTTGAATTAGGTGCTCAAAGCTTGTAATTTTTTTTGGTTTCTGCAAACTCTCTACAACAGCTATGTACAGAAAGCTTAATTGCAAAGTAATACACCCAATAAATGTAGATAGTTTGCTCTTTACATCTCAAACATTGTATTTTTCAACCATTCGACTTCTCCAGATTTTTTTTGACTTTACAACAATTTGACAGCTAAATGTGATGCATAAAAACTTTCATGATGAAATGCGAATCACCATCAGAAATGAAAGTTTTCGTGATTGTGTAATTTTGTTATTGTGTGAATGTGGAACTGGAACTAAACATCAGTTCATCACTGTATTGTCCATTGAATTTTACCACTTTTCTACCTTTCCACTATTCAAACTTTTCAAGACTTTCAGAAAAAAAAGCCCGGCATAAAACCGAGCTTCTCTATATCATTTGATGGTAAATTTTATTCCCAATCCAAGATTACCTTTCCGCAATCTCCTTTTTCCATAATTTCGAAACCTTTCTGGAATTCATCAGCTTTAAAGCGGTGAGTAATCATAGGTGAAAGATCTAAACCACTCATTAACATTTGTTCCATTTGGTACCAAGTTTCGTACATTTCACGACCATAGATTCCTTTCAACTGAAGACTCTTAAAAATAATATCAGTCCAGTTCACAGTAGTTTGTGATGGTAAAATTCCTAATAATGAAATCTTACCTGAGTTGTACATGTGACCAACCATATCGTTAAAAGCAGCTGGAGCACCAGAACATTCCAAACCTATATCGAAACCAATCATACCAAGATCCTTGATTACATCATCCAAACTTTCTTCCATTGGATTGATTACGCGATCTGCACCCATTTTCTTAGCCAACTCAATTCTGAAAGGATTGGTTTCCGTAGCAACAACATATCGTGCACCTGCAAATTTTGCTACAGCAACACACATGCTACCAATTAATCCAGCACCAGTTACCAATACATCTTCACCAATCAAAGAGAATGAAAGAGCTGTGTGAGTCGCATTTCCAAATGGATCCATAATGGCTAACATCTCATCAGGAATTTTGTCGCTCATTTTCATCAAATTCGATGCTGGAATAGCAGCATACTCAGCAAAAATACCATCGATGTTTACACCGATACCTACCGTATTTTCACAAACATGCTTACGACCTCTTCTACAGTTACGACAGTGTCCACAAGCAATATGACCTTCACCTGTTACACGATCGCCAATTTCGAAACCAGTAACACCTGCTCCAATTTGTGCTACTTCACCCACATATTCATGACCAATAATCATTCCTGGTTTGATGGTATTCTGTGACCATTCATCCCACTTATAAATATGTAAATCGGTACCACAAATTGCAGTTTTCTTAATTTTTACAAGAACGTCGTTTACTCCTACTTCAGGAATATCTACTTCTTCCATCCAAAGACCTTTTTCTGGCTTGGATTTTACAAGAGCTTTCATTTTAGCCATGATGATGTATGTGTTTGTTGTTTTTGTTGAAAATCTAAACTGTTCTTTTCTACAGATTTAATTAATAGACATCTGTAAAAAAGCCTCACACAAAGTAAAAAAACTTGACCTTAAATTCAAGCCTTGCATTACCTATTAAGTAAATAAAACTGAATGTTCTGAATTGCAGCTTAAGATTTAGTCGAAATTGCGGAGAATGTTCAAATATTCCAGTAATATTTACTCTGAATATTCGATTTTAAAATAATTTACACCAGAATTATTCACAGACTGCAATTTTCCTGCTCTTCCAATTCTGTCGATTGCAATATCACTAATCGAAGAAAATCCCAATTTGTAACCTGCAGTATTCGCAACAAGCTTTTCATTCTTTTGGATACAGATAAACTTTCGATTTGAATCCTGTGATTGATTCATTTTGTAAACCGCATGAGCTGTGCTGGCCGAGCCTGCAAAAATATCCAACACAATATCTTCCTTGCCCGACAACTGGTCGAAAAGAAATATTAATAAATCAGTAGGTTTCGGATGTTTAAATGGTATTTCTTCGGGGTACAATTCCTTCAGCTCCTTTGTTCCCTTTAAGCCTGGAATATCGGTAATGATTGATGAGAGTGATTTTTTCTCACTTTTCAATTCATTGCGATATTTCTTCAGTAAAAATCGCTTTCCTTTTTCTTTTGGAAATACCATTTTTCCTGATTTCGTCCACTCTTCCACTCTTGCCTTTGAAAAAGCCCAATACCTTCCATTGGGCGGCAAATATTCTTCCTTGGTGATGGGATTCACAATCGGAAATCTTGAATTTTCATTTCCACTTGCAGCGCTTGGGTTATCGGGAATCCATTCTCCATTTGCATCATCATCGGGATTGGAGTAATTCGAAAAATCCTTTTCTTCTCCCTTGAACTTTAGCTTTGATTTATCCTTGGCATAAACAAGAATGTACTCATGAATTGTTGAGAATAAGTTGGACGAATCATTGCTAATACTTCTGTTCTCCCAAATAAAGCAAGCTACAAAATTCTCTTCCCCATACACCTCATTACAAATCAACTGTAAATTATTTTTCTCCGATTCATCAATCGAAATTACCACGGCTCCATCATCGGTTAAAAGGTCTTTGGTAAGTATCAATCTAGGGAAAATCATATTCAACCATTGGGTATGAACTTCTCCACTTTCAATTCTGTGTTGGGTAAGTTCATCAACCCTACCAATATTAAATTGGTTCAGGTATTCAAGATAATCATCTGCTGCCAAATGGTAATTATCGCTAAATGCAAAGTTTTTACCCGTATTGTAAGGAGGGTCGATGTATATCAATTTTATTTTCTCTTGGTAATCCTTCCTAAGAAGCTTGAGAGCATCCAGATTATCCCCTTCAATAAACAGGTTCTTCGATTTTTTAGGTAAAACCGATCGATCTTTTACGTAAACAAGCTCTGCATCACAATTTGCTTTGGCAGAATCAAGTGCTAACTTTTTATCGTACCATGAAAGTTCATAGTTTGCATGATCAATAAAAGCATCTTCACCAACAAAAGCTTTCAACTTTTGAATATCCAGTACTCCTCCTTCAAAAACCTCTGGCAAAATTGCCTTTAATTCTCTTAATTGCTTTTGCTTTTTATATGAATTTAAAAGTGATGATTTATTGGTCATGATGTTTTAGGTAAGCGATAATCTATAACGCAAACCTAACACATTTCCCATTGGTAAAAAAATTTGATTGTATCGAAACCTAGCTCTCTTCAGCCAACAACAACTTCTCAAATAAATAATCATCATTGCCAGTAATTCTTACTGTGTAAGCATCCTCAGGTAAATTTCCGGGCAAAGATTCTTCACAAAATCGTTTTAATGAGTCAAGACTCAAGTAAACAACATCACCTTCAAGATTAATTACCTCAATTCTGTACATTCCTTCTTTATACGCTTTCATAATTTTTTAATTGTAGTTTCGTTGACGCCAATTTACAAAAGACATTGCCTGAAGATGTTTCAAATAAGTTAATTAAAATTGATTTAATTGTTACAGGCATAGTTGAAAAGTTCAACAGTAGAAAGGTAGAAAAGGCAATGAGTAGGCAAAGTTTTATATTTCCTCACGCTGCGCAACTTTATACTTTATACTTTATACTTTATACTTTATACTTTATACTTTAAGCTGATAACTCTTCTTTGATCATTGTTTACTGCCAATTGTTATTACCTTTGCGCCATGCAAATAAAAACTGAGGATATTTTAAAAAAGCTGGGCATTCAGCAACTGAATGAGATGCAAAATGTTTGTGCCAAATCGTGGGTTAAATCGAATGATTTAGTTCTATTATCTCCTACTGGTTCCGGAAAAACACTAGCATTTCTTTTGCCAATGCTGAAAGATCTAAATTCCGATCAAACAGGAGTTCAGGCACTTGTTCTTTCACCTGCTCGAGAGTTATCTCTGCAAATTGAATCTGTTTTTAAAGATATGGGAACTTCCTATAAGGTGAATTGCTGCTACGGCGGTCACTCTATGCGAATTGAAAAGAACAATTTGCAAAATCCACCTTCTGTTCTAATCGGAACACCTGGTAGAGTTGCCGATCACATTCGCAGAGAGAATTTTGACACTTCAGGAATTAAGTTTCTGATTCTTGATGAGTTTGATAAGGCCCTTGAATTGGGATTCCAAAAAGAAATGACTGAGGTTATTAAATCTTTGCCTCGAAGTGTTAAAAAGGTTCTTACCTCGGCTACTCAGGGAATTGAAATTCCAGAGTTTGCACGAATGAATTCTCCTAAGGAAATTAACTTTCTGCCAAAGCAAAAGGCCATTGCCTTAACACAACGTAAGGTGTTAGCTGATGACAAAGACAAATTGGATGCTTTGTACAGACTAATCTGTACTGTTGGAGATCAACCTGGCTTGGTATTCTGCAATCACAGAGATGCAGTTGAACGAATTGCTGATTTGTTAAAGGAACAAAATATCAGTTGTGATATATTTCATGGAGGGCTGGAACAAGCGGACAGAGAACGTGCTTTAATCAAGTTCCGCAATGGTAGCAACCACTTGTTAATCACTACCGATTTGGCATCAAGAGGCTTGGATATCCCTGAAATTCAAAATATTATTCATTACCAATTGCCAAAAGTAGAGGAAGCATTTATTCACAGAAATGGTAGAACAGCCAGAATGCATGCAAAAGGCAATTCATTTATTGTATTGGCCGAAGAAGAAAAAGTTCCAGAATTTATTTCTGATGACATTCCGTTTTTCTCTCTTAAAAGTGAAGTGCAAATCCCCAACGCTCCCATTTGGGAAACCCTTTATATTGGTTTAGGTAAGAAGGAGAAAATCAACAAAGTAGACTTGGTTGGATTCTTCTTTAAAAAAGGAAACTTACAAAAAGACGAACTTGGAAAAATTGATGTGCTGGATCATACTTCTTTCGTTGCTGTAAAGAGAGGTTTAGGAAATAAGCTTGCCAATAAACTGAAGAACGAAAGAGTAAAGAAGAAGAAAATTAAGATTCAAGTTTCAAGATAAATTATAGCCTTCAGCAGACAGCCATCAGCAAAAACATTCGTCAAATGAAAATTTTCTAAAGTAGTCTAAGTTTTTTTCTGTCTTCTATTCACCAAATAAGTTATCAAGAAATCGGGTAAACGAACTACCTGATTTTTTCTCTGGTGGGTATACCTCTTCTTTTGTCGAAATCATGTTGTAGATATTTCCCCAATCAGGAATTCCCCCAATATTTCTATCGTCGATATACAAATCGGCATAAATTTTACGACTTACACTTTCATCAAACTCCTCTTCGGGATAATTCTTATTAACAGCATAAAACTCTAAACCCTTGCTTTCGCAATAATCCACAGCTTCATACAGTAAAGCACCTGTTCGGTATGTCCAAAGAATTAGCTGATGTCCTTCTTTTTGCAATTCAAGTAAACTTTCAATTGCAAAAGGAATTTCATCTCCTATTTGAGGGTATTTATGTTGCACTATGGTTCCATCAAAATCAACAGCAATAATCATGAATTTCTTATTAAGGGAATAATACTCCCTTTAAATTTATAGAATTAATCTTAGCTTTCTAAGATTATGCAAAAGAAAAAGGTTCGAAAATTTTCGAACCTTTGTTTATTTTAATTGTTGCTTACCTTTTCCCATAGCTTTCGAACAATTCCTGGCGATGGTTCCTCATAATAATATCCTTCCCCATTGGTATAGTTCCCATATCCTCCATTTGATGTTACATCATTTAGAATCAAGGATACATTATCCAAGCTTCCTCTTTCAGCGATTTGGTTCACAAAGTTGATTTGCTCTTTATGACTAAATCCTTGTCGAAGTATAAACAGATTGGCATCTGCTAACTTTCCAGTAATAAAGCCATCTGTTACCATTGATATTGGAGCATTGTCGATAAACACATAATCAAACTTACCTTTTACCGCATTTAAAAACATCTCCAAACGTCCATTTTCAAGCAATTCTGCAGGATTAGGAGGAACAGGACCAGAAGTTACGCAATACAAATTCTTAATGTGTGTATTTTGCACCACCTCTTGCCATTTATTGTATCGAATTAGATACGTACTTAAACCAACCTTATTCTCTAAATCAAACATTTTCTCTACCTTAGGCTTCCTCATATCCGCACCTATCAACAATACTTTCTTGTTGTTCATGGCAACAATACTGGCCAAATTAACCGTGGCAAATGATTTACCCTCCGCAGGAATGGTTGAATGAACCCCAATTATTTTTGTTGGCTGATCGGGAAGAACATAGTTCAAGTTGGTTCGAAGTGATCTGAACGACTCCGAAATTGCCGATCGTGGCTGATGGAAAACAGGCAAATTATTTGGATAACGATTATGAGCAATGGTTCCCAAAAGAGGTAAATGTGTTTTCTTCACCAACTCTTCCCTACTTTGAATATTATCATTGAAAAACTCTTGTAGGATAATAATCAAAAAAGGAAATCCCAAACCCAAAAACATCCCAATTAACAGGTTAATGGCAAGTTTCGGTTTAATCTTTATAATCGTGGCCAATCGTGCAGGATCAATAATCTGAGTATCAGAAACATTCGAAGCCTTTGCAATAGCAGCTTCAGCTCTCTTCTTGAGCAAGAATGTATACAACTCATTGTTCAAATCGAAGTTGCGCTTCATATTAATAAACTTCTGCTCATTTTTAGGCATTCTAGCCAACTGATCTCTCACCTTCGACATTCGTTCACTTAGGCTAGAAACCTCAATTTGGGAATTGGCAACCAAAGATTTTAGGTTTTCATCCAAACTTTGGCGAATCACATCTATCTCCTTGTTTAAAATAACCAAACTTGGATTTTTTGCCTGAACACTGTATGAAAGCACCTCACGCTTTCCATAAAGATCCGTCAATTTTGTTACCAAAGCATCCAGAGTTGGATCGGTTATTCCTGCAACCGAAGGAGCAACCACTTGTTTCATCTGATTGGCATCTCCCAAGTTTCGAAGTAAATTTTTATAATACTCCAATGAGATCTGTGCTTGAGAGAGTTGGGTTTCCAACTCCTCCATCTTAGCCACTACCACCCCTGCTTCTTGTCCAAGGTCTACGATCCTGTTTCTGGAACGGAAATTGGTAAAACTCTGACCAGCTAACTGCAAGGAATCCACAATCCCTTCCAATCGTGAATCGATAAATCGAACTGTATTTTCTGACTTTTTGTTTTTCTCTATTAACCTAAACTGCAGGTATACCCAATTCAGTTCGTTCAGAAAATCAACACCTCGAGCAGGTTCTGAATCATCTATTCTCAGATGAATCAATTCGGCTTTCTTCTCGGCAACCGTAATTACCATACTCTCCATGTATTTCAGCGTAAGCTTATCCAAATCATTAAACACAAAGTAATGATTCGCTTCCTGATCTACTTTCTTTTTCTTAGGCTTGATCGTGAAATGAAAGTACTTGTTTTTAAAAGCCTGATTAAAAAACCCTTCCTTTTCAAACTTCACCTTCACTTCATCACCTTTGTATTCAGATTCGCCATCAACTATTATTTTATAGGTATGACCATCAACCTGTTCAATAAAAACAGGTATATCGGTAAGGTTTGTACCTTCGTGTTGAATGACTTCAAAAGGCTCATTTCGATACAATCCTTTGTCCATAAACCACGTTTTCTTGTACCAGGACTCTATCCAGCCAAGGTTCTCCATTGCTTTACGGTTTATGGTAAAGGACTTTAAGATTTCTACATGATTTTGAATGTTTGCCTTATCTCGCAGTTGATACCCTTCAAACATCTGCTTTGCACTTGTCTCATCAGGATCGACATGCACCAACAAGCTACTTCGCATCATATAAACAGAGGTTGAATATTTACTCACCAAATAGGCAATACAAATCCCTAATACTCCACAGATTACAAATATCTTCCACTTAGATAAAATCCTGTAGAGGAAATCTTTTACGTCAGGACTATCCTTCTTGTCGAAATAGTCCATTACTTCATCTACGTATTTCATATGTCTTAAATTTACTTTTTAATTGCCATCCCGATAACTATCGCGAGGAACTCGCCAGTTTGGTTACTCCTCTGTGTGAGAAGTTTTCCTTGGCTCGTTTCATAACAATTCTATCTTAATTGGAAATTATTAAACTGGTAATCAGTACAGCTGTTGATACTGTTGAAAGCAGCAAACTGTATACATTAGAGTTCATGTCGGTATTCTTAATCTTATGAGGTTCAACGTAAATCACATCGTTGGGCTGTATAAAAAAGGCTTCCGATTTTAGGAAATTCTTACTCGATAAATCCAATCGGTAAGTTTTACTTTCCTGATTGTTGGTTCTAATTACCAATACCCTGTTTATTCTGGCATGATCGGTAATTCCATTGGCCATACTTAGTGCTTCCAGAATACTTAAGCTGCTATTATAATTGTAATAAACTCCGGGAGTTGCTACTTCTCCCATAACAGTCACTCTAAAATTCAGAAGCTTCACTTTAACACTTGCATCTTTCAAATACTCATCGGCATGTTCTTGCACTTTTTCCTGAGCTTCTTTCTGTGTTAATCCTGCAACACCAATGCTTCCAATTATAGGCAAGGATATGTTCCCATTGGAATCTACCTGGTATCCATTCAAATACTGATCGGGCAATTGGCTATAAAGGTTTTGTGTTCCTTGCTGACCTCCTATGGCCTGAGCAGGATTGTAAAGCTGACTTATTTCTGGGTTCATCGACTTTATACTAACGAACAGGTTATCGTTGGTTTTAATCTTGTATTCAGGCACCTTCATTACAAATTCAGGAGCCAAAACTTCAGCATCAACATCTTGCAAATAAACGAGATCTTGATTTGATCGACAGGAAATGAGACCCATTACTATAACAAGGCTCATTAGGGTAATAATTTTTTTATTCATGGTCTTGGTTTTTATGTATTTCTTTAGGTTCCGATTGTTATCGGGATTAAATTATGAATCAGATATTACCTGATCATACTGGTAAGAAAGGATGCCTTACAAAAAGAATTGAGAGAATAAACAGCAGGAGATCTTATTTAAATTCTCTCTGGTAACTAATAATATTTCGAATGAATTACACCCCCCTGAATCCCCCCTGAAAGGGAAATCAGGGTAGCTGCAATTTTTTGCAAACTGATTACTGATAACAGCCTACTGCCCATCCCCAGTAAGAACCACTTTAATAGTGCTAAGGAAAAGCATTAAATCAAGCTTTAATGACCAGGTATCGATGTACATCATGTCTAATCTCATCCACTCATCAAAAGGAATGTTGTTTCTTCCTGAAACCTGCCAGATACAGGTAATTCCTGGTTTCATACTCAAACGGCGTCTTTGCCAACGTTGATATTGCTGAACCTCAGAAGGAATTGGAGGACGAGGACCTACAATCGACATCTCTCCCTTTAATACATTAAAGAATTGTGGAAGTTCATCCAGTGAAGTTTTGCGCAGAAACCTTCCTACACGAGTAACCCTGGGGTCGTTTTTAATCTTAAAAACAGGTCCCGATTGTTCATTCATATTTTCCAGTTTCACTCGAAGAGCTTCTGCATTCTCAACCATGGTTCTAAATTTTAAACACTTGAACAATCGACCGTTTAAGCCAACTCTTTCTTGTTTGAAAAAGATGGAACCGCCATCCTCAATTTTAATTGCAATGGCTATGCCTAGTAACACCGGAGAAATCAAAACAACAATGAAGAATGAGAATACAAAATCGAGAATTTCCTTTACTTTTAGAGCAAAGTAGTTTTTGGTATTGTTCGCAAAAGTCAAAAATGGAAGTTCCTTAAAGTAAGTCAAATGAGAACGCATACTAACTACACTTAATAGCTCGGAATATACCCTAAAGGTTACTCCAACTTCCGAACAGGCATAGATTAAAGCACGCACTTCGTCGTTATTAAATTTTCCCTTACAGTAAATCACCTCATCTACTACATTGGCATCAATAATCTCATTCAATTGAAAATGCTCATGCAGTACTCTTACATGCGAATCGTATTTGTTTTTGATGTGCTTCCCATCAGACATGATTGCCCAAACACGATATCCCCAATCGCGAATAAACAACATTCTATCAATAAAGTGCAGGTATGATTCATCATCAGCTACAATCAATACATTCCGCGTATTATATCCCTTTCCTCTAATTTTCTTGAAAATGGTATAGCTCAACATTCTAAAACTGAACAAAACCGCCATATTCAAACAAGCAAACAAAGCCAGAATTAATACAGGAACAGTATCGGTTAAAAACAAGCTTCCCAGATACAACAAGCCTGAACTGATGAATACCATTGCAAAATATTCAGCAAACAATTCGGAGTAGGTTTTTACCCTTAGCATCTTTCCCAAATTGAATTCTTTAATAAGAGTGTACCATATTGCGATAATCATTAAATAAACAATATTGGTATCGTGAGCAGCTATTTCAACTGGCCGCATATAATTGTTTGTTGCCCAGGCAACAAACCAATAGCAGCCTAAGGATAAAGCAACCTGAACTATGGTGCTTATCCTTGCCAGTGTTTTTTCTCTTCCTTTGATCATGCTCGGTTTATTTAAGGTTATAAAGTGAATTTATTTATGCTTGTTTTATATTGTTTTACGCTTTGGCAGCTGCATTTTAATCGTGCAACTGATAACTGTTTACTGTTTACTGATTACTGATTACTGTTCACTGTTTACTGATTACTGATTACTGTTCACTGAAAATCTCTCCCTCAATACATAGTAAATAAATAGCGAATTGGTTACCAGATATCTTTTCCACATTCTTCCGGGTTCTTGCAAGAATCTGTAGAACCATTCCAAACCTGTTTTTTGCATCCAAACAGGTGCTCTTTTTACTTTGCCTGCAACAACATCAAACGATCCTCCAACACCCATGATGAAAGGAACTTTCAATCTGTCTTTATAGGTGTTTAAAAAAATCTCTTTGGTTGGTGAACTAATGGCTACAAACAAGATATCAGCTTTCGATTCTGCAATTTGAGCTGCAATATTGGCTTCCTGATCTTTTTTAAAATATCCATTGCGATATCCTGCTATAATTTCCTTTCCAAATACCGTAGTATATTTTCTAACTACCTCGGAAACGACCTCTTCCCTTCCGCCAAAAAAGAAAATCCTATACTTTTTCTCAGAAGCAAGAATGACAAGCTCTTGCATTAAATCAACCCCTGCCACACGTTCGGGTAATGGTTTACCCAACAAACTCGCAGCCCATACCACAGCCATTCCATCAGCATTAATAATATCACTATCAACTACCGACTGATACAATTCTTCATCCTCTTGCATGTTAACCAGCTTGGCTGCATTAACCACAATGTGTTGAATTGATTTTTTTTCGCGAATCGAATCATCGATAATATCAATGGTTTCGCGCATTGTTAAAACATCAACCGGCGAATTCATTATTGTAACTCTTTTTCTCATATTCCGGTGTTTTTAAGGTTTCTAATAAATAGGTTGATAAGGCCAAAAACATCCAGGCCTGAGCCCATCGGATGTATGGTATTTTGGTTTTAAAGCTTTTCCCTGCTCTGAAATAGAAATATCCTTCAGAACTTTGCAGGTTTGAAATGGTCCAATTCAATACCCGATCTATTAATTCCTTCTGCGATTGAAAAGCACCTATCTTGCTTAAGGTGATTGGCAACTGTGCGGGACAATGGATATCTACAGGGTAAGTAGAACTGTTAAAGTATTTAGGAATACCCTCTTCGGTAAAGAAATGATTCAGGTAATATTCCAGCCCTTTTTCTATATTCTCATGGAAGGATTCATCCTCGGTATATTTCTGGTAATCGGCTAAGGCCTCCAGGTTAAATCCAGTATGGAAATTATCAATCCACTGATGATAAGGCAAAGTTCCGTATGCCCACGATCCATCTGCGTGCTGATAATTAATACTAAACTGAACTGACTTTTTTGCTTCCTCAGCCAATACCTCATCTTTGGTAATGGAATAAATTCGAGCTAAAGTTTTACTCCCCAGCAATGAAGCATTAAATACTCTTGTTTCATCCAGAGGTGAATAGGAAAAGCAAAAATCGCCATTTCCATCGTAGCTGCGATGCAAATCGTTCAAAATAAAATCTTTTGCGCTAATGGCTGTTTCCAATAATTCTTTATCGCCCAATATTTGGTAGGCATCCAATAAGGAGTTGGTAACATATGAAGTAACCACAACCGAAGGTGTTCCTTTGGGCTGAAAAAATGCCCTGGCTTGCCAGTCAAAATTGTATCCCCAACATGCTCCCGACCATCCTGTCGACTGCAATTCCAATATCTTTTTACTTAAAAAAAGGATCCGGGATCTTACCTCCTGTGTGCGATCAAGCTGATAAAGCTTACAATAACCACTAAGAAATAAACCAAGACCTTTAGGATTATAAGCTTTCTTAATCCCTGCAAGATCCCGGAAATTCATTGGATTTCTTTTAAAGGCCTGAATCCATATCAACCTCATTAGTCGACTCTTGTTCAAAAAAGGAATCGACTGAAAAAGTTTGGAGTTTAATCCGTCATACGGATCCCAACCTTTGTATTCTTGGTCTTCTATATATACTCGTAGTTTTTCGAGACTTTGTGCTATCATTTCTGCTTGTGTGTTTCTTTAATTTGAACAATGGCTTCACCAATCGTTAAAAACTTTAACTTTCCTCCTGATGCTTTTTTGGCCAAAAACTCAATGGCATCGGAGTAGTAGAAATCTTTTGGATGTCCTACCAATACAAAAGGATGAAAGGATGCTTTAGAGTTTTCCCTGATCTTGATAGCTGCATTAAAGAACTTCCGCATTTTCGATTTCGAGAACAGGCAAAAATCCCAGGTAACGGCTTCTTTATTCATTAAGAATTGGATGGTTTCCCATTTCGTTTTTTTAGTACTGTTGTTCTTAAACTTTTCAATAGAATTCGCCTTGTTCTTTAAAGCAGAGCAAATCCTCACCAAATCGTATTTTGAAATTCTTCTGATTCTTTTTGCAAAAACAGGCAACTCTACAAACTCCTTTTCATTCTTGCTGACAGCTAACAAAGAGCCATTGGTAAACCAATAAGGAGTTTCCTTCTTTACACAGGTATAATCGTATTTCGACAGCTCACTCTCGGCTTTGCCTCCATAATAAACCGAGCTATCGGCTATAAATTCATTCTCTTTTAATGCTTTCAACAATCGTTCCGATGGATCGATATTGTATCCACCTGCCCGCAACACATTGCACTTGTAATCAGGTTTTATTGGTTGAAGAATCCCCTCCAATTCCTCTTTCCCTTTGCGAATCAATTCGCTTAAGCCCATACTAATTTGCTCATTGGCCTGATCCGGCACTTCTGGCAATCTCCAGTAATCCATATTCAATTTCCACTCTCCGTCCTCATACTGGGCATCAACCCATTGCGGATGAATGTGCAGTTGAATATCATGTCCCAACTGATGAGCTTTCTTAATCTGATTGGCCATGGATTCGGCAGGGTTTCTTTCGTATCCCATCGATTCACCACTCTCATAAACTTCCTTCAGTTTCCAATATTCTACCACCTCGAAGAATATGGTAAGCTTCATTCCATACGTAGAACAAATGGCCAGCAAACGGTTGGTAGGCTCTATAATGTGCGTAAACACATTGCCTCTTCCCGATCCAAATAACTCATAGTCTAAGGTCAAACACAATGATATCATTCCTGTATATTTTTTTTCTCAATGGACAATCTCTGCAATCTTTACCTCTAAAACACATTTTGTACTCAATAACAAGTACACTTCAAGTTCGAACCAATACATTAACTTATTCATACCATACCTTTACATCTCGTGCTGGATCTATTTACAATCTAATCCGTTTCATTTCATCATTCATCCGATCCATTAAACGCCTGATCCATTTCATTTCATCTCTTATTTGGTCCTTTTACATGCTCGTTTCATTCTCTCTCAGTCTCGTTTTACCCTCTTACATTGGCTACATATACATTTCATGTTCTATCCTGTCCTCTTCACGTTGTGTTTTATTCTTTCTCATGCTCGTTTCATTCATTTACATTGCCGTTTTATCCTTTAACACTTCCGTTTCATGCATTAAATGTCTGTTTCATTTTAATTCCACCCACATCTCCAGAAAGACATAAAACATTCATTACATGAACATTAACTACCTCTTCATCTGATAAAAGAATGGCAAAGGATCATGAATATCCCAAACATCGAAGGTTCGTTTGTTAAAATCGAACAGAACTTTTAACATATGAAAGCCCTCACCTGGATTCTTTAGAATTAATACCATATCGCGAAGTACATTAATCCATTTTACTGGTTTCGGATTTTTATAAGCAATCAACTTATGCCCCATTACATAAGGAATCAATTCAGGATATTTCTTCTTCATGATTTTAATGAAACCAAAAGGTCGAGGGTTCACTTCAAGCAAATACAATTGTCCATCTCTTATTTTAAACTCAACATCTAAAAAGCCGGTAAACTTAGTTTGCTGCAGAACTGCCTCTGCTTGTTGTTTTATTTCCCTGGCATAAGCTCCAAGATACTCCTCAACCACCGATGAAACGCCCGATCGGAAATGACGAACCTCGTTTACACAAATATCCAGTTTCACCTCTCCCTCATATACATAAGCGCCATAGGAAAAATTGTTTTTTAAATCCGCACCTAAAAAGTCTTGTGATATTAGCGATGTTTTTTCCTGCTCACTTAATATTTTGAGCAAATCAATCATCTCTGATACATTTTCAATCAATTGGGTTTTAAACCTTGGCTTTGTGAATAGAAAGATATCCCTGTTCCATTTTACAATTTGTGGGTAATTGAGTTGATTTACCAGCTTCTGATCTTCTACATCTATCAATACATGAGTCCGGGGAAACAATACCTTAACTTTTTTTGCCAGCTTGTAAGTTTTGCTTTTGGTCATCAATTGTTCTATCGACACTTTATGTCCCGGCATTACCTTGTACAACTGAAAGAAGCGCGGGAAATGGTTCATCAAAAAAGCCAAGTAAAATCCGCTTGCGATATAGGCTTTTAACTTGGGATAAGTATTTGCCAATGAATTTAGTTCCAACACCAAATGCTCCTCGCTACGAATTACTTTTTTCTCCCCATACTTCGAATGCATGGCAATTTCGTTTTTTCTGCCTACCAGAATTACATGATAATTCAAACGGCTAAACTCCCGTACCAAAAACAAGGCCTGGGGTCCTGCACCTATAACTAGTATTTTCTCTGAATAATTTTTCATTGATATTGATGGCGGAATATAACGGTACGCTGTACCTATCTCTTCTACAAAATCTGCTTTCTATAAATATTACGATGCTCTGCACCTATAACAATTTAGTTGGCCTTTTTTAATGCTTTAAGCAGCAGCGCTGTGCAATATTTATAACTCAACATGAACCGCATCATAATTCAATCCGCGTAAATCTGCCTTGTAAAATGCGCTGATCTGCGAGAAAATTAGTTTTAACCTGCAACATTTATATCCTTGCGTCTTTGCGCCTTAGCGTTTAATCCTTTTCAAAAAATTTCCTTACAATCATTTAAGCTGGGAAACTACAAGGTTAAATTTCCCTTTGGCTGTTCTAATCAACTGATCTGTTTCTATTTTATCAAAACGAATCATGCATTCATCCCCAAGTAAATCGCGCAAGTTCAATTCTATTACATCCAAATCTCTCTTATCAAATCTCTTATCCGGAATCAGGTTTACCCGAATAATACCAGGTTCATCTTGCACAATTTGAGCTGCTAACAAATTCTTAGCTTTTTTAAAGGCCAAATCAAGTCGACCAATTCGTTGACCATCTTTTAAAACAATGTAATCATCGTCTCTGCCTTCAATCTTTTTGATCACACATATACCATTGCTACAATCAGCCAATTGCACCACATCATCAACACGATAACGGATCAATGGAAAAGCAGAGTTGATAAAGCTTGTGGTAATCAAATGATCATCTTCGAACTCGGTATGGGAATACAATGGAAACTCACGATACAATTCATCCTCGAACTGCCCCAGCGCAACTGTTTGCTCTGCATTGCCATACCAATCGTATATTTTTGTATTCAGTGTTTTCTCGACAATCTCTTTCTGAAATCCATGCAATACTTCCGATGATGTAAATGCAATCGGAATGCCTAAACTCAAATCTTTCTTGTGCAATTCGGTAGCCAGAATGTGCATGGAACTCGGATAGGCCTTAATTACCTTGGGATTAAAATCTTTTATCAGCTTGTAGTATTCATCAATTCTTTCCGACTTTAAGTGATAGGATGACAAATACAATACATTATTGCTTTTATCGAAATAGGAAAATGTATTTCGGTTTAAAGTTCCCCGTAAGGATACAACCGGATCACCCAAATGATAGCCATGCATTTGCTGGAAAAAATGACCATAAGCATATTCTTTTATTGTAGATGAAAAATCTCTGTAAACCTGTAATGGTGTACCTGTTGTTCCACTCGAATAAGCTTTAAATACGCACAATTTTGGTTTAGTCAACATCGCTTTGGCATGATTACGAACATCCAGCTTCGAAATAGTTGGTAGTTTGTTCTTATCAGACAAATCTTTTACTGAATAAAGATTCAATCCATGCTTTTTGTAGAATTGTTTGTAGAATTCAGCATTGGTATAAGCATTACGATATTGCTTCACAAACTCCTCACTTTTCAATTCTAAAATCTCAGCTTTAGACATTTGATCCAGTTCAATAATCCGTCGCAATTCACGCTCGAATGCTCTGCCAAATTTTATTTTATAGGCAATCAAATCTTTTATTAACTGTACTGCCATATCATCAACTAATTACGAATTATCTTTGTATGAACCACGAATTTTACTAATTTTTACGAATTATAAATCATCAAACAATTCACATAAACCAAAATATGAATCTATTCGTGTAATCTGTAAAATTCGTGGTTTACAAATCTTTTAAGCTGTATCTATCGCCTTCAAAATCTCCTTTGCCGTAGCATCCTTATCCTTGGTATCCAAATAGGAAACCATCAAATTAAACTTACCAGCCTTTGTTTTTATGATCTGATCCTCTGTTATCTCATTGTAATGAATCTTACAATCTTCTGTTACCAACTGTGTAAGATTCTTTAGCAATTCTACCTTATCTTGCTCTGTAAAATTGTAATCAGGTATAATATTCAAATCGATTTCACCTGGCACTTTCTGAACAATTTGTGCAGCCAGAATATTTTTAATGTTGTTGAAATTAAATGCATGATCGAGTAAGCCAACCTGCTGCCCATTCTTTAACCTTACATATTGATTGTCGCGACCCATTATTCGTTCGGTGCAACAACGAATACAACTCGCATCACACTTTAACTCGATGATATCATCTACCTGGTAACGAATTAGTGGGAATGATTTATTGATGAATCCCGTAGTGATGATGTGATTTTCTTTTACCTCAATATGCCCATACAATGGAACATCCTGATACAAGTTTTCTTTTACCTGTCCCAAAGCAATGGTTTGCTCCGAATTTCCATACCAATCTATCACTTCGCAATGCAGTATCCTTTCAATAATTCGTCGTTGCCAATCGTGCAATACTTCAGATGAAGTAAATGCAATCGGAATGTACAAATCCAATCCTTTTTTGTACAGTTCTGTCGATAAAATCTGTAATGAACTAGGATAAGCCTTAACCACTTTGGGTTCAAACTCCTTAATCAATTCATAATACTTTAGGATGTTCTTTTCGTTCAGATTATAACTCGATAAATGCAATGTATTCAAGGCCTTGTCAAACCTCGAAATCTTATCCTTGTCCAAATCTCCTTTTATGGATATCACCTTATCGCCCAGCTCGTATCCATGGATATTCTGAAAATAGTATCCGTAGGAGTATTCCTTGCAAACCGACTGATAATCGCGATACAATTTTAATGGCGAACCAGTGGTTCCACTTGTGAAGGCCTTGTATACAAACAAACGGTTTGTAGTCAACAAATCATCAACACAATGCCTAATGTCATCTTTTGTAATGATTGGTATTTTTTCTGCGTCGTCAATCGATTTTACCGAATGTACACTTAAGCCATGCTTTCGATACAACTCATTGTAGAACTTGGAATTTAGGTAGGCATTTCGATACTGCTTTACAAATTCTTTGTTTTTTAATTCTGACAATTGGGATTCACTAATTGAGTATAGCTTCTCTATTCTTTTCAATTCCCTTTCAAACCCGATACCGAATTTAATTTTGCTCAAAAAGTAATCCCTTATTCCCCTGTAATTCATGGTAGATTGAGAATAATGTTTTTAATACATGATCTGGATAAAAATCAACAACTGCTCTTGTTGAATTTTGTGAGTAGTTTTTGCAAAGAGCTTGGTTTGTCATCAACTTGACGATTGCATTTTTAATGGCTCTTTGATTACCGGGAACCACAAGTATTCCATTTTTCCCTTTGTGAATCAAATCTGGAATCCCTCCCACCTTACTTGATATTATAGGCAAACCATAGCTCATGGCTTCAAGAATGGACAAAGGCAAACCTTCTTTATAGGATGGCAAAATAAATGCATCCGATGATCGGAACAACTCTTCTTTCTTTTCTTCGTTGGCCCAACCTTTAAAATGAATGATTTCCTGCATCTTCCATTTCGAAATGGTATTGGTCAATCGATCCACTTCCCCATTTCCAGCGATCACGAGCTCCAGTTTATCCTCAAATTGGCTCCTGTTTTTTGCAATAATTTTAATCAAGTCGAAAATGCCTTTGTTGTCACCAATTAATCCCAGGAATAACAAGCTAAATTTATCATTGGATGGCTTTCGCTCTGTGTTAAGCGGAGGAAGAATCATATTATTTAAGATTCTAATCCGTTTTGGCTTAAAGGCACTGGTGTAAAAGTGCTTCCATTTTTCCGACAAGCAAATCACCATATCCGCAGTATTAATTACATATCGTATTCTACGCTGAATAAACCTTGACGATCCCAGGTAAAAGTCCCGAAACCCACCTCCATGTATGTGGTAGATGATTTTCTTATTGGAAAATGCTCTTGCAAATGCATAAAGTATGTACTTCCTGTAAAAACTACCTTTCGATGCCCCATGAATGTGAAGAATTTTAATATCCCGATCTTTAATCAAAATCCACAACAACTCCACAATACAAATTGGGAACCACAAGGAATTTATCAATTTGGACTTAAACCGATGCGTAACCAAAACCTTAAAGTTGGACATGTGTTTTGAATAATTGTTTACACACAATCCAATTCCCCCTTTTGAATTCTGATTCCCTGGTGCTATGTATAGAATCTCTTTCATCCGCTTAAATGATTTTAACTTCCTGATAATTTAGGATTGAATAGCAATGCTTGCTTTTGCTGCAGCGGCTGAACAAATTTGTGCCAAACCCGAAGCATGCGCGCAATGTTCTCATATTTTCCTCCATTCGAATTGATGGAGACTCTTGGAATCTGAAACTCAGAAATGAAGTTCGAATTCAATTCAGGATTTACAGTAAAAGCCATCTTGTAATTGTACTTCTTCAGCAAATCCAAATCTCTTTGGTTATAGTCGCCATTGGGAAAGGAAAATGAATTAATTTCTACCGACAACCACTCTTCCAATGTTTTTTTTGATTCACGATACTCAAAATCCAACTCCTCATCCGAACATTTTATAGTAATCGGATGATGATAGGTGTGAGATCCAATTGTAATGAATGGATTTTCACTCAAGCGTTTTAATTCCGAAAGTTCGATACAAGATCTCTTTAAATCATATCTGGCAGCTGCACCTCGGATTAACTGCATCCTACTATCATTTGGTAATTTCTTTACTTCTTCAACTGATTTAAATTGCTGATTTTCCTCTACCACTTTAGCTGCATACTCCCACCAAAAGTTTCCTGTTATTACCGGTCGAACGGGAATAAAGAAAGTTGCTGGTATTTGATATTTCTCAAGAATTGGAATCAATTTTAAATTGCCTTTCCAGCCATCATCAAAGGAAATAAAGGCAGTTCTTCCTTTTACATCTTTCTCTCCATTTATGATCTGAAAATATTCTTCTTCCGAAATGAACCTGAAGCCTTTCGAAAATAAAAAACCGATGATTCCTTTAAAAAGGACAAGCGACGGATCGTGAAAATAGATGGATAACACTTGCTTATCGAACTGTTTTAAAGCGGTTTTACCAAATATCAACAGCAATAGGTATCCCAATATGTTGGCAATTAATTTCTTCATATGTATTCCTCTACTCCTTCAAATTCCTGTTTGGCTTTTATATCTGATTTCTTTGCTCTATACAAAACAAATGGCTTTGCTAAAAATGATTTCAGTCTATTCTGCAGGCCAAAACACATGTAAAATGGCATTGCTGTTTTTGTGAACTGGAACTTATATACATCCATGCCAACTCCGAAAGAGTATTTCTCCTTGTTCAGCGAAAATGACTTTCGAATGTTACAATCCATACACTGAACGCCTACTCCATAAATTCTATAATCGCGATCGAAAGCACAATCAATGGCAATCCTTGCATTATCACAATCTATATTTGCTACATAGGCAACCGGGTAATCATTAAACTTGGCAAACATTACATGCGATGGAAACTTACTGTACAGACTTTTATGAAACTTTTCCTTGTTTACATCATCATATACAAAGCTTTTTCCATCCAGCATTTTTGATTTCGATATTCTTTTAATGGTCTCAAAATTGGATGAGTTGATTTCCTCGTAGGACAAGCTTAAACGAAATCCATCTTTTTCAATCTTTCGTAAGGTTCTGTCTAACTTCTTCCGAAACTTCTTTGCATAAACCTTTTCGGCAAACTCATTATAATCCTTGTAGTCCGAAATACAAATCATGGGAGCTCCCGAATATCGATACATTTTAAAGTCTTTTGTCAGAATCGATTTTTTAGGAACATACTTGAAAAAAATGAAGTGATAGCGAATGTTCTTTTTAATCCAGCTAAGAAGCTGCTTTATAAAACTAGAATCTAATTCTTTTAGCACAATTAAATCATGTCCAATACAGGACCATTGCTGTCCAAGAAACTCAACAAATTCGAGCTTTATACATTTACAAAACTTACGAATTAGCTTTACAAGAGGAATAATGGCTACCAATTGGTTGTTTTCATAAGCAGTTACAATATAAGCCTGCTTCTGAAAGCCTATTACATTGTTTTCCACTTTCTCGAAAACCTCATACCAACTATTAATCCATTCGAATCTATTGCTAGGAAAATTTGCTTTGTATTGCAAGTTCTCAAGTTCTTTAATTGAAATGGTTTTAAAATTATACATTAGGTTTTAGGGTTTAAACTCTTTAGATATTATACCATTCTACATTTCAATACGCTCAGTAATATTTTTTCTATTATTAGAGGTTTGATTGTTCGTTTTTACTTCTAATTCTTCCTTGCTTCTACTCTTTTGCTTATTTTTTTGTATGACTGCGGATATCTTTTGGATTTTTGATTGTACTTCTTTGTCTATTTTAATTAATCTGTACTTAAAGTAGGGCAAAGCCAATAATGATTTCCAACTGATTTTGTAATCAAAACACATAAAAAATTGATCCATATCGTCACAAAACCTAAACTTGTAAGAATCATGTCCCATACCCAATGATAATTTCTTCATCTTATCATCAAATGCATTCCTGATAAAAGAATCAACACAGTGTATTCCAATACCATATTTTCGAAATCTCCTATCAAAAGATGAATCAATTGCCAATCGTTTCCCTTGCCAATCAATTGAGGTAGAATAGGCAACAATCTCATCATTTAACTTTAGCAATATCATCTGAGATGGAAAACTCTGATAAATACTTAAATGAAATGCTTCTTTTTCTGAGTTGGCATATAAAAAGCTTTTGCCATCTATCTCCTTTGATTTTGAGATGTGCTTAATCAATTTTAAATTTTCCTTATTAATTTCTTTAACCTCTATGGTATACTCTAAATTTTCTCTTGCCAACTTTCTTGAGGTACGTTTAAGTTCTTCTCTAAACTTTTTAGAGTATACTTGTTTATTGAAATCCTGATATTCTTTATATCTATTTAATTGCAGACAGGGAGCAACTGAATAATGAAACAATCGGAAACTCTTGACCAATTCGGACTGCTTTGGTATGTACTTTAAGAAAATGAAATCATAGGAAATGTTTTTACTGATCCAACGCTTTAATTCACGATATAAGAGTTTATCAACTTCCCCCACTAATAAAATATCATTCCCTAAACTTGACCATTGCTGACCAAAAAATTCAAGAAAGGATATGCGAATACACTTAAAGTATATCCTTACTAATTTTAATAATGGAACAATTGCAACCAACTTGTTCTCCTTATAAACAAGAATGATGAAGGGCTTCTTTTTGAACCCAACAATATTGTTTTCCACTTTCTCAAAAACCTGATACCAACTATAAATCCATTCGAATCTACAGCTAGGACAATTGGTGTTGTATTCAAAATTTTCGAGTTCTTCAATCGAAATGGTTTCGAAACGATACATTAGAACCTAGGGCATTAAACTTCGTTGCGAGCAATAAATAATCTATATCTCAACACTTTCAACAAAATTGAATTTGTCATTAGAGGTTTTATCATTCTCTGATCCAGGTTTTGCTTGCTGCTTATTTCTCTCCATAACTGCAGAAACATCCTGATTCATTTTTTTTATACGGTAATGAAAATAAGGCAACACAAATAACGACTTCAATCTGATTTTAAAGTCATAGCACATAAAAAACTCTTCTATGCAATTGGTAAACTGAAACTTATAGGTATCCATTCCTAATCCGAATGATAATTTTTGAACCTTGTCATCAAAGCCATCACGAATTATCTGGTCAATACAATGAATTCCAACTCCATATTTTCTGAATTTTCTATCAAAAGCCGAATCAACACCAATCCTTTGTCCATTAATATCTATCAAAGTACCATAAGCTACAGCTTCACCATTAAACTTTATAAAAACCACTTTTGATGGGTTTTGCCTGTATATCTTTAAATGAAAATCTTCCTTGAGTTTGTTCTCATACAAATCACTTTTCCCATCAGTAGTTTTACTTGCAGAAATATTTCTAATGGCCGCTAAACTGTATTCATTAATTTCATGTTGTTCTACCTCCATTTTAAATCCATCTCTTTTAATTCTTCGATAGGTTCTGCGAAGATCTTCTCTGAATTTTCTGGAGTACACTTTTAATCGAAACCTTTCGTAATCGGAAAAAGAAGATGTTTGAACAAACGGAGCTCCCGCATATCGATAAAAACGAAACTTAGATTTTAAGCTACTACCCGATGGTAGATATTTAAGAAATATAAAATGATAGGAAATGTTTCTTTTGATCCAATAGAACAGCTCTTCAACAAAACCAGCTTCTAGCTCCCTGATTACAATAATATCATGCCCCATTCCTGACCATTGCTGCCCAAGAAATTCAAGAAACTGTAATTTAAAGTATTTGAAATAGGTTCGCGTTAGCCTCAGTAAAGGTACAATGGCAACCAACTTATTTCCCTCATAAGCAGTAAGGATGTAAGCTTTTTTATCAAGCCCGAAATGATTATCGTTATGCTTTTTGAAAGTATGATACCAATCTGAAATCCAAGAAGTCTGAGTCCCCGGAAACTTACTGGAATACTCAATCTGCTGAAGGTCTTCTAATGTAATTAAACTAAAGCTATACATTTATGTGATCTTATCTTTTATAGAAAGGATATGAGGGCTTCATGTTTTTGTAAATGTCAGATTTCCTTTTAAAATCGATATAATGATTTACCCTTGATTCAATCAAAGCAATTCCAATGTAAATGGAAAGAAATACATCCACCAGAAAATAATTGGCTTGCTGAGTAGCCAAACATGACAGAAACATAAAAAACATTGCCATTGTCAATTGATTGTGACTACTTTCGGCCCCTGCAATGGCCCTGTAAAGTGTGATCAGAAATAACATATACAACACGAAACCAATAATTCCATTGTCAACTAAAGTTTGAATAAATCCATTGTGAGCAAATAAAGGCATGCCATCTTTCTGTTCATACCTTCGCATCGATTCTTCCATTCCCATGCCAAACAGATAGGTAACAAAGTTGCTTTCATAAAGATTGGTCAGATAAATATCAGCTATTTGTATACGACCAGATCCTACAGTTTCATAAGCCGATTTGTCTTCCTGCCCTGCCCGTTCATCCATGATCCTTCTTCGAAATCCCTCGTTGGTTTGAAACAATACCGACAAACCAATTGCCATCAGTACTCCAAAAACAGCAATTTTCCCTAAGTTTTTAAAAGATACTTTTCTGGCAAATAAAACGATAACACCAACCAAAAACATCATCCAACCTGTTCTTGTATAGGTTTTAAAAAGAAAAAACACACCTATAATCAGGATGGGAATCACGATAAAATTCACTTTAAAGTTCCCTCTTTTATTAACCACAAAATCAAGAAGCACTACACTTGCAACTGCCAGCACTGCCGACGTATAATGTGGTGCTCCGAGCATTCCAATTAATCCATCAATTTGTGTGTCCTCCATCCACAACATTGTGGTTACTGGTGCAGCAAACACTCCCAGGTAGTAGGGAATGTTGCACACGATAAAAAAGGCTGCCATGTAGACAGGTACCAACCTTAACTTTTTTAATGTACTCGCACTATTAATATTAAGGTAAATCCAATGCACAAAAATCGGTATGGTTAAATACTTTATAAAATTGATAATAGAATCTACCGGGAACTTAAAGAATGATACATTCACCAAATTCTTAGCTGCAAATAAGTAGGCCAGCACTAAAAAGGCATGCTTTGTTTCCTGACCAACTACTCGCGAGATCAAGAACAACAGTAAAGGCAGTTTCCACAAGTAAACCAACTCCTGTCCCCCAACTGTAAATCCTTTTAGGTAAAAAGCTACAAAAAAGATGAGAAACCAAAATGCGATTTCGATATACTTCATTGCTTCAACAATTGTATGATCAATTTGCAAATCCTATCCATATCTAATAAGCCGTAGCGCTGATCTACAGGAAGTGGAATGAGATATTTGGCCAATTTATATTCTAGTTTATCCGATTCAACATTTTGGGTTACACTTGGCCAATAGCTTGCAGTATAGATTTCCTGCAGCATCAATTCTTTTCGCAAATCATCATTTTCCACATAAAAAGGATAAACCATTGGTCCATCAATATCCGCATCATTAATGCTTAAGCCATTGTATCCTTTCAACTTTAAGTGTAGATATTGAAAATTACGATTCCTCCTGCTTTTAACTGCAGCATAGTCGATACTCGATAGAATTCTGTAGGTTAAATCCGACATCAATTTTATCTCCTGACCACACAAATACGCTTCATTTCTTTTGAATGCCGGATATCCATCATTAGGACCATTCTCCAGTCTTCGCAACAAGTGCTCACTTCTTTTCCACGATACCTCTTGCTTAAAATCCATATATGGTGCACTATCGGTACTCAAATAGGCTCCATCGCTTACTCCAAAAAACTTTCTTGCCGAATAAAAGGTATCGAAGCCTTGCGCTGGCTCTTCAAAAAAAGCCTGAGAATTGTCCACTATTAAATTGTGCATACGCCTTGTCAAAAAGTTCACATACCTCCCTTTTAATCCAAAGTAATTGATTACCAAAAAGGCCTCATCCTTTTCCGGATCAATAAGTTGATCTGGTTCCAACTGCATATTAATTGGGTACTTCTCATATTCCAGTCCCAATTTTAAAATGGGCTCCATGACTGCATCACAAGAATATTCAGGCAAATATATTTTTTGATATGCTCGAGCTCTTAGGATGTACTCCAGGCAGTTTCGTCCGGTATTTAAACGAATTAAATTCGGATAGTACTCCGATTCGAATCGGTTCTCCAACTCAAAATATCCACCAATCGCCCTAACCATATCCTATTCGAGTTCAACTGCTATAAATTCTTCAATCTTATCCATCATTTCGTTGCGTATCTCAAGGTTTGGAAATTCCAGAAGTCCAATTCCAACTGTACAGTTCGATCCCTTAAACGTGAAGACATCCCCACCCTTTTCAACCATCAACCTGATGTCAAGAACATAGTCGCTTATATTTTCATGAACCTTAACCGATTTGAATTTTCCATCCACATTGGAATGAATTACATATGTCGTATAAAACTTATCAATATCCTTACGGTTGTGGATTCTGGGCTCTTCTCCCATACAAGCATCCACGCTCATTTTTATCATATCAACATTACTGGCACATTTAATGATATCCGGAATACAATTGCCTCCGTTTCTCGCGCCAATCTCAATCAAAAACACCTCATCATTTTCATCTACAATCACTTCAATATTAAAGCCACCAAACTTTATTTTCAGCAAATCAATAGCTCGCTGCAAGTCCGATTGTATTTTAGCATGAATGTGTTCCGGTAACAAGGATGGGTAATTAATACTTGAAGGAACAAAGGGATTTACCTCAACATCGTTCCGCTGGTCTCCCAGGTAGTATGCAATAATTTTACCATCATATACAAAAATATCCCCATCCAATTGCGGATATTTCTTTTCAATAAACTCTTCTACAATAAACCTCTTACATCGCGAGAATTTCATGGCATAATCAATTGCCTTATCCATTTCCCAAAAGTCATTTACAGCACTAATCCCTTTGCTCCCACTGGAGTCAACTGGCTTTACAATAATAGGATACCTGAATTCATCACTGGAACCCGAAAAGTCCTTTAAACTTCCATAAGCTCCGTACGATGGCGTATTGAATTTCTTTAATCTTAAAAAGCTTTTATACAAATCCTTTTCGGAAAGTGTCTTAACCGATTTGTATGGATTTCCCGGCAATCCCATTTTCTCTGCCACATAAGCTGCGGTAGGTGCTGCCGGATCTGATGCATAAGCCAAAATACCATCTATCTCCAACTTTCGTCCCAATTTTAAAACCGCCTTCAAATCCGTGGTACTAACATTATAAAACTCATCGGAATATTTGTGTCCGGGATTATCTGGATTATAGTCACAAGTAATCACATGAAAGCCCTTGGCCTTTGCATATTTAATGCAAGGAATTTGAAAGGAGGTTCCCCCAAGAATTAGTATTTTTTTTGTTTGATTTTGCATGATGTGATCAGAAATTAAATCATCCGATTTTGAAATTGTTCAACAATTCTATCACCGCGGCTTTGTTATTAAACATCAGTACATCAATAATTGAAAGGTATGGAACAAAGTCATTTTCAAATTGCTTATAATTCACTTTTCCCGATTCTATAAAGCCCAAATCTATGCTATGCTTTGCAAAATAATCTTTGTGGTAAAGAGATTTTCCTCCAACCGGATTGATATAGGTATCACAAGCAAGCATCTTACTGATATGAATCAATCTATCCGCTTTTTCTTGTCCTTTTGTTTCGCGAAACTCTTCGGATGATTTCATCCAGTTCAAATCCATATTCAAATACCTGTAAACGGCAAGAATACTTACAATGGCAAGATCTCCTATATTTGAATAATCGCCAACAAATACAGATTCTATTACCTCCTTAACATCGTGATAATAGGGTGCTTTTGCGTATGCTAACTTTAGTTGATGACGAAATTTTTGAATAAACAATTGCTTTTCTACCAGCTCAATTTCATTGATGAGTTTGTTTTGACTTGCTTTCCGCAAAGGAATGGTAAACATGAATTCCTTTCCATTCACCAGTATTTGATTTCTGTTGATCCAGCCGCGTTTAATAAAGTTTACATCATCGTAAAAAACGACATTCTCAACAGCGTGAAGCAATTGAAAATATCCCAAATAAGGAAATACATAAGGTTGAATAATCGCAACACTTCCCGGAAGTGGAAATTCGCAGGTTCTTACCTGATTCTCCAATTTTTGATACGAATTTGGTCTCATAAGATATCAAACTACCATTTTCAATTTTTTACGGGTAGTATATACAAAGCAATACAGCGAATCGAATATTGGATATTGCGAAAGCATTAAATACGGAAAGCTTTCTCCAACCGATGAATCCTTAAAAAACTGATGACACTTTTCTCTCAAATCCTCATCCTTCAAGAATATCGCAAATTTTAGCAGTTCACGATGATACATCTTGTTGATAAATGGTTCTAAATCTTCACATCCAAACTTCTTGATGTAGTGTCTCTTAATCTCATATCGATCACTAAAGAACCTGAAATCTCCCATTACATCCAGTCCATGAGTAGCAGACGTTCCATGAATACGATAGGTAATGGTATCATCGGCCAAATAATGAACTTTCATCCTGGCAGCAGATTCTATCCACAAAGGATAATCACCCATTCTCCAATTGTGCTTCCTGATTGGTTCTCCAATTCGAATGGTCTGCAACAAATCATTTCGCATACAAACCGATGCTGTGGCAATGTGATTCCCTCTTATTAAATCTGAAAGAACATTTCCACACGGCAAATTCTTACCATCTCTAACCCCTCTTAAGAATTTATCTCCTTTTTGACATGAAAAATTGGTATGGACCAATCCATAATCAGGATTTGCTTCCAGAAAGTCAACCTGCTTCTGCAATTTATAAGGATCAGTCCAATAATCATCACCCTCACAAAAAGCTACATATGTCCCTCTGCAGGCATCATCCGTTCTTTGATCATTAATAGTTGCTCCTACATTTTGCTCACTTGTTATTACTCGAATAATATCAGGATATTTCACAGCATATTCCTGTATTATCTCCATAGTTTTATCCGTACTGCAATCTTCGCCGATAATATATTCGAAATCAAAATCTGTTTTCTGATTCAAGATTCCTTCAATACACCGAGCAATGTATTTCTCGTGATTGTAGGTTATGGTTTTTACACTTACCAAAGGCTTGTCCATAAGACTCGTTTATTTTTCTTTAGGGAATTTTCTTTTCTCTTTATAGGTTTTCAGAACCTTTACTGGTACTTTATTTGAATCAACTTGTACCATTTCAGAAATAATGGAAATGATCAAATCAACGATTTCGTCTGCCAAATCAGGATACAAAGGCAAGCAAATAATCTGCCTTGATACCTCATAGGCAATATCTAAGCCTTTGGCCGAAGGCAAACCTCTATAGGTTGGAAACTCACTTATCAATGGGTAAAAATATCTTCGTCCATAAATTCCATTTTTCTTTAATTCTTCAAACAAATCATCTCTACTTCTGCCAAATTCCGACTCCTCAATAAATATTGGAAAATAAGAATAATTGTAATCTACCTCCTGTGGTTCATCCAGATATCTTACTCCAGGAATATTCTTCAATCCTTTCTTGTACTTTTCTGTGATATGCTTGCGTCCATCAATTACGGTATCGAAATATTTCAATTGTAACAATCCATAAGCCGCCTGCAATTCATTCATTTTAGCATTAATTCCCGGAGCAACTACTGTGGTTTCGTTCGCAATTCCAAAATTCTTAAGGTAATCCAATCGCTTCTTGGTCTTGATATCATGACAAATAATTGCTCCCCCTTCAATGGTATTGAATACCTTGGTAGCATGGAAACTAACAATGGATAAATCTCCATAATTCAGAACACTTGACCCCTTTAATCGAACTCCAAAGGCATGAGCTGCATCATAAATTACCTTTAAGCCATAGTAATCTGCCATGTCCTGAATTTTGTCTACCTCACAAGGATTACCATACACATGAACCGGAAGAATGGCAGTAGTTGCCGGTGTTATGGCAGCCTCAATTCTCTCGGGATCCAAATTGCAATAGTCAGGCTCTATATCTACAAAAACAGGCTTGATATCGTTCCACCATAATGAATGCGTTGTGGCCACAAAACTATAAGGTGTGGTAATTACTTCTCCCTTTATTCTTAAACACTGCAGCGCAGCCATTAAAGCCAAGGTGCCATTTGCAAACAATACAACATAGGGAACTCCCAGGTAGTTTGCCAACGCCTTTTCAAATTCCTGATGATATTTTCCATTATTGGTAAGCCATCTGCTATCCCAAATGTCAGCCAATAAAGGAATAAACTCGTTAAGAGGTGGCAATTGAGGTCTTGTTACTAATATTTTACGTTTTTCCATCTTCGTGTCGGTATTATCCTAAACTGATTTTAAATCAAATTCAGGTTTTAAGTTCTTTAAGAATTAAAATACCATCGCTAACTGCTTCTTGTTTTGTAGCACAAGCCAATAGTAGGTATGTACCGATACCTGCCAGTATCTGAAAAGAGAGTGAAAGAATCTGATTTTGTATTAACCAACCAATGCTCATAACTGCAGCAGTCACAAGAGTGATTAAAAAGGTTTGACTCACGTCTTTAATTTGGTTGATGGTTGAGTAGGAAATTAATTTCCCCGTATAATATGCATTGATAAAAAAGCTTATGAAAGAGGTTACTATTTGTCCAATAATTAATCCCATTATTCCCCATTGCAAGCCAATAACAATTGCCAATACAACAAATATTTTTTTAATGATTTCCAGGTAAAGAAATAAATCGGATCGTCCTTTTACCTTAAGAATGTTCAGGTTTGATGAATGCAATGTGTAGATCATACCTGCAATACACAAGAGTTGAAAGTAAGGAACAGATGGCATCCATTTTTCTCCCAAAACAATTGAAAACAATGGTTCAGCCATTACAGCCAGTCCAATCATTAATGGAAAATTGATAAAGACCAAAAGCTTAATGAGTTTTCTGAATCCCATTCGAAGGCGTTCATCCTCATCCTGAATTTTTGAAAAAGCAGGAAATGTAACGTTGCCAACAACCTGTGCCAAAGTAGCAACGGGTACTTGCTGAAATTTTTTAGCCTGATCGTAAAATCCCAATGCCGTAGCTGAGAACATTCTACCAATTACCAGCAAATAAATGTTTTCAAACGTCTGACTAATCAATCCTGACAACAACAACTTCGATCCAAAATTGAATAAACCTTTAAATGACTTGATTGAAAAAACCAGACTTGGTCGCCAGGAACTCCTGATCCAAAACAATAGGGTTCTAAATACATATATACCCATTACCTGTGCAGCCAAAGCCCATACTCCAAAGTTCAATAATGCCAAACTAACTCCTAATACTGCCGACAAAATATTTGCTGCTACAACAACTTGTGCAATGGCTTTAAAATTCATGTCGATCTTGAACTTTACAAATTGAATCAAGCCAAAAGAGTTGATCACCAAAATCAAGCAAACTACTCTTGTAAGATCCACCAGTTCAGGGGTTCTAAAAAAATCAGCAATCAAAGGAGCTGCAAAAAACAAGATCAGGTAAAGAACTATTCCTATGCTAATATTAAAGAAGAATACCGTTGAAAAATCTATCTGATCAGCATTCTTTTTCTGTATCAAAGCATTATCAAAACCACTATCGATAAAGGCCTGCGATACCGCGATAAAAATGGCAAGCATCCCAAGTAAACCAAAATCCCGGGGCTCTAACAATCTGGCCAAAATAATTTGCGATATCAAAAGGATAAATTGACTCCCAAACTTTTCCACAAAGCTCCAGAAAACGCCTTTAATGGTTTTGCTCTTTAAATCAGACATGCTTTTGTAAAGCTAGGCAACAATACGTTCCCGAATGGATGATGCTTTTTTCAATTCCTGTACAATCCTGATGCAAGCTTTCCCATCACCATATGGATTGATGGACTGAGCCATTTTTCGATAAGTTGCATCTTCATGGAACAACAAGTCAACCGATTCTATGATTTTCTGAGAATCCGTACCAACCAACTTTACTGTTCCAGCAGTTAAAGCTTCCGGTCTTTCCGTTGTATCCCTCATTACAAGAACTGGTTTGCCCAGGAATGGCGCCTCTTCCTGGATGCCTCCCGAATCGGTAAGTATCAAGTAAGATAAATCCATCAGGTAAACAAATGGCAGATAATCAATCGGATCAATTAGGAAGATATTGTTATTTGAGTTGCTTTCTGAATCTGCTCCTTGTCCTAAAATATCATAAACTGGTTTTTGAACATTAGGATTCAAATGAACCGGATATACAAAATCTACTTCCGGATGTTTCTCAGCTAAAAACTTAATTGACTCACATATATTTAAAAATCCTCTTCCAAAATTTTCCCTTCTATGTCCTGTAATCAATACCATTTTGCGGGTTCGATATACCCACTCGGCAACCCGACCGGTAGAAATTCCTTTGGCTTGCAACACATTCACAATATCCATAACCACTTTCGAAGAGCGATGTATTTTTGTAAGCGTAAGCTGAAGCGCATCAATCACAGTATTGCCAGTAACCACAATTCTGCTTTTTGAAATTCCTTCATCCATTAAATTCTTTTGTGCCATTATGGTTGGTGCAAAATGCCACTGAGCCAAACGACCTGTAATCTGTCTGTTGGCTTCCTCGGGCCAAGGAGAATACAAATTATTGGTACGCAAACCTGCCTCGATATGAGCCACAGGAATTTGCTGATAATAAGCCGCCAAAGCCGTTGTGGATGATGTGGTAGTATCGCCATGAACCAGAACCAAATCTGGATCTGCCACTTTCAATACATCTCTCATACCTATTAAAACTCGGCTGGTAACATCGTATAAATCCTGACCTGATTTCATGATTTGCAAATCATATTCAGGTACGATTTCGAAAAGATTCAACACCTGATCCAACATCTCGCGGTGTTGGCCTGTTACACATACTATGGTTTCAAACTGTTCCGGATATTTCTGAAACTCCTTAACCAAAGGTGCCATTTTAATAGCTTCTGGCCGAGTACCAAAAACCAACAATACTCTATATTTATTATTATCACTCATTTTCTTAATCATTAGATGGTAAAAAAGTAGTAGCCGTATTATCTTAACTTCTTCCTTTTGTTCTCCCTTGGCTTAGGAATTTCAACAGGAATTTCATTAAAGATTTTCTCCTGGTGATTGGTAACTCCGCAGAAATCGAGAATTACTTTCTCATCAGAAAATGGAAGGTTTTTGAACTCATTGTGTGCCACCAAATAAACAATCATATCTGCCATATCGAAAGCAATCTGGTAATCACAAATCTGGAAGCTTGGATGCTCTTCAATATTAGGCTCAACAATTAAGTAATCATCCTGTTGCGATTGCGTAATTTTATTGGCGATATACATGGCTGGCGATTCTCTTAAATCATCGATATTAGGTTTAAAAGCCAATCCCATTACTGCAATTTTGGGTTCATACCCACGATCTAACTGAAACTGCAATCGTGCATTTTTAATTTTCTCGACACACCAAAATGCCTTGTAATTATTGATTTCGCGTGCTTTACCAATGATTTGACTTTCCAAAGGATATTCAGAAACAATAAAGTAAGGATCTACAGCAATGCAATGACCACCTACACCACAACCCGGACTAAGTATATTTACCCTTGGATGCTTGTTGGCCAATTCAATCAACTCCCAAACATTAATTCCTGCCTTTTCGCAAATCACTGATAGTTCGTTGGCAAATGCGATTTGTACGTCGCGAGAAGAATTCTCAACCAGCTTACACATTTCGGCAGTTCGAGAGTTTGTTTTGTGAAGTTCTCCTACCACAAAGTTTCGGAAGAATTCACATGCCATTTCGGTCGACATTTCATCAATTCCACCAATTACCCTATCGTTGTTCTCCAACTCGTAAATGATATTCCCTGGAAGTACACGTTCCGGACAATAGGCGATAAATATTCGATCTTCCAGCTCAGGGCGTTTGGCATATATTAAATCTCTCACCTTCTCGGTAGTTCCAACCGGTGACGTGGATTCTATAATGAATAAATCGCCTTCTTTTAATACCGGAATTGCTGCCTTGGTGGCATCCATTACATATGAAATATCGGGTTCGTGATTTCCCTTAAAAGGAGTTGGAACCGCAATGGTATAAACATCAGCTTCCTGAACTTCGGTATAAGCGGAAAGCAAATTGTCCTCTACAACCTGATGCACCAACTCATCCAAATCGGGTTCTACAATAATAATTTCACCCAAATTTACTGCCTCTACTACCTTTGGATTTACATCTACTCCTTGCACACGAATCCCACTTCTAGCAATAAGTGAGGCCGTAGGAAGTCCGATATACCCCAATCCAATTGTGGTAACTACTTCAAACTTACTCATAAAATTTTCTGATTTCTGCGATACTGTAATCAGAAGCTGTTTAAATTTGTTTTTAGAGTTTTTTATCGATGAAAAAGAAGAGTAACCAGGCAAATTTTATTTAAATAGTGGTTTTATTTAAATAGAATTTAACGAAGTTAGACTTCATTTATTCATATAAAAAAACTGAAGGATAACTTTAAACAGTTTCTTTGTATCAAGCGACGGGTTGAACTTGTTTAATCTTGTCTAACGAAATATCAGTATAAACACAAGTTCCCAAAGAATCGAATCGGATTACAATACGATCCTTGCCTTTTATTTGAATGATCTCGCCTTTGATTCCCTTGAAAGGACCACCCATTATTTCTACCAATTCTCCTTTTTCCAAATTCTCATGACTTAAATCTACTTTGCGATTTTCATCCTCCAGAAAAATTCGAAGAGCCTGAATCTGATGTTCAGGTATAGGCACAGCTTTGCCACCAAAAGTTACATATCCAACAGCGTAAGCAGAATTGATTACGTTGTAATACTCCCTTTCACTGACTTTCACAAACAAATAAGATCGAATCAATGGTTCTTCAACCCATTTGGTTCGATCGCTCCACTGACGAAGCTCTTTTTTTAAAGGAAGGTAGCACTCAATATTCTTTGAGCACAATTCTTTGTACAGCCTCTTTTCTGCACGCGATTTGGTATAAATCGCGTGCCAAAAGTAAGGCCTTCTTAAGGCTTGCATGGTTGATTGAGTTTAAGGTTTATACTCGTGAATTAAAAGATCTGCATCTAAAATGATTCTGGTTGTAGGGTGGTTGAAGCCCTAAAATCATCTCATCAGCGTATAGCGCTCTGGTTCATTTTATATGATGTCTCGGCACAGCTTCGCTTCCTCGGTCACAGGAAACAGTTATGCCGATTCATTTTTTGCACATTAAAACTCGAAAAGCTCAAAGCTTTTCCTGGGCGGATGATAGTTGGTTTGGGTAGTAATTAATTTCATTACATAAAGCTGGGTCCTGTCTTCATGTAAACCGAAAAAACACCAGATTTTTCTTTCTCGTATTTTTAAAACGGTAAATAAAATTTCGTAAGATTTTCTGAGTTGAACAAATATACCCCCTCATTACTTAGATTGAGTCTAAGTTATTTTGGTAAGAGTATCTTCTCGCATGATCAACCTTCACTTTAACCTGACAATCAGTAGCTAAGAAAAATTAAACATAGCGTATTGTTTTATTTTTCCTTAAACAATATAGGTATTAACAATTCTTAAACCCACTATTTATCATGACATTAGACAGTTTATCTATAATATTTTTCAAACGAAACACCGACGGTTTGCAAATAAAAACCTGTTAGAAAGAAATATTCCAACAGGTTTAAATAATATTAATAAGCTGAGTATGCTTAATGGGTTAATTCAACTTATTGCGCATCTACCACAGCAATGGTTACCATATTTACAATCTCGCGAACCGAACTTTCCAATGGTACAATGTGAATGGATTTGTTCATACCCAAAAGAATTGGTCCAATGGCTTCTGCTCCGCCAATCTCCTGCATCATTTTATAGGCAATATTACCACTACTCAGGTTCGGGAATATGATGGTATTCACCCTGCGCCAACCCAATTTCGAGAAAGGAAACATTTTGGTTCTAAGCTCAGGATTTAAAGCAAAATTCATTTGAATGTCACCATCCACAATCAAGTCCGGATGTTCGTGATGAAGAATCTCCACTGCTTTTTGCACTCGAACCGGACTGCCATCTCTAATGGAACCAAAATTGGAGTATGAAACCATTGCAATTACAGGTTCAATATTAAACTTGCGCACTGCCTCAGCCGTTAGTAAGGTGGTATCCACCAAAGTTTGAGCATCGGGACGAGGGTTTACCGTTGTATCCGAGAAGAAGATTGGTCCTTGCCTGGTCATCAATAAATACATACCAGCTATGTGATTGATGTCGGATTTGATTCCCACAGTTTGGATTGCAGGCTTAATGGTATCGGCATATTTCGATGTTGATCCACTAATGAAAGCATCAGCTTCACCAGTTTCTACCATCATGGCACCAAAATAATTTCGGTTGGTCATTTTATCAACTGCCTCGTTGTAGGTAAGTCCTTTACGATTGCGCTTTCGGAACAATATTTTCGCATACTCCTCTCTTCTTGAGCGTTCTTCCGCCCCTCTCCAATTGATAATTGGTACACCATCCAAATCTAAATCATTCTCTTGAATTACTTTGTGGATGTGTTCCGGATTACCCAACAATATTGGCACTGCAATTCCCTCGTGAAGAACTGTTTGTGCAGCTTTTAAAACTTTAAAATTAGCACCTTCGGCAAATACAACACGTTTCGGATTTCGCTTGGCTTTGTCAGTTAAAGCTCGCAGCAACTTGTTGTCTCTGCCCAACCTTTGTTCCAGCTGAGTTTTGTACTCCTCCCAATTGTGAATTGGAGCTTTTGCAATGCCTGAATCCATAGCTGCCTTGGCCACAGCAGGAGCTACCACAGTCAGCAATCTCGGATCAAGTGGTTTCGGAATAATGTAATCCTTACCATAGCTAAGATTCATTTCGTGATATGCCGTATTTACGATATCAGGAACATCCTCTTTGGCCAGTTTTGCCAATGCTTTTACGGCAGCAATTTTCATTTCCTCGTTTATACCCGTAGCTTTAACATCCAATGCTCCGCGGAAAATAAATGGGAATCCCAACACATTGTTTACCTGGTTCGGGTGATCGGATCTACCCGTTGCCATCACCAGATCCTTACGGGTTTTCATTGCCAGTTCGTAGGCAATTTCAGGATTGGGATTGGCCAGTGCAAAAACGATTGGTCTATCGGCCATGCTTTTTACCATACTTGGTTTTAGCACGTTGGCTACCGATAAGCCCAAAAACATATCGGCACCATCCATGGCATCTTCCAGGGTTTTCACATTAATCGATGTAACAAATTCCTTTTTGATATCACTTAAATCAGTACGCGATTTGTGAATTACTCCTTTGCTATCGAGCATGATGATGTTCTTTTTCTTCACACCCAATGCAATGTAAAGACGAGTGCAGGCAACTGCCGATGCACCTGCTCCATTCACTACAATTCTTATATCGCTTAGTTTTTTCTTTTGTATCTCAACAGCATTCAACAAACCTGCTGCCGAAATGATTGCCGTACCATGCTGGTCATCATGCATGATCGGAATGTCCAATTCCTTTTTCAAGCGATCCTCGATGGCAAAACATTCCGGTGCCTTAATGTCTTCCAGGTTAATACCGCCAAAAGTAGGAGCAATCCCTTTTACAATTTTCACGAACTCATCTACATCCTTGCTGTCCACCTCAATATCGAATACATCAATATCTGCAAAAATTTTAAACAGCAAGCCCTTCCCTTCCATCACTGGCTTACCTGCTTCAGCACCAATATCGCCCAAGCCCAAAACAGCTGTACCATTCGAAATTACAGCTACCAGGTTACCTTTAGCCGTGTACTTGTAAACATCGTTTGGATTTGCCTCGATCTGCAAGCAAGGCTCTGCCACCCCCGGAGAGTAAGCAAGCGATAAATCCAATTGTGTGGAATGTGGTTTGGTTGGGATCACCTCGATTTTCCCGGGACGTTTGCCTTCGTGATACCGAAGTGCATCCTCTTTGGTAAATTTTGCCATGATAAGTGTTAGTTTGAGCGCAATTGTTTTTGATTTTGCAGGCTTGCAGAACGCAAGATAAAGAGGACTAATAGACGAAGCTATGAGGTACACTCGTAAAACGTCTCAACTTCACGGTCCTTTCTTAGGTGGGTTTTACACTATTAAAATTCCGACATTCTGTTCTTAATGGAAAGATGTAAATTCATGTTGTTCAACATGGTTTGGATTCTTATTACATTCCATTTAATCTCCTCACCCTACCCCTCTCCTCCGAGGAGAGGGAACTGGAGCTGCCAAGATTTTGCAGTATACTCCCCTTCTACTCGAGAAGAAGGGGCTAGGGACATGAGGTGAGAGAGCTGGACACAAAAAAACCGCCAAAGAATTAAATCTTGTGGCGGTTTTTAAAGTTCTATTTTCAATACATGCTAAGCATGTTCTCAATTAATCTCATCTCTAAACTCAAAATCTTGAATCAATACATCAGGCTGAACTCCCTTGTTCAGATTTGTGCCACCATACTGTATAAATTCCTTTGGCGAAACATAAAAAGTGATTTTCGTGTTAGGCAGTTTGTACATCAGGAAATCACCATAGTAACGTATGTTTTCACCTGTAGCTTTGTTGCCTACAATGCTTCCCAAACCCTTCTCTTTTACCACACCTGCAAAGGTTGCTGCAGCACTATTCGATCGTGCGTTGATCAGAACATATACCTCCCCGGTAAAGGCCGATTCCTTGTAATTGGGTTTGTAGGTATAGGCAGTACTATCCATATAGAACAAAGTATCGTTGGGCAGTTTTTCGATACGAGTATATAATTCAGGTCGCTTTTGCTTGTAGTTTGCTTTCAGCTCCTCACTTACCCTAATTCCTATGCTTTTGTATTGTGAGTAGCTTTTATCCGTTAAGTAATTCAGCAAACTATCTACCGCGCGACTTCTGCCTCCCGGATTATTCCTAACATCAATAATCAACTGCTTGCTGCCTTTGCTTTTTATCTCTTGAAAAGCATCTTTCAAAAATTGATTGTATTGCGCATCACCATAAAAAGAGGCAATGCTCATTTTTGCAATTTGTTGATCATCTGAAAAAGCCAGGTGATACTTCTCGGGATTTTGCCAAGATCCGTATTTTTTCTTCAATTCGAAGTATTTGGCATTGCTAACTCCATTTATGGCAAGCGGTGTATCCTCTCCCATTAGCTTTAGGCGATAAACATTACTTTCGCCATACAAAGCCCAGAAAGACATGGCAAACATCTTCTCTACAGATCGATCTCCACATTCCCGACCTCTCACTCCTACTGTATTTCTCATGTCCTGCAAAATCTGACCCGAAGCAATGTTGTTAATTGCCAATATTTGCTTGCCTGCAATATCAAGCGAGCGATCTTCAGCAAAATATTCGTTTACATACAACCTATGATCCTTGACTGTTATGGAAAAAGGCATGCTTAGCCCTCCTCCATCAATCATGTACTTTTTTCTTTCGCTGTATGGGAATGAAATGCCAGTATGAGTATCCTCCAATTCGCCCAACAACCTGGCCATATGCACATAAAATTGGTTGATCGACATACTATCGGGCATTTGTTTTTCTACAATATTTCCATGCATACTCCACTCAAATGCAAATACTTCATTTAAAATCAAGGGATGCATGTTCACCACCTTGTTTTGTAAAAACCATAAGTCTTCAATCAATTCCGCTTTTTCAAAGTAAGTGGGTTTGTAGTCTTGTGCTGTTGCGGATTGGAATACAAACACAGAGAAAACAATCGAGATTAATACGCTTTTCATTTGTACAATTTTAGAAGAAACAACTAGCAATCATCTATTTAATTAAATCATTCTAAATTAACCATATAAACAAAAACACCCAACCCCATTCACCAATCCATCCTAATTCCAAATAAGACCATTACAAAACTACCCTATCAATTCGCACTTAACCAATAAATTCCATAACGGTTTCACTACTCAAAACCTTTAATCAGGATTAACAAACACTTTATCATTTATTAAGAATCATTTATAGCAATTATATAGAATGTAAGGTTGATTTTCAACTTTACCATATTATTAAGGTTTTCTTAATACAGGAAAATAAATGTGCTACACACCCCATAATTCGTAGCACAGGACAAAACTTAACATTCTGTATAAACTTAATTTTTAGGGCAATCGACTACTTGCCATTTCCTTTTGTCAGAAAAACAGTGAATCAAGCACTTAATACGCTCCCCATTGGTGATATAATCACTTCAATCTCAAAATCAAATTGGGATCAGGGCAGGTGTTGAGGTAGTTTTCTCGATCGGCTTGATTGGAAACGCCCGGAAAATCTCCCTCACACCCATTCATATCGGCTATGATCTGGAAATGCAGGTGGGTTGGCCAATTGCCATTCTCCTGGTCGTTGCCCAGTTCGGCAAAAAGCTCGCCTTGCTTTATCTCTTGTCCTACACTTTTCCCTTTCAGCGATTCAACAGAGAGATGTCCGTACAGGGTATAGAAAGTTGTTCCTTCTACACAATGCTCTAATATGATGGTTGGGCCATAATCGCCAAAGGCATGGTTGTTTTTAAAGCTATGGATTTTACCATCCAAAGGTGCTGCAATGTTGGTATTGGCTGCCAACCAAACGTCGGTTCCCAGGTGAATGCTTCGTGCATCTTCGCCCTCGCCAAAGTGTTTGCTCTTGCGATAAATCAACCTGTCCTCGTTGTATCCGCCAATGGCATATTTGGCGCCAGTCTGCCTTAAGCAATCCGAAATGTATTGCTGCAATGTCTCTACAGAACTTAAGTCTATGGAATAGAGGAATTCATTATCGATGGAAAGATCGAGCAGGTGATGCTTCTCTTGATTTAAGTTGAATGGGAAAATATCGGTAAAGAGGTGTTGATTGTTTTTTAGTATTTGTGATAACATTATTGTATTGGTTTAGTTATTTATAGTCCTCAAGCCGGACAGGCTCTGACTTTTTTCATTGATAAAAAAGTCAGCAAAATCCCGATAGCTATCGGGACTAGGGCGTGTAAGCCCAAACTACTTCTACTTGAAAACCTTAAGTGCGGCGGGGTGATCTTCTCTCCCGATTATGAATTTTGTTGCATTTGGCTCCCAAATGCTTACAAATTCTATTTCGGGACGAAGCTTCCC
>NZ_JANQCD010000039.1 GCF_026672275.1 Marinifilum sp. D737 | reverse complement strand
GGAAGCTTCGTCCCGAAATAGAATTTGTAAGCATTTGGGAGCCAAATGCAACAAAATTCATAATCGGGAGAGAAGATCACCCCGCCGCACTTAAATTTTTCAAGTATAAGTAGTTTGACCTTACACGCCCTAGATTCTTTGTTTCCTTTCTCATCAATGGAGAAAGGAAAAGCCTTGCGGCTTGAGCAAAAAGAATATTAATGAGTAAGCATATGCTATATGATGGAATAATTAATCCAACTTTAAGTTATTTGTAAGGGTGATAAAGAACTATTAAAATGAATTACCCACTGTATTCCATATAGCACCAGAAAACTTAGATAGTATATAGGCTGAATTAGAAAATGAATTCGCCTTTATTGATTTAAGCGTAAAGCACCGCAAGTAACAATTGTACTTACAACAATTTTACTGGGTGCTTTACGCTTGATTTTTTTATATCTTTCGCAAAAAGTTGCGGTAGGTACAATTTTTTAGCTTTATAATTTAGGATACGCTAAATGGTTACCACTATGTCTGTCAACCGGAGTTTGTGCATCAACACTTTTTAAATATGATCGCAATTGTGTGCATAGTTTTTTTGCGATTTCAGGATGTTCATCAAGCAAATTGTGTTTCTCTGCGATGTCATTTTCCAAATCGAATAGTTCTGCCTTTTCGTCTTCATACCCGTAGCAAAGTTTCCATTTGCCCATTCTAATGGAGCTAAATGGTTTAATACTTGGATAGCTATCTCTTAAGGCTTTCCATGCCCAATAGTGTGGATAGTGAAAACAAAGACCTTCAGGACGATCAAAGGATCCCTTGCCGGTAAGAAGAGGTGTCAGGTCTTTCCCGTCAATGGTTTCCAGGTAGGCCTCAGGAGAAATTCCTGCCATTTGAAGAATGGTTGGGAAGAAATCGTCGCTGCATACAGGTTCGTCACACTGAGTGCCAGGCTTCACTTTTCCAGCCCACTTTACCATCATAGGAACTCTGATTCCTCCTTCACGGCAAGTTCCCTTTCCATCGCTAAGGGGAGCATTGGTGGTTGGATGTCCCGCATGGGTTACCAGGCCTCCATTGTCCGACATGAAAATGATGATGGTGTTGTCAGCAATTTTTAGCTCATTCAGTTTGTTCATTACAGCGCCCAAACTGTTATCCATGCTGGCTACCATGGAAGCATATTTTGCTTCGGCTTCGGTTTTTCCTTCCTGAATAAATTGTTGAACCAGCTCTTTGTGCTCCTGAATTGGAGTGTGGACGGCATAGTGAGCAAAATTCAGGAAAAAGGGTTTCTTCTCATTCGAAAGTTTTTCGATTAGCTGTGTTGCTTTCACCGTTAGTGCATCGGTAAGGTAGAGGCTGTCTTTTGCAAACTCTTCCATGTCGGGAACCTTGTATCCGCTGTCTTCTTTTCCGTAAGGATAATAGTAGGAAGCCGGATGACCCGCATGGTGTCCTGCAATATTGTAATCGAAACCTAGCTGTATTGGATCTGCACCTGAAGTTCCGGCTTTTCCGAAGTGGGCTTTCCCAATGTGAGCCGTGGTGTAGCCATGTTCTTGCAATATTTTTGGGAAAGTGATGTCGGCAGCTGTTAATCCGTTAATGTTCCAATCTGGAATGAATAATTTCTGTTCCGATTCAGGAACATCATTTCCCTGTCCGGGAATCCAGTTGGTGATTTGGCTTTTGGCCGGATTTTTACCCGTAAGAATGCTGCATCGGGTAGGCGAGCAAACAGGGCTGGCTGCATAGGCACTGGTAAATTTGATGCCCTGTTGAGCCATCAGTTCCATATTTGGTGTTTTCTGGTATTTATTGTTTGGCGTTGCTGTTTTGCCAAAAGGAACCGAGGTGTCGGTCCAGCCCATGTCATCCACTAGAAATAATATGATATTAGCTTGACTTGCTTGTTTAGAATTTGTACAAGCACTAAATAGTAAAGCACCTGCACATGCAATCAAGCTTATGTAACTTGATATGTTTATTGTTAGTTTTTTCATTCTTGGAATTAAGTTAGTTTAGAACTAAAATTTGAAATTAAAGTTTATGATTAAAAATAGGATAAATAATTGGTAATGGTCCCAATATTTGAAACACTTGTAAATAAAGCAGATTAAGTAATAGTGTACAATAGTGGTGTATGATATTGGAATTGATTTGTATGATTTTGCACAAGTAGGATTGAAGGATATAGCAACTTTGAGAAAAATCCATTAAAAACAAATCATCAGTGAAATTAAACAAGATTATACATGCAATGTGGCCTTTGGTTTTAGGTGCTTGCGCAACAGGAACTGGTAAAACAGCAGATGAAAAATTGCAAAAACCAAATGTAATTTTGGTTGTGACCGATGATCAGGGATATGGTCAGCTGAACTTTGATTCCGAGTCCTACACGCATGATCAGTTAAAAAATACGAAGGTAACGAATCGATATACTACAGCAATAGAAGCGGCTTATGAGGCTGCTCAATCAGCCATGCCGCAAACTTCGAGCTTGGCCAATGAAGGAATAAAGTTTACCAATGCATTTGTTGCTTCAACAACATGTGCTCCATCAAGAGCTGCATTGCTTACCGGGAAGTATACTCAGCGTTTTGGAATTTATAACAATTACGATGCAGAAGCGGGAGTTCGTCCTGATGAGAAATTCTTGTCAGAAACTTTTCAGGAAAATGGTTACAAGACTGCTATGATTGGAAAATGGCACCTGGGAGAGTTGACCATAGATTCTTTGGTAGAAAAGACTCGGGATTATCATCGCGATGCCATTTATGGATGTGTGAAAAATCAGCACCCATTGAGTAAAGGTTTCGATTACTATTATGGATTCAACTACCATGGTAGCAACTACTACAATGCTACCAGCTTGTTCAGAAACTACGAACATGTAAAATCCCAGGGATATATTACAGATGAGTTTACCGATGAGGCTTTGAAGTACATTGAAGAAAATCAGAATGATCCTTTCTTCATGTTCTTGTCGTATAATGCTCCTCATATTCCATTGGAAGAACAGGCTCCAAGAAAATACCAAAGATTTGATACTGGTAATTCTGAGGTTGACAATTACTATGCAACTTTAGCTGCAGTTGATGATGGAATTGGGCAGATTGTATCAAAATTGAAAGAACTGAATCTTGATCAAAATACAATGATTTTATTCGTAAGTGATAATGGTGCTGTAGTAGATTCACCACTACCACTTAATGGTGCATTTAAAGGCAATAAAGGGTTGATGTTTCAGGGAGGTATTCATGTTCCAATGTTTGTTTGGGCGCCAGGTTTGATCAAATCAGGGCAAGTAATTACCGAAAATGTATCAGCAATGGATCTTTTGCCAACAGCATTGGCTGCAGGAGGTATTGATGTTTCCAATTTGGTAGATGGAATTGATTTGCAGAACGTGATAAAAGGAGAGAAGGTAAACAATCAAAAGAGACAATTGTTTTGGGCTGGTTGTCAGGCCTATCACTGGAGTGATAAGAATCTTGATTTTTGGGCTGCTTATGAGCAATATGTGAAAGGAAGCAAAGAAGTGACCGCATTTCCATCAAGTCAGTATCGTGAGTATTTATCAGACCCGGCAGGAACGGTTTTGGAAGGTGATTACATGATGCATTATTACCCAGTGGGAGACAGATATGAATTGTTCAATATCAAACAGGATCCGGGAGAAGAGAACAATCTTGCTGCTGAAAAGCCAGAGTTGACTAGCAGGTTGAAAACGGCTTTCGACCAATGGATCATTGAAATGGAAAAGCCAGTTGAGTGGAAAAAGGAGACTTGGGCGAAACTATTGCCTAAATCATAATTGGTGAATTAAAATATTGGAATTAAATTACTCGAACATCAGAAGAAGGAAATGATTCAAAAAATCACGAATACAATACTATTAGGAGTTGGTGCTTTGTTGCTACAATCTTGTGGAGGAGAAGCCACAAAAACTCAAGAAAAAACAGGTAAGCCCAACGTCTTGTTCATCTCGGTAGATGATTTGAATGACTGGACAGGAGTTTCTAAGGGACACCCTGATGTGAAGACTCCTAATCTGGAACGATTGGCACAAAGAGGAGTATACTTTACCAATGCCCACGCTTCAGTTGCAGTGTGTACACCATCGCGTTTGGCGGTACTTTCATCTTTGGCTCCAACTACAACAGGATGCTACACCAACAAGAGCGGAACCCGAAATATGAACATTTGGAATGAGGTGAACCTATTGCCTGTTCACATGCGTCAGAATGGATATCATACCATGGCTTGTGGAAAAATAGAAGGACATGCTTGTTGGGAGATAGAGGAGAAGTTTGAACATCAAAAGTTGTGGGATGAGAGAAAACCGAGAGCTTATGCTTTAACTGAGAAGTTGATTAAAGATGGGAACCGTTATGGTGCTCCCGATTTTTATCCTTTTCCTATGGGCGGATCAGGAACTGTAAAGTACAATAAAGAGCATGGTACAAATTTTCCAGGTTTTTCATTATGTGCTGGTCCTATTGATAGAGAATATTTGCCAGAAGGCAAAATGCCCGATGAGTTGAATGTAGAGTGGGCCATTGAAAAATTACAGAAGGATTACGACAAGCCATTCATGTTGGGAGTTGGATTTTTAAGACCACACGTACCTTATACTGCACCTCGCGAATATTTCGATATGTATCCATTGGATCAGATAGAAGTGCCAAAAGCCATTGAAGATGAGTTTGCAGATATCCCAATTTACGGAAAAGCAATGGCTGAAGGAATTACAGAACCAGGTGCAGAACATATTGTTAGAACCCTTGGCGCAGATTACAGAAAACAGTTGGTACAAGGATATTTGGCTTCCATTACTTTTATGGATGCTCAGTTGGGTAAACTATTGGATGCTTTAGACAATAGCAAACATGGCAAAAATACAATTATCGTACTTTGGTCTGATCATGGTCAGTGTTTTGGAGAGAAAATGAACTGGCGCAAAAACAACATGTGGAATGAGGCTACGGTTGCTCCAATGTTATGGGTTGTTCCAGGAGTAACAGATGGAGGAAAGGTAAATAAAAATGCGGTTAGTTTACTGGATATTTATCCTACTTTGTCTGGTTTGTGTGGACTAAAGGAGAGCAAACAACAGGATGGTGAGGATCTTCTTCCTTTGCTACAGGATATGAATGTGAAGAGAAAGAATCCTGTAGTAAGTACATGGACTTATGGTAGCCATTCAATCCGTCGAGACAACTGGAGATACATTCGTTACAATGATGGTTCGGAAGAGTTGTATGATGAGCTTAAAGATTATGGAGAGCATACCAATTTGGCTGGAAATCCAGAATACAAAAATGTAATTGAAAACTTGAAAAAGTATCTTCCGAAAGACATTTACCAGCCAACAGATAAGAATAAGGAGTATCACATGATTAATAGTCGAGTAGAAAGGTGGACCAGGAATCCGAAAAGTATGCCTGATTACCTGAATTAGTTATTGTAGGTTAACACGGATCTATTTATTTGAATATGATCCTATTGATCTAAGATATCCCTGTGTTTGAAAAGAAATAAGAATTACATTATTTAAATTAATTTTCTGAATGGATTTAAATAATGCGATGTAAATTATAAATGATGAAAACATATAAAGTAAATAAAATTAAGAATGATTGTCTGATTATCACAGGCGGAGAAATGCACCCTGTATGGGAAATGGCCAATATAAATCAAGATTTTAATTATCCTTGGGAAGAAAATGAATCTTCCTCAATGGTTTTTAGAGCTTTGTATGATGAAAAGAACTTCTATTTTAGGTTCGATGTTGAGGAAGAAAATGTACTTACATTCGTTGATCAAAATCATAAAATGGAGGTTGTTGATTCTGATAGAGTAGAGATTTTTTTTAGAAGAGACAAGGAATTAACTCCATATTACTGCCTGGAAATGGATGCTCACGCAAGAGTTCTTGACTATGTGGCTAATTATTACCGAAAATTTGATTTTGAATGGCAGTGGCCAGCAGATAAATTACAGGTAAAAGCTTCAAAAAACTCTAAAGGTTATGTGTTTGAGGGAGCCATTGATTTATCATCATTAAAAGAATTAGGCTTATTAAATAATGATACTTTGGAAGCCGGATTGTATAGAGGTCATTGTATGGCATTACCTGCTGATGAGAAAGAAGCTGATCTAAGATGGATTTCGTGGGTGAAACCAGATGCTGAAGATCCGGACTTTCATATCCCATCTTCATTTGGTAAGTTGATTTTAAGATAATAAGAGGTAAAAGATAAGAAGAATGAAGAAGCAAATTCTTGTAACAGGTGGAACCGGATTTATTGGTTCTCATACTGTTGTTGAGTTACAAAATAGTGGTTACGATGTTGTAATTGTTGATAATTTATCAAATTCAAAAATTGAGGTTTTAGACCAGATTGAAGCAATTACAGGCATTCGACCTAAATTTGAGAATTTTGATTTAACGGATAAGCAAAAGGTAAAAGACTTTTTTAATGAATACGCTAATTTAGAGGCGATTATTCATTTTGCAGCCTCTAAAGCAGTAGGTGAATCGGTAGAGAAACCATTAATGTATTACCATAACAACCTAAATTCACTTATGAATATCATGGAATGCATGAATGATTTTAAGGTGAATAATCTGGTATTCTCATCATCATGTACTGTGTATGGTCAGCCTGATAAACTTCCGGTTACAGAGCAAACACCAAGGAAAGAAGCAGAATCGCCATATGGCAATACCAAAAGTATTTGTGAAGATATTATTCGCGATACCGTACATGCCAATTCTAGTTTAAAAGGGATTGCATTGAGATATTTTAATCCAATTGGAGCGCACGAAACTGCAAAAATTGGAGAATTACCATTAGGTGTTCCCAATAACTTAATTCCTTTTTTAACGCAAACCGTAGCAGGTATTCGACCTGAATTGAGTGTATTTGGAAATGATTACGATACTCCTGACGGATCTGCTATTCGCGATTACATTCATGTTGTGGATTTGGCAAAAGCTCATGTTGTAGCCATAGAACGATTGTTGGAGAATAAAAATCAAAATGGCTATGAATATTTTAATGTGGGTACTGGAAATGGAGTATCTGTATTAGAGATTATAACATCTTTTGAAAGAGCAACAGGAGAAAAAGTTCCTCATAAAATTGTTGATCGTAGAGCGGGTGATATTGAAAAGATTTATGCCGATACTACCTATGCAAATAATGAGTTAGGTTGGAAAGCGGAAAGTACATTGGATGAAACTTTGCTTTCGGCCTGGAAATGGCAAGAGAATATTAAAAAATAAGCTGTAATCAAATAAAAAATCCCACTTAAATAGATGATTTAAGTGGGATTTTTTATGTGTGGAGCTGCAGGGAATCGAACCCTGGTCCAAACATGCGACCAATAGGCTTTCTACATGCTTAGTGATTTATTGATTTTCGACTAAGGATAAGGAAAGCACACCCGAGACCTTAGCTTACCTTCTAAATTTCGCCAATAACCCGAAGTAAATTATCAACTAACCCTGAATTGCCAGCATCCCATATACTTACCGGAACAAGGTGGAACCATAAGCGGGATGTCTCGTCGCAGCATCCTTGTGCCGCAATAAAGCTTTAATCTACTATGATTCGATTAAGCAGCAAGAGCGTAATTTGTTTCGCCAATTAAAAAGTGTGAGATCCGATATTTACGAGCTGGAATCACAACGCTCGACATGCTTACATATCAATTCTACATGCTGTCAAAACCACGTCAGCCCCTAGAATTCACGCAAAATTAGTAAAAAACATTTAGCTGTTAAACTTATTGGGTCAGAAATAGCTGATTTAGCACCTTTTTTTATCCTAACAGTTTTGTATCAGATTAAAAATCAGTAATGGAATAGTGTGTTAAATTTTTAATGAAAATTCTGAAATCTGTTAAATGTTTATTAAATTTAAATAAATATAGTGTTTTGATATCCGTTTGGCTTAGATTATCAGGAACACCTTTGGCTCATCCCTAAAATTTTGAATATGAAGAATCGCATTCGAGTAGGAGTACTTCGAGAAACCAAAAATCCACCAGATAAAAGAGTGGCTATTCCACCTGTAACAGGTTTAAAAATACTAGAAAAATATCCCGATGTAAGCATTTTTATTCAGCCGAGTGACATAAGATGTTTTACCGACGCAGAGTATCGTGATCAAGGCTATTTTTTAACTGAAGACCTTAGAGAGTGCGATATTTTAATAGGAGTAAAGGAAGTGAATATTCCCACTTTAATTCCCAATAAAACCTATCTGTTTTTTTCGCATACAGCAAAACAGCAAGCTCATAATCGAAAATTGCTCCAACAAGTAATTAAAAGAAACATTACATTGATCGATTATGAATATTTAACCAATTTATCCGGGCAGAGACTTGTTGCATTTGGACATTGGGCAGGAGTAGTTGGTGCTTACAAAGCTTTGCGAGCCAGGGGAATGAGAACGGATTTCTTCGATTTGCCTCCTGCAAGAACATGTTTGGATATGAACGAAATGTACAGGCATTTAAAAAAGATTACTCTTAAGCCAATTAAAATTCTGATAACAGGTGGAGGGAGAGTTGCAATGGGCGCTATGCAAACCATTCGAGTTTTAAATTTAAAGGAAGTTGATCCTAAAGAATTTTTAACTACAGAATATGATGAGCCTGTAGTGTGCAGAATAGATCCCGATAAATACGTTGAAAGAATTGATGGTTCGGATTTTGATTTGAAGCATTTTTACGATCATCCTGAGATGTACCAATCAACATTTAAGAAATTTTCGAAAGTTACTGATTTATATATAGCATGTCATTATTGGGATCCAAAAGCCCCAAGGTTTCTAACTCCTGAGGATTATAAAGAGGATGATTTTAGAATTTCGGTAATTGCAGATGTTAGTTGTGATATTGATGGACCATTGCCATCGACTTTGAGACCTTCTACTATTGCTTCCTCTTTTTATGGATATGATAGATTTAGTGAAGAAGAGGCCATTCCTTTTGTTGACAAACGTAATGTTACGGTTATGGCTGTAGATAATTTACCAGGTGAACTGCCTCGTGATTCATCGATAGATTTTGGAGAAGCTTTGGCCGATAATGTTTACGAAGCTTTGTTTGGTGATGACCCGGAAGGAATTTTAGAACGAGCTACCATAGCTAAAGAAGGAAAACTTACAAAGCATTTTGCTTATTTGCAGGATTACCTGGAAGGCAAAGATGCCGTAACTGTATAAAACAAAAAGACCAAATGGAATTTCATTTGGTCTTTTTTATTATTATAAATTTTTCAAATTTGATATGGTATGTGTTGGATCATTAGCTCCAAAAACAAAACTACCTGCAACAAGTGCATTGGCTCCTGCTTCAAGCAATTTCTTTCCGGTCTCTAAATTAACACCGCCGTCAACTTCAATTATTGTATTGGCATTTTTTTCAGCAATCATAGCTTTTAATTGCTTTACTTTTTTATAAGTATTTTCAATAAAGCTTTGTCCTCCAAATCCAGGATTTACACTCATTAATAGTACCAAATCAAGATCTTGAATAATATCTTCAAGAACAGATACAGGAGTGTGTGGGTTTAAAGAAACTCCAGCTTTCATTCCATGTTGCTTGATGTTTTGTACGGTGCGGTGTAGGTGAGTACATGCTTCGTAGTGTACAGTTAGATAATCAGCTCCAGCTTTTTGAAAAGCTTCAACATATCTATCCGGATCAATAATCATTAAATGAACATCCAATGGCTTTTCAGCAATTTTATTGATTTGTTGTACTACTGGCAGTCCGTATGAGATATTAGGAACAAAAACACCATCCATAATATCCAGGTGAAACCAATCGGCTTCGCTTTTATTAACCATCTCAATGTCAGCTTTCAGATTGGTGAAATCTGCCGATAATAAGGATGGTGAAATAATTGTTTGCATCTGATTGTTTAATATTAGTATTTTAATTTGGCGCAAAGATATAATTAAAAAAGGATAAGAAAGAAATGCTGAAATTTTTCCCTTATCCTTTAAATATCATTCAATCATGTAAGTATTTATTCTCCTAAATAAGTTTTTAAGATTTTGCTTCTAAAAGTTGACTTCATTCGTTTAATGGCTTTTTCTTTAATCTGGCGAACTCTTTCCCGAGTTAATCCAAATTCCTTTCCAATTTCTTCCAACGAGTATGGTGGTTTTCCGTTTAAACCAAAATACAAACGAATGATGGCGGCTTCTCGTTTTGATAGTGTTGATAAAGATCGCTCGATTTCTTTTCTAAGCGAATCTCGAATTAACGCCTTATCTGGACTAATTTCATCATTGCTTAATAAGATGTCGTAAAGGGTGTTTTCCTCTTCGGGATTGATTGGTGCATCCATAGATACATGGCGACCAGATGCCTTTAATGCTTCCTTTACATCCTTTGGGCTCATTTCTAAAATATTGGCAATTTCTTCAGCTGAAGGTTCACGCTGATACTCTTGCTCTAACTGAGAGAATGTTTTGTTGATTTTATTGATGGAACCAATTTTATTTAGTGGTAAACGAACGATTCTTGCTTGTTCAGCCAAGGCTTGTAAAATTGATTGACGAATCCACCAAACTGCATAAGAAATAAATTTAAATCCTCTTGTTTCATCAAACCTTTGGGCAGCTTTAATTAAGCCTAAATTTCCTTCGTTAATCAAATCAGGCAAGCTAAGACCTTGGTTCTGATATTGCTTTGATACAGATACAACAAAACGCAGATTACACTTAATAAGCCGATCCAGAGCTTTTTTATCTCCCTTTTTTATCTTTCTGGCAAGTTGAACCTCTTCCTCTGCCGAAATCAGGTCGACCTTCCCAATTTCATGCAGATACTTGTCCAGCGAAGGAGTTTCTCTGTTTGTTACTTGTTTGGTAATTTTTAGCTGTCTCATAGTGGAATTTTGGTATAAAATGATGAAGCCTAACTCCGTCATTAATATTTAAATATAGCAAAATGATTTAAAAAAAGAAATCTGCGAGAACTTATTTACGGCATGAGATTGATCCTGAAAATCATCATAATTTCTATTTTCAGGATTATTATGCAATTATTTTTTGCGAATTATAAGTAAATGCGTAATATTGCATTTGAATTCCGATTGATTCTTCTCATTTAGAGGTCGAAAGATCAGGTTCCGTATTGTTCAAATACAATTCTATCTAAAAAAACATTACCCAAAAAATATTAATAAATTATATATGTACGATATTCTTGAATTAAACAAGAAGCTTGTGCCTGAGTTGCGAGAAATCGCTAAAGAACTTAAAATCAAGAAGATTGAATCTTTTAAAAAACAAGATTTAATTTATAAGATTCTTGATCAGCAGGCGATTGTAGCTTCAGAAATGAAATCTTCTGAGAAAAAGACTCCTCGTAAGAGAGTTAAAAAATCGGAAGGAGAGACAAAGACTGAGGATGATCAGCCTAAAATCAAGCTACGCAGAAGAAGAAAAACAGAGCAGCCAGTCAAAGAGGCTGTAAAAGATGCTGCATCTCAGATTCAGCCTGAAGAAAAGAAAGCTGAAGAGGCTCCTGCAAAACCTAAACGTACCAGAAAGGTTGTTGAGAAAAAAGCTGAACCAGTTAAGCTTGAAACTGAAAATAAAGAGGAGGTGAAAACTCAGAAAGAAGAGACTTCTGTTGTTAAAGAAGAAAAGCCAAAACTAGAAAAGCAGGAAAGAGGCGAGAAAGCTGAGAAACCTGAAAGACCGGAAAGGCAAGAAAGAACCGACAGAAACGATAGACAGGATCGTCAGGATAAAAGTCAGCACAGAAAAAGATTCGAAAAAAGAGAGAAAGAAAAACTTTTCGAATTTGATGGAATTATTAATAGTTCCGGAGTGTTGGAAATTATGCCTGATGGTTATGGTTTCCTTCGTTCATCAGATTATAATTATTTAAATTCTCCTGATGATATTTATGTGTCTCAGTCGCAAATTAAGCTGTTTGGTTTAAAAACTGGTGATACAGTTAACGGATCGATTCGCCCTCCAAAAGAAGGTGAAAAATATTTCCCATTAATTAAGGTTGAAAAGATTAATGGTCGTTTGCCAGAGGTGATTCGTGACCGTGTTCCTTTCGATCATTTGACACCACTTTTCCCAGATGAAAAATTCAATTTAACCGGAGGTTCTTCAAATTCATTATCTACTCGTGTAGTTGATATGTTTGCACCTATTGGTAAGGGACAAAGAGGTTTGATTGTTGCGCAGCCAAAAACAGGTAAAACTGTATTGTTGAAAGAAGTTGCCAATGCAATTGCTGCCAATAACCCTGAAGCTTATATGATTATTCTTCTGATTGACGAACGTCCGGAAGAGGTAACTGATATGGCAAGAAGTGTAAATGCTGAAGTAATTTCATCTACTTTTGATGAGCCGGCAGAACGTCATGTAAGAGTTGCTAACATTGTGCTTGAAAAAGCAAAACGTATGGTTGAGTGTGGACATGATGTTGTAATCTTACTTGATTCAATTACTCGTTTGGCCCGTGCTTACAATACAGTTTCTCCTGCATCGGGTAAAGTACTTTCTGGTGGTGTTGACGCAAATGCTCTTCACAAGCCAAAACGTTTCTTTGGTGCTGCTCGTAATATCGAAAATGGAGGATCGCTTACTATTTTGGCAACTGCATTAACAGAAACAGGTTCTAAAATGGACGAAGTAATTTTCGAAGAATTTAAAGGAACTGGTAATATGGAACTTCAGTTGGATCGTAAATTATCTAACAAGCGTATTTACCCTGCTGTTGACATTACAGCTTCTAGTACACGTCGAGAAGATCTTCTATTGGACGAAGGCCAGTTGAATCGCATTTGGGTACTTCGTAACTTCTTAACCGATATGAATTCTGTAGAAGCTATGCAGTTTATTAGCGATAGAATGAGAAAAACTCGTTCGAATGAGGAGTTCTTGATTTCGATGAACGACAAATAAGTCAAATACAATATGATATAGAAGAGGCCGTAATTTTACGGCCTCTTTTTTTTTATAATACTTTTTTAAGGAATGATCAGTTATAGCAAGGGAAAGCTGTTGTGCGACATGTTATTTTAAATAAGTATAAATAGCAAAAAATAGGTGCTTTTGTAATCTCGAGATTACAAAATTAAGCTTTAATTCTATAAATTTGCCATGTAAATTTCGAAGAAGTATGAACACCTTACTACAGACACATAATAGTTTGTTGAAAAACAAAAAGAGTAATATTCGTCGACAATTGGCTGATCAAATTGATTGGTCGCAACGATTAATTGCTATTAAAGGTGCCAGAGGTGTAGGTAAAACTACCTTCCTGTTAGACTATGTTCGAGAAAATTGTGCAAACGATAAATCATGTCTTTATATAAACATGAACAACCTGTTCTTTACCGAAAGAGGACTGGTTTCGTTTGTTGATGAATTCTATAAAAAAGGTGGCAAGTTGTTATTGTTAGATCAGATTCATAAATATCCTGATTGGGCAAAAGATTTAAAAACTTGCTATGAGCAATGTGGTGACTTAAAAATTATATTTACGGCTTCTTCTATTTTAAGAGTAAAAACAAACGAGGAACTTAAAGATATTGTGAATGTATATTACCTTAATGGATTATCATTCCGAGAATTTTTAAATCACGAAACTGGAAACAAATTTAAAAGCTATTCTTTAGAAGATATTATCGAAAATCACGAGGAGATTGTCGATGAAATTCTTGAGAAAGTAAGACCTCTGGCTTATTTTAATGATTATTTGCGTTACGGATATTATCCCTGTTATCAGGAAGAGAGAAGTTTTATTGATAATTTGCTGAAAATTATCAACCTGATGTTGGAGTTTGATATTACGTATTTGAACCAAATAGAATTAAAATATTTGCCAAAGCTAAAGAAACTACTTTATATCATTTCGAGCAATGTGCCATTTCAGCCAAATGTTAGCAAGTTGGCAAATGATGTGGAAACTTCAAGAGCTACGATTATGAATTACTTGCGATATTTGAAAAATGCAAGATTAATTCGTTTGCTTAACTCGAAGGATAGCTATAAAGATTCATCTAAAAAGCCCAATAAGGTATATTTACACAATACCAATTTACTGTATGCCATATCTCCTGAGAATATCGATCAGGATAACTTGCGTGAAACCTTTTTTTACAATCAGGTAGCACCTACAAGACTTTTTACAAGTACGGATATGGGACATTTTTTAGTGAATGACAAGTACAATTTTAAAATTACAGGCAATACAAATATGTCTGATTCTAATATTAGAACAGAAGACTTATTTGAGGCCGCCGACATGATCGAACGCGGTGAAGGAAATAAAATTCCTTTATGGTTGTTCGGTTTTTTATATTAGAGAATTAAATAACAGAAATAAATTAAACTACCATTAATTAAAATTAATTGGAGGAGTAAAATGGCAAGAGAAAAAAAATTCATTACCTGCGATGGTAATGCTGCTGCCGCTCACGTAGCATATATGTTTAGTGAGGTATCTTGTATTTACCCAATCACACCTTCTTCGCCTATGGCTGAGAATGTTGATGAGTGGGCTGCACAAGGTCGCAAAAACATTTTTGGCGAAACTGTTCGTCTAGTTGAAATGCAATCAGAAGCTGGGGCTGCAGGTGCAGTTCACGGTTCTTTACAAGCTGGTGCTTTAACAACTACTTATACTGCATCTCAGGGATTATTGTTGATGATTCCTAATATGTATAAGATCTCTGGTGAGTTATTACCATGTGTATTCCACGTAAGTGCACGTGCATTGGCTGCTCAGGCACTTTCTATTTTTGGTGATCATTCAGATGTTTATTCTGCAAGACAAACTGGTTTTGCTATGTTGGCATCAGGATCTGTACAGGAAGTTATGGATCTTTCTGCAGTTGCTCACCTTACTGCAATTAAGTCTCGCGTTCCTTTCATCAACTTCTTCGATGGATTCCGTACTTCTCACGAAATTCAAAAAGTTGAAGCTGTTGACGCTGATGATATGAAAGAATTGGTAGATATGGAAGCTCTTCAAGAGTTCCGTAACCGTGCTTTGAATCCAGAATCTCCTGTAACTAGAGGTACTGCTCAAAACCCAGATATCTACTTCCAGTCTCGTGAGGCTGCAAACCCATTCTACGAAAAAGTACCTGAAATCGTAGAAGGTTATATGAACGAAATTACCAAGTTAACAGGTAGAGAATACAAGCCATTCGTTTACTATGGTGCTGAAGATGCAGAAAACATCATCATCGCTATGGGATCTGTAACGGAAACTATCAAAGAGGTTATCGATTACAAGATTGCAAATGGTGAAAAAGTTGGTATGGTTGGTGTACACCTATATCGTCCATTCTCAGCTAAGCATTTCTTAAGCGTTGTTCCTGAATCTGTGAAGAGAATTTGTGTTCTTGACAGAACTAAGGAGCCAGGTGCTAACGGAGATCCAATGTACCTTGATGTAAGAGAAGTATTCTACGGAAAAGAAAATGCTCCTATCGTAGTTGGTGGTCGTTATGGATTAGGTTCTAAAGATGTTACTCCATCTCAAATTATTGCTGTTTACAAAAACTTGGCAATGAACGAACCTAAAAACCAATTCACTTTAGGTATTGTTGATGATGTTACATTCAAATCTCTTCCATTGGAAGCTGAGTTGAAAGTAAACTCTGAAAAATTATATGAAGCTAAATTTTATGGTTTAGGTTCTGATGGTACTGTAGGTGCTAACAAAAACTCTATCAAGATTATTGGTAGTGCAACTGATAAGTATTGTCAAGCTTATTTTGCTTACGATTCAAAAAAATCAGGTGGTTTTACTGCTTCTCACCTTCGTTTCGGTGATGATCCAATCCGTTCTACTTACCTTGTGACTACTCCTGACTTTGTAGCATGTCACGTTCCTGCATACGTATACTTATACGATGTATTGAAAGGATTGAAAAAAGGTGGTTCATTCTTGTTGAACTCTATCTACGATGTAGAGGAAACTAAGAAGCACTTACCTGATCACATGAAGAAGTACATTGCTGAAAATGATATTAAATTCTATATCATCAATGGTACTAAATTAGGTGAAGAGTTAGGTCTTGGTACAAGAACCAACACGATCATGCAGGCTGCATTCTTCAAAATTACTGGCGTAATTCCATTCGAATTGGCAGTAGAAGAAATGAAGAAAGCAATTGTGAAGTCATATGGTAACAAAGGTGAAAAAGTTGTTAACATGAACTTCTCAGCTGTTGATGCTGGTGGTGAAAATGTAATTGAAGTTGAAGTTCCTGCTGAATGGAAAAACATCGAAGCTGAAGGATTCAAGACTGATTCAACTGGTCGTCCAGAGTTCGTAGCTAATGTTTGTGATCCTATGAACGCTCAAACTGGTGATGATCTTCCGGTTTCTGCATTCCAGGGTAGAGAAGATGGTACTTTCCCAGCTGGTACAACTAAATTTGAAAAACGTGGTATCGCAGTTAGCGTTCCTGAATGGAAAGAAGAAACTTGTATTCAGTGTAACCAGTGTGCTTACGTTTGTCCTCATGCTGCTATTCGTCCATTCTTGTTAACAGAAGAAGAAGTTGCTGCTGCTCCTGCTGGAACTGCTGTTAAGCCAGCTACTGGTAAAGATCTTAAAGGATTAAGCTTCCGTATTCAGGTTGCTCCTCTGGATTGTACAGGTTGTGGTAACTGTGTTGATGTTTGTCCAGCTCCTAAAGCTAAGGCTCTTGAAATGAAGCACCTTGAAACTCAAGATGCTGAGAAAGAGAGATGGCACTATATGGATGAAAAGGTGGGATACAAAGAGCTTCTTCCTAAGAACAACGTGAAAAACTCACAGTTCGCTCAGCCATTATTCGAGTTCTCTGGAGCTTGTGCTGGTTGTGGTGAAACTCCATACATCAAATTAATCACTCAATTGTACGGTGAGAGAATGATTGTAGCTAATGCTACTGGTTGTTCTTCTATCTACGGTGGTTCTGCTCCATCTACTCCATATTGTAAGAACGATAAGAGCGGTAAAGGTCCAGCTTGGGCTAACTCTCTATTCGAAGATAACGCTGAGTATGGTTACGGTATGGCAGAAGGTGTTAACAAAATGCGTGCTCGTATTGCTCAACGCATGGAAGAGAACATGGATGCTGTTAATGATGCAACTAAAGCTGCATTTGCTGAGTGGTTAGAAGGAAAAGATAATGCTGATGCTTCAGAAGTTGCTTCTCCAAAAGTTGAAGCTGCTTTAGCTAACGAAACTCACGAAGTTGCTAAGGAAATCTTGAACTTGAAACAATACTTAGTGAAGAAGTCTATCTGGATCTTCGGTGGTGACGGTTGGGCTTATGATATAGGTTTCGGTGGTTTGGATCACGTATTGGCTTCTGGTGAAGATGTTAATGTATTGGTAATGGATACTGAGATTTACTCTAACACTGGTGGACAGGCTTCTAAATCAACTCCAGTTGGTGCTGTAGCTAAATTTGCTGCTGCTGGTAAGCGTATCAGAAAGAAAGACCTTGGTATGATTGCAATGTCTTACGGATATGTTTATGTAGCTCAGGTAGCAATGGGTGCAAACCAGGCTCAATACTACAAAGCATTGAAAGAAGCTGAAGCTTATCCAGGACCATCATTGATCATCGCTTATTCTCCTTGTATTTCTCACGGATTGAAAGCATCTATGGGTAAATCACAAGCTGAAGAGAAAAAAGCTGTTGAAGCTGGATACTGGCACTTGTATCGTAACAACCCTATGTTGGAAGCAGAAGGTAAGAACCCATTCGTTCTTGATTCAAAAGAACCTAAGTGGGAAAACTTCCAGGATTTCTTATTAGGTGAGGTACGTTATACTTCTTTGCAGAAATCATTCCCAGAAGAAGCTAAGGAATTATTCGTAGCTGCTGAAGAGAATGCGAAGTGGAGATATAAAGCTTACAAGCGTCAAGCTTCATTAGATTATTCTGAAGAAGAAAAAGAACTTGCATAAGTTTTTAATCTAATTATATAGAAAGAGGCTCTTTTTAGGGCCTCTTTTTTCGTTTAATATGTCGTACAAATGACAGTTTAAAAATACTGATTGTCGTAACTTTTTTCTTGACATTAATTTAGGAGTGTTATGAAAAAGTTGCGATATATTTTATTTGGGTTTATTCTGCTAATGATATATTCATGCGGTGGCAGTAGTGATAGTGATGGTGGAGGAATGATGCCAAATCCGGATCTTGATCCAGATCCAGATCCAATGATAGATTTTACGGTAAGAACCGTTACCAAAACTTCAAATCATCCATGGTTTGAAGAGGGAAGCTTAATTGGATATACTATTAATGGTACTGAAGGAGCTCAATTGAATTTGACTCGTGGTACTAAATACGTTTTTGATATCAATACGCCCACTCACCCTTTTTATATTAGTACAGATGATACAGGAGTAGGAGCAGGAGAAGTAAGCAATGGTGTAACAGGAAGCAAAACCCAAACCGGGACATTGAGCTTTACACCAAACTCAAATCATCCTGATACTTTGTACTATCAATGTTCTGCACATCCAAAAATGGGATACCTAATTATTCTTAGCGATTCGTAAACCAAAGATTGTGATAATTGTTATTTGTAGTGATCCTTAAGCATAGCTCCGGATCGGAAAGGCAGAATGGTAAGTTGGTGGATCTTACTATTCTGCCCTTCTTTATTAAAAAAAATATAAGACTTGTATGTCTTGTATTTAGAGGGGTGTGTGATTTATTTTGATATTCAAGCTGTTGAAAATGAAAATAGAGTTGAAATTATCAAGTTCATTTCTTATATTTATTTATACCGAATAAATTTTTAATCCAAAATCATATGGCAAATTTAAACGTTGAATTCATGGGATTAAATTTAAAAAATCCCATTATAGTAGGGGCATGTACCCTTTCGGCTACCGTTGAGGGAGCTAAAGATCTTGAAGAGGCAGGAGCAGCTGCTATTGTGTATAAATCTCTATTCGAAGAGCAGATTATTATGGAACGTGCACAACTTTCTGATGAGTTAGACGAGTATGCACATCGTAATGCCGAAATGACTTCACTTTTTCCAGCCTTGGAACATGCGGGTCCTAAAGCTCATCTGCTTAAACTAAAAGAAGTAAAAGAGAATGTAAATATTCCTGTAATTGCAAGTTTAAATTGTTTGTACGATGTTACCTGGTTCGAGTATGCCAAAGAATTGGAAGATGTTGGAGTGGATGCCTTAGAGCTAAACTTTTACCAAATGCCAATTGATGGGGAAAAAACTGCAGAGCAAATGGAAGACGAAAAAGTTAAAATTATAGAGACTCTAAAAGAAAGACTTTCTATTCCATTTTCAATAAAGTTGAGCCCATACTACACCAACATCCTAAATTTTGTTCAAAGGTTAGATAAAGCTGGTGCTTCAGCTTTCATTTTATTCAATCGTCTGTTCCAACCAGAAATAGATATTGAAACAGAAGCTCATGTTACCAATTTTAACCTAAGTAATCCGGGAGATTTTAAACTAGGTTTAAGATATGTTGGTCTTACGCATGGTAAAGTTATGGGAGATTTGTGTGGAGCCAACGGTATTTATGGATCTACAGATGTGCTGCAAATGCTTTTAAGTGGAGCAAAAACAGTCCAAATGGTTAGCTCTTTGTATAAAAATACTCCAGCAGTTATTGAAAAGGTATTGTATGAACTTGAAGAGTGGATGGATAAGAAAGGATACAAGTCTGTTGATGAATTTAGAGGCAAATTATCTGATAAAGAATTAAAAGCTTCGGATGTTTATTATAGAGCTCAATATCTTGATTTTCTTTTGCATCCTGAAGAAGTTATTAATAAAAATCTAATGAGATAAAATGAGCGATTTTTAAACATAAAAGTCTGTCGAAAGACAGACTTTTTTTTGAAATATATGCATTGAAAACGAATGTTTAATTTTTCGCAAACGTTTGAAAAAGAAAAGTGTACGTGCACAAAAAAAAACTACAGAAAAGCATCCGAAATGACGCAATTATATTTTTAAAATTAAAAAAAGAAAACTACTTTTGTGTGCGTATTTTCGCATGACAAAAATCATGCTTAATCCCTTTAAATTTATTGTTTTAAATAAATAGAAGCTAATAATATAATTGTTGTTAAGGATCCTGTTGTTTGGGACTTTAACGTTTAAAACTAAAAAGCGATAATTATGAGTACTAAGTACGTTTATACTTTTGGTGACGGTAAGGCCGAAGGTAAAGCAGATATGAAAAATCTGCTTGGAGGAAAAGGTGCTAACCTTGCAGAAATGAACCTAATCGGTGTTCCTGTGCCAGCAGGTTTCACTATCACTACTGAAGTTTGTACTGAATACAACAAGCAAGGAAAAGATGCTGTTGTAGAAATGATTAAAGGTCAGGTTGAGGCTGCTGTTATTGAAACAGAAAAAGCAATGAACGCTAAATTTGATTCTAACGATGGTTCTTTCCCATTGTTGTTATCTGTTCGTTCTGGTGCTCGTGTTTCTATGCCAGGTATGATGAATACTGTTTTGAACTTGGGTATGAATGATGAGACAGTAAAAGTTATTGCTGAAAAATCAGGAAACGAAAAATTTGCTTACGATTCATATCGTCGTTTCATCCAGATGTACGGTGACGTAGTAATGGGTGTTGAAGCTGAAGAAGGTGAGCACTGTCCATTCGAGCAAGTTTTAGATAAAGTAAAAGAAGCTAATGGTTACGCTTCTGATGCTGATATGACTGTTGAAGATTTGAAAGCAGTTGTTGAAGAATTTAAAGCTGTAGTTAGAGCTAAGGCTGGAAAAGATTTCCCAACTAATCCATGGGATCAGCTTTGGGGATCTGTTTGCGCTGTATTCGATTCATGGAATACTGAAAGAGCAATTCTTTACCGTCGTATGGAGAACATTCCAGAGGAGTGGGGAACTGCTGTAAACGTTCAGGCTATGGTATATGGTAACATGGGTGAAACTTCTGCTACAGGTGTATGTTTCTCTCGTGATGCTGCTACTGGTGAAGATTTATTCAATGGTGAGTACTTGATCAACGCACAGGGTGAAGACGTTGTTGCTGGTGTTCGTACTCCACTTGAAATTACTACTATTGGTTCTAAGCGTTGGGCTGAGCGTAACGGTACTTCTGAAGCTGACCGTGCTGCTAACTTTGCTTCATTAGAAGAAGCTATGCCTGAGCTTTACAAAGAACTAGATGCTGTTCAGCAAAAATTAGAAGATCACTATAAAGATATGCAGGATATGGAGTTCACCATTCAGGATGGTAAACTTTGGATGTTGCAAACTCGTAACGGTAAGCGTACTGCTGCTGCTATGGTTAAGATTGCTGTTGATATGATGGAGCAAGGTTACTTCGATGCGAAGACTGCTTTATTACGTCAGGAACCAAACAAATTAGATGAGTTATTGCACCCAGTATTTGATACTGCTGCTCTTGCTTCTGCAAAAGAACTTTCTAAAGGTTTGCCAGCTTCTCCAGGTGCTGCTACAGGTCAGATCGTATTCTCAGCTGAGGATGCTGAAACTTGGGCTGAAGATGGTAAAAAAGTAATCTTGGTACGTCGTGAAACTTCTCCTGAAGACTTGAAAGGTATGAACGCTGCTGTTGGTATCTTAACTGAACGTGGTGGTATGACTTCTCACGCGGCTGTAGTTGCTCGTGGTATGGGTAAATGTTGTATCTCTTCTGCTGCTGGTCTTGTTGTTTCTGGTAAAGTAATGACAATTAACGGAGTTGAGTACAAAGAAGGTGATTTCATCTCATTGAACGGTTCTACTGGTGTTGTTTACGAAGGTGAAGTAGCTACTATCACTCCTTCATTAGATGGTGATTTCGGTAAGATCATGGATCTTGCAGAAGCTAACACTCGTATGTATGTTAGAACTAATGCTGATACTCCAGCAGATGCTCAAACAGCTCGTAACTTCGGTGCTAAAGGTATCGGTCTTACTCGTACTGAGCACATGTTCTTCGAAGGAGATCGTATCTGGAAGATGCGTGAGATGATTCTTGCTGAAGATGTTGAAGGTCGTAAAGAAGCATTGGCTAAATTATTACCTATCCAGCGTGAAGACTTCTACGGAATTTTGAAGGCTATGGACGGATTCGGAGTAACTATTCGTTTACTAGATCCACCATTGCACGAGTTTACTCCAAACGATGATGCTTCTCAGAAAGAAATGGCTGAGATTACTGGTATCGACGTAAAAGTGATTAAAGAAAAAGTTGAATCTCTTCACGAATTCAACCCAATGTTAGGTCACAGAGGTTGTCGTCTAGGTAACACTTACCCAGAAATTACTGAAATGCAGGCTCGCGCTATTATCGAAGCTGCTTGTGACTTGAAGAAAGAAGGTCTTGATCCAAAACCAGAAATCATGGTTCCATTGATCGGTACTATCAAAGAGTTGAAGATGCAGGAAGAAATCATCCGTTCAACTGCGAAAGTAGTATTCGAAGAAAAAGGAGTTGAAGTTGATTACATGGTAGGTACTATGATCGAGATTCCTCGTGCTGCATTAACTGCTAACGAAATTGCAGAAGTAGCTGAATTCTTCTCATTCGGTACAAATGACCTTACTCAGATGGCATTCGGTTACTCACGTGACGATGCTGGTAAATTCTTACCAATCTACATCGAGAAAGGTATCTTGAAGCAAGATCCATTCCAGGTTCTTGATCAATCAGGTGTTGGTCAATTGGTTGAAATGGGTGCTAACAAAGGTCGTGCAACTCGTTCTGATCTTAAATTAGGTATCTGTGGTGAGCACGGTGGTGAGCCATCATCAGTTGAGTTCTGTCACAGAACAGGATTGGATTACGTATCATGTTCTCCTTTCCGTGTGCCAATCGCACGTTTAGCTGCTGCTCAAGCAAACTTGAGATAATCTGATAGAAATATCGATTTAATATATAGAAGGCTGCCTCTTTTGAGGTGGCCTTTTTTAATGTATTACTTCGTCTGTAATTAATTTCGAACGGGAGCTGTCGATCCGACGCGATTCGAGTCACACAGTTGATTCGGAGAACCGAACAGTATCGGATTGACTTGATTCTTTTGTTTACTTTTCTCATCAAAGGAGAAAAGTAAAAGCCAAACGGCTTGAGTGGTAAAATGAAATTTATGACTGACAGTAGGTATCTGTGGTGAGCGCAACCATTGTTGGGTGAGCCATCATCAGTTGAGTTCTGTCACAGAACAGGATTGGATTACGTATCATGTTCTCCTTTCCGTGTGCCAATCGCACGCTTATACCGATATGTATTTTAATAATGAGTCGCTTCACTTTGTTTGCGATTCATTTTAAAATATCCATCGGCATTGCCAGATTATTTAGCAGAAGGCAAGCTGCTGCTCAAGCAAACTTGAGATAATCTGATAGAAATATCGATTTATATATAGAAGGCTGCCTCTTTTGAGGTGGCCTTTTTTGATATCTAGACGCAGATCGAGTATGATAATTATGATTTTCGCTGATTATAATTGGTAGGAAGTTTAGCCTCTTTGCATTTGAATTAAAAATCCCAATATCATGTGATTTAGAATAGAGTACTTTTTTCTTTCTTTGTAGCCATAAAAATTTATAAAAGGATTTAAAATATGAACTGGAATCTGAAACTTCGAAACTGGCACCGAGATTTCTCTTACTTCTATGCAGGACTATTAATGGCATTTTCAATTTCTGGGATTGCTTTAAATCATCGTCATTCCTGGGATCCGCGTGACTATGTATATGATGCCGTGGATGTAAAATTTGATTTGCCCAAAGATAAAAATGCTATTTCGGATGAGTTTTTTCAAAAAGCTCTAAAAACTCAAGGCATTGAGTTAAAGTTGAATGGAACGGCATGGAGAAGAGGTGGATATAATCTCTATTTCGACAATGCTTATGCTTATATCAATCCATTTACAGGCGAAGGTCAGATTGAAAGTTTCAGAACACGTCCAATCTTAGGGCAAATGGTCGATTTACACAAATCGGCAAGTGATGCTTGGGTTTGGTATTCAGATATTTTTGCCATTTGTGTATTGTTGATCTGTATAACAGGATTGGTAATCACCAAAGGAAGAAATGGCTTTAAAAAACGAGGTTGGAAATTGGCTCTACTTGGTGTAATTATTCCTTCTGTTTTATGGTTTTTCCTATAAAAAGTAAGAATCAATAAAGGCTGCTTCAACTGAGGCAGCCTTTATTGATTCTTACTTTTTGCCTTGAACTTTGATCGTGCTAATCAATTGAATGTTGTTAATGTCAGTATAATCGTATTGGAGTAATCCTTCCGGAGAAATTACTACCAGGATATTTCCCAATGGAATTACATCGTAAGGAGTTAAATCGGTAAATGTACTTAGGTGATTTGCGGCAATGTTTAATGGATCAGATTTGTCGTAGATTTTTAAACCTGCTGTCCCATCGCATACAAAAAGTAAGTCACCATCAATTCCTAATCCATATGGATTTTTCATTGAATACGATTTTAGAAGACTTGGAGTACTTAAATCGCTAATGTCAACAACATCAAGCTGACTGGTATTCTGCCCACACCAGTTTCCTGCTCGTAAAGTGATATAGGCATACTCATCATCCACCACAACAGGATCACAACTCTTAAAATGAGAATATTCCGATACATATTCGGGTGCAAATGGATTGCTGATATCGTAGATATACATTCCCTGGTTGGCACCAAAGAAAAGATGATTGTTGTATGCAAAAACAGTTTCAATTCCCCATCCTAAATTTAAACTTCCACTAAACATTGCTTCGTTTGTGTTTGCTATGTCGTAGATATTTAAAGCATATGACGATTTTAGGGTATATAAGGTATTTCCCTGAATCATGAATCGAGCCATGGAACCAGCTTTACCAATATTTGAACCATTGGTTTTCGAACTGGCTTCAGCCGCTGAGTTTGTCATGTAATCGTACATTGGGTAATACCTTGGTTCCTGGTATTTTTCGCTGGTACGCTTTACTTCCCAACCAATTACAATGCCATTTTTAGGATCGATATCACCATACCTGTAATTATTGTTTGTTGGCGGCAAACTGTAAAAGAATACATCGTCAAACCGGTTACTTTCTGTTACCTGATCGATATTACTAATATCGATAACCACCAAATCGGTGTAAGAATCGGCATATAGCATATTGTCCTTTATTGCCATATCAATATTTCCGGGTATGGTAATAAACTTTTCTGTAACCGGATTGGAAGGATCGGAGTTATTGATTACATGGATGCCCTGGAATTTTTCATTTATCAATATATAATCTCCATAGAAATATATTTTACCTGTTTCTTTCATATTTCTTGAACTTTCCGATTTTACTGCATTTTTAAAATCTGCGGTACTCATATATACCGGTTCATTAATGGTATACTCATGGGAAATGTCATCATCGCATGAGAACAAGCATACACCTATGAATAGTATCAATGAAGTTTTGATTATTGTTTTCATATCAATTGGATTTAGGGATTAGATTTTAACTTTTTCAATATAACCTATAGATGCATGCGGATCATATAGGTTGCGTGTAAGTTTTTGAAAATTAAATGGTAGTGCGACGCAACCAAATTTGATTTGTTCCATCAAAAGAGAAACAATATGAAGAATTATGAAGACTATAAGCCCATTGTTAAAACCGATCTTTTCGTTTGTATTTGTTATTTTACTAAGCACTCAGGTAAGTGCACAAAAAAAAATTGATGTTGTCCAACTCAAGAATGGCAATGTATTAAAAGGAACTATTGTAAGACAGGTTCCCGGTAAATTTCTTGAATTGAAAACACTGGATAAAAATTTCTGGAAATTTGATATGGAAGACATTGCTGAAATAAGGTACGAAAGGAAAAGGATGCCAAAGTTTAAACAAGACAGTCTTACCATTAGAGATCAAAAAGTTTTTGTTGACGCTAAATTTGGAGTTTTACTTGGCAGTAATGGGAATGAAAACGAGGCTCCTTTTAGTTTGATGTGTTCGGCAAATTACCTCTTTAAAAATGGCATATCATTGGGAGGCGGTGTTGGTTTAGAAACCTTTGAAGAAACCCAAATTCCTTTATTTACAGATATTCGCTACCATTATAAAATTAAAGGATTTAATACATATCTGTTTTGTCAGTCAGGTTATTCTTTTGCACTTGAAAATAGAGAAAATACAAATTATTACTACAACAATGATGAAGAGATAGACAATAAAGGTGCCTGGTTAATAAATCCGGGAATAGGTGTTATTTTTAGTGGAAAAGGAAGCACAAGTTTTAGCCTGGGATTGGGTTATCGATACCAGAAAAATAAACTCACTTGGTATAATGATTACACCAATGATAAAGAGATTTTACGGGAGGAATTTAATCGGCTGAGTATTCATTTGGGAATATTATTCTAAAAATGTTGTCTCTTATACGAGTTGTTTAAGTAATTATTCTTACTTTCAAAATCAGGAGTTTTCCTGATTTTTTTGTTTAAACAAGAACGGATATGACTATTCAAATTGGACGCTTTTCGTTTCGAGGACCTTTTTCAAACTTGGATGAGATTAAAAATCGTCCTGGTTTATATATAATTCACAAGAACGAAGTTGATATTATTCCTATACTTATAAGTGAAACTCCACTTTTAAATGGCACCATTACTGAAGAAATTCGGAAGAAAGGATTAATTCTTGGAAATAATTGTTTTGTTTCTGTGTACAATACATTTTGTGCTCTGCAGTTAGATAGAGTCGAAATGGTACAGGAATTAAATGATATCTTCCAATTAGAGAGTAAATAAGCCTATCCTTTAATAATACCACCAAATCTTGTCGAACAGATAAAATTCTGAATGGATTTTATATCTTTGCAATTCAAAATTATTATAAATAATATCTGTTGGCACGAATTTTAGCAATTGATTACGGAAGAAAAAGAGTTGGTTTGGCAGTAACCGATCCTATGCAAATAATAGCAAATGGATTAGATACTGTGTCTGCCAAGGATTTGCTTGACTATTTGGAAAAATACATGATAAATGAAGAGGTAGAGCTTTTCGTTGTTGGTTATCCAAAGCAGTTGAACAATGAGGATAGTGAATCGATGAAGTATTTGAAACCATTCTTAGGGAAGTTAAAGAAGAAATTTCCAGATATTCCCATAGAAATGGTGGATGAGCGATTTACTTCAAAAATAGCTTTTCAAACTATGATTGATGGAGGTTTAAAAAAGAAACAACGTCAGGATAAAGCTATGATTGATAAGGTGAGTGCCACAATAATTTTACAATCGTACATGGAAACCAAACGAAACATGTTTTAGATTGTTTGTAGCGTAAATAAGATTATAAAAATGATATTACCGATTACGATTTATGGCCATCCTGTTTTAAGAAAGGTTGCCAAAGATATTGACAAGGATTATCCTGATTTGGAAAAATTTAAAGCAGATATGTGGCAAACCATGTATTTTGCTGATGGTGTAGGTCTTGCAGCACCACAAGTAGGGAGATCAATTAGAATGTTTGTGATTGATTGTTCAACTTTTGCGGAAGAAGAACCTGAATTGGAAGGTTTTAAAAAGATGTTCATTAATGCAAAAATAACCGAACGTACTGGTGAAGAATGGACCATGTCGGAAGGATGTTTGAGTATTCCAGGCTTGAATGAAGATGTGAAACGTCCGGAATCCATTAAAATTGAATACTATGATGAAAATTGGGAATTTCATGAGGAAGAGTATTCGGGATATGCTGCCAGAGTAATTCAACACGAATATGATCATCTGGAAGGAATCATGTTTACCGATCATTGTGCTCCAATTAAGAAGCGACTTTTAAGAGGAAAACTTGCTGGTATATCGAAAGGAAAGTTTAAAGCAAAATATAAATTTACACTTCCAAGATAAATTATCACCCTACCAATTCGGTAGGGTTTTTTAATGCTCATTCGGCTTAATTGATAGACTTATATCAGTTTTTATAAACTGATAAACTGTGATGTTATTAATAATATTTAAACAATTTTCACATTGTTCCGTATTAGCAGATATTGTTTAAACCACTAATTAAAATCTATATACTATGAAAAAATTGATTCTACTACTTATTTTATTTGCACCATTTCTGGGCAAATCGCAGGATATCGAACAGTTTCTGTTAGCAGGAACAGAGGATGCTTCGAAGTTGACCGAAAAATACGTAAATCCAGTATCTAAAGGCTTTATGTATGGATTGAACAATGGTTGGTATTCAACAGCCAGAACTCACAAAAAATTAGGTTTCGACATTACTTTGGTTGCTAATTTGGCGCAGGTGCCAAGCTCTGATGAGGTGTTTCAGTTTGTAGAAAGTGATTATTCAAATATTACTTTGCTAAGTGGATCTTCAGAAATTCAAACCCTGATGGGAGGAGAAAACAATACAACTCTTGCAGCTAGAATTGAAACCGATATGGGAGATTTTAAGTTGACAAATTTTACCATGCCAGATGGTATTGGTGATGATTTACCAATGAATGCTGTTCCATCTGCTACATTGCAGGTCGGTATTGGTATTCCAGGAATTAATTCAGATTTAAAAGTACGATACTTACCTAAAGTAGGATCTTCCGATTTGGAAGTTGGAATGTTTGGTATTGGTCTTCAAAAAAGCTTATCTAAAATGTTGAAGATTGATAAAACTCCAGTTGATATCTCAGCTTTAATTGCATACACACAATTAACAGCAGAGTATGATATTCAGGAAAATTCTGGATTAAATGGTTCGGGGCAGATGATGGAATTCAAAACCAATGCGTATACATTTCAAGCCATTGCATCGGTAAATTTAAAATTGATTGAATTTTATGGAGCAGTAGGTTATAACACTGCGAAAATGGATGTGGACATCAAAGGTTCTTACGATTTAGAATATACTTTGGAAGGTACAGGTGAAACTAAAAAGGAAACTGTTGTAGATCCAGTATCAGTTGATTTTGATGCCAGCGGTGTTCGCGCAACGCTTGGTACCAGATTAAACCTAGGTTTCTTTAAGATATTTGGTGATTATACCATTCAGGAATACAATACAATAACCGGAGGTATAGCATTTAGCTTTAGATAAAGACAATTAATGTGCGAAAGCACTCTGTATAATAACCTGAGTTCAGGTTTATAGTTAGATAAGTCCTTGTTTTTTAGCAAGGACTTTTTTTTTAGAGTAGGAATTCTTAAATTCAATTGAGCATAAAATGTGTAAATATGGATTTACGGGAACTACTACGACAATATCCTTTTCTGAGAGTTCTATTTTTCCTGATAGTTGGGATTTTTATAGCTGAACGGTTTGATGTCTCCAATAAGTTGACTCTTATTCTGCTTTTCTTAGGTGTGGTTTTAATGCTTCTGTTTGTGATGGTTCCCAAATTAAAGAAGTCATATAAAATAAGACCTGCCTTTGGTTTAATAGTGATCATCTTATTTACAAGTTTAGGAGTTTTTAGAACTCAAGTTGTTCAGGAAAGCATGTTTTTGAGTGAAGTAGACTCATGTGAAGCTTACCAGTTAAAATTAATTGAAAACCCCGTTGAAAAAGCGAATACATTTTCGTGTGTTGCAAGAATTACTGAATCTGTAGATAAAAATCGGACTACCAAAGAGACTGCTAATATCATTTTATACTTTAAAAAGGACAGCCTGGTAAACCAATTGAATATTGGTGATCGATTATTAATTAATTCTAATGTGGAGCGTGTTAAAAATGCGGGAAACCCAAATGAATTTGATTACTCGGGCTATTTGAAAACTCGTCATATTTTATATTCATCCTATGTAAACAGCACAAATTGGCTTAAGCTTCCCATTGATCATCAAATGAACATTCGTGTATTAGCTTGGAAATGGCGTGACCAGCTTTTGCAAATATATCGCGATAACGGAATTACAAATGAAAGTTTCGATATTTTGGCGGCTCTTACCTTGGGGTATAAAACAAGCCTCGACCCTGAAGTAAGGAAAGCATGGGCCGATGCAGGAGCTATGCATGTTTTAGCAGTATCTGGATTACACGTAGGGATCATTTATTTGGTTATGAGTTACCTCTTAAGTTTCTTGCTAAAAATAAAATATGGACGATGGATTCGCACTGTACTTCTCTTAATCATTCTTTGGCTGTATGCCTTAATAACAGGCTTGTCACCTTCAGTTATGAGGGCAGCGTGCATGTTTAGTTTCATTGTTGTTGGCGAGGCAATGAAACGTAAGGGAGGAGTTTTTAATTCTCTTGCCGCATCGGCCTTTTTTCTATTGCTTTATAATCCTTACTTGATTTTCACTGTTGGATTTCAATTCTCATACTTAGCAGTTGCAGGAATCGTATTCTTACAACCCCAATTTGACAAGTTACTTTTTATACGAAATCCTATTCTGAATAAGTTGTGGCAATTAACTACGGTTGCCCTTGCAGCACAAATTGCTACCTTTCCATTAACCATTTACTATTTTAATCAGTTTCCTTCCTATTTTCTATTATCAGGTTACGTGGTAATCTTAATGGCAGGTATACTAATTTACCTGTCTGCACTGTTGCTAATATTCTCTCAGGTAGAAATACTATCAAATATACTTGGGTGGATTCTTCAGTACTTAATTAAAATATTGAACCAAATTATTGTTTGGATACAGGAATTGCCAGGAGCCGTTATTCATTCGCTTAGTTTTTCTTCATTTCAAGTTGTATTGTTATATGCTTTAATTATTAGCTTGATTTTTATTGTGATTTTACGCAGAAAAATGGCTGTTTATGGTTTTATGATTCTGCTTATCTCTTTTCAGATACCAGAACTTTTAAAACATTTTCAACCTAAAAAACAGGAATTGATCGTTTTTAATGCGGGAAGGAATGCATTAATAGCATTTAGGAGTGGAAATCAGGTTAGTTATTTGTGTGATAGAGATATGGAAATTTCAAAACAGAAGTTCTTGGCGAATAATTATCAAGTTCAAAATCACCTGGATAAACTCAAAACTGATACAATACAAGACGTAGACTTTAGAGAATTTGCAGGTAGTAAATTATTAATTCTTCAAAAGAATAATGATTTCTCTTTGGATCTATTAACTCGTCTTGATCCAGATATTATCCTAATAAGAAAATCAGGATTAAAAAAAACAGAATTCTTAACAAAAAATCAGATAAATTCTGCAATAGTTATTGATGGATCTGTATATAAAAATGATTTACAACGATTGCACAGTGCTAATGTAGATAGCATGTGTAATTTATTTGTTATAAAGGAGAGAGGAGCTTTTGTTGTTGATTTGTCTTCGGATTAATTGTATTGGTGTACAAAAATATAGTATTTAATTAATGCCTTTGATTTTAGATTCTGATTTGGTAATTTAGAGAGCTTGGCTTTTTAATTTTTTTTAACGATTTATTATCGAATTTGCTCGATATTGTGTTAATTTGCCTCGAATTTTTCCAAAAATATTAGTTAACGGAATAAAGATATGAAGATTGTTATTGCCGGTGCAGGAGCTGTTGGAACTCATTTGGCGAAGATGTTGAGTCATCAGGATCATGATATAATTTTATTGGATCAGGATGAAGAAAAATTGAAAGAAGTTGATTCCCATTTGGATTTATTAACCATTGTGGGGTCTAGTTCTTCTTTGAAGGATTTGAAAGAGGCAAGTGTTAAGAAGGCTGATTTATTTATTGCGGTAACGCAATCAGAAACAACCAATATTACCTCTACCATTCTTGCTAAGAAATTAGGAGCAATAAAAACAATTGCACGTATTGATAATCAAGAGTATTTAATTCCGGAGAATAAGGAATACCTTCAAAGTTTAGGGATCGATGAGTTGATCTATCCTGAAAAATTGGCTGCAAAAGAGGTGATAAGCTATTTGTCTCGCTCAGGTACTCGTCAGATGTATGAATTCTCTGGCGGAAAACTTCTGTTATACGGAATCAAGATCAGCAGTAAGTCTATTATAATGGATAAAACCATGGCTGAAGTGGCTGAAATGACCAGTGATGTTGATTTTCGTGCTGTAGCAATCAAGCGTGAGGATATAACAATTATTCCAAGAGGGCATAATCGTTTCTCAAGAGGAGATTTGGTTTTTGTTGTCAGTAAGCCTGAAAGTATGGAAAAAGTAATGCTTTTGGCCGGAAAACAAAAGTATGAAGTGAAGAATGCTATGATTCTTGGTGGAAGTCGAATAGGACAAAAAACCGCCATGGAATTGGGACGTAAAATGAATCTGAAACTTCTGGAAATTGACAAGGAAAAAAGCTTAAAGCTAGCAGATAGTTTGCAAGATGCATTGGTGATTAATGGAGATGGTCGAGATAAGGAATTGCTTAAAGAGGAAGGAATTCATAAAATGGATGCCTTTGTGGCGGTAACAGGAAATTCGGAAACCAATATTTTGGCTTGTTTGCTTGCGAAGAAAATGGGAGTTCGAAGAACCATTGCCGAAGTTGAAAATATCGATTATATTGATCTTGCCGATAATATTGGAGTAGGAACCATGATTAACAAAAAGCTTCTAGCTGCAAGTTATATTTATCGTTTCACCATGGATGCTGATGTTCAGCATTGTAAATGGCTTACTGTTTCGGATGCTGAGGTGATGGAGCTTACCGCGAAAAAAGGATCGAAAATAACCAAAGCTGCATTAAAAGATATTGATTTTCCGGATGATGCCAACATTGGAGGAATCATTCGCGATGATGATAGTATTATTGCAACTGGAGATACTCAAATCTTAGCTGATGATAAAGTGGTTGTATTTACTTTACCTTCAGCTATCAAAAAAGTAGAGAAATTTTTTAAATAAGATATCAAAAGAGCTTACAAAAGCTCTTTTTTAGTTAACAACTCATCTTCTTCCAGAGATGGGTTTTTCTTGGTGTTATGAATTTGAAATTTGTTTTTTATTTAATGTCGGTGCTAGCTCTAATCGAATCAATATTTATGATTCTTTGTGCACTGATATCGTTTTTCTATTGTGAAGGTGATTTTGGGTGTTTCTTAAAGTCAGCATTTATTACATTAGTAGTTGGAGGAATTCTTTTTCTATTAACGAAAAACCATAGGCAAGAGATTCACAAGCGTGAAGCTTTTCTTGTAGTCAGTTTGGTTTGGGTGTTTTTTTCGATATTTGGAGCACTGCCATATTGGATCGGATCATATGTTCCTTCTTATACAAATGCTTTTTTTGAAACAATATCAGGTTTTACTACTACAGGTGCATCAGTAATTACTGATATTGAATCATTACCACACGGTATTTTATTTTGGAGATCACTTACTCATCTTCTTGGGGGAATGGGTATTTTGGTTTTAACCGTTGCCATTTTACCAATTTTTGGTTTTGGAGGAATGGCAATGTTTAATGCTGAAGCAGCTGGTGTTACTGTTGATAAACTTCACCCACGCATTAAAGAAACAGCCAAAAGACTATGGGGGATTTATATGCTTTTAATTGCATTGGAAATTCTCTTTTTGATGTTGGGAGGCATGGGATTTTTTGATTCAGTTTGTCATTCTTTTGGAACATTGGCATCAGGAGGTTTTTCTACTAAGAATGATAGCATTATGGGATTTTCGCCATACATTCAATATGTAATTATCTTTTTCATGTTTTTGTCAGGGGTTAACTTTACGCTTCATTATTTTGCTATAAAGGGAAATCTAAAAAAGTTTATTCAAAATCAGGAATTTAAAGTTTATTTAGGATTAATTCTGTTGATAACAGCAATCATTACCTTAACCCTAACTCTTAAAAATCATGCTCCTTTTGAGCATTCATTTCGTGATGCACTTTTTCAAGTTGTTTCGGTTATTACCAGTACTGGTTTCGTTAGTGCCGATTATTCAGCCTGGCCTTCTTACTTATGGATGCTTATTTTTGGTTTAATGTTTACAGGAGCTTGTGTTGGATCTACATCAGGTGGAGTGAAAATTCTTCGTCATTTGCTTTTGTTTAAAAATAGTTTTTTGGAGTTTAAAAGAATGATTCATCCCTCAGCAGTAATACCGGTTCGTTATAATAATGAGGCAATTGGAAAAGATATCATATTCAAGATACAAGCTTTTGTAGTAATGTATTTTACTATATTTTTTGCAAGTACCATTGTATTAGCTTTTTTAGGATTGGATTTCATATCATCCATGGGAGCAGTGGCAACTACGATGGGTGGAATTGGTCCAGGTTTAGGAAAAGTTGGACCAGTTGACAATTTTGCAATGCTGCCAGATGCATCAAAGTGGGTGCTTTCATTCTTAATGTTGCTTGGACGTTTAGAGTTATTTACCTTATTAATTATATTTGTACCTGCTTTTTGGAAGAATCAATAAGTAAATTTTTATAACAAGTAATAGTCATTTATCTTTGGCTAAAACCTCAACCTAAATTCTGTGATTAAATATAAAATTATATTAAATATACTAGGGAAGCTTTTGGTTGGCGAAAGTTTCTTTCTTTTCATTTCATTATTGGTTTCATTATTCTATCAGGGAGATGACACTACTGCTTTTTTGAAAGCAGGATTAGTAAGCTTTGCCGTAGGAGCCTTCAGTTATTTATTGTCAAAAGGTGTACAAAAAGATTTAGGTAAAAGAGAAGGGTATATCATTGTAAGTTTAGTTTGGGTTGTGTTTTCCATATTTGGTTGTTTGCCCTATTTATTTAGTGGGGCAATACCTTCGGTAACGGATGCTTTTTTTGAAACCATGTCGGGTTTTACTACCACAGGCTCATCTATATTGAATAATATTGAGGAGTTGCCTCATGGTATTTTGTTTTGGAGATCGTTAACTCAATGGATGGGAGGTATGGGAATTATTGTTATGTTCCTTGCCATTTTACCTACTTTAGGTATTGGAGGGCGAGAGCTGTTTGTAGCAGAAGTTCCCGGACCTGCACCAGATAAGCTTACTCCAAGAATTAAAGAAACAGCCAGAAACCTTTGGGGATTGTACATGCTTTTTACTGCAGTAGAAACAATTCTTTTGTATGCAGGAGGAATGAGCTTTTTTGATGCCATAAATCACTCATTAACAACTATGGCAACAGGTGGATATTCAACTAAACAGGCCAGTGTGGGATTTTATACATCTCCATATATCCAATATACAATTATCTTTTTCATGTTTGTGGCAGGTACCAACTTTACCCTTTCATATGGTATGATAACTGGACGTTTTACAAAGGCTTTTAAAGATGAAGAGTTTAGGTTTTATACCTTGGTTGTATTATTTTTTGCTTTTGTAATAACCCTTGGTTTAATTGCTGCAGGTAATGTGACTGGAGAACAAGCATTCAGAGATGCACTGTTTACTGTAGTTTCTATCATTACAACAACAGGATATGCTACGGCAGATTACCTGCTTTGGTCTCCATTTTTGGGTATGCTAGTTTTCGTTTTGTTCTTTGTTGGCGGATCAGCCGGTTCAACTGGAGGGGGAGTTAAGGTGGTTCGTATTTTATTGCTGTTTAAAAATAGTTTTTACGAACTAAAAAGATTGGTTCATCCCAATGCTGTAATTCCGATTCGATACAATTCGAAAGTTGTAGATCAAAAGATCGTAACTCACATTTTGGCTTTCTTTGTTTTCTATATTCTAATTTTCATGTCGTCGGCTGTATTAATGTCCTTCTGGACTCCTGATATTTATTCTGCTTTTAGTGCTGTGGCTACAACATTAGGAAATATTGGACCAGGTTTTGGAGAAATTGGTCCAATGGAAAATTTTCACAACTTGCCTGATTTGGCTAAATGGTTCCTTGCTTTCCTGATGATGTTGGGAAGATTAGAGTTGTTTACTGTGTTGGTGCTATTTTCTCCTTCATTTTGGAAGCATTAAACCGAAGATCTAAAACTTTTCTTCGATATTCGAATATTTCATTCAACTTAGATTTTATAAATAGACTATTTGCAATAGCTCCTAAAAATCCCAAAGGAGGTCGATAGGATATAATGTCCTTCATAATTACCCCATTGGGCATTTGTTCAATAATGTGTTGGTGGTGCCATATCGAATAGGGGCCAACACGCTGTTCATCTACAAAATAGGATTTGTCACGTACCTGTGTAATTTCTGTTACCCAAGTGGTTTTAATGCCTAAAACAGGACTTACTTTGTAGCTAATAATCATGCCTGGATACATTTTGTTATCCATTAAATCGGAAGTAATATCGAAGCCCATGTATTTGGGGGTAATTTCTTTTAAATTGATTGGTGAAGAAATATACTCCCAAACATCGTCAATGTTAGCATGTAATATTTGCTCTTTATAAAATTGATAAAATGACATAAGGAATAATTTTATTTGCTAATTTATATGAATATGAGAATTAGTTTAATTCATCTATTTGTAATGAATCCAAGCTAACCTAAAAACACCTTAAGCCAGAAAAAGTTCATGAGTTAAACTCTGCAGTAATGCGCTCTAATTGCATATTGATAAATTTCAATTAGGTAATTGCCTTAGTTTTGAAAAAAAATGTTGCAAAGAAATTGGAGGAAAATTACCTGTGATTGTTAGGAATTATAGAACGTTGTAAATCAATTAATGTTTTTCTTTTATCATTAAAAAGTAAATATTAATCATGAAAATATAACATTTTAAAATTTACTTCGTAAATATTGTCGTTATATTTACAAAATAGAATCATCTATACATTTTAAACAATCTTTAATTTAACTCATGGAGAATATAGAAAAGTATAATCATCTTATTGAAAAAGAAATTGAGAAGTATAAAAAAGAGTCAAATAAGGTGTTGACGAAATTTGAAAAAAGTTTTGGCAAAGGGAAAATGGTGGTAACTCATCATTTTGAAAATGTAGCAACCGAATTGATACGTTTGGTTAAAACAGATTTTGAGAATGCTGGATATTATCCTGAATTTATTGGAAATAGACCGGGAGGTCATATCGTTTTGAGAGTAAGCTTACTAAAGTCTTCAGGAAAAGTAGCATAATTTCATAGATTTGTATAAAAAATGCCGATAAGATTATTCTTGTCGGCATTTTTGTTTCTTATCAAATTAAAAAATAAGCTCTCCAATTCCAGGTCTTATAATTTCAAAGTCTCCATTTGTACAATCTATAATTGTTGAAGCTGTATTGTTTCCGTAACCTCCATCAACTATCAAGTCTACATCTTTTTTATACTTTTCATCGATTAATTCAGGATCAGTAGTGTATTCAATTACTTCATCTGGATCGTGAATGGATGTAGTCATGATAGGATTTCCCAATTCTTCGACAATTCGCAATGGGATGTAATGATCAGGAACCCTAATTCCTACAGTCTTCTTTTTGCTTTTAAATAATTTTGGGACATTGTTGCTTGCAGGAAGAATAAATGTAAAGGCTCCTGGTAAGTTTTTCTTCATTATTTTAAAAGAAGAATTGTCAACTTTCGCATACTCCGATAAATTACTTAGGTTACTACAGATAAGAGAAAAATTTCCTTTCTCGGCAGTAGTTCCTTTTAATTTGGCTATTCGTTGTATCGCTTTGTTGTTAGTGATATCACACCCAATAGCATACACAGTATCTGTGGGATAAATAATTATTCCACCATCTTTAAGTACATCAACTATTTTCCGAAACTCCCTGTGATTGGGATTGTCGGGATACAATTTTAAAAGCATCTTGTAGTGGTTAAGGATTATTTCGGGATTTAAAGATATAAGTTTCTATCTATTCACAGTCCTATGCTAGCTTATTTATTTTCAGTCCAAAGCATATAATTGTAATATGTATAAAAGAAGAAAGGAGTGCTATTGCACTCCCTTGATTATTTCATTTGAATTATATTAGCTGTTCAATTTATTGTAATCGGCTAAAAATTGTTCTAAACCTCTATCAGTTAAAGGGTGCTTTAAAAGACCTGTAATTGCATTTAATGGACATGTTGCTACATCAGCTCCAGCTTCAACACACTGTATAATATGCATTGTATGGCGAATGGAAGCAGCTAAAACTTGTGTCTCAAATCCATAGTAATTATTCATATCAGCAATTTGACGAATTAATTCAATACCATCGGTTGAAATATCATCAAGTCTTCCAACGAAAGGAGAAACATAAGTTGCTCCAGCTTTTGCCGCTAGCAATGCTTGTCCTACCGAGAAAATTAAAGTGCAATTTGTACGAATGCCTTTTGAGCTTAGGTATTTTACAGCTTTAATACCATCCTTGGTGCAAGGAACTTTAACCACAATCTGAGGATGTAATGCTGCCAATTCTTCTCCTTCAGAAATCATTCCGCCAAAATCAGTTGCTATAACCTCTGCACTAACATCACCATCAACTATATCGCAAATATCAACATAGTGTTGTTTGATGTTTTTTTCTCCTTTGATTCCTTCTTTAGCCATAAGAGAAGGGTTGGTAGTTACGCCGTCAAGAACTCCTAAATCTTGTGCTTCTTTAATCTGATCAAGATTAGCTGTGTCAATAAAAAACTTCATTTTACGATTTTTAGTTTGTTTTTAAGTTGAAAACGAAAATACACTAAATTCTTATGAAGAACAAAGCCATGCCAGGTTTAAACAAATAATAAAATAAGAAGTGAAATAATTTTGTATCGATTTGATTCGAAATAAAAGTTGGTAAGATAAAAAAAAAGTCGGTGGAGGGACTCGAACCCATCCCGAATCTTCGGGACTGATTACAAATCAGCTTTGATTTGTATTGGTTCAAATCGCAACAGCGATTCTTTTTTTTTGAGCCGATGGAGGGACTCGAACCCACGACCTGCTGATTACAAATCAGCTGCTCTAGCCAGCTGAGCTACATCGGC
>NZ_JANQCD010000038.1 GCF_026672275.1 Marinifilum sp. D737 | reverse complement strand
TTAGTTTACTTCTGCTGACTGGTTAATCACCACTAAACTACAAAATCAGTTGTATTAACCATGACTATGCAAACCTAAGGGAAAGCTTTCGGGATTACTAAAAATTTTTCTACGTCTAAGCAGCTTAACCTTACAATGCCCACTTTGGACACTAGAACAAATTAAAGGTTGGTAATAATAATTTAAAATAATTACCCACTATCAATCATCCAACGAAGCATATCATAAACAATCATCTGAAATCCTAAAAATCTGCGTCTATTAACAAAAACTTACCTGATGAAAGCGAATCACCAAGCGAAATAAAAGTTTTCGGGTCTCAATAGCTATCGAGAGTGTAATTTTGTTATTGTTTGAATGTGGAATTATAACGATGCCTTGCTACATCATGGTATTGTCCATTGAGTTTTTCAACTTTTCTACCTTTCCACGATTCAAACTTTTCAAAACTTTCATAAAAAAAGCCATCTCAATTGAGATGGCTCATATCTATAATGTATGATATTTCTTACATGTTCATACCACCACAAACGTGTAGTGTTTGACCTGTTACGTACGAAGACAAATCAGATCCTAAGTAAACACATGTTTGAGCAATTTCTTCTGGTGTACCACCACGTTTCAATGGAATTTTTCCTGCCCACTCTTTTACTACATCTTCTGGTAATTTACCAGTCATTTCAGTAATGATGAAACCTGGAGCAATTGCATTAGAACGGATCCCTCTGGAACCTAACTCTTTTGCTACAGACTTTGTAAATCCGATGATACCAGCTTTAGAAGCTGAGTAGTTTGCCTGACCAGCGTTACCGCTAACACCAACTACTGAACTCATGTTGATGATAGAACCACTACGCTGCTTTAACATGGTTCTTTGAGCTGCTTTGGTAAAGTTGAAAACAGATTTCAAGTTCACATTGATTACTGCATCCCACTGCTCTTCAGTCATACGCATTAATAAAGTATCTTTAGTAATACCAGCATTGTTTACCAAGATGTCGATAGCACCAAATTCTTTTACGATTTCAGCAACTACTTTATCAGTATCAGCAAAGTCACTTGCGTCAGAAGCATATCCTTTTGCTTTTACACCGTAAGAAGCAATTTCTTTTTCAGTTTCGATAGCTTGTTCATTGTAGAACAAGTCAGTAAAAGCAACATTACAACCTTGTTTTGCAAATTCAATTGCAACCGCTTTACCAATACCGCGAGAAGCACCGGTAACAATCGCTGTTTTTCCTTCTAATAACTTCATGTGAAATTCTATTTTTATTAAAAATATATTCTTGATTAAGGATGATGTTCCCACTCATACACGAGCCCAAACACCAAAATCGCTAACAAATATAAAATATTTTCAGGGATATCTACTTTTGTTTATGTCTCATAAAACAATAGAGTATCAGTATTCATTACAATTCAAATCGAAATCAATTCCTCTATACCACACAAGTACACGACATTACAAGCTATTCCCTATCTTATCAAACTGTAAATTTCGGCTAGAATTTCACTTGCTTTTCCTTGAAGAAAAAAATCAGTAATTCCATCTGTATAGTTCGATTCTTCGGTATTGATTTCGATTACCACCGCTCCATTTCGTTTGGCCTCGGTAGGAATCATGGCAGCAGGCATTACTTCACCTGTAGTTCCTATTACCAATACCACATCAGCATCTCTGGCTGCCTGCAATGATTTTCGATAGGCTGCTTCAGGAATCCCTTCTCCAAAAAAGACAAAGTCGGGTTTCAGAATTTTCTTGTCTTGCTCACATTTGGGTGGCAATTCATCCAAATTTACCTCAGATGGCACATAGCTCTTACCACATTGCAAACAAACCAACTTCTGTGAATTGCCATGAAATTCATAAACCGTTTTTGAACCTGCCTCTTGATGCAAATTGTCGATATTTTGAGTTACCACAGCTTTTAGCAATCCTTTCTCCTCGAGCTGTGCCAACACTTTGTGAGCGCCATTGGACTTTGCTTCTCCAAAAAAATCATAAAAGATCGACTTTATGGCCTTCCACGATTCAACAGGATTCAAATGAAAATAATCCAAATCCAGACATTGGGGATCGTATCTGCTCCACAATCCATCTGGTCCTCTAAAAGGTGGTATTCCACTTTCAACCGATATTCCTGCCCCGGTAAAAGCAATCATCGATTTTGAATTGGAAATGATATCGGCGACTTCCTGTAAATCCTTTTTCATACTTTCTACATTATTTTATCTGTAATAAGCTCAATTATTTTAAATCAAAAATGCCATAACAACAGATACAAAATATTAATGAAACTTAAATAAAAATCCTTTCTTAAAAATATTTTCGCAAGTTTTTACCATTGATATTCTGATACTTACAACTAGTAACGATTTGTTAACATTGCTGTAATATTCCTGTAACATTAGTGTTTTAACATTGTAGTGTGAAAAGATACAAGTTAGTTCTTTTTTACACTATGTAATGTATCAAACAAGATTTTAAAATATTAAAAAATCTAAGAACAATCGTTTTTTAAACTAAAATTTAAACCAAAATGAAAAAATTTCAATTGCTTTTTACTGCTGTTATTGCTGTTGCCTTAATGGCAAGTTGCGGAAATGCTGGTAAAGATAAAACTGCAAGCAATAAAAAGGCTAAAACAATAACAGGTGCCGGAGCTACCTTCCCACAACCATTTTACAACAAAATTTTCAAGAGCTACACCAAAGAAAAAGGTTTATTGGTAACCTATGGTGGAATTGGTTCAGGTGGAGGTATCCGAAGCTTAAAAGATAAAATCGTTGACTTTGGAGCAAGCGATGCATTCCTGAATGACAAGAAGCTAGCCGACATGCCAGCAGAAGTACTTCACGTTCCTACATGTTTGGGTGCTGTTGTTGCTGCTTACAACCTACCAGGAAAACCAGAATTAAAATTCACGCCAGAATTGATGGAAGGTGTTTTCATGGGTAAAATCAACAAGTGGAACGATGCTAAAATTGCAGCAGTAAATCCTGATGTAGAACTTCCTGACATGGAAATCACAGTGGTTTATCGTTCTGACGGATCGGGTACTACTTTTATCTTCAGCGATTACATGAGCAAAGTAAGTGCTGAATGGAAAGAGCAAATTGGTGCCGGTAAAGCTTTAAAATGGCCTGTTGGTATTGGCGCTAAAGGCAACCCTGGTGTTGCCGGTACGATCAGTCAAACTGAAGGTGCCATTGGTTACATCGGATCTGAGTACGCTTTTGCAATGGGTATTCCTATAGCAAGCATCCAGAACAAATCAGGTAACTTTATTCTTCCATCTGTTGAGTCGGTAAGTGCATCTGCCAAAGGTGAAATGCCAGCTGATACTCGTGTAAGCTTAACCAATACCGATGCTGCTGATGGATATCCGATCTCCAGCTTTACCTGGTTAATTCTTTACAAGGAGCAAAACTACAACGACAGAAGCGCTGATCAAGCGGCGCAAACCATCAAATTGATTGAATGGGTTGTAAGTCCTGAAGCTCAAAAAGAAACTACAAAAGTACACTATGCTCCACTTCCGGAAGCTGCAGTAGCGAAAGCCAAAGCAGTTCTTGGGAAGGTAACTTATAACGGAAAAGCATTAAAATAAAACAATTGACTTCGGTCAAGCAACGAGCTTGTCTCAACTTATCTAACAATTAGTTCTCCAAACTATTAGCTGAAACAAGCTCGTTCTTCTATTACACTGAATCGTTCAAATCTTATGAACAGCGAAAAAATCTTCAAATATTTATTAGTTAGCAGTGGTGTTCTTATGGTGCTGATTGCCCTGGGAATTGTTGCTACACTATTTGTTGGCTCCATCCCTTCTTTTAAAGAGTTTGGGTTTGGATTTTTATTTTCTACAGAATGGGATCCAACAGAAGGACGTGAATCTTATGGTGCTTTGCCATTTATTATCGGTACACTCCTAACCTCCATTCTGGCATTAATCATCACATTTCCTTTCGCCTTTTCCATTTCCTTATTCTTAGGCGAATATTTTAAAGATGGTGCCTTGCCTTCCTTTTTGAGATCGGTAGTTGATCTGTTGGCTGGTATTCCATCGGTTGTATACGGATTGTGGGGATTTTACGCATTAAAACCTTTGGTTGCAGAACTGGGTCTTAATGCACAAGGATTCGGAATATTCACATCATCGGTAATTCTGGCGATCATGATTATTCCATACGCTTCTTCTCTTGGTGCCGAAGTAATCTCAATGGTTCCAGGTAGTTTAAAAGAAGCTGCTTACTCACTTGGAGCAACTCGCTACGAAGTGGTTAGAAACGTAATTGTTCCCAATGCAGGTTCGGGAATATTTGCAGGGTACATACTTGCCTTAGGTAGAGCAATTGGCGAAACCATGGCCGTTACCATGCTGATTGGTAACTCCAATAATATGCCAACCGGAATTTTCGATTTGGGAAATACCATGGCCAGTTTGATAGCCAACCAATTTGGCGAAGCTGAAGGGTTAAAATACACTGCTTTGATTGAGATCGGCTTGATCCTTTTCGTCATCACCGGTATCGTAAATTATATCGGAAAATTAATCATGAAAAAATTATCGGCTTAGCCATCAATTATATAAGATAAGAAATGAATATCTCTACAGAAATATCAGACAGGAAGATGAAGCAGCGCTTGCTGAAAGACAAAATCTTTACCAATGCGATGATTTTCCTTGCCTTTCTTTCGGGTGTACCATTGTTCCTGATTCTATACCAATTGGCAATTAAAGGATATCGCCAGTTAAACATCAGCTTTTTCTTCGAGGAAGCACCTGATACCATGGAAGCAATGATAGCAGTTGCCAATAACGAGGTGATACCGGGTGGTATTGCCAATGGTATTGTTGGTACGCTTATTATTGTTGGATTGGCTTCATTAATTGCCATTCCAATCGGGATTATTTGTGGAACCTATTTGGCCGAAAATGCCGAAGGAAAATTTGCAGGCTTGGTTCGGTTTATTGTGGATATGCTTCAGGGTGTACCATCCATCGTATTGGGTGTAATCGGCTACATCTGGATTGTAAAGCCGGTAACCAACGGTTTCTCTGCTTTGGCTGGTAGTGTTGCCCTATCGATTATGATGTTGCCATCTATCGTCCGCTCAACCGAAGAAACCTTAAAAATGATTCCCGGAACATTAAAAGAAGCCGCCCTGTCTCTAGGTGTTCCTTACCACAAAGTAATCCTTAAGGTGATTTTACCAACTGGTATTTCAGGCATCCTTACCGGAGTAATCCTGGGAATATCTCGTATTGCAGGAGAAACAGCTCCCCTTATGCTTACAGCCTTGGGAAGTACGGTTATCAACACCAATATTACAGAACCTTCGAGTGCGGTACCTCTTTTGGTTTGGGAATTTTACAACGATCCCAACCTGGTAAATATGATATGGAGTGCCTCCTTATTCCTCTTACTATTAATCTTAGGTCTGAATTTATCAGCTAAAGCAATCGCGAGAAAATGGAAAGTACAATACTAAAACAAGAGCAAATGCCTACAGAGCAAAAATACAAAGAGAACGTCGTGATAAAGAATCCTATTGAGAAGATTGAATCTCCTGTTTTAAAAATCGATGATTTATCGGTTTCATACGGAGGTGATAAGTATGCAATACAGAATGTATCCGCTGGCATCGCGAAAAACAAAATTACAGCAATTATGGGGCCTTCGGGATGCGGGAAAAGTACGCTTTTAAGAGCCATTAACCGCATGCACGAATTGTATCCCAACACTCACAATAAAGGTGGGGTTTATTTGGGTGATGAAAACATCTACGAACTGAATCCTATTCAGTTGAGAAGAAAGATTGGCATGGTGTTTCAACGTCCAAACCCATTTCCAACCATGAGCATTTACGACAATGTAATTGCAGGTTTTAACCTGAATGGAATCAAGCTAAAAAGATCTGAAAAAGATGAAATCGTTGAAAAATCACTGCGAGAGGTAGCACTTTGGGACGAGGTAAAAGATGCACTTCACAACCGAGGAACTTTCTTATCAGGTGGTCAGCAGCAAAGATTGTGTATTGCACGTGCCCTGGCTTATACTCCTGACATTATTTTATTGGATGAACCTACGTCGGCACTTGACCCTATTGCTACTTCGAAAATTGAAGACTTGCTGGTGAAATTGAAGAAGGACTTTACCATCGTATTGGTAACGCACAACATGTCGCAGGCAGCACGTATCTCCGACTACTCAATGTTTATGTACCTGGGAGAGTTGGTAGAATATGGCAAGACCAAGCAAATGTTTACCACGCCGAAAGACAAACGCACCGAAGAATATCTAACCGGTAAATTTGGTTGATTTTCTGTTATTTAAAGTTTGAATAAGCAATTACGCTTACTCATTTACAATTCATAATTTATAATTCATAACTCATAATTCATAATTAACATAGTATGTCCATCAAAAAAGATAAAAAATTCGATAAGCTACATTCCGATTTCAGTAAAATGAAGCTAATCCTTCAGGAACAATTTGAAATTATGGATGAAGTTGTATCCTATGGCCTGGATATCATCGATGCGAAAAGGATTGAAAAGTTCAAATCCAATGAAGATAAACTGGACAATCTGGAGATTAAAATGAGCGACAATATCATTCTAACCATGGGATTGCAACAGCCTATGGCAAGTGAATTGCGATTGCTTGTCTCCTACTTTAGGATGATCGGATTTATGGAGCGCATAGGAGACCAACTCAATAATGTATTGCGATACATCGAACATATGGAACCACCATTTATCCCTGAAAAACATCGCGATTCATTACTAAACATGCTATCGATAAGTGAAAAAATGGTGCGTAAAGCATTAATTTCATTCGAAGACAGTGATATGGAATATGCCATTTGGACCATTAAAAATGATGAGTTTGTTGATGAAATGAGATACGATCTTATGAAACGAATGGTGAAAAAAGAAACTCCTGAAGGCGTAGACCAGAATGACATGTACAACTTGCTGAACTTTGGAAACATTTTAAGCAGCATTGAAAGAGTTGCCGATAATGCTACCAATATTGCCGAAGCTTCCATCTATTATCAACGAGGAATCGATTTGCGTCACAAAGACATATCTGAAGAAGATTAATCGGTGAACAATTACCTGTGATCAGTAAGCAATAAACCCTAAAATCTCTCTGGGAACTTTCAAGATCTGAATACTAAACACTTTACTAAAAAAAACAGTTCTGTATGAAATATAGTGAGTAACTAAATCGATCATTCTTTAGTTTAACTTTGCTCAAGCCGCATGGCTTTTACTTTCTCCATCGATGAGAAAGTAAACAATCCCGAAGCTTCGGGAAGGGCGTGTAAGCACAAACTACTTCTACTTGAAAACATTAAGTTCGGCGGGGTGATCTTCTCTCCCGATTATGAATTTTGTTGCATTTGGCTCCCAAATGCTTACAAATTCTATTTCGGGACGAAGCTTCCCCGTCTCTCTAAAATGTTTTCTGTGGATAAGAAGCTTGTCCTTCCAATGCCCACCAAGTCCGCTCGAGTAAAGTAGAAATGATTTTTTAATTTATGAGATAGGTAATTTTATAAACTACTCACAACAAAATCATACTATACCAAAATAACCTTAAAAAAACCCGGAAAGATTTCCTAAAAATGAATGATTTAAAGATATTAGTAGTCGATGATGAAGAGGATTTGTGCGAAATCCTGCAATACAACCTCGAACAAGAAGGTTTTCAGGCAGATACAGCCTTTTCTTCAGAACAGGCCCTACAACTGGACTTGAGCAATTATGATTTCTTCCTGTTAGACATTATGATGGGAGAAATCTCAGGTCTGGAATTGGCTAAAATAATTCGTCGTAATCCCGATTTGGTAGATAAACCCATACTGTTTATCACTGCCAAAGGAAGTGAAACCGACAAATTGCTTGGATTTAAAGCAGGTGCTGACGATTATGTTGCAAAACCTTTTTCCGTAAAGGAAGTTATTGCCAGAATTCATGTAATTTGCAAACGTGTATTCTCTGAATCGAAAAACGAATCTGCTTTCGAATACGAAAATTTGAGATTGATTCCAGCATCGAAACAAGTTACGATTAACAATATTGATGTTGGCCTAACCAAAACAGAGTTTGAGATTTTACACCTGCTCTTAAACCATGCAGGAAGAATTTACTCTCGTGATGAAATCATGAATAAAATTTGGGAGGACGACAGCTCTGTAGGCGATCGAACGGTTGATGTGAATGTACGACGAATCAGAAAAAAAATTGCAGAATATCACAATTTAATTAAAACCAAATCGGGGTATGGATATTATTTTGATCCCCGTTTAAAATAGATTAATTCGTTTTTATACATGACAACAAACTTTCCTAACTCTGGATCGAAATACAAGAAACGCTTATTTGTTTACTTCTTTTTGATTGTGTTGATTTTCTCCATGCTAATTGGTGGTTTCCAATACAACCAGGAAATTGCCTACCGAAGAGAAAAATTGGAGTATGCGCTGAATATCTACACCGAACAGGTTCAAGAGTTAATCAGGCAGAAAGATTTAATTGCCAAAAACGAATTTTTCGAAGTTGATTCATTAAGAAGCTTAATGCCTGACCATAATATACGATTGAGCGTTATTTTACGTGATGGCAAAGTTGTTTATGATTCTGATGTTGACAATTTGGATCGGCTAGATAACCACACGAATCGACCTGAAGTTCAAAAGTCGATTTATGCGAACAAAGGAAGCAACATCCGATTATCAGGATCAACAGGACAAACCTATTATTATTATTCAAAGCATTACTACACACACTTTGTAAGGGCAGCACTACCCTACAACGAGAGTGTAGTCTCTTTTTTAAAGGCCAACAAGCTGTTTTTCTATTTCCTAATCGCCTTGTTTGGCGTTACCATTGTATTCTTGCTTTATGCAACCGAGCATTTTGGTAACTCCATTGCCAAGCTTCGTAAATTTGCCATTAATGCTGCCAAAAACCGACCTATTGATCCACATGAGAATTTTGGAAAAACCGAACTGGGTGAAATCAGCCATCAAATTGTAAAGATTTACAACAAGTTAAGCAAAACCAAGGAAGACCTGGTAAAAGAAAAGGAAAAGCTAATTATGCACCTTCAGATTGCACAGGAAGGTGTAGCAGTTTTCGATAAAAACAGGAACTTAATTCTGTGGAACAGTCATTTTATTGATTATATCAATTACCTGTCGAACATTTCAACGCATAACTACGAGGAGATATTCGAGCTGCCCGAACTGAAAGAGATTAATGATTTCATTAAATCAAACATTAAAAAACTGGAGAAAAACTACATCCCTAATGTTGAGATCATCAGCTCGAAAAATGTAGTTACCGTGGGCCATAAAATGTTTTTGTACCAGGTTGTGGTTTTCCCCGATTGTAATTTCGAAATCTCGATTAACGATATCACCAAATCGGAAAACGAAAAAACCATTAAGCAAGAAATGACGCTAAACATTGCGCATGAGCTTAAAACTCCTGTTACTGCTGTTTCTGGCTTTTTAGAAACCATTAAAGACAATCCGGATATGCCCGAGGATAAAAAGATTCTGTTCATTGAACGATCCTGCGTGCAAATCAACCGCTTATCGAATTTAATTCAAGACATTTCGGTGCTAACCAAAATGGAAGAAACACAACAATTGTTTCCCATTGAAAATGTAGATATTGGCAAACTATTGAATGAAATGCTGGATGATTTTGAGTTAAAACTGGAACATGCTAAAATGGACATCCAGCTTCATATACCTGAAGATTTAAACATCAAAGGCAACTCTGAATTACTGGATTCGGTTTTCAGAAACCTGATCGATAACTCAATTAAATATGCTGGAGAAGGAGCAAGCATCGTGGTAGAAAATTACTTTGAGGATAACAACTACCATTACTTCTCCTACCATGACAATGGAATTGGCATTTCGGAGGACCACTTGCCAAGAATTTTTGAACGCTTCTACCGTGCCGATAATGGTAGGTCAAGAAAAATGGGCGGTACCGGACTGGGCTTGTCCATAGTTAAAAATGCAGTGGGCTTTCACAAGGGACGCATTTTTGTTAAAGCGCGAAAAGAAGGTGGCACAGAGTTTTTCTTCTCTTTGAAAAAGCAGTTATCCTAAAGTCACAAAGTCAAACTGTCGGACTGTCCGACTGTCCAGTAGTTCTGTAAGCTAAATATGTTTTGAACTCTTAAACTACTAGACCGTTGGACCATAAGACTATTGGACGGTTAGACTATTGGACGGTTAGACTATTGGACGGTTAGACTGTTCTACTTTTAGACAGTTTAACTGTTGTACTATTAGACTTTATCCTTATCTTCAAGCTTCATCAAACTACAAAAAAATGCACAAAGCAAGTGAAGACAGGTATGAAAACATGCCTTACCGAAGATGTGGAAGAAGTGGATTATTGCTGCCAGCCATTTCCTTAGGATTATGGCACAATTTCGGACATGTAGATCTATACGATAATTTCAAGCAAATCCTATTCAGAGCATTCGACAGAGGAATTACACATTTCGATTTGGCAAACAACTACGGACCACCCCCTGGTTCGGCCGAAGAAAACTTTGGTAAGATCCTTCGGGAACACCTGAGTCACTACCGCGATGAGATGATCATTTCCACCAAAGCAGGCTATCATATGTGGCCGGGCCCATATGGTGATTGGGGATCACGCAAATATCTAATTGCCAGTCTCGACCAAAGTTTAAAGCGAATGGGTTTGGATTATGTGGACATCTTCTACTCGCACCGACCAGACCCCAATACGCCACTTGAAGAGACCATGATGGCATTGGATCATGTGGTACGCCAAGGCAAAGCTTTATACGCAGGAATTTCGTCCTATTCTCCTGATCAAACCCGTGAAGCAGCGCAAATTTTGCGTGAACTGGGTACTCCTTGTCTGATTCATCAACCAAGGTATTCGATGTTCGATCGTTGGGTAGAAGATGGCTTGCTGGATCAGATCGAAAATGATGGAATTGGTTCAATCGTCTTCTCGCCTCTTGCACAAGGTTTGCTCACCAACAAATACATTAAGGGCATTCCTGAAAATTCGAGAGCAGCCAAATCTCATGGTTTCTTGCAAAAAGATCAAATTACCGATAAGGCAATTGATAAGGTAAAAGCCTTAAACCAAATGGCAGAAAGAAGAGGTCAAAGTCTGGCACAAATGGCCATTGCATGGCTATTGAAAGATGAACGTGTAACTTCTGTTCTGATTGGAGCTAGTTCGGTTGCTCAACTCGATCAGAATATCGATAGTGTAAACAACCTACACTTTGAAATTTTCGAATTGGAAGAAATTGAAAAGATCTTAAAAAGTTAGGTTAGCTAGAATATTGAGCTTCAAAAAAATCATTATCATGAAATAAATTTATGTATAAAATTTATTGGTTGATTGGCGCTTTTTTGCTAATTTCAAAATTGATTTATTGTACAATTAAAATAATTGCCATATGAAATTACTAAAACCCTATGTGAATTTGATCAAGTCTGCATCAAATGGAGTTTACACACTTAATTCAGTAGTATCGGTACCAAAAGGCTATGCTTTAAATACGCTTAGCCAAGGAGAAATTGAAAAAAATGGCAAAAAGCTTTGGGCGGTTACTGCTACCATTACTTCTAATGGTGGTGTTGGAACAGAAATCGCTGAATTCTCAGTGCCATTGGAACAAGGTCCAACCAATGAAATTAAAACCGTTAGCATGGTAATGGTGGATGCTTCTTTGATAACCAATCCTACGGAGGATAAAAGTACTGATGTGGATTTTGATGATGCCGAAGAAGAAATTCTTTAAGTAAGTTTTTTATTAAAAATAGAACGGACATTGATTAATCAATGTCCGTTCTGTGTTTTTAATCATTGTTTGATGAAATTCTTACAGTTTTTCATATCTTAGTTTTTGCTAATCATTTTAACACTATGCAAAAACTACTTCTTTTTACATTCATACTGGCATTCTCCATAAAATCATTTGGTCAAAACAATTCGTTTGTTGATAGACAATTGGATTCCATACAAGATGTTCATGAGCAGATCAAATTCTTAAACGATTGGACTGGAACAAACTACAGAAAACACCCTAATGAAGCATTGTTTTATTCAGAAAAATGTTTTGAACTTGCAATAGCTTGTAAGAATTACTCTGGTGCAGGAGATGCATTAAATAGATTGGGATTATTTGCAAAAAGAAAAAGTTCCTACAAAGAAGCTCTTAATTATTATACAAGGGCAATAGATATTTATAAGCTAACAGATGACTCTACAGGCATAAACAAAACTTTGTTTAATAGAGCTATCGTTTATTCTAAAACTGGGAATCTTAATCAGGCTCTTAAGGATTACTTGGGCTGTGCGATTTTTTTTGAAAATCAAAACGATACTAAAGCACTTTCTTCAATATACAATAGCATTGGTGTTGTATACAAGCGACTCAAAAACTACAACAAAGCCCTATACTATTACAGAAAGTCATCTGGAATTAGCACAGAATATAACTTAAATTCATCTCTTTACCTATCAAATACCAATATCGCCAACATCTACTCCATTCAAAATAAATTTCAGGAAGCCTTATGCTATCACAAGAAAAACTTAGATGTACTTAAAGCGAAGCCCAATAAATATCGCCTGGCACAAACCTACCACAACATTGGTGCATGTTTGCTATTGATGAAACAATATGCCATGGCTATCGACTACCATAAACAGAGTTTAAACTTAAAGGAAAAAATAGGGAACAAGAGTTTAATCATTACCTCCTTAAACGGCTTGTCACACTCCTATTATATGACCAATAATTTGGATAAAGCACTAAGTTATAGCAAAAGAGCATATCAATTGGGTAAAGAAGTTGGCAATATTGAGTTACAAGAAAATAGCTCCAAAGAAATTTTCAAAATTTACACGCACAAGCACCTCTCGGATAGTGCAATTTCCTATTTCGATATTCACGATCAATTAAGAGATAGTATTCTCAATACAGAAATCCTTAAGCAAGTTTCTGAAATTCAGGCCAAATACGAAGCAGAAAAGAAAGAAGCGCAAATTGCTTTGTTAAAAAAAGAGAACAACAACAAGGCTATGCAACGTAATGGCCTAGTTGTTATTTTGATATTGATTGCAGCTTATGCCGGATTTATAGTCTATTCGTATTACAGTAACAAAAAGCTAACAAGATTACTTAGATTGCAAAAATCACGAATCGAGTGGTCGAAAGAACTTCTTGATTGCAGAAACAAAGAATTAAAAGTATCGAACCAAACCAAAAATAAACTGTTCCAAATCATCTCTCACGATTTGCGTTCCCCTTTGGCTTCGGTATCGGGCATATCCCATTTAATACAAATTCTTTTAAAGCAAGGAAGATATCACGAATTGGATGAAACCAGCCAGGATTTGAACGAATGCGTAACACGTGTTCTCAACCTTACCGATAATCTATTGTCCTGGTCGTTAAATCAATCCGGCAAATTGCCTTTCACTCCTGTAGTTATCCCGGTTAAGAATTTATTATCCGGAATCCTGAAAATTTATAAAGCCGGTGCGCAACAAAAAAACATTTTGTTGGAATTGTCCATATCACAAAATCTTTTTGTGTATGCCGACCGACCAATGTTGGAAACTGTTGTTCGTAACCTTTTAAACAATGCTTTAAAATTTACGCCCGAAGGTGGCTTAATTGTTCTTGGAGCTGAAATGAAAGAAGATTATACCGAGATTTATATAGAAGACAATGGTGTAGGCATTTCGGATGAAGCAATTTCCCACATTTTTGAGTTGGATACTACAAGTAGTGGAACCCGCGGAGAAAAAGGAAACGGTTTGGGCTTGATACTTTGTAAGGATTTTATCGAGAGAAATCATGGTAAAATTTGGGTAGAAAGCAGAGAGGGACACGGAACAACTTTCAGATTTACAGTGCCAAATGCCGAAAAAATCTTTATAGAGGAATCGATATCTCATCAATAGAAATATTATCAAATATTACTGATAAAGACATTGCATGTAACAACTTTACTGTATTACAGGACATATTTACAAAAACTTCATGGCTCATATGTTTTATTAAAGAGAATAATTACTAATTTTGCGCCCTGAATTAATAAATGGTCTAGATAAAATGATTTCAGTTTCAAACTTATCAATTCAATTCGGGAAAAAACCCCTTTTCCAGGATGTTAATATAAAATTTACTCCAGGCAACTGCTATGGAGTTATTGGTGCTAATGGTGCTGGTAAATCAACTTTCCTTAAAATTCTTTCCGGAGAATTAGATTCTACTACAGGAAAAGTAATGATGGAACCAGGTGAAAGAATGGCTGTTCTAAAACAGAACCACTTCGAATTTGACGAATTTACGGTATTGGATACTGTAGTGATGGGACATGCTGAGCTTTGGGCTATCATGCAGGAAAAAAATGCCATTTACGCCAAGCCTGATTTTTCGGAAGAAGATGGAATTAAAGCATCTGAGTTGGAAGAAAAATTTGCCGAAATGGATGGTTGGAATGCTGAAAGCGATGCTGCAGAACTTTTAAGTGGTCTTGGCATTAAAGAAGCATTTCACTATAAAACCATGAAGGAATTAAGTGGTAAGGAAAAAGTACGTGTATTGCTTGCTCAGGCACTTTTCGGTAATCCGGATAACTTGCTTCTGGATGAGCCTACCAATGACCTTGACCTAGAAACTGTAATGTGGTTGGAAAACTATTTGGCCAACTTTAACAATACTGTGATTGTTGTATCTCACGACCGTCACTTCCTGGATTCAGTTTGTACTGATATTGTGGATATCGACTTCGGAAAAATTAAGATGTTCTCTGGTAATTACACCTTCTGGTACGAGTCTAGTCAGTTGGCAGCTCGTCAGCAGGCACAGCAGAACAAAAAAGCTGAAGAGAAGAAGAAAGAGCTTCAGGAATTTATTTCCCGATTTAGTGCCAATGTTGCTAAATCGAAGCAAACTACTTCTCGTAAGAAGATGTTGGAGAAATTAAACATTGAGGACATTCAGCCATCAACGCGTCGTTACCCTGGTATTATTTTCCAACAGGAACGCGAAGCTGGTGATAAGATTTTCTCATGTATGGGATTGAGCAAAAGCATCGAAGGCGAAACCTTATTTAAAGATGTTGAGTTCACCATTGAAAAAGGAGAAAAAGTGGTATTCCTTTCAAAAGATCCTCGTGCAATGACTTCTTTATTTGATATTATCAATGGAGATGTTAAAGCCGATAGCGGATCATACGAATGGGGTGTTACCATTACGCCAGCCTACTTGCCATTAGATAACTCAGACTTCTTTCAGGAGCCAGTTACTTTGATCGATTGGTTGGCACAATATTCAAATGACACAAGTGAAATTTACTTGCGTGGATATTTGGGTAAAATGTTGTTCTCGGGTGAGGATATTTACAAAAAAGCAAATGTTCTTTCAGGAGGTGAAAAGGTACGTTGTATGGTATCAAGAATGATGCTAAAAGACGCCAACTTGTTGATTTTGGATACTCCAACCAACCACTTGGATTTGGAATCGATCCAGTCTTTCAACAACTCACTAATTAACTTTGGTGGAACTGTATTGATGTCATCTCATGACCATGAATTTATTCAAACCGTAAGTACTCGTATTATCGAATTAACTCCGAATGGAATTATCGATAAGTTGATGGATTACGATGACTACATTACTAGCGAGAAGATTAAAGAGCAACGCGAAAAGATGTATCAAATTTAGTCTATATAAATCTTAAACCTGAATTCACCTAAAAATATCTAACACAGAAAGTCAAATTTGTTTAAGATTTGAATTAAAAATTTTGAAAGAATACCGGGGTATTTTGAAGAATTTTTAATTTAAAGATTGAATAAAGGTGACTTTCCTTATGGATTACATTATTTTTTGTATAAATCATTCCATATTTTTTTGCATTATCCCGATAGTGCTACAAAAATCTGTAATAATTTCTACTAAAAAATAGCTGAAACTGTGTAAATATTTTTAGATGAATTCAGGTTTTAATATTTCATCCCTCAGACACTTGTTGTTTGGGGGATCTTTTTTTGCAATTAACAATTAATAATGAACAATTAGTAATGAGCATTAACTGCGATTTGAATTCATTTCGCTTGTTATACCATATATAAAAAATAGAGAGCTATTTTAAGCTCTCGAATAGTTTAGGTATAATGCCGATATATAATTTGTTAGGCATTAGAAGTGAAGCGCACTAATGGCTTATATAAATTAATAATCGGTATTACTTGTTTCTTGAAACTTGAATCTGACTGCTGGCTGCTGTACTCTAATATTATTCAATATTAATTGTTAATTACTAATTGATCCGTTATCTTTGCAGCACTACAAAAACAACCCATCATCTGTATTTTTCGAAATACATAAAAACACAATACTTTATGATTCAAAAAATTGAACGTGCTACAATCGTAGTATTAGATAGCGCAGGTGTTGGTTATTTACCAGATGCTGAAGAATTTGGTGATCTTGGATCGAACACCATCGGAAATATTGCAAAACATTGCGGAGGCATCAAGCTGCCAAACATGCAAAAACTTGGTTTAGGTAACATCATCGATATTGAAGGTGTTGAACCTGAAAACAATGCCAATGGAGCTTATGGAAAAGCGGCTGAAGCATCGAAAGGTAAAGATACAACTACCGGCCACTGGGAAATTGCTGGTGTGAAACTAGAAAAAGCCTTCCCTACTTATACCAACGGATTTTCTAAGGAAACCATCAGGTTATTCGAAGAAAGAACCGGTAGAAAAGTAATGGCAAACAAGCCAGCTTCAGGAACGGCAATTCTTGATGAATATGGCGATGAGCAAATGAAAACAGGAAATTGGATTGTTTATACTTCTGCCGATCCTGTATTTCAGATTGCAGCACACGAAGAAGTTATTCCTTTGGAAGAATTATACAAAGCTTGTGAAATTGCTTTGGAAATTTGTTCTGAACATGAACCGGTAGCTCGTGTAATTGCTCGTCCTTACCTGGGAAGCGGAAAAGGAAACTTTACTCGTACTGCCAATCGTCATGACTATTCGGTTACGCCACCAAAACCAACTGTTCTCGATCGTTTAAAAGAAAATGGTTTGGATGTGATTGGAATTGGTAAAACCAAAGATATTTTTGCAGGACAAGGAATCACCGATTCAAGAGGTACCAACAAAGACAATGTGGATGGTATTGAAAAAACGCTTGTTGCTCTTGAAGAAGATTCAAAAGGATTAATCTTTACCAACCTTGTTGATTTTGACATGGTTTACGGACACAGAAGAAATCCTGAAGGATACAAAGATGCTTTGGAAGAGTTCGACAAGTACCTGCCACAAATTCAGGAAAAACTAAAAGAAGACGAAATTTTAATTTTAACCGCAGACCACGGTTGTGATCCAACCTATAAAGGAACCGATCATACAAGGGAATACATTCCTGTAATGGTATATGGTAAAAACATCAAACAGAATGTTAATTTGGGAACCAGAGCTACTTTTGCCGATATTGCAGCAACAGTTGAAGAATTGTTACTAGGCAATAAAGTGGAAGGAAGTTTTGCCAAAGACCTTTACTAAAATACTGAATTCGATTAAAAGTTTTCAAATCAATAAAAAGAGCTGTTTCAATTATGAAACAGCTCTTTTTATTTTGAAAGTCTTGAACAGTTTGAATCGTGGAAAGGTAGAATAGTTGTAAAATTCAATGGTCAATACAATAATGCACTGACGCATAGTTCTAATTCTACATTTACACAATGAAAAAATTACACTCCCGATAGCTATCGCGACACGAAAAGTTTCATTTCTGTTGGTGATTCGCATTTCATCATGCAAGTTTTTATTATGCATGAAGCTTGCATAAAACTTTCTTTATTTTCTCAGAATCTGCTTCGTAATATTCAAATTCGGGAATACTTCCCTCTCCTCCCATATTGATATTCGGATTCTGATATTCCATTTTGCCTTTTACCAACTTTTTGGCTGAACAATGAAACTCTTTAGCTCCTGTTACATCTCGAAGTTTGCCAATATTATCTTCATTTACACCACTACCAGGCATTATAATGATTCTATTCTCTGCTCTTTCTACCAATTCGATCAACAGATCAATTCCTTCTTCTGCAGTTTGCATTCCACCCGAAGTAAGAATTCTTTCAACACCCATTTCCATTAATTCCTGCAATGCCTCAGCATGATTTTCAAGCATATCGAATGCCCTGTGAAAGGTAAAACTCATTGGTTTTGCCAAATCAACCAATTCTTTTGTTCGTTCAATATCAATTTTTCCATCGGCAAGCAAAATGCCTGATACAACACCTTCTACCCCTTCTTTTTTACAGGATAGGATATCCATCTTCATGCATTCAAATTCAACATCCGAATAACAAAAATCGGCACCTCTGGGTCTAATAATAACATGAACGGGGATGTCTACTTTTTCTTTTACCAATTGTATTGTAGCCAAACTTGGTGTAGTACCACCCTCATAAACACCAGCACACAATTCAATACGATTGGCACCAGATTGTTCAGCAATTATTGCCGATTGCACCGAATAACAACAAATTTCTAACATTCTCTCAGGTTCTTTTCTAACATTAAGCTTTGAAAAGGTAAAAGTAATTTTCTCTTCCCACAAAACACAATAAATTTTGAATATGGAATCGCATTCCATCCCAAATAGCTGATTTAACAATCTTTAATTTTATAAATTACGTAAAGAGAACTTTTTTCATTAATTTGTTGTGGATTGATTAACCCAGATTTACCCAACATGAACCACCAAAAAACAATTTTGCTCCTCCTTATTATTTTGTTGTCTTTTGGCAATGTTTTAGCACAACAAAATAACATTCGATTTAAACGTATTACAATTAATGATGGTTTGTCACTTAGTTCTGTCTACTGTATTTTTCAAGACTCTAAAGGGTTCATGTGGTTTGGTACCGAAGATGGTTTAAATCGATACGATGGCAAAAACTTTGTGATTTACAGAAGCAATCCCGATGATTTAAACACCATAACTCACAAATGGATAGAGCATATTTATGAAGATAGCAAAGGAAAATTATGGCTCGGATCTCAAGGCGGACTCACTCGATTTGATCCTGTTCATGAACAATTTACTCAATTTAGAGGCATAGGGACCAATAAAGCTTTAACAAACGATTCGATTACACATTTGTATGAAGATTCTTATAAGCGTTTGTGGGTTGGCACTTTAGATGGAATCAATTGCATTGATATCGAAAAGCTAAGTTCCATCAGCATTAAAAACTCCCCAAGTATTTCCTCCAGGATTAATGGTATTCTCCAGATCAATTCCAATATCATCTTAATCGCAACAGATGTCGGATTGTACTCATACAGCCAAAAATCCAATCAAATCACAAAAGAGAAACTTTCTGATGGTCAGGATAGCATTCAAATCACGACCTTAGTTCAAACCCCTAAATCCATTTTTGTTGGGACCAACAATGGTTTTTATCTTCTCGATAAAAATCTAAAAGCCAAACGCCAACATTTCCTTAAAGATATTGAAGTGGAAAGAATCCTATTCGATAAAGACTCTACGATATGGATTTCTACCAATAACGCACTGCTCTATAAACCTAAAGATGCTACACATTTTAAAAAGTCAGTAAAATCATTCGAATCAACAAATAGTCTTTCCATTAATACGGAAAAACCACTAATCATTGATAACCACAACAATTTATGGTTTGGCACATTTGGTTCAGGATTGTTTCGATTAGATACCAGAGAGCAGAAAAAATACCACTACAAGAACAATTCAGCAGATGCTCAAAGTTTATCTGAAAACTCCATCAATTGTATTTACGAAGATAAAAATGGAGTTATTTGGATTGGAACCTTTGGAGCAGGTATTAGCATCTACGATCCTCAATTGCATAAATTCGATTTATTAAAACACGATCCTTTAGATCTAAATAGTTTACCAGGTAATTTTATTTGGTCAATTTGCGAAGATAAAGACGCTAATGTTTGGATAGGAACAAATAACCAAGGTCTCACACAATATCAGGTAAGTCAGGATACCTTTATCAGATATGATTTTAGACAATCCAGAAAGCTTCCGCATAAAGCCATTCGTAAAGTTTATGAAGATCGAAAAGGCCTGATTTGGATAGGTACTGATGGCGACGGCCTGATCCGTTATAATCCTTCAAATGGGAAAAGAAAATATTATACCAATGATTCAAACAACAAGCAATCGATTAGCAACAACTCGGTTCGCGTAATTTTTGAGGACAGCGAAGGTTTACTGTGGGTTGGCACACAAAATGGCTTAAATCTGCTTGATCCTAAAACAGAAAAATTCACACAATTTAAACATTCGGACAATGATCCCAACAGCATCTCCCACAATTTTGTTTATTCGGTAATTTTCGAAGATACCAAAGGAAACATTTGGGTAGGAACTTATGGCGGTGGATTAAATGTTTACAGCAAAGAATCAAAATCATTCAAAAGCTATACCTATAAAAGCAATTCGCAAAACACAATCTCAGACGATGTGGTATTCTCCATTTACGAAGAGAAAAATGGAACTTTGTGGATTGGCACGAACAACAAATTAAACCAGTTCAATCCCAACACTCAGCAATTTGAACATTTTGGAACAGAACACGGTTTACCCAATAATGTAATTTATGGAGTTCTTCCCGACAAGAAAAACAATTTGTGGCTCAGCACCAATTCCGGAATATGTAAGTTTTCATTAAACAATCATTCTTGTAACAATTTTGATGTTCATGACGGCTTGCAAAGCAATGAATTTAATGGAGGAGCATTCCACAAAGGAAAAAGTGGCTTGCTCTATTTTGGTGGAGTTTATGGATTAAACATTATCAATCCGGATAACGAAATTACAGAAGATGCATTGTATGATGCTGTGCTCACAAAATTCGAGATTCATGGTCAGCCAGTAAATGTTCTTCCAGCAATTTCAAAAGGCAATAAAATATCCTATAACAAAGAAAACGACAGCTATGGTTTTTCAAAAAGCATTGCCTTTACCGATTCAATAGAATTGGATTATGAACATCGGTTCATTTCATTTGAATTCTCGACCTTGTCAAACTTTTCTCCCGACAAGGTGAATTATGCCTATCGACTTAAAGGCCTGGAAAAAAAATGGGTGTATTCTGAGAAAAGAAATTTTGCATCCTACTCTAATCTTTCGCCTGGTAAATATAGTTTCCAGGTAATTGCACAAAACCCTTACGGAAAATGGAGCGAAACTCCCAAAGAGTTGCAAATCATCATTCATCCCCCATTTTACATGACCTGGTGGTTTATTTTTCTTTTGGTAATCATTGCTAGTGGTATTATAGTTTTTGTATATGGTTATCTTTTAAACATTAAAACCAATAAACTACTCAGTGCACAAAACGAGAAAATTAAAGTTGCCAATAAAAACCTAAAAGAATCGGAACAAAACCTAAAAGAGATGGTTGCCACCAAAGACAAGTTTTTTAGAATTATATCTCATGACTTAAAAAATCCATTTACCAGCTTACTTTCGATTAGTGAGATGATTCATGAGAATTACGAACATGTAGAAGAGGAAGAAAAGCAAATTGGCATTCAAAAAATTCATGAGTCAGTAAAACACATTTTCAATTTATTAGAAAACCTTCTTACCTGGTCACGTTCACAAACAGGAAAAATTGATTTTGAACCAAGTGAATTTGATTTGTGTGAATTGATATCAGATACATTAAGTCTATACGAAGCTTCAGCAGATAAAAAACAGATCAATCTTACAAAATTTTGTTCTGAAGAAATAAGGGTGAAAGCAGATCGGAACATGTGTAGTTCTATTTTAAGAAACCTGATTAATAATGCAATCAAATTTTCTCATAATACCAGCAATGTTTCGATCCAGGTTATTCCACACGCCGATTTTCATGAAATTCAAATCATAGATCAAGGCATCGGTATTGATAAGGAGAATATTGACAAACTATTCAGAATTGACCTGAAATATAAATCATCGGGTACAGCAGGAGAAAAAGGTACGGGATTGGGATTACTCCTTTGCAAAGAATTTGTAGAAATTAATGGAGGACAGATAAAAGTGGAAAGCAAATTAGGTGAAGGAAGCACTTTTCTATTTACTCTGCCCTCTGCTTAAATTTTTAAGAACCTGTTAAAATAAACTGACTCCTCTTGGATTTCTCAAGAATTTAAAGATATTTGCATCTGTATTTATACAACCTTATAGCAAAGAAAAATTTGATGAGAGAGAAAGTTCTTCAACTGGCAAAAGAAAAGAATGCAGTTATTTTAGCGCACTATTACCAAACTCCGGATATTCAGGAAATTGCGGATTTTAAAGGTGATAGCTTGGCACTTGCACAAAAGGCAACTGAAGTAGATGCAGATATTATTTTATTTGCAGGGGTTCATTTTATGGCCGAAACTGCAAAAATCCTAAATCCAAATACTAAAGTTCTTCTTCCTGATTTGGAAGCTGGATGCTCATTGGCTGAATCATGCCCTGCAAGTGATTTTGCGAAATTTAAAGCAAAATATCCCGATCACATGGTGATCTCGTACATTAATTGTAGTGCAGAAATAAAGACTCTTTCTGATTTAATTTGCACATCAGGAAATGCTGTACAATTGGTTGAATCATTGCCTAAAGATCAGAAAATAATATTCGCACCAGATAAAAATCTAGGTCGTTACATTAATGAAATAACTGGTAGAGATATGGTTTTATGGGATGGAACTTGCGAGGTTCATGATATTCTTTCAGCAGAAAAAATCATGAAAATGAAAGTTGAGAACCCTGATGCAACTTTAATCGCTCACCCAGAATGTCCTCAGCCTGTTTTAATGCTTGCTGATTTTGTTGGCTCTACAACCGCTATGTTGAAATACACCAAAGACAGCGATGCTCAGAAATTTATTGTTGCTACCGAAACAGGTATTCTTCATCAAATGAAAAAAGATTCGCCCGAAAAAGAATTTTTAATTGTTCCTGCTGATGAAACTTGTTCGTGTAACGATTGTGCATACATGAAGTTAAATACCATGGAGAAAATTTATTTGGCTCTTAAAAATGAACAACCAGAAATTATTCTACCCGATGATATCATGGAGAATGCCAAAGCTCCAATAGTTAAAATGCTTGAAATGTCGAAACAGTTAAAACTGTAATTGTATAAGAAAAGCCATCAGATGTGATGGCTTTTTTATTATTCCTTTATTTCTACTCCTGCTAATTCGCAAGCCTCTTTAAAATGTAATTCATCAACAGCCCTGTATAAAACCGCAAAGGCCGAGTGCACCCAAACTAAGGAAACAAATACCCCTACCACAAGGCAAATAATTCCCAGAATGATAATAAAGAACGATAGAATACCCATTCCAAGAATTGTCCAGAAGTAGCCTTTCGTAAGGTAGTAGCTTAGTTTTACTGCTTGAATAGGATCTACATTCTTATCCATCACCAAATAAGGCACAAAAACCAGTTTACACAATAGGTATATACCTGGAATAATCAGTAGGATAAAGCCAAATCCTGTGATGCCTATAACCAGTAAATGACTAAGAATTACAACTAAGTATTTTTTAAAGCCTGAAAGTATTTCTTCGAATTGTGGCTCTTTTTTTCTGGCTGCATTTAAATATATCCAATCAAAACCATAATTAAATGGCGTGATGATCATTACATAGTAGATGAATCCAATTAAATTAAAAAAAGAAATCCCCACTGAATAAGAATCATCTACATTTTCAATGTATTGCTTGTACCCCATTGGAATATCCAGTAATCCGGCAAGAACCACTGCCAGGAAAAGAATCAAAAAATGATTCCTCAATACATTCCATCCTTCTTGAAAACACCCTCCAATAGTCGGGTAAACTTTTAAAACCAGTTCCTCTTTGCAGAAATCTACTTTCATATTAATTTAAATGATTATTTGCGTAATGAATCAAACTAAAATTACTTATAAAATCCGAGATGTCTATGCATTACTTCTTATTAAGAATATACATACGTGAACTAAAGGAAATTAACCGAAAATAAAAAAAAACAACAATTTTTAATAGGGTAAATTCAACCTCATGCATCATAGTAATAGAAACAGGAAATTGAACGATCGTAATTCCATATAAACAACAATAATATAAACAGATAAAAACATTTTGCCATGAGAACAAATTTTATTTCAAAAATTACCATTCTACTTTCGGCATTTTTATTATTGTCATCCATTTCTGTATCAGCAGGAGAATGGAAGAAAAAAAAGAAGAAAGAAAAGAATAAGGTACAGCATGTTATTGACACCTTAAAATACAATGTATATAAAGGTAAAATACAAGATCAAGATTCTAGAGACCCTCTTGTTTTTGCTACAGTGGCAGTAAAAGGAGTAAATGTAGCTACCGTATCAAATAATGAAGGCGAATTTACACTAAAAATTGCTAAAGATTTGCCTGTTAGTAAAATTGAAATCAGTCATGTTGGATACAAAAATCTGGAAGTCGATATCAAATCATTAAAACCTAAGAAAAATGTATTGCAACTTCAGATGGCTGTTATTCCTTTGGATGAAATCAATATTTATCCTTTGGATCCTGAGCAGTTGGTAAGAAGAATTTTAAAGAAGGTAGGTGAAAACTACTCAACAACGCCCAATATGATGGAAGGATTCTACAGAGAAACCGTTCGTAAAAATAGAAACTATGTAGCAATATCTGAAGCTGTTGTTAACATTCACAAGTCAGGCTACAAACAAGCCAAATCAGACCAGGTTCAGGTTTTTAAAGGAAGAAAAAGCCAGGATGTTAAGAAAATGGACACACTTCTTTTTAAACTACAAGGTGGACCGGCAACTGCATTGTTACTTGATGTAATTAAGAACCCTTACAACTTGCTTTCAGAAGATTTCAGCCAAAGTTATAAGTTCAATTTAAAATCAATTACACAGATTAATGGAAAATTACATTACGTAATTGAGTTTATTCAAAGAGAAGCAGTTGACATTCCTTTATACTATGGATTACTTTATGTAGAAACTGAAAACCTGGCATTGACAAGTGCAAAATTCAGCTTAAACCTTGATAATCCGGAAGATGCAAGCAGGTTATTTATTAGAAGAAAACCAATAGGCGTTAAGGTAACACCAACCTCAGCTAATTATATCGTAAACTATCATGAAACAGGAGGCAAATGGTATTTTAACTATGCCCGTGGTGAAATCAATTTCAAATGTAATTGGAAAAGAAAACTATTCAACACCAACTACACAGCTATGACCGAAATTGCAATTACTGACAGAGATGAATCCAATGTTGTGAGATTCAATCGACATGAAAAATTCAAACGAAATCAAGTAATGGTTGATGAAATTGGAAACTTTGCTGATAAGAATTTCTGGGGTGCCCATAATACAATTGAACCAGATCAATCTATTGAGGCAGCAATTCGAAAATTAAAAAGAAAAGCTCGTTAAATAAATAGCATAACCTACTATTAACTGATAAAGCACTAATAATGGAAAGAATTACAAACTCTTTATATGGGGATAACAAAGAGTAAATGTGGTTCTTTCCATTAATTCCTTAAGAATACATCAAAAAAACACACTTTTAAAGTAAACATATCCTAAGGAATTAATAACTAAATATCCTATATTAGAAAATAATTAAACTAATATATAAGGAATACGAAAATAAGAATGTCGGAAGATACAAACACCATATTATTAAGCATTCAAAAAGGCAATATAGAAGAGTTTGAAAAATTATTTAAGTTTTATTACCCACTGTTATGTCATTATGCGGTAAAATTTGTCAAAAATCCTGATCAAGCAGAAGAAGTTGTTCAAAATCTGTTTTGCCAGGTCTGGGAAGACAGAAAAAAACTAAAAATTCATACCTCTTTCAAAGCTTATTTGTACAAAGCAACCTACTTAAACAGCTTGCAACACTTAAGAAAAAAAGGAATTAGAAACCAATACGAAGATCATTTAAAAAACACCAGAATTAACGATTCATCCACAAATCATAGCCTGGAAGAAAAGGAAATTCAAACCATTATACAAAACACACTATCAAATCTGCCAGAAAGATGCAGTAAAATATTTAAAATGAGTAGATTTGAAGGATTAAAATATCAAGAAATAGCTGACAAACTTTCCATATCGGTAAAAACTGTTGAAGCCAATATGGGAAAAGCATTAAAGGCATTTCGCAAAAATTTAAAAGATTACGTTAGTATTATTGTGCTTTAAAATAAAATGAAGAAGGAAACATCACATAACATTGAATGGGAAATCATTTCGAAGTATTTGAGCGGAGAAATGAGTGAGGAAGAAAAGGCAGCCTTTAAAAAGGTGATTGATTCGAAGCCCGAATATGCTCAAATTGTTGCAGCATCAGAAAAGGATTTGGGTTTGGTTGAAGATGTAATGCAAATCAGAGAGCAATACAATGCTGATATTGCCTGGAACAAAGTAAACGGCCAAATTAAGAATAAGAAGAGTGGCAAAAAGTTAATTCTTAATACCAAAAGAGTTCTTCAGTTTGCAGCAATGATTATTGTAGTAATTGGCTTGGGCCTGATTTCTAACAAAGTTTACAATGATTACCTATCGCCATATCAAACTTTTATTTCGCAAGCCCATGAAAGCAATAAATCCATTGTTCTTGCCGATGGTTCGACCGTTACTCTAAACGGAGAAGCCAAACTGGTTTATCCAAGAAAATTTAATGATGATACCAGAAATGTAAGCCTGGAAGGTGAAGCTTTTTTTGATATTGCCAAAAACCCAAACAAAGCCTTTATTATTGCAGCAAAAGATGCCGAAATTAAAGTTTTGGGAACATCTTTCAATGTAATTGCCAAGGATGATAAAGTTGAAGTTCTGGTTAAAACGGGGAAAGTTAAATTTTCTGAGATCAACAATAAGGAATCGGTTATCCTTGAAAAAGGTGATTTTGCGATTTTGAAAGAAAGCTTACTGAGCAAAAGCTTAATGAACGATGACAATTACTTATCGTGGAAAACACAAAAAATGGTTTTCAGAAGAATGGAGCTAAAAGAAGTTGCCAAAGTAATTGAAAGAACTTATCACGTTCAAATTCAGTTTGAAAGCGATGAAATTGCAAAAGAGAAAATTAATACCACTTTCGATCAGGAATCGCTTAGGCATGTTTTAAACAATATCTGTATGTCATTTAATCTGACATATGAGAAGAAAGGTAAAACCATCATATTGAAAAAGGGAATTTAATTACTTATGGATCGTATTAAATCATATCAAAAGTACTCAATGAAAAAACATACCATACTTTTCATTCTGCTATTTCTATGCTTTAATACCAAAGCTCAAATTCATTTGTTGGATAAAAAGATCAACCTAAACTTATCTGAAACTCCTATTGAAAGTGCACTAGACAGCATTGAACAAAAAGCCCAATGTTATTTCACCTACAATGCCGACCTTTTTAAAGATCGAAAGCCTTTAAATATTACCATCAAAAATGAAAAACTTTCAAGTGTACTAAGAAAATTAATCCCTGATAAAGACCTTAATTTTCATGTAACCAAAAAGCACATTGTTATTGTTCCTGTAAAGGAAGCTCTTAATGTTCAGGCTCCTAAGGAAATTATACCATACATTTCATACCGAAAACTTACTGGTATTGTTAAAGATTTGAATTCAAAAGAAGCTTTACCATATGCCAGCATCGGAATAAGAGGAAAGCACGTGGGTACCATAACCAACCAAGATGGTGAATTCTCACTAAGCATATCTTCGGAGAACTTAAATGACACATTGGTTTTTTCATATGTTGGATATCAGAATAATGAAATTGTTGTTGCCAATTTAAAGAAAAATCAAATTGAAGTGGAACTCAAAGAAGATTTCATTTCCCTTCAAGAAGTAATTATTCGAAACAATGATCCTTTGGCTTTGGTTCATGCAGCTGTGAATAACATCCACAAGAACTATCCTCAAAAATCAACAAACCTAACCTCTTTCTACCGGGAATCGGTGATGAAAAATAACAAATACATGATTTATCTGGAATCAGTATTGGATATCTACAAAAGTTCCTATTCTCATCAAGATGCACTGGAAAGAGTAAAAGTTTTTAAAAGCCGAAAAATTTATGATGTTACCAGATTAGATACCATTTCGTTTCGACTAAAAGGTGGAATTCAAGGATGTTTACAGTTGGATATTGTGAAAAACCTACCCGAATTTCTAAACGAAGAATATACCCATTTGTACAATTACCGTTTGTTGGATATCAGCACTTACAACAATCGTTCGGTATACATTATTGAGTTTAAACCCAGGCCTAAACTGAGTGAACCTATGTTAGAAGGTAAATTATTTATTGAAACTAATAATTTGGCCATCATTCGAGCTGAATTTGGTTTCGAAAAGTATCGCATGAACGAACTAAAAAACCGATTCATTGTAAAAGGCAGTGCAAAGACCAAGGCCAAACCAAGCATGATAAATTATGTAGTGAGCTATCGAGATATCAACGGAAAATACTATTTGAATCATGCCTTGGGAAATCTAAAATTCAAAGTTAAAAATAAAAAGAGATTGTTCTCCAGTTATTTCTTCACCTCATTCGAGATGGCAACTACAAATGTTAAAGCGGAGAATGTTGTACGATTTAAATATAGGGAATCCCTACCTCCTACTACCATTTTCTCCAATTACAAAACAAGATATGATCCTACTTTTTGGGGAAAAAGCAATTTTATAAAACCCGAAGAGAACATTCAGGATGCCTTAAAAAGAATCAACAACAGCATGCAACAAATTGCTTTGGGCAGGTCAGATCTAAATTAACGTGAGTTCTATGTAAAATTAAGATTTGTTGTATCTTTCCGAAAATTATAGAATTGAAGTATGCCTTGGACTTGCCCCAATTGTAAGCGAATTCTTCCCGGACCAAATCAATATCATTCGTGTTATATCACCGATAAAGAAACTCATACCAATAAAATGAGTGACAATGTAGTGGCTACCTTTGCCCTATTGGAAGAGTATGTGAATACTTTCGAAAACATCGAGATTTTATACCTAAAAACCTGCATTCAGTTTAAAATTGGTGCAAATTTCTTATCGGTTTACCCTAAAAAAGATCGACTTGTACTGGAATATCAGCTTCACCACGAAGAAGATGTTTTCCCTGTAATCTTTTGCAAGCGAATATCTAAAAACAGGGTGCTTCATAGGTTAGTAATAGCCGAAGCTGAAGATTTCGATGCACAAATAAAGGATTGGATAAAGGCTGCCTATTGGACCGTGAGGAAAAAATAATTTATATTTTTGTTTCTTCCTCTAATTACAATTGAATTTTTAATAGATGATAAATAATATAAAAAGCATACTTAAAAACCTATCTGGTGTAATTATCGGAGCAATATTCCTTTTTCTTACCCTACATGAAAAACCATTAGGTCCTGTTTGGGAAAGCTTGGCAGGAGCCGATTATTTTTTCATCTTCCTTAGTTTTCTATGTCTGTTCCTGGTCTTTTACCTAAGAGCTTTGCGCTGGAAACTATTAATCGAAGAGACAGGAGAAACTCCTAAATCCGATAAAGTACTCACCTCTCTCCTTTTGGGATATTTCGTAAATAGTTTCACGCCTAAACTTGGCGAAATCATCCGTTGTACATCACTTCAAAAAAACTCGAAAGTTCCGGTGGCTGTTTCCATGGGAAGTGTAATGGCCGAACGTGCCTACGACTTGTTAATACTAGGATTAGGAATTGTATGCATTTTCGTTATCGAGGTAGAAAGACTACAAGGAATTATTGATTCAACCATTGGTGGCATTTCACACATCTACGGATATCGCTACATCTATGTCCTGCCAATCCTTCTAATTCTCTTTGTCGTTTTGTTTTTGATTAGTCTCAAAAGACTTAAAAAATCAGAGAAACCAATTATCAAGAAAGTGGTTGGATTTTTGCAAAGCATGTTTGAATCCTTAAAACAAGGATTGCTCTTAAAAAAGAGATTCAAGTTTATTCTACTTACCCTTTTAATTTGGATGACACTGGTAATTCTAAATTACATATACCTACTATGTTTGCCCGAAACATCAGAATATTCAATCTTCTTTGCCGTAGTAATTTTATTTATTGGAGGATTAGGATGGGCACTACCAAGTCCGGGCGGAATAGGAACCACGCATTTCTTTTTGCTACAATTATTTTTGGCCTATCAGCTCGATGCCAATGCAGGAATTAGTTTTGGAATTTTATCCAACGGGCTAACTTTTATCGGAACCCTTGTGCTGGGTGGATATGGTTATTTTAGATATTGGGTAGAAATGAAGCGGGCATAAATAGCACTTGAAGTAGTATTGGTATTACATACTGCGGTGCCCTGCACCTTAGGTTTTATTCAACTCATTTATTCTATAGAGACTTTGGTGCTACGCTCCTTATCAACCTGTTTTTAATTAAAATCAATACGAAACAAGCCACAGAGTGGCGAAGTATTTATAGCAAATAAAAAGGTGCAGTGCACCGAAGTATTAGAATCTATAATTGGCATTTAAATACAGTGCAGTGGATAATAATTTAAAGATTCATGGCAATATTATTCATGCGGTCTGCATGTATTAGAATTAATTGTGAAAATCAGAAAATGGATATGCCTGCAAACTCAGTTTTTACAACTATCTTTGTCGCAAATTTGAAGACAAAGAAGAATGAAGTTTAGTCAATATAACTTTTCTCCAGATATTAAGAAGAATCTGGAAACACTTGGTTTTAAAAGACCCACCGATATTCAGTACAAAGCCATTCCACCCATTGTAAAAGGTGAGGATGTTTTGGCTATTGCACAAACCGGTACCGGTAAAACGGCAGCCTTTGCCATTCCTATTATCGATAAAATTCACAAATCGAAGAAAAACAAAAGCAGTAAAGACATTAAATGTGTTGTAATGGTTCCTACTCGCGAGCTGGCAATACAAATTACCGAAGTGTTTCAGGAAGTTGGCAAGTACACCAAAGTAAAGAGCTTTTGCGTTTTTGGTGGCGTTGAACAAGATCCACAAATTGCAAAATTGCAGAAGGGAATCGACATCTTAATTTCGACTCCAGGCAGAATGTTCGACCTTACAAGCCAAGGCTATATCAATTTGAGAAACATTGACACCCTGGTATTGGATGAAGCAGATCACATGTTGGATTTGGGCTTTATTAAAGACATTCAAGACCTAATTAAATTTTTGCCAAGAAACAGACAAACCTTATTCTTTTCGGCAACCATTACGCCAAAAATTAAGAAGTTGGCCTATTCATTGGTTCGAAAAGCCATTCGCATTCAAATTTCACCGAAAGATCCGGTATCAAGAAATGTGGAGCATTCATTGGCATATGTAAAAATGGATGACAAGCGATTCTTCCTTGAACGCATTGCCAAAGAGCATGAGGAAAGTAAAATTTTGGTTTTTGTAAGAACCAAAGTTCGTGCCGAACGTGTACACAAAGCAATGGATCGTGTGGGCGTAAAAACACAATTGATTCATGGCGATAGAGAGCAAAAAGATCGTTTGGCCGCCTTAAATGAATTTAAATCCGGCAAAGTAAAAATTCTAATTGCTACCGATGTAAGTGCACGTGGAATTGACATTCCCAATGTTGATTACGTGGTAAACTACGATCTTCCTGATGTTTCTGAGAACTACGTACACCGAGTTGGACGTACAGGACGTGGCGTACAAAAAGGAACTGCCATTTCGTTCTGTTGCCCAGATACTGAAAAGGAACTTTTAAACGAAATTGAAGATTATCTTGGAGGGGAAATTCAAGTGATGGATATCTCACACCAGGAATACTCTGCAACCATCGACTTTTCGGAAGATTATTCAAAAAGTTTGAAAGAACTTATGGAAGAAGCAGATGAATACTTCGAAAATCCAAAAAAGAAAAAAAGAAAGAAAAAGTAAAATACTTCGAGCTCAAACCAATATAGTTTGAGCTTTTCTTTTGAATATTTTAAGAGTCCAGGATTGTAATATTTCCTTTAAAAAGGTTTAGTATAACATCATGTCTTTGGGGCATTGGAAGGTCAAGCTGATTATACGCAGTAAACTTTTAGAAAGACGGAGAAGCTGAGAACTTGTTCGAAGATCACTCCGCCGCACTTAAAGTTTTCAAGTAGAAGCAGTTTTAGCTTACACGCCCTAGATTTTTTGTTTACTTTTTCATCAATGGAAAAAGTAAAAGCCTTCCGGCTTGAGGATATAGGGAAATTTTCAATCCTTGATTCAAATTATTTATTAAATTCGGTAAGCCATTTTGTTTGAACTCAAGCAAAGTGGTCTAATACACTAATTTCAATATCTTACACATGCAATCACTTATCTCTCCCGAAAGCAACATGGTGTTGTTTTTCGTTGTGGCAGGTGCTGCCGCCTTTGGAATCTATTCTGAACACAAAAAATGGTTTGGAAAACTATCAGGTATCTTGGTTACCATGATTTCCATGTCCTTGTTGGCAATGGCTGGAGTTGTTCCGGTAGCATCGAACCCAAACATTAAGGTAGATGTTTACGAATTGGTATTTTCGTACTTCATTCCCATTTCCATTCCTATGCTCCTGTTTAGTTCTAACATTGTAAAAATTGTAAAGGAAAGCGGCAAATTGCTTGTGGCCTACATTTTAGGAGCCATTGGCATTGTTTTGGGTTGTTTTTTGGCCTTCAACATTATCGATTTGGGTCCTGATTCTGGTAAAACTGCAGGAGTTATTGCAGCAACGCTTGTTGGTGGAAGTGTGAATTTTATAGCTGCTGCCGAAGCACTTAATTTTAGTACAAACCCATTGTTTACAGCTACCATTGCTGTTGATAATTTTGTTTCCAACCTGTACACCCTATTCCTGTTTTTAACTCCTTCTCTGCTATTTTTGGCTCGCTTTTTTGTAAAGCCTAAGGCCGAAAATCGTGTAGAAGAAAGCTCAGCAAAAAAAGCAGAATATCCTATCACCATGGAGCGAATTGCCGTTTCGGTATTTATTGCAGCTTTCATAGCAGGTGCAGGTAGCTTTGTCTCTCCTTATTTGCAAAGTCTTTTGAATACTGATATCAATTTAAGCATTCTAATCATTACGGTTTTTGCAGTGCTGGCAGCCAACCTGTTTCCTAAACTCTTACAACCTCTCGAAAACACCGCATTCTCGGTTGGTTTATGGATGATGTATGTGTTTTTAGCTGTCATTGGTGCCGCTACAAACATTCAGCAAATATTCAGTATCGGACCAGCTGTATTGGCTTTCTATCTTACCATTATGATTTTCCACTTTTTGTTTCTACTGGCATTGGCCAAACTGTTCAAACTTGATGTTTACGAAGTGGTTATTTCTTCGGCTGCCAATATTATGGGCCCATCGGTTGCCGCACCCATGGCTGCATCAATGGGACAAAAAAAGCTGGTAACTCCTGGTATCTTAGTCGGAATTTTGGGCTATGTTATTGGTACTTTTATTGGGGTTAGTATTGCGATTTATTTGAGCTAAACATATCAATAAACCATATATAAAGAAAGGCTTTGCAGAATTGCAAGGCCTTTTTTATTGCTAAATGACAATATCGTACCTATGGTACTTTTTCTACACCATATGAAATTGGCTACCATACTATCGTCGCTCAGCGACTTTTTAGTCTCAATTGGAAGGGTAATGTGCTACCTTTTATGAGCAGAGAAATATAAACCCAATATGGACGATATTGGAGAAATGCACTAGAAGAACAATTAAAACTGCATGCACGATATGAAAGCCAAGCTGTGAAACTTGGCTTTTCTTTCCTGCAATTATAAGATACTTTCATGCGTCACACTCTCCCCCACGCGCATAAATGAGTTCCGTTCCTGGGTAGATGTGACACTGACCCAGGTTTACTTGAGCTGAACGCACGTTGAGATCAGCCAAACCTGGGAAAAGATGAGCCTGACGCGCGTCGGAATCACATCAACGCATTTTTTTGTCTATTTTGGCTAGCCTGGCATTATATTTTTGTAGGAAAATGACATCCAATTCCACAAAAACATCTCAAAAATTAGGGTCCAGATCATATTTTCCTACGTTCAGATGAGTTTTTCCTGCGTCAGCGTCATATATTTCCACGTTCTGCTCATATTTTCCTACGTTTATATCACATACACCCTTGGTAACATCTCACATACTTCGTGCTGAAAATTCATCATTTAATGGTAAATCATCCCATTCACAAAACTTACTATAAAACTATATTTTCCTGTATTATCAGGCAATACAAAAGAAATTACCATTACCATCTACAGGCTCATTAACAATACACAGGACCATTCACAAGCCCATTACCACTTAACATACTATTTAAAACGATTATAAATTTTGAAATTCAGCAGCTTAGCTGATCTTACCACGAGTAAGTTTTATTAATTTAACAATGGATAAATAATTATTTTAAAACAAATTTGTATGTCAAGAGTTAAGATTTCATCGAAAGTGCATGAACTTGCTGATTTGGCTAGCAAGATCATCGCTAAAAACACCACAGATGGTGAATCAAGCCTACTTAAAGATTTTCCAAACTTTGCTTCTCTACAAATACGATTGGCTAAAATGCAGGAATATGAACAAAAAGCTGATGAAGCGAATCGTTTGAAAGAAGAATTGAATGAACAGAAAAACAAAGAAGCAAAAGCGGTAAGAAAGGATATTATTCAAATCCGTAACCTTCTAAAGGCTCATTATCCAGAGGATTTAAAGAAATTGGGTGGCTGGGGCTTCACGGTTGACGAATCGACCAAAACGAAAATTGAAGAGTCTGCTTAAACCACCACACTTATCAAAATAGGATCATTGCCATTGCAATGATCTTTTTTTTTACACCATCAGTACGTGTAGTACAAGAATTAATTGTCTAATGAATGAGGGTAGGTAATATTGCAATAAAAACATTAAATTCATATTCAAAATATACCTACTCGATATATTAATATATGAATTGAAAATAAAGGGAATTACAAGCGCGATATCGATGACACAAAGCTCTACCAACTATTCTATAGAATTACTTACTGAAAAAAGAATTGAAGCACTGTTTAAGGAACACTATGCGGTTTTAACGGCCTATGCCAATAAATTTCTTTCCGATTTGGATGATGCCCGTGAAATTGTCCAAAATGTATTTGTTCAGTTAATTGACCACAAAGACACTGTTAAAATTCACACCTCGGCAAAAGCACATTTGTATACCTCTGTTCGAAATGCATGCCTAAACGCAATCAAACAAAAAAACACGCATGCCAAGCATCATGAAAATATCAAGTACTTGAACTCGGATATCGGAGTTGGTGTTGACAAAATTTTGGAGCAAACCGAACTGGAGTATGAATTGTATCAAGCCATTGATGAGTTGCCAGAACAATGCCAGCGTATTTTTAAAATGAATCGTTTTGATGGTTATACCAACCAGGAAATTGCCGATCAGTTAGGCATATCGAAACGAACTGTAGAAACACAAATCAGTAAAGCATTAAAAATCCTACGAAATAAAATTGGACCAATGCTAGCAAGCCTGCTGATTTTATGGCTCATGGAAAAAATGTGATTTTTTTTCAAATTTAAATACGTGTGAGGATATTCTTACTTGTCTTACTATTAGAAAAGCGAAAATGAACAAGAACAAACAACATATCGACGAGCAAATATTATTAAGCATTTTAAATCAAAAGGCTTCGGAGGAAGATGTAGAAACATTTGAAAAGTGGATGGCATCAAATCCGGAAAACAAAGCTGTTTTTAACAAAGTTCGTAAGATTTGGGAAAAGAGTACTGAAATTGAGGTATTTGATAAAATTGATGTAGAAGCAGACTGGAAATTGGTAAAATCAAAAAGTGGTGCATCGGTTAAATCAAGAAAACTTAGGGTTTTTATGCGATATGCAGCTTCAGTTGTGCTTTTAATCGGATTGAGTTTTGTGTTGCTTTATGAAACCACTCCCGGATTTGGAAAATTGGCTCAGCAAAAAACCGAAATAAACAAAGATCAGGTTCTTTTGGCTGATGGAACACAAGTTTATTTAAATCAGAATAGCCGACTTGTTTATCCAAACCAGTTTGGTAGTAAAAAACGAAATGTAAAATTGGAAGGTGAAGCTTACTTTCAGGTAAAATCAGATCCATCCAAACCATTTATAATCACTTCTGGAAATGCGATAATTGAAGTACTTGGTACCGCCTTTAATGTTCGCAACGATGAGTATGGAAGAACCATAGTAACCGTTCAATCTGGAAAAGTAAGTTTAACAGATCAGAAAACTAAAAAAGTGGTTTACCTGACCAAAGGTGAAAAGGGAATTTTGCACAATTCCAATCTTAGCGAGTCGGAAAATGATGAACCAAATTTTGATGCCTGGAAAACTGGAATTCTAAGATTTAACAAGACACCAATACCAGTAGTTTTTAAATACATAGAAGACTACTATGGTGTAAAAATTACGAACAGATGCGAAAGAATAGATACGCTGACATTTAACAGCATATTCAACAACGATGATATCAAAGATGTGATATCAGAACTGGAATTGCATCTGAATGTAAAAACAGTGAAAAGGGGCAAGCATCTCATTATTTCAGAAAAGCGTAATTAAATCTAAAAGAAAGAAACGATGAAAAATAAAATTACACTTCTATCATTCATACTATTGCTAAGCGTTTCATTTGCAAAAGCACAGAAAACAGTAGTAAAAGCCAATATGCTTAGTCCATTGGTACGAACAGGATCATTTTTTGTAGAACATCAATTAAACGATAATAGCAGTATACAGTTGGGCTTACTGTATACCGGAAAAACCTGGGATGATACACAAATCAGAGGCTGGGGTGTAACTCCTGAATACAGATTCTATCTTTCTGATTCACCTGCTCCAAAAGGTTTTTTTGTTGCTCCTTACGCCAGATATTTACATTTTGAATTGGAAAATGAAGCCAATAACGAAGCAAAAATGAATGGATTGGGAGCTGGTTTAATTATTGGTCAGCAATACATTTTCAAAGAAAGAGTTAGCTTCGAATGGTTCTTTGGTCCGGGTTACACCAATATTGATTTGGATGTAGAATCAGGTGTTGAAGATGACTTTGATACCGGTAGCTGGGATGGCTTTACCTTGCGAGCAGGAATCACCTTGGGGATTGCATTTTAAAAATCACAAAACGTATTAAAAGAAAGTATTATTTACTCGAGAATTTGAGTGAAAGGCTCAACTTGTGTCTAAAAATTAATTAAACAAATAAATAAACATGAAAAGATTATTAATTATTGCAGCAATTGCATTCGGATTTTTCTCAACTTCAAATGCTCAAAAAGTAGAATATAAAGTGATTACTTCAGTAGAGTCAATCGTTCCTATGGGAATTGGTCGTTCAAGAATCATTGAAGAGAAAGATCCAATTGAGGCTGCAAATTTCACCACTGAAAGAACCGATGGTAAGAAAAGCAAACAAAAAGCGGTGAAAAGATCGGATGCAAAAGTGAACCTTTTCTCAGAAACCAAATTGCTAAACTTCTATAGTATTGCAGGTATTAACTTCCAGAATATTGCTTCTAACGATGCATTGTTATCGTCGAAAATTAACAAACTTACCAACGAAGGATGGGAATTGGCATTTGTTGCCAGTGGTGTTGAAAGTGATAGTGGTAAAGGTGATGGTAAAGGGATATTCATTACCAGATATATCTTTAAGAGGTTAAATAATAATTAATATCCCTTCTAACCAAATGAAATTATAAAAGATTCAAATAAAATGCATTAAATTGGAAGCCTTATGGGCTTCCTTTTGTTGTTTATAATGACAATAATTATTTTTACGGCCTTAACCAATCACATCCTTTAATTCATGGTAAAATTTATTTTTACTTTTTCATTATTGCTCTGTTTTCTATCGGCCTATTGTCAGAATGTCAATCTGCAACAAGAAATTAGCCTTCCAAAAAGTCGTTATCAATTATCCGAACTACTGGAAGAAATTACAGATCAAACCAAGGCCCAGTTTAGTTTTACCAGTGAACTAAACACCAATAAAAGGGTTCAACTATCTGATTCAGTTTCATCCATTAGAGATATCCTAAATCAGTCCATTAACCTGAAAAATTTTAAGATACAGGCAAAAGGCAATAAAATTTTCATTATCTCTATTCCACCCTACGACAGAAAATACAGAATTAGTGGATACATCAGTGATGCCAAATCTGGAGAAGTATTAATCAATGCAACTATTGCAAACCTGAGCAACTTCACAGGAACAGTTAGTAATAATTTTGGTTTTTACAGCCTGAGCTTAAAAAACAAAACACACCTTTTGCAGTTTTCTTTTGTGGGTTACAAAGAGGTACTACTAGATGTTGAGCTGGAGAGAGATACTTCCATTAACATATCCTTGCAACCCAAAACCATTCTTCAGGAAGTTAAAGTAACCGCAGACGAGAGAACAAACAACATTAATCATTTGTTTGTTAGTACGAATAGTTTCCAGGCCAAAACCATGCAACAAACGGGTGTTTTTGGTGAAAATGATTTATTCCAAAACTTAAGACATTTGCCTGGTGTGCAAAACAGCAACGAAGGTTTAGGTGGCTTAAATATCAGGAATGGCTCACCCGATCAAAATCTTATCCTATTAGATGATGTTCCTGTTTATTATTCTTCGCATTTAATGGGCCTGTATTCTGTTTTTAATCAGGATGCCATCAACCAGGTGAAGCTGGTTAAAGGAGGTTTTCCTGCACATTATGGAGGAAGAGTATCTTCAGTTTTAGACATTCGTATGAAAGATGGAAATACCAGGAAGTTGGAAGGAGGCTATAGTTTGGGATTGCTTACTGCAAAATTCAATCTAAATGGGCCAATCAAAAAAGATAAAACTACATTCAACTTATCTATACGCAGGACCTATCTTGATCTTTTGATTAATGGGATTCTGGATCTTTCAGGTAGCAATGTAAATGCCGGCTACTATTTTGGTGATCTAAACTGGAAAATTGTGCACCGATTTTCTCAACGAGATAAACTATACTTCAGTACTTATTGGGGAGGTGATTTGTATAGTATAAAAAGCTCAGAAGATATTTCTGCAAACATCAGAGAAAAAGTCCGATATAAACTAGGCTGGGGAAATTTCACCAACTCACTGCGCTGGAATCATGTGTACAACAATCACTTATTTGGTAACACAACTCTGATATTAAGCAGATATACCTTCTTGCTGAAAGAAAAGAGAAGTGAAAAAAACAATGATTCAGACTATATTGAAAACTATAATCATGAATTTAAATCCGGTATTCGTGATTTCTCATTTAAAACAGAGTTTGACTTTATCCCCGATTATAAACATTATTTAAAATTTGGACTGGAAGCTTCGCTTCATCATACCAAACCTGGTAGTGATTTTCTCAAAAACACCAGAGATAACAACCCTGGAATTTCAACTGATGAATTAATCAAATCAAAAGAGATTAACTTATATGGTGAAGCTCAAATTAGATTTGGTAAGAAATTACTGGTTAATATGGGAACTCGCTGGAGCAGTTTCTTTGTGGATAATACCTACTACTCTACAATTGAACCTAGATTAAATTCACAATATTTCCTAACCCCAAAATGGTCACTTACCGGTAGTTTTTCTCAAATGACACAATACCTTCATTTGGTAAGAACCAGCACCTTAAGTTTGCCAACTGATTTATGGTTTCCGGTAACCAAAAAAATTAAACCAATCGATTCTTTCCAATATACAGCTGGAACACATTATTCATTTAACAAATCAGTAAAATTAAACATCGAAATATATCACAAACTAAGTCGAAACCTATTGGATTTAAAAGAAACATCATACTTTCAAGACGTTAGTTCTGATTGGGAATATATGGTTGAAAATGGCAAAGGATGGAGTAAAGGATTGGAAATAGAGTTGAGTAAAAGCATGGGGAAAACAAATGGAAACATTGCCTATACCCTATCTCATTCAAAAGTAAAGTTTAAAGGTATCAATAATGGCAAGGCTTATGCTTCTCCTTATGATCGTCGACACAATTTTTCCATTCAAGTCAATCAGTTCATTAGCAATAAAACCAAGTTTTCTGCTTTCTGGACTTATGGAACCGGACTTCCCGCAACCTTATCGACTTCCAATATTTCAGCCATATCTCCATATGATCCTTCCTCCTTTGAAACAAAAACAGTCTTTACTGAAAGAAATTCTTACAGACTTCCAGACTATCACCGTTTTGATTTGTCAATTAGTTTTATAAAGAAGAAGAAACATGGAACAAGGTCCTGGGATATAAACATCTATAATTTTTACAATAGAAAAAACACTAGCTTTATGTATGTATCTACTGATAATAATACATATACTGACCCTAAATTAAAAAAAATCCACCTGTTCTCATTTATACCAAGTGTAAGCTATTCCTATAAATTTTAATCCTTTAATCATGAATTATTTTAAACTATTAACCAGCTTAATTTTATTCTTACTACTTGTTTCATGCGAAGAGGAAGAAGAGCTTCCTGAAGCAAAATCCCATCAGATCATTTCTGTCAATTCATTAATGGGTGTAGATAGTTTAATTCAGGTAAAATTATCAAAGAGTACTGGAACATCTGTTGAAATAAAATATATTTCTGATGCAAGAATTACAGCACATAAAAACGATAAAGAATTAGGCGATTTCGTTTATCGACAAAATGGTATTTATGAACTCCCTGGTCAATACCTGGCGAGTGAATCCAAGTATCAAATTACAGTAACACATCCAAGTTTCAAAAAAATCACAACAAACACCTTTGCGCCAGAAAAAGTATCGATCAATGACATCCAACTTGTGAATGATGTATCAGAAGGCAAAACCACTTTTCATTTAAAATTTACTGATGATGCCTCACAAAACAATTACTATATGCTGCTCGTAAAAGGCATCGCAAATAATCACTCGAATGTGATTCAATATTATAGCAACGATATTGTATTTGAAGGAAATTTGAATGTAAATGATAATGACTTTGATCAAAATATGCTTCGTGGTAGCCGAAGCTTTTCCGATAAAAACTTTGAAAGTTCACAAGTTGAGATTTCATTTTATATTTTGAATAATGATTTTTTTGTGGATTATCCAGAATATAAAATTGAATTGTATCACCTAAACGAAGATTATTTCAATTACGAAAGATCCTTTGTATCCCTCGAAAACAAAGACGATATCTTATTTTCCAATAAAACAAATCTCTATTCCAATGTTGAAGAAGCATTTGGCATTTTCTCAAGCTATGCCTTGGATTATAAAATTGTATCCAAACAATAATTAAATGACATTGAGGGTTATATTAAAAATTGATCTATTTTTATTGAACCAAAATTAAACGCTTTTCAATGTTAAAATACCTTCCTCTCTTAATAATATTTCTACTAAGCCTAAGCAATCCAATATTTTCACAAGAAAATTTCAAATGGGTAAGTGTAAAAAAAGGTGAAGGATTCAATGCTTTTTTATACCGAAACCAACTCACTCCAGCCAAACATACCACACAATTCAAAGCCTTAAACCCAGGTCGTTTCACAAAAAGTGGTCATTTAATTGCTGGTAGAAAATACAAAGTTCCATTGCGATATTCCGTCCATTCCATTCCCCTGCTAGGAAAAGAACACGCAAGCGTAAAGCAAGTCAATAATTCATTGGAAGGTGCAGTAATTCATTTGGTAGCCGGTCATGGAGGTCCAGATCCTGGTGCTGTAGGTAAAGTATCGGGCAATAAAATTTGTGAAGACGAGTATGCCTATGATATTGTTTTAAGATTGGGTAAAGAGCTTATATCGCAAGGGGCAAAGGTCCATTTTATTATTAGAGATGCCAATGATGGAATTCGAAATGCGGCTTTTCTAAAACCCGATAAAGATGAAAAATGCTATCCTTCCCAGGTAATTCCGAGAAAACAAACCCCGCGCTTAAGACAAAGAGCAGCTGCCGTAAACATATTAGCCAGAAAAGAAAAACCAGGAAGCTATCAACGCTTAATTGTATTGCATCTCGATTCAAGAAGTAAAAGAAACAGAACCGATGTATACTTCTATCATCATGCCAATAGTACAAAGGGAAAAAAGCTTGCATTAACCCTTCAAAAAAAGATGAAAGCCAAATACGCGAAATATCAACCCAACAGAAAATATACAGGAACCGTTGGTTCAAGAAGGTTGTACATGCTAAAAACCACTACACCTCCATCGGTATTCGTAGAGCTTGGAAATATTAACAATTACAGGGATCAGATTAGATTTACCAAAACTGATAACAGACAAGCTTTGGCAAAATGGCTATGCGAAGGAATTATTGATGATTATAAGGAACAAAAGAAAAAGTAAGAAAAGAAAAGTGTTTTTTAATTTTAATCATTTATATAATTTCTAAGCGTAACACTTATGTGTAAATTTCAAAACTACTGGTTCAACACTATTGTGGAAATCTTCATACGATAACATGATTAATTCGGTATGAGTTCCTGCGTTGAATACGATATCATCATCTTCTACTAAACTTTCTGACACATAAACTTCCAGGTTATAAAGATTTCCAAAAGGAGGCATTGCTCCTACTTCGCACTGAGGGAATATATCTTTAAACTCCTGTTCGTGGGCTAATTCAACTTTTTTACAACCTAACATTTGCTTTAACAAATCAAAATCGATCAAATAAGATGCTGGTAAGACAGCCATTGCCATTCTACCATCAATTTTAATCATTACGGTTTTTGCAAGCATTTTCCCGGGTATGTGGGCCGATGCCGCAATCTGTTGAGCTGTATAAGCTGAAGAGTGCCGAATCGTAACATATTTTATCTGTCTTTCATCTAGATATTGCTTTAACTTTCGGATAGGCATAGCGTTCTGGTTCTATGGTTTAAAATTTGCAATCCGCATAAGGCTCTATCGCCTTTAATCGGTCATGCCGATTGAGTTTTATTCCTTTTCTTTTCTCACTTCGATCCCACTTTAACAACTAAGAGGGGGGAACCTTTAAAATACAAAAAAAAA
>NZ_JANQCD010000037.1 GCF_026672275.1 Marinifilum sp. D737 | reverse complement strand
GAATGAGTGAATGAGTGAATGAGTGAATGAGTATGCAAAGTTCGAAAATTGAATTTACAAAACGTAATTCGTAATTGACAATTCGTAATTTTATTTCTATTGAATGTAGAAGCTGACAGGTTCACAAATGCTTTCAAGTAAAACAACTTGAATCATTCAGCTATCCGCTGATAACTTATAACTGATAACTGATTAAGGTAGTAGAATCATCACCAATACATCCAAATTGCTTCGCAACTGCTTTAAAGCTCTGGAGTAATGTGTTTTTACTGTATTGATGGAAATATCCATTTCTTCAGCAACTTCGGCATATTTCATTTTCTCGAAAGCGATGGCTTCGAAAACGACTTTGCATTGGTCGGGCAAAAGAGCAATCTCTTTATATAGGCTTTCTTTTCTTTCTTCCAATTGCTGACTTTCGTATTTGTCTTCGATGATATTGTAGGCCTTATTCTCCATTTCTTCGAATCGAAATTTTAGATCTTTCTTTATCTGATTGATGGAATTGTTGCGAACAATACTAAAAAGGTAAGATTTAATAGAACCAGTAAAATTGATCATTCGATTTTTCTCCCATAGGGTAATAAAAGCTTCCTGTACAATGTCTTCTGCTTTCTCGTAGGAATCGAAATATTTATAGGCAAATACACAAAGGGGTGTATAATACAAATCGAACAACATGCGAAGACCAGATTGATCTCCATTCTTGAATTTTTGAATGATATCTTGTTCGTGTTGCTCCATATTTACTGCGGTAAAAGTAAAAAAGCTTGTGGAAAATACAAAAGTCTGTAAGTTTCAAGTCATGCTTAAACATGATCCTGATCAATTAATCTACACACCAGTAAAAATTGCATCTGTTAAATTAAAGTTAAATCTACTGAGTTTAAAAAAACTTAACACACTTGATAAGTGGAATTGTCATAACATTTATTTAACTTGGCTTGTTCTTAGTGAACAAAAGACATACAATGTCTTTTTTATTAGTTAACGAGATACCCTGGATCTTTTAAAAACAGGTGAAACTTTGGCGAGCCGATCCTGTGAACAAAAGCTCCGAGGGTATTCTCTAGTTTTAAACCATCGCAATTGTAACACAAATTACTTTAAAAAGCAATTGTGATAAAAACTTATCTTATCATGACAGTACGTTATGGATTAGGTTTGAATTATCTGACTGAAGATCCAGATGATTACCTGGCAGTTGTTACAGAGTGTACAACTTCGAATGTTAAAAAAATCATGGAACGCATGATTGGCAAGGGTTCAACCGTAACCAAAGCCGAAGGCTTATCGGTTATTGAAGAATTTGAATATGCCGTTGTGGAAGAAGTGAAAAATGGAAATATTGTATCCACTGATCTGTTCAGGATTAGTCCAAGTATTTCCGGAGTTTTTAAAGATGAGAATGACTCCTTTGATCCTTCTCGCCACACCATTAAGCTGAATATCAGTGCAGGGCCGAGATTACAGGAAATCATCTCAAAAATTGAGTTGAAGAAAGTGGCATTAAGCACTGCTGAACCTGTGATTGAGAAATTTGTGGATTTAAAAGGCAAAGCTGTGAACGAATCCTTCACTCCCGGACAGATGGCATCCATTCAAGGCTCATTGCTTAAGTTCGATGAAGAAGATACCAACCAGGGTGTGTTCTTTATTGCTGCCAATGGTACTGAAACCAGAGTGACAGATTTTGTGAAGAACAAACCTTCTGAATTGATGTTCTTCGTTCCTGATGGTTTAACTAGCGGAAGTTTTCAGCTTGAGGTTAGAAATACACCTCATAAGCTAAAAAACATTAAAAAAGCTAGATTATCCGTTGAATTGGTTCCTGCAAGTTAAGTTGTAGGAATGCTCAAAGGGAACTCTTTCGAGTTCCCTTTTCTGTATTATTTTTTCCAAACAGTTTGGAAAGCTAGTTCCAAGGTGTTTGGAACGGTAATTCCAAGATACTTGGAACACTAATTCCAAAACGCATGGAAAGGTAATTCCAAGACAGTTGGAAAGCTAATTCCAAACAAATTGGAATAAAAAAGCACAAGCTCTATCCTAATATTCTATATCACTCAAAAATATTGATTGTAATAAAGGAAGACAGGCCTAATTCTGTCTCTACTATTCTACTATCTCATAAAAAAAAGAGCAAGCCATCACAGCTTGCTCCATCAACTAATCTAATGAAATACTTCCTGTATTCAATTTTTATCCGAATATTACACAAGTATTATAGTACCTTTAAACAATCAAACTTGTAGTTCTTTAAGATATTCTTTTCTACAAGAAATAACTTAACAACAGAGGTTTAAATTAAAAAGATTGAACTCAATAATCAGAGTTCAACTCTTTAATTATTAGACCTTATATAAGTTCTATTTGAATATATAAATATTTTTATAGCATTTTAGATTAGGACATAGTTATTGCTTTACAATTCCAGCATAATCATTTTGCTTCCACCCTAATATTCTAATCTCTTTTTCTGGAATTGGCAATGCATATGCCGATGCTTGAGGCTCTAAAATGTAAGTTTTCAAAGATGATGCTGTATTGTATACATCATCAAAAGACTTTTTAGTTACCGTAATTTGTTCGTTTGCATATTGATTATATCTTTTCAAATCATACCATCTTATAACAAAAGGCAATTCTCTACGTCTCTCATTTTTCACATCTGCAACAGTTCCTCCAATGTTGTTAACAATGCTAATATCTTCAGCTTCGAATCTATTAGCTCGCAAAATACGCAATTCAGAAATGGCCTTTGCAGCCTCACCCTTACGAGCAAAAGCTTCTGCTTTTATTAAGTGCATCTCCGATACGGTAGGTCCAATAAGAAATGCTATTCCTCCATGATTAAAACGATAAAAACTATGAGCATCAATATCTTTAATTCCTTCAGCTGTTAAATCAAATGGCAGGCCATTAACGGAAATGTAATTATAGTTATTTTGTATAAACTTCAACTTTCTTAAATCCTTTTCAGAATACAAATTATATAATGATTCAGATACAGGACAAACTTCAGTATAATAAGATGGCATTGACACTGTGTAAGGAAAATAGCACTCTTTATATTCTCCTGTATTAGATCCATTCTTAACAAAGTTAAGTTCTTTCCAAAATTTAGAACTGCCTACAATTTCCTTCTCTTCGACTGAGAAAAGAGGATCTGTAGCAATATTTACCATTTTATTATAACCTTTCAAGGCTTTATCTGCATAAGCAGCTGCCTTATCAAAATCGTCTTGATTTTTTGCAATATACATTTCTACCCTAGCACGAAAGGCTTGAACTGCCGGTACGGTAATTCTCCAGTTGGTTGAAATATCGAAATTATTTAAACCAATCTCTTGTAATTCCACTTCGGCTTCTGTTAAATCCTGAATAATCTTATCAATAGTATACCTAACTGTTTTTCTAGAAAGGTCAGCTTCTCCATTAGTATTATCTCGATAACCAATACCAGGTGTTTCTCCGTTATCAACAGAAGGATGTAAACAAAATTCTACAACACCTAAAAAATGTAGAAATGCACGATGAAACTTAGCCTCTGCAGCTACTTTCTTACGTTCCACTTCGTTACCATTAACTTTTGGGGCAGATTCAATAATAGTATTAATTCGGAACATCTCGCGCCATAAGCTTTCCCAACCAACAGAAAATAAATTTTCATACGTCTCTTTATTCCATATTCCCAATGCAACGCGAGTACTAAGTGATGTATGAATTTTATACAATTCTGGCCTAATATCAGAATCATCACTGGCAAAAAAAGTAGCCATCCAAGCAGATCCAGCACTTTTCGATAAGGAAATACTATTTAATAAAGCATCCAATTGTTCCACTTCCAATATGGGATCATTTCCGCTTTTATTAGGGTTCTCTTCTAAAAAGTCATCACAAGAATAACATAGTAATAGTAATAATATATTTAGGAAAGTTATTTTTTTCATATCAAAAAAATTAAAATTTCATTTTTACTCCAAAAGCATAAGTACGAACAGGCTTAAAAGCAAATCCAGGCAAAAACTCAGGATCAATTCCTTTTTTATTAGCAGTCCACAAAAGTCCAACATTTTTAACTTGACCAAAAAGATTTACAGACATTACATTCCCTTTAGCTGACAATTTCACATCAGGAAGTTTATACCCTAGGTATACTTCATCAAATCTAATATGACCAGCATTTTCTGTCATATGAGAACTATTTACAAGAACATTATTATACCATGCATACACGTAAGATCCTCGTAAAGTAGGCGCCGATTCATTATTAGGTATTGGTTTACCTACAAATTTATCAAGAGCATCGCCCTTATCCCAAGCTGTTTCTAATGATTTAGAATAATTTAAGGAGTTAATATTTCGAACAATAAAATCATCATTTCTTCTAAAAATGTGCCCAAATTTACCACTAAACATCATTCTTAAATCGAAATTCTTGTACGTAAAAGATGTTGTAAAATTAACCAATGACGATGGCGTTAATTTTCCTTGATAAAACAAATACTGATTATCGTCTGCAGTTTCGCCTGGATTTAATAAAGTAAAACTCTGAATTGGATTCTGAGAAGGACTATTTAAAATTTGTTCACTTCCATCCTTTTTTCTAATTTTCATAAAACCTTCCGGACTGTATCCTACTAAATTCAAGCCATATACACCATCAAGAGGTCTTCCTACATTATAAGTTCCATTAATATAACTGGTTAAATTCGTAGCTTTACTATTGTATGCCAATACCTCATTCTTATTGTATGAATAATGTAAGCTTCCATACCAATTTATATCCTTAGTTATCTTAAGCTTAGACGATAAGGACACCTCTATACCTTTATTTAAAATTTCGCCGTTGTTTAATGTTATTTTAGACGTTGATTGATTTACGTATGAAGTTTCAGTATCAGATAGAACATCATAGGTATAATTCCTATAACAATCAATAGAACCATATAGCAATCCATTTTTTACAGAGAAATCGACACCTACATTAAAGGCTTTTGTTTTTTCCCAAGTTAAAGAAGGATTTCCACGAGTATTGATATCGTTTACTGGCAAATACCCTGTGTAAGAAGATGGTGAACTAACCCGAATTGTAGTAAGAGTAGAATTTCCTTTTTTCCCTGCCGACAATCCACTTTCTCCAACAGAAGAACGAACAATCAATCTATCGATCCAATTTACATCAGCCATAAAACCTTCCGATTTGATATTCCAGTTAAAACCCAGAGACCAAAATGGAGAAACTTTATTCTTTACTTCATCAGAAACAAAGTTTGATGCATCAGCTCTTAAGCTAAGAGTAGCAGTATATCTATCATCGTAGGTATAAGCTGAGTTAAAAAATGCCGAAACATATCTATCTTCATAGGTTCTATCCGAAAACATCTTACTATCCTGAAAGTAATAAGATGACCAACTATTATCTTCATAAGGGTAATAACCCCAAAAAGTATATTTTGTATCAAAATATTTATATGTTCCTGAAGCGGGTGCATAATTAAAAGCAGGAGCAGATTGAGATCTTTCATTATATCCAAATCTCAAACCATCTTTAAAGGCAGTGCGCCTTTGCAAAAGAGCTTCTCCCCCAAGAAGAGTCACAAGATTATGCTTGTTGGCAAATGTTTTATTAAAATTCATTTGTACTTTACCATGATGTGATAAATACAATGAACTCTGATCTTTTATTATTGCTCCTTTAGGAAATTGTGAAACATATTTTTCGGTATCCGAATTGTATGTAGAAAACACATTTATAAAATTTCGAGTAAAGAAAGTATTCTCATTATACAATTGCTCATTGCGACTACTACTTCTTTCGTACTGATAAAACGCACTTACGTTTAACGATTTCGTAATCTTATAATTTAGGGAATTTTGAATTCTTAAATCAAAACTATTCGAAGTATACTCTCTCTCTCTAGACTCCTGTAATAAATTATATCCCATATCATTATAAGGCATTTTACCTTCTAATTGAGACATATAAGGAATATAAATAGAACCTGGAGCAGACATCTTGGTATAATTTCCATTGTCATCTACTAAACGAGAGTACGCAGAGGTGACAGCCTTAAGAGATGCTAATGTTGGGGAATTATTCTCACCCGATTTAAAATTCGCATTTACATTAACATTGTAACTAAATTTATCTGAGAATATAAATTTGTTGTTTAGGTTCAATAAAATCTTGTCATTGTTATTAAACTCGAACGAAGTTTTATCGTTCTCATACATTATACTCAATTTTACCGCATTACGCTCTGTTGCATTAGAAAGAACAAGATTGTGTTGTTGAACAATTAGATTTCGCAACAAGTATTTTTTGTAGTCGTCCTTGTAATCTTTACTAATTAAATCTGCTCTTCGAGAATCATATTCTGCTTGTGAAATAGCCCCCCTTTTTAATTCGGCTATATTTTGCATCGATTCGCTTAATTGAAATCTATAGCGTCCTTGAGAATTCACGACTCTTTCTCCAGCATTAAAGTTAGGCTCAAACAAATCATAATATCTCTCATCAAATTCAATCTGATTCTTGGAGTTTGCAATATTAAGACCATAATCTAAGTCAAGTTTTTCACCAATCTTTATAAAAGAATTTACTTCAACATTTAACTTGTTACTTTTCTTAGGCGCTTTGGTAGTTACAACAATAACACCATTGGCAGCTCGAGCCCCATAAATCGAAGTTGCCGAAGCATCTTTCAAAACATCAATACTTGCAACATCGTTAGGATTAATGGTAGAAAAATCTCCATCAATAGGGAAGCCATCAACAACAACTAAAGGAGACGTTTCTTCTGAAAATGTACTAACACCTCTAATTATTAATTTTCCATCTGATTTTCTTTCCACTCCTGTACTAGCACCCGAAAATACCTCTGACAAATCAGTAGTAACTCGCTTCGAAATATCATCTTCTGATATTTTATCATAAGCTCCTGTAACTCTCTCTCTCGAAATCGTTTGATATCCAGTAACCACAACCTCATTTAAGGTGGCTGCATCTTCTTTTAAAACCACATTTATCTGAGATTGGCCTTCATATTTAATCTCCTGTGGCTCCATACCAACAAAAGTAAACACCAACACCTCTTTATCGCCACCTATCTCAAGAGAATACTCTCCATCAATATTCGTAGCCACACCGATATTGGTTCCTTTGATCACAACAGACACACCTGGCAATGGAATACCCTGATCATCGGTGACTTTACCTTTCAGTTCTTTCTTTTCTTGCTGAACGGAAGTATCTACTTTTTCTTCAACTTTTGGTTTCACTACCTCACGTGGAAACAAAACGATCATTTTGTCCTCAACACGGTAGTCTAAATTTGTATTTTTCAATACTTCGAACAATACTTCGTCTAAGGATGCTTTATTAAAATCAACAGTAACATCCTCTAATTCCTTCACATACTCGTAGTCATAAATAAAATCATAATCGCACTGTTGCTTGATCTCTTCCAGAACTTGTTCAAGGCTGGCTGAGTTCATTTGTATACTCAATGAGGTTTGCGAGAACAACTCATTGGCTTGCACACTAATGATTCCGAGTAAAAATAGAAATACACTTAGTTTCATGGTTAAGAGTATTTTTCGCAGCGGAGTGAATGCACGCTCTCTACTGCCGGTAACACAATTTTTTTTCATACATTTGAAATTGGGTTAGACATTTAGTTTAACTTGTCACATTTGAGTCGTGAGACTCTGGTTTGCGGGGAACGGTCCAGGTTCCCCGTTTTTTTATCCACCTGCTAAAGTAGGTGGTAATTGATGTTTTTATCTATTAGCCGCAAGGCCTTGCGGCTCTACTTTTCTACTTTTCTACTATTTTACTTTTCGACTTACTAATAAGTGATCATCCTCCAGTTCTAAGTCGATTGGCGATATTTCTTCAATCAAATTAATCAGCTTGTCAATATCTTCATACCTGTCGGTTACTCCTGATATTCTTCTTTTCAGCACTGCTTCATCATCACAAATCACCTTTACGCCGTACCAACGAGACATTTTTCTCAATACACTCTCCATGGGTTCACGGTTAAATACAAACTTTCCGTCTTTCCATGCGGTGTAGATACTAGTTCTCACCTCTCTTACTTCCATTTTATTTGAGGCAAGGTTTAATCCCACTTGTTCACCGGGCTTAAGAATCACATCTTTTGATTCTTTTGAAAACTGCACACTACCTTCAACCAGCGTGGTCTGTATTTCGGATTCATCCTGATAAGCCATCACATTAAACTCAGTTCCCAATACTTCCACTTTCGAACCATCATTCAGATATACATCAAAAGGTCTTTCCTTTTCTTTGGCTACTGCAAAATATGCTTCTCCACTTATCAACTTCACCTCTCGTTTGCCTTTGCCAAACTTTTCAGGAAACTGAATTTCCGTTTGGGCATTCAACCAAATCCTGGTTCCATCGGACAATTGCATATAATACTCTCCTTGAATTGGTGTTTTAATGGTGTTGTACTTTAACACTTTCTCTATCGCATCTCCTTGTTGATACACCAACTCGTTATTTGTATTACTTGCCAGTTTTTCCTTACCTGATGTAATATCTTTTCCCTGATAATCTTCCAGGTAAATGGTTTTTCCATTCGATAACTCAAGAGTTGCCTTAGAACTTCCGGCTTCCACGATTGCAGAGTCTTTAGTCCAATACACCTCATTAAGCATATAAGTAGTCGCCAATAATGGCAGCATGATGATAGCGGCCCATTTCATAACAGTTCTTAGCCTGATTACTTTCGTTTTCAATTCCGGAACTTGACTGGCTATCTTCTCCCAGGATTTCTCCTGATCAATTCTACCGTATAGTTCATGCTTCTTCTGAATTTGCTTCAAATCAGAAGCCAGCATGTAACTGCTTTCGTTTTTCAATTTCCATTCAGCAAGTTCTTGCTGTTCGTCAACAGTCAAGTCCCCCACTTTCTCTTTGGAAATTAGTTTTGCAATGTAGTATATCTCTTTCATAGCTATGGTGTAATTCTTTTTTCAAGACAGAGTGATCAATTCCATCTTTCTTAAATCTTTTTATAAGTCAAGCATTAATCTTGTATTTAAAATACCGTTCTTTTTACCTTATTTTATTAAGAGACCACTAAGTTGAAAAAGGGTGTTAGTGGATTTTTGTATTTTTTTGAAAAAAGTAGAATGGTAGAAAAGTAGAATAGTAGAAAAGTTAATAATTTATGCAAAGTTCGGAGTTTCTGTACATTCTTGCAACCAGAGGCTTGAAGCTTGATCTTGAAAGCTGACTGCTTGTAACTTATAAATTTATCTCCAACAAAATCGCTACCAGGTAGGCATGCTTGCCTAATTTTTCACGAAGTTCTTTGTAGGCATGCATTTTATGAGACTTCACAGTATTAACGGTTAATCCCATTATATCCGCAATTTCCGGGTTCTTTAATCCCAATAGACTGTAACGAATAATCTGCTGACGTTGTTTGGGCAATTCACCAATGAATCTGTAAAGTAATCGGGATACTTCTTCTGACAAAACCTGATCCAGAAAAAACTCCTCAGTTTCCAATTTGGGTATGGATTCAGCAATGTACTTGTTCTTCACTTGTTCATGTTTGATGTTGTTCAAGCACTTGTTACGAACCGCACGGTACAAATACACTTTCAGGCTAACTTCATTCTGATACTCATCCTGTTTTTCCCACAAGCTAACAAACACCTCCTGCACCAAATCTTCACTCAGTTCGATGTCAGAAACAAAAGTATTGGCAAAACCAACAAGGCTTGCAAAATACTGATCGAATATTTTGCGAAAATTATCTCTGGTAAGTTTTATTTTATCGGGTGCGGTCAATGGTTGTGGGTTAAGAATTCGGCACTAAAATAAATAGTTTTATTTGAATCGGAAAAACTTTATATGATTTCCTTTTATCCAAATCAATTTATCTCAACACGGGTATTGTGTAACATACCAACATTCATTTCACAATTATTTTCAATATCAACAATTATACTTATGTTTGTGAAGTGCATACACCAGCACAACTTTTACACAAAGGAAAACCTCTAATATTTCTGTAAAGATCAAATCTCAGGTATAATTTTTTACCTATTTTTACCACCCCTAAGAAAATTTAACAATACCGATGCTTTTGCATCATTTTTTAAACAACAAGTACATTAACTAATGAAGAGATTATTTATTTTCTTAATGGCTGTGTTATGTAATGCTTATGCATTTGCCAATGGCAATTCTGAATGGATTCGTTACGCAGCAATTTCACCAGATGGAAAACAAATTGTTTTCACCAACAGAGGAGATTTGTATCTGGTATCGAGTAAAGGTGGCGAAGCTCGCCCACTAACCTTCCATAAGGCTCACGATTATATGCCTGTTTGGAGCCACGATGGAAGCAAAATTGCATTCGCGTCAAACCGCTTTGGAAACTTTGATGTGTACATTATGGATGCCAAAGGTGGTGCAGCTACACGTTTGACTTATCATTCGAACAAGGAAGTGCCTTACACATTTACCCGCGACAATAAAAACATCTTATTTGGAGGTATTCGTTTGGATGATGCAAATCACAGACAGTATCCACATCGTTCGCAAACAGAATTGTACCAGGTTCCTGTAAATGGAGGTCGTGTTGATCAAGTTTTTACAATTCCTGCTGAAGATATAAAAATCAGCAAAGATGGAAAACAGATGATTTATCATGATGTTAAAGGTGGCGAAGATGAATTTCGCAAGCACCATGTTTCATCAGTAACAAGAGATATCTGGACCTATGATGTGGTAAGTGACAAACACCAAATGATTAGCTCATTTAAAGGTGAAGACAGAAATCCTGTTTACAGTACTGATGAAAAAAGCATTTACTACCTAAGCGAAGAAAGTGGGTGTTTTAATGTGCACAAAATGGACCTTGCTACACCTAAGAAAAACACTCAGGTTACAAGCTTCAAAATGCACCCGGTTCGTTACCTAAGCATGGCTAAGAATGGAATACTTTGCTATACTCACAATGGAGAATTGTTTACCATGACCAATGGCAAACAAGAAAAAGTGAATGTAAATGTTCGTACTGAAGACAAAGCCAATAACGAGCAAATTATTTCGGTTCGTGGTAATGTAAAAGAAATGGCTATCTCGCCTGACGGAAAAGAAGTTGCCTATATTGTTAGAGGTGAGGTTTTTGTTTCTTCGGTTGAAGGTAAAATGACCAAAAGAATTACAACAACTCCTGCTCAGGAAAGATTTGTAAGCTTCTCGCCTGACGGAAAAAGCATTCTTTATGCAAGCGAAAGAAATGCAAAATGGGGAATCTACGCAAGTAAAAAAGTAAGCGATACAGAACCTTATTTCTATGCTTCAACTCTAATTAAAGAAGAGCCAGTAATTGTTAATAACAACGACAACTACGAGCCTGAATATTCTCCTGACGGAAAAGAGATTGCTTTTATTGAAAACAGAAGTTCATTGAAGATTTTCAATATCAAAAGCAAAAAGATCCGTACCATTATGAATGGCGATCAATTGTTTTATATGGGTGAAGGAGATCAGTATTTTACCTGGAGTCCTGATAGCAAATGGTTGTTGGTTGATTACTCTCCTGTATTGGCAAATGGCGAAGTTGTAATGATTTCGGCTGATGGCAAACAGAAAATGATTAACCTTACCGAAAGTGGTTATGGCGACAGCTACGCCAAATGGGTAAACAAAGGGAAGCAAATGTTGTGGTTTAGTGATCGTCATGGATTACGTTCATATGCCAACAGCGGTTCTCGCCAGATGGATGTATATACCATGTTCTTCACAAAAGATTCATGGGATCGTTTCAACATGAGCAAAGATGACTACGCTCTTCTGAAGGAAATTGAAAAGAAGGAAAAAGAAGAGAAAGAAAAAGCTAAAAAAGAAGCCGATAAGAAAGACAAGAAAAAATCGAAGAAGGACAAATCTAAAAAGGAAGAAGCTAAAAAAGACAGCTTGCTGACTTTTGATTGGGATGGCATGAAAGATCGCAAGAAAAGATTGACCATTCACTCTTCCAGATTGAGTGATGCTGTTCTTTCTAAAGATGGTGAGACTTTATATTACATTGCAAAATTCGATAAAGGATATAGCATTTGGAGTACCAAACTACGTACAAAAGAAACCAAGAAATTAATTCCTATCGGATCCAGAGGTGGAAGCTTGCTTTGGGATAAAGAGATGAAAAAGTTGTTCTTGTTATCAGGGGGAACAATGTCGAAAGTTGACTTGGCAGGAAAATCTACAAAAGCAATTTCTGTAAATAGCGAAATGATTTTGGATGTTGCTGCAGAACGTCAGCAGATGTTCGATCATGTTTATGCTCGAAACAAAGGCATGTTCTACATTTCGGATTACCACGGAGTTGATTGGGATGCTTTAAGAGATAATTATGAGCCTAAACTAAAATCGCTTAGTAACGATTTTGAATTTGCTCAATTGCTTTCTGAAATGTTAGGTGAATTGAATGTTTCACACTCTGGTGCACGTTACTACGGAGGAATTTACAATGGTGACAAAACCGCTTCTTTGGGAATCTTTATCGATTACAAACACAAAGGAGATGGTATCAAGATTGCTGAAATCATTAAGAATGGTCCATTGGATAAGAAAAAATTCAATGTAAAAGCAGGTATGATTATCGAGCAAATTGATGGAATCAAAATTGGTAAGGATGTTGATTTTGCGAAATTCTTAAATCGTAAAGCTGGTAAATTTACTGCTCTTCACATTTTCGATCCTTCTGCAAAAAAATATCAAGACATTACGGTAAAACCTGTTTCATTAGGTACCGAGTCAGACTTGATCTACAAGCGTTGGGTGAAAAAGAATGAGGAGGAAGTTGACCGTTTGAGTAATGGTAAACTTGCCTATGTTCACATTCCTGGAATGAACGATGGTGCTTACCGTAACACTTACGAAAAAGTAATGGGAAAATACTACGACCGCGATGGTATCATTATCGATACTCGTTTTAATGGTGGTGGTGATTTGGTTGGTGACATTACCATGTTCCTGACTGGTGAAACTTTTATGGAATATGCCATTGAAGATCGTACAGTTGGCTACGAACCTGGTTACCGTTGGACCAAGCCTTCTGTAGCGATGATCAATGAATCAAACTACAGTGATGGTCACTGTTTCTCATGCGCTTACAAAGACTTAGGTATTGGTAAACTAATTGGTATGCCTGTTCCTGGAACTTGTAGTTTTGCTGGTTGGGAAATGCTTCAGAACGATCGCGTACTATGGGGATCAATTCCTGTAAGTGCGAAGAACAAAGCAGGAGAATGGTTGGAAAACAATCAGACTGTTCCTGATATTCAGGTTAAAAACATGCCTAAAACCATTACCAAAGGTGAAGACGAACAGCTGGAAGCAGCTGTTAAAGCCTTAATGGAAGAATGTGCTGAATAAGCAATATAAGATAAAAGTAAAGCCGCTGAATGTTCAGCGGCTTTTTTTATACCACATATATGGCTCTCCAAGAAAAACAAACATTTAATAAAAACTTTGGTTCCCGCATGCATTTGGTATTAATCTAACTGATATTAAAGATGAAAAACAATTCTTTATAGATTTGTACAGATCAAATTTCAACTTCGATGAAACAGGTAACATTCCAAATAATTTTTTTAATCATGCTTTTCTCATCCTGCAGCAAAAATGAGAATGAAACAAATTTTCCAATACAGGAAGATGATTTTATAAAAGGAGCAGATTTGTCTTTTTTACCACAATTGGAAGGTCTATCTATTCCATTCTATGATGAAGGAATACAATCAGACGTTGTGAGCATCCTTAAAAAACATGGTATGAATACAGTTCGAATAAGATTATGGCATACTCCTAATACCCAAAGCTCTTCCTTTAATGAAGTTAAGAAGTTTGCAGAACAAATTAAAAAGCAAAAGCTTAAAGTTTGGTTAAGTATTCATTACTCTGATACTTGGGCAGATCCTGCACATCAACAAATACCTGAAGCTTGGAAAAACTTAAGCTTCGAGAAACTTAAGGATAGTGTATATAATTACACTTCAAAAATAGTTAGAGAAATAGAACCTAAATACGTGCAAATTGGAAATGAAATTAATCCCGGCTTCCTACTTCCCAAAGGAGATCGCTTCGATAATCCTAATCAGTTTATCGAACTATTATACACAGGAATTAAAGCTGTTCGTGATACCGATCCCAATTGCAAAATTATGATTCATCATGCCGGTTATTCCAATGCTTTATCTTTTTTTAATGATTTAAAACAACTTGATTTTGATATTATGGCCCTCTCCTACTATCCAATTTGGCACGGGAAAAGCCTTTCTGAATTGAAATCCAGTATAAGAAATTTACAAATTAAATTTTCCAAACCAGTTGTTATTGCCGAGACAGCCTATCCTTTTACTCTTGATTGGAACGATTGGACCAATAATATTGTTGGTCAGGATAATCAACTAATTCTGCCTGATTATCCGGCAACACCTGAAGGACAAAAGAATTTTCTACTCAAAATAAAAGATATTTGTAATGAAGTAGATGCTTTAGGATTTTGCTACTGGGGTGCAGATTTTGTCGCATTTGAAGGGAATGAGTCAAAAAATGGATCAAGTTGGGAAAATCAAGCCTTATTCGATTTTAACAATGAATTACTACCTACAGCTAACGCGTTCAATTGAAAATAATAAAACTCCATATTCAGGTTTAGCATTCTAAATAAGGAATAAAACACAAATAAAGACTTATTTGTCTTATTTAAGAGCTATTTTTATCGTGTCTAAATTAAATTAGATCAATAAAAAGAAGATTGAATAAGATGATTAAGAATTTTTCTGAGTACCTGAAAGAGTTTGAGCAAACCCTTAAGTCAGTATTTTACGAACGAGACGACATTAACAAATTCAGCCTGAATAGAGGTTTCCCTCCATTGGTAATGCGTGAGATAATGGCCGGAGCTCCTTTATCGGTTGCCATTCCAGAGAACTATGGAGGAAGAGGAACTAAAGTGAAGGAATGTTTAGGCATACTCTCTTCTGCTGCATATGAATCGTTGCCATTGGCATTAACATTAGGAATTAATATCGCACTATTCCTTGAGCCTGTTGCAAAATATGCGAACAACACAGTAAAGGGAGGTATCTTCAAACGCTTTTTGGAAAAACAACAAATGGGTGGTTTAATGATTACCGAACCTGATTTTGGCAGCGATGCTTTAAACATGCAAACTCATTATACGCAAAAAGATGACCTATACCATATTAAAGGAACTAAGCATTGGCAAGGTTTAACCGGATTGGCAGATTTTTGGCTGATTACTTCAAGACAGAAAGATGAGCAAGGCAAGTTGGATCGTGATATCGATTTTTTTATTTGCGATGTAACTCAAAAAAACCAAAAGGTTGTGGTCGAAGAGTATTTCGATAATCTGGGCCTATACATGATTCCTTATGGCACGAATAAACTTGATGTGCAAATACCAAAGGAATATAAATTAACTCCTGAAAGTACCGGAGTTAAAATGATGCTTGACATTCTTCACCGTAGCAGAATGCAGTTCCCAGGCATGGGATTGGGCTTTATCAAGCGACTAATGGATGAAGCAATTGACCAATGTAAAACCAGAATTGTAGGAGGAAAAAATTTACTCTCGTTTGATCAGGTTCAGCACCAAATTTCTAAAATGCAGAGTGCTTACACCATATGTTCTGCTCTTTGCGTTAGAAGTAGCGATAAAAGTGGATTGGAAAACAATTTGGCAAGCGATGGTGTTGAGGCCAACAGCATAAAAACTGTGGTTACCGATTTAATGCAAGAATCGGCTCAAACCCTTGTTCAATTATCTGGAGCTAAAGGATACCGCCTAAGCCATATTGGAGGGCGTGGAATTGTGGATAGTCGTCCATTCCAAATATTCGAAGGAGCAAATGAAATGCTTTATACTCAAATTTCGGATATGATTCTGAAATTGATGAAAAAGAAAAAAGAAAGCAACCTCTTTCAATTTTTGAAAGATTTTAATCTAACAGAGAAAGCATCCGAATATTTCAAGAAGGAAATTAATTTCACAATTGATTTTAACCTTCCGCAGCGCAAACAAGTTGATTTGGGAAAAGCTTTAAGTAGAATTGTATCGGCTGGTTTCGTTCTAAACCTGGAAGAAAAAGGTTTTAGAAAAGATTTGATAAGCAACTGCATCAAGTCTTTACAACATGATATCAGCAACCTGATTAACTCCTTTCAAATCAACAAAGGAGTATCAAGCATTGAAGATTATCAGGACGGAAGCTCTTGGTTAGAAATGGCATAGGATGTACCAAATATTACTTCAAAACCACCTTCATTGTAAGGTGGTTTATTTTATCCCTCTATTTACATTCATTATATTTTACGAAATAAATCGTACTTTATATAAATATATCATAAGTATTATTTAAATTTGATAGGATTCATATTCAAAAAGAATAAATTACCAATTGCCACCTATTCATCATGAAGAATCTTATCTGTATCATATCCTGTTTATTAGTAATTATCACAAGCATTCATGCTCAAAATAAACAACAACAAATATCAGGAAAAGTGGTCGACTCAAAAACAAAAACACCACTAATAAATGTCGAAGTTTTTGTTTCGGGAACTACCATTGGAACCACAACGAACGATAAAGGAGAATTTAAACTGAATTCACCTGTAGTTCCATGTCATATCGGCTTGTTACATGTTGCCTATCAACCATTAGTCTTAACCATTTCAGATAATTCGTTTTTAAATATTGAACTCACTAAAAAAACAAGAAATATTCATGAAGTTCAGGTAAAGGCAAAAAACAAGCGACGCGCAAACCTCAGAATATTTAATAAGTACTTCTTGTACCATGCCGAAAAATCGCAGGTAAAGATTTTAAACGATAGTGTTCTTCGGTTTAAAAAAGATGAATATGATTTTCATGCTTTCTGCAACTCACCACTTATTATCGAAAACAAACATTTGGGCTATCAGATTAAAATACTGATTAAAGATTTTCATGTTTGTAAAAAAGATAAGGTTGGAGGCAAAAAAATTAGTTTAAATAAATTTACCGAGAATGCTCTTTTTAAACTACAAGCCTTTTATTACTATCAGGATATAAATACAAGAGATACAATTGAACGAACTTTAATTAAAAAGAATCGTCGTAAACATTATTATGGTTCATTAAGACATTTCCTTGGTTCTCTTTACTCTAACGAACTTGGGAAAAACGGATTTAGCCTACAAAGTATTCCAAATTCTGGTAAAGATGCATTCACTCTAACATCGGGAAGTGATCAAATGAAGCGATTTAAATTCATGGCAGAGAAGGTAAAGGTAACCTATCATGAAGATTTTGCGCATCGCCCAGTACATCCGGAACAAATTCAAGGAAGCTATGCAACTTGGCCAACCACTTTTATTTCTTTGGGTCACGAGTTTGAAATACTTCCTAATGGCACATCAACCAATTTGAACTTTGAAATTCATGGTTCAATGGGACAAAAATCCTTAGCTAATACATTGCCAGATAACTACATTCCAGAATCGAATCCAGACTTTAACTTATAACAACAATTCAATTATAAATATGAACCTTTAAAAATCCTAAAATGAAATTCAAAATTACAATCCTATTAATCCTTTCTTTTCTAACAGTATTTGGAACTTTTGCTCAACAGAAAAAAGTAATCAAGCCTGAAACCATTTATATCGTAGATAACGAGATCGTGAGCCTAGAGTTTGTAAAAAAACTAAATACTTCTCACATTAAGGAAATGAAAATGGGAGTATCAGGTAAAGAAAAGGAAGCACTTAAAAAAAAGTATGGCGAATCAATAGAGGATAACCAAATTATTGTTTTTGTAATGAAAACAGAGAAGGAAATCAAAAACACCAATGACTCCAAAACAATAACACCTGAAGAGACTGCAGAAATAAATCGCAAAAATGCTGAAGAGCGTGCTAAAAAAATAAAAGAATCTACCTTGGTAAATAGCGGCGATATGTCTAAAGATTTCTCCTTAGAAATGCTTGATGGATCAAAGGTTAAATTATCCGATTTTAAAGGTAAAGTAGTTTTAATCAACTTTTGGGCAACCTGGTGTGCTCCTTGCATGAAAGAACTTTATGAATTTCCAGAAAGAATTATCGAACCATTTGCTGACAAGGATTTTGTTTTGCTGGCAATCTCTCGAGGGGAAAAAGAAGAGGTAGTTCGTAAAAAAATGGATAAGCTAAAAAGTAGAGGCGTTGAGTTTAATGCCGGATTAGATCCAAAGGAAGAAATTTACAAACTATATGCTACCAACTTAATTCCTCGCAACTTCTTGATCGATCAAAATGGGAAAGTGGTGTATACCTCGGTTGGTTACTCGGATGAAAAATTAAACGAATTGGTAAATAAGATTGAGGAATTATTGAAATAGAAATACAATCGTATGTCCATGTGACTATTGAAAGAAAATATAAATAGCTAAAAACAGGACCTTAAAGAGGTTCTGTTTTTGTTTTAACAGCATGTTATACAACACACAAATGTTTGTGGAACTTACTCGAGACACTTATCTAACTACCTAAAACAAGTTAGTAGACCTACTTAAGGCACTTAACCAAGTTAACACCCCACTCAAAATAATAATATGATGCCTTAAAAGGAATGATTGTTTTGTACAAAGCACTACAAGATGAAAGATTCCATAAAATGCACCTAAAAATTATAGCGAATCCCAGTGTGTACACCAATTGAGTATGGTTTATAATCAAATCGTCCACTCTTGTTAATGGAATTCAGGTAATATTTAAAACTAGGTTCAAGACCAATTCTTACTTTCGGACTTAACTGATATTCGAATCCCAAACCAAATAAGGAGCTAAAATTGGTAGTTCTTAAATTCTCTATTTCACCAATTTTTTGTCTAGACCCTGAAGTTCGATAAACACCATTCTCAACAATCCAGTTGGCACCAATACCTCCACTAAAATAAACGCCCAATCTCTTTTGTGTTAAATTGTATCGTAGTAAAATTGGTACCTCTATGGTTTCGAAGCTTTGCATTAAATCATCCGATGAACTGTAAGTAGAAGCAACCATATATTCAGCATTGGTTTTATCTTCTATATTCCCTCCTGTATACCTAATGTTCCCGGCAGATGTATGCGATGGTAGAAATGTTCTCTCTTGTCTGTTAATATCATTTGTTTCACCTTCTCCTATAGGATCTGCAAATGCCATGCTCATACTTGAACCACCCATATCCTGACCAACACGATTATACATGAATCCGGTTTGCAAAGCCAACTTCTCACCCAAAGCATAGTTCACTTTTACTCCTCCTCCAAAACTTACAATTCCGCTATTTGCACTTGAAGCCGATTCTTCGTTAGAGTAAGCTGAAGAGATTTGCCCAATAATGGCCCAACGATTCTTTCTTAACTCATCCTTTTTAGATTGTTCCATTGCCAGAAGATTATTCATAACAATCAAATCTTCGGCACTTAATTGGATGGCTTTTGATTTTTCAGCCTGTTGATATTGCAATCTCTCAGGAACTTGATTGGCCCCGTTAAGCAATAGTTTAATTCCTTCTGGTATGCTATTCAATAAAGATTCTTTCTCAAACTTGTTCTCTTTGCTGGTTATTGCTGGTTGAACGATATTCTTTGCAAAATTTGATGCATTTTCAGCAATAAATACACCATTCCCCTTCTTCTCGCTAATTATTTTATTTTCAGTAGCATTGTTTTCCCTAATATCACCCAATGTTTCTGTCTGATTCAATTGATTAACTGATGAAGTATTATCGCTCAATTGTTCGATATGAACACTTCCGGGTTGAGAATTAAACAAGCTACGATTTGCAATTCCAAAAAATAACAGCACCGAAGCCGCTAATGCAGTAGAAACAAAAATGATTACTCCTCTCCTTTTTCTACGAGCAGCTGCCATCTTTCCATTAATTGCATTCCAGACTTCAGGATTTGGTTCAACACTCATTCCTTTCAACCCATCGGCAAACAGACTATCGATATGTTTGTTCTCGTCTAGCATATTTTCAGCTTGTTCTCTTTTTCACTTAAATAATCATTCACTTTTTGTTTTAAAATTGCTCTTCCCCGAGCCAGATTCGATTTTGAAGTTCCTACGGAAATATCCATTACCTCAGAAATTTCGTTATGGGTGTATCCATCTAAAACATATAAACTAAACACCATTTGGTACCTATCGGGCAAGCCCTGAATCATCTGCAAAAGAACTTCCAATGGAATGTCTGAGTTTTGAATTGATTCATCGGCTTCTGAATCAGGATCAGGTTCCCAAACCTCATCAACCACTTGCATATTTTTCGATTTGCGGAACTTTTCCAAAGCCGTATTAACCATTATTCTACGTATCCAACCTTCGAATGATCCTTTGAACTGATAAGATTTAATACTTTGAAAAACCTTTATAAATCCATCCTGCAAAGTATCCTCGGCCTCACTTAAATCATTGGAATACCTCAAGCACACCCCTAACATTTTGGGTGCAAACTCCCGATAAAGCAATTCTTGCGCTTTAGATTTACCTTTCGAGCAGTCTTTTACTATTTGTTCTAATTCTCGGTTTTCCAAAGTGGTTAACGTCTTTTACGATCCTGATTTATTAAATAGTTGTACAAAGTGCGATAAGGTTGCGCTAAAATTACAACTTTTTTATTTGACATTTAAAATACACTGGTTCTAAGACAAATAGAAAATTCATTATTTAAAATTTATAAAATTAAAGCAACCATTTCAAAGTTTCATCATCAAGCAATTGTAAAAACTTTTAAAAGAGACATACCCGGGATTTTGTCTCTACAATTTATTAAAACAGAAAAATCAGTATTACTGATAAAAACTAAAAACAAATGAAGAATTTAAAAAGCATAGGGGCATTGCTAATTATAGCAGCAAGTATTGTGGCATGTGATAGTAGTGTTGACAACACACCAAATTTACAAGCAATTGGTGATGTATATGTAAGAGTGAAAAAAAGTGGTGATGAAACAGTTTATGCACCAGTATTTTACACCTATTCAAATTTCTCGATGAGTAAAGTTAATGTAGAAGGCCCAACCGATAGCAATATTGAAAAGGATTTAAGCGATTACAATAATAAAATGGCTTTTAGAGCAGTTCCTTCCGAAGATGATTTTACAACAGAGGACATAGAGAATGGAATTTATCAATTTGACATTACTGCCGAAGATCTTGAAACCTACACCGTAAGCGATAAATTACTAGAAGCTAGACTTGAACCAGTTAAAATTACAGAATTTAACTACGATAAGACAACACACACTATCGATATTAACTGGGATGATGTAGATGACAAAGATGTTTATGTAGTAAAAATTCACAATGAAATGGATGGAGAAATCATTTATGTTTCTGATAGAATGCTTTCATCAAATCATAAAGTAATTGAAGATGATACTAACAACTGGTCTGATTTTGAGACTATAGAAGGTGCAACTTATGTTGTTGGGGTTTATGCCTACAAATTTGAACTTCCTTCCGCAACATCTGGCTACGATATCAACTGTGAATCGGTTGAGTACCGCGAGATTGAATGGTAATTAAAGTTGTTTACTAAATGATTAAGATACAAGCATTATTAATGCTGAAAACTTACTATCTGGCAGATAGCTACAGAACAATTTTCAACGAAAAAACTCGCTCTTCTTTCGAAGAGCGAGTTTAATCGCTAATAATAGAACTAGATGTTCTGCTTTTATGGAAATTAATGCAAAGGTTTAATCAAACATTGATGATTAAAAACCAATACCTAAAATTAGGTTCGCAGTTTCTGCTTGTGGGTTAATCGCAACTTTAGCCCAAGCATTTAAAGAAAAACTCTCTGTAATTTTAATCTCTCTGGTAGCTGTAGCTCCGATATTTACAAAACCAAAACTCTCACCATAAACCTGGTCTTCGAAAGCGTTTAAGCCTGCGAATAAAGAAATCTTTTCTCCACCAATGGTTACTGGATATCCAAACTCAACGTAAGTTGAATAGTTTTGGTCACCATTCTCATCTAAATCGCGACCATAAAGCATAGTGCTTACCGAAAGACTTAAAGGAAATTTCTCAGTAAAATAGAAGTTAAAACTTGCATCAATCAAGTGATTCGTTGTAGCTCTATCTAAATCAAGATAGTTGTAATCGTCAATTGAAGCTCTATCGCGGTTTGCAAATAAGTCCCAAACTGCTATGTTAAAATGATCGTTAAACTTATATCCTACATGAAAATCGAATTCTGAATATGTATTATCGAATGCATATCCACCCCATGCACCAAAAGTAAAGTTGTTATTGGTATAAGCAAGGTCCATTTCGAAATTGGCAGTATTACTTACCATGATACCTCTCCAGTAATGGCGAGTAGTTACCGATGGACTAACTGTTACTTTTCCTTGTGCATTTACGTTCATATTCGACGCAAATAATATTATAAGAGTAAATAATACTGATAGCTTTAAAACTGATTTTTTCATTAGATTAATATTTTATGGGCTGTAGAGATCCTGAAGGTCTCAATTTCAAGATCTCCACAGGGTTTAAAAATGTAGTCGTGTTATTTAATTCTAAGCGTAGCTTAGATCTACTATCGAAAACCTTTCAAGCATAAACTTGTTATTGGCAGATAGCTTTAGGTTTATTTATAAGCTCATAAACAAGAATGCTGCAACTGCTGCTCCTACGATAGGAGCAATAACCGGAACCAAAGAGTATCCCCAGTCGCTACCACCTTTATTGTTCATAGGAAGAATAGCATGCATAATTCTTGGACCAAGATCTCTTGCAGGGTTAATTGCATAACCAGTAGTTCCTCCTAAAGAAAGTCCGATAGCAACTACTAACAGAGCAACTGGCAAAGCACCTAAAGTACCCAATCCAACCTTGGCACCCTCAACACCAGCAGCTTCGAAAGAAGGACCTGCCAAATAGAAGATTACAAACATCAATACAAATGTTCCGATAACTTCACTGATAACATTGCTTCCAAAGTTACGGATAGCAGGACCAGTAGAGAAACATGCTAATTTCGCTCCACCATCTTCAGTAGAATTAAAGTGATCGCGATACATTAACCACACAAGGAATGCTCCGAATGCAGCTCCTGCCATTTGAGCAACGATAAAAAGACCTACTTTTGACCATGCAAACATACCTGCTACAGCCAAACCTACGGTTACAGCCGGGTTAATATGTGCTCCGGAAATTGGGCCTGCAACAGCTACTGCTGTAAATACTGCTAATCCCCATCCCATTGTGATTACGATCCAACCACTGTTATTTCCTTTGGTATTATTCAATACAACGTTTGCAACTACTCCATTACCTAAAAGGATTAGTAACATTGTTCCTATAAATTCTGCAATAAATTCACTCATGACTTTATGGTTTTATTAATGTGAGTTCGACGTAAAATTCTATCCACAGAAAGTTATATTTGCGATAGATTTGCATTAAAAATTTTGAAAAAATAGTGGACTATTTTAAGGAATTTTTAATGTGAAGATGTCGTAAAGAGAACTCTCCCTTATTGGTTCGCCTGCTTTTGGCATAAATCCCCCAAATCCATTTAAAATATCCCGATATTTCTTCACGAATTTGTGAAAATTTCTACTCAAAATCAGGTCAAACTGTGACCGAATTCTACATCGATCTCACGTTATTTAGTAATTGTTAATAAAAGAATGCCGGAATCCATTCTCCTTCCGTTCCTTCATCTCATTTCCGGCATTGGTTTAAAAATATTAAACCCGAGATCAATCCTACCAACCAATCTCAGGTTGTTAGATGTTGAAAATTAAGCTTCTGTATCCCAATCTTTCGAACGACCAAGGGCTTTATCCCAACCTTTAATCATCTTCTCAGATTTTTCTTTAGGCATTTCTGGCTCGAACTTGCGATCCATTGCCCACTGGCTTTTAATTTCATCAACACTATCCCAATATCCAACTGCTAAACCTGCCAAGTATGCAGCACCTAGTGCAGTAGTTTCAAGAGTTTTCGGGCGATAAACTGGTGCGTCTAATACATCCGACTGGAATTGCATTAATAAGTTGTTAATTGCAGCACCACCATCAACACGTAATTCGTTAATTTCTATTCCAGCATCAGCTTCCATAGCTTTCAATACGTCTCTGGTTTGGAAAGCGATACCTTCTAAAGCAGCTCTTGCGATGTGAGCAGAAGTTGATCCTCTTGTTAAACCAACAATTGTACCTCTTGCATACTGATCCCAATGTGGAGCTCCTAAACCTGTTAATGCAGGCACAAGGAATACACCTCCATTATCTTCTACCGAACCAGCCAATTCTTCTACTTCCGGAGACGACTTGATAATTCCTAATCCATCGCGTAACCATTGTACGATAGCTCCTCCCATGAAAATACTTCCTTCCAGGCAGTAAGTAGTTTCACCATTAATTTGCCATCCAATGGTAGTTAATAAGTTGTTGTTTGATTTTACTGGCGTAGTTCCGGTATTACAAAGCATGAAACATCCTGTTCCATATGTGTTCTTCACCGAACCTGGCTTAATACACATCTGGCCGAAAGTAGCAGCTTGCTGGTCACCTGCAATACCCGCGATAGGTACCTCGTGAGCGAAAAGAGTAGTTACCGTATGTCCATATACTTCTGAAGAAGATTTAACTTCTGGAAGAATACTGGCAGGAATGTCAAGAAGTTCCAACATGTCCTTATCCCACTCCAAAGTTTTGATGTTGTAAAGTAAAGTTCTACTTGCGTTGGTAACATCTGTTACGTGTACTTTTCCTTGAGTCAATTTCCAGATTAACCAGCTATCGATAGTACCAAATGCCAATTTACCTGCTTCTGCTTTTTCGCGAGCACCTTCAACATTATCAAGAATCCACTTTACTTTAGTTCCCGAGAAGTAAGAATCGATAATCAAACCAGTCTTATCCTGAATCATATCAGCATGACCTTGTGCTTTTAATTCATCGCAGTATTTAGATGTACGACGATCTTGCCAAACGATTGCGTTGTAAATTGGTTCGTTGGTTTCGCGGTCCCAAACAACGGTTGTCTCTCTCTGGTTAGTGATACCAATCCCCGCGATGTTTTTACCGTTAGCTCCAGCCTGAGTAATCGCTTCAGCTGCTACACCTGCTTGTGTAGACCAAATCTCATTCGCATCATGCTCTACCCATCCTGGCTGAGGGAATATTTGGGTAAATTCCTTCTGTGCCACGCTCACCATCTCGCCTTTTTTGTTGAAAACGATTGCTCTCGAACTTGTAGTTCCCTGGTCTAAAGCTAAAATAAACTTGTCTTCCATAATTCAATTAATTTGGGTTATTGTGTTATTAAAATTATAGTCTTTCCGAGTACTCAATTGCTATTATTTACAAATTGTAAACGATTGCAATTTTGCGATAAAAAATTTTTAATCCTTCGGATTAAACGCACAAATCCATATTTATACAGATTTGATTAGGGTTTTAGGTAGTATTTAACACATCACATTCAATAGAAAATGTAGGACTATGCGAGCAAGGCAATATCGTGCCAAAACTAACAAATTGATTAATAATATTGTAACAATTAATAAAATCAGTAGTTATAAATAACAGACTAAGAACTACCTTTAATAAAACTCTTGCTCAATTTGTCCTACATTTCTTTATTTCAATATGTACTGGGCTGCCAAATCATTAAATTTCTTTATTTGATCATCCTCCCATACTTTATCGTATTTAAGCTCTTTTGCCATTAATTCAGCAACTTTTGGAGCCATTCTAACACTTTCTTTTGCATCAAGAAGTAAAGCCCTGGTTCTACGCGATAAAAAATCTTCTACCGTTCTGGCCATTTCATTTCTGACTGCCCAAACAACCTGTGCGTTCAATACTTGAAGCTCTTCACTTAAATATTCGTTTAAGCCATTTTCTTGCTTTGCCAAATCCAAAATCTTCTCCTCATCGGAGCCATAGAAATACATCGGATTGCTTAAATCCGGATTTTCTTTATATCCGTGAATTCGTAAGTTTCTTGTTACTGATTTTTTTTGTTCCAAACCGGCAGTCTTAGCAACAGTATTCATTACATCTTCAGCCATTTGGCGATAGGTTGTCCATTTTCCACCTGTTAAAGTCACCATACCTGATTCAGATACAACAATCTTATGGCCTCTTGAAATCTCTTTGGTCTTCGCCCCATCTTGAGTTGGAGCTGCTAAAGGTCTTAATCCAGCAAATACACTTCTTACATCTGATCTTTTAGGTGGTTTTTCAAGGAACCTACCTGCAGTTTCCAATATAAAATCAACTTCCTCTTCCAACGCCTTCGGTTCTAGTTCTGCTTTATCTTTGTGTACATCAGTAGTACCAACCACTACTTTGTTGTGCCATGGTACTGCAAATAACACACGGCCATCACTTGTTTTAGGAATCATTACAGCATAGTCGCCAGGAACAAATTCCTTATCCAATACCAAGTGAACACCCTGACTCACCCTTACGATATCTTTCGCTTTAGGTTCGTCCATTTTGATAATTTCATCAACAAAAACGCCTGTGGCATTTAAAACAGCCTCTCCTTCAATGGTATAAGTTTCATTATTTTCAAGGTCAGTAGCCTTTACTGCAGTGATTTTGCCATTATTTTTAACCACTCCTGTAACTTTCATATAATTGATAGCCACTCCTCCATTTTCTACAAATGTTTGACACATGTTTATTGCCAATCGGGAGTCATCAAACTGTCCATCATGATAAACTACTCCACCACTAAGCTTTTCACTTTTAAGAGTTGGTATGTATTTAAGTGTTCTTTTCTTTGAAAATGGTAAAGATCTTCCATAACCTAACTTTCCTGCCATTAAATCATAGAGAGTTAATCCTAAAGTATAATATGGAGTTCCCCACCAAGTATAATTTGGAATAATAAAGGATTGATCTTTTACCAAGTGAGGAGCATTCTTTTTTAATAAGCCTCTCTCACGTAAAGCTTCAAGAACCAATGAGATATTTCCTTGAGCAAGATATCTTACGCCACCATGAACCAATTTTGTACTTCTGCTTGAAGTACCTTTAGCGAAATCATCCTGTTCAAGAAGAAGGGTTTTGTAACCACGTGTCGAAGACTCAATGGCTGCGCCCAACCCCGATGCACCACCACCAACAATAATCACATCCCATTTCTGTTTTGCACTCTTAACTTCTCTAAGCATCTTTCCTCTATCCATGACTGCACAACCTATTGATTCTTCTACAATTCTTTTTCCCAATACTCCCAAATACTTCCTTTCGCTTCTTCTTCATCCTGAGTAGCCAATTCTTTTTGTCCAGACAAAATGTCTAAGAAAAAAGAATAAAGGCGATTTCCCATTTGCATATCAAATCTTACATCTTCCATAGTAGTATTAAAATATAAATCTGAATACACAGTACATTGCTTTACTATGTACCTTTATCAAAAAAAACGGAAGCATTCTTCCTATCAATTACCAAGTTTAATAAAGTTGTTTCAAACTTGATACTTACAAAGCTAAATAAAATACTTAGTATTGCAAGGTGCTTTGCAAAGAAATAGTCTGTTTTAATTTAGTCTAAAATACAAAAACCTCACACAAAGACTATTTTTACTGATAAAGGAGAGTATCAGTATTTTTGAAAGATCAAAGAAAAAAAATAAAAAAAGAGACCTATTTCACTTAGAAATGGTCTCTTTTAATTAAAAAAATCTATTTAAACAGGTCTGATATTTCCCTTAGATTTTATACAGAAAAACTTGCTTAGTTATAGCAAGCAAGTTTTTCCTATATAATATGTAATCTCTTAAAAATTAACTTGAATTCTTCCTTTAAGAACTCCAATGTTTTTATCTAATGGGTGTTTCTGATTATCAACATCCATATAGTCATAATTCAAGCGGAACATTACATTAGAACTTACGTAGTAATTTACAGCCAAGCTATAAGTATCAGCTTTTCCACCTTGAATACTCATGTTACCAGCTCCACCCAAAGCAGCATTTAAATCTGCAGGACCATAAGCTCCGTTAAAATAAGTACCATCAATATCGTTCAAATCTGTATGATCGTAACGAACAAGGAATTCAAAAGCACCAGCTTTAGGTCTTTTAATGTATGCAGTTGATGAGTTGTACTTGTAGTTGTCTCCTAATAAGAACCCAGCTTGTACATAGTATGCTTTGGTTTCGATATCACGAAGCTCACCATACCAATCAGGATAATCCTGAGGTTTTACAGGCCATGCATAAGTAACGTAATACAATGGACCGTCTTTCATTAATCTTGACACATAATCATCATCACGAGTTACTTTTGCTTGAGTATATTCAGCTTGTAACATGAAAGGGCCTTTCAATGCCAAAGTTTGGAAGTTAAATCTCATATCAGACTGTGCTCCATTCATTGTAGCATTTAAAAATTTGTGCTCAGGACCAGCTGCAAATTCAACTACACGATTGTAATCATCATCGTTGAAACTATCGCTAAAACCATTAGCTTCAGGCTTTCTATAGGTAAATGATCCTCCTACCTGGAATACGAAATCATCGTTTTGAATTGGAGTATAAGCAACTTTAGAAGTCGTAGAAAAACCTTGATCACCCTTACTGTTATTATCAACAGAACCAGCAAAAATACCAGTTGAACCATAGAATTTCTGAGTATAGTAGGTATATCCCAAACCGACTCCACGGCCAATACCCATAGCCTGAGTTGTATTGGAAGCGCCAATAAATCTTAGGTTTTTGCTTGATTCAGCAGCCTCAATTCCGAATGGTTCAAAGAAGTTACCTACAGTAAAAGTACTGTTCTTTTTGTGGTGATATCTTAAGAAAGCATCCTTAATCTTCACCTCATCGTTACCAAAACCAACATTCACTTTAGCGCTCCACTTTCCCCATCTTACACTTGTTCCGAAGCGAATATCACTTACTGAAACATCAGAACTTAAATCAGTAACATCATCAAAATAATGAACACCATCCATGTAAATTCTACCATTAATACTTACCTGGTATTCTTTATCAGCAGAAGTCAATTTAATTCCTCCGTTCGGATTATCTACTGAAATTTTATTTTCCTGAGCATTTGCTCCTAAAGCTAACACTCCTGTTAATAAGGCAGCTATATATAATTTTTTAAACATATTACTTTTGCTTAATAATTTGTAAATAGAAATTGATTAGTATCCTAAAGCGTCTAATACTTCTTGAGCAGTTCCCACTACTACACGCTTCTGGTAATTCATAGAAAGATCTGTTAGGTTAGTAAATCCACCATCGATAAACATGTTTGAATTTACATCGTAATTAAAGTTTCCTTGTACAGTTCTATTTGGGTCTTCGAAACGTGATACTCCACCGTAGAAGTAATCTCCATTATACTTTCTTAACTGATCTTCAGTATCGAATGAGTATGCATGAACAAGCATTCCTGCTCTGTGATACATTTCACACATCCATGGTTCTGTAAGGTCTGGATATTTATTAGGCTTACCTTCGATTGAAGGACCTGCAATATGACAATTGTATTCTACTGAGAAATTAATGAATTCAGCTAAAGACTCAATTGTATTAGATGGTCTTACATATGAAGCACTTTCATCTTCCCATAATAACATACATTTTGGTACTCCTGGTAATTCTCTTTCAAGATTAACGATTGATTGTCTTGAGAAAGACTGTAAAATGAATCGTCCATTTGTGTTCGCTACATCAACTTTTCCTGGGGTTGTAGGAATTGTTTTTGGAGAAGCAGTAACATTCCAACCTTCAGCAGTTAAGAATGTTGCCAAGTCAGCTTCCATTCCTGAGAATAGGTAAGGCTCTTTGGTTTCTGCATAAACACCTGGGCGGTTACCATTGTCTTGTGGATCCACTTCAAATTCATAATATCCTACCCATTCACCAGCGTCATTAAGTCTGGTCATATCTTTTACAGGCTCACCATTTACATCTCTTTTGATTCTGTATCCTTCTGCAATTTTCATTACTTCTTCAAGAGTAGAAATTTTCTCTCCTACAAATGACTCTCTTGCATTTTCAGGTACATCAACATTAAACCAAGCACCTGCATCAAGTTTTCTCAATTCAGCCAATGTAAAGTAACTTACTGGATAATCTTCTTTACCTGGGAAAACACTCTCAATATTTGATGTTCTTCTTAAGTTATTATCATGAAGAGCTAACAAAACACCATCTTTTGTTCTTTGTAAATCAATTTCAAGATAATCTGCACCCATATTTCTTGCCCAACGGAAAGCTGCTTCTGTTTCTTCCGGAGCCCAGAAAGTTGACCCTCTGTGTGCAATCACGATATCTTTCTTAACGTAATCTCTAACTATCTTAGCTTCTGCACTTAATTCTTTAAGTGGATAAGTTTTGTAGTAGTTAAATTCATTGTAATCTGGTGTATCATCTTCACACCCTGCTAAGCCTATAGAACATAAGGCCATCGCACCTAATAATAGGTTCTTAAGATTAAATTTTTCCATATGATTTAAATTTTGAAGGTTAATTTCTATTTATGATTAAATCTTTACTTCCGAATTTTAATGATGAATTCCATTGTGTCCTCTTATTTCTTGTATCCACGAAACGGCAATAAAAAGAATCGATAACACACAAGCTCCAAGAAGAACCATAAATCCACCTGTCCAACTCCATTTGTCAACAACCGCGCCCATTGCAATATTTGCAAAAAGAGCACCTCCCATATATCCAAACAAGCCAGTTAAACCAGCAGCTGTACCAGCAGCTTTTTTAGGTACCAAATCAAGAGCATGAACACCAATAAGCATTACCGGACCATAGATTAAGAAACCAATACATACTAATGCGATTGAATTTGCTACAATAGAGTCACTAGTCCAGTACATGAATACTGAGACAGTTACAAGCACCATATAAATAATACTTACAGGAGCACGTTTCCCCTTAAATACACTATCACTTAAATATCCACACAAAAGAGTTCCAGGTATTCCTGCCCATTCGTAAGCAAAATATGCCCAACCAGTTTCTTCAATAGAGAAGCCTTTAGCCTCTTCAAGGTATAATGGAGCCCAATCTAAAACACCGTAACGTACCAGATAAACAAAAGCATTTGCGATTGCAATCATCCACAAAAGTCTGTTCTTAAGAATGTATTCAAGAAAAATTTGCTTTGCAGACATTTCTTCTTCAAACTTTTCTGAATATGAATCCGGATAATCGTCTTTATATTTTTCGATGTTTGGTAAACCACATGATTGAGGTGTATCTCTTATTAATAGCCAGGCTATAAATGCAACAAGCAATGCTACCAAGCCAGGGAAATACAATTTGGCCTGCCAGTCAACAAAAATTGCTACACCTAAAATTGCCAAAGGACCAATAATACCTCCACCAACATTATGAGCTACATTCCAAACAGACATTTTTGTTCCACGCTCTCGAATAGAGAACCAATGCACCATTACACGGCCACAAGGAGGCCATCCCATTCCCTGAAACCATCCGTTCAATAATAAAAGAACAAACATGATGGCTATTGACGATGTTGCAACTGGCAGTATCCCCATAGCAATCATTGTAATTGCTGACAATACCAACCCAAGAGTTAAGAAACGACGAGCATTACTTCTATCCGAAACATTACCCATTATGAACTTACTCAATCCATATGCAATAGATACTCCTGATAATGCAAATCCTAACTCAGTTTTAGAATATCCCAAATTCACCAAATCAGGCATTGCTAATGAGAATACCTTTCTAACAAGGTAATAACCTGCATACCCCAAGAATATCCCTAAAAACACTTGCAGACGCAATCGTTTGTAAACTGGGTCAATTTTGTTCTCAGGCAGCATCTCTTTATGAGCAGCTGGCTTTAAAAATCCAATCATTTTAAAATAAATTTATGGTTATTGTAATTTTGAATATTATTATTTCCTACACGTGTATTATTTATAACTCACACTCCCAGAAATCCCAAATACTTTTATAAACAGCATTTTCATGTTTTATTGATATACTTTTATTCGAGTCAATTATCTCTGAAAAAAATGTATATAAACAATCCTCTAGTTGTTCATCAAATTTGACATCTTTCATAGTAGCATTGAAAAATAAATCCTAATACAAAGCACATTGCTTAACTATGTATATAGTGTAAAAAAAATGTTCACTCTAAATCTCTAAATTAACTTTTATTACCCGTATGTTAATTTTAATACTATGTGAATGCGACAAAACTAAATAAAATACTTAGCAATGCAATGTGCATAGTTAAAAAAGATACTATTTATAACTATTCCAAAATACCTTTCCACCCTAACAACCTATACTACAAATAAATACATGTATCTAGAAAAATAAAAAGGGTCATTTCAAATATGAAATAACCCTTTTTATTTTTAATTATACTTTTTTATTCATCCGCATCTATCCAATTTTGAGATCTGCTAACAGCCTTCTCCCAATATTTTTTATGATGCTTCACTATTTCTTCATCCATTTTCACTTCATATTCTTTGTCCAGTTTCCAATGATCTTGGATCTCTTCTACACTATTCCAAAATCCTACACCTAAACCAGCCAAATAAGCTGCTCCAACAGCGGTAATTTCTTTAATTTCCGGTCGTACAATTGGTATACCTAAAAAATCGGCTTGATATTGAAGCAAGGTATCGTTTGCCATTAATCCTCCACCCCTTAATTGCTCTACTTTTATACCAGAGTCAGCCTCCATGGTTTTCAAAACATCAGATGATCGATGAGCAATACATTCTAACGATGCACGCGCAATATGTCCAATGCTAGTGCCCATATTTAATCCCCAGAAAGTACCTCTTGCATATTGATCCCAGTAAGGTGCGCCTAATCCAGTAAAAGAAGGAACAATGTAAACTCCTCCATTATCTTTTTCCGTTAGTGCAAGTAATTCAATTTCCTCAATGGAGTGTATTAGGTTTAAACTATCGCGTAACCATTGCACTACAGCTCCTCCTATAAAAACACTCCCTTCCAATGCATAGGTAGGTTTATCACCAATTCCCCAGGCTATTGTTGTAATCAAATCGTTTTTTGACTCTACAGGCTCATTGCCTGTATTCATCAACATAAAACATCCTGTATTGTAGGTGTTCTTCACCATCCCTTTCTCGAAACAAGCTTGTCCAAAAAGTGCTGCCTGCTGATCACCACAAATCCCGGAAATTGGAATCTCCTCACCAAACATTGACCTGCGGGTATGTCCATAAATCTCACTAGATGAGCAAACTTTTGGAAGAATTGATTCCGGAATATCAAGTAATTCCAACAATTCTTTATCCCAACACAAGTCATAGATATTATAAAGCATTGTACGACTGGCATTCGAAACATCTGTAATGTGAAGCTCTCCTTTGGTCAACTTCCAAATCAACCAGCTATCAACAGTTCCAAATGCAAGCTTACCCTGCTCTGCTTTTTCTCTGGCACCTTCAATATTATTTAGTAACCACTGTATTTTAGTTGCAGAAAAGAAAGCATCCAAAATCAGTCCAGTCTTTTCTTTGATCTTTTGTGAATACCCCTGCTCCTTTAATTTATCACAAAGGTGTGATGTTCTTCTATCCTGCCAAACTATTGCATTGTTAATTGGTTCTCCTGTTTCTCTATCCCAAATAATTGTTGTTTCTCTTTGGTTGGTGATCCCAATACCTGCAATATCTTTTCCTGTCAGTCCGGTTTTTGTCAATACCTCCTCAGCCACTGATGCCTGTGAATACCAAATTTCCTTGGCATCTTGCTCAATCCAACCTGGCTTAGGATAATACTGCTCATATTCTTTCTGAACTTGAGCAACTATTTCGCCTTTCTTATTAAATAAAATAGCTTTTGAAATTGACGTCCCTTGATCTAAGGATAAAATATAATCTCTCATTCCTCTGGTAATTAATTGCATTTAACAGTTTTACGCATTCTCCTTTATCCTTGTAATAGATAGATTTAAGGAATCCACATACTCTCGCATAATTTCCAAGTGCGAAGCACCTTCATCGGTAAGTTTGTAGTATTTTCTTGGAATACCAGTATCCATTTCTGCCCACTCCGAAGTAACCAACTTCTCTTTCTTAAGTCGGTTCAAAAGCGGATAAATTGTACCTTCCGCAATTTCAAGGGAAGTAAATTGATTCATTTCACTAATTAATTCGTAACCATAACATGGCTTCGATCTTAGCAACAGGAGGATAATGTATTCCAACAGTCCCTTTTTAAATTGAGACTTCCATTTTGTTATAAAGTATTCGTTGATTTCGTGATTCATGGTGTAACAAACATATAAAAAAATACATAGTTTTACAAGATATCTTGCAAGAGTATAGTCTTAAAATGTACAATGATTTTCCAAATTATATGCTAACTACTTAATAGATACCTCTACTCTGAATTTTGGCTTTTTTTGTTGATCTGAAAGATTTCTTAAGTCCGCGGTTTTCACAATAAAATTATCCTGAGGGATTTGCAAACTATCCAATAAGTAACTCGTTATTTCTTTGTTCCTCTCTTTAATCAGTGAATCAAGCATTTGATTGGCCTTCACATTGCCTGTTTTTTCAAAACAAAGCTCTATCAAGCTTTTTGACACTTCTGTACTATCCTTCACCAGATAATTTCTAAACTCTAAAGATTGGTTTGCCCAATTCTCCAATTTCTTACTTTTCAAATTTGGCATTTCTTCAGACCTTGATTTAAAATAATCATTAACACAATCTTTAAGAATCAAATAATTCCGTTCTTGTTTGGTATCTGTTTCTTGTGTAAAAGAGAAGACCAATTCCTTCTTCTTCTGTAGGATCTCTGAAATATCTTTTAAAGTTGACTTTTCTTTGTCATCAAGTGAAACACTCGAATAATTCAATTGAATTGTTTCAATATCTTCAGGGTTTGTACCTGTGATACTTCCAAGAATACCAAATGGTTTAGCTGCAGTCTTTACCAGGAAATTCATTAAGGTTTTCCAGATAATCCTACCCAGCTTAAAATCTGGTTCATTTGGGTTACCTGATACTGGTAAATCGAATTGAATGATATCATTTTGATCCTTTAGCAAATACAGTGCTAATCTAACCGGTGCCTTTATGGTATTTGGATCCTTAGTTTTCTTACCAAAATCAAACTCAGAAATTTTAATATTATTTTGATTATCCATATGATCTGGCTTCATATCAATACTGCAGTGATAGTTAAAGGTTCCCTGGGTTATTGGTCTTGCGATGTAGAACTCTGTATATGGAGAAAAACTCATCAATTCCAATCCGGTAAGTCTTGCTCTTAAATTAAAATCGTGAACTTCCTGCAAATTGAAATTCAAGCTTCCTTTCAACTTTCCTCCTCCATTTAAGTTCATCGAATAACTTAAAGGCACATGATTTGAAGTTTCCGTTATTCTACCAAGATTCAGAGCAATGTCTTTAATATCATAAACAAAGTCACGATTTAAAGTTTTATCGGAAAATTGCAACAAACCACCTTTAACAATTACACTATCAATAGCATAAAATAAGGCCTGATCCTGCTTTAAAGAATCTTGCTCAACTTTTTCTAATTCAGCTGTATCAACAGTCATTACAGGTTCAAATATCCTTTCAAAATTGGTATTCTCTTTAAAAAGAGTAGCATAAATTTCAGGCTCTTCCATTACAATCTTTCCAATTTCGTAATGTGATGTACCAATGTTTAATGAATCGAGATTTACGTTTGTTGATTTTGCAGCAAGAAATCTTTTGCCTTCCAAATCATTTAATGAAAAATCCTGCAAGCTTGTATTTCCTTTAACAAATACATCCATAAAATCGGTCATACTCCCATTAATTTTTAGAGAGGTATTCATTTTCCCATCCATACTAGAGATCTTCATATAATCCTTGGCATAAGCCATAAAAGGTTTAATATTGATATCCGTAACCTTTAAATCAACCATATACCTTTCGGTAGCATGATCTACATTTGCATTGATTCCAACATTACCTTCTCCTCCTATAGAAAAGTCCACTCCCATTTCTGATTTTTTATTGTCCCAGGCAATCAATGGCAGGTCCAGATTTATATCTTTTAAATCAAGTAAATTATCCTTCTGCTTATCGAAGTATGCGATATAGCCATTTTTTATTTCAATATCGTAAATGGAAAATTTAGTGGTGCCCTCTTGATTCTCCTGAATTGTATCAGTTGTTACTTCTTCACTTACCAATAAATCATCAAAATTGAATCCAACACCATCCTGAATAACAGACACATTTAATCCATCCAAGTAAATTTGTGAAACCGAATATTCTCCGGAAATCAACTTCCAGGGTGAAACATTAACATACAATTCATTGAAAGATAAAAACTGATCTGCATCATTACTTTCGTACAAACACAAACCATTTACCCGAACCGATACTTTTGCGTAATTAAAGTGTAATTCTGCAATTTCGAGTTTTCTTCCGATAAGCTCTTCCGAATGATTAACAAGGTAATTTTTCACTATTGTTGACAGGAAAAAGAATAACAAGATAAGTGCTGTCAGTATCGACAATAATATGATCTTCTTTTTGGATAATCTCTTCATTTACTTCAATTTTTCTTTCATTTGTCAGATGGTCCCGATAACTATCAGGATTATCATGATTAATTGATATCAAAACTAACAATTAGTTTATGATTTAATATGCCTCCTTTAAATTTTCGATAAAAAAAAGGAGGCCATCGCCTCCCTCTAATTTAATTTCCATATCATTAATGATTATAAACATGAATGTCTCTTTGTGGGAAAGGAATTCCAACTTCGTTTTTATCGAATTCCTTCTTCACTGTTTCTTGCATGTAAAAGAATACTTCCCAGTAATCAGCTGCGTTCACCCAGGCTCTTACCGTAAAATTCACCGAACTATCAGCTAATTCTGAAACTGCAATAAAATGTGCAGGATCTTTTAGAACCTTTGGGTGATTGACTAATAATCCTTCAAGAATTCCCTTAGCTTTATCGATATCATCAGCATAACCAATTCCGAAAGTCATATCAACTCTTCGGGTAGGTTGAGTTGAATAATTAATCATCGATCCGGTAGACAAACCTCCATTAGGAATAATAATGGTTTTATTATCGAGCGAAAGCAAAATGGTGTTAAATAACTGAATTTCCTTAACTACTCCAAGGTAGCCTTGGGCCTCTAACAAATCACCAACCTTAAACGGCTTAAATATAAGGATCATCACTCCTCCTGCAAAGTTTTGCAATGTTCCCGATAAAGCCATACCTACTGCCAAACCTGCAGCACCTAATATGGCAATAAAGGAGGTCATTTGAACCCCTATCATACCAATAACCGAAATAACCAGCATTACCTTCAATAGAATACTGAACAAACTAATGATGAATGGCTTTAAGGTTTCATCCATTTCTTTCTTGTCCATCAGTTTTTTTACCCCTTTTGTTATTGCCTTGATGATCCACAATCCGACTATGAGTGTGAGAATGGCAAGTAGTAATTTTGGCGCATAAGCTAACGCCATAGACCAGAGCTGATCTGATTTAGCAAAAATTTCATCCATTTTTCAATTTTTTAAGGTTTCTTATTTAATAAACAATACAAATTCAACCCTACGGTTCAAGGCTCTACCAGCTGCTGTTTTATTATCAGCAACAGGATTTGCTTCACCATAACCTTTTGCAGTAATATTACTCTCCAAAATCCCCTTGGATATAAGATATGACTTTGTTGCTAAAGCTCTTTTTTCACTAAGTTTCAAGTTCATATCATCTCTTCCAATACTGTCAGTATAACCGGAAATCTTTAAAGAATAAGCAGGATTCTCATCCATAATTTTTACAACCTCATCCAGTATTTTCATCGATTCAGCTGTTAAAATATCTCTACCCAAAGCAAAATTAACATTCCTGGCTGCCAGCTCAAGTTGCTTTTTCACTTCAACTTTAATTTCCGGACATCCATAATTTTCAGGTAAACCAGCCTGTTCAGGACACTTGTCTTCTTCATTTACAACACCATCCTTGTCATTATCAAAAGCACAACCTGATTCATCCACACGATATCCCGGTTTCGTATCAGGACATTTATCCAGCGCATCAGCAACACCATCCCCATCAGAATCAGGGCAACCATTCAATTCTTTCAATCCTTTTTCCTCAGGACAATGATCTTCTGAATCCTGCACTCCATCTCCATCAGTATCAGGACAACCATTAAAATGAATTTCGCCTTTAACATCAGGACACATATCATCTTTATCGGAAACGCCATCTCCATCTTTGTCGGGACAACCTTTCAACAGTTTATCTCCTGCAAGCATCGGACATTCATCCTCATAATCAGCAACACCATCACCGTCAGAGTCCAATGGACACCCATGTTTATCTACAACAATTCCTTCCGGAGTATTTGGACAATCATCTCGTCTATCACTCACACCATCACCATCGGTATCCTTTGATTTTCCAAAATTGTAAACTACACCTATGGTATTGTGCAAGAATTTATCGTTATACTTTTCAGTATTTCCGGTTTTACTTTTAATACCATCATACCTGTCACTAAGAGGATAATAAATCCCGGATTCCAAAGCAACACTCCATCTGTCATCAATACGAACAGTTAATCCAGCACCATAATAAAAGTTAACATTGTCATATTTCTTATTGAAATCAATCTCCTTAACCCTTCCTTTCGCTTTTGCATGTGTATATCCAAGACCAGCAATTAAAAAAGGTGAAATTCGGGATTCCTCATTCAACAAGTAACCGTTATTAAATTTATACTTTAGGTTTAAGTTAGCATTTTTCAACCAGTCATCAAAATGGCCTATAGCACTTTCCGTTTCGATATTAAAAATACTTAAACGCAAAACGCCATCAAATGAACGATTCAAATATCGTCCTAAAGTTGCGGACCCAATAAGAGGATCGGCATTACTAAACTCCCAAAAATCATTGGTAATATCTCCCTTATAATCGTTAAAATTAAGATAAATACCAACTCCCCATTTTTGATCACCATTTTGCGCCTTTACAGCATAAGAAAAAGATATTGTCAATAAAATAAACAATATCGCTTTTACATTCATTTTTTTCATAGCATGAATTTTAAGTGAATAATTCAAAAATTACATATCTCTGAAAAGAGATTGAAAGAATTAAACTAAATAAAAGTCAGCTTACACTAAAACCCATACTAAACTATTTATCAACACATTGGGTAATTTTATGGTATTATGTATGGTTTTATTAAGGTATTATTTAACATGTATGTGGTTTTTATATGGTTAACACGCTACATTTGTTCAAAATATTGAAGCGGATTCTGCATCATACTTTCACATGTTTGACACATCACCTATTGAATTACAGTCAAATTTTCATCCTTACTTCTTTAGATGCAACTGCTGAAATTAGCGTACTATACTCAGAAAGGAAATGAGCTTACAGGAAATTGTGCAAGAAATTCTTTTTGAAACCGGTGAACTTATCTACCAGCATTAAAGCCTTATTGTCCTTTTATGTAATTCACACTCTATCCCAACAGGGATAGCAACAAAATAACAATTCTCTTGTTGGTTCCAAGGAACCGGAAAGTCAGAGGCTTTATATTTTTCATGTAAACTTATTTGGTTCATTGAAATAATCTGGGGTATAGTCAAGATGTACTCAGCTTGTTAAAGCAAAAAAAAGGAAGCTTATGCTTCCTTTCTATTTCTGTCCGAAAATCTTTTCCCATCGCTTTTTCCTCTGCGATCTTTGAAAGAATCTTTTCTACCATATCCTCTATCTCTGCGATCTCCTCTATCTCTGCGATCTCCTCTATCACGATCTCCACCTCTCGAACGTCCTTTTCGAGGACCTCTATCTGAGGTAGGTCGATCACCCGACACTTCGATTCTGATTTTTCTGCCACCAATTACAGCGCCAGCAAAACCTTTAATAATATCATCGGTAAATCCTTTATCAACATCAAAGAATGAGAAAACACCTTTTAAATCAACTCTACCAACGTTTTTACCACGAACACCACATTGTTTGTGAATCAGATTTAACAAACGAGGTACATCAATCCCGTCTTTCTTACCAATATTGATAAACATACGGTCTTCGCCCTTGTTGTCTTCTTTTTTATTTCTGCGTTGAGTAGTTGATTTCAGATTCAAATCATCTGCATTTTTGTAATACTCCCAAAAACGGTTGAATTCCAATGAAACAAAACGCTTGATTAAATCTTCGCGACTTAATTCTTCGAGCTCTTCGTTAATTCCATCGATAAATGGAGCAATTTCTTCCTCTTCAACCTCAACCTGGTTTACTCGCTGCATGAAATTCATCAATTGTCTTTCGCAAACCTCTTTACCTATAGGAATTTTCACCTGTTCGAAATCAGTTTTTAATCTTCTCGAAAGATCTTTTACTTTACGCTCCTCTCTTGGAGTAACCAAAGCAATGGAGATTCCTTTCTTTCCTGCACGAGCCGTACGACCGCTTCGGTGAGTATAGAACTCCAACTCATCAGGCAAGTTGTAGTGAATTACGTGAGAAAGATCATCCACATCAATACCACGAGCAGCAACATCAGTAGCAACCAATAGCTGCAGCGAGCGGTTTTTGAAGTTACGCATTACCCTGTCGCGCTGTACTTGTGTTAAATCACCATGTAAAGCGTCGGCATTGTAACCATCTTTCATTAACAATTCGGCAACTTCCTGAGTTTCCTTTCGGGTTCTACAGAAAATAATACCGTAAATGTCTGGAAAAAAATCAACAACACGTTTCAACACATTGTAACGGTCGCGATTGTTCAACATGTAATATTGATGAGAAATATTCTTGTTGGTTGTATTTGCTTTTCCTACAGTTACCTCAGTAGGATCTGTCATGTAATTTTTAGAGATTCGTCGAACTTCTGGTGGCATAGTTGCTGAGAACAACCAAGTCACTTTTTCTTCGGATGTAGCAGACAAGATGGCATCAATGTCTTCTTTAAATCCCATGTTCAACATTTCATCTGCCTCATCAAGAATTAAATATTCAACAGCAGATAAATTAACAGCCTTCCTTCTAATTAAATCAAGAAGACGCCCTGGGGTAGCCACAATTACGTGTGCTCCTCTTTTCAGTTTTCGAATTTGCTCTTCGATACTTGCACCCCCGTACACATTCACAACGTTCAGGTTTAAGATATTCTTTGAGAATGTCTTAAGATCGTCTGCAATTTGGATTCCCAATTCTCTTGTTGGAGATAGAATCAAAGCTTGCGGTATTTTTACCTGTGGCTCGATAAGCTCAAGCAAAGGTAAACCGAAAGCCGCCGTTTTTCCTGTTCCGGTCTGAGCCAATCCCACAAAGTCAGATCTTCCGTCGAGAAGAACCGGGATAGCTTGTTCTTGGATAGGAGTTGGGGTTTCGAAGCCTAATTCGGAAATAGCTTCTAGTATGGCCTTTGATAGACCAAGATTTTCAAATGAATTCATTCTATAATTTTTATGAGCCGCAAAGGTAGCAATTAAAATAGGAAGTAAAGCTTATTTTGAATAGAATGATACAAATTAAATTTTAAGAGTTAATTTTCTGATTTTTAAAGAGAAAGAATCAAATCAATTACTCTATTTTTTCTTTAATTAATATGATGTGTAATTGTGATGATTTTAAAAGGAAAAAGAGAGTTAAAATCTCTCCGGCTTGTTAATGAAAAACAGAAATGAAAGATTCCAATTAATATCCTTAGCCATTTCACATCGGACTCAGCTTATTTATGCAATTTAATGAAACAACACCTCTTGTTTTAGAGTGTACAGTACGTGCTAATATGGTATGTATTGCACAACTTTTACTTACCAGAATTACAGAACTGTACTCTTTTCGGCAAAGCAATCCGTTATTATTTTACAGGTAACAATAGACTAAGCAAATAAAAGACAATATTAACTTATAGGTTTGAAAAGAGAATATAAATCGTTCTGTGAACAGGTATTAAATATCAAGAAACAAATATTAAGATTCAAGATATTATCTTAATACTTCAATATAAAGACATATAATTCCAATAATTAGGCTCGATTTTTCAATTTACGGATATATAGCCTTAAAAGATTGTATTACTTATTCAATCTTAAGACTTGCTTCTTCAATAAATAGACTTAATAACTCAATCTTAAGACATGCAACTTTAATAAATAGACTTATTTATTCAATCTATAGATGTTTTACTACAATAAATAGACTTGATTATTCAATATATAGGTATCTAATTATAAGAAATAGATTTTAAATTTTCATCTGCTGACTCATATTATTAAGAAACTAACTTGATTATTTAATCTTTATTATTACACCCACAATATATTAACATATATTTTCCATCTGCAATATCCATGCTTCAATAAATATACTTACCTACACAATACAATATCTAAATCAACTTATCAATCTTTTATGTATTTTGGTAAATAGATATCATACATACACAGAATAACAAACACTATCGATCCAAATACATATATTTATACACAAGACAGTTAGAGCGCTTCAAACAAGTTACCTTTGTAACAAAAACGACACATTCCACTTGCTTTTAATTGTTTTTTATTCGTTGTTTTCGGTTAATAAAAAAATATCTTTATTTTTGAATTACATACCAAGTTAATCAATCATAACAATTTAATCTCAACTCAAAATGAAAAAAACAATTACAGCAAGGCACAATGCCAATCAGCAAGTTTTATTTTTCTTAAACAACAATCAATCGAAATTTGCCCACATACCGGCAATGGTAAAAATGCTTTCAAACCTGGATACCTTAATTGAAGAAACGAACAGCTTGATTACCAAGGTAGGCAGCATTCCGGGCAAAACTGCGGGCAATAAAAACTTAGCCCGTGCCGAGTTAACAGCTATCGTTTTAAAAATCAGCAATATTATAAGGGTTTACGCCTTTATCAGCCAGAACAAAAACCTGAACAATTTTGTGGGCAATATCCACAATACTTTTCTGATAAAGATGAGAGACCAGGAGTTTTTAGACTTTTCTAAAAACTTACTTGTAATAATTACGCCACTTGCAACAGATCTTGCCGATTTTGGTTTAAGCGAAAAGATGATTGCCGAATTGGATACCGAAACCAAAGCCTACAAAAAGGTATTGACAGAACCCCGCCAATTAATTAACGAGCGCAAGACCACCAACGAATTGATTGAAGACAATATTGATAAAATCCACAGCTTGCTGAACAACCAGATCGATCCGATGATGGAACTGTTTATTGACGACAGGGAATTTTACCTGGCTTATAAATCGGCAAGAATGATTGTAGATCCTGCTAGTCGTAAAAAGACTGAAGAAAG
>NZ_JANQCD010000036.1 GCF_026672275.1 Marinifilum sp. D737 | reverse complement strand
CCAATCTACTCTGGTAGAAAGGTGTAAAATGTTTTCCTTGGGCCAATTGTTTTTTTCAGAAAGACCTTTCAAGAATGTTTTACACCAATCTACTCCAGTAGAAAGAGGTAGTAAAGCATATCTGGTCATTTGTTAAGGCAAAAGAATGATGTAATTATATGTGGTATTTATTTTTTCAAAAAAATATAGAAATATATGTTTCAGACAGTTCAATTGCTAAAAATATGGCTTTAGAAATATGTTGTGCAGCATAATGTTTTGATGATCGAACCGTATGTGTTTACTTTTTGAGTCGGTTTTGAAAGGTGTAACGTATTGATGTTTACTTTATTGTCTTGATAAAAAAGGAATGTTTGTTTAATTTTATATAGCATATTTGTTACGTACATAAAACAAGTATGGAATATAGTAAAAATCAGAGCTCCAATTTTAGGAATTGGTAATCTTTAAAAGAATGGATTACTTATTGTTTAACTTCAAATTGAGATGATATGAAAACAGAACAATTTAGTGCTGCACGATTCAGAAATGCAGAATTGATTTCATTGGGGGATGACACCATTCGTATCTGTAAAGTACACGATTGGAGTACATCACCAGTTCAAGCTCTTTATACGAATACAGAAAGTTCGTTGGGAGCATTAAAGCAGCAAGTGAACAAGGCATCTACAATCGTTGAAACTGCTGAAGTTCGTGAGTTGGATTCACTTTTTAATAATTCGTGGCGAGCAGCGAAATGGTACTGCAAGGCTTATGTGCTTAGTCCTGTTAAGGCAGAGAGCGATGCTGCCACCGTATTAATAAATCTGGCAAAAACTCATGGTAGTAATTTGCACAACGAAAGTTTGGCGGTACAAAATTCCAATGCGCGTTTGTACTTGAACGATTGTGAGACGAAGCAAAATGTAAAGGATGCCATTGCTGTCATTAAATTCCAACCCTTTGTTGATCGTATCAAGTTGAATCTTGATAATTTAGTTGCCGGCATTGTAAACAGAGATGAAAAGGCCAGTAGTGAACATCGCGAAGTCGACACCAAAGAGTTTCGTGTAATGTTGACAAATGACCTGAACAGTCTTTACCAGTATTTGGAACTGATGTCGGAATTGAATGGTGAAGGTGAGTTTACCGACATGCTTATGCTGATTAACGAAAGCATTCGCAAAATTGAGCATTCGATTAGCTTGAGAAGCAAACAGGCCAAAGAGGAGGAGGTAGAGGAGGAATAGTTAGATCGTAATGGATATAAAATCGCCCCACTGATGTTTTGGTGGGGCGATTGTTTATATACACGTTTTGTTTTTAAGCGTTTATTTTAAAATTAATTGGATGTCCTGTGTTGTATTGTTTCCTGTAGTTATTGTAAATTCTTTGTTAATCTTACTTTCCGGATGGCTAACAACAAATTTATATTTGCTTTCCTTTTTTAATTTGAATTGAAGGAATTGGTTCATGTCATCAGTTTTGCGAGGTGAATATCCGAAGTTTATATTTTTTTCAGATAATTGAACATCTACACGACAGCTGATGCGCGAGTCACTTTTTGAAGTATTATCGTTATCGAAAACCACCACGTTAGCCATTAATTCATCATCTTGTAAAGGGCTGTTTTTAATCGATTCATGGTACAAATCAATGTAACGTTGGGTTACATTAACTCCCCAGGCTAGGGTTTCCTTTTTGTCTGAATTCGCCATTGAGGCTTTCATTTCTTCAAATTGAGGACGAACTTTGTTCGGTAATTTATTTAAATCAACCACTTCTATAATTCGACCATCAGGTGCTGCATAGTAAGGCATATCAGTTGGTTTGTACGAAGCTGCATAAATCCAATGAAGCATATTGTTTGGGTCAGATTTTCCGGCATCGGCTAAAAACCATGATTTATTTAATGCCTCGGGATAGTATTCTATAAATTTCCACTCATCCTCAATCAATACTTCACACCAGGTATGATTGCCCTTGTAATTGGTCCACATGGCTGTTCCTGCCAAGTGAGATGGAATTCCAACAGATCGGAAAGCATCGGTCAGTAAAATTGACAAACCGGTACAAGTTGCCATATTCTCCTTCATGGCTTGAAATGGGCTAATGTCAACTCGTGAGCGTTTGGTATTGTATTCAACATTAACTTCATCTTTTATATTTTTGGCTATGGACATTACAGCATCAACCAAATCATCTTTCCCTTCTACATATTTAGCGAAGCGTGAATAAAATTCTTTACGCCACGGATCACGTTCTTCCGAAATATTCGCATATGGCAATACTTCGTTAAAGAAAACCGAATCGGCTAGGGCAGCACACCAAGCATATTTCTTGCGCGCTTTGTAGGCGTATTCAGCGTTTTCGAGAAGGAAATCAGCTTTTATAGTACTTAAATCTCGTTGTGGCATATGGCTAATAATAAATGCCATGCCTTCCCTTTGTTCTTTAGGAGATTCGCTAAGTGCCTTTTGTAGCTCAGTAGCATTTTTACCAGCATTGGTAAATGCAGTTTCCAATAGAGAGTTATAGGTTGTTGGAACTCCTGGATACTTTGATTGACATCCCCAAGTGAATAGGATAATGACAACTAATATTGCTAGTTTATTCATAATTGAGTTGTATGTAAAAATTTAATAAGATATCTAATAAATAAAATTTGATGTTGTTAGTCTCCCAGATTTTCCATGCTCACCAAATACCATTTTCCAGAAAATCCTTTAAAGAAATATTTGGCATCGCCTCCTGTTTCAACACCATACCAATGCAAAACTCGTTCGTTGGTAGCTTGGAATTTTAAATCGAAATTGTCGTAAATTTGAGTTCTTTCAAAGGCTGTATTGATGTAAAATGATTCATACTTCCATTCAGATTTCGTTATGATTAAAGTATCAATAGCATCTCCTGGATCATCGAGCCATGTCACATTCTTTATTGGGAATTTAATTCTACTGACTTGAAATGTGGAATCACTCATGAAATTCCAAAAGAAATTCTTGAAGTCTTCATTTGCGTACTCTTTTACTTCGTGATGTTTTAATTCTTCTTGCAAAGATTTGATTCTATCTGAAGATATTTTCAATTCCTTCCTAAGCTTATCGATTTGATGTAGATATTCGGATTCTTTCTTTTGATTAATGTTATTGCAAGAGAGAAATAGGAGAAATAGTAATAATACTGAAATCTGCTTCATATCATCTAGTTTAAGGAAATCTTATTGATTGTAGTGATGTAATTTCTTAAGGTCTTCATGGTCTCCTCTTTGTTAAAATACCAATCGGAGAAGGGAAGAGGGAATATACTCACATCAGCTCGGTTTAAAATTCTGTAGCGCTCAATGCCAAAAACATCAGAATATTCACCAGGGTAACCCACCAAATCAATTCCGATATATTGGTTGTTGTATTTTATGAGTAGATCGATCTTAAGGCCTGCGATAGAATAAGCTTCCCAAATTGAATTTATCTGCCAGGATTTAAGAGCTTCTTTAACTTCGTTAAGGAATTGATCACGTGATTGATTCTCTATATCAGATGCTACAATTGTATTCGATTTGGTTTTCGATAAATAAGCCCGAAGGAGGGTATCTGCTTTCAGCTCGTTTGTGGATATTGAATGATGTACATATTGCCTGTTTCGTGCACGAGTTATGGCTACGTTAAAAACATCCTCTTTGTTAATATGATTGATTGCCGAATGATGACTATGAGCATCTATGGTCAAGGATAAATGCATAATGTCCCGTTCTTCACCTTGAAAACTATAAGCAGTTCCTACTCTTATTTTATGCTTTTCGATTTCTTCCATTTCAAACTGATTTAAAAGCTGTTTTCCCAACCAATCTACCTGTGCTCTAAAGGGGGATAGTACTCCTATACTTGAGCTAATTTCGGGAGATAAATCTTTTTCTTTGTCAACCAACTCACGAACGGCATTCAATATTGTACTTGCCTCTTTTTCGTTTAAACCATTTTTGTCTCGTTTTCCTTCAATATTGATAAAATATAACGCTTGTTCTGTCTCATCAGGTCGTGACGTCATTATTCTTAGTTGATTATCGTAAAAATGTTCATTACTGAAATGAATGATGGGCGATAAACTTCTAAAATGTTCGTCAAGCATACTCACTTGGTTTCCTGATTGCAGACTACTCATAACCAAATCTAAAATACTCTTATCTCTGTAGTTTAGTATATTGTTATCGATATGTTGAAGCTTGTACTTGTTTCGATAAATGTTTTGAATTTCTTTGGAGAGAAAAGAAACATGCCTCAATTGACAAGGATCACCTGCAAAAACAAGTCTTTTTGCTCGCTGAATTAGAGGGAGACAACTGGCGATGTCACATTGTGTAGCTTCATCTATAATCACGACATCGAACATTTCTTTTTTGAAAGGCAATGCGTCTTTTACTTCCGATAAATTACATAACCAAATTGGGAATGCTTTTAAAACTGCATCGAATTTTATTTCATCGAATTTGGCAAGCTTTTCTGTGTCGCTCGACATTTTTAAAGCTTCATGAAAGCGTTGTATGTTTTTCCAGTCGCTTTTCATCACACTTAAAATTTGTTTGATGTATTTCAAACGAATAAAAAGCTGAATGTCTTCTATTTGTTGCTGATCGTTTTGCTTTAATTGCTGATTGTATTCCCATATTGGCACCTGAATTCTGTTTCTGATGTCAATGTAGCGTGTCTTAATTTTATGCCATACTCCATTCTGATGATTGCTGAGGTGTTCACCCCATTTAAGTTCATTTTCTACCTCATTGGAAAAGGATTGCTCCAACTTGTTAATAAGCTTGGCTCTGGATTCAATCTCATTCGATAGGTTCATTAAATTCAGGTCTAACTCATCGCCTTTTATTTTAGGCAGATCAAATTCTTTTAAGAGGTAATTTAGTTTTCGAACACGGGTAAGAAGAGATTTTAGAAATCGGTTTAGTGGAGTGGAGTAGGAACGTTTTTTGCCGGTTCTAACAACAGCTTTGTCTACACCCAATTGAAGTTTTATTTTTTCAGCGATTACATCAACGGCTTCATCGGTGCGTGATGCAATTAAGACCGATTCTCCTCTGTTCATATGTTCCAAGGCAACTGCTCCTATTGTATATGTTTTGCCAGTTCCGGGAGGGCCAACAATTAAAGTTAATGGATTCACCGAACTAGACATTAGTATGGCTTCCTGGGCTTCGCTTAATATCATAGGTAGCTTGCCCTTGGTATATTTTTTTTGTTTATTCTTTAGTTCTTCATCTGAAAATAAAGATTGCAAAGGCAATGAATAATCGGAGTGTGAACCCAATTCATTTAGCTCATTTAATACCCCCCTTGTATTTGTAGATTTTGTTACCAATCCCAAAATACTGGATGGAAGCAATACATATTTACTTTCCTGATCCTTGGATAAGCTTGAAATGTTTTTTTTGATCGTTTTTACATTTGTGTTTTGCGGATATGCATAAATGTTTTCGATGTCAACGTTTAAAAAGTATTTTTTGAACAGGCGTACGATATATTCAATATGCTCGAAACGAATGTCATTTTTGGGTAGATCTTCGAATAAAGTATCTTGAAGGAATTCAGAACTGGAATCACTCAAGAGCATTTGTATAATTGGATAGTTTATTCTTCTTTCCTTGGTGTTGATTGATAAATAATAGAATTCATCCTTTTGTTGTATTTCAGCAGGATAATAAAACAGAGGCGCACATAGTGTTTTGGAATCTCCTTTCGGATCGATATAATTTCCACAAATGAAAAACGTACCATATAGCAATTCCTTTTCTTTCTCGTATAGCTTAACCTTTTTGCTGATTGTGGATGCTTTTGCAGAATCGATGGGTACAATGGGATGATTGCCGGTAAGCAGCTCTTCTTCTCCTTCGAAGTATATTTTATTTTCTACTTTTTGATCTAAAAAATTGTAAATGCTTAATTCCCTGTTGTCTGATCTGTAGCAATCATTAAAGTATTGAATAACATTTGTAAGGGAGTTATTGTTGTTCATAAGAGGTATAAGTATTTTATAAACGATGTAAGGCATAAACTTACATAAGAATTCGTAATATTTCAGAAGATTTTAATTTTATTGAAGAGTCATTAGAGAAGCTTTTCAATTTCATCAATATATTTTTGGAATTCTATTTCCTGGTTTTTTTTCTGTAAAGGAAATCCTCCATCCATATAACGAACAATTCCTTCTTTATCAATTATAAATGTGTATGGATTACCCCAAATATGGAAGTTGTCTATAATTTGTTGACTTGTAAATGATAATACTGTGTAGTTGAAAGCAGGCAGATTTGGGTATAAATCTCTTGGTGCATCAGGACTTAGTTTTTTACTGGCATTGTGATTTATAATTTTCTCTGGTAACAAGTCTGTAATCCCAAATATTTGAACTTCGTTTTCCGGGAACAGCTTTCTTAGTTTTACCATATAGGGAATCTCCAACAGGCAACCTTTACAGGGTATTGTAAAAAAATTCAACACGCTTACTTTTCCTTTGAATAGATCTGACTTTAAAGAGGTTCCATTCATACTAATTATTTCGCCCTTAAGAATCTCTTTGCCTAATAGGGAGTCGTATTTTTCATGAAGTTTCTTTGTAGTGATTTTACCTCCCAAATGTATTTTATTGATATCAATTGGATTTTCTCTTTCCTGTGCTTCAAGGTAGCATGTCATCATTAAGAAAGCAAGCAGTAAAAGGTTGAGTTTCATAAGTGTTTTATTGAGTATATTTTCAGTTTAACAACTAAGTTATTAACAAAATAAAGATTCACAATTAATGCGAGAAGCTAATTGCTTGTATTAGCTAATTTAGTCTCTCTCTAAATTCTATCGATTGCAATGTGTGGCAGATATTTCTTTCAATTCCGTTTGAAATAAAGGTCAGTAAACAAAATAAGTGTTCAAAGCTTGTTTTAGGAATACTAGGGTGAAATGTTTTCGAATTTGGTGGGAGAGGTAAAATATCATTTTCTATAGAAAAATTAAAGTTTATCGTGAAATCAAGATATCTGGATACAATTGGTTTGTATCTATTGATCTTAAAAGTAGAATTGGTTTGGCAAATTGAGAATATTCCCAATATGGACCTTATGGCTTGTAGTAGTGTGTTTTAAGTCTCATTGTCTGGCATGGCTTTTTTCTTAGTTTTACGGTGATTTTTAGCCTCTGAAAACGCGTAGGTAGCTGAATAGGGGTATGTAAAACTCAAAAAACATTTAATAATGAAGAAAGAGAATCAAAACTCTTACAAAGAAAAGCGCAAAAAGGCGCATGAGTTCGAGAGCAGAGAAGCATATCTGAATCACGAACTTGAAATTATGAAATTTCGCAAATGGAGAATTCACTTGCCATTCAGAGATTTTCATATCGAATTGGAAGACTGGGTGCCTGCTTTGGCTGCCACCATTGGTAAGGTGGTAATGGTAACCGCTATGGTTGCTGTATTTGCAACCCAGTTTGGCTTATCGCCAGAATTCGTAGCAGAAAACGTTCGTTACGAGTTGTTAATTGCCGGAGGTATTTTTGTACTTCTGTTTTCGGCAATTCTTAATCCTAATGCCAACCTTGCAGGAACTCACGGTCCTATGATACCGCTGATTCCTATCATTGCCGCCGCTGGTGGTCATCCGCTTGCATTGGGGATTTTAATTGGAGTGTTTGGACTTGCTTTGAGTATCACCAAAGGAGGTTCAAAATTGATGAAACTCACCGGAGTTGGTGTTCGTGGTGGATTGTTGATTTATTTGGGAGCTGTAGGATTGATTAGTCAGATTTCTAAATTGGGAGCTTGGGCTACTGCCGGAGATGTTGGTTACATTTCTTTTGCGGTAATCGGAATCACCATTTTAATTTATGCGTACCTGGCAAAAATCAACAAGCGTTGGTTGGCAATTCCTTTGTGTTCGGCAATTGCTGGTATTGTTGCCTTTGCTTTGGGTGCTGATTTTGCCTTTACAACCAAACCTGGTTTACCACATATGAACCCAATGTGGTGGTGGGGCGAAGATACAGGCTGGAAACTTGGTTTACCAAACTTGGGACACTTTATTGCTGTGATTCCTTTCGCAATTCTTGCTGTTGCCATGTGGTCGCCTGATTATTTGGGACATCGTGTATTTCAGGAATTGAATTATCCTAAGAAAGCCAAGAATGTATTAATGGATGTGGATGATACCATGACTGTTGCTTCAGTTCGTCAGATGATTGGAACAGCTTTAGGTGGTGGTAATATTACTTCATCGTGGGGAACTTACATGATTCCTGCAGCAATTGCCAAGCGTCCTATTCCTGGTGGAGCTGTATTAACGGCACTGCTTTGCGTGTTGGCATCGGTTTTTGGATATCCTATGGATTTGGCCATGTGGGAGCCGGTATTGCGTGTAGCACTAATTGTTGGTGTATTTCTGCCATTGCTTGAGGCAGGTATGCAAATGGTTCGCAAGCACAAAGATTCACTGAGTGCAGGTACTTGTATTTTTGCATGTGCTTTTGTAAATCCTGTATTCGGATGGGCATTTACCATGTTGCTTGATAACCTTGGTTTGATAGGCGATAGCGAGCGAGCTGCTGAATTGAGCTGGAAAGAAAAGCTAATTATTCCCGGAGCAATGTTTATTGTTTGTGTTGTTTCCCTTGCATTGGTGGGACAGCTTCCTGGAATCCCAGGAATTTTCTAATCGATAGTAATTAGATCAATATATGATGCCGTTCCGTTTGGGACGGCATTTTTATTTGATAGTCTTGAATAGTCCAAAAGTCGAATGGTCCAAAAGTCAAAAGTAGGATGGGCAAACAGTCATTGCTTATTACAATATCTTTTGTATGTATAAAGCAGCAGAGCTGCGTAATATTTGTAGCATGAGATTTATTCTTGTTTTTAAGGTGCAGCGCACCGCGGTACAATCAAAGTCTAAAGCTTAATTTTGTTCAAGTAATTGGGCATCCTTTCCGTTAAAATCCTTAAGTTTGATTTCGAATTCATTTAATAAACAAAATACACAAATGGAAATCAGAAAAAACGAAACGCAGTTGGTGTGTATCGCCAAATTTATAGCCAAAGAAGGTGAAGTTGATCAGTTGATTAAAAATCTTCATTCTTTAATTCCAATGACAATGCAGGAAGGTGCATGCATTCGTTATGAATTGAATCAATGTATCGATGAACCTAATAGAATCACTTTCATCGAAAAATGGTATGATCAGGTAACTTTTGATGCGCATTGCAACAAGCCATACATTGTAGAATTCTTTAATGATGGCAAACCACATCACGTTAAAGAGTTTGAAGTAACAATGCACAAGGAGTTGTTGCCATAAGAAAACTTCAAGAATCAAGCTCCAAGCTCCAAGCTATAAGGTGAAATGCATGGGAAAGTACGATTTTACAGTTTGAGACTGCGATAAAAGTTCGGACTCTCAATTGTTGATATTTTTAAAGATGACCAGATAAAACAAAAGGGAAATTGGATGGTATCCAATTTCCCTTTTTTTATCTTAAAAGAATAAACTTTGCTTATTTTGTTGCAGGAATTACTTCTTTTTCTCCAGCTTTAAGCCACGCTTCGCCAACTCCTAAAATGGTTCTGCCCGCTACACCGTTAATAATAATTGCTGCCATCATGTACCAAGCGGCAAGTGCGCATGCAATTAGTACGTAAGCCGCAACTGTATTCATTGCCGGGAATCCAAAGTGTCCTAAATCCAATAGAATGAATCCTAGCATTAGAATACTGAAAGTAGTTGCCATAGCTCCATGAATGAATAATGAAGCAAACCAAAGAATTAAAGTAAAGAATGTATAAGCTAATAAGAAATAACCTACATCAGTTCCGGTAGATTTGTAGATTCCGAAGTGGTTTAACATCCATACAATTCCTATGGCAATCCAAAAAGATCCATAAGCTGAAAATGCTGCAAATCCAAAGTTGTTTGCATTTTTGTGTTCTAATAGACCTGCGCACAATTGAGCAATTCCACCGAATGCAAAACCTACAGCCAATACCGGACCTAATCCACATAGTCCAAGGTTATGCAATTGTAATAAAATGGTACTTAAACCAAATCCTCCAAGTCCGACAACAGCCGGATTTCCTAATTTTACGTTGTTCATCACTAAAGTTAATTTTATCCTAGATTGAGCGGCAAAACTAACAAAATGCCTAGCAGGTAATTAAAGCCGATTGTAGTTTAAAAACATACCTACTGTACAACATTTTGCTTTGAAAAGTGTAAGCTTGTGATAAACAGTGCTGTTTTAGTGATATCTGCCTTTTCAGGACTTGGCCTTGTGTTGCACAATAGTGTTTGTAACGAATAGATTGATAGATTTTTATGCGTAAAAAAGAGACTGTGAAAAAAGTAAGGACTTTTGCAATCCCATTAAAATTCAGTTTTATTTTATCGGTAAAATGCCAACTGAACTAAAAAAAATGCATGAAATTCTTACTTTTTGCACAGTTTTATAGGTTTATCTTCCGACCAATTCAAGTTCACGACTTGATATTTCTCGCATTTCAATTTTTCGAATTTTACCAGTAACTGTTGTTGGAAATTCTTTTGTGAATTTAAAGTACTTCGGAATTTTATAGGTTGCAATTTGTCCTTTGCAATACTCGCGAAGTTCATCTTCGCTAACCGATTTATCATCTTTGAACTTAATCCAGGCCATTACCACTTCGCCATATTTGTAATCAGGAACACCAATAACGTATACCTCGCTAATAGCTTCGTGTGTATGCAAATACTCTTCAATTTCGAAAGGGGAGATGTTCTCACCACCTCTAATGATCATGTCCTTGATTCTACCAGTTATGGTAACATAGCCATCATCATCCATACTTGCAACATCGCCGGTGTGCATCCATCCTGCATCATCAATTACTGCATTGGTAGCCTCTTCGTTGTTCCAGTATTTTAGCATTACCGAATAACCTCTGGTACAAAATTCGCCACTTTCTCCTCTTGGCACGATTTTTCCGCTTGTAGGATCAATGATTTTGATTTCCTGATGAGGATGAACACGACCAACGGTACTTACTCTTTTATCCAATTGATCATCCACGAAAGTTTGAGTAGAAACAGGAGAGGTTTCTGTCATGCCGTAGCAAATGGCAACATCTGTCATGTTCATTTTTTCTTGCACTTCCCGCATCGCTTTTTCAGGACAAGAAGCTCCTGCCATAATACCGGTTCTCAAACTACTCATGTCGTATTTTTCGAAGTTGGGATGTTCCAATTCGGCAATAAACATTAGCGGGACACCATACAAAGAGGTGCATTTTTCATCCTGAACTGTTTTTAGAACCGTTTCTGCCTCAAAAGCTTCGCCCGGAATAATCATTGCCGAACCATGCGTAATGCAGGCAAGATTACCCAATACCATTCCAAAACAGTGATAAAAAGGAACAGGAATACAAACTCTGTCCTTTTCAGTATAGTGTAATCTTTCACCAATAAAGTAACCATTATTCAGAATGTTGTGATGAGTTAATGTAGCTCCTTTGGGAAATCCTGTGGTTCCGGATGTGTATTGAATGTTAATCGGATCATCGAATTGTAAGGTGGCTTCAATGTCTTCAACTTCCTGGGTAGAAATTCTTTTTCCAGCTTCAATTAAAGCTTGCCAGTCTCTATCAAGAATCACAATTTGCTTCAGGTGAATACAGGATTTTCGAACTTCCTGAATGATTTCAAAGTAATTCGTTTTTCTAAAGTTTTTGGACATGATTAGCAGACTAATCTCCGACTGACGCAAGGCAAATTTCAGTTCAGATGCTTTGTAAGCCGGGTTTACATTCACCAATATGGCGCCAATTCTGGCCGTTGCAAATTGTACGATCACCCATTCGTGTCGGTTTGGAGACCAAATTCCTACACGATCCCCTTTTTTTACACCAAAAGCCAATAAGCCTTTTGCGATTTCTTCTATTTGGTTCCAGAATTCCTGATATGTGGCACGATAGTTTTGGTAAGGGACAACTAAAGCTTCTCTGTCGGGGAAAAGCTCTACAGTTCTTCTTAATCTTTCGGTAATGGTTTCGCCTAAAAGTGGCATTTCTGAGCTACCATGCTCATACGATAGTTTATTCATGTCTATGGTTTTGCGCAGGAGAATTATTTCAATTCACCTGTTTTAAGATTAATAACAAAACCATCTTTTGCTCAAAAGAAAATTTGAGCACTTTGATTAGGAAGTAAATTTAGTTGTGTGATTTGTCTGAAATCGGCTGCAAGTTATAAAAATTGAGGCTAGAAAGAACTTCTTTACAGAATAAATTGTTTGAACATTTACTAATCTTCCCAAACAATGGTCTTCATATCTTCCCAGAACGGTCCAAATTGAATTTCCGAAATTTTCCCATCATCTAACCACAGGTGTAGATTTTCATTTGGGAAATAAATTAATTCATGTGTAGGAAATTCTTCGGAATCAGCCTTTTCGAATTCTGGTTTGCCGAGCTGAAATAGCTCTAGTTCATCCAAAAGGTTACGTTTTGATAAGCCTATTTTTATAAAATTAAAAATGTGGTATTGTGAGTGATAGATTGAAATGTAACTCAACCTGAATTGATCGACAGATTCGAAAGTGAAACTTAATCCTTTATTGTTATAGAACAGGGTTATACTATTTTCGCTTGGAGAAAGTGAATATTCTCCAACTTCATCAGCTTTACCCAGTATTTTTTCAACTTCGGCTTGTATCATTCCAAAGTTGACACCAGAGATGCCTTTGCCTAATAAGATTTCATTTTGGTTCATATTCAATTTTCAAAAGGATATTTTAATTTGATCTGATCTCTAACTTCATCAAGTATTGATAATATTTTTTTGCTCTTCCAAATGGGAACAATTGAGCTTTCCAACCTGCCTTTTTTAATTAATTCTCCAACAGCATAGGCTTCGTAGTTGTAGCCCATCTCTTTACTCTCATCTTCAAACTCCAATACTTCATCATCGGTAATTAGCTTGGATTTTTTTGCCATCCAAAACTTAGGAATTTCAATTCTTCCTTTGGTGCCGTAAACAACAGCTTCATTCTTCATATTTGAAAGAAAGGAACTTGAAATTTGTGCCATTCCACCATTTACATACTTCAACTGAATGCTATTGTATTCATCAACACCAGTATTGCCTATATGTGCTAAACTTTGAATTGTTTCAATTTTGTCGTTAAAAACCAGTTCAGAAATGGCAATGCCATAAATTCCAATATCAAGTAATGCACCACCAGCTAAATCAGGATTTGCCAATCTTCCCTCTTTGCTCATATTACCGACGAAGCCAAAACTTACCTGCAATTGCATGATATCACCTATTTTACCTGAATGTATCCATTCCATGCTTTTTAATATGGCAGGCAAATAATAAGTCCACATGCCTTCCATAAAGAATAAGTTCTTTTCTTTTGCCAATCGACTTAAGGCTTCGAACTCTTTGGCGTTGACACAAACAGGCTTTTCGCACAATACAGCCTTGCCATTGTTAAGACACAAGCTGGCATGTTCAAAATGAAAGTTGTGAGGAGTGGCAACATAAACAATTTGAATATCCGGGTTTCGCAGCATGCTTTCGTAAGACGAGTGTGAGTGCTCGATATCATATTTACTTGCAAAATGTTTTGCTTTCGATTCAGATCGAGAGGCTACCGCAATGATTTTACCATTTGGTACAAGTTTAAAATCATTTGCAAATTTACCAGCTATCTTTCCAGCACCTAATATTCCCCAGTTTACTGTCATTGTTCTTTATTTTGATTATTAAAGATATGATTTTGCCAAAAAACTAAGAATGAAATCGGGAAAAATATTTTTAATAATTTCTCCATTTCAATATCAAAAGTTTTGGAAAAAATAAGATGAAGAAAGAAAAAAGGGAATGAATTAAATGTAATATTGAAGAAACTGTTCACCAATTGGTTTTCCTGTCTAATCCCAATTTAAGAACAGTAAAAAGAGCTTAAAAACTTTATCAATACAGTAAAATCACTATTTTTACATCTTCAAAATCAATACAAGTAAAAATGGCAAAAGATTTTCGACCAACCGACTATATTTTGGAGTCGCAAGAAACGGGTAAGAGATTTGAGGACGAAGGATGGACTCTTGATGCTCCCGGTGAAGATAAACCTTGTTTAATTAGAGCAATTTACGATAAAAAACAGATTGAAGTAAAGGACAATTCTTTAGGGATTTATAAATTCTCTGATTGGTTGCCAGTTCACAAAACATTGGAAGGATCTTCTGCGCCTGCAACCTACAAAAGTGAAGGTTTGGCAAAGTATCTTGGTTTGAATAATCTTTACATCACTTTTAGTGGATATTGGCCTGAAAAAGGGGCTAATTTCAGAACTTGCTCTTTTAAGGAAACTGAAGCTTATTCGGTTGGTGGTCGTTTGGACGATGATAATAATATTTTGGTAGTTGCATCGGCAGGTAATACTGCAAGAGCATTTGCCAGAGTATGTTCAGATAATAATATACCATTGTTATTGTGTGTGCCGGAAGATAACATTAATGCACTTTGGTTTGATGAACCAATTAAAGACAATGTAAGACTTGTGGTTACCAAATCGGGAAGTGATTATTTCGATGCAATTCACCTTTCGAATATCGCATGTCAGCTTGATGGGTTTATTGCCGAGGGTGGTGCAAAAAACGTTGCTCGTCGCGATGGTATGGCTTGCACAGTTAATTCAGCAGTAACCGAAATAGGTAAGATTCCTGATTACTATTTCCAGGCAGTAGGATCGGGAACAGGTGCCATTGCCGCCTGGGAGGCAAACCTTCGTTTTATCGAAGACGGAAGATTTGGTTCTAATAAAATGAAATTAATGGTTTCTCAGAATACACCTTTCTTGCCAATGCATGATGCATGGAAAGAAGATTCAAGGGAAATGTTGCCATTGGATGATAATTTGGCAAGAAAACAAGTTGAGGAAATTGTAGCCAAAGTACTGTCGAATCGTAAGCCTCCATATTCAATTGTTGGTGGATTGTACGATGCGATGAAAGATGCAGGTGGAGATGTTCTAAAAGCTACAAATGAAGAAGCTGCTGAAGCTGGTAGAATCTTTGAAGAAACCGAAGGAAATGATATTCACCCTGCTGCTGCAGTTGCAACGGCAACTCTTATCAATTATGCCAAAGAGGGCAAACTGGATAAGGATGATTGTGTAATGCTTAACATTACCGGAGGAGGAGAAGAGCGCTTCAAAAGAGAAAAAGAGGTAGTTTATTTAAAACCTTCCCATGTTTTCGATATCAATCCTGATTTGAGTGAAGTGAAGGATGTGATGGAAAAACTTTTTAAAATAGAAATTGACACTACAGTATAAGTACAGAGAAAGCAGGCTTTAAGCCTGCTTTTTTTATGTGGATTATCTTTGCCTAGTTGATCAGCGAATGTACAATATCAATTGAATCGGTAATGCATTTTGCGCAAATGCTTTCTTTTGTGTTGTTATCCTTACAATATTGCTGACCTTCCGGGGTATTTAAATCACATTTGATAATGTCTTTACAATCCAATGATTCATGCAGTTGTGTAAATCTGCGGTTAAACTCCTGTATCATTGACCTGTTGTTATCGGTTTGTAAGCTGTGATTGGAATACTTCTCGCAATTATGAATACCGATAAGCATAAAAGCACCGGTTACAGCACCGCATGTTTTTTGCAGTCGTCCCATTCCTCCTCCAAAACCGCTTGAGATTTGAAAGGCCAGGTTTTCATCAAATTTGAATTGATCTGAGAATGCAAGTAGAACCGATTGGGCACAGTTCATTCCGGATTTAAAGCTTTCAATTGCTTTTTCCTTTTTTGTAATCATAGTGAGGTATTTAATTCATCTTTGGGTTAATTAACTGCTTGCTTAAAGATAGCTTAATTGATTGGATTTAAAGTTCCTGCAGAGGAGGAATTTCCATGTTTTTCGTGTATTCGTATCCCAAATTAAAAATTTCCTGTGCTTTGTTTCCATTCAATATTTCGTAATCGCGCAAGCCAGTTGGTTCAATAAGCAGCGAACATTTATCCTTATGCCTGATTACATTGGAGTGAACTCCAAGTTGAAAAGTGCGTGAAGCCACCTGTACCAGATTATCAAATTTTTCTATCTTTTGAATGGGACTTACATTTACTGCAATAATAATATCGCACTTATTAATGAGTGGAGAAATAGGCAAGTTATCGAAAAGGCCACCATCAACATACATGGTGTTATCCATTTCAACCGGAGAAAACAAAACGGGAATACTCACCGAGGCCAATAAATATTTTAGCAAATCCCCTTCTTTAATATATTCAACTCGTCCATCATTTAAATTGGATACAGCAATGAACAAAGGAATTTTAAGGTTTTCTATTTTCTTGGTTTTAATGTGTTTTTTTATCTCTTTTTCAAGTCCAATCAAACTAAATAGTCCATGTCGGGGGTATTGCCATTTTGAGTAGGCCATTACACCCTTATTTTTAAGTGCTTTTAATATTTTGGAATAAGAAAAGCCCGAAGCAATAAAGGCTCCAATAAGTGCACCGGCACTAACACCCGAAATAATATCAGGTTTAATTCCTTTTTCTTCTAAAGCTTTTAAAACACCTAGATGAGCAAACCCTCTTGCTCCACCACCTCCAAGAGCAATTCCAATTTTCATGTGCGTACAAATTGAATTATAAACTTAAAATAGCAAATTGCGATTAGATTATCCAGTATTTATGAAAGATTTGCAAAAAAAAGATCATTCAACTTGAATGATCTTTTTTTCATTTAATCCTTAACACCTTCCAATGCTCCTTTTATGATTTCTTCCACAACCGAGGTGTCGAGTAGAGTGGATATGTCTCCAAAATTGCTGTAGTCTCCTTGTGCTATTTTTCGTAAAATTCTTCTCATGATTTTCCCGGATCGTGTCTTAGGTAAAGCTCTAACCAATTGTATTTTATCTGGTTTGGCAATTGGTCCAATAATTTTGGTTACCCCTTTGCGAATACTGGTTTTAATCCCTTCTTCACCTCCTGTTGAAAGATCACCGCAAACCACAAAAGTGTAAATGCCTTGTCCTTTGATATCGTGAGGGAATCCAACAACGGCAGATTCATTTACCAAAGGATGCTCATTAATGGCATTTTCTACTTCGGCAGTTCCCATTCTGTGTCCCGATACATTGATCACATCGTCAACCCTTCCAAGTATTCGGTAGTAACCATCTTCATCTCTTTTAACGCCATCGCCCGAAAAGTAAAGGTTTTCAAAAGTACTAAAGTAGGTTTTCTTGAACCTTTCATGATCTCCCCAGATTGTTCTTAACATTCCCGGCCAAGGATATTTAATACACAGATTCCCTTCTACACTCTTTCCGGATAATTCATTTCCATCCCCATCAACTATGATTGGCTGAATTCCCGGTTGTGGGAGCGTGGCAAAACCAGGCTTGGTAGGAATGATTCCTGCGATAGGACTAATGGAAATGCCTCCTGTCTCGGTTTGCCACCATGTATCAACAATCGGACAACGATTTTTACCAACATGATCATGGTACCAGTGCCAGGCTTCTTCGTTAATTGGTTCTCCAACTGTACCCAATACTTTCAGGCTTGACAAATCTTTATTTTCGACATACTCTTGCCCCATCGAAATTAAAGAACGAATGGCAGTAGGTGCAGTGTAAAATTGTGCGATCCCATATTTATTTACGATATCCCAATATCTTCCAGCATCAGGATAGGTAGGAATACCTTCGAACATTACCGTTGTCGCTCCATTTAATAATGGGCCATATACAATGTAGGAGTGCCCGGTAATCCAGCCAATATCTGCAGAGCAGAAGTAAACGTCGCCATCGCTGTATTGAAAAACATTTTTAAATGTGTAGGCAGAATATACCATATAGCCACCACAGGTATGCACGATGCCTTTGGGTTTATCCGTAGATCCTGAGGTATATAGAATAAAGAGAGTGTCTTCCGCATCCATTAGTTCAGCCTTATTGTTTTCATCGGCATTGGCCATGACTTCGTGCCACCACATGTCTCTTGAATCATGAAAAGCAACCTCAGTATTGGTTCTTTGAACCATTACTACCTTTTCAACTGATGAGCAGTTTTCCAGAGCTTCATCCACAATATCTTTTATAGGAATAATTTTACTGCCACGGAAAGCGCCGTCAGAAGTAATTACCAATTTGGCTTCCGCATCATTAATTCTATCGGCGAGTGAGTTTGCCGAGAAGCCTGCAAAAACAATGGAATGTATTGCACCGATTCTCGCACAAGCCAACATGGCAATTGCCAATTCGGGAACCATTGGCATATAAATGGCAACCCTATCACCTTTGCCAACACCAAGATTCAGCATTACATTGGAAAACTTTTTTATTTCTAAAAAAAGTTCATTGTAAGTTAATACTCTGTTCTCGTCATTTGGTTCATTGGGTTCCCAAATAATTGCAGGTTGATCGCCGCGAGTAAACAAATGACGTTCGAATATATTTTCAGTAATGTTCAGCTTCCCATTCAAAAACCAATTGATTTTTGGTTCGGTAAAATTCCAATCCAGAATCTTATCCCATTTTTTTCTCCAAAAGAAGCTTTCTGCAATTCTACTCCAAAATGCCTGTGGGTTTTCTACACTTTTTTGATATTCGTGAATGTAGCCACCCAGAGTACTAATCTTATCAATCATGATCTTTTAATTTGGTTATCAGTTTAAATCTAAATAACTAAATATATGAAATTCTAGATTGATTGTCCAGATGTAATTTCTATTCAAAAAAGTGATGCTATACTTCTCTGGAAAGATAGTATCTTCACACAGTAAAAATTAAAAACGGATGAAAAACAAAAAAACGCTAATAATTATTCTACTGCTTGTCTTATTAATCTCAGTAGGTTCAATTCTATTGATTAACAATTCTGAATTACTTGTAAACCTTGATGCCAATACAGTATCCTTAATTAAGCAATATCTTAAAGTAATTGGATTCTTAAGTATTATGGGTTTGGTGTATTTGCGCATGAAAAAAGGAAATGAGACCACAAGTGAAGAGATAGAAAAATGAACCGGCAGAATTTTTCTGATAAAGGGACTACGGAAAAATTCTGCCGCTTCGGCTAACCACTAACCACTACCAATGTAGTATTTTTGTTCCTGTTCGGAATTTTATGCTGATTAAATATCAAGAAACGAGATACAGGAGAATTTCGTTACTTGTGAAATCCAGGTACAATTGCATGGTTGAGTTTACAGATTGATGTAATTAACCCAGATTTTCAAATTTATATCCACTTTTTAGGAATATCTAATTTACGAAATTGACAGACGAATGTCCACTTTTTAGAAATCTTTTCTTGCTTTTTAAAGAGACTTATTTACATGTGTTTAAGATAATATAAATGCATGGTGAAAATTGCAATTCTTAGGGTTAAGATTTACTAATCAATCTGATATGTTTTTGCTCTAAAGGCATTTAAAATTGGCTTAGTTTTTTGAATGCAAAGTTGAGGATATTTTATATTGGCAGTAATGGATTAATTGTATTTGTCAATTGAACCATAGTGAGATATCAAGTGGATGGGATGTAGTTCCGACACATGGAGAATGTACAAATTGAATGCCTAAACATTCCTTAAGCAAGACTAAATATGATAATAAAAAACCAGACAGAATATAAAAAGACTGTCTGGTTATAATGATATCATTCTTTGTTTAAATAAACAAATTCAAGTTCGATTGTTCAGCTTCCGACAGGTAGGTTGCAACACCACCAATCTGAACACCATCCAACAATTCTTCTTTGTCTACGCCCATTACATCCATGGACATTTGGCAGGCAATCATTTCCACACCATTCTCCATGGCACTTTGAAGCATATCTTCTAACGAATCTACCTTTTTGGCAAGCATTCTCTTCTTCATCATTTTGGAACCAAGTCCCATCATGTTCATTTTAGAAAGTTTCAAGTCATCAGCTCCGCTTGCCATCATTTTGCCAAACATTTTGCCCATCATGTCCTTTTCAACCTTTGGCTTTTTGGCTTTCTTAATGATGTTTAACCCCCAGAAAGTAAAGAAGAGTGTTACTTTGTTTCCGGTAGCAGCCGCTCCATTGGCTATAACGAGTGAAGCCAAAGCACGATCCATATCATCCGAGAAAACCACCATGGTTTTGTTTTTAGGAAGGTTTGCAGCAGTAACAGGGCAAGCTTCCTTACTGGCTTGTTTCTCAATTAAAGCGGTATAAATTCCTTTTTCTGAATCCACAGAAATTAATTGGTTACCAGTCATTTTGCACCAAGCTTCCACATCTTTGGCGAAACCAGGATCGGTTACTTTCTGTTGCAAGCGTTGTCCGTTTTCCAATTGATCCATTTCTTTCTTTAATTTGATAATTGGACCGGGACATTGCAAGCCACAGGCATCAACTTCGATTACCTTTGTTTCTGCGGTACTTTCTTGCTCTTCTGATTTGGGTTTCCCTCTGTAGATGTGACCATCACGGGCAATGTAACTTGATTCGAAGATATCCTCATTACTCTGCTTGCAGGTAGCATGCTCGTAGGTTTTGTAACCTCCACTTAGGTTGTAAACTTCTGAATATCCTTTCTGCATCAGAATACGTGCGGCAAAGTATCCTCTTAGTCCAACGCCACAGTAAATGATGATTTTTTTGTCCTTCGGAATTTCATCCAGTCGGTTTCTGATTTGGTCCACTTCAATATTTACCGATCCCTCAATCTTACCTAACTCATATTCATCTGGAGTTCTAACATCCAAAATGAAGTTATTTGGCGCATGAAGCTGGTAAAGCTCATCCCAGTGCATAATTTTCACCAATCCTTCAATGATATTTCCTGCAGTAAAGCCAGCTTGATTTACAGGATCTTTGGCAGATGAGTAGGGTGGAGCATAGGCATGTTCAATTTCTTGAAGATCATAGATGGTTCCATTGTTTTGAAGTACAGTAGCAATCAGGTCTGTGCGTTTGTCAACTCCTTCGTAGCCCAATACTTGTGCTCCATAAAGTTTTCCGGTTTCGGGATGGAACATTAGTTTAATACTGGTAGGAGTTGCCCCCGGATAATATCCGGCATGCGATCCACCGTGAGTAATATTTGAGATGTATTTGATTCCTTCCTTTTTCAATACTTTCTCAGCCAATCCGGTAGAGCCAACAGTCAAATCGAATACTTTAGCGATTGCTGTAGCAATTGCACCTTTGTATTCATATTTGTGTCCCAGTACCAAATTGTTGGCAAGTAAACGTCCTTGTTTGTTTGCAGGCCCAGCCAAATAAGCATTGGTATAATTGCCAGTAATGGGATGAGGGAATGCAATGGCATCACCCAATGCATAGATATGCTCATCGCTGGTTTGCAGGTATTTGTTAACTTGAATGCCACCATTAGGAGCAAGATCAATTCCAGCCTCTTTAATCAATTTTGTCTCAGGACGAACCCCAATTGATAGAATCACCATGTCGGCTTCAATTTTCCTGCCCGATTGCAAACGAATCTCAAGGTAATCTCCTTTGCGTTCAAATTCACTAACGCCATCTTTCAGGAAAAACTCTACATTTTTGGTTTTCAAATGCTGATGAACCACAGCTGCCATTTCGTAATCCAAAGGAGTCATTACCTGTTCTGCCATTTCAACAATGGTAAGCATCATTCCCAGGTGGTGAAGGTTCTCTGCCATTTCCAGGCCAATGAAACCTGCACCTACTACAACAGCTTTTTGTGGCTTGTGTTCATTATAGTAAGATTTTATTTTATCTGTATCCTTCACATTTCTTACAGTGAAAATTGCAGAATCGTTGATGCCTGGAATAGGAGGTTTAATGGGTTCAGCTCCTGGAGAAACAATTAGTTTATCGTATGTTTCAGTATAGACAGTATTGTTTTTTAGGTCTTTAACTTCAACCTCTTTCTTTTCTCTGTTGATTTTAATTACTTCATTAAGTATTCTCACATCAACATTTAGTCTTTTGTTGAAACTTTCTGGAGTTTGTAACAGCAGATTTTCCCTTTCGGTGATTACATCGCCTACATAGTATGGCAAACCACAATTTGCATACGAAATGTGTTCACCTCTTTCAAACATGATTATTTCTGCTGATTCATCCATTCTTCGAAGACGAGCAGCCGTTGTTGCACCTCCCGCAACTCCACCAACAATTAAATATTTTGCCATTGTATATCTTATAATAATTATATCTGTACAAAAATAAACATCCAGATATCTAGATGTAATAGGTGCAAAAGTAAGATTTGATTTTATTGATACAAGAGATCTGTGTGGCTTAGGGATGTGTTTTGTAGCAGGTTTTTGATTGACCTGATTGTTAGTTATGGAATATCAGCAACATATGTGCGGTGTGATATATTTCACATCAAATTAATTTGAGAAATATCTCGATATTATTAAGGGGTAATTTAAGCAAGTCTTCAAATAATAAGTATCTGGAACCATACTAAAGATCAGCTAAGAGGAAATCTATCAGCAAAATAAATGTGATAAATACTCGGGTTAAAAGGTAAATTAGGCTTATTTTCGTTTCAAGGATAATACCGATGATTAATTGGTAAGCGCCATTTGTTCGTATCCCTACAAATGTCGAACTGATTATTATCGGCATTTCAATTTAATATTCATAGTTTCGCTAAAAGCCTACTCTGAAATTTAAATGGTGTAAATTTCGACATGATAAAATTTGACAATGTAAGCTTAAAGTTCTCCGATCAAATCATTTGTGAGAAACTTAATATCGATGTAAAATGTGGTGAATCATTTTGTTTGAGTGGACCTTCTGGTAGGGGTAAATCCAGTTTGCTAAAATTGATGCTTGGAATTATTTTACCAGATTCAGGAGACATTTATATCGAGAATCGTAAACTTAGTCCTGATAATGTTGAGGAGCTAAGAAAACAAATGAGCTGGCTTCCACAAAATGTTCATTTGCCTGTAGATTCTGGACAGGAACTAATAGAATTGCTGCAGTTGAATGAAAAACAAGTAGAAATGTTTAAGCATTATCTGCAGCAACTTGAAATAAAAAATGGAGAGCAAGAGAGAGGTTTTACTGAAATTAGTGGTGGCCAAAAGCAGAGAATTGTATTGGCTGCAAGTCTGAGCCTGCAAAAGCCAATTATCTTATTAGATGAACCAACTTCTGCTCTTGATGAAGAATCGATTGATCTTTTGATAAAGTTGATTAAAAGCTTAAAGGATAGGACTATCGTGTCTACATCTCATAATGGCAAGTGGATAGAGAGTTGTACAAATGTATTTGAATTGTAATGATTTGATAAAATCAACCTGGTATGCAAGAAATAGCTGATATTGGAATAATACACCTAATTGTTGGGGGGTTTTTAATGGTAATCCCTATTGTGGGATTTCTATATTTCAAGCTTAAAATTATCAAAGAAACTTTGATTGCGATTATAAGAATGATTGTTCAGCTTTCATTGGTTGCTCTCTATCTTGAATATATTTTTGAATGGAATAATGCTCTCATTAATTCTGCCTGGGTAATTGCCATGGTTTTGGTAGGAACTTTCACTACAATTAAACGAACAGGCTTATCTTACAAGCATTTTGTACTTCCATTTTTTATATCTGGCTTGACCAGTATATTTATAGTAGATACCTTTTTTCTGGGGTTCATCATTCAATTGGATTATGTATTTGATGCTCGATATTTCATTCCCATTTCAGGTATGATTTTAGGGAATGCTTTAAATCACAATATTGTTGGAATTAGCGATTACTTTACACGATTGCGAAAAGAACAAGAATTGTACTTCTTTCTCTTGGTGAATACCAATAGTAAAAAACATTCTTTATTGCCATACATTCAATCAGCCATCAAAAGTGGTCTGAATCCTTTAATTGCGACCATGTCGGTATTGGGTTTGATTTCCTTGCCAGGAATGATGACAGGACAAATTTTGGGAGGTAGCTCACCTGTTGTTGCCATAAAATATCAGATCCTAATCATGATTGCCATATTTGTTGGATCTTCTTTTAATTTGATGGCAAGTATCGTCATGTCCAATCGTTTTGTATTCGATTCTTACGGTAGATTTAAGCCTGGAATTTTTGCAGCCAAAAAATAGCTTATAGCCTTATGATATGGTAGATATAGAAAGTTAGGTGATGTTTACGCAACCGTTTTCGTTATTTGAAATGAATCTAAAAAATCTGCCTGTATTATTTTTTTATTGGCTTTAATCCAAATAATGGTATTTTAGCAGCAAATAAAAGTAGAAAAGCTCATTTGAGTTACAATCTATAAGTAGAAATGAAGGATTATTTTGAATTTTACTTTTACGTTCTGGCATATTTAGTATGCTTTCTTGAAATCTTCGGTGGATTATAAAATCCATCCCTTACCGCGATCCTTATATTTTTAGGGTCCGTTTTCCTATACACAATATTTTGTAACTGAGTTTTTGAATTTGAAGTGTTTTTCTTCAAATCGTAATATCACATCTCTCACATACTTGCAATTTTAGCTTGCAAGTTGTCTGAACACATAGAGAACTAAATAGTTAAACAAATATAACATGCAAAAGTCTTTACTATTAGGTGTAGAAGCCATTGCACAAGGTGCAATCGATGGCGGAATGTCTGGAGTTTATGCTTATCCGGGAACACCTTCAACCGAAATTACAGAGTACATTCAACACTCTAAGCAAGCACAACAATTAAATATTCACAGAGACTGGGCAGCAAATGAAAAGACTGCTATGGAATCTGCATTGGGAATGTCATATGCTGGTAAGCGTTCTATGGTGTGTATGAAGCACGTAGGTTTGAACGTTGCTGCTGACTGTTTCATGAACGCTGCAATCACTGGTGCTAATGGTGGTATGTTAATCGTTGTTGCTGATGATCCATCAATGCACTCTTCTCAGAACGAGCAGGATTCACGTGTGTACGGTAAGTTCGCCATGATGCCAATCCTGGAACCATCGAACCAGCAAGAAGCATACGATATGGCTCGTTTCGGATTCGAATTGTCTGAAGCTTGCGAGATTCCTGTGTTAATGAGAATCACAACCCGTTTGGCTCACTCTCGTGCGGGTGTTACACGCGCTGCTGAAGTTGTTGCTCAAAACGACATGAAATTACCAGAAGACAAAGTACAGTTCGTATTGCTACCAGGTATTGCTCGTAAGCGTTACAAGTTGTTGTTGAACAACCAGGCAAAATTCGAAACTGCTTCTGAAGAATCACCATATAACAGTTACACCGAAGGTACTGATAAATCAATGGGTATCATCGCTTGTGGATTAGGTTACAACTACTTAATGGAAAACTATCCAAACGGAGATTGTCCATATCCAGTTGTAAAAATTAGCCAGTACCCAATTCCTCGCACAATGATTCAAAAAATCACCAGCGAGTGTGATAAGGTAATGGTATTGGAAGAAGGATATCCTGTAGTTGAAGAAATGTTGAAAGGATATTTGGAAAAAGAAGCTGTAATCGGTCGTTTGGATGGTACTTTGTCTCGCGATGGTGAGTTGAAGCCTGAAATGGTTGGTAGAGCTTTAGGTTTTGATGTTGAAGAAGGTGCTGAAGTTCCTAATTTGGTATCAGCTCGTCCGCCAGCATTGTGTGTTGGATGTTCTCACATTGACGTATATACTGCATTGAACGAAGTGGTAGCTGAGTACGGTGAAGGTCGCGTATTTGCAGACATAGGTTGTTATACTTTGGGTGCATTGCCTCCATTCAACGCGATTAACTCTTGTGTTGACATGGGTGCTTCTGTGACTATGGCTAAGGGTGCTGCTGATGCAGGATTGATTCCATCTGTTGCAGTAATCGGTGACTCTACATTTACTCACTCAGGTATGACTGGTTTATTGGATGCTGTTAACGAAAAGACTCCAATTACCGTAATCATTTCTGATAACGAGTCTATCTCTATGACTGGAGGTCAGCATTCATCTGCTAAAGGTAAATTGGAAGCAATTTGTGAAGGTTTAGGTGTTGAGCCGGAACATTTACATGTATTAACTGCTGTACCTAAGAAGCGTGATGATTTAAAAGATCTTCTTCGCAAGGAATTCGAATACCAGGGAGTATCAGTAATTATTCCTCGTCGTGTTTGTGTTCAGAAGAATGTTCGCGATCAGAAAATCAAGAAAGCCGCTAAAGCAAAAGCAGCTGCAAAAGCATAAACAATTAATAATTATCAATTAATAATTAGTAATTACGAATGATCAATTGCGAAGTAAAAAAGCTGACAGCTGATGGCTGAACGCTGAAAGCTACTTTGCACTTGATACAAAAACAAAAGACGATGAAAACAGATATGGTCATAGCAGGTGTTGGTGGTCAAGGGATTTTATCCATTGCTGCTGCTTTAGGATCTGCTGCTCTAGACAATGATTTATATATGAAGCAAGCTGAAACTCATGGTATGAGTCAGCGTGGTGGTGATGTTCAGTCATTCATGAGAATTTCTGACAAGCCGATTTATTCAGATTTGATTCCTCGTGGTGGTGCTGATATCATTTTATCAGTAGAGCCAATGGAAGCACTTCGTTACCTTCCTTACTTAAAGCAAGGTGGATACGTAGTAACCAACTCAACTCCATTCGTAAACATTCCTGATTACCCTGAAATGGAAGAGTTGGAGAAGACCATTAAAGATCTTCCAAACTACGTTTTGATCGATGCTGATCAAATTGCTGAGGAAACAACTGGTTCTAAACGTGCTTTCAACTTCGTAATGTTGGGTGCTGCTTCACCATTTATCGATGTTCCTTTCGAGTATCTTGAAGAAGGTATCCGTAAGATTTTCGAAAGAAAAGGAGAGGAAGTAATCGAAATGAATATTAAAGCACTTCATGCAGGACGTAAGTTTGCTGAAGAAAATAAGTAATCTTAGTACCTAACCTAGACTATTTATAACTCAGAATCCCCGTCAGGAATTTTCCTTTCGGGGATTCTTTATTGTGGTAATTGTATCTTTTTTAAGCTTTACTCCCAAACAATTTTAATGTTTGAGTCCAACTCTTTCCCTTGCACGAGGGAGAGACTCTGACATTATAGAGTGCCTGATTTATCGGATAGAATTTTCATTCAAAAAAGTGTAAGGAAGATGGAACTTGCATTGAATTGTTTATAATAATGTTTTACTTTGCGCAAAAAATAATACCGAAAGGGTAGTTAAAAGGAATAAAACTTTGGCAAGAAAGAAGAAAAATAAGCTGTTAAGTTGGATATGGTACTTTGTTATGGTGCTAATTGTTTTGGGCATAGGCTTTAACCTTCCATCCTTAAATTGGTTAGAATTCAATTTAAAATTGGCCTTACAAATCATCATTACCACAAGCATTGCCAGTTTTATCGGTAATCTTATCGAGGAGAGAAACTGGTCACATTTGATGAAGCGATTTACCAGTCCGATTACCCGATGGGCAAAACTGCCAAATATTTCCGCTACCGCCATATTTGGTTCATTTTTCTCTTTGCTTACTGCAAACAGTATGCTTACATCTGCCTATGAAAGCAACCAGATGAGTCGCAAACAGCTTCGTGTAAGTGCCATGTGTACTTCCTTTATGAGTTATTTGTATCATAGCCTTCGAATTATGTACCCTACCATTGCAGCAGTGGGAGTGGTGGGAGCCACTTATTTTGGATTACTTTTCGGATTAGGCTTTCTCGTAGTTTTTATTGCCCTGTTGGTGTCGAGATATAGTAAGGCGATTCATGATATTCAGAATGATATTTTAGTGGAAAAAGAGGAGAGAAGTGCTGATAGCTGGAGAGTGAGCATTGAAAAGGCTCGCAAAAAAACTTACCTGGTGGTAAAAAGAATGTTCCTGATAGCCATTCCTATGTTTTTGTTCTTTTCATTTTTAAATGAAATTGGTTTTTTCGATTTATCGGATAGTTTGTTTAAAACATCAAGTTTAAGAGAGTACTTTCCTCCGGAATCACTTGCAGTGGCAAGCTCTATGTTGGGTGGTATTTTAAGTGCAGCTACAGTAGCGGCAGGCTTTTTAAAAACCGGAAGCTTGCAGGCTTCTCATGTATTGGTAGCTTTGTTGATGGGCAATATCATTTCACTTCCCATAAGAAGTTTACGAAGAAGTTTGCCTTCAGCAATGAGTGTTTTTCCTGCAAAAGAGGCACTTGTAATTGTATTGCTAAATCAGGGAAGTAGATTGTTGAGCAATATATTATTATTAGGCACAATATTGCTGTTGATGTATTATCATATCATTTAATAAACAAGTTAAGAATTAAATGATATGATTCGATTTCTGACTCAGGTCGTTCACCTGAGTCATTTTATTGAATTATGAATTACAATCAGAACATTGATTTAGCAATTCATCCGCCTCTTCGAGCATAGGCATTATATTTTCGCCAATAAGCATAATGGTTGGCATTTCAAGAGGATTTTGCTCTAGTTTACTCATGAAATTGCTTAAGTTTCCAAACAGCATCTTTTCGTCTGGGTAGGATACCTTGGAGATGGCACAAATGGAAGTTTCTGCTTTCACGCCATTGCCAATTAGTTTATCGATGATACTGCCAAGGTTGTTCAATCCCATGTATATCATTACAGGAGTTCCCAATTGAATCATGCTTGAAACTGCATCGAACTGTTTCATGTCACCATCTAAAGTGGTACCGGTACAAAATAGCAAGGTACGATTTATCGAACGCTCGGTAATTGGTATTTGACAATGGTTTGCCGCAGCAATACCAGCAGTAATGCCAGGAACGAGTTCATAGTCAATCTTCTCATTTCGAAGGAAGCGTACTTCCTCAATTCCCCGGCCAAATATTAGTGGATCACCAGTTTTTAAACGAACAACACGTTTGCCTTCTTCAACACCATTTTTCATTAAAGCATTGATTTTACACATGCGCTTTATTTGGTCCTGCTGATCTTTGTAAGTTTTTCCAACATAAACTTTTTCACAACTCTCAGGAAGCATTTCAAGAATCTGTTTTCCAAGTAAAGCATCGTATAACACCACGTCTGCCTGCATTAAAACCCTGTGTGCTTTTACCGTCAATAAATCCGGATCTCCTGGCCCTGCCCCTACAATGTACAATCTATGTTGCATTTCAGTTCTCTTATATGATCAATTCTACTTCTGTAATTTATAGGATCACAAAAGTAGAATATTCTTAAAGAACCTCAAGTAAATTCAGTTTAAATTGTATCAAGAGGACTTGTATAAATAAATTTATAATTCAATTTCTTGATTAATTTGGATGAATCAACCCATTTGTATGCCAATTGTTCATCTTCCAGAAATTCAGGTTCTGGAAGATTGGCTGCACGAGCTGCTTTTTGGTAAAAGTCTTTTCGAGTGGGGTGCTCAGGGCAACAAGCATTATAAATGTCTCCCCATGCATTTTGTTTGATTATTTCTGATATGATTTTTATACAATCATCCTGGTGAATTAGGTTTACGGGAACCAAACCATTTTTTAATTTCTTCTTATTCGATAAAAACCTTCCGGGATGGCGATCATAGCCAATTAAACCACCAAAACGTATGATGGTAGTTTCGAACTCAACTGATTGAGTCAGTAATTCTTCCGCCTTTACTAAAGCTTTGCCACTGGCTTTTTCAGGACTTAACTGAAGCTCTTCGCTAACATTGCCAAGCGTGTTCGGATAAACAGAAGTACTACTAATGAATAGTACTTTTTTTACACCATGCTTTTGTACTTGCTGTTTAAGAGATTCTATTTGCTTTGGATAAAAGCTTTCGATATCATCTCGTCGTTTAGGAGGAATACTGCATATAATAATGTCAGTATCAAAAAAGTCATCATCGCTACATTCCTCTAAATGTGGATTAAATACCACCTGGTAGGCTTTTATTCCTGCTTCTTTCAATTCATGCAAATTTTCTTTTTGCATTATCGATCCTTTTACATCAAAGCCTTGCGAAAGCAGTTTCTTGGCTAAAGGCAATCCTAGCCATCCACAACCAAGTATGGAGATGCGCTTCAAATTCGAACTGTCTGTCATATTACAATGGGATTAAGATTTTGTTTTGTTCTCGTCTAGTATTTCTGCAATACTTACCAAACAGTTTGCAATTTCACGTTTAAAAGGATGATTTGGCATAATACCACTTTCAGCATCCAGGCCATTTAATATTCCCATCCAAATTGCACTAATCCCAAAACCAACCAAAATGTCTTTCTGATAATTTGCTATAAATATTCTTCGAAACTCTTCCGTAAAATTGTTGAATTTAACCGCGATTTGAAATGCATAACTTGAATCGTTATTTTTTCCATTTTCGGTATGATAGTTAATTGCTCCAACAAAAGCTGTTGCAAGTTGGTTCGATTCAATTTCAATCTCGTTTCGTTTATCTTGATTGATATCCATGTCATTAACTCCTTTCAGAATTAAATCATGAATATCATTTGTAGTAAGTGAATCCTTTAATAATATAGCGTCCATATTGTATTTATTTTTTAATACCGATTGTTAATTTGTAAGCCTATCTGCAAAAATGCATTTCAAAATAATTTACTCTATTTAACTTGTTTGATGTTTTTACCATGGCTAACAAATTATATATCGGCATTATATCTAAACTGTGTGAGAGTTTTAAGCAAACTCCCGATCTTTAATAAGTGATATAAGAGGATCTAAAATAGTAGAAAAAACTGTGACTCGGATATTATTTATATTTCAAATGCTTTATTAATTTTGGTTCATACTTAAAATAAACACTATCATAACCTTTAAAATTCACAGATGAAGAAACTATTATCACTTGTTATATTAGGCGGAATCATTGCTGCTTGTGCACAAAAACCAGATGAAAATTTGGTCATGAATCAAGTTGCAGAAAGTTACGCTAAAACAGTTTTGGAGATTGGTCTTTACGATCCATTGTATGTTGATGCTTATTATGGGCCAAAAGAATGGAAGACAGAAGTGGAGCAACGAAAATTGGATGAAATTCCTTCTGCTGAACTCTTGAAACGCATGGATGAATTAAATGAAAAAGTGAAGGCAATAGATGTTTCTGAAAAAGAGGAAATGTTGAAATTGCGTAAGCTATATCTGTTAAAACAATTTGTGGCGGTAAAAGCCAGAATTGAGATGTTATCCGGTAAGAAATTTACATTTAATGAAGAATCGGATGCATTATATGATGCTGTAGTTCCTGATTTTGAAGATGAGCATTTTGCAGAAATTATTAATGAGCTGGAAAAGCTTGTGCCTGGAAAAGGAAGTTTAATTGATCGTTTGGCCAAATTTCAAAAAGATTTTGTAATTCCCAAAGACAAAGTAGATGCTGTCTTTAGAGCTGCAATTGAAGAATCGCGCAAGAGAACAAAACAGCATATTACTCTACCTGAAAATGAAAATTTTGAATTGGAATATGTTACCGATAAAGCCTGGGCTGGTTACAATTGGTATAAAGGGAACAACTTTAGCTTGATCCAGGTTAATATCGATTTTCCGATTCTTATCGATAGAGCCATTGACTTGGCAAGTCATGAAGGATATCCGGGACATCATGTATACAATTCGCTGTTAGAGAGTAATTTGGTGAAGAAAAGAGGTTGGGTTGAGTTTTCGGTGTATCCTTTGTTTAGCCCTCAATCATTAATTGCCGAAGGAACTGCTAATTATGGCATTAATGTTGTTTTTCCTCGCGAGGAGAGAATGAAATTCGAGAAAGAAGTTCTGTTTCCTTTGGCAGGATTGGATACTGAGAAAGTTGATTTGTACTATCAAATTCAGGAATTAACTCATGAGTTGACTTATGCCAGAACTTCTGCCATGAGAAACTATTTGGATGGCAAATGGTCGAAAGAAGAAACAGGCAAATGGATGGAAAAATATGCTTTAAGAAGAGCGCATGAGTCTACTTTCAGGTTTCCTGAAACCTATCGTAGCTATATTATCAACTACAATTGGGGACAAGATTTGGTGAAAGAATACGTAGAGAAAAGAGGAGGTGTTGAAAGCAATCCTGACAAACGTTGGGAGATTTTTACGCATCTGATTTCTACGCCTCAGGTGCCAACAAACTTGAAATAGATGTAAAAGAATATTTAAAAGACGTCATTGAAAGAAGTTCAATGGCGTTTTTTTTGATACTCCCTATAAGTAGGTATTTGAACGTTTGGTTTTTAGTATTAGTTTTGATGTTATTAAGAATTAATTTAGATAAGACTTATGAATTACCAGAATGAAGAATTACCAAAAGGTGCAATCAAAGTAGGCAGTACGCCTAGCATGACAGAGGAAACTGTAAAGCCAGCTATTTTAAAATCTCATTTGGCTCCCAAAGGAAAAATCGGTTTATTGGTTGTAGAAGAAGGGCATTGTCAGTATGTGTGGGAAGATGAGGAAGGACCTGCATTGGATGCCGATCCGGAACATCCGATTGTGATTTTTCCAGAGCGATATCATCATGTTGTGCTAACCGGACCCGTTAAGTTTAGAGTAGAATTTTACACCATACTTGATAAGGTGATTGAGGTAAAGCACCCGGAAGAAAAGAAACGACCTGGACAAGATTTTCTATAATCAAAAGGCAAAAGGAAAGCCATTAAATCTCGTTTAGTGGCTTTTTATTTATCTATTTTTGATGTAATGGGAGAGAAAATGCAAAGCAGGCACCTTTCTGAGATTCATTACAAAACCATATTTCTCCTCCGTTCATTTCTATAAATTCTTTGCAGAGAACAAGACCTAGTCCTGATCCTTTTTCCTGATTGGTTCCTGTTGATGTATAAGTTTCACCTTTTTTAAAGATTTTTTCGGCAGCTTTATCCGAAATACCAATACCTGTATCTTTTACTTTTACAACAGCATTATCATTTTGTGTTTCGCTTGAAATGCTTATGGAACCTCCCAAAGGAGTAAATTTTATGGCATTGCTAATAAGATTTCCTAGTATCAATTCTATAGAATATTGATCTGTATGAACATTTATCAAATCGTTGTATTCATAAGTCAATTCAATATCTTTCAATTTTGCCGAGCTTATGTAATTGTTAACAGATGCTTCGATTAGCTTGTTTAATGGTAAAATTTCAGGTTCTACCTTTATGCTTCCTTGTTGTATTCTGGCCCAGGTTAAAAGATTTTCCAGTAGATTATATGCGCTATGAGAAGAATTTTTAATATCTGATATCTGTAATTTTCTTTCCTGATCATTTAAGCTATCGTAATCACTATGTAGAAAATCACTAAACCCAATAATCGTATTAAATGGGGATCTTAAATCGTGTGCAATAATTGAAAATAGCTTGTCCTTTGTTTTATTGGCGATCTCAAGCTCATTTTTTTGTTGTTCAATGATTTGATGTGATCTTTTCTTAATTCTTGCTCTATTAAGAAGGATGCCTATTAAAACCATTACAAGTAAGGCAAACGCAATTAGAAAGTTTCTAATTTGTGTTTGTTTGGCAGCGTTTAATTGCTGTAAGGAAAGATCTTTTTTTAGATTATCATTCTCTTTTTCTTTCAGCTGAGTTTTAAATTTGGTTTCCAATTCAGTTATTTGCTTTTGTTTACTTTCATTGAAAACACTGTCTCTGTGAATCAATTCAAGTTTTTTATACTCTAAGGCTTTTTCAAATTTATTTATGCTGGAATAATAATAACTGTAAGCTTTTAATAAATCACTTTTATTGTAATTGATATTATATGTTTTGCTTAGTTCGTTGGCTTCTTGCAATGATTCTTTTGCCTTGGCAAACTCCTTTTTATTAATTTGTAAGCGGGCCAGAATAATTAAATTGACAATAAGCTGGTTGGATAAATTGTTTTGCCGGTTAATCTTAACAGCTTCATTTAGGTAATAATTTGCATCCTCTACATTATTTAAAAGGTAGTTAGATTGCCCCAGGTTTGCATATGTTTGAGCAATTTGAAAACGATTATTAATTTTTATGAATGCAGGCAATGCTTTTTCGAAGCAGCTTATGGCTTTTTCATGATCTGCCATTCGACTATAGCATGCTCCAAGATTATTGTAAGCAGTGGCTACCGCTATGTTCATTTGATTCGGGTCAGAAAGCGAAAGTACCTTTTGAAAATATTGAATTGCCTGTTCTAAATCTTCATTGTAAAGTAGCGTTGTCCCAATGTTTAGGGACAAATTAAGCACTTGCTTTTCATTTTTAAGACTATCGGCAATATGATAAGCCGTTGTAAAATTGTCCAACGCTTTATTATAATCTCCTTGGTTGAGATAGTTGGCAGCAATAATATTTAAACATCTTAACTTTAAAGATGGATCATGCATTAGGGAAGCTCCATTGTAGGCTTTATCCAGATAAATTAATGAACTGTCAGTAATACCTCCCGAATAGTAATAATATCCTTTAAAATAGCTTGTATAGTAAATCTCTTTTTCCAGTTTTTTTTCTTTAGCTATTGTTAATGCTAAATTATTAAAATCCAGAGCTTGTTTTCTTTTTCCTGAATTTATATAAGCATAGCACAAATGGTTCAATGCCTTGATTCTTGTTGAATCAATTTGATAAATTACCGCCAAGGAATCTGCTTTGCGAGCATAAAAAATTAACTGGTTTAAATCTTTGTAATAATATTCTTTAGCTAACTGGCTGTAGATGTGGGCTTTTTCTTTGTCATCCTTTGTAAAGGAGAGAAGCTTACTTAGGCTATCAACTTTATTTTGAGCTTCGCTAAAATTCGAAAAGCTTAATCCTATAAAAAGAAACAGTAGTAATAATTTATTCATAGAAACCAGCATTTGATATTAATTTAGCTATACGCAAATATTGACAACTGGTTTAAGTATTTTTAAAGAAAATCTAGCATGCAATCTTCAATGAAAGGATTATTGTTTCCCAGAAGATTGCATGTTTCGTACATTAATTTGAAAATTGGATGATGTTAGTATCATGTGTTAGTGCATCATAAACCAATAATTTTCCAGAAAGAATTTCTCCAATTTCCAGGATGATTTTAATTGCCTCGCAGGCTTGCATACTCCCGATTATTCCAGGTAAAACTCCAATAACACCCAATGGTAAATCGAATTCATTGGGAGTGTCAGGGAACAAATCGAAATAGGAAGGACCATTTTTGTAATTAAACACAGAAACCTGTCCTTCGAATTCTCCAATTGATCCATGAACGAAAGCTTTGTTTTGAGCTTTTGTGATTTTATCGATGCATTTTCTGGATTTGAAGTTGTCTGTAGCACCAACTACAATATCATATTTAGAGATGATTTCATCTGCATTATCATCATCCAGCATGAATGGGTAGTGTGATATTTTCACATCGGAATTCAATTGATTTAATGTTGCTTTGGCTTGCTCAGCTTTTGATTTTCCAATTTCATTTTCGCGATAAAGAATTTGTCTTTGCAGATTGGATAAACCAATGGTATCGGCATCAACAATTCCTATGTTTCCAATGCCTGCAGCAACAAGGTACTGGAGAATTGGAGCGCCCAATCCGCCTGCGCCAACCACCAATACTTTTGCATCCAGCAATTTCTTTTGACCATCTTCTCCAATTTCAGACAAAATGATGTGCCTGTTGTATCGTTCTCTTTGAATTTCGTTCATCTTGTTACAGTTGCATAAAGTTATCCCAGTCCTTCCAAACTACTTCATATCCTTTAGATTGAATCATTTCTGCAATTTCAGAAGGGCTACGATCATCATTGATTGAGAATTGCTCTAATGATTCTTCCTTGTTCGAATACCCACCCGGATTGGTTTTAGAGCCGGCACTAAATGATGTAGCACCCAGTTGTAGCATATTGTCCCTGAACTTTTCGCTTTCACGTGTCGACAATGAGATCTCCACATGATGGTTAAAGAGGCGATAGGCGGTTATCAGTTGTACCAAATCTTTTTGCGTTGTTTCGTAATTGGGCTGAAATCCACCTGCGTGAGGACGAAGTCTTGGAAAAGAAATAGAATACTTACTTTTCCAATAGTTTCTCTCCAAATATTGAAGATGAAGGGCTGTGAAGAAAGTATCAACACGCCAATCTTCCAATCCCAAGAGGCAACCCAATCCCACTTTGTGGACTCCGGCCTGACCTAATCTATCTGGAGTTTCCAATCGATATTGATAGTTCGATTTTTTACCAGCGGGGTGGTATTTTTTGTAATTCAATTCGTTATAGGTTTCCTGGTAGATGTATACCGTATTCAATCCTTTATGAGTCAATTTTTTGTACTCATCAGTTGACAGCGGTTGTGCTTCAAGCGAAATTAATGAGAATTGATCTTTAATGCTATCCATCATTTCCCCTATGTAATCGCACCCGCAGTTTTTCTGATCTTCGCCACTAACAAGCAAGATATGTTCGAAACCCAACTTCTTGATTTCTTTAGCTTCCTGTCTCATTTCTTCGGACTTAAGTATTTTGCGGTCAAACTTGTTCTTGTGATTGAATCCACAGTATACACATGTGTTGGTGCAGGAATTGGAGATATACAATGGAATGTACATCTGAATACATTTCCCAAATCGCTTTTGTGTAAGCTGCATGCTCTTTTGTGCCATTGTCTCCAAATAGGCAGATGCAGCAGGGGAGATGAGTGCCTGAAAATCATTCAAATCTATTTTTTCCTTTTCCAAAGCATGTTTTACATCTGCTTCGGTTTTGGAGTAGATTTGATTTTTTACTTCATCCCAATTGTATTTTTGTATTTCGTTGTAGAAACTCATTTTAAGCACTTAATAGGTTAATCCAAATTTTCAAGGAAAGCAGTTAAAGGGCTGCTGGCATTGGCGCCAACTGATTGTTCCGCTAATTTGGCTTCATAAGCCATTCTACCAGCTTCAACTGCCATTTTAAAAGCTTTAGCCATTTCAACAGGGTTTGGAGAAACAGCAATTGCGGTATTTACAAGCACTGCATCGGCACCAATTTCCATAGCTGCAGCAGCATGCGATGGAGCCCCAATTCCCGCATCAACCACCACGGGAACATTGCTTTGTTCAATGATGATTTTTAGGAAATCGATGGTTTGTAGTCCATTGTTTGAACCAATTGGAGACCCTAAAGGCATTACAGCTGCAGTTCCAACCTCTTCCAGTTTTTTACAAAGAACAGGATCAGCTTGTACATAGGGTAAAACATGAAATCCTAGTTTCACCAATTCTTCGGCTGCTTTTAAAGTTTCTTCTCCATCGGGAAGTAAGTATTTGGGATCGGGATGAATTTCCAATTTAAGCCAATTGGTTTCCAGCGCTTCTCGTGCCAATTGAGCTGCAAATATGGCTTCCTTTGCATTTCGCACTCCAGAGGTGTTTGGCAGTAAATTAACTCCAGGAATATTTAAATGCTGCAACATGTTGTCATTGGCATCTTCAATGTCAATTCTTTTTAGTGCCATGGTTACCAGTTCCGATCCGGAAGCTTCAATGGCTTGTTTCATGATTTCGTTTGAACTGAACTTTCCAGTTCCTGTGAACAAACGTGACTTGAATATTTTATCTCCTAATATTAAATTATTCATGAGTTTGGTTGTTTAGTGTTTTTAATAAAGCTCCTGAAATGGCAACTCCATATAGTCCTTCTTTGCTTAGCATTTCAATTTCATCCAATAGGATTCCACCAACGGCAATTATTGGAATATGAATTTTCTTTTCATTCATCTGTTTGATGATTTCTTTGTATCCATCAACTCCCACTACAGGACTTAAATTCTTTTTGGTAGTGGTGTGTCTGTATGGGCCCAGTCCAATATAATCTGCACCTCTTGATCTTTGAAGAAGAATATCCTCCATTGTATTGGCAGTTCCTCCAATGATGATATCATCACCTAAATTTTTTCTCGCTTCATTAATAGCCGTATCATTTAATCCCAGATGAACAGCATGAGCACCAATTTCTTTAGCAATATCTATGGAATCGTTAATGATTAAAGTGCGATCAAATTGATTGGCGTATTTCAAAGCCAATGCAGCTTCTTTTAAGATATCATGCGAGCAACTAGCTTTCATTCTAATTTGCACAGCTTCCACTCCTTGTTCAAAAGCCAGTCGCGCTTGATCAGAATGAGATAATTTTGGATGATCTTGTGTTATGTATTGAATTTTAGGAATTGCTCTCTTCATATAAGTTATGGATTGTTGAATGTATTTCTCTGAAATTTGATGATATCAAATCTTGATTTTTAAATGGATCTCTCGTCCAAACTGCTCCCAATACAACAAGTCCATCGAATTGTAATTCTTTTATTGTTGATACATTGCTTGTCTCTATACCTCCAAGTGCATAGATTTGGATTGATCTGGATTCTTTCAGAAACAGTTTAATTTCTTCCATATTCAGATTTCCCTGGTATCCTGGTTTTGAAATGCTTTCAAAAATCGGACTCAAATAAACATAGTCGAATGCCTTGTCTAAGGATTTGATTTCCCGAATGGAATGACATGAGGTTCCTTTTCGGATACCTGTTGTCAACTGTTTTGCATGCTCTCTTTTTGCTCCCGAGAAATGCATTCCCTTCAGCTTGAAGTTTGAAAAGACTTCTATTTCGTTGTGCAATACAATTTTTGCATGCAGCGCTTCCGGGATTTCATCCAGGTAATCAATCAATTCCTGTTCCGAAGCTCCAGGTTTACGAAGATGAAAAGTAAAGTTATAACGATCCAGTAAAGAGGAAACAATTACTGTTTCCCCTTTAAAAAAATCAGGATGTGAAATCAAAATCAGCTCCATTGAATTAGCTGTACAGTTCATTACCAGATTGCTCAAACTCCTTGGCTTTTTCTTGAGCCTTATCTGCCAATTCACGAACTTCCATGCTTGCACGCATCGAACAGAAGTTCTCTCCACACATGGAGCAGAAGTGAGTGGATTTGTATCCTTCATCCGGAAGTGTTTCATCATGGAATTTCATGGCTTTTTCGCTATCCAGGGCCAATGAGAATTGATCTCTCCAACGGAATTCAAAACGCGCCTTACTCATTGCGTTGTCGCGATATTGAGCTCCGGGGAATCCTTTGGCCAGATCGGCCGCATGTGCAGCTAGTTTAAAAGTGATAACCCCTTCTTTTACATCATCGCGATTCGGAAGTCCTAAATGCTCTTTCTGAGTTACGTAGCATAGCATGGCGGTACCGTGCCAGGCAATCATTGCACCTCCAATTGCCGAAGTAATGTGATCGTAGCCAGGAGCAATATCGGTAACCAAAGGACCTAAGGTGTAGAATGGAGCTTCGTCGCAATGTGCCAACTGTTCATCCATATTTTCCTTGATCATGTGCATTGGTACGTGCCCCGGACCTTCAATAATAACCTGTACAAAGTTTTCACGAGCAATTTTGGTAAGATGTCCCAAGGCTTCCAATTCTCCAAATTGTGCTTTGTCGTTGGCATCGGCCAAACAGCCTGGTCGCAATCCATCGCCCAAAGAAACTGCAACATCATATTTCGCTAAAATCTTACAGATGTCCTCAAAATGAGTATAAAGGAAATTTTCTTTGTGATGGTGTAGAATCCATTTCGCAAGAATCGATCCGCCACGAGAAACAATACCTGTTGTTCTGTGAATGGTCATTGGAATGTGTTTCCAAAGCAAACCTGCGTGAATGGTAAAGTAATCTACACCTTGCTCGCACTGCTCAATCAAAGTGTCTTTGTAAATTTCCCAACTTAGATCTTCCACTTTTCCATTCACTTTTTCAAGTGCCTGGTACAATGGAACGGTTCCTACTGGCACCGGACTGTTTCTTACAATCCATTCCCTGGTTTCGTGAATGTTCTCACCAGTAGATAAATCCATAATGGTATCTGCGCCCCAGCGGAATGCCCAAACTGCTTTTTCAACCTCTTCTTCAATGCTCGAAGTAGTAGGGGAGTTCCCAATGTTTCCATTAATTTTTACCAAAAAGTTTCTACCAATAATCATTGGTTCAGCCTCGGGGTGATTGATGTTTGCAGGTAGAATGGCACGTCCCTTGGCAATTTCATCGCGTACAAATTCCGGACTAATGTGTGTTTCAGGAATTTGAGCACCCATGGGACAACCTTTGTGCTGAGCGTATTTTTCCTTGATCTCATCGATGCGTTGGTTTTCACGAATGGCAACATACTCCATTTCCGGCGTGATGATTCCCTTTTTGGCATAGTAGTATTGCGATACATACTTTCCTTCCTTCGCCTTTAATGGTTGGGTGCTTACATGATCGAAACGCAAATGATCCAGGCTCTCATCCGTCAAACGCATGCGCCCATAATCCGACGACAGTCCATCAAGTTCTTCTACATCTTCACGATCAAGAATCCACTGTTTACGAAGTTTTGGCAATCCTTTTTCAAGATTTACCTCAATATTGTCATCCGTATAAGGACCTGAGGTATCATATACCGTAACCGGATGGTTCTTGATTACATTTCCATTTTTATCAGTGGTATCTGCCAATTCTATTTCGCGCATTGCCACTTCTATGTTATGGATTTTACCTTTTACATAGATTTTTTGGGAGTTTGGAAAACTACCCTGAGTAATGTTTTTTGTTTTCAATCTTCTATGAATTTAATTGTTCTTCTTGCATTATAAGAGGCAATTAAGCGACAGAAGAATATTGAAAGTTTAAGCAGTGAAACCCGGAATCATCCACCTTTTGTAGCCGAAACAATCAAAACTTTGTCGTTTTCCTGAAGTTGGTGAGATTCCCAATCCTGTTTTTTCACTACACAATTGTTTACTGCAACTGCAATACCTTTTTGATCCACATATTCAGTCACCGATAAAAGTGTAAACAACGAAGCACAATCATCCAAAGCAATTGGATTACCATTACAAAAAATGTTCATTTCAAAAAAGATTACAGGAGTAGAAACAGGAGATACATACATCCCTTGGCAGCATTACTTGCCCAGGTTCATAGGGTATAATCTCAGCCGTTACAGGCACCCCTTGTTAATAATGCTGACAAACTTAAATGAAATATTTTGAATTTTTACTGTAAACGATTGAAAAATTTATTTGAATGATTTTATTGTGGTGATATTCAGAAGAATAAAATGTTATTTATTTTATTCTTTCCTCTTCTTCAATTTCTCTTGCTTTGGATAAGGATGTAGCTACCAAACCAGCCGGAACCGTAACAACACCTACACCAATTAGCAATACAAAAAATGTAAAAATCTTACCACCTACGGTAATCGGGTAAACATCACCATAGCCAACTGTGGTTAGTGTAACGATGGCCCACCACAAGCTATGAAATACCGAAGCGAATATTTTGGGTTGGGCCTCGTTTTCGAAAAAATATATGCCTGCTGCCGATAAAAATATTAAGATACCTGTTACGATAAAGAACAGAATGATTTCTTCTTTTACAATTTTAGCTGCGATATGAAATCGGTGTAAAGCTCTATTGTATCGTATCAACTTTAATGTTCTGAACACTCTAAAGATTCTGAATGCACGAATTGCTCTAAAATCCAAAGTTCCTTTAAGGTAAAAAGGCAGTATGGCCAAAAGATCAATGATTCCATAGAAACTGAAGATGTAAGAAAGTGGTCGTTTTGAAACCAAAATTCTAAGGATGTATTCAGCCGAAAATATAATGATACAGAAGATCTCAAAATATTCCAGAAACTTTACTACATGAGGAGAATTGTTAGGCAATGTTTCCACTGAGAATGAAATCAGCGAAAGCATAATTAAAACCTGGATGAAATAATCGAAAACCTTTCCTTTTTTGGTGGTGTTGTCTTCAACAATGCTTCTGATAATTTCCTTCATTACTGATAGATATGTTAAAAAATTCTTAAAAATAATTTAAAGTTATTCTAATTTATTATAAGCACTCTAATGCTTGCTTATACAATTATTGTAAAAAAGAATCAGAAATAAAATTTGTAATACCAAAAGTATGACTGAAATATAATTGCATATACAACCTATAGAGACAAGTATACAAGCTTTTTGTGCTCAAATTTACTTGTTATTCAAATAAATCTAAGCATTTTAGACAAAACACAAATTATGTTTTTATGAAGTAGATCGTTTGAATATTGTATACCCATTAGTTTGTATTGTAAATTGTTGGAGTGCTTAAAAATTGTTAAAATTGCTACTCAAATAAGCGATAGCAGTATTAAGAGGAGGTGGAAGAGTATGGATTATTTGTTTGTGATTTGTTTGGCCATATTGGGATTTTTTATGGTTTCTATCCTGTCGCGTAAGGCAAACCAATTGTCCGATAGAATTTTTACATTTTGGCTTTTTCTTGTTGCCTTGGCTGAGGTAACATTCTTCCTGTCTTCACAAAACCTATTTCACGATTTTCATTGGATTTACGAGTTTGCATGTGCCAGTCATGTGTTGCATGGAACCATGTTCTATTTTTACATTTTAAGTCTAGTCGACCCAAACTTTGGCTTTAGCAAAAAGCATTTGTTACACCTTATTCCTTTTGCTGTGTATATGGGATACAAAACCACTACTAAATCATTGGGATTGGTTGATTGTCTTGGGGAAGGCGGCTGTTCTCATTCCGATAATATCTATGCCATTATTTCTGTTTACATGAAGTTTTTGATCATACTGGCCTATGTAGTTATTGGATACCTGATGATTTTAAAAGTGCAGAAAAACAAATCCTTTGCTAAAGGAAATCCATACAGGTTAAAATGGATTAGTAGTATTGGAAACGGTGTAATGGTATTGCTTGCGGTGGTTTTTCTAATAAAGTTACTCGGCATTTTCGGTGTTCATTTTGTTATTGACCAGGTAATGCTGATTAATATTATCGTATCGGTATTTGTGATATCATTTGTTTACATTTATAGTAAATATGCTTACATATTTGCAAATCCAATGAGTGTTAATCTGGCTCTTCCTGTTGAGAAGGATACTACATCAGTTCACATTTCAGAAGAAGAGAATCCTTACGATGAGCAGTTTCAGCAAATTTGTGATTTCATTGAAACAAAAGAAGTATATAAAGATGGTGATTTAACGTTGCGAAAATTGTCAGATATGATTGATGTGCCAGAGCATATCATCTCTCAAGCAATTAACCGTAGCGCAAATCGATCTTATTCCGATTTTATCAATTCTTATCGAATTGACTACTTCATTCAGTTGATAGATCGTAAAGCACACGAAGATAAAACCCTTCTTTATCTGGCTTTCGATTGTGGATTCAATTCCAAATCTTCATTCAATCGTGTTTTCAAGCAATTCCATGAAATTACTCCTACGGAGTATATCAAATCCAGAACTTAAATCTGGCTGTCCTGTTTTCCTATAGTAATATAGTCGAATAGTTCAAAAGTCGAATAGTTCAAAAGTCGAAAGGTAGAAAAGTAGAATAGTCGAAAAGTCAAAGTTTCACGCAAATTATCACAGGTTTTGTCGCGATTTTCGCAGAATAGAGCACATGTTGCAAGTACCTAGCGAATTACACCTTTCCTAAATCACGAATTCACTCAATCATACAGTAGAAAAGTAGAAAAGTAGAAAGGTCAAAAAGTCGAAAAGTCAAAGTTTCACGCAGATCATCACAG
>NZ_JANQCD010000035.1 GCF_026672275.1 Marinifilum sp. D737 | reverse complement strand
TTTTTTGCTCCCCCTCTAGGACTTGAACCTAGGACCCCCTGATTAACAGTCAGGTGCTCTAACCAGCTGAGCTAAGGAGGAGTATAACTCCTAATTTTCCTCTACACCTCACGTTTGAACTGTGTTTCTTGAGGAAAATTGCGATGCAAAACTAACAGGTTTTCCTCAATAATGCAACAGCTATTTCAATATTTTTTCAAAAAAGATTCATTTTTTTTCTTCCTGCTTTCTGTAGAGTAATAAGGATTTGTTCCTATCTGATTGTTTATCAATATTGATGGGGAGTGTGGGGTGGAAAAGTAAGATTGTAGTAAAAATTTAATAAATACAGTAAAGATTACTTCCGTATGTTGAAAAAGGCATATAAAAAACAGAAATTCCCTGCTTTTAGAGACGAATTTTATTGTAATTTTGGATTGTAATTTTCAAACGATAATTCAAGTAACCTGAGTTCAGTTTAAAATATGTACACAGTTTCAAAAGTTTTTTAGGAGAAATTGTTTCATATTTTTGAAGAACTATCGGGATAATTCAAAAAAATATGAAGCGATTTATGCAAAAAATATTGAAATAAGGTGAAAGTCATCTTCATCCAATCTTTACTTTAAAAATTCTTCAAAATACTCCAGTATTCTTTTTAGAATTTTTAAATCAAACCTTGAACTAATATAACTTTCTGTGTCGAATATTTTAAATCGAACTCAGGTTAAAATCTAAAACAACATACACATGTACGGAAAATTCAAAGACTATCTTGCTGAAGAGATACAAGGCATTAAAGATGCTGGTTTGTACAAAAACGAGAGAATCATTACAACTCCACAGGGAGCAGAAATTAAAGTGAATACTGGTGAGACAGTATTAAATTTCTGTGCTAACAATTACCTTGGATTATCATCACACCCACGTGTAATGGAAGGAGCTAAAAAAGCTTTAGATTCTCACGGTTATGGAATGTCTTCGGTTCGTTTTATTTGTGGAACTACTGATATTCATAAAGAATTAGAGCAAAAGATAGCTAAGTTCTTCGGTATGGAAGATACCATTTTATATGCAGCAGCTTTTGATGCTAATGGTGGTGTTTTTGAGCCATTGTTCACAAAGGATGATGCAATTATCTCGGATGAACTAAACCATGCTTCTATTATTGATGGAGTTCGTTTGTGTAAAGCTGCTCGTTACCGTTACAAGCACGCTGATATGGCTGACCTGGAAGAACAATTAAAAGTTTCTCAAGCTCAGCGTTACCGTATCATTGTAACCGATGGTGTTTTCTCAATGGACGGTGATATTGCAAGGTTGAACGAAATTTGTGATTTAGCAGATAAATACAATGCATTGGTAATGGTTGATGATAGCCATGCATCAGGTTTTATTGGTGAAACTGGTCGTGGAACTCACGAATACCACAAATGTATGGATCGTGTAGATATCATTACTTCTACATTAGGAAAAGCATTGGGTGGAGCACTAGGTGGATTTACTACTGGTAAGGCTGAAATTATTGATATGTTGCGTCAACGTTCACGTCCTTATTTGTTCTCAAACTCATTGTCTCCAGTGATTGTAGGAGCTTCTATCGCAGTATTCGATATGTTGAGCGAATCAACTGAGTTGAGAGATAAAGTAATCTGGAATGCTCAATATTTCCGTGAAGGATTATTAAAAGCAGGTTTCGATGTGAAGCCATCTGATTCTGCAATTAACGCTTTGATGTTATACGATGCAGTACTTTCTCAGCAATTTGCTGCAAAATTGTTGGATGAAGGAATTTATGTGATTGGATTCTATTATCCAGTTGTACCAAAAGGACAAGCTCGTATCCGTATTCAGCTTTCTGCTGCGCACGAAAAAGAGCATTTGGATAAAGCTTTGGAAGCATTTATCAAGATTGGTAAGGAATTAAAAGTGATTGAATAGAACTCACAATAAAAATTGAAACCGGAGGCTCATTTGAGTTTCCGGTTTTTTTATAATTTAGTTCCAACAAATTAAATAAAGATGATGAAGCGATATTTATTCTTGTTTTTAGTTCTGTTTTTTTCTTTTGAATCTTATTCTCAGTACTATAAAGATCAAAACTATTTTGTTGGTGGATCGATTGGTTACCAGTTGCCTCTTGGCGATTTTGGTGATCAGGCAAATGGAGGTCCAAACTTTCGTTTGACCGGGAGAAAAATGCTGAACAAGAAATTAAGCGTTGGAGCAGAATTGTCTTTTAGTTTGCTGGGGCAAGATAAATTTTGGGATGGAAGCCATTTGGGAAGCTATGATGTAAACTACAATATTGGTTCTGCCTTACTTCGAGCATCATACTATTTCGATGCCTGGGACCGAGATTTTAAGCCTTATGCTTCACTTGCTTTCGGATATTTTTATTATCGGAATGAAATCGATTATACAGCTTCTTCTTCAGGTTCTAGTAACAGTAAGCGAACAATTACCGAAAATAAAGTAGGTTTGGCTCCAAATATTGGTTTTTTATATCACATATCCGATACATGGAGCTTTGATATGAACCTGAGGTATACTTTTATTACTAACTTTCCTGATTCAGTTACGGCAAAGGATGAATCTGGGGAGGAATATCCATATTATTTAGGATTCGATAAAATCTCACTCCCCGAATTATCAATAGGTTTCTTTTACAGATTTTAAAATAGCCCGTGAATCTTCGCTTCAACTTTGTCCACAATACTATTTAAATCAGCTGGATTTTCAAGGAAATCGATGTTGTCAGCATCAACAATCAACAAATTACCATTGTTATAGTTGGAAATCCAGTTTTCATATCTGTTATTCAAGTTCTTCAAATAATCCAATCGGATCGTTTCTTCGTAATCGCGACCTCTTTTTTGAATTTGATTTACAAGGGTAGGCACCGAAGAACGCAAGTATATTAATAAATCGGGTGCCTGAACCATTGAACTCATTAGTTGAAACAGGTTACAATAGTTTTTAAAGTCGCGTTCCGACATTAAACCCATATCGTATAGGTTAGGAGCAAAAATTTTGGCATCTTCGAAAATGGTACGATCCTGCACCACATTTTTTCCCGAATTGCGGATATCCATTATTTGGGTGAAGCGACTTTTTAAAAAATAGATTTGCAGATTGAATGACCAACGCTGCATGTCGTCGTAAAAATCATTTAGGTACGGATTTTCATCCACATCCTCGTAATGAGCTTCCCATTTGTAATGTTTGGCTAATAATTCTGTTAAGGTAGTTTTTCCTGATCCGATGTTACCAGCTACGGCTATATGCATTGTATTATAATTATCAGTTATGAATTAAGAATCAAAAATTACAAGTTCAACTCATAATGATTAACTCATCATTTAGAATTAAAAAAGTCCATGAAGTTGAGCATCAATCTTAGTGATTACTGAGCTCAAGTCTTTAGGATTATTTAGGAAATCAATATCATCAACATCAATGATTAAAAGCTTTCCGTTTGTATAACCATTAATCCAGGCTTCATATCTTTCATTCAATCTCTTTAAGTAATCCAGTCGAATGGTTTCTTCGTAATCACGCCCTCTGGCCTGAATGTGTTCAACTAAGGTAGAAATAGAAGCTCTTAGGTAGATCAATAAATCAGGTGGCTGAATTAATGAACTCATAATATCGAAAAGAGACAGGTAATTGTCAAAATCTCTTTTAGGCATTAAATTCATTGATTCAAGGTTTGGAGCAAATATGTATGCGTCCTCATATATTGTTCTATCCTGAATGATATCTTTTCCAGATTCGCGTAAAGCCAGAACCTGATTGAATCTGCTATTTAAAAAATGGATTTGCAAGGCGAAGGACCAACGATTCATATCGTCGTAAAAATCATTTAAATATGGATTGTCGTCCACATCTTCGAAATGAGCTTCCCAACCGTAATGTTTTGCCAATAATCCAGCCAGTGTTGTTTTCCCGGCACCAATGTTTCCCGCTACAGCAATGTGCATATTTATGTTTAGTTATTAGTGGAAAAATGCAACTAAAATTAGTAATATTTTTTTGGATATCAACCCCTTATCAATGAGAATAAATGCACTTGGTTTTTAATCAGAAACTTAGAGTTTTAATTGAGATAGAATCTTCATTTCCAATAAAGATCCTATCCTTATAGCATCTGATAATTGACTTAGAAGGATCTTTTTTTGAATAGATTAATTGATGGGATTGATTTAGAGCTTGATAAAGATGGATACCAATATGATCTTGGTAATAGATGTTGTTTCCAATTAGCTGGAAGTCTTGAAGATTTTTAAAAGACAGCTTTCGAACAAATTGACCATTTTGATCCAACTGTAAAATGCCTTTATTCTTGTAAAGTAAATACAGATAACTATTGTGTTCGTAAATTTTTGTGATCTCTGCTTCCTCAAAAAAAGATCCCAACAAAATAGTTTGGTCTGCTATTTCACCATTATTGGTGATGTGAGTGGCTTGTTTTTGTATCGAGTTGTACATCCAAAAGCCACCTTTCTGCGAATTGCATACAATTTCAGTTTCGTTATCCGAAAAATCGTACAAGTCAATCTCATTGCCAATGGTAGATAATTTATTGTTTAGATAAATTATCTGATTAAAATCTCGATAAAAGACTACAATTCTCAAAGGATCTGAAACATCAATAGAACTGATACTCCCTAAAGAAGAATCAGAAAAATTACAAACTTGCTTTCCCTCAGAGTTGTACTTTGACAATTGGGACCCATTTGCCACATATACATTTCCCATGTGATCAATTTCGAAGAAATCGCAAGGAGTATTAATTTTTGTAGGTTGATATAAGTTAAGAACAGATAAAAACCAAATGAGTAAAATCTGCATATGCTATTGATTGTCTTTAAGCAATTCTTCAATTAATGTTCGGTTATTGGATAAACGAGGAACTTTATTTTGCCCTCCAAGTTTTCCTTTAGATTTTAGCCAGTTGTAAAATAATCCTTTCTTAGCAATGCTTACAATTGGTTTTTCGAGTGTGATGTTTTTGTAGCGTTTGGCTTCATAATCCGAATTCAGACTCATTAATGCATTATCAAGAATGTAATTAAATTCATCAATATTTTGCGGCGCTTGCTCAAATTCAATCAACCACTGGTGTGTTCCTTTCTGGTTTTTATCCATGAAAACCGGAGCTGCAGTATACTCCTTAATCACCGAATTGGTTTTAGTACAAGCTATTTTCATTGCCTTTTCGGCATTGTCAATAATTAACTCCTCACCAAAAGCATTGATATATAACTTTGTTCTTCCTGAGATTTTAAATTTGAATGGCGATTTAGAAGTAAAATGAATGGTATCGCCAATTTGATATCTCCAAAGTCCCCCATTGGTAGTAATTAGCATTGCATAGTTTTTATGCAAGTCAACATCTTCCAGACTAATGGCTTTAGGATTTTCATCATTCACATTTTCCAATGGAATAAATTCATAATAAATGCCATAATCAAGCATTAGTAACATGGCTTCATCATTTGGATTATCTTGAATCCCAAAGAATCCTTCTGAAGCATTGTAGGTTTCCAGATAATTCATCTGAGATGAAGGCAATATCTCTTTAAACTGTTCGCGATAAGGTGTAAAACTTACACCACCATGAACGAAAAGTTCCAAATTTGGCCAAATTTCATGGATGTGATTTTTACCTGATACTTTTAGAATGTGTTTCAGTAATACCAGGAACCATGACGGAACGCCAGAAAGACTGGTAACATTTTCGTTTAATGTTGCCTCAGTCATTTTGTGTAATTTCTCTTCCCATTCATCCAGCAATACAATTGAAGTATCAGGAGTACGAATAAAATCAGCCCAGAAAGGTAAATTTTGAATCAAAATGGCAGACAAATCCCCATAGTAAGAATCATTGTTCATGTTGTTGATTTGATGACTGCCTCCCAAGGTTAATCCTTTTCCATATAGAATACCGGTATTAGGATAAAGAGATGTATAAATGGCTAAAATATCTTTACCACCTCTAAAATGACAATCTTCAAGAGCTTCTTTACTAACCGGTATAAATTTACTTTTTGAATTGGTAGTACCCGATGATTTTGCAAACCATTTGATTTCTGAAGGCCAAAAAATATTTTGTTCGCCATTTCTCAGGCGTTGAATATACTTTTCTATGTCTTCGTATGTTAATATAGGAAGTCTTTCTTTAAAGTCTTGCAGAGATTGCATGGACTTAAAGTCGTACTTTCGTCCCCACTCAGTATCAGATGCCTGATTCAATAATTGAGTGAGAGTTTCTTTCTGTATTTCAATAGGATGCTCCTTGAAAAAATCTATTTGCGAAAGTCTTTTGGTATTTAACCAGCTGACAAGAGAGTTGATAAATGCCATTTTTTAACGTTTTTGCTGTCTTAAATATAAATATTTTTTAACAGGTATATTGTCTTAGTTCATTCTAAATTAAGGTCATTATGTTGATTTTTCTTATCTTTGATCGTCTATTGATAATTATAACTAACCCATTATGAACATACTTGATATCCTAATTGGCTTGCCTTTAATTTATGCCATATATAAAGGATTTACCAAAGGACTAATTATTGAAATTGCTACTTTACTGGCTTTAATTTTAGGAATTTACGGAGCCATTCATTTTTCAGATTTTACTGCGGAATTCATTGAGAACCAATTCGATTACCATTCAAATTACATGGGAATTATTGCTTTTATTTCCACATTTTTGGTAATAGTGATTGTCTTAAACGTTTTGGGTAAGATGTTGAATTCTTTGATTGAGGCAGTCGCTTTAGGTATGATAAATCGCTTGTTGGGAGCTGTGTTTGGGTTGATAAAAGGGGTTCTTATTTTAAGTATATTGGTATACTTTGTGAATTTTTTAGATCAGAAGTTTGATTTTATTTCAAAGGAGAAAAAGGAGGAAAGCTTGTTTTATAAACCAATGGTACAAGTGTCAGAAACCATATTCGATATATTTAACTCAGATTTAGGAGATACTACCGACAAAATAAAGGAAAAGGTCCAAAAACAACTACCTGTTGAAGTATAATGAAGCAAAGAATTAAGAAGTACCTCAGAAAATTACCCAAAAGAAGAGTTCAGCATTTCGAAGGTTTTTGTCCCAATTGTGAATTTCCCGTTAATGGGAAGTTTTGCTCGAATTGTGGTCAGTCAACAAAAAGTTTTCAACGTCCGTTTTGGACTGTTGTAAGTGAATCTGTAGGCGATGCATTGTCTGTTGATAATAGATTAATACATACATTGGTTCCCCTGTTTTTAAAGCCGGGTTACTTAACCAGGGAATTTATGCGGGGGAGAAGAGCCCGGTATACTCCACCTTTTCGATTGTACCTGTTTTTAACTTTTTTTGCCTTTTTATTGCTGGCTTATAATCACAAACCAGAAAGTGCAGCAGCCAAAGAATTGACTGTTGAAACGGATGATGGTAAGAAACTGGATATGGTTTCCTTCTTGGAGGAAATGGTTGATGAGGAAGAGTATGATGCAGATAGTCTGAAATTAGATTCTTTAGCAGAGTTTAAAAAAAAGAATGGGGGCGTTGCAATTCATATTGGCAAGAAGAATGTTGCAAAAGATTCCTTGAAAGCAAAGAAAGAAAAAGATGGCGGTCTGATTGGAGACAGTGATGTGAAAAAACTTATTGAAATGTGGAAGTTAAATCCTTCGCTGATGATGGATACTGCTTTCAAGAAATTATCGCAAACACTCTTGGTTATTTTGCCTCTTTTTGCCTTAGCTCTAGCTTTGATGTATGTCAGAAGGAAACACTATATGCTTGAACATCTGTTGATTTCACTCAATTTTCATGCATACATTTTTGTGCTCGTCATCATTAGTGAATTGTTGCTGATGGTGAACTTGGAGTTTCTTAGTACGCTGGCTTTGTACCTGTACTTTTTAATTCCGATTCAACTGTTCCTGACCATGAAATTTTACTACAAACAATCGTGGGTAAAGACCTTTTTTAAGTTTGTATTTGTATCCTTTATCTATAACATTCTACTTTTCACGGGAATCATTATGAGTTTGGTGGCAATGGTAGCTTAAGAACCAATTTAATAGGGGAAAAGAAACGGCAAAATTCTTATCTTTGTCGTTCGATTAAAAAATAGGATAAATATATCCAAATAAGGAAAAAAATAGAAAACATGAATTTTATTGAGGAACTACAGTGGCGTGGCATGATTCACGATATGATGCCAGGAATAGAAGAACAACTTCAAAAAGAATTGACATCAGCATATGTGGGAATTGACCCAACTGCAGATTCTCTTCACATTGGTCACTTGGTTGGTGTAATGATGTTGAAGCACTTTCAGGTAGCAGGACATAAGCCAATTGTGTTGGTTGGAGGTGCAACAGGTATGATTGGTGATCCTTCGGGAAAATCTCAGGAAAGAAATTTGTTGGACGAAAAAACTTTACGTCACAACCAGGAGTGTTTAAGAGCGCAGTTGTCAAAATTTATGGATTTTGATTCTGATGCTGAGAATGCTGCTGAAATGGTGAACAATTACGATTGGATGAAGGACTTTTCATTCCTTGATTTCATTCGTGATATTGGAAAGCACATCACTGTAAATTACATGATGAGTAAGGATTCTGTAAAGAAAAGATTAAGTTCTGAATCAAAAGTAGGAATGTCTTTCACCGAGTTTACCTACCAGTTGGTTCAAGGAACAGACTTTTTGGAATTGTATCGTTCTAAAAACTGTAAATTACAAATGGGAGGTTCGGATCAGTGGGGAAACATTACTACTGGTACCGAATTAATTAGAAGAAAAGAAGGTGGTACTGCTTGGGCCATTACTTGTCCATTGATTACCAAAGCAGATGGAGGTAAATTTGGAAAAACTGAATCGGGAAATATTTGGTTGGATCCAAAGCGTACTTCTCCATATAAATTCTACCAATTTTGGTTAAATACTTCGGATGAGGATGCAGAAAAATATATCAAAATTTTCACATTAATCCCAAGAGAAGAAATAGCAGCTTTGGTAGAAGAGCACAAAGAAGCTCCGCACTTGCGTAAACTTCAGCAACGTTTGGCGAAAGAGGTAACGATCATGATTCACTCTGAAGAGGATTACAATACGGCAGTTGAAGCTTCACAAATTTTGTTTGGTAAAGCTACAGCTGATGTATTAAAAAAACTTGATGAAGATACTTTCTTGTCAGTTTTTGAAGGAGTTCCTCAATTTAATGTAGATAAATCGGAGTTTGAAGCGGGAGTTGATATTTTGGAACTTTTAGCAGTTAAAGCTGAGGTGTTTCCATCAAAAGGAGAGTTAAGAAGATTGTTCAAAGGAAATGCAATTAGTATCAATAAGGAAAAGGTTCAGAATTCTGAACTGGTAGTAACAAATGAACACCTTATTGCGGATAAGTATTTTCTTGTTCAGAAGGGGAAAAAGAATTATTTCTTAGTTGTGGCTTGTTAATTTAATGCTATTGCTTTATTTTTAAAGGATAAAGTAAAATCAAAAACCAAATCATAACCAAAAAATTAAATTTATGAAATTATTAAAGTATGCCTTAGTGGTATTGTTCTCTGTTGGAATGATGAGTTGCGGCGGCGGCGGTAGTGATCCTGTTGATGAGAAAAACCCAACTGTAAGCATTACAAGTGCATCAACTGTAAAAGCAGGAGATAATTATACTGTGGCATTTTCAGCAAGCGATGATATGGAGCTTGAATCATACAGAGTGCAAATTGCTTTTTCAAATGCGATTGGTATGACGGTGAAAACTTATAAGGATTTTTCCTTTGATTCAAATTCTGATTTAACAGATGCTGAAGGAAATACATTGCCAAGCATTAAAGGTGAAAAATCTAAGTCTGTAAGTTTCCCGGTTTCAACTCGTTTCGGTGAAAATACTGTTGCAAAAAAGGGGATGTACAAATTAACTGTTACATTGACCGATGCTTCGGGTAAAACAAATTCTGCTGTGAAGGATTTTCAAATTCAATAATTTGAATTAAGAATATAATAAAAAAGGATCGGTAGCCCGATCCTTTTTTTTATGCTTTAAACTCTATACCAAACAAGGCAATATCATCCACTACAGCTTTGTTCTTTTTACCAAGATCTATGTGCATGGTTAAATCAAGAAATGTATCTTTTATGTTATTATTATTTGAGAATAAATTACTGATTAATTGCATGCCAACTTCCATTTTATCATCTACCTCTAATTCAACTAATCCATCTGTATAGCAAAGTAATTTAGAGTGATCTTTAATGGTAACTTCTCCTACCAATACCATGGGGATTTCATCAAGCATTCCCAAGCCAATACAACCTTTTTTTAATTGTGTTGTTTCTTTGGTTTTGTAGTTATACAAAATTGGAGGATGATGACTTGCATTTACATATCGAAGTTTTCGGGTCGTGTAGTTGTAAACACCTATGAATAGGGTTAAGAATTTTTCATCGCTAGAGCTTTCACAGACCTTTTGATTCAATTTATTCATCAATTCGTCCAAAGGAGTATCTGGGTTAAAAAGAGCTCGTAAAGTTGCTTGGAAGTTTGACATGATAAGGGCTGCAGGGATTCCTTTTCCCGAAACATCGCCAATACAAAAGCCCAATTCCTGATCATTAAAATTGATGAAGTCGTAATAATCGCCACCTATTTCGAAGTGTGGCTGATAGTAACCTTGTGATGCAATATACTCGTTTTGTGGGAGTGAGTTTTGATTTGGAATCAATAAGTTTTGAATTTTTGAAGCCAGTTCCATTTCTTTTTTTATTGCCTCTTGGGCGATCAACTGCTTGTGCATTCGCTTATTCTCCATGGCTACAATTATAATATTGGAAATGGTTTGAATAAAGGCCAGGTGCTTAATGGCAGGGCTCATTCCTTCCATTTCTTCATCTAAATCGCCAATAAGAATATAGGCAAGAACTGATTTTTTATGAAATACGGGAATTAAGAAATCAAAGATTCTGAGGTGTTCGGGAAAGTCAGTTGAAATATAGGTAATTTCATCATGCTTTGCTAAATCATTCTCGATTTTGATATTATCAATAGTACCATTGGTAACACCCGAAATTAGCAACTTCTCCCAAGTAGAATTGAATTTAAAAACGACAATTTTGCCAATCTTTAGCTCGTTAAATAGGATGTCTTCATATTGTTTGAGCAGATCTTCAACAGATAAATTTTCGTTGATTGCTTGTGTGATTTTTAAGATTTGATCTAGCTTAAACTTACTGTTTACGGCTTGTTGCTTAATCACTATAGTGGGGTTTTTAGAGAATTAGGTTTCCTCTAAATTAATAAATATTGATTCTTCACACAATTTGAGGGAGGGGAATAAAAAAAGGATTCCATGAAGAATCCTTTTTGTATGATAAGATTACAGATATTAAGCTTTTACACGCTCTACATAGCTGTGATCACGAGTGTCAACTTTAATTACATCGTCGGTATTAATAAACAATGGAACCATGATTGTTGCTCCGGTTTCAATTGTAGCAGGTTTTAATGAATTTGTTGATGAAGTATCACCTCTAAGACCTGGCTCAGTATAAGTAACTTGCATTGTTACATGGGCAGGTAATTCTGCATATAGAGGAGTTTCTGTATCAGCGTGCACAACAACTTCAACTGGATCTCCATCTTTTAACAAGTCAGGAGCATTAAATAAAGATTCTTCAAGTGCGATTTGCTCATAAGTTTCAGTGTGCATTAGGTTGTAACCCATGTCATCTTTGTAAAGAAACGTATGTGGACGTCTTTCAATTCTTGCAACATCAACTTTAACACCAGAGTTAAAAGTGTTATCGATAATTTTACCAGTTTTAACGTTTTTAAGCTTAGTTCTTACGAAAGCTGGACCTTTTCCTGGTTTAACGTGTTGAAATTGAATAATTGTATATAAATCATCCTTATAATGGATACACATTCCATTCTTAAAATCTGCAGTACTTGCCATGATATTATGAATTTAATTTTATAATCGATTTCAATTTATAATGAGTATTTGATCTCATTAATTTTTGCAAAAGTAATTGAAACAATTAATAATCTAAAATATTAAGTGTTTTTGTTTGATATAGATAGCTATGAGAAATAAATAATTTTAATTCTTACGAAGCGAACTTGTGGAAAAATTTGAAAAATTTATCAGATCGCAACGCAGAGATCCCAAAAATAGATCGAATTGTACACGCACAGGAATTTTGTTGGCATCTGCAGAGATCCATATTTTCATATCGTCTTCGTCCTCAAATGCACGTCCGGTTTGAACAATTGGAATAAACTTGTAGCATTTCACATTTCCAATTTTGCTTTTTATATTTTCATACCCCATAAATCTAAATTGCAGTAAAAATTCTTCGTCTGCAAAATAAGTTTGGATTTTAACTACCTGACCAACTTCCAGGTCTGAATTAAAATAATACGCACGAGCGAAATAAAAAGCAGAAAGGATATCATGAATACCAACAGGAACATCTTTAATTCCCGATCGTTGACTGTTAATTTGATTTTGTTCCCGATCAAAAGTAACTTCGTTATATCTTTTATAACTTCCTTCCTTAATATCTCGAATGGCTTTTATTGGAAGTAATGTTTCTTTATCGAAAAAACTTTCGTAGGTATCCTTAACACGATAAAGAGTATTAAATAAGCCAACGGTTCGACCTGTTAAAGTAGCATGATATACTTCTTTGCCATTAATCTTATCTGACTTAAGTTTCAAGCTGGCTTTTCCACCTCTTACAATGCCATAATGGATTACATATTTTAAATGTTCCCCTTTATCAGCTGATTTTACAGGCGTATTTGAATATGTACTTGTCGATAGTACAAATAAGGAAATTAAAAATAGTGTAAATCTCAGCATACGCATTATTTTAGTTCTTAATTAAAGATATTCTTTTTAGGCGTTGTTGCTACAAAATCTTTCAAATAAAATGGTTCAAAATAAGCAACATCTTCCAGTTCATTTTTGTTGAATTTATTCTCTGCCAATTCAATCATTCCAACTGCAGTTGCATTTACATCATCAAGAAAGATGCCATTTTCATTTGTGATCACATCTTTGCATTTGCCTGATCCATCACCAAAGAAAACAATCTCTTGTTCTGAAAGTTCATTTGCAAATGAGTTTTCATCGATAATATCAGCAGAAATATCTTTTACCAATTCAGTATTTGCATTGTAGAATGCTGTATACACTTCCATTCTTCTGGCATCAATCATAGGACAAAACAAAGCTTTTTCCTGATTTTTTAATAGAGAAGATAAATCAGAATTGTTTTGCAAGGCTTTTGTCATTGATTGTAATGTACTAACTGCGATTAACGGAATTCCTGCCCCGTAGCAAATACCTTTGGCTGTTGATACACCAATTCGCAAACCTGTATAAGAACCTGGGCCCATACTAATTGCCACACCATCTAAATCAGCTGTGCTTAAATTGTTTTCTTTTAGTATATTTTCGATGAAAACAGTAAGATGGCTTGCATGCTTCATGCCTTCTTTGTTTTCTTTTAAAGCCAATAATTTCCCGTCTTTCCCCAATGCAACAGAACAAATTGCTGTTGATGTTTCGATATTTAAAAGTAATGCCATGTTCTAAATTTTTAAATCACTGCAAAATAAATGATAAAATGCGAAAACTAAATGAATTACATCAGTAAATTGCACTTTAGTTTGTTAGATCAAAACTTGAACCTATTATTATTAAGACAATTGAGAATTATCAGACACGTAAATGGAATAAAAAAACTCTCAACCGAAACCAGTTGAGAGTTTTTAGAGTTGTTATATTTAAACTTGATTATAATTTTATCTCGATGCCATTGTAAAAGTCAAGAATCTTTGTTCTGAAAATGTATTCGTATTTTGCCTGAAGCAAGTTTGATTTGGCTTGAAACAGGTTGTTTTTTTCCTGGTTGTAGTCAACTGAATTTACCAAGCCTAAGTTGAATTTTTCTTCTGTATAACGGAATGCTTCTTCGGTTGAGGAAACTGCAGTTTCACTCGAAAAATATTTGTTCATTGCTGCTTTAGCATTTGCATGAGCTTGTTGAATTTCTTTTCTCAAGATGTTCTTCGAGTTTTCCATATTCAACTTGTAACGGTTGATGTTAACCTTAGCGTTAGCAATATTTCTATTTACTTGACCACCGTTAAAAATCGGGATGTTTAAGTTGAAACCAATGCTTTTGTATTCAAATAATTTTAATTGGTCATTTAACTTCATTTCTTTTCTAATAAGATCACCTGCACCATTGAATTCTGGAAAGTCTTTTCTATAACTTGACCCCCAGGAACCAGACAATGAAAGAGAAGGAGCTCTTTGACCTTTTGCTATTACAAGTCCTTTTTCAGAACTCTCTAATCTGTATCTTGCAGCTTTCATTTCAGGTCTGAATTCCAAGGCGTTAATGAATACGGATTCAGGATCTACCATAGAACGAGTTGCATTCAATACTGGCAATTCAGGAGTGCTAATGTCGAATTCAGCTGGATTTTCAAGATCTAGCAATTGTGCCAAATCAAGTAAAGCCAAATCTAAGTTGTTAGATGAATTTACAACCTCTAATTCTTCTCTGGCTGCTTGGGCATTTTGCTCCATTAAAGTTCCTTTAGGAAGCGTTCCTGCTTCAACCAAAGCTTCGGTTCTTTTAATCTGAAGTTTGGTAACTTTTAATTTTTCCTGAGCTACTTGCAACAATTCTTTGTTGAAAAGAATATTCAAATAGGAAGAAGTGATATTTAAAGCCAAATCTTCTTTAGCCTTCTCTACATCTTGCAGACTAGCTTGTAAGTCAAGCTGATTTTGTTTTATTGAATTATATTTCTGAAAGCCATTAAACAAAGTAACACTTGATGATAAGCCTAATGATCCTGTTTGGCTATCATCATTGGAATAAGTATCAGCAGCAGTTTTTGTTCGCCCAAATCCAAAGTTATACCCCATGTTACCATTTAAATTAGGTAGTAGGTTATATTTAGACTGTTTCGTGTTATTGGATTGAACTTCAGCTTCTAATTGACGTAATTGAAGGTCAATGTTGTGTTCTTTCGCATAGTTGATGCATTTCTCTAAGCTCCATTTTTCTTGAGCATTTGCTGAAGAGAATATAAATACAATTGCAATTAGCGGGAATAATAATTTTTTCATTTGTTTTTGTTTTATAATCCGTACTACGGTTTAGGCAATTATAAAAACGATTTTGATATGATAAATATGTGCAATATTATGCTCTTTACAAAGCTTGCTTAATCATTCTTTTTATTTTCTTTAATCATATCTGATTTTTTCTTCTTCTCACCCTTAAGTTTGTCATCTTTGGTAATACCTTCTAAAACCTCTATATTAATTCCGTCAGATAATCCAGTTTTGATAAAGCGTCTTTCAAATTCTTGAGGAGAAGTTTCTACTTCAACAAAGGTTGAGTCATTTTCAAACTCTAACAAGCTTTCGTTAACAGCAAGTACTTTTTCTCTTTTGTCCAATACTATTTCAGCATTTGCACTATATCCTGATCGAATAAAGTATTTGTCGTTTAGTTTAACTGAAGCTTTAATTTCAAACTGAATTGCACCATTTTCTTCAACACCTTTTGGTGATATGTATTCAAGATTTGCATCAAATTTAACATCCTCAATAGCACCAATGGTAAGTTTTAGGTTCATTCCTTGATTAATTTTTCCAACTTCAGTTTCGTCAACTTTACCCTGGAAAATCATTTCACCCATATCTGCTACGATAGCTACGGTTGTACCATCGTTAAAAGTATTGGATTGAATTACAGAATTACCTTCCTTAATTGGAATATCCAAAATCATACCTTCAATAGTTGAACGAATGATCGTGTTTGTTGCATTTGCTGATTTTTTGGTAACACCTTCTTTAATCAGCTGTAAATTATCTTTTGCCGATTGCAATTCTTCACGTGAGTTGCGATAAGCCAATTGAGTTTTCTGGAAATCTGATTCAGAAATTACTTTTTTATCATACAAAGCTTTATCACGATTGTAGTTAATTTCAGAATCTTCGAAATTAATTTTTGCAACATTAACGCGTGATTCTGCACTGTTAAGGTTAATCATGTCAGGAATGATCTTAATTTTTGCAATTGGATCACCTTTTTTCAACATTTCACCAGCTTCAACATATAAAGTTTCGATGATACCAGAAACACCTTGAGGTTTAATTTCAATTTCTTTTCTAGGCACAACCGAACCTGTTGCAATTGTTTTTTTAACAATGTCAGTAATCTCAGGAGATTTGGTGTTGTATACTACAGGTTTGTCCTGCGACTTTTTATAAAGGAAAAAAATGGTTCCTACAAAAAGGACGATTAATCCTACAACCATTAAGATTCTTAGAACTTTTTTCATGACTTGTATTATTTTCAGATTTATGACTTTTATTCGTATCTCAAAGCATCAACAGGTTTGATTTTAATGGCTCTTTGTGCTGGTAAAAGTCCAGCAAGAACACCAAAAAACACCAAAACACCGAGAGCTATAAATGCAACATTGATATCAACATAAGGATTTAATATTTGTGGGTTAGGACTCCCTTCGGTTGCTTTGCCAATTAACTCAACAATAACAACCCCAAGTACCAATCCCCAAAATCCTGCAAAAGTGGTTAAGAACACCGATTCGTTAATGATTTGACCCACAACTAATGCAGGTTTGGCTCCAATGGCACGCTTAATTCCAAGTTCTTTGGTTCTTTCTTTCACAACAACGTGCATGATATTACTTACACCAATTACACCTGTAATTAGAACACCAAAACCAATGACCCAAAATAAGAATCCAATACTATTAAATAATCCAAATATCTTATTGAATATTTTTGCAATGTTGAAGTGTCCAATTGCTTGATTATCTTCTGGATGTATGGAGTGGCGACGAGCCAGAATTTCGAATATTTTATCTTCCAATTCAGCTACAGATTCACCCACCTTAGCAGTTGCCAGGAATACATAGAATTTATCTCCGTAATTATACAATTGTTGGAGGGTAGTGTAAGGCAACTGAATGATATCATCTCGATTCCCCATGTTATTGCTCAAAGGTTTGATCTCACCAATGATTTTGAAAAAGATACCATTCACTTTAAGGTATTGTCCAATTGGATCTTCATCTTCCTCAAACATTAGTTCCTTAACGCGTGGGCCAATGGTAATTACTTTTCGGAATTCTTTAAGGTCATTCTCGTTGATAAACCTTCCTGAAATAACTTCAACAGGATTTACCATGTTCATTTCGGGAGATGTCCCTTTGATTCTGAAATTTCCTTTTTTCTCATTTCGGAATGTATTGTGAGTTGCACCACCACTCCAGCCATTAATGTCAGGAGCAATGTGTTCCAATTCTGGAATTCCTTGCTTTAAAGCAACCAAATCATCATTGGTAAAACGGTAGAATCTATTTCTTGGCAATCCCTTGTAGGCTTTTGTGGTTCTTTCTACCCAAAACACAGTTGAGTTGGTTGCAAAGTTTCCCAAAGAAGATTGAATGTTATTTTGAAATCCTCTTCCTATTCCCAGTAGAGTTACCAAAATAAGAATCCCAAACATTACACCCAATCCCGTAAGGATTGTGCGGAGTTTATTCTTTTTTAGTGCGGCAGTAATTTCCTGCCATTTATCTAGATCGAACATTCTAATGTCGTTTATAAATTCGTATTATTCATCTCTTAAAGCTTCTATTGGTCTGATGGCTGCAGCTTTTCGTGCTGGAAAAAATCCTGCCAAAGCACCAGTAATTACCAATACTATAGTTGCGCCTATTGCTATACCAAGATCAACCTGAGGATCTATAAAATAGATTGCAGCTGGCGGATAAACTTTTTCAATAATGTCAAATTGACTTATAGATTCCAATAATCCAACTCCTGCTATTAATCCCACATAACCAGATGCAGCAGTAATAAAAATTGCTTCCATTAAGATCAATCCTATAACAGAATTTGGAGAGGCACCAATTGCTTTTCGAATACCAATTTCTTTTGTTCGTTCTTTCACCACAATCATCATGATATTGAAAACACCGATTACACCTAGTAGAATTGTGAATATTCCTATGATCCAAACAAACATTTCAATTGCACTAAATAAACCTGCAAAAGTTTGAGAGTTTTCAATATTATTCTGAATCCATAGTGCATTCTTATCTTCTTTACTGAAGTTGTGTCTGGCAGCCATTTTATAAGTAATCTGCCTTTCAATATTTTGACTCTCTTCAACCGAAACATTATTTAGAGTGAAGGAAATTCTGCGAATATGATCGTTATTATTGAATATTTTTTGGGCTACAGTAATTGGAATGTATATTTCTCTGGAGTTATCATCGAAACTTGACTGATGAAAAACACCAATTACTTTAAATTTGATATCATTAATATTGATGTATTTATTAAGAGCTGTTTCTTTTGGGAAAAGTACTTTTTTTACCTCATCCTGAATGGCAACAACCTTTCTGTGTTCTGCAAGGTCGTTTTGATTAAGAAACCTACCTTTAATGATTTCAAAGTTTTTAATTTCCTTGTAAGTATCATGAACAGGTGATACATTAAAATTCCCGAAATTATTTTTGTAAGAAATTGTTTCGGCTCCAGGAATGTATGACATGGCGGAAATCGCATCGATTTTTTGAATTGATTTTTTCAGATTCAGGAAATCATCATTTACCATTTGGATCCGTTTGCCTTCAGGAGTTCCTTTATATGCTTTGGTAGTTCTACCACCAAATATTTGCATGCTGTTTGTTGCATCTTGAGCAAATACAGAAGTCATACCATTACGTAAACCTCTTCCTGCTCCCAAAAGGAAAATCAGCATAAAAATTCCCGTAGCAACTGAAAAACCCGTTAAAATGGTACGAGTTTTATTTTTTCTGATGGTGCTAAATATTTCTTGCCACTTATCTCTGTCGAACATAGCTTGATATTAGGGTTTGGTTTATTCCTGAATAGGAATTTGAACCGATTCTGTATTGTTAATTTTGTTGTTCTCTACGATTGATTCGATACGTCCATCCTTTAAGTTGATGATTCTATCGGTCATATGGGCAATGTCATTTTCGTGAGTAACAATAATTACAGTAATTCCCGATTTGTTGATTTCTTTTAAGAGTTCCATTACCTCTACCGAAGTTTTCGAGTCAAGAGCTCCAGTAGGCTCATCAGCTAAAATAATTTTAGGCTCAGTAATCATGGCACGAGCAACAGCAACTCTTTGCTTTTGTCCTCCCGAAAGTTCGTTTGGCATATGGTGTGCCCATTCTTTCAAACCCATTTTATCAAGATATTCCAGGGCGAGTTTATTTCTCTTTTTTCTGGATACCTTTTGATAATATAATGGGAGTGCTACATTTTCCATAGCATTTTTAAAAGAAATAAGATTAAATGATTGAAATACAAAACCCAACAAATTATTGCGAAGCTTGGCAGCTTTTGTTTCGCTCATCGATTTAATTTCCTCGTTATTTAGCTCGTAAACTCCTTCGTCATGATTATCTAAAAGTCCGAGAATATTTAATAATGTTGATTTTCCAGAACCGGAAGATCCCATGATTGATACCAATTCACCTTTTTTAATATGCAAATCGATACCTTTAAGTACATGCAACTTGTTGGTTCCGGTGATGTACGATTTGTGAATGTTTTGTAATCGGATCATAATATTGATGTATTTTAAAATCTATATACAATAATAAATCTATGTGATTGGATCTCAAATTTATTTAGACCAACGCACACAATTATCGACAAACCTTTATTATCAACGGATAATGTCGAAATAAATAAGCATAATAATAAAATAGAAAATCTTCACCCCAATGCTAGGTTTAATTTCAATACTCGTGCCACTAAATAGAAGTGTCACTAAATCAATTAAATAAAAGGTTTTTGAGTTCTTGTTTAATGACTCATGTGTACGATGTTATTACATAGGCTGTACGTATGCGTACAATTCGATTCTACAGTATAATGGTTGAAGTAGTGAATTGTTAATAATTGCTAAACAAATCGGGCAACGTGAAATTTTAATGTAATTTAGGAGCTTTAAATCTAAATTATGGATTGGATAAAACTACTTTCAACAAAAAGATTCGGACAAGAAGATAAACACTCACCAGAAAGCACTGATGTGAGAACTCAATTTCAGAGAGATTATGACAGGTTGATATTTTCATCGCCATTTCGTCGTTTGCAAAATAAAACACAAGTTTTTCCGTTGCCAGGAAGTATTTTTGTACACAATCGATTAACTCATAGTTTGGAAGTTTCCAGTGTTGGAAGATCGCTTGGTAATTTGTTGGCAGAAAAATTAATTGAGAAGAAAAAAGTAGATGCTGATTCTGGAATCAAAGAAATTGGAAGCATTGTAGCCGCAGCTTGTTTGGCTCATGATTTGGGTAATCCTCCATTTGGTCATTCTGGAGAAAAGGCTTTGTCGCATTATTTTGAAAAAGGAGAAGGTGCAGCGCTTAAAGATCGATTTAGTGATGAGGAATGGTTCGATTTGACAAATTTTGAGGGCAATGCAAATGCATTACGACTATTGACACATGCTTTTAAAGGCAGAAGAAAAGGAGGTTTTGCACTTACTTATTCTACCATAGCATCCATAGTAAAGTATCCATGGGAATCAAACAAAATACCTGAAGTGGGAAAGAAAAAGTATGGATATTTTCAGGTCGAAAAAGAATCTTATTTTAAGATTGCCAAAGAGCTTAAGATTCCTGAAATAGGTGAGGGAATATATGCACGTTTCCCTTTGGTTTATTTGGTTGAGGCTGCTGATGATATTTGTTATCAAATTATGGACATCGAGGATGCTCATAAATTAAATATCCTGAGTACTGCAGAAACCAAGGAGCTCCTTTTAAATTTTTATGATTCTGAAAAAGAAAAATCAAGTCTTGACAGAATAAATGAAACTTGTGAGGAGGTAACTGATACCAATGAGCAGATTGCATTTATTAGAGCAAGTGTAATTGGTAAATTGGTAGGAGAGTGTGTTAATGTTTTTCTTGATAATTACGATGAAATTTTAAGTGGAACATTTAATGGAGCTTTAATCAAGGAGGTTGAGCCAACTTGCAAACAAGCGTATAAAACCTGTACAGGAGTTGCTGTTCAGAGGATTTATCGACACCGATCGGTTATCGAAATTGAATTGGCAGGTTATAAAATCTTAGGAACCTTATTGGAAGAATTTGTTTCAGCGGTGATGGAACCAGATAATTTCTATTCGAAAAATCTACTATCCTTAATTCCTCAGCAGTATGATGTTTCAGGAGAGAATGACTACAAGAAAATCATGTCGGTATTGGATTTTGTATCTGGCATGACCGATGTGTTTGCTCTTGATTTGTATCGAAAAATAAAAGGGATTGAGTTACCTGAAATAAAGTAAAGTATGAGAAAGTTTATATTGATCTGTATGCTAAGTTTGGCATGGATATCAGGTGTAATTGCACAGGAAGAATGGAAAAAGGTAGAATCAGAAAAATCAAAAATACGATTTTCGATTCCCGATCAACCCATAGTTCAAAATAAAGAACTCAATGGAATTTCAATAGAGGTTTTTAGTTTTAAGGATGCAGTTACCGTATTCGGAATTGTAGCTTCTGATTTTTCAAAAGTAGGCATTGATTTTACCTATTCAGATCCGACCGAATACTATGAAGAAATGAAAGCAGGTAGTTTGGTAAGTAATGGGACGATTTTGTTAGAGGAAAGATCAGTAGCTTACCAGAAAATGTTGGGAAAAGAAATCGAATATACCCAAATGGTTGGCAAACATGAGTATACCTATTTTAAAAGATTCTTCTTCCGTGGAAAATACATTTATCAAATTGCGATAGGTGGCCCATCTCGAATGAAAAGAATACTCCTTGACAAAAAGAATTTATACTTTAATTCGGTGGAATTTTTACAATAACCTGATTTCAATTCTAAATATGCTCACAGCTTCAATTATTTTTTAGTGGTAATTGATTCAGGTTTTCTAAACGAAATCTTGAACAAATCTGACTTACTGTGAATAATATTTTGAGTCGAATTTGGGTTAATATTTACGTAGATATTAATTGATATTACGTAATCGTGAATTCATATTACCTAATCGTTAAACCAAGCAAAACCAGCTTGAAAATTACCCGTATTCCTATTAAATTTAAAGTAGTAAAAACAGTAAAATTTAGGGGATATGAAACTATTAAAAAAGCTAAAAGATTTGTTCTACACGGCAGAAGACGATTTCGTTGTGGTTGACCTTACTACGAAGATGATTCAATCGATGAATTCGAGAGAGTGGAATAGATTAAAAAACAAGAAAAACTTCATGGTTATAAAGTAGCTTATGTTGTAAAAAACAAAAAAGATTGGCTGGAATGATATTGGCAAATTGTTTTAGCTTGAGGGTTTGGCGACCTTATGAAAAAATGATTTCGACTATTTGTCGGAATTTTTTTTGCTGTTTTCTTCGTATTGCTTTAATCCTCGAATAACAATATTACCCGTTCCATTTGAGTTACAAGGATATTGAAATTCTCTCTTGCTCAACTTTTTATTGTTGATAGTTTCATAAAATTTGTCGAGGTATTTAATTGTATTTTTTTTGTATGTTTTATCGATTAAGGTATTGTTTAGGTAAAGGGCATAAATTTCTTTTTTCAATTCATTAAACAACTGGAAAGTCGATTCGAATTCACTCATGTCATCCAGGCAATATCCTCTATATCTTCTACTGCGAACGGAACTTAACTGAAGGGCTTCTGCAGGTGCTGCGTATGGCGTATTTACAATTCCCGACATGTCAAAATCGTAAGGAACCGTTACAAGTAATTTACCAGTATGATTAACCAGTAACTTAATATTATGTAGGTATTGTACGGACCAATCGGTATTTCCGATAAGGTATTGAAAAACGGCCATTTTTAAAAAGGATTCTTTATCGATTGTTTGTGGATTAACATTTAGTTGCTTGCGAATTGCTGAATGATTTCGCTTTGCCATTTTATTTTGATCTTCCAAAAGGATTCCATACCTGGCGCTTTTGGTTTTATTTCTTTTCGAGTCTTCAAAAATTACTTTTACCAATCTTACCCGAAAGCTTTTCTCTGTTATTAGCTGGTATATTTTATAAGCCAGGTACTCTTGCACAACAAATTGTTCATCAACACAAGTGGTAACCAATTTTAATTTATTTTGTCCCTTAAAAATTGTTTTTGCTAAATTTGGTAAAGTGTCAAAATTTAAAAGCAGGGGAGGAGTTGCGCAATTTGCTCTCATCTTGCGAAAATGCCCTCGTGTTTTTACTCGAATATCCAATGAATGTTGTTGGTTATTGATTTTATATGAGAAAGCAAAAGGATGGTATTTTGCATTCTCTTTCCTATCGTTGAACAATTTTCTGATATCACCTTTAAGGGTGATTTCAAATACTTCATCACTATTGAAAAGGGGCGATGGCTCATAAGAGTTGATTGCAGCATTTTGAGCCCCAACTTCCCAGTTAAGAAACACAGATAATATCAGGAGGAAATAGAATCTCATATTAATAATTTGTAGTACATGCAGATTATTTACGAAGGATATATTCATCAATCATTTCCAGTGTGTCGGGATTTTTTACCCGAACCGAAACTTTTTTTCCGTCGATATCAATAAGAACCAAAGCATTCTGCGTGGAAAAATTGCGAAGGTTTCCCATCCAAAGAGTCTTTTCCTGTGCGTAATAGGGAGCCCCGGCAGCGCCATTGTTAATCTGGTAAAATTTACGCTGTAATATTATTTTTTCGTGGGGGTAGTCTGGAGGATATCTTTCCATATCTTCTGTAATGGTGAGCAAATTGTAATTGTGTTCATCCCCAGTCAAAAAAGCAACAGTCTTTTTGCTTTTATTAATCACAATATCCATTAACTCATCCCTTCTTTCAATAATTCCCTCCTTGTAAGGATTTCCATTCACAACAGCGCGCCACTTGTTATTCCCATGGTACCACATATCATCTTTCACGTGGCCCCCATTGGGAAAGCATGGCGTGTGCATACTCACAAACACGTGATCAATGTTTGTATCTTTTTCCAGCTGTTTCATAGTTTTTTCCAGCCACTTAAGTTGATTATCCATGATATAGGCATGCAGGTTGCCACTGCTTACATTGAGTCCATGTGGGGCATACCAGTAATCTGAATTAAGAACCACCATGGCAACATTGTCGTAGCTGTACCAGTAAACAGATTCTTTGTAGGAAGGAAAGTCATCCTTGTCAGGATTGGGGTCGTATTTTGAATTGTCTTCACTGTGTGGGCCATTTTGAGGGAGGCTGAAATTATCCTGGAACAGCGATTCCCCTGAGTCTGTGGCAAAAGGAAAATGATCAATCATATAATTTTGTTGGGTTTTAGGATCATGAAAAATGATATTGTAAGCCTCATGATTTCCAAAGCCCGCATAGAAAGGGATGTAGTGCCACCATGATTCTACAGCATGCTTCCAATTTGCATATTGTAGGTTCATCCTTTCGCGACTGGTGTCATAGCCATCAATTAGATCGCCTGTGAACTGAACAAATTTAGCATCTTCAAGTTTCGCAAGGGCAGCTATTCTTTTCATGATATAGGCATTGGTGCCGTAAATATCTCTTTCTCCGCCTCCTTGTCCCGATCGGGAGTCACTGCCATAGGCAAAAGTGAAAGGCTTTCTGCTACCAGGTTTAGGGGCAGTTTTGAGCTCAAATCCATATTCAAAGTCACCTACCTTTAGTTTGTAGGGATACAGTTTGTCTGCCTGGAGCTTGTCCAGTTTTATTTCATGAGTGAGACTTTTCTTTTTATTATTAAAAACCTTGTTATTACAAAGGATGGAGGACCGAACAGGTTTTGATGTTGTAAAAGAAATTACTGCACCCTTATGGCTTAGCTGATTCACAAATGGCCCCTCAATCACTGTAGGTTCTGCTGTGAACAAATTGTCCTTAAAGCTGAAGGCAACTTTACCATCGTAGAAAATCATACCGTTGCTGGCCATAATTCTATAGCCCAAAATCGCTTTTCCACTCTTTTCCCAGTTTACCATATCATACTTGCCTGAAAGATTGCCACGTATCGGAATTTGAGCTTTCCCGTTCACAATTCGGGAGCTTTCCCTGAAATAAACAGGTTGAGGGTAACGGCCATCCTGATAGTTAATGAAGCCATAGTATAAGGTTCCGTTGAGTTCAGGAAATTTAAAATCAAGATCAAGTCCCAGATTTGTTCCTTTGATATTCGAATACAGATCCTCAAATTGAAAGAGGTCTTTGCGATGGACAGCATAGATTTTTCTATCCTCGACCTTTACAAACAGACCTTTTTCATCAATGGATATATTTGAATATACAGCAGGTATTTCCTGTGCATGGCTAAAGGAAAATATTGCTAGAAGAAGGGCAATTGTATTTAGAATCTTCATGTTATATTCTTATTTAAAATGATTCTATTAAATATACAACATGAAATGAAGGGGTGAAAATTTTTATTTTCAGAACTACTAATGTATTGATATTACTTCTTTTCAAGCTTCTCAATCATCTTAAGCAAACGATCTCTGTTTTTTGCTGATTTAATAAACTGAGGCAATTTCTCAACCAAGGTAAAAAAAGCTCTATCGTTTCGTTCGCGTAGTCCGGCCTGTATGTATTGCTTGATGTACTCCAAATGCTTGTAGTTGTGAGCAAAAAAGAATTCATTTTTAAAGCTGTCCTGCAGCCAAAATTCGCAATCGAACCAGTAATCAGTAGTGGCACTGTATGATTTCTTATTCGAATCAAGAGGTTTGTCGGTTACATAATGGCAGGAAGAGCATTTCAACTCTGCAAATTGTGGCACTTGTGTACTTTTTACCATAGCCTTACCGCCACACTTTGGACACACCACTAAAGTCTCATAAGAGAATTCATCGGGTCTTAGGTTTTGATCGATAAAACGAGTTTTCATTTTAGGGTTTGGGCTTTTATTTGGGTACACTAAGATAATTATTCTACTGTATTCAGGGATGTTATTAGTTAATGTTTTTATGCTTAAAAGGTACGGAATTGCTGGGAAAGTGGTAAGTAGAAAAATTTCATTGACTTGATGGTTTGTTGAGATTCCCCTCTTGAGAGGGGATAAAGGGGAGTGTTGAACATGCTATAGCAGGAGGAAAACGTAACATCTCCCTGTATTCTCTCCCGATTTTCGGGACAAGTTTTTGAAAGGGGGACTAAAAACCTACAATCCCCTCATCCATTCCTCACGCAATTTTGCATTGGCAGGATCATCCAAAACTGCATTAATTCTGTTGAGCATTTCCTGTTTGTCGCGAGGAAAATTGCCACGCAGTACCAAATAGTTGGAAGCATGGTCGCTGCGGAAAACAGTTGATTCCAGTTCCAGATTTTCGATAAAGACTTTCATTTCGGCAATCAGCTCAATGGTATTCAAAGGAATAAATTCGCCATCGAACTTTTTGGCAAAATGATCTTCGTCATACGGATAGCTCAAAACCAAGGTTGAAAGGAATTCGGGTTGAATTTCGTTCACCACTTTGGCAGAATTTAAGGCATGCTGGTGGGAGTAGTTTTTACCGCCAAGTCCGTTTAGAATCATTACCGAAAGTTTGATTCCTGCGGCACGAGCTCTCTTTAAAGCCATTGCAGTGCTTTCGTAGTTCTCCGATTTGTTGATTCTGCCCAACAACTCATCATCGCCCGATTCGATTCCTACGTATAGCAACTTTAATCCTTTGGCCGCCAATTGCTGTAGTTCTTCATCGGTTTTGGCCTCAATATCTTTAGGTAAAGCATAGGCCGAAACGCGAGTCAATCTTGGAAACTTCTCGTTTAATTTGTCCAATATTCGCGAAAGCTTGTCGAAAGAAAGTACCATGGCATTTCCATCGGCCAAAAATACCTTGCGATAATGATTGGCATAGGGCTGCATAGAATCGATATCGGCAAAAATATCTTCCTCTTTGCGAGTATGAAATTGCTTGCTGCTGTACATTTCGCAAAATGCACACTTGTTCCAGGCACATCCTAGTGTTACCTGCAATATAAATGAATAGGCCTCGCTTGGTGGGCGGAATAATGGTTCGTCGTATTGGATCATGATGGCAAAAGTAGAAAAAGAAGCCGCAAGCTCCAAGCTCCAAACTCCAAACTCCAAACTCCAAGCTCCAAACTCCAAACTCCAAACTCCAAACTCCAAGTTACAAGCTTCAAGTCGCAAGTTTGAAAATGAAGTGTAGCGTTTTTCCGTTTAGTTTAACACCAAAAGGTAATAACCACAGAGTGCGTGGAGTATTATAGAGCACTTATGTCTGTTTGTAACAGATTTTTTAATTTGGTTATAGGATCTTTTAATTATCCGTGATTACTTCAGGGCAGAGAGGTAAGGAATTTATTTATTTCTCTGTGTTACTCTGTGAGATTGGTGGTTAGACAAAAGTAATTCCTTTATGAATGCAAGGCCAGTAAACTGATATCTTAGAAAGTCATAAGTATCATGGAAATCTGCGTCTTCTTGAGAAGGTCATCTTCCTAACTTAAATTTCTTAACTTCGTAACTCAAATTGTAATTGATTCGTTTGTGGCAGAAAAATCAGTAAATATCACTGTTTTTGGAAAAGTACAAGGTGTTGGCTTTCGATATCATACCCGAAAGACGGCGCAGCGTTTTGGTGTGAATGGTTTTGTGAAGAACCAGGTAAATGGAGCGGTTTATATAGAAGCAGAAGGTGATGAATTGGCTGTTGAATTGTTTTGCGAGTGGTGTAAGAAAGGACCAGACTGGGCCAGGGTTGATCGCGTTACTATTTGCGATGCTGGTGTGAAGGAATATTCGGGATTCGAAATCAGGTAATGGTATAAAATAAAAAAAAAGCTCCGAAAGTGAATTTCGAAGCTTTTAAGTTGACCCATAAGGACTCGAACCTTAAACGTCTGGACCAAAACCAGATGTGTTACCATTACACCATGGGTCAATACCATACAGTCATTTTCTGACTAAGACGCTGCAAATATAGTGGAAATATTTTTACGTCAAAACGAAAAATTACAAAAATATAGCGAAGTTTTTTGCGATAGGAAACAGGAGAGCTTGAATGCTTCTCATTGTCAATTTAAAAGGGGTTTGGAGATGGAAGAAAAAAAAATTGAATCTTTAACTGGAAAATGGATTTACGAAGAGGATTATGGCTATGGAACGGCTCAGGGAGAATTAATTTTAGTGCAGGAAGGGACGAAATTGTCTGGTAAAATTATTTTTTCGGAGAACGCCGATTCGAATGAAACTTTTATGATTCAGGAAAAGATAGAAGGAGAAATCAACCAAAACAGAATAAAAATTAGGGCAACGGAATATGATATCATTCATGCCGATTACGATATACGATACGAACTGGACTCCTGGGAAGGAATGATGATTAATGAAACGATGATTGAAGGAGAAAGTTTGGACGATCAGGGAGTGGCGGGGAGTTTTAGGTTTACTAAGATAGTTTGAAAGTAGAAGAGTAGAAAGGTGAAAAAGTATGAAATGGGGAAAAGCTCTATTTGAAAATGCGATAAGAGATTTTATCACTGCCTAAACTATGGAGTTTGAATTGCTCCGAGCTCTGAGATTTTATAATGGTTTGATGAATTCAAAAGTTGTGAAATTCAATTGCCGAGTTTCAACTCGGATTTCAGATATAATACATAAGTATGTATACAAAAAAAGCTTCGAAATTAATTCCGAAGCTTTTTTAAGTTGACCCATAAGGACTCGAACCTTAAACGTCTGGACCAAAACCAGATGTGTTACCATTACACCATGGGTCAATCATAATGCGTCTTTTCGTAAAGACTCTGCAAATGTAGTAATTTTTTTTTGTGTGCAAACAAAATCGGAAAAATATTCTCAATGAATTCAAGGGAAACCCTGAAATTTGACTATTTTCGTTCAGATTATTTTATTGCGAATCAATATAAAAAACAAAAATACACACAAGATGAAGTCGAATTACAAATTGGTTAATAATGTGTTAGGATGGGTAGCTTTTCTTATAGCAGCCATTACTTACTTGTTAACTATTGAGCCAACTGCCAGTTTATGGGATTGTGGAGAATTTATTACCACAGCTTATGGTTTAGAGGTTGGTCACCCACCAGGAGCCCCTCTTTTCATGATTATGGCTCGATTTTTTGCACTTTTTGCACCAAGTCCTTCCGAAGCTGCCTTAATGGTAAATGTAATGTCTGCTTTGGCTTCGGCATTTACAATTCTGTTTTTGTTCTGGACCATTACTCATCTTGCGAAAAAATTAGTTGACAAAAACGAAGAACTATCGAAAGGAAATCTATTTGCGATAATGGGAACCGGAATGGTAGGAGCTTTGGCTTATACTTTTTCCGATACCTTTTGGTTTTCGGCAGTAGAAGGTGAAGTTTATGCATTATCATCACTGTTTACAGCCATTGTTTTCTGGGCAATGTTAAAATGGGAGGATGTTGCTGATGAAAAATACGCCAACCGTTGGATTATTCTGATTGCATATCTAATGGGATTGTCGATTGGGGTTCATTTGTTGAACTTACTTGCCATTCCAGCCATTGTTTTTGTGTATTACTTTAAAAAATATGAGCCAAGCCGAAATGGAATTATTGCAGCAGGAGCTATTGCAGTAGCTATTTTAGGAGTTGTGATGTATGGCGTTATTCCTGGCGTTGTAAAAGTGGCTTCGTGGTTCGAACTGATGTTTGTAAACGGATTTGGATTGCCTTACAATACAGGTGTAATGGTGTATGCAGTATTGCTGATTGCATTTGTGATTTGGGCAATTGATTATACCATTAAAAAGAACTATGTGGTTTTAAATACCATTGTTACTGCCTTTATGGTAATTGTAATTGGTTACTCATCTTTTGCAATGATTGTTATTCGTTCGTCGGCAAATCCACCAATGGATGAGAATAACCCGGATAATGTATTCGCATTGCTTTCCTATTTAAATCGTGAGCAATATGGCGACAGACCATTGATGTATGGTGAGTATTACAATGCTCCGGCTGTTGATTTGGTGGAAACCAAGCCGAATTACATTCAGAAAAATAACAAATATGTAATTGCATCGCGCAAGCAAAAATATGAGTTCGATCCTCGTTTCGAAACTCTTTTCCCTCGTATGTACTCTTCTCGCGACAACCATGTTAGAGAGTACGAATTTTGGGGAGATGTGAAAAAAAATAACCCAATTGCATTGGGCAATGGCGAAGTGGTTTACAAACCAAGTTTCGGATCGAACCTTCAGTTTTTCTTTAAATACCAGGTTGGATGGATGTATTGGCGATACTTCATGTGGAATTTTGTTGGTCGTCAGAACGACATTCAGGGCCATGGCGGAATTTTGCATGGCAACTGGGTATCGGGTATTCCATTTGTCGATAGAGAAAAAGTTGGAAACGAAGATAAATTGTATCCTGAGTTAAAGAACAAGAAATCGCGCAATAACTATTTCTTCCTGCCATTTATTTTGGGATTAATTGGTTTGATTTACCAGTTTAGATCAGGCAAGAAAGGAAAGCAGGATTTCTCAATAGTAATGTTGTTGTTCTTCTTTACTGGATTGGCCATTGTTGTATACCTGAATCAGTATCCGCAACAACCACGTGAGCGTGATTATGCTTATGCCGGTTCGTTTTACGCTTTCGCGATATGGATTGGTTTTGGTGTAATGGGCTTGTATCAAACTTTGAAGAAGAAAATGCCTGAAGTTTTGAGTGCAGGTTTAATTACTGGTTTGTGCCTGGTAGCTGTTCCTGGATTAATGGCACAGCAAAACTGGGATGATCATGATCGTTCGGGTCGTTATGCAACTTTGGCTTATGCAAAGAACTACTTAAATTCTTGTGCACCAAATGCCATCTTGTTTACCTATGGTGATAACGATACTTTCCCATTGTGGTATGCACAGGAAGTGGAAGGAATTCGTCGTGACATTCGAATTGTGAACCTGAGTCTTTTAGCTGGCGATTGGTATATCAACCAAATGCGCAACAAGGCTTACGATTCAGATCCTATTCCAATGAGTTTTGGACCAGAGAAAGTTGAGCCAGGAAAGCGCGATCAAATACCTATTTTGGAACGCCTGGATGGTGAAGAGTCGTTGCAGGAAATGTTGAATTTTGTTGCGAGTGACAACAAAGCTTCCAAAGTTGAAATGCAAACTGGCAGAAAATTGGATTATTTCCCGGGAAGAAATGTTTATATCCCGGTTGATTCGGCTAAAGTGGTAAATAATGGTACAGTTCGACCTGAAGATGCAAACTTGATCAAAAAGAAATTAGATTGGAAAATCAAGAGAAATTATCTGTATAAAAATGATATCATGGTTTATGATATTATTGCCAATAATAATTGGGAACGACCAATTTATTTCTCGGTTGGTATGGGAGCAAGCAGTTTCTTAGGTTTGGAAAAATATTTCCAGTTGGAAGGAGCAGCTTACCGTTTGGTGCCAATCGAAACCAAAACGAATAGTTTAGAAATTGGACGAATCGATACTGATATTCTGTATGATAATTTCATGAATAAGTTTGAATTTGGTCGTATCAAAGAACCAGATGTATATATGGATCAATTCCATATTTTAACCATTAATATCATGAGCTTCCGTTCAAATTATAGTCGTTTGGCAAGTCAGTTAAATGATGAGGGCAAAATGGACAAAGCAGTAAAAGTATTGGATAGATGTATGGAGGAGTTACCAACCAGTAAAATTCCATATGACAATAGTTTGATTGGGTTTATTCAGGAATATTACAGAGCTGGCTCAATAGATAAGGCAAATGCTCTTTTTGAAGAGATGGCACAGCAATCCTACGATAAATTAGATTACTATTTCTCATTACAACCAGCATTGGCTAAGAGTTTCAGAAATGAACAGGAAAGAGAGATTAGAGTTGTACAGATGCTGCTGGGCTTGGCTGAAATGGGTGAGCAAACAGAATTGAAGGACAAAACACAACAGAAGTTTGAGCTTTTGTTTAAATCTTACACAGAATAATATCTAAGCATTATATAGAATGGCTGTTACAGAAATGACGGCCATTTTTTTTGCTTTAGGTTTCATCATTAAATTATTAGGATTGATAAGGGAAAAGTACTATTCGGCATCAGATTTACAATAAGTCATCGTTTTATTTTAAGGTTTTTTCACATAATTAAAAACAATACTTTTTTCGGAAAGTAGTATCTTCGATGCTTAATCACCATTTAATAAAACCTTTATTTCGCCTGATATGAATAAGTATCAAAAAATCAATGTGCTTTTTGGTTGGTTGTCATTCACAATAGCTGCCATTGTTTATCTCTTAACTCTTGAACCTACTGTTAGTTTCTGGGATTGTGGAGAGTTTATAACTGCTTCATACAAATTACAAATTGGTCATCCTCCGGGAGCACCATTTTTTATGATATTAGCACGATTTTTTGCATTGTTTGCAGGGGGGACTGAAAATGTGGCATTAATGATTAATGCACTTTCGGGCATGGTAAGTGCCTTTACAATTCTTTTCTTGTTTTGGACCATAACACATTTGGTAAAAAAACTTGTTTCCAGTAAGGAAGATCCTGTTGGAATGCAAATTTGGAAGATTATTGGTGCAGGTTTTATTGGAGCAATGGCTTATACTTTTTCCGATACTTTTTGGTTTTCGGCAGTAGAAGGAGAGGTGTATGCAACATCATCGCTATTTACGGCAGTTGTATTTTGGTGTATTTTAAAATGGGAAAACGAATCGGACAAGGCTTATGCCAACCGATGGATTATTTTGATTGCTTACCTAATGGGTTTGTCAATTGGGGTTCACCTGTTGAATTTATTGGCGATACCAGCCATCGTAATGGTATATTATTTTAAGAACTATACACCTACACGAAATGGAATTATCAAAGCTCTTGGGTTGGCGGTACTGTTGCTTGGTGGAGCTATGTATGTAATTATTCCAGGAGTTGTGAAACTCGCATTATTGTTTGATTTATTCTTTGTAAATGTTATTGGACTGCCATTTAATTCTGGCTTAATCATATTCATGCTAGCTGTAATTGCAGCAATTGTTTGGGGTGTTCGATATACCATTCAAAAGCAAAAAGTTCTTGCCAATACAATTCTGATGGCATTTGCGGTTGTTCTAATTGGATATTCATCTTATGCATTAATCATGATTCGATCCAATGCAAACCCTAGCTTAGATCAGAATAATCCTGAAGATTTACATACCTTACTATCCTATTTAAATCGTGAGCAATATGGTGATACGCCATTAATTTATGGACAGTATTTTAATTCGCCTTTGGTAGAGAACAAACGATTTGTAAAGGATAAGAATATATACATTAAGAAGGATGGAAAATATGTGGTGTCGTACGAGAAAACGAAAGCTAATTTTAAAGATTCGCACAAATCGATTTTCCCAAGAATGCACACCAAAGGGATGACAGGAAAGAATCCTGAAGAGTATGCCAAATGGACTGGTATTAATCCTGATCAGAAAGAAAAACCAAGCTTTGGTCAGAACCTGAAATTCTTCTTCTCTTACCAGGTGAATTACATGTATGTTCGCTATTTTTTATGGAACTTTGCAGGCAGACAATCGGATAAGCAATCGTATGGAGGAGTGGTAGAAGGAAATTGGATATCGGGAATTCCATTTATTGACAATATGCGATTGGGAGATCAATCTCTTCGTCCGGATCACATGAAAAATAATAAAGGAAGCAACAAGTATTATTTCTTGCCATTATTATTGGGAATTGCAGGATTGCTTTATCAATATCGCAAGAGCAGTGCAGGCCAGAAAGACTTTTGGGTAATCATGCTTTTGTTTGTGTTTACGGGAATTGCCATTGTGTTATACTTAAATCAACCTCCTTTGCAACCACGCGAAAGAGATTATGCCTATGCAGGTTCCTTTTATGCCTTTGCCATTTGGATTGGCTTGGGATTTTTAGCCATTTTGGAAACCAGCAAGAGAGTTTTAAAATCAGAAAAAATTGCTATTCCTGCTGTATTCGTACTTTGCTTTGTTGCTGTTCCAGGATTAATGGCTCAACAAAACTGGGACGATCATGACAGATCGGGAAGATATTTGGCTCGCGATATGGCTTACAATTATTTGAATTCTTGCGAACCCAATGCCATTTTATTCACCATGGGTGATAATGATACTTTCCCACTATGGTATTTGCAGGAAGTAGAAGGAATTCGCACCGATGTTCGTGTTTGTAATTTGAGCTACCTTTCTACTGATTGGTATATCGATCAAATGAAGCAGCAGAACTACGATTCGGCACCACTTCCAATATCAATGACTAAAGATAAATACCTGGAAGGAAAACGAGATATTGTTTATTTGGTAGATGATCCAAGGCTGAAAGCGTATGTGGAGAAGTATAATGGTTTGGATATTAAAGATGCCTTGGAATATGTCTTAAGCGATAAAGAAAGTACCAAAAATATTTATGGATACGATGAAAGGATAGATCACTTTCCTGCCAGTAAATTCAGAATGGTAGTTGACAAGGAACAAACTCTGAAATCAGGCACAGTAAATGAGAAAGATTCTGCTTTGATTGTGGATCAATTAGAGTGGGAGATAAAGGGAAATTATATTGAGAAAGCAGGATTGACCTTGTATAATATGCTGTTGGAAAACAATTGGAAAAGGCCAATGTATTTTGCAATTACAGTTCCATCGAATGGTTATTACGGACTGGAAAAATATTTCCAACTGGAAGGGTTTGCTTATCGATTGGTTCCAATAAAAACAGAAAATGAAGATGGGCAAGTTGGTAGAGTTAACGGATCGAAAATGTATACCAACATGCTTGAAAAATTTAGATGGGGAAATATTGAGGATGCAGATGTATATTTGGATGAAACTTGTTCGAGAATGACTTTGAGTATGCGCAATAATTATTTGCGACTGGCAGAGACCTTAATGGATGAGGGGAAAAGAGATTCTGCTGTTATGGCACTTGATAAGTGTGTGGAGTTGATCCCAAATGATAAAGTTCCTATGGATTATTGGGGAGTTTTAATAGCAAAATCTTACTATCGAGCTGCAGAATATGAAAAGGCAAATCAGCTGGTTCAAGAGGTTTCGGAACGTTTGGTGAAAGAGTTGGATTATTATGCCAGCCTGACTCCAGTTTCAACATCAGAATATCCTCGCTGGCAAAACAGAAATTTGTACTTGATGCAGGAGCTGTATCAAATTACGGCACGATACGAACAGGAAGATCTGAACAAGAAAATTGAATTGGAATTTAAGAGGTTGTTAGGGAATTATAGGAAGGGATAATGAAGTTAAGGTGGTTGAGAGCGCCGGGAATAATCAGAAGATTATTTCCCGACTTTGTGTGGCGATACAATTCGGGTGAAAAAATGGTTTACCTGACCTTTGATGATGGACCAATTCCAGAATCTACCATATGGACATTAGATTTGTTAAAAGAGAAAGGCATAAAGGCCACTTTCTTTTGCGTGGGAGACAATGTTCGTAAGTATCCTAACCTGTATCGAAGAATTGTAGATGATGGACATGAGGTGGGCAATCATACTTACAATCACCTTAAAGGATGGTATAACAATACGCAAAAGTATGTGGAGAATGTTATTTTGGCTTCAGAATTCATCGATTCCAAGCTGTTTCGACCTCCTTATGGATTGATTAAGCGTTCGCAAGCAAAATACCTGCAAACCGATTATAAAATTGTAATGTGGGATGTGTTAAGCGGTGATTATAGACAAGATATTTCTCCTGAGAGATGTTATCGGGATGTAATGAAAAAAGTGCGTCCTGGTTCAATACTTCTTTTCCACAATCACCTAAAATCAGAAAAGAATATGCGCTATACAATTCCGCGTTTAATCGATGAATTGCACGCGCAAGGATATGAATTTGGTGTTTGTCAATAGAAAAATACAAATTCATTGCATATCACTCAGGATAACTGCAATTGAATCCTTAAATTTGCTGTCGATCAATACCATTTTATAACAGAATCATCTTTACTGATCATGCTTTATCGTTCGTATTGATGATGATATTCAATTTATTTGACAGATGAAAGTACTTCTTTTGGGGTCTGGAGGCCGAGAGCATGCATTTGCATGGAAATTCAATCAAAGCAAAAAACTGGAAAAACTTTTTGTAGCACCTGGAAATGCAGGAACTGCAGAAATAGCTGAAAATGTAAATCTTAATCCAAATGATTTTGATGGCATTAAGAAGTTTGTTTTGGACAATGACATCAATATGGTGGTTGTTGGCCCTGAAGATCCATTGGTGAATGGAATTCATGATTTCTTTTTAAATGATGAGGAAATTAAAGAAATTCCTGTAATTGGACCAGAAAAATTGGGTGCTCAATTGGAAGGAAGTAAGGATTTTGCAAAGGAATTCATGTTCAGACACAATATCCCAACTGCAGCTTATAAAAGTATAACTACGGAAAACCTAGATGAAGGATTGGCTTTTCTTGAAACAATGAAAGCTCCGTATGTTTTAAAAGCGGATGGTTTAGCAGCAGGTAAAGGGGTTTTGATTATTGAGGATCTTGATGAGGCTAAGAATTCATTGAAAGAGATGTTGGGCGGAATGTTCGGCGATGCCGGAAACCGTGTAGTAATTGAAGAATTCTTATCAGGAATTGAATTATCTGTTTTTGTTTTAACCGATGGTAAATCATACCGAACTCTTGCCGAAGCTAAGGATTACAAAAGAATAGGCGAAGGAGATACAGGTTTGAATACAGGTGGTATGGGCGCTATTTCTCCAGTTCCATTTGCAAAGGGTGACTTCATGCAGAAAGTTGAAGAGCGTGTAATTGCTCCAACTATTGAAGGTTTGCAAAAAGACAATATCCCTTACAAAGGATTTGTATTTATTGGGCTGATGAATGTTGAAGGAGATCCTTATGTAATTGAGTACAATGTACGAATGGGTGATCCGGAAACAGAGGTGATTATGCCTAGAGTAAAATCAGATCTTCTGGAATTAATGGAAGCGGTATCTAAGCAAGAGTTGGATCAGGCTGATTTTGAAATGGATTCGAGAACTGTTTCGACAGTTATGTTGGTATCTGGAGGATATCCGGAAGCATACGAAAAAGGAAAAGCGATTAAGAATCTTGAAAAAGTGGAAGGAAGTATCGTTTTCCATGCAGGTACAACAAACTCTAACGGAGATGTTGTTACCAATGGTGGTAGAGTAATTTCGGTTAGCTCTTATGGAGATAGTATGAAAGAAGCTTTGACATCATCTTTTAAAAACGCTGAATTAATCGATTTTGAAGGTAAATATTACCGTAGAGATATCGGTTTCGACTTATAAAATAATCTATTGCGGTTTCCGGTATATGGAAACCGCAATCAAATATTTCTACATGCTGCTAAAAACGCTAAAAGGAAGGCACTATTTGTTATTGTTTTTGGTGCCGGTTTTATTCCTGTTCTTATGGATTAAGGCATTTATTTCTCCAGTATCTTTAACCCCAGGACAAGATCAAATGCCACTTTACGAATTACTTCAACAACTTACCGGGGGCAGCATTATCGCATTAAACATTGTAGGAGCAGCTATCTTAATTCTCTTGTCGCTCTTGGCAGTGCGATTAAACGAACGATATGTTTTTATCAGGCAAAGGACAGATTTGCCAGCTTTTGTTTTTGCTTTAATAGCAACAGGTACAGTTTCACTGTATGGAATGCATCCAGCCTTATTGGCAAGCTTCTTACTGTTTTTTGCTATCGATAGTGTGTTTGCCGTTTATCATGGATCTAGAACTTTGGCTAAATCTTTCGAAGCAGGAATGTTTGTTGGATTGGCTACTGTTACTTACCTTTTTTCGGGCATTTACCTCTTATGGTTTTGGGTAGCTTTGGCATTTCTGGGATACTTTAGGCCTCGTGAAATTCTTGCTGGTTTGGTGGGATTTTTATTGCCGGTATTTGTTGTTTTAAGTTGGTATTTCCTTAATGATAATTTGACTGGATTGTTTCAGACTATAAGTTCATTATACAATTTTGAATTTAGTGCCGAATATTCAATGTTTCAGAAAGTATACTGGGGTATTTTAGCTGCATTTGTTCTATTTGCTTCTGCATTTATGGCGAATGTTGTAGAAGAGAAAAAAATCAGTTCGAGGAAATATTTTATGATTTTGTTTGTGTTCTTTTTAACTGCGATTGGAAACTATTTTATTTTCTCTTCAGCTGGTACAGAATTGTATTTTCTTCTGTTGATCCCAACTACTTTTATTGTTAGTCATTATTTTGTTTTAAGCAGATATTCCTGGGTAAAAGAAATACTGTTTATTGTTTTTGTTGTTGCCAGTATTTTGGTTCACTTTCTGGGATAAAAAAAATGCCAACTCAAAAATGAGCTGGCACTTTCATAACAAAGTGGTTGTGATTATTTCTCAATAATGTTTTCGGTATCAAATGCAGTTGCAACAAGATTATCCTCTTCATTATCGGTTATTGCGAATATAATGTCGTTGTAGTCCTTATCTCCATCAGGAAGTTTGATATCTTCAAAACAAAGTACGATATCTTTACAGTTTTTTTCTATGAATAGAACATGCTGTTGGTTTCCAAACTCATTAAACTCGGTGTTGGTATAGTGCTTGTAAATGCCATCGGTAGTTGCACCATTTTTCCAGCCTTTAGCAACAAGGCAGAAACCAATAACAGTATTTTCAGGGAAAGCTTTATCGCCCAATTGAACTCTGTCTCCTGATTTTAATCCTCCACCTTCTCCTTCTTTTGAGACATTGGGGAATAACATATGAAGTTCGATTTCATCTTCACCTGTAGGTGGATTTTCAGCATCATATGTATAGTAAGCCAAAGAGTTTCTCCATCCAGCTCCTTCATCAATAAATGTAAGATATACAGGCGATTCTTTCTTCAATTTTAGAATCAATTTGCTTTCATCTGTAAATAAATCAGCATGATCGTCACGATTATCTTTGCCTGCAGGGAACATTGCAATAATGTTGTCAATTAATGTAGGACAAGGTTTAGTAGGGATGATTTCATCAGGAATACCTTCATCTAATTCGATGCTTAAAATTTTTAGGCCACCAGTTCCTGCAGCAACAAAAATGCATTCATTTTTAGACTCAACAAAGTTTACTGATGCATCAAAAAACATACTACCCATTAGTAATACTTCATCATCTATTTCAGGAATGATAGCGCCTACATATAAGCCGGCACCACCATTACCAATCAATAACAGTTCTTCGTTTAAAGCAACGGAGTTGGTTACGTAGTTTTCATCTAATCTTCCTTCCGGTGTAGGCGGTCTGTCGAAATGTTCAAGAAGCTCACCCTCTAAATTTCTGATGTCTAGTCCACCTTCATTTAAAGCGGCCAATAATAAGTCATCAGTAACGTCGATTTCTGTTTTTGATTCTGCTGTAACAGGACCATTTAATCCAATAAATTCAGGTCCTGATAAATCTGTTATAGAGAACTTATGCAACTGAGGAGTTGTTCCTTCCAGAACATAGATATGATCAGTATTGATTGCGACAGATCTTGCATCATTAATATCCTTGTATCCAGCTAAAGTGAAATTGTGGTTTAAAACAGTTAGTTTTCCGTTTGATCCACTGGTTACATAAATATAATCATCATCAACCTTAACATCAGTAGCTACATATGAGGCAATATCGTATGTGTTTGAAACATACAGGATTTGACCAGATTGGCTAAGTTCCATCTCAATAAGAATTGCTGGTGAATCAAATACAAATCCTGGTGTGTCAGGATCATGGGCACCTGCCAAATAAAGCTTTCCATTGTAATAATCTACAGCACTAATATCAACATCGTGAAACATTGCTTGTGCTTGAAGAATTGGCTTTGTTTTGTCGGTTACATCGAACAATTCAACACCTCCATTGTATTCAGGACCTTTGGTGTTGTAGGTTACAAATGCCATATCATCAACTATTTTAACATGTGTTGCCTGAACGTATTCACCTTTAACTTTAGGAGCTTCAACTTCTGCTCTTAATTTGAAGGCATAGTTTTTTGTTGGATCAATTTCAAAATCTGCTTTTACTGATTTTGTTGTTGAATTTGGAATATCGTTTACAAGAACCAATTTATCGCTGTAAGTAACACGAGAGCTTAAATCAGCTGCATTGTTGGTAATGTTAACCGATTGAATTACATCATCTTTTTTTTGTGGCTTTTCAGTTTCTTTAAAGTTATCTTCTGAACAAGATGAAACAATAGTAGCCAATAAGATAAAAAAGGCTAAGTGCTTTTTCATAATTATTGAGGTTTTAATATGTGACTTGATTTAATTATAAGCAAGTTACATTCTTTAATTGAAACCTAATTATTCATTATGGTAGAACATGAAAAAGCTTTGATGAAATTGCATTTTTCTTTTGTCAAAATTTGCAATAGCTTGTTTGTTATGTATTTATGATTTGTTGTTTTTAAAATGCTTTTTTATCCATCTGGGAAGTAAGTAAACCCCAATAAACAAGTAAGGATAATATGATATTAAGCGCCAAATTAAGGCCATGCTGGCAGCTAATCCTGCAGTGGGTAAGAAGTCACCAAGATATTGTGTAAATACCCACTCTGAAAACCCACTACCGCCAGGAGTTGGACTTACCAACATCATGATCCACATTACCAACTGTCTGGCAAAAATCATGATGTGATCAGCAAAGCCATAGCCTTCCAACATAAATGCAAGCAGCATTGCATTTACTACCCAATACCTGGCTGTCCAAGACCAAAATGTAGCCATAAAGGCTTTAAACCAAAACAGGAAGGGTTTTCTTCTGAGTTCTTTAGAACTTTCTATGATGTCACTACCTGCTTTATTGGCTCCATGTTTCCATTTGCGCAGAACAGGAAGTTTAAATATCCATAATAGCAGCCATTTTAGTCCTCTTGGATTCCAAAAGAGTCCGTAGGTAAGTACGATTAGATAAACGAGTTTCACCAAATATCCACCAAGAGCGAAATACAATAAAGAGTGGAGCCAGATAGAGTGCTCCGGAGATTCTATCATGAACAACTGTTTTACATTTAAAAGTAAAATCAGTAACGGAAACATGATGATAAAGTAGAGTTCATCTAAAAATGATGTAGACATTACAACCGCAGAACTTCTTCCTACTTTAAGTCCTTCTTTGTTGAGATATAGAATGGCAACCGAAGTTCCTCCAATTGCTGATGGTGTAATTGCGGATGTAAATTCCCAAAGCATGATAATGCGAAAAGCTTTGCCCCAGGAGAATTTTCTGTCCGTAAGAATTCTTAGGCGAGCCATATATCCTAAATCTCGAATTACCATCATCAATAAAGCTATACAAAGCCAAAAAATAGTATACCAGGTAAATTCTATTAATGAGAATGTATTGGCATCAACTTCTTTGACCAGCATGTACACAACTACTGCCAATCCAATTAAAATTGGATAAATTATCCTGCTTGGTCGAACGCCATGCAGTAATTTCTTTGGTGAGCTTTGTTTGTTTGTTGTTTCCATGCTACTTTTTGTGGAAAATAAAAATACACAAATAAAAAACTTAAATCACAATGAATTGATAAACTAATTGTTAAAAATATCTAAATATAACATGTATTAAATATTCCATCCTTTTTTCTATTTTTATTAAACTAACGATACAAAGTTTACTATGTCGACAAATCATACAGCTCAAAAATTTGGAACTGCTCCAGTCTTTTTTACAGCAATCTCTACAATATTAGGTGCCATATTGTTTTTGCGATTTGGCTATGCGGTAGGAAGTGTTGGTTTCTGGGGAGTTATATTTATTATTTTATTGGGGCATGCAGTTACCATACCTACTGCTTTTGCAATATCCGAAATAGCAACCAATAAACGTGTTGAAGGAGGAGGGGAATATTTTATTATATCCAGATCGTTTGGTTTAAATATTGGAGCAACAATAGGTTTGGCTTTGTTTATGTCGCAGGCCATAAGTGTAGCATTTTACATCATAGCATTTACGGAAGCTTTTGAGCCAGTTTTTAATTGGGTGCGCGAAACATATGGATATCATCTGCCCAGGCAAGTTGTAAGTATTCCTGCCATGTTATTGCTTTCGGCTTTGATTTTGAAAAAAGGAGCTAACCTGGGAGTGAAAGCTCTTTATTTTGTGGTGGCAATTCTATTTATATCATTGGCCATGTTTTTTCTGGGTTCTACAGAATATTCCTTGACGAGTGATTTTAACTTATGGAATGCTGATTTTAAAAATGCAGATAATTTTTTCATTGTATTTGCAATCATTTTCCCGGCATTTACTGGAATGACAGCTGGAGTTGGATTATCTGGAGATTTAAAGAATCCTTCAAAATCTATTCCTGTGGGAACTACCGCAGCCACTTTAATCGGAATGATTATCTATTTCTTTATCGTATATAAATTGGCAGGATCGGCAAGTAGTGAAGATTTGGTTGGAGATCAGTTGATCATGTCGAAAATTGCATTGGGAGGAGCTATTATAATTCCACTTGGATTAGCTGCATCAACAATTTCTTCTGCAATTGGATCTGTAATGGTTGCACCAAGAACTTTGCAGGCACTTTCTATTGATAAATCTTTTCCTTCGAAAGCATTAAACAATTGGTTAGCTAAAGGCAGGGCAAAAGATAACGAACCCATCAATGCATCACTGATAACCTGTTTAATAGCTATCGTTTTTGTTGCATTAGGTGATGTGAATGCTGTAGCAGAAATCATTTCCATGTTTTTCATGCTTACTTATGGGGCTTTGTGTTTAATCTCTTTTTTAAATCATTTTGGATCGTCACCGAGTTATCGTCCTTCCTTTAAATCGAAGTGGTTGTTATCGCTTATCGGATTTTTCATTTCCATTTGGGTAATGTTCAAAATCAACACCCTTTATGCATTTAGTGCAGTTGTTTTAATGAGTTTGATTTATTTGTTCATTAACCGATATCATAAACACAGGAATGGACTGGAATCGATTTTCTTGAATTCTCTTTATCAATTGAATAGAAATATGCAGGTTTTCTTGCAAAAAGCAGGTAAAAGAAAAACAAGAGAATGGAGACCTAGTGCAATTTGTATATCAAAGGATTCGTTTGAACGCGATACTGCATTTAAATTATTAAACTGGATATCCTACAAATATGGATTTGGAACCTACCTACATCGAATTGAAGGATATTACTCCAAAGCGACACATCAACAATCGCAAGAGGAATTGGATAAGTTAATAAGCAGTTTCGATAAAATCGAGAATCATGTTTATGTAGATACAATAATATCACCATCATATACTTCAGCTATTGCCCAAGCCATTCAGTTGCCGGGAATTGCCGGAATGGAGAATAATATGGTGATTTTCGAATTTGATAAGGAAGATCCTGAGCGTTTGGATTTGATCATTGAAAACTATTCTTTGGCACGTGCCGGAAATTTCGATTTCTGTATTTTGGGAAGTTCAAGAAGAAAATTCAATTATAATAACAACATTCATGTTTGGATTAAATCTTCAGATACTGATAATGCAAACCTCATGATTCTATTGAGTTTTATTATCGGCGGACACCCGGATTGGAACAAAGCGGACATTAAAATTTTTAATATTTGCAAGGAAGATCAGGCGGATGAAACCAGAAAACAATTGGATGAATTGGTTGTTAGTGGCAGGTTGCCAATTACCAACTCAAATATCGAAATCATACACGAACAGGAGGATATTGCCTCTCGCGATATCATCAATCAGAAATCGGCTGACGCAGGTTTAACAATTCTTGGATTCAGAGGTGAAAGCTTAAAGCACGAGAAATCTGAACTATTTAAAGGATACGATTCGCTAGGGAATATTCTTTTTATAAACTCCAACAGTAGAAAGGATATTGATTAAAATAAAAAAGTCAGGGAACCACCCCTGACTTTACTCTAACCCATTTTAATCTATGAAAACCTAATCCTCTCGGAAAGGACACTACAAATGTATGGATTCCTGTTTTACCCACATTAAAAAAAGTGTTAAAGAAGGTTAAAAGCTAAGTTAATTAATGTTTTACTGATTTTCTCGTTACATTCAGATGTGGTCTTTTGTTAGCTAATTTCAAAGTATTGAGCAACAGGATTATAATTTCTTATGTCGAAATGCTTAGAAATGAAAAAGCGGCCACGACATAAATGCCATAACCGCCTTGATTTGAGGGTGGAGAGTACCGGAATCGAACCGGTGACCTTTTGACTGCCAGTCAAACG
>NZ_JANQCD010000034.1 GCF_026672275.1 Marinifilum sp. D737 | reverse complement strand
TCAAATTTGGCCAATGCGAATATATAAAGTGTAGGTTAAAAAGCCCGAAAAACAGAAGTGTTTTGGAGAACCCATGCTGTTCATCGGACTTAGCTTAAAAGCCTGCACAAAATTAATTGATTTAATAAACAATTTAAAATTTTGTGAATATGAAAAAGTTAGAAAAGTACGGCGTTCTTGAAATGGATGCTAAGGAATTAAAAGGCACTGATGGAGGACTAGTATGGTTATCTTTAGCCTTGTTTATTGGAGCGTGTATTAATGATGCTCAAAATAATCCTGATGATTATAAAAGTGGATGGGATTCAGCTGCCAATTATTATCAATAAACACTAAAAATTAAAATTATGAAATCTAAAAAAATAAAAGACCTATCTAAACGAGAATTAAAATCAATTAATGGAGGAGGTTGGATGGCTGAATTCCTTGGTTTTTTTGTAAGTAATAATTATCACTATGGGAAGCACAATTCACATGCACCATGGGATATGATGGGAAGTAAATAATATAAATTTCTTCTATCCCAACAACACAAGTTTTTTGGGATAGAAGAATACTTTACAAATGAAAATAGATGACAAACAATAAACCCATTCCAATTCTTCCCATAGGAGTAAGAATAATCCTAATCTTAATAAGCTATGTGTTTGTTAGTGGCCTTTTTGGTTTATTCGGATATTTAATCGTTGATGGTAATCTAAATAATTTTTCTCAACCTCAGAATTTATCTTTAAAGCAAAATTTTATTTGTCAAGGGATTGGATTAATCGGTACTTTATTAGTAGTATTTGTATTTCGTAGATGTGCTGATTTAAAGAGTATTGTCTCAATGGGCTTTTCATTAACAAATAAAGTTAAGGATATTGTATTGGGAGGACTTACAGCTATTTTTATTATATGTTTTGGCACTGTAATACTAGTGGTATTTAATCAAATTAGCATTATTTCTATTGATTTTGATAGAAGTGATTTTATTTATGGAATTCTTCTTTTTGCAACAATATCTTTAGGAGAGGAAGTATTATGTAGAGGTTATATTCTTAATAATCTGATGGATACTATGAATAAAAAATGGGCATTAATAATAACATCCTGCATATTTGCATTACTTCATAGCTTCAATGATAATCTAAATTGGTTGAGTATTCTTAATCTTGTATTGGCAGGGATTCTTTTAGGCAGTACATATATTTATACCAAAAATATCTGGTATCCTATTAGTTTACATTTGTTTTGGAATTTTATTCAAGCTTGTGTATTTGATTATAATGTGAGTGGGATAAATATCAATTCCTTTGTTACTTTTGATATATCTGTAAAAAATATCTTTAATGGTGGTGATTTTGGCTTCGAAGGATCAATACTTTGCACGTTTCTTACAGTTATAGCAATTATTTTAATACACCTTTTGTATCGAAAAAAACATGTCTTTTAGATATTGGACTTATTTTTCCAATAACATTGCGATTTCTTTACCCTAAGTTAAATGTAGTTTGGTTTTTTTTCATAAGTATCGTTTCAATTATTCTAATGGAATATGATCTTTTTAAAGCAGGACGAAATTTTGATATTTACGATATTATGGCACCCCTAATAGGCATGATTTTGTGGCATTTTATTTTTATCAAATTGAAAATTTGGTTGATATCTAACCTGTATAATTCAATATTAAGACCATTAAACCTTCCTGTGGGTTTCTTCACAAGGAGTAGCTCTTTCTTCAAAAGTTGTAAAATGGATAAATTAGATAATTTAAGTTCAGGCTTATTTGCTTGTATATTAGCAGTAAATGTGATTCTCACTTAGAATAAAGTGGCAATTTATTTTAAATTATCGTTATTAATTATTATTCTGTTGAGCGGTATGAATGGTATACTAAAAAGAATTAGTATATTTAACACATATTACGTTATGAAGGAATTTTCTACAATTATACTTATTCTGTCAACTCTTCTTTTCTTTATAGGTTTATACCTAATCACAAGAATATTGGCAGGTGCAGATCCTTTGTATTTAATAATGGGATTGTTATGCAATGGTATTGGAATAGGCTTGTTGCTTATCGGAAGAACCTTAAAAAAGAAATTTAAAATTTAGAATACGATGAAGAGAATAAAATTGAGCAAGGAAGAGTTGACCTGTTTATTTGCATTGATGACCATTGTAGGCATGCAGGTTTTCGAAATGGGTGAGTTCTTGGGGGTGTGGATGGCTCGATAAAATATTTACTACCTTCTTAAAGAACGAGAAGAGAATGCATTTTTCATGCTTGTCATGCTGCTTGCAGACTTCAAGTTGCTACTTTTTTTGCTGGGAATCATCACATTTTCTTAATTCCCAATTTCTTCGATGCGATTTCGCAATTCAACTTTCCAAAGTCCAAGGAATTAAATATCTTTGCGGATTCAATTAGGAATTTATATTTGCGAATTACGAATCGGGATAAAACTTTCGTAATTTGTAACTTCTAATTGGTAATTTATTCCCGATAGCTATCGGGATCGTAATTCGTAATTGACAATGAAGAACATTCGAAATTTTTGCATCATAGCCCACATCGACCACGGTAAATCTACCTTGGCCGATCGTTTGTTAGACGTTACCAACACCATTACCGACCGCCAAAAGCAGGCGCAGGTACTAGATGATATGGATTTGGAGCGCGAGCGTGGGATTACCATCAAGAGTCATGCAATCCAAATGGATTATATGCGCGATGGTGAAAAGTATACCTTAAACCTGATTGATACACCGGGTCACGTTGACTTCTCTTACGAGGTGTCAAGATCGATTGCTGCCTGCGAAGGAGCATTGTTGATTGTTGATGCTACCCAGGGAATTCAGGCACAAACCATATCCAATCTTTATTTGGCAATCGAAAATGATTTGGAAATTATTCCGGTCTTGAACAAGATTGACTTGCCAAATGCGAATCCTGAAGACGTGAAGGATCAGATTGTGGATTTGTTGGGATGTGATGAGAGTGAGATTTTGGCTGCCAGTGGAAAGACCGGTGAGGGAGTTCCTGATATATTGGAAGCCATTGTTGATCGTGTTCCAGCTCCGGAAGGAGATCCTGATGCACCATTGCAAGCTTTGATTTTTGATTCGGAATACAATTCGTTCCGTGGTATCATTACCTACATTCGTATTTTGAATGGTGAAATCAGCAAAGGTGATTTGGTAAAATTCGTAAATACCGAGAAGGAATACCAGGCCGATGAAATTGGTGTGCTGCGTTTGACTCAGGAACCAAGAAAGGTTCTGAAAACGGGTGATGTAGGTTATATCATTTCGGGTATTAAAACATCAACCGAGGTAAAGGTAGGGGATACCATTACACACAAAGCGAATCCTTGCGATGCAGCCATTGAAGGTTTCGAGGAAGTAAAACCAATGGTATTTGCCGGGGTTTACCCAATCGATTCGGAAGATTATGAAGATTTGCGTGCAGCAATGGAGAAATTGAAGCTGAATGATGCTTCCCTGACTTTTGAGCCGGAATCGTCATTGGCACTTGGTTTTGGTTTCCGTTGTGGATTCCTGGGACTATTGCACATGGAAATTGTTCAGGAACGTTTGGATCGTGAGTTCGATATGAACGTAATTACCACGGTTCCTAACGTATCGTATATTGCACACACCAAGAAAGGTGATGAGTTCGAGATGCACAATCCATCAGATATGCCAGATCCGAATGCATTGGATTATATCGAGGAGCCATTTATTCGAGCTCAGATTATCTCTAAATCGGAGTTTGTTGGTCCGTTGATGACACTTTGTATGAGCAAACGTGGTATCATGACCAATCAGCAATACTTGACCAGCGACAGGGTAGAGCTGACTTACGAAATGCCATTGGGTGAGATTGTATTCGATTTCTACGATAAGCTAAAAAGTATTTCGAAAGGATATGCTTCTTTCGATTATTTCCAGATTGGATTCCGTCCTGCAAAATTGGTAAAACTGGACATTCTGTTGAATGGTGAAGGTGTGGATGCACTTTCTACTTTAATTCACTTCGATAATGCACAGGCATTCGGTAGAAGAATGTGTGAGAAGCTGAAAGAATTGATTCCAAGACAGCAGTTTGATATTGCCATTCAAGGGGCAATTGGAGCCAAAATTATTTCTCGTGAAACTGTTAAGGCTGTTCGTAAAGATGTAACTGCTAAATGTTATGGTGGTGATATCACGCGTAAGCGTAAACTTTTGGAAAAGCAGAAAAAAGGGAAGAAGCGTATGAAGCAGGTGGGTAACGTAGAAGTACCTCAGAAAGCTTTCCTTGCGGTTCTTAAGTTAGACTAATAATGTAATCTGACAGCGTTCGGAGATCCTGTCAGCATAAAAAAATATACAAAGCTGTTCGATTTTTCGGACAGCTTTTTTTTTACTCCAAGCGCTAAAGAGGCTTATAATAACAATTTTAAGCGTAATAAGTTTTATAGCTTGGGGCTAGTAGCTGAAAGCTGACTGCTGATCGCTATTTTAACCTTTCCTTAACTCTTTTTAGCTAAAGCTTAACTGCCTTTTTTTCAGTTGTATGATAATTTTGAAAGTAGATAATTCAAGTCAAATTTAAATACAATGGTTATGAAACGATTTAGACTCTTACTAAGCCTGTGTTGTGCTGTTTTGTTGATGTCACAAGTTACTTTCGCTCAAGAGAAGGATAAGAAAAAGGAAAAACATGAGGTACATGTAAAGGTTAAAGTGGTTGAAGATGGAAAAGAAACTGTTATCGATACGATTTTCTACGAGCATAAAGATCATGATGAAATCATGAAAATTATTGAATTAAAGGGTGTGCCAGACTCTTTAATGAGAAAGCATATGGTTTGGTATTCTAATGATGATAAAAAGCATGGAAAGCATTCCAAAATGATCGAGAGCTTTGTTTTTAATGTCGACTCTACTTTTGATGGGGATGCAATAAGAATAATGAAGAAATTTAAGTTCCCGGATAAGGATTTTATTTTTCACTCAGGTGATTCTTGTATTTCGAAAGACATCCATATTGAAATGCTTAAAGGAGGTAAACACAAATTAAATGTACTTCCATTTCATGGGAAAAAAGCAGAAAAAATTATCATCATTCAAGATTCCGACGATGTTGAAATTACTGAGGAGGATGGTGTGAAAATTATTAAAATTAAGAGTTCGGGCAAAGACAATGTTTGGATTGAGAAACATGGAGATCACGAAGTGGATGTTGAGGTTACGGTAGAGGAGAAGGATGGAAAGAAGGTGAAAAAGATTAAAAGAAAGAAATCGAAGAAACAAAAGGAGTAGTTTCTTGCCCTCATAATCAAAAAAAAGCTGCTTTTTAAAGCAGCTTTTTTGATATCTGGTGGATTACATTATCAGTTTATAACCTTTACCGTGAACGTTTATAATTTCGATGCTTGGCTCTTCCTTTAAGTGTTTACGAAGTTTTGTAATGTAAACATCCATACTACGCGCATTGAAATAATTATCGTCGGACCAAATGGTTTTTAATGCCAGGTTTCGCTCCAATACCTTATTTACATTGTTGCAAAGTAGCTTTAAAAGTTCCGATTCTTTGGTTGTTAGTTTAATGGTTTCATCTCCATCAACCAAATATTGCTTTTTAGCATCGAAAGTATAACGACCCAATTTAAATTCTTCCTGGTTGTTTTCAGGTTTTACTCCCGAAGTTCGTCTCAATACAGCTTCTATTCTTACCAAAAGTTCTTCCATACTAAATGGCTTGGTCATATAATCATCAGCACCAAGTTTGAAACCTTCCAGAACATCTTCTTTCATCGATTTTGCAGTAAGAAAGATAATTGGAATTTCGCTATTGATTAAACGAATATCCTTTGCAAGTGTAAAACCATCCCGATGAGGCATCATGATATCAAAAATGCACAGGTCGTATGGATTCTTCAAGAACTCATCGTAAGCTTTGTCACCATCTTCGCAAAGAGTAGTGTTATAATTTTTAGCGATTAAATATTCTTTAAGCAAAAGGCCTAGATTCGCATCATCCTCGGCTAATAAGATTTTAACTTGTTCCATTGCGTCTATTTTTTTAAAGGAAGATATACTTCAAATTTGGATCCCTTTTCGAGAACACTGTCTACATTTACTTCACCATTGTGTGCATCAACAACTTTCTTCACATAGGATAAGCCCAAGCCAAATCCTTTTACATCGTGCACGTTGCCTGTATGAACACGGAAAAAGCGCTCGAAAACCATTTTCTGATCTTCTTTCGATATTCCAATGCCATTATCAGTAATCGAAATAACAATACCCTTGTCTTTGTTTCTGGTACTGATACTGATTTCCGGATTGTCCTTGCAATATTTAATTGCATTGTCCAACAGGTTTGAGATAACATTGCTAACATGAACCTCGTCCGCCATAATTGTATCCTGGCTGGCGTCTAAATTTTGATACATGTTACCACTTTTATCTTCTGCTCTAATAGTAAAGTTAGGTAATAAATTTTGAATTATTTTATGAACACTTATAGGTTTCAACTTTAACTTCATTCTGGCTTCATTAAATACTGCCATTTGCAATACTTTTTCAACCTGGTAAGTTAATCGTTTACTTTCATCGTTAATGATTTTTGCAATATGATCGATAAAGCTTTGTGTGGTTGCAACACTATTGTCTTTCAACATTTGTGATGCCAATGATATTGTTGAAATCGGAGTTTTAAACTCGTGAGTCATATTGTTGATAAAATCGTTTTTGATTTTCGACAATTTTTTTTGGCGGAAGATGATGAAAATTGTAAAAGCACTGCAAAGTATCAATACCAATGTAAGAATAAATGAAGGAAACAGCATGGTGTATTGAATCATATGCTTTTGTTGGCCAGGAAAATAAATGTGTAAAACATTTGAACTGGCAAAAACATCATTTGGAAACATTAATTTTGTATACCTGATGACCGATGGATTCCTAAAGTAATTTTTCGATGCAGTTTCAAATTTGATATTGTTTACTTTGACGGCATATTCGAAATTTAAATTAATACCATTATCTCGCAGTATTTGCTTTATTAGTTTTGGAAGTTCCTTAAGATCAATACGATCGTTTAGTTTTAAATTTTCATTTCTTAGTTTGGATGCAAATTGACCAATATTACCCCCACTATTTTTTAGGGCTTTATTGAATTGCTGCTGAAAATTTGCTAATCCACCTGATTTTAATGGTCCTGAAGCGATATTAATATTTTTGTTCTCATGAGAAATACTAAAGGTCAACATATCGTGTTTTGGATCCATGGTATAGGTAAACTTGGAACTTTCATTTATGATGGAAGTTTGTCCGGAAGTACCAGAGCTATTCGTGCCATTCCCCTTTACGATAGAATGCCATTTTTCATCATGTTCCAACTTTTTAACAACTTGATCTAAAGCTTTGCTAACGGTTAAAGCAAATTGTTCTTCTTTAAGTTTTGATGCAGATTGAAAGTATTTTATTTGGACCAATATCAATCCAAACAATGATATACACAAAACAATCGTAACTAACCAAATGTACTTCTGATTCATCTTTTTTTATTTTCTTCCATTAGTCATCCCAATATTACCGGGAGGAAGCTGCAAGATAAAAACAATTACTGTAGTGTGTTTTGAATAATTATTTTAATCATGCTTGTTTCACGTATACAAAGATAAAAAAATCATTATCCTACAATTACGACTTAACAATCTTTAACACAAGTGATGTATAAGTTTGTTATTGATCAGGAAATTAGAATATTTTAATGAAATATAGCTTCTCTAAATTAGGATTGATTATAATTAGTGGAAAAATTCGTTATTTCAACAAATTTTTACTGAAAAGGTATTTGAAGTTTATAATTTGATACTATATTTGCTATCGGAGAGCGAATCTATAAGGAACAATCTCCTTGATTAAAAATTTTGGTTAATAGTTAGATGAAAGGGCGGTTGTGGTTACCGTCCTTTTTTTTGTATCTGGTATTCACCAAAATATGCTTACATTTAGACATGGCAATTCCTGTCAGCTTGATTTATTAAATCACCTGAAGAATTTTAATAATACAAAGGATAAATTGAATTAGGATGCCAGTTCTTTCTGGTTGATTCTTTTCAAGGCTTCACGAGCAGCTTTCTGCTGTGCTTCTTTCTTTGAAGTACCAATACCTTTACCCATTTTTACTTCCTCTACTTCAACTTCAGAAATAAATAAAGGCAAACGCAATGTCTTATCAACACCATCTTCTTGTGTGTCGAAGAAAACGTCTTTTTTATTCTTTTGTGCCCATTCAATCAATTTGCTCTTAAAGTTGGTTTCTACTGTCACAACTTCTTCCAAATTGATATATTTCTTAAAGATTTTATCTTCGATAAAAGTACGGGTTTTAAGATACCCCTGGTCAAGATAAATTGCTCCAATTAAAGCTTCGAATGCATCTCCATAAATATGTTTGTTGTTATTCATATTTACATTAGATACAACATGATTATCCAAGCCAATTTTAAGGGCAAGTTTGTTTAGCGATTCGCGACTAACAATTTTAGAACGAATTTGAGTTAGGAAACCTTCGTCTTTGTTAGGGAAATACTTGTAAAGGATATCGGCAATTACGGCACCAAGAATTGCATCGCCCAGATATTCCAGACGTTCATTATTCATGTTAAAGCCATTCTTAGGTATACTGGCCGATTTGTGTATGAAAGCCAATTCATACAAGTCGGGTTTGTTAGGATAAAACCCTAGAAAATCAAATAACAATCCATAAAACTCCCTCCTAGGAAAGAAAAAAAGTTTTATGGATTGAATAATAGACTTAATCACAAATTATTCACTAAATGATTTGAAAATTACGGATGCATTGTGTCCGCCAAAACCAAAAGTATTACTCAAAGCAGCTCTGATTTCGCGCTTTTGAGCTTTGTGAAGTGTAAGGTTTAGTCTTTCATCGATTTGTGGATCTTGCTCCTTGTGATTGATGGTAGGAGGAACTGTTTGGTTGTTCATTGCTAAGATACTAGCAATTGCTTCAACAGATCCTGCAGCACCTAACAAGTGTCCTGTCATCGATTTTGTAGAACTAATGTTTAATTTATATGCATGCTCGCCGAAAACAGTTTGTACCGCCTTAGTTTCAGGAATATCACCAACTGGAGTTGATGTTCCGTGAACATTGATATAGTCGATATCTTCTGGTTTCAAATCAGCGTCATTCAAAGCCATATTCATTGAGTTAATGGCTCCTCTACCTTCAGGGTGAGTTGCAGTAAGGTGATAAGCATCACCGGACATTCCTCCACCAACAACTTCAGCATAAATCTTAGCTCCTCGTGCTTTGGCATGTTCATATTCTTCTAGAATTAAACAGCCTGCTCCTTCACCCATAACGAAACCGTCACGAGTTTTACAGAACGGACGAGATGCAGTTTCAAACTCATCATTGTTAGTAGACAATGCCTGCATTGAATTAAAACCACCTAATCCTGCTTCATTTACTGATGCTTCAGATCCACCTGTGATAAAGACATCAGCTTTACCTAGACGGATGTAGTTCATCGCATCAATAATTGCGTGTGAAGAGGAGGCGCATGCAGAAACTGTACCGTAGTTTGGTCCTTGGAATCCATACTTCATCGAAATATGGCCGGCAGCAATATCAGAAATCATCTTAGGGATGAAAAACGGAGAGAAACGAGGAGTTCCATCCCCGTTTGCATATCCTTTAACTTCATCTAAGAAAGTTTTAATACCGCCGATACCAGAACCCCAAATTACTCCGGCTTTTGTTAAATCTTCCGACTCAAGATCTAAACCGCAATCAGCCATAGCTTCTTTAACAGCTACAAGTGCATACTGAGTATATAAATCCAGTTTGCGAACCTCTTTACGATCAAAATGCTCTTTAGCATCGAAATTTTTAACTTCGCAAGCGAACTGGGTCTTGAATTTAGAGGCATCGAAATGAGTGATCATTCCAGCACCGCCTACACCATTCTCCAAATTCTCCCAATATTCGGCAATACTATTACCAATAGGGTTAATTGTTCCGAGCCCAGTTACAACTACTCTTCTAAATTCCATAAAAAAGGGTCTGGTTAATAATTACTTAGCGTTTTCTTCGATGTAAGAAACAGCGTCACCTACTGTACCGATGTTTTCTGCTTGATCATCTGGAATAGCGATGTTAAACTCTTTTTCGAATTCCATGATTAGCTCAACTGTATCCAATGAGTCAGCTCCTAGATCGTTAGTGAAGCTAGCTTCTGGAGTTACTTCAGTTTCGTCTACACCCAACTTATCAACAATGATAGCTTTTACTCTAGATGCAATATCAGACATAACTTTAAAATTTAAATGATTAATATTAAACTAATTAATTTTCAACTGTGCAAAGAAATAAATTTACTTGAAAAAATTCAAATCTTTTTCACAAAGTTGGGGACAAATGTAATTCTTTTTCCTTTTCTAGCGAAATTATTTTACATCCAATGGCTTTTATATACCTTTGAACATACTTTTTAAACAACATATTTACCATGAAAAGAATCGCCTTATTTGCTTCGGGGTCAGGAACTAACGTAGAGAATATAGCATTGTATTTTAAAAATAATTCGAATGTTAAGATTGCTTGTGTTCTTACAAATAATTCTAATGCTTTTGTGCTAAATCGAGCCGAAAAGTTAAAAATTCCTTCTTTAGTTTTTTCTAAATCAGACTTTAAGGAAACATCAAAAGTGGTAGATTATTTAAAAGAAAAGCAAGTTGATTTTATTGTGTTGGCTGGGTTTTTATGGTTGATTCCCACTAATTTGCTAAAAGAATATTCAGGTAGAATTGTAAATATACATCCGGCTTTGTTGCCAAAATATGGTGGGAAAGGGATGTATGGTATGAATGTTCACAAATCGGTAGTAGAAAATCGCGAATCAGAATCAGGAATTACCATACACATGGTAAGTGAGAAATACGACGAAGGTGAAATTGTATTTCAAGCCAAATGTGCGGTCGAACCTGATGATACAGCCGAGGATGTTGCAAATAAAGTTCACAAATTGGAATATGAACACTTCCCAAAAATAATAGAGCAATTACTTTAATGTAATTGCTCTATTATTTTTAAGCGAACTCAGGTTATTATTTTTGGACTGTCTCTTCCTTTGTAGATGTAAGTGTATTATTTATTGAATCAGGAAGTAATGGCTCAGGAATACTGTCTAATCCATTCAATTCTTGCATCAATTTGTTTTTAAGAGCTTCAAATTGAGCCTGATTTTCTTTCTTAACGGGAGCTACAGGAGGTGATTTCATTCTTAATGGATTAATTGGACTTCCATTTTTATGTACCCTAAAATCGAGATGTGGCCCTGTTGATAAGCCTGAAGAACCTACATAAGCAATGGTTTGACCTTGTTTTACCCTAACACCTGTGTTCATTCCTTTGGCAAAACGGGATAAATGCATATAGGTTGTGGTGTATACACTGTTGTGTTTTATTTTTAAATATCTTCCGCCGCCTCTTTTTTGGTAGCCTTTCTTAATAATCACTCCATCGCCAATTGTGTGAACCGGAGTTCCAGTTGGTGCAGCATAATCAACCCCATGATGAGATCTGTATCTTTTTAAAACAGGGTGGTATCTGCGGTTAGAAAATCTGGAACTGATTCTGGAATAACGCAATGGTGCTTTTAAAAATGCCTTTTGTAAGCTTTTTCCTTCTTCATCGAAAAATCCATCTTTATCACCTTCTTTAAAAGCAAAAGCATAATTATCTGATTTGTGATGAATAAAGTTGGCGGCAAGTACTTTGATATCACTTATTGGTTTATCATCTACAAAAGCTTCTTCATAAATGATATTGAACTCATCGCCTTTACCAATTCCAAAAAAATCTATTGTCCAGGCATAGATTTCAGATAATTCGATGGATAAAACAGGATCTGCATTAGCTTCAACCATGGCATTCCAAAGCGAACTTTCAATGGTTCCTTTGATTTGTCTACGCTTGTAAATAATCTCTTTTTCCCCTTTGTATACATGCAAAGTATCTCGTAAATCAAAAACAATATATTCTACGGGTGTGTTTTCGTATACAAAGTACTCTGGAGTTCTTAAGCTATCCTTAGAGAATAAAACTGAATATTCGCGTCCCGATTTAATTCGTCTTACATTAAAAACTTTTTTGGCTTTTTTTGCAATTTTATCGATTGCAGCATATGAAACATCGTATTGTCTTAGAATTGTAGACAAACTCTGGTTTCTCTTTACTTTGCCCTCTTCATGTTCAAAATCATCAATTGGAAAGCCATATTTTAAATTAACAGGTTCTAATGCGGTTGAATCGATCATTTCATGACTATCGCTTTTTACTTCTTCAGGTACATCTGATTTAAAGTTTTTAAAAAGAAAGAGACCAATCATTACAAGCGCTGCAATAATTAGAGTTTTATAGTTGAAGAACTTTTTCATTTAGGAAATTTTGAATTCGAGCCTAAAGGTATAACTATTTTTATAGTCACACAACTGGATAATCTAAGGATTGTAGGTTTTAAGCTTTTTTAAGTTTTAAGATTTGATCTTGTCGAAACCTTGACCGTAAACGCCCATTACACTGCCCATAGATATGAATGCATCTGGATCTACATGCTTTATCATATTTAAAATGGTCTGTGAATCACGTTTTTTGGCCAGAAGCATTAGGATTTTTACATCCTCATTACTATAGCCTCCAGTTGCATTTATTACAGTAAGTCCTTGATCTAAATTGTGAATTGCTTCCTTGCGAATTAATTCAGGTTTTTGTGTAAATATTATTATTTGAACAGACTGCTTGCTTCCTTCAATAATCATATCTACACAATAAGCACTTACTCCCATGGTAACAAATCCGTATACAACCTGTTCTATGGAATTCTCCAAAAAATAAGAGGATGATATTATTATTACGTCGATAGTTAAAAGCAACTGGCCCGGACTGTAGTTCTTGTACTTGTTTATCATCATGGCCAGAATGTCGGTGCCGCCTGTGCTTCCACCACGCGATAAGATCATTCCTGCACCAGCGCCAGCCATAATACCTCCAATGATAGCACACATAAACCTGTCGGAAACCAGAGGTTCGGTGATAATGGATTGAAACAACCATAGGAAAAATGAAATTACGGTAATTCCATACAATGTTTTTATTCCAAAAGAGAAGCCAAGTACACGTAATGATATCAGTAGAAATACTGTATTGATTAAAAATACACTATAACCAACCTTTATTCCGGTTACAAAATATATCATGGTTGCAATTCCACTTACGCCCGATCCTACAATTCCAGATGGTATTATAAAACCGGTCCATGCCAAAGAACCAATAAGCAATCCTATGGTAATAATTAAATAGGAACGAATGTTTTCTGATAAACTGATTTTCTGAGTAGCCATTATTTTTTCTTTTATGCTCTAATTTCTTCAAAACCTAATCCGTAAACGCCCATTACACTTCCCATGGAGATAAATGCTTGTGGATCTACTTCCTTAATTACTTTAAATACGTTCTGCGTTTCATGCTTCCTAATTACAAGCATTAACATCTTGGTTTCCTCACGAGTATACCAACCTGTTGTATGCACCATAGAGAGTCCACGTCCGGTTTCTTCGCTTAATTTAGCTGCAACTTCTTCGTAGTTTTTGGAAATAATAAAAAGCTGAGCCGATTGTTTTGAACCGGAAATCATCATATCTATGGTATAAGCAGCAACGCCCATTACTACGTATCCATATACAATGGTAGAAATATCTTTAAAAAGAAAATAGGAAGATGCAATGATAAAAATATCTAAATAGAGAATGATTCTGCCAGGACTGATATTGTAATATTTGTTTACCATCATTGCAATAATATCAGTTCCTCCTGTACTTCCTCCTTGTGTAAAAGTGATTCCAATACCAGCACCGCCTAGGATTCCTCCAATAATGGTTGCCATAAATTTGTCATCTACCAGAGGTTCTGAAAATACTCTTTGTTGCAATGTTAATAAAAGGGAACCTACAACAATTCCAAATATGGTTTTTATCCCGAATTTGCTCCCAAGTACACGTAAAGCAATTAAAATTAAAAAAACATTAATTACAAGATAGGAGTACCCAACAGGAATTGTCTCACCTGATGCGTAATAAATAAGGGTCCCAATACCACCGGCACCTCCTGCTACAATTTCTGAAGGAATCAAAAATGCAGTCCATCCAAAGCTATAAACACACAAACCAAGTGTAATAATAGCATATGATTTTAATTCATTAATAGAGAATTTCATTGTAATTTAAAAATAATTCAATGTGAAGAAAAAAGGCTCCGTTTATTAGAAAAACGAAGCCTGATTATAAATTGTGCTTATTGTTTTCTACTTTATACTACTATGTTGATGATTTTTTTAGGAACGATAATTACCTTCTTAGGTGTTTTTCCATCAATCCATTTTTGAGCCTGTTCACAATTCAGGACTTCCTGTTCAATTTCATCCTTACTCATACTTAGTGACAGCTCTAGCTTAAACCTCATTTTACCATTAAATGACACTGGGTATGAATGAGTATCTTCAGCAACAAAGCTTTCATTGAATTCAGGGAAACTTGCTTTGGTTATACTATCCTTGTTGCCACATTTGTTCCACAATTCTTCTGAAATATGCGGTGCGAAAGGAGCAAGAAGCTTTAAGAAATCTTCTAGTACAGCCTTATTGTTACACTTTAAGCTACTTAATTCGTTCACACAAATCATGAAAGCAGAAATTGATGTGTTGAAAGAAAATCTTTCGATATCATCCTGAATTTTCTTGATGGTTTTGTGAAGAACTTTTAATTCATCTTTTGTAGGTTCAGCATCAGAAACTTCAAAGTTTTCACCTTTGTAGAATAATCTCCAAAGTTTCTTTAAGAATTTGTGAACACCATCAATACCATTAGTATCCCAAGGTTTGTGAGCTTCCAATGGTCCAAGGAACATTTCGTACAAACGAAGTGTGTCAGCACCATATTCTTCTACAATTACATCCGGGTTAACAACGTTGAACATCGATTTCGACATTTTTTCAACAGCCCATCCGCAGATGTATTTGTCATCTTCAAGAATAAATTCAGCATCCTTAAATTCTGGTCTCCAGGCTTTGAAAGCTTCTGTATCCAATACATCATTCTTCACGATGTTTACATCAACGTGAATTGCAGTGGTATCGTGCTCTTTTCTCAATCCATAAGAAACAAATTTGTTGGTGTTCTTAACTCTGTAAACAAAGTTCGAACGCCCTTGAATCATTCCTTGGTTGATCAATTTCTTGAAAGGCTCATCTTTGCAAACTTCGTTGATATCGAATAAGAACTTGTTCCAGAAACGTGAATAAATCAAGTGACCAGTTGCATGCTCAGTTCCACCGATATACAAGTCAACATCTTGCCAGTATTCATTTGCTTCCTTAGAAACTAGCGCATCGTTATTGCGTGGATCCATATAACGCAAATAATATGCTGATGATCCTGCAAAACCAGGCATTGTATTCAATTCAATTGGGTGACCATCTGCTGTTTTCCAATCTTTAGCACGTCCCAATGGTGGTTCCCCACTTTCAGTTGGCAAGTACTTGTCAATTTCTGGTAATTCCAAAGGCAACTGATCCATTTCCATCATGTATGGCATGTTTTCTTTGAAATACACTGGGAATGGTTCACCCCAATATCTCTGACGAGAGAAAATCGCATCTCTCAATCTATAATTTATTTTTTTCTTTCCTAAGCCTCTTGCTTCTACCTCTTCATTTGCTTTTACAATCGCATCTTTAACATCTAATCCGTTTAGGAAATCAGAGTTCATCGATTTTCCTTCCTTGGCATCATATGATTCCTCCGAAATATCACCACCAGAAACAACCTGGATGATTGGTAAATCAAAATGTTTGGCAAATGAGTAGTCACGGCTATCATGAGCAGGTACTGCCATAATAGCTCCAGTTCCATATCCAGCCAACACGTAATCGCTTACCCAAATTGGAATTTCTTCTCCTGTGAATGGGTGAATTGCATAAGCACCTGTGAACTCACCGCTAACTGTTTTTACATCAGCCAAACGTTCTCTTTCGGTTCTTTTCTTGGTAGCTTCAATATATGCATCAACTTTTTCTCTGCACTCAGTAGTGGTTAAAGTATCAACCAATTCACTTTCTGGTGCCAATACCATAAAAGTAACTCCAAAGATGGTGTCGGGACGAGTGGTGAAGATTTCCATTTTGATATCGGAATCTTTCACTCCAAAATTCACCTCTGCACCAACAGAACGACCAATCCAGTTCTTCTGAATTTCCTTCAAAGAATCTGTCCATTCCAAATTGTCAAGACCATCAAGTAATCTTTTTGCATAAGCAGATACTCGAAGTGACCATTGACGCATTTTCTTTTGAACTACTGGATGTCCTCCACGTTCGGATAAACCATCTTTTACTTCATCGTTGGCTAAAACAGTTCCTAATTCAGGACACCAGTTTACCATTGTATCCGCAAGGTAAGCCAGGCGATAATTCAAAAGAATTTCCTGCTGTGCTGTATTTGATAAAGCTTTCCATTGTTCAGCTGTAAAAATTTCAGTTTCAGAACAAGCAGCATTTACATTTGCATTTCCTTCTGCTTCGAATTTTGCTACCAATGCTGAAATTGGTTGAGCTTTTTCTGTCTCGTTATCGAAATAGTGGTTGAACATTTGAATAAATGCCCATTGTGTCCATTTGTAATATTCAGGATTACAAGTGCGCACTTCTCTGTCCCAATCGAATGAAAAGCCAATTTTATCCAATTGTTCTCTATAGCGTGTAATGTTTTGCTCTGTGGTAATTGCCGGGTGTTGCCCAGTTTGGATTGCATATTGCTCTGCAGGCAATCCGTATGCATCGTATCCCATTGGGTGGAGTACATTAAAACCTTTGAGGGTTTTGTAACGAGAATAGATATCAGATGCAATGTAACCTAGTGGGTGACCAACATGTAATCCCGCTCCTGATGGGTATGGGAACATATCAAGCACATAAAATTTTGGCTTGTCTGCATCGACATCAACCTTGTAGGTTTTATTGTCGTTCCAGTACTTCTGCCATTTTTGTTCTATTTCTTTAAATGTGTACTCCATTGTAATATTTTGATAAAATATGGTTATTTCAATGTATTCAGTCCGCAAAATTAGTAAAAGTTTATAAATAAAAGGGCTGTTTTTGAGTGAACTGATGTTATTATTAAAAATTGGTTAATAGAGGATTAGAAGAGTTATTGAAAATCAATTACAGATTGAATGTTGGAGTAGGAAAGGAGAACAAAATAATTTTTTAAATTTGTGCACACATTGGCCCGTTAGTTTAGCTGAATAGAACATCAGATTCCGGTTCTGAAGGTCACAGGTTTGAATCCTGTACGGGTCACAAAGCTTGGATGTATTTCCAAGCTTTTTTTTTATACTATACAATTCATTGCATAAAAAAAGGAGCCCTAATGGACTCCTTTTATATTTTAAGCGCGAAAATTTTTAGTTTTCGTCAGCACCTTGAAGAGCTGAATAGTTCAGCTTCAAAGCACTTGCTTTTCTTAACTCTTGTTTGATGTCAACAATGATACCCATTTTTGTGTATCTGTCAACTTTTAGAGAGGTTGTCAACTTGTTACGTAATTCTTCTTTTCTTGCTTCTCTTTCCGAAGCAATGAAAGATTGAATATCGTCAACAGTTGCAAACTGATCGTTCAGCTGGATTCTTGATTCAGTACCAAAAGTTTTTTGGTATTTTCTTAAAGGAACACCTACATGGATGTTACTTACCAAGTCCTTTTTCTCTAGCTTTGTCAATTCCTTAGCTTGTGGCTGTAGATAGCTTACGTTCAATTCTACATCACGCATGGTAGTTGATACCATGAAGAAGAATAGAAGCATAAATACGATATCAGGAAGTGACGCTGTTGAAATTTCTGGAAGTTCTTTGCCTCCTTCTTTTCTAAATTTTGACATTATCTTTTCCCTCCTACGTTTTTAGGTTCAGCCTCGGAAATTGCCATTGGGACATATTTCTTTACAGCATCTTGTTGTTCTTTATCCAACTCACTGTAAACTTTTCCCCATTTAGACATTGCTTTTTCGTCTTTTAATTCACGAGCAGCAATGGCTAGCTCATCCTGAACTCTAATATACATTTCGTAACTCGTACCGCGGTCGTTCTGCAATGAAACCAATCCTTTCGAAACCATAACATCTCCAAAATATGGAACTGTTTTAACTTGTTTTTCAGGAAGTTCATCACTATTGTTTGGATTCAGGATAAACTCTTTGGTTTTTTCACGCAATTGTGAAATGTCCAAAAGTTCACCATTCACCAACAACTCATCGTTACGGTTTACCAATATCGCTAAAACATTACGTTTTTTTACCTTAATATCTTCTGGTGTTTCTTGTTTTTCAGGGATAGGAGGTAACTTTTTATAGATACCAGTATCCACATCCATAGTAGTTGATACCAAGAAGAAAATCAGCAACAAGAATGCAATATCGGCCATCGAACTTGAGTTAATCTCTGGTGTTTTTCTTGCCATAATAAAGGTATTGCGATCCGAATCCGTAAATTCGGATCATATTCTTAACGTAATCTTCTAATAATTTCAGTAACTACAATTGAAGCTACAGTTCCTATACCTAAGATGTACATAGTGTAAAGTACTGTGTCTGCAAATTGAAGTGAAGCAGGGTTGTTGTCAGTACCTGTATAACCTGGTAGGTCTAACAAAGTAGCGTCTGACATGCTGTATGATACAAGGACTACTAATCCAAGTACTACTAATCCCATCAAACCTTTAAGAGCTCCTTTAGGGTTAACAACGATCTGAACGATTGGGAATAGAATTGATAATGCAGCTGATGCAATAAACAATACTTTAGCCCAGTTGATCAAAAGATCAGTGTAAACTGGAGTTGTGTGTGCTTGGTTTGGGATTTCTCCACCTAAGTAAAACATGATCACAAAAATAGCTGTTAGACCAATCATTACATAGGTAAGAATATTTAAATATTTACTCAATGTATTTGACATAGTCTATAATTATTTTTTCATGTTGTATTTTACAAGGATATCTAGAAGAGAGATTGAAGCATCTTCCATGTTGTTTACAATACTGTCAACTTTAGCAGTACAGTAGTTGTAGAATACTTGAAGGATCATTGCTACGATCAAACCAGATACAGTTGTAATCAAAGCGATTTTAATACCACCTGCTACAGCTGCTGGAGAAATAGTACCCATAGACTGAATTGAGTCGAAAGCGTCAATCATACCGATTACAGTACCCATAAATCCTAACATAGGAGCCAAACCGATCATCAAACCAATCCAAGAAAGACCTTTTTCTAATAGACCCATTTGAACTGATCCGTAAGAAACAACTGATTTTTCTACTACTTCAATACCTTCGTCGATACGGTCAAGACCTTGGTAGAAAATGCTTGCGATAGGACCACGAGTATTTCTACAAACTTCTTTAGCAGCTTCAACACCACCGTTGTTTAATGCATCTTCAAGGTTAGCAATTAATTTCTTAGTGTTTGTAGTTGAAAGGTTCAAGTAAATGATTCTTTCAATTGACAAAGCAAGACCTAAGATAAGAGCTAGCAATACGAAGCTCATAAACATTGCACCACCTTGGATGAATTGCTTCTTAACAACTTTGTGGAAAGATGTGCTTTCGATAGCTTCTTCTTCCAAAACTGGAGCTGCAGGCTCTTCAACAGTCGTTTCTTCTGCAACCTGAGTTGTGTCTACAGTTTCTGCTGTCTCATCCTGAGCAACTGCATAAGATGATGCTCCTAAGCTTAGCATCCCGATAACTGCTATAAATGCAAATAACTTTTTCATAGTCTGTTTTTCAAATTTTAATTAACGAAATTATTTTTTACAAAATTAAACGATTGCGATCTCATACACAACTAATTCCTTAGTTGTTTGTGTATTATTCTTTAAAACTATTCTGTTTTTAATGCTTTCAACAACCTTCGATTAGGTATTTATGTAATATAGAAAGCTTTAAACAGTGCACCAAATTACAAAAAAAATGTGAAAAACAAATATTCTATTGGCTTAATTCGCCCTTTAGAGATTTATTTAAAAGCAATTTGGTTTGTTCCATGTCAAGCTTTTTACCTAAGATGAACATGAGTTTGCCAATTGCAGCCTCAGTAGTGATGTCGTGTCCGCTTACTACACCTGCCTTAAGTAGTTCTAAACTTGTTTCATACAAGCCCATTTCAACACTTCCTGCTGCGCATTGAGTAATGTTGTAGACTACAATTCCTCTGTTGATAGCCTCTTTAATGGAGTCGATAAACCATTTATCGGTTGGAGCATTGCCTGCACCATAAGTTTCCATTACAACTCCTTTTAATCCTTCTATATTTAAAATGGAATCGACAACCTGTTTATTGATTCCAGGAAAGATTTTTAAAATCGCAATGTTGGTATCAAACTCAGTGCTAATTTCAAGTTGTTTTGGATGACTTGGATAATGGATTGCGGAATAATTGTAATTGATATTGATTCCGATTTTTGCCAAATCAGGATAGTTGTATGAGTAGAATGCATTAAAATGTTCTGCATTGTGTTTTGTGGTTCGGTTTCCTCTGAACAATTGGTTCTCGAAAACAATACAAACCTCAGGTACCATTGCTTGTCCATTTTTGTATGCTGCTGCTATCTCAATAGCAGTTATCAGGTTTTCTTTACCGTCGGTTCTTAATGTGCCTATTGGAAGTTGCGATCCGGTTAAGATTACTGGTTTCTGCAAGTTGTCAAGCATGAAGCTTAATGCAGATGCGGTAAAAGACATCGTATCTGTCCCATGAAGAACCACAAATCCGTCATAGTTGTTATAGTTCTCCTTAATCAGTTCTGCAATTTTTATCCAAACTTCAGGATTTAAATTTGAAGAATCGATTAATGGGTCAAAGGCAATGGAAGTAAGTTCGTATCCGAACTCTTTTAATTCCGGAACTTGTTTTAGGATGTGATCGAAATCAAATGGGATTAGCGAACCTGTTTCAGGATCGTTTACCATACCGATTGTACCTCCGGTATATAATATAAGAATAGAAGTTTGTTTTTTGTCCATTGAGAGAGGTATTATAAGTTGAACAAATTTCTTGCATTGTGGCTGGTTATTTCTGCCACCCTTTCTATTTTGGTTTGATAAATTTCTGCTATTTTTTGTGCGGTGTACTTTAGGTATGAGCTTTCGTTTCGTTTTCCTCTTTTGGGAACAGGAGCCAGGTAAGGAGCATCAGTTTCCAGTATTAACTTTTCAAGAGGTACTTCAGCAAGGGTTTTGTCTAAACCTGAATTTTTAAAAGTTACGATGCCATTTATACCAAGTAAAAAACCCAATTCCATAGCTTTGTTTGCTTGCTCAAGATTTCCTGAGAAACTATGGAATACTCCCTTTAAGTTTGTATTCTTATAATTCTCTAAAATCTCAAATATTTCACCGAAAGATTCCCTGGAATGAATTACGATTGGCAGGTTCAATTTTAAAGCCCAATTGATTTGAGTATCGAATGCAATTTGTTGTTCTTTTACAAATGTTTTATCCCAATACAAATCAATTCCAATTTCACCGATTGCACAGTATTTCCTCGAATCTAACCAATTTTTGCAAATGTCTAATTCATTCTGATAATTCTCCTTTACCGATGTTGGATGTAAGCCCATCATGGGAATACAATATCCCGGAAACATTTTTTCCAAAGAGTGCATTGGGTCAATTGATTCAGAATCGATGTTTGGTAAAAGTATTTTTTCAACTCCTGCCTCTTTCGAATTTTCAATGATTTGATGAATGTCACCATTAAAATCTTCTGAATAAATATGTGAATGTGTATCGATTAGATTCATGTTTTTACTTTTTGTGCAAACTTATTGAATCGCACTAGGAATACAAAAGGAAATGGAACAGAAATTAGTTAAAAAAAAAGCCGGCAGAGCCGGCTTTTTTATATATTAGGCGTGATTGTATATTAAACGCAACCTTGAGCTAGCATAGCTTCAGCAACTTTAACGAATCCACCAACGTTAGCACCTTTAACGTAGTTGATGTGACCGTTTTCTTTACCGAAACGTACACAAGTATCGTGAATATCTTTCATGATACGACCCAATTTCTCATCAACTTCTTCAGCTGACCAGTTGTAACGCATAGAGTTTTGAGACATTTCTAAACCAGAAACAGCTACACCACCAGCATTAGCAGCTTTACCAGGAGCGAATGCGCAATTTTCTACCAAGTAGATCATAGCTTCAGCAGTACAACCCATGTTAGAAGTTTCTACTACATACTTACATCCGTTTTCAACCAATAGCTTAGCATCTTCTTCGTTCAATTCGTTTTGAATTGCACAAGGGAAAGCTAGGTCAACTTTACATTCCCAAGGTTTTTTACCAGGGAAGAACTCAGCACCGAATTTTTCAGCGTAAGGAGCAACAACGTCGTTGTTAGAAGCTCTAAGATCCAATAAGTATTCAATCTTTTCAGCATCTAAACCTTCTTTGTCGTATACATATCCGTCAGGACCTGAAACTGTAACAACTTTAGCACCTAGCTCAACCAATTTAAGAGCAGCACCCCAAGTTACGTTACCGAATCCTGAAAGAGCAACAGTTTTTCCTTTGAAATCTTCGTTGTTTTCAGCCAACATGTGTTGAGCGAAGTATACAGCACCAAAACCAGTAGCTTCAGGACGAATTAATGATCCACCGTACTCAAGACCTTTACCAGTTAATACACCAGTAAACTCGTTACGGATTCTCTTGTACTGTCCGAATAGGTATCCGATCTCGCGACCACCTACACCTATATCACCTGCTGGTACGTCAGTGTTAGGACCAATGTGCTTGCAAAGCTCAGTCATGAAGCTTTGGCAGAAGCGCATGATTTCGTTATCTGATCTTCCTTTAGCGTTGAAGTCTGAACCACCTTTACCACCACCCATAGGTAGAGTAGTTAATGAATTCTTGAAAGTTTGCTCGAAACCTAAGAATTTCAAAGCACTTAACGTTACAGAAGGGTGGAAACGTAAACCACCTTTGTAAGGTCCAATTGCACTATTGAATTCAACGCGGTAACCACGGTTGATTTCAACTTCACCGTTATCGTTGATCCATGGTACGCGGAACATGATTACGCGCTCAGGCTCACACATTTTTTCAAGAATCTTTGCAGCTTTATACTTAGGATTTGCATCATAAGTATCCCAAACTGTTTCTACTACTTCTTGTACTGCCTGATGGAACTCAGCTTCACCTGGAGTTTTAGCCTTAAGGCTATCCATGAATTCAATTATTTTTGCTTCCATATCCAAACTTGTTATGAAATTAAAATTGTTTGTTGTGTTTTAATTATTAGTTCTTGGTGTCAAATGTATACAAATTTTAATAATCACAAATTAAAAGCTGATTTTTTTTACAACGTTTTCGTAAAAATTAAAACGCAGGAAATCAGACAGATATAAAGGTGTGATTTCTGTTCTACAACATGAAACCATAAAAATTGACAATTTTCAGGAATTTAGGGAGTAGATTTTTCCCGGATGTGACTTCACCATGCCATCAAATTCTAATTTTAAGAGCAAACTTGACACCTTACTCATCGGAAATGAACTCTTCAAACAAATCAAATCTATCGGTGTTTTTTCCAGATCTCGAAGTGCTGATATTATTTGTTCTTCCTCTTTTGTGAGCTCTACAAAAAGTTTCGTTTGAATTTCCTTTGCTTTTTTGGTTTCATCGTCCCAAGCTAGGATATACTCCAGGTCTTTGATGTTTTCGATTAAGTGAGCCTGGTTGGTTTTTATGAGAAAATTACAACCTTCGGAATATTTGTCGCTTATTCTTCCGGGAAAAGCAAATACATCTCTATTGTATGAATTGGCAATATTAGCAGTAACCAACGAACCGCCCTTTCTTGCAGATTCTATTACTATGGTTGCATCCGACATTCCTGCAATTATTCGGTTACGTCGGACAAAGTGTTTGGGGTCGAATTTGCTGTTTGAGGTGAATTCACTAACAATTGCTCCGCCTTTATGGATGATTTCCTCGGCATAGTTTCTGTGCTGAGCAGGATACATTTGCTGAAAACCGTGACCAATAGCGGCAATTGTAGGAAGTTGATATTGCATGGCAGCTTTGTGTGCGCAAATGTCAATGCCATAAGCCAGACCACTAATTATTGTAGTTTTTATCGATTTTTCTGATAGATCCTTAACCAGTTTGGTGCATTGTTCTTTTCCGTAATCGCTGGCATTTCTTGTGCCAACGATGCTGATGTTTCTGCTGGCATTGAAATCTGCATTACCTTTATAATATAGCGTGCAAGGCGAATCGGAACAATTAAGAAGTCTTTGTGGATAATCGGCATCTAAGTAGAATGCTATTTGAATTTCATTCTGCTCGATAAATTTGAGCTCCTCTTCGGCTTGAAGAAGAGCTGCTTCTCGATCGAGCTTTTGAATAAAAGCCTGACCTATTCCCGGAATTTTCAGAAGATTTTGTTTCTTCTCAGAAAAGAAAGCTTCTATACTGCCAGTGTAAGCAATGGCTTTTTTAATATTAACAGGTCCAAAACCATTGATAAAACTTACTGCAATTTTGTATATTCTATCCATACCTTATTAATAGGAGTACTACAATCTGGATATGAATTTACAAAAGATTTATAAAGTAAATGATGTTCCGATGGTTAAAAATCCGGCATTAGCCCAGCCTATTTCTGTAAATAATCCAAATTGATTTGAAAAATGATAGCGTGCACCTAGCACAACTCCCAGGTCAAACAACAAATCATTTGATGAGTTGTGAGAGTATACTGGATTTGAACTGGCATTGGGACTTGTGTTTTCATATTTCTTGTGCTCCAAAGAAATGCCTGCTTTTACCGATGTGTACAGGTCAACATCATATCCTGTCGAGATATTCATATCCGATAACCAATCATTCAATTCATAAGTAAGTACACTTCCCAACCTGTAATAATTGTAATTGGTTTCGCTGTGGCCAAAATCGTATTCATGTTTCTGTCCGGCATAACCAATGTATGCACCTATGCTAAAATTGTCCTGCCACTCTTTTTCAAGCTGTATTAAAATAGAAGGATAGTTGCTTTCATTGGATCCTGCAAACTTGTGATCGAACTTGCCATACTTGCCTAAAGGAATTCCTATATTAAGGCGTAAATCGTTGTTTTGAGCAAAAGTGCTTAAAGATAATGTACATAGCAAAATTGCTACTAGTGTTTTAATTTTCATTCCTAATAGTATTTGTTAATGGTATGGCTAACGCTTAATATATAATTATAGTATGCTCTTAATTATTTATTCAAGCTGTTTCGGGATAGGGATTCAATTAATTTCTTTCTTTCAGTTTTGGAAAGTGCAGACAAACAAACCGATGGATATTTTGCAATGCCTTTTTCGGTTAATTGATATAGTGTAACAATTGGTTTAAGTCCAAATGTTTTTGTCTCCAAATCGTACTTGGCAAGACAATTCCTGGGAATCTCTATGGATTTAAAATTATCATGAAAGGGATGAAGAGGATAGTATCGAAGAATGATTTTATCATCGCCTTCCTTATATATGATGAAATTAAAATTCAGATGAAATGAAAAGATAATTACCGAAATAACAGATGCACTTATGATTCCGATTACCTGGTATGGTTTGCTGATGTTTAAATACAACAAAAGAATCACTGAAGCTAAAAAAAGGAATATTAATAAATAGTAGGCTAGTTTAATCCAGCTTGCGCGATTTTGATTGTTTATTGTCATGGCATGTGTGTAAAATTCCATATCAAAGGTAAAAACTAATGGATATATTCGACAAGAACTGATCGAAAATATCTTTCCAAATGTGATTGATAGTCTTTATTGAACTATCTGTAAAAAGATTGTGCGATTTTTGCAATTTAGAATGTTTATTTAAACGGACTTTTTTATTTTTACCCGGAATTATCCCACACTTTATCAAGTAAATATTTTGAATAATTAAGTGATGAGGGGGTGAATATTCCACTTCTTCCGAATTGTTGCGCCTTTTAGCCAACTCGGATTTGTGTTTTTTACACCTGGAAAAATAAATTAATAATGGAAGCAAGACTTCAAGAAGCAAAAGATTCAATCAGAGATGTGATTGACTTCCCAAAGGAAGGAATCGTTTTTAAGGATATTACTACAATGTTGAAAGATGAAAAGCATTTGGCAACATTGGTAGAAACATTATACGAGCAATATAAAGACAAAGGAATTACCAAGGTAGTAGGGTTAGAGAGTAGAGGTTTTATTTTGGGAACTGTGTTGGCTTACAAATTAAATGCTGGATTTGTACCAATTCGTAAACCAGGTAAATTGCCTGCTGCAACTTATTCTGAAAAATATACTTTAGAGTATGGCGAGGATGAAATTCACATTCACCAGGATGCTTTAAGTGAAGATGATGTTGTTTTGTTGCATGACGATTTGTTGGCAACAGGAGGTACAGCAGCAGCTTCTATCAAGCTACTTGCAAAATGTGGTGTGAACAAGGCTTTTGTAAATTTCCTTGTGGAGCTTGACTTTTTAAAAGGTCGCGATAAGCTAAATACGAATTTCGAAGTAGATTCTTTATTCCACTTTTAAAGGATTTTACTTTTAATGATATGTTGGCCAACAATCGTTCATAATTGTTGGCCTATTTTTGTATAAGCATATAAATTTCTCTGTGATCCATTCGAGAACAGAGAAATGTTTAACTTCCGATTTAAAATTAATCGGTGTAACTATCAAACCAAAAGACCATGCAATATTCCATTTCTAAAACCAATAAAGTTCTGGAAGGAAGAGTTGTACTTCCATCGTCGAAAAGTATTTCGAATCGAGTGCAGATAATTAATGCTTTAAGCAATAGTTTCGAGCCCATTAAAAACCTATCGGATTGTGATGATTCGAGAGTAATGCAAAATATTTTATTCTCGAATACCAATACTTTTGATGTAGGTCATGCCGGAACAAGCATGCGTTTTTTGACTGCCTATTTGTCGAAAATTGTTGGAGAATGGACTTTAACAGGATCTGATAGAATGAAAGAACGCCCTATTGGTGTTTTGGTGGATGCATTAAATTCGTTGGGAGCTCAAATTTCCTACTTGGAGAAAGAAGGATATCCGCCTTTAAAGATTTTTGGATCAAATATCACTGGTAAAGAAGTAGAGCTGAAAGGCGATACCAGTTCGCAATACATATCGGCACTTTTACTAATTGCGCCAACATTGGAAAATGGATTGCGCATTAAATTAAAAGGTGATTTGGTTTCACGATCCTACATCGAAATGACTCTGAATATAATGGAAGAGTTTGGTGTAAAATCGGAATTTAAAGGACAGGAGATATTTGTTGCCAAACAAGCTTACCAAAGAATTCCGTATACGGTTGAAGGCGATTGGTCAGGAGCATCATACTGGTGGTCGTTTATGGCTTTGGCAGCTGAAGGGAAATTGTACCTGGATGGATTGAGAAGAAGAAGTTTCCAGGGAGATTCGGGTTTGGTGCCTGTGTTCGAAAAGTTGGGTGTGAAAACACAATTCTCGAAACGAGGCATGTTTATAGAAAAGAAGGAGAGCGATTGCAAAAAGTTGGTGTATGATTTCTTGCAAATGCCAGATTTGGCTCAGACTTTTGCCGTGTGTTCCTGTTTAAAAGGAATTCCTTTTCACTTTAAAGGACTAGAGACTTTAAAGATTAAAGAAACCGATAGAATTCATGCTTTAATTACCGAGTTGGGCAAATTGGGATATGTGCTTCATGAGCCAGCAGAAGGTGAGTTGGCCTGGGATGGAGAGCGAAAAGAGGAGGATGAGAAAATTGTGATCGAAACCTATCACGACCATAGAATGGCCATGGCATTTGCTCCGGTTGCCATCTTACGCAAGGATGTTTTGATAGACGATCCACAAGTGGTGAAAAAATCTTACCCTGAATTTTGGGAACAGCTACAGGAATTGGGATTTGCTGTTGAAGAGAAGTAAATCTGATAATTATATTTTCTAGTAATTCAGAGGGTGACTAACTTACAAAATGTAAATCGTCACCCTTTGATTTTTATAAGCAAAGTGGTATTACTTCACCCATTTGAAAACTAAGAAAATATTCAAGCAATTTGTAATAATTAACCCACTCACAATTTATGAACTGCACCTTAAATCTTGTGTTCAACTTTTGAGGTGCAGTGCACTTTGGACATGGTTTTTTTTGGGGAAGGCCGATGATGCTGGAGTTCTCCACTGTTTTGGTGAAATCCCGATAGGAGAGGAGTGAAATAATACTTTATCTCTATATAATGCAGTAGAAAAATACCTAAATCTGCGAAAATTCGTAAAAATCCGCGTCATTCGCGTTCTATACGGTTCTATAAAAAAAGAAAGAGGAGCCCCGATAGCCCCTCCATTCCGTACATTAAAATGTATCTGATCTAAATTATTGCCTAATTGCAGTTTCCAAACCAATTTCAATCATTGTGTTCAAAGTGGTTTGACGCTCATCAGCACTTGTTTCTTCTCCTGTAAGGATGTGATCGCTTACAGTCATAATTGCCAATGCTTTTGCGTTATGACGAGCAGCCAATGTATACAAAGCAGTAGCTTCCATTTCTACAGCTAATACTCCATAATCTGCCCATAGTTTAAATGGTTCAGGATTGTTGTCAAGGTCGTGATAGAAAATATCAGAAGTTAAAGTTGATCCAACTTTTACATTCACACCTTTTTCAACAGCAGCTTTGTGCGCATCGCTTAACAAGCCAAAGTCAGCACAAGGAGCATAATCCATACCTCTAAACAAATTCTTGTTAATTGAAGAATCGGTACATGATGTCATCGATAAAATTACGTCGCGTACGTGAACATCTTTGTTGAATGAACCACAAGTTCCAATTCTAATCAAGTTTTTTACACCATATTGGTTGATTAACTCATGAGTGTAAATAGAGATTGATGGAACTCCCATTCCTGTTCCTTGAACCGAAATTCTTTTTCCTTTATAGGTTCCGGTAAATCCAAGCATGTTTCTTACTTGGTTGTAGCATACTACATCTTCCAGAAAGTTATCAGCAATATATTTTGCTCTTAGTGGATCGCCTGGTAAAAGTATAGTTTCGGCAATTTCGCCCATTTTTGCTTCGTTGTGTGCACTCATGGTATCCTTTTTTTAATAATTACTAATAAAGATAATATTTTTACGTATACAATTAATTATACCGCAATTAATATTGCGCTTTACTCGCTTTCTAAAAAAAGAGAATGGATTATAAAATGGATTGGACGGTAGTATGCTTTTCGTCTTTAAGGCAGATGAAATTATTGCTAACAAAATCTGCTTAAAAATTTAAAGCCGAGCACAAAAGTAATCTTTTTTTGTAAAAAAATAATTCTGATTTGATTTTTTTTACATCGCTTTTGCGATGAATTTATTAAGGCTAATTTCTTTTTTTTGAGAAAAAGCTTTTAATGAGTTCTGAGCTTTCTTCTTCCAATATTCCTGATGTCACTTCGGTTCTTGGATGCAAGGGAGAAGGCGTAAATCTTGTGAAGCCTCTTTTTTCATCGCCAGCACCATAAACAATTCGGGTGATTTGCGACCAGGCCAAAGCACCTGCACACATGTTGCAAGGTTCCAACGTAACGTAAAGGGTGCAATCTTTTAAATATTTACCGCCCAAATAATTTGCAGCCGAAGTAATGGCTTGCATTTCGGCATGTGCAGTTACGTCGTTCAATCGCTCGGTTAAGTTGTGCGAACGGGCAATTATTCTATTGTTACTAACGATTACAGCACCTACAGGGATTTCATCTTCTTCGAAAGCTTTGTAGGCTTCCTGCATGGCTTGTTTCATAAAATATTCATCGGAGAATGGAGTAATTGTATCGTTCGAATTCATAAATAATCTTTTTTATAAATCTGTTAATGAAAGCTGTTCTGTTTCACAAATTGTTAGTATTTTCGCAAAGTTAACAAAACCAGTAACAAAGAATGAATTCCATTTTCGAATTGATGGTGTGATTTTGATGTTCTGGTGTGGAATTTTAAAAGCTAAGAGCTAATAGCTAAAGGCTAAAAGCTAGTTTAATTCAATTAATTGGTAAAAGATGTACAGAACTCATACTTGCGGAGAATTAAGAATTGAGAATGTAAACGAAACGGTAACATTAAGTGGTTGGGTGCAAAAAGCACGCGATTTGGGTGGAATGACTTTTGTCGATCTTCGAGATCGTTACGGCATTACACAGTTTGTTTTCAATATGGAAACAAATGCTGAATTGTGTGAGCAAGCTCGTAAGCTAGGACGTGAGTTCGTTGTTGCCATTACAGGTAAAGTTGCAGAAAGAGAAAGCAAAAACAATAAAATGTCTACAGGTGATGTGGAGATTATTGCTGAAAAACTTGAGGTGTTAAGTAAATCGGCTTTGCCTCCATTCACAATTGAAGATGATACCGATGGTGGTGATGAGTTAAGAATGAAATATCGTTACCTTGATTTGCGTCGTTCTTGTGTTCGCGAAAATCTTGTGATGCGTCACAAAATGGGTATCGAGGTTCGCAACTATCTTGACCAATTGAATTTCATCGAAACAGAAACTCCTGTATTGATTAAGTCTACTCCTGAAGGAGCTCGTGACTTTATCGTTCCATCGAGAATGAATCCGGGTGAGTTTTATGCTTTGCCTCAGTCGCCACAGGTGTTTAAGCAATTGTTGATGATTTCTGGTTTCGACCGTTACTATCAAATTGTAAAATGTTTCCGCGATGAGGATTTACGTGCCGACCGTCAGCCTGAGTTTACTCAAATTGACTGCGAGATGGCCTTTGTGGAGCAAGATGATATCTTGAATACTTTCGAAGGATTGACCAAAAACTTATTCAAGAAATTGAAAAATGTGGATATCGATTACGATTTCCCACGCATGGATTACGCTACAGCTATGGAAAAATATGGTAGCGATAAACCAGATATCCGTTTCGGAATGGAGTTCGTAGACTTAAGCGTTATTGCAAAAGGAAATGACTTTAAAGTATTCGACGAAGCAGAATATATTGGGGCAGTTTGTGCCGAAGGATGTGCAAGCTACACCCGTAAGCAATTGGATAAATTAACCGATTTTGTAAAGCGTCCGCAAATTGGTGCTAAAGGATTGGTTTACGTGAAATACAACGAAGATGGTTCATTTAAATCATCGGTAGATAAGTTCTACAGTGCTGAAGATTTACAAAAGTGGGCCGAAGCTTGTAATGCAAAACCAGGCGATTTGATCTTGATTTTGGTTGGCGATAAGAAGTCAACCTTATCTCAGCTTTGTGAGCTTCGTTTGGAAATGGGTACTCAGCTAGGTTTACGTGATAACAAGGTATTCAAACCAATGTGGGTTGTTGATTTCCCTCTTTTGGAGTGGGATGAGGATTCTCAAAGATACCACGCAATGCACCACCCATTTACTTCTCCTAAGGCAGAGGATTTCCACATGTTGGAAACAGAGCCAGGAAAAGTTCGTGCAAATGCTTACGACCTTGTTATTAATGGTGTTGAAATTGGTGGTGGTTCAATCCGTATTCACGATACCGATTTGCAAGCTCAAATGTTCAAGCATCTTGGATTTACCGATGAGGAAGCAAAAGCACAGTTTGGTTTCTTAATGGATGCATTCCAGTATGGTGCACCTCCTCATGGTGGTATTGCTTTTGGTTTCGACCGTTTGGCATCATTGTTTGCAGGAATCGAGTCTATCCGTGATGTAATTGCATTCCCTAAAAACAATTCAGGTCGCGATGTGATGATTGATTCACCTTCAACAATTGCTGATGAGCAAATGGTGGAGTTAGGACTTGACTATAGAAAAAAATAATTTACAATTCAGATAAAGAAAAACCCGATCAATTGATCGGGTTTTTTTATGAGGTAATTTATAGTCTTGTTTCTTCTCACTTATTGGAACACGGATAAGTCGGATTTTATCTGTGTTCTGCTATTTTTTTTAAGCGGATAATCCATTAACAATCACCTGTTTTACTACGATTGTATCGTACTTACCCTAGATCCGGCAGTTGCTTAAAAAGGATAACAAATGATCTCACCTACACGAACTCAGGTAAAAAGCTAAAATATTCAAAAACAAAGTATCTGGTATCAGAACTTAGCAACCTGTTAAGCCTGAAATCTTGAATCACCTGTACACCAAAAAGTTTGATATCAAACTCACCTAATGTTAAGATAATGTAAAGTTTTTCTAACAAAATTAAGATGTTGAATTAATTCAATATATCGAACAAATAAAATTGATATCTTTACTGGATTATGTTTATAACAAGCAGGCGTTGTTATTTCGTAATTCTTGCTAAACAGATGTTTTTCTTGCATATCCCCTATAATTAAGGAAGGTACCTGTTGCTTGTTTGTTGAAAACAAAATGGATCTAAAAAGCTTATCAAATAAAGAAATTTTACAGTTGGTAAAGACTCTTTTTGATGGTGAAAATGCCCTGTCGGTAGATTTACCTCCTGAAATTTATGAGTTTATTTCTGATGTGGGAGAGTTAAGAATGGTTAGGAGTCAGCAAGTTGTTGTTGATTGTGGTATGCAGTGTTCAGAATGTTTTTTGGTGATTGATGGTGCATTTGTTTGCCAGTATTTTGAGGAAGAGTCGCTTGTGGAACGAACTGTGAATTTTCATACAGCTTATTTTCACCCGTTTATGACCTCGGTAGAGAGCTATTTCTTTAATAAAAAATCGAAATATAAACTAAAGGCAGTTCGGCCGTCAAAAGTTCTTGTACTGAAAAGGCCTGTAGTTGCCGAATTGTATAAAAGCGCTCCTTTAATTTATCAGCTTTATTTCTCATTGCTTACTACAAGTTTAAGCGACGAAATAACTTTAAGGAGCAAGTTGCTTTCCCTTCCTGCTGAAAAATTATATGCTTATTTGGTAAAATTTCATCCCCAGTTGATTTATAATATTCCATCGAAATATATTGCCGAATTTATGGGAATTAGCCAGGAATGGTTAAGTAAATTAAAGAAAAGCAATAAGATAGATTGGTTTTAAGTTTTCATTCTTCTGCTCTAAGCCACTAAAATAAATATATGTGCGTAGTGTTTTAATTCAGAAATATGAATTACTCTCTTCTCCCAAAAAAATTCTCAAAAACCAGGTGTGAAGCATCTGAAGTTAGTGACCTCTTACCTCAATCCTTATCAACCACCTGTTAACCTAAGCTTCCTATCGAACTCACGTTAAATACCAACTTTCCAAAATCATTTTAAAGATTAACAGTTTAGGTGCGGTAAAATTTGAGTCAATATGCCAAGCCTGGTCTATGATTTTAGCATGCCTCGATGTTAATGGTGAAATGATATTGAATTTTTTAAAGATCTTGAATTAGTTCAAGAATTGCTAAATGTAAAATAGAGAACTTAGCATTGTGTGTAGGATATCACAGGCACTTGTCCGCACGAAAGTGCAAATTAATATTATTAACATACCCGTATCTCTTGTTGTTGGCAATGTGTAATCCGTAAAAAATAAGGGTTGATTGTGTTCCTGCTCTCGTTTTGGTTTAGGCTAATCACATGTAGTTTTTCCAATCATTATATCTGCATGTTTAGCATATATGGTTAGTACTAAAGAGAGGTAATGAAATTGTGGTTAATGGTAATTACCTCTTTTATATTATTGAATTCATTGCTTGCCATTCTTTTTTGTTCTGTCTAACCGAATCGCCTTTACAACAAAGGTGATAATTAAATATTTATTAACTAATTATTTACATTCAATGAAAAAAGTAATTTGTTTTTTAGTAATCCTTGCATGTGTTGGTTTGCAATATGTATCTGCGCAAACCAAAACAGTTTCGGGGATTGTTACTTCGGCCGATGATGGGCTTGGAATGCCCGGGGTTTCGGTAATTGTTAAGGGTACTACCATTGGGTCCAGTACTGGTATAGATGGAAAATATTCGCTCGTAGCTTCGCCATCAGACGTGCTGGTGTTTAGTTTCGTAGGAATGGTAACTCAAGAAATTACAGTTGGAAATAAAACTGTTGTTAATGTGGTAATGGAAACCAATTCAATTGGTGTGGATGAGGTTGTGGTTACTGCATTAGGCGTGACAAGAGAGAAAAAGTCATTGGGATATGCTGTTACTGAAATAGGAGGGGATGATGTTAGTGAAGTAAAGGAAACCAATATTGTTAATTCTCTATCGGGTAAAGCAGCTGGTGTACAGGTGCGCCAAGCCAATACCATGGGGGGATCGGCCAATATTGTTATTCGAGGTTCTGCTTCATTAACCGGAAACAACCAGGCTTTATTTGTTGTTGATGGCGTACCAGTTGACAATAGTAATACGAACTCTAGTAATCAAACTGCCGGTTGGGGAGGATACGATTATGGTAATGCAGCATCGGATATTAATCCTGAAGATATTGAATCGGTGTCGATTCTGAAAGGTGCGGCTGCTACTGCATTGTATGGTTCCAGGGCTGCTAACGGCGTTATTTTAATTACTACCAAAAAAGGTGAAACGAAAAAAGGAATTGGGGTTACCATTAATTCCGGTATTACATTTAGTCGTATAAATAAGAGTACCATGCCTGAGTATCAGTATGAATATGGTGCAGGTTATAGCCCTGAATGGAGTTTTGAGCAAGATCTTGACGGGGATGGAAAAAAGGAACGAATTGTAAATGTGAATGATGATGCCTCCTGGGGCCCTGCTTTCGATCCAAATTTGAAAGTGGTTCACTGGGATGCTTTAGACCCTGCCGCTGATAATTTTGCAGAGAAGCGACCTTGGGTTGCTCCAAAATCTACAGTGTATGATTTCTTTGAAACAGGTATTAAATACATTAACAGTGTAGCCTTGGAAGGTAGTCGCGATGAATATAGTTTTAGGTTGGCTTATACCAATTCTGATGAATCAGGCATTCTGCCAAACAGTTCAATCAAGAAAAATACGGTTTCGTTTCGATCAAAATATCATTTGGATGATAAGTTATCTGCTGAATTTAGTGGTAGCTATGTGAATACAAAAGGGAAAGGTCGTTATGGAACTGGTTATAATGACAATAACCCAATGCAGAACTTTGCACAATGGTTCCAGACAAATGTTGATTTCAAACGTTTAAAGAATAACTACAAAGCTCCCGATGGTGACCAGCGTACCTGGAATGCAAAAAGTCCGACGAACCTGGATCCAATTTATGCAAACAATCCATATTGGACTCGTTATATGAACTTTGAGGAAGATACAAGAAATCGTATTTATGGGTTTGCCACCTTAGAGTATGAGTTCAATGACATGTTTACTTTAAGTTGGAGAACTGCTCTGGATTATTACCATGAAGAACAAAATGAAAGAATAGCAGTAGGCAGCAATGGGCAATCTGAGTTTACCAACTTCAGGAGAACTTTTAAGGAGTTGAATAGTGATGTTATGCTGAAATTTAAAAAACAGGTTAATGATTTTAGTTTGAGCGGATTGGCTGGTATTGCCTACAGGGAAAATAAAGTTTCAACAATTTGGTCATATACGCAAGGGGGGCTAATTGTGCCTTTGCTTTATACTGTTGCCAATTCTAAAGTTGAAGCATCGCCAACAGAAAATTTGTATGAAAACAACCTGAATAGTGTTTATGCTAATTTTTCTGTAGGCTATAGAAATATTGCCTACGTTGAAGGTTCGGTAAGAGTTGACGAATCATCTACTTTACCTTCTGATGAAAACAGGTATGTATATCCGGCAGTATCTACCAGTTTTATTCTTTCTGAATTGGAGGGATTGAAAGATTTAAACTTCTTGTCATTTGCTAAGTTAAGAGCAAATTACGCAGAAGTAGGTAATGATACCGGGCCATATAATTTAATTTCAACCTATGTTAAGGGAAAGAATTGGGAGAATCAGGCACCCTTTTCTGTCAATAATACCCTTCAGAATCCTAAGTTAAAACCGGAAAAGACAGAAAGTTATGAAGTTGGATTGGAAGCTAACTTTTTTAATAATCGTGTTGGGTTCGACCTGGCCTTTTATCAATCCAATTCTTTTGATCAGATCATGCCAGTTAATGTATCTAGTGCTTCGGGGTACTCAAGAGTTTATGTGAATTCTGGTGAGATTGAAAACAAGGGGATAGAGTTAGGTTTGAATGCAACACCTGTTCAATCAGGTGATTTCAAATGGAATTTGAATGCGAACTGGGCTGTGAACAAAAATGAAGTAAAATCACTTTATAATGGTGTTGATAATATCTTGATCACTTCAGCATGGGATGTTACTGTGAATGCCCAGGTTGGTGAACCATATGGTGTGATTAGAGGTACCGATTTTGTTTACACCAAAGGTAGGAAAACAGTTGATTCAAGAGGTTATTATAAGAAAACAGCAGAAACTGATAATGTTATTGGTAATATTCAGCCGGATTGGAATGCAGGTATTACAAATTCATTTAGTTACAAAGGATTTGTGTTGAGAGCTTTAATTGATATTCAACAAGGTGGCGATATTTATTCGGTAGATCGTAAATATGGCCTTGCAACAGGTTTATACAAAGAAACAGCCGGCTTAAATTCAAAAGGCAATCCTAAACGAGATGCTGTTGCCGATGGTGGTGGTATTTTACATGCCGAAGCTGTTCTCGAAGATGGTTCCCAAAATACAATATACGCAAGAGCTGATTCCTGGGGAGGAGACCAGTATTACGGACGTACTCCAACGGCTCGATATATTTATGATGCATCGTATGTGAAGTTAAGAGAAGTTTCATTGTCTTATAGTCTTCCTAAAAGTGTTTTAAACAAAACTTTTTTTACAAAAGCTGTAATTTCTGCTATTGGCCGCAACCTGGCAATTCTTCATAAAAACACTCCCGGGTTCGATCCTGAAACAGGTCAAAGTTCCGGTAACAGGCAAGGTATTGCAAATGCATCTTATCCAACTACCAGGTCTTTTGGATTTAATATCACATTAGGATTCTAACCACTTATGAAAATTGACATGATGAAAAAAATAACATACTTTATAATTGGTGCCCTGTTGATGGGCATTGGCTTCACTTCATGTGAACTAGATGATAATATTGACCCTAAAAAGGCAACCAAAGTGCCGGAAGGAACACTGTTGACAAATGCTCAGATTCAGTTTGTTAACCAATATGATAATATGAGTGTGAATTATAATATTTCACGTTTGTTAGCCCAATATTGGATGGAAACAACTTATACAGACGAAAGTAGGTATAACTTCCAGGATAGAGGTATTTCTGATGGGTTTTGGCTTGAAATATATAGGGATGTGCTACAAGACCTTCATGAAGCAAAAAGGATTATTAAGGATGCCGGATTCACAGGAGCTTTGGCTGAAAAGGCAAATAACCAAAAGGCTATCATCGAGATAATGGAAGTTGCTTCATACGCTTTGCTTGCCGAAACATTTGGTAATATCCCTTATACTGAAGCTCTGAAAGGGCTTGAAAATACTACACCTAAGTATGATGATGCAGCAACAGTATATGCCGACCTGTTTAAGCGTCTTGATGCTGCCTTGAAATCATTTAAAGCAGGTGCGGGTTCGTTTGGTGCTGAAGATATATTCTTTGGAGGAGATATTGACAAGTGGAAAACTTATGGAAATGCTTTGAAAGTAAGAATGGGAATGAGAATGGCTGATGTACCTTCGTTTAACTCAAAATCGGTAGTAGAGGCTGCGGTTACAGCAGGGATTTATAATGCTGGTGGAGAAGGTGCCATTTTTAAATATCTTGGAACGGACCCTTATGTAAATACGATATATCGTGGGTTTGTTATAGATAATCGATCCGACTATGTGCCATCAAATACATTGATTGATATCATGAATAAATTGGATGACCCCAGACGTGCGTTGTGGTTTTCACAAAAGGACGGAGCTTATGTGGGGTTGACTTATGGTAAAACTGACGGTGGAACATACGATAATTTTTCACATTTTTCTGCTATGTTTTTCAAGGCCGATTTGCCTGTAATTTTAGCTGATTATGTGGAAATGGAATTTTTCCTGGCCGAAGCTGTAGAAAGAGGATATGCTGTAGGAGGAACGGCGGAACAACATTATAACAATGCAATAACTGCCAATATCCTTTATTATGGAGGAACCGCTGCAGATGCTGCGACTTATCTGGCAAAACCGGAAGTTGCATATGCTACAGCAGTAGGCGACTGGAAACAAAAGATTGGAACACAGAAATGGATTGCAATGTATAACCGTGGAGTAGAAGGCTGGACTGAATGGAGAAGGTTGGATTTCCCAGTTTTGAATGTTCCTGAAGAGATGAAGTATAAAGACATTCCTAAGCGATATCCTTATCCTTTCGACGAGAATGATATGAATCCTAATTATGCTGCTGCTGCCAAAGCTATTGGTGGTGACCTTGCCACTACCAGCTTATGGTGGGATGTTAACTAAAACTCCTGGGAGTCGCTTAGAGTGATACTCCCGTACTCTTGCTCTTGATGAGGTTGTTCAAAAAAGTAACTTTTATGCAGGCTCAATGGCTTTCATAAATAATACTGGCAATCTTACTTTTTTGGACAGCCTCATCATTTAAATACTCATGTTATTATTAGGAGATCAGTCTAAAAGCTCACTGCCTTCATTTGCATCATTGTCTTGACTGTTGCCTTCATTTTCACGTTTAATCATATCTTGATACATTCTACGCATAAAACGTGTTCCATATTTTACAGCTTCATCTTTGCTTGTAAAATTCCCTTTAATTAGTTGGTGAACACTTAATTCTTCGTTTGGATCATCGGTATAGTAAAATATACTCACATTAGGTTTTCCACCTTTTTTCTTAATGTCCATCCCAAACCAGGTTTCGAATACCTGATCATCAACTTTAATATGACGTTTAAACTTTATCATCTCTTTAAATTTTATCAGCTGCGAAGTTAAGCTAATTTTTCGAATTGGAAATGGGTCACTGATAGGAAATTATACCACTTAAATTTCAGTCCCGATTGCAATCGGGAGAGCTTTAGCGAAACTGTGGAATGTTAAATTGAAATGCCGATATATAATTGGTTAGTCTTTTGGAGTAATGCGAACAAAAGGTTCATTCTAATGGTTCTAAATGATTTTTAGTGGGTGAGTTACTAAATAGTACTTAAAATTAAAATGTATGGTATAAACATTACAATTACTCATTTAAGCTTGTATTGAATAAAGGGATTAAAAAAACATTATCGTACCAATACTTTAAGTACTGCAAGTATTCTAAGTACTTTAGGCACTTCTTTAGAATTACCCATTATAAATCACATAGAGCCATTCTAATTCATAATCGGTATTACAAACAAAAAAAAAGAGAGGTGTGTTGTACCTCTCTGTATTATTTCTTGCTATAAATATTATAAAGACAATTGTGGATGGAGAACTTCAGTTGCGATTTCATCGAAACGGCCTGAAAAATTTTCCGAACACCAATTTTTAAGAGCGGCAACTTCTGATGGTTGTAACCATTTAAGTGCCTTAATAAGTTCTTTTCGAAATAAGCCTAAGTCAAAGCTGACGTTAGATAGTACAATTTTTGTTTGTTCTAGCATTACTTTTTTCTTTTTGTTTTGAGCTTGCATTCGAATATACCAAAATCTTTATTGAAATATTGAATGCATTAACAAGCCTTAACATTATTTAGGATTTGGGTAATTCAATTTTTCAAACTTTTTAATGCCTGTGATTTGTAGGTTTTGGGCATAAAAAAAGGAGCTGTTAAAGCTCCTGATCCTGTTTGTTTTCCAATTGTTTCATCTTTTTTTCTACGTTGTTCAATAATACCATCGTAAGCGTAAGTACAAACATTACAACTAGCTCGATGTAAACGCCGGTTCTGTCCGGTGTTTCGGCATTGGCATTTAAAAGATTAAAAATTGCGGCTACCATTATTAAAAAGGTAGACATGATCAGAAGAAACTTTATCAATTTCATAATTGTATAGTTGATTTTTCGTTGACCGAAATTATTAAAATTCTCGTTCAATAAAAAGAAAAAGCAATAAAAAAGGCTTTCGTTATGAAAGCCTTTTGAGTTATTTAATCTTCAACAAATTCTGGTTTTGTTAATTCTAACCTGTTTTTTACAGGGTTTGCGTAAATCTCAAAGAAGATCTGGTGTAATCTTTCCATGTTTTCTGCACGGTCTTCGATTGTAGCAATTTTCTTTTCCATATGTTTAAGGAACAATTCTTTTTCCTCAATGGTGTATTTGTCAAGAAACTCTTTGCTGTTGTTTACAATGTCGTAAGCAATGTAATTGTCAGGCCACAATTTGTAATTTTTGTGAATTCTGTAATCAATTAAATCAGCAAGTGCTTTGAATTTATCTTTGCTTTCATCCATGTCCTCTATGGTATCCAACATTTGAGATATTGGTTTGCCAATGTGGAAGTGAACACGACCTTTTTCGTTGATCATTCCGCGAATCATACTTCTTAAGTCATCTTTCGCAGTTTTTTGATATCCGGATTCGGTTTCTTTTAAATGAACTTCGAGCGTTTTCATTGCATCGCAAGGCTCGTATTCATAAGAAATGGCAACAGGAACAATTCTTAGATTTTTAAAGTGAGAACAAAATTCTTTTCCACCACTCATTTGTAGCATTTTTAAAAGACTTTGTTGCGTTCTGTCATCACCATCTTTTGTTCGTCCTTCACGCTGGGCAATCCAAATAGAGGATTTCTTGGTGTTCAAAGCAAAGTTGATGTAATTCGAAAGTTGTTTTGAGCTTTCCAACATCTGGCGAACGGTTACATTTCTGTTTACAACAAAACTTTTGTTCAGCTTTACTAAATCAGCAATCCATGGCTGAATCAATAGGTTACTTCCAATTGCGATTTCAGTGGTTTCAAAACCATGGTGATGTAGCATTACATTAAGTAGTGCTGAATCAAGGATAATATCACGATGATCAGAAATGAATAGATAACTTTCGTTAGGGTCTAAGTTTTCCAATCCGTCAATTGTGATTCCTTTGGTTGTGTTGTCGATAATGTGTTGCGCCAATCGGATAATAAAATTACCCTGGAATTCCTTGATGCTTTTCACTTCGCTCAAGGCTTTTTCTATCATTTCTTTTGTGAAACCTGGAAAAAGTTGTTGCGCAAATTTAATAAACGCTTCTTCCTGAAGAAGGCGATTAATGACTTCAACTACCTCTGAATCGTTATATGGTCTTATGTCATCAAAATCTGATTCGGTGATCATTCTTTGGTTGAATTAGTTTTTTAAGGAGTGGCAAAAATAAGCATTATATGTGTAAATCTAAGAAAATGTAACGATTTTTTGGATTTTCAGCTTGTAAATCTGTCTGAAATTCAAAGATTTGGATTTTAGGATAACAAGTTTAGGGGGGTGATTTTGATTGTGATACAAACAGCATGAGCTCAAAGTTGTGACTGACAAATCGGCACTAATATGAAATGATTATATATTGGCAAAGAATTTGATTCAAGTGAATTGAAATAATAAAACGAGAGAATATGAGCATTTGGATAATTTTTATAGGATTTACTTTGTTGAGTTGGCTGGTAAGTCATCAGTTAAAGTCGCGATTTCAAAAATACTCTCAAATTCCTACCTCAAATGGAATGAGTGGAAAAGAGGTGGTAGAGCAGATGTTGAGAGATCATGGAGTAACGGGAGTTAGGATAGGATCAGTAAGTGGACAGTTGTCAGATCATTACAATCCGGCTGAGAAAACAATTAACTTGAGCCAGGAAGTGTATCATGGACGAAATGTTGCAGCTGCTGCAGTGGCTGCTCACGAAACAGGACATGCAATTCAGCATGCACAGGCTTATTCGTGGTTGCAAATGAGATCGGCTTTGGTGCCGGTGGTAAGCTTTAGCTCGAAATGGGTGCAGTGGATTTTATTGGCTGGTATTATCATGATTAATTCCTTTCCACAGTTACTACTTGCGGGTATTGTAATGTTTGCAGCAACTACTTTGTTTAGTATTATTACTTTGCCAGTTGAAATTGATGCCAGTAACAGGGCGCTAAAGTGGCTGAAGACAACCGGGATTACTACTTACGAGTCACAAAAAAGTGCAGATGATGCATTGCGATGGGCAGCATATACATACATTGTTGCTGCATTGTCTTCTTTGGCTACGCTAATGTATTACGTGATGATGTATATGGGTAGGAGAGAGTAATGATTTATATAAGATAAAGGAGAGGCTTCATTTTTAATGAGGCCTTTTTTGTGAATGAAGGTTCGGAAATGATTCATGTATTAACTTGCTAGAAGTGTCATCTTGGTTTGAAATTCTTAAAGGGAGTTACAGGCTTATGGCGGCCCAACGGGGCATTGGAAGATCAAGCCAGATAGACGCAGAAAACTTTTAGTAAGACCGGGAAGCTGAGAACTTTGTTCGAAGATCACCCGGCCGCACTTTAAGTTTTCAAGTATAGGTGGTTTGAGCTTACTCGCCCTAGATTTTTTGCTTACTTTTTTATCAATGGAAAAAGTAAGAGCCTCTGCGGCTAGAGCAGTGAAATAGTAGTTCGTGAAGTGAAATAATAATATCAATGATTTGCACAGGTTAGCTTCTTAATTGTCCGGCTCCAGGGCTTCTGAGTGGAGGTCATGGAACACGAATGACACGGATGCAACGGATTTACGCGGATTTAAATTTTAGCAGTTTGAGACTCCGACTTGAGTTCGGATTCTCATTGATTTTTTTGAATCGGTACTTCTTTTTTTTGTTTGAGCTAATGATTCTTTTCTTATTTTTATTCATTCAAAATAATAAAATAAGATATGAGTAAATTTATAAAATACGGTTTTGTAGTCACTTTTATTTGGGCAGGTTTTATTCTTGCCATTAGTTTTATGGAGGCCTGGGTTAAATTTCGTGCAGAATCACTAGATACTCCAACGGCTTTAGAGGTAGGAATGCATGTGTTTGGGGCATTGAATTTTGTAGAGCGGATTTTTACCGCTATTATGCTGGTGTACCTGTTTGTATACTATACCGATAAGGTGGTAGTGGTAACCGGGATCACAATCTTTACATTTATTGTGGCACAATCGGGTTATCTCCTGCCAGAACTTAATGAGCATACACAACTAATCATGCAAGGAATGCAGCCCGAAAAAAGCTCGGTTCATTTAATGTATATAGCAATGGAAGTGATCAAGTTACTTGCTCTTTTTGTTCTTGGTTTCAGGCAGGTGAGAATTTATAAGGACCTGTAAGGAAAAGTTATGAAATTGAGGATGATCTCCTTGCAAGTGGCAGCGAGATTGATTTGAAAATACAAAGCCAGGGTTGAAGTTTATCAGCATTCTTACCCTGGCTTGTTTTGTTTTTTCTCTCTTTTGGTAAAAGGGTGAAATGACATGAGTTCTATCTACATTCACTCATTTACTCATTCACTCATTCACCCATTTACTCATTCACTCATTTACTCATTTACTTCTCCGTCATCTCCTTCTTGTCCCCTTCCTTTATATAATATCCTTCACGGGAGAGAAGATGATTCAGGTTCGCAATTCCATATACCACAACGGCTGTTACAATAGAAGAATGTTCCTGGTATTCTGCAATACTCATGTTGTACAAATCTCTCTCGGTATGCCAGATTTCCCTGTAGCTGAAATCATATCCAAAATGATCGGTTTTTCCAAATTCCATTGTAGGAACGCCTGCTACTGCAAACGGACCACTGTCGGTTCCCCATGGCGTTTTAGGACGCTTGGTTGCCTGTCGCTTTTTCAGTGTAAAAGGAATATCTGGATTAATGGTTGAGAGTGGTTTGCAGATCTTTTCCATGTCGTCCCACATGGCCTCCGTAACGCTCAGGCTAGTGGTAGCTGTTGGTCCGCTGTCGCGATTAAACATGTTCGCAATTTTATCCAACTTTTCCGGGTTGGTTTTGATCCAATGTTTTGAACCTAATAAGCCAAATTCTTCACCGGCCCAAAGGCAAACCAAAATCGTTCTCTTTGGTTTTCCACCTGCTTTCATGATCAGGCGGGCAGCTTCCATGGCTGGCGAAACACCAGATCCATTATCAACACCTCCTGTTGCAATATCAAAAGCATCCAAATGTCCACCCATAATTACATACTCATTCGGGTATTTGCTTCCCTTGATGACACCAATTACACTATGGTACTTCACGGGACCCATTCTAAAATGATTGCGAATGTCAAACTCCAGTTCAAATCGTTGGCGTTCTTTTGCCATTTGAGCAATGGTTTTGTATTGATGTTCATTCAGTTTGATGTCCGGAATTTCGGGAAGTGTCTCAAAAGTCATATCCATCAGGTTCTTTCTGTCGTACATGGCAGCAATTGGAAGTTTAGCCGACTGAATAATTCCCAGAATACCAGCATTTACCATTTGTTTGTAGAATAAAGCTGGCTCTTCTTTTAGGGGAATCAATTCAACTTGTTCTCCATGTCTGTTTCTCCAGTTAATTCTTCTGATGCTGTCGTTTTTCTTCTCAATTTTTGCATTTTCTGCACGAATTTCTGCTCTGCGTTCTTCTGCTTTTTCCGAATAATCGATTGGCCACCCTTTGTTTTTTCCACCAATAAGCACCCAGGCACCTTTTAGTTTGCCCTTCATGCGATCGAATTGACGTTGAGTTTTGGGTTCTAACAGCACATGTCCTTTTTGTACTCCTTTTGTTCCTACTGTGTACGAAGGAGTTGCAAAGTGCAGGTGCATGTTGTCTCCGCCAAGCATTCTTCCGAACCATGGACCACGATTAAAGCCTACGGGTAGACTGCCAACTTCATCCATGATCACTTCCATGCCCCATTCTTTGAATTTGCTTGCTGCCCATGCAGCAGAATTGTCATAGGCATTCGAACCAATTAGTCTGCCTCCGAAGCGGTTGCTCAGGATATCCAGGTGATCCATGCACTGGTTGTCGGTTTTTCCAATCTCGATAATTTTTTTTACCACAGGATCTTTTTGCCCATAGGAATTGTGAACTGCCAGGATGAAAATGGCAATGAGGATGAGTTTTAGCTTACGTTTCATAAAAGTGTGTTTTGCTTGTTTAATTTAAGGTTGAATTGTGAGCATTAAAAGTAGTTAAAACAACCGAGTTGATGTGATTTTCAAATATGTTGAATGGCAACTTGATGTGATTGTTTTTAACTCTGTGTATCCCTGTGTTCTCTGTGGTTAATAAAATAGAACCATCTCTGTGTTCTCTGTGCTCTCTGTGGTTAAAAGAAGCAGGAAGGATTAGTGATTTGTGCATTTTTAGTTGTTCCGTACTTGAATAGCTTACCATTTAAAAATAGAATCATCCCTGTGTATCTCTGTGCTCTCTGTGGTTAAAAGAAGCAGGAAGG
>NZ_JANQCD010000033.1 GCF_026672275.1 Marinifilum sp. D737 | reverse complement strand
TTAGTTTACTTCTGCTGACTGGTTAATCACCACTAAACTACAAAATCAGTTGTATTAACCATGACTATGCAAACCTAAGGGAAAGCTTTCGGGATCACAAGAAATTCAATCATTTACCTGTGTGTAAATTATATGATTGAATTTACATGTTCGGTTCATGTACTGTATTGAATCCAAATGAATGGAGATTCGAAGCCATACGTATCTATGACTCCGAATCTCCTGAAACAAAAACTATTTGCTTGCCGCTTTTTTTAATGCCAGTTTCCTTGATAAAAGAAGCAGTATGAGCGAAGGAATCACGAAAACGATTAATCCCATACTCGCTGCTCTGGGCTCACCTTCCAGTATTGAGCTAAAGGACCAGGCGATACCAAATATGAATAAGAACACTCCAATGCAGCTGCTCATCCATGTAGAGATATTAAATTTCAATTTTTGATTGTAATAATATATTAGTCCCATGGCAAGAGTTGTGACTACGCCCAGGGAAAAAAACAATATTTCTATACCTGTAAATATCATGTGTTTGATTTTTAAAATGTGATAAATATGAATTGCTGTAGTAAGTAATCCGTAAAAAAGGCATTAATGTCCATCGTAGCTTTTGCCTTTAGGACTGTAGAATTTCTTAATAGATTCCTTGTCTTCAACATTACCATAGCCAAAGAGCTCATCCATTTCGCGCATTAAGTCGTGCACCGGACCAGGCATTGCTGCTGTAATACTATCTACCAATCGGTGATGCCAAAAATCTGGTTTATTGTATGGACATGAAGCCATGCACATTCCACAATCATCACCTAATTCGCCCCATAGTTTGAAACACTTCTTTGCATCAACATGGTATTTTTTAACTCCTTTTTGATTGTACCAGGCATTGTCTTTGTTGTCGTGAGTTGGTTCAAATGATGGTTCTTTGTCATAGGAGATGGCTTTGGTTGGACAAGCATCGGCACAGCGCATGCAGTTTTTACAAAAATCCATTACACCGAATGACTTTGGTTTGTCGTATTCTACAAAGTCAAAATCGGTATATACCTTTGCCAGTCGAACACGAGGACCATACTTATAAGTAACAGCTTGTCCCAGTCTTGAAGCTTCTCCCAATCCTGCAGCAATGGCATACGGCACACTCAATCCCATATCGTTACCGGCAGATACAGCATTAAATCCCAGGTTTTTAAGATATACAGCCAACTGATAAGGAACTTTTGCCATTTCAGAATAGCCCGCTCCTGCAGCAGCACTTCCTACAAAGGAAGGAGAGGTGGAAATTCCCTCGTAATCCATATTGAAAGCCAATACAATCACTGTTTTTGGTTCAAAAGGAAAGTCACTCCAATCGGTAACAAACTTATCAGGACCCCAATTGTGAAGTTCTTCCATTTGCTCCTTACTAGGAGGAGCCAACAATGGTTTTCTAAATAAAGGAGGAACTGGATTCAGGAATTTACTGTAATCCCATCTTTTATCTCTTCGAGTAATTCCTACCAAATCAGCACCAAAAAGTTTTGCTGCTCTTTTAATTTGATTGGCTGCCTCTTGTTTGTTTTCGAATTGGTATTTCTCTTTTACAACATAGTCGTTATCAAACAGAGCAAATTGCACCTTATCAGTACGCTGTTCCCATGAATTTACTCCAAAGTTTGGCACTGCAGCCGGACTTGGACCTGCAGCATAATTATTCATGGCCCAGGCACCAGCCATTAAGGCTTTATCAGCTTGGTTGTAACCGATTTTGTCGTTATCGTAAGCAAAGTTCATTTTCTGAACAAATGCTTGTCCGTCAGCAACAATATCATCCTCTACAGTTTCGCCAATGGCTCGTATTTCGTTCACGAAAAACGATCGGGCTTGCACATGATCCCAATTTCGCGGTGGAACATAGTCTGATCGTACTTCTGCAGGAAAATCATCATGTGTGGTTACAATTTTATCCACAAGACGTTTGTCCAATTCTTTGGCTGCAGTTTTTTGCGGTAAAGTAGTTAAGGCACCCGCACCAACAGCGGCTGTTATTCCTCCAATTTTAAAGAAATCTCTTCGATTTAATTTTGATGAATTTTCGTTTTTACTCATTGCGTCAATGTTTTTGTTACAGTTCAAAGCTGCATCTAAAACATTGATATAGCGACAAAACCAATAATTTCGGACGTATTCCAATTTTATCGTACCATCAATCTCCTCATTTTAAATCGAAAAACTAATCGAGTTCTTTCAGATATTGAGAAGGTGTTTTATTGGTGAGTTTTTTAAAAGCGGCATTAAAGGTAGCTTTCGATTTGAATCCGGCCTCGAATGCCAATGCCAATATGGTGTAGTTCTTGTATGCCTCCAGTTTCGACAAACGTTTAAATTCTTCCACCCTGTAATTGTTAATGTAATCATTAAAACTTTGATTCATTAATCCATTCATGGTTTCAGAAATTTCATGGGAAGAGATGTTACATTGTTGTGAGAAACTCGATAAATTCAACTCCGGATCAAGATATGGTTTTTCAGATTCCATAATTTGATTCATTTTGATCACATTCCTTTCAGCCAATTCGCGAGTAAGCTTCGATTTGTCATATTTTTTAAATCCACCTAAACCCACTTTTTCGGTGCTTAAATGCAGAGTTCGGGGTTCACTTACAATTACATATGATATTGCATAGCCCAAAAGCATCAAAAAACTAAGGTTAATGATATCCATGGTGGGTGCAGAACCTGTGACAAAAAGTGGGAGGTTGGTTTTAATTTCCAGAATAACAAAATGCACACTCATCATGAAGCATAGCAGCTTAATCAAGCTTGTTCTTTTCTTGTTGTAATTGAATATACTCAGCGACATGCCTTTGATTTGGTAAAAATTCCCAATCATCTTTAAAATCAGGAAAGGGTAAATAATGTAAAGGGAAACCAAAATGTTTTTGGCAATCAGTAAGTATGTACTTTTTAAAGAGTTGGTATTCAGATATAAAATAAATATGAATCCATTTACTAGTAATGGGAGAATGTGTAATAAACTAACTTTGGTGAATTTAAGTTTTCCATACAATACCGACATTACATAGTAATATACCACCATTGGAGCCATTGTGGCAATGGGAACTACGCTATAAGGCCAGTTTGAATCTAAAGCAATAAAACCTTTGTAAAAGAAATAGTAATAAACGTAGTGAAATATAATATTAATAAATATGAGCTTTAAGATAAAGTTAGGTAGAGTTCTGAATTTTTTGCGTAGCAATATCAGGATCAAACCAATAATTTGGGCTGAGCAAAAAAGGATCAAATAGGGAATATTCATAAGAGAATAAGTGCTAGTTTAGATTTTTCGAAAAGTAAAGTATTTTTTAAAAAATCGCAAAATAGCTTGACTTGATTTAAAGTTTGAGAAGGAACAGAGGATTGTTTTCAATCTTAATCGGGATTGCTATTTCTTATTAGTACATTTGATTTCTTAATTGGAATACAACAATGAATACACCAAACACATTAAAAGTAGACTTGTACAATAAGGCGCAGGAACTAATTCAATCGAAAATCAAAGCAAACCATAATTCGATATCCGCATTAAAAGAATCAGTGGCGAGCGAAAGCAAAAGTACAGCTGGAGATAAGCATGAAACGGGCAGAGCCATGATGCACCTGGAGCAAGAAAAGGTGATGCGACAATTGACAAATAACCAAAAACTTAAAAGCATTGTCGATAGAATTAATCCTGAAGTAAAAAATAAAACTGTGCAGTTGGGCTCATTGGTAATCACCAACAAAATATCTTTTTATATTTTGGCGGGGTTGGGGCAAATGGAATTGCATGGACAGAACTATTTTATTGTGTCATTTCAATCCGATTTGGTACAAGCTTTTAAGGGAAAACAAAAAGGAGACCAGATTATCTTCAAAGATCAATCGTATACAATTGAAGAAATATTATAGCTTAACTTTAGCTCTTTTGATTAAAGCCTTATTAATTTCTTTAATTAAACTTGGTCCGCTGTAGATAAAACCAGTATAAATTTGAATTAATGAGGCTCCGGCATCCAACTTTTCCAGAGCATCTTCTACAGTCATTATACCACCTACACCAATAATTGGAATGCTGCCATTTGATTTTTGATGTATGTATCGTATTACTTCTGTAGATTTTTTCTTTAAAGGATTTCCGCTTAAACCACCGGCACCAACCGCTTCAATTTCTTTTTCGGAATAGCTCAAGCCATCCCTTGAAATAGTTGTGTTTGTAGCCACAATACCTGCAATTTTAGTGTCCTGAACGATTTCTATGATATCATCCAGTTGGGCTTCATTAATATCGGGAGCAATTTTAAGCAGAATGGGTTTCGTTTTCTTTTTGATTTTATTCAATCCCATTAATTTATTCAAAAGATCTTTTAATGGTTCCTTATCTTGCAATGCCCTAAGGTTTGGAGTGTTAGGAGAGCTTACATTCACAACAAAGTAATTAACATATGGATATAAGGCTTCAAAACAGTTTATGTAGTCATCGCTGGCAAGTTCGTTAGGAGTAACTTTATTTTTACCAATATTTCCACCTATAATAACATTTGTTTTTTTCTTTTTTAGTCTTTCTACTGCTTCCAGCACACCATCATTGTTAAAACCCATTCTGTTCACAATTGCCTTGTCGTTTACAAATCGGAACAGGCGAGGTTTTGGGTTTCCATCTTGAGGCTTTGGGGTTAAAGTTCCAATCTCGATAAAACCAAAGCCCATACTACCCAACATATCGAAAGCTTCAGCATTTTTATCCAATCCGGCTGCCAAACCAACGGGGTTTGGAAATCTTAAACCAAATAGCTCACGTTCCAATTCAGGATGATTTTTGGTAAGGAATAGTGAAGAAATTTTGCGAATAAAGGCAATCTTTTGAAAAAGTGTTAAGCACGAAAAAGTAAACTTGTGTATTTTTTCAGCATCGAATTGAATTAATAGAGGACGTATAATTAGGCGATATAAACTCATTTTGTAATATTATTTTATACAAAGATAATAGGATATTTTGAAGAAAAAGAGTTTTGTGTCCGATTTAAATAAAGCTTATACAAATGATATGTAAATATTCCTAAATTTAAAAAATGTAACTGATTTAACCGTTGTGCTTTTCCAATGATTTAGCTGCAATTAATGATAAGCTCATTATTTTACCTATAATATATCCAAATTGCTTTTAAAAAGCATCGGGAAAAATTTGTCATAAGTCAGAATATTCCTAAATTCGTGATACAATTTAAATTTTGGGAATTACTACTTTAAATAGGCTAAGTATCATATAATGAGTAAATTTAAAGAGATTAAGCTCAATCAATTTCAACTAAATGTTCTTTTAGATGAAGAGGAAAAAGCAGCTTACAACTATATTGTCCAGGAAGGAACATATTGTGTGCATTGCAAGGAGATGTGTACCAAAGGGGTAGATGTAAAAGAAAATTTTTTGAATGATATGAACGATATCCTGATAAAAGGTACTTGCAAGATCTGTAATGGTAGAGTAAGCAGGTTTATTGAATATGGAGAGTTCGATGATTTTCGCGAAAAAGCACTTCAATTCAGAATATCCATTGGAGTTGAATAAAGAAAATTGAATAAGATATGCTTTCCCCTTTTTCTAAGAAAAAGGGGATTTTTTTGCGAAGTATTGCATAATACGTTCTCTAATGAATCTTGTTTAATAATAGTTAAAGTATTGAAAGACCGAGTAGTTAAGCTTGTTTTGATTGCTGAAAAAAAGAAAAATATTGTATATTTAATAGTACACCATTAACCATACAATAGATGAATAACAATAAGATTATTATAAATTTTTGTCCAACTGGTATGGTACCTACCAAGGACATGACTCCATTTGTGCCGATTTCGCCACAAGAAATTATAGAACAAACCCATGAGGCTTACGAAATAGGAATAAGCATTGTTCATTTGCATGCACGCGAAGATGATGGCATTCCGACCTATACTAGAAATGTATATCGTGACATATTTGAAGGAGTACGCAAGCATTGTCCTGATTTGATAATTTGTGGCAGTACTTCAGGAAGAAATTTTCCTGAATTTGAGAAAAGGTCTGAAGTAATAGAGCTAAAACCTGATATGTGTTCCCTGACACTGAGTAGCTTGAATTTTGTGAAACAAGCATCAGTAAATGCTCCTGATATGATTCAGCGCTTGGCTCAAAAAATGAAAGATTATGGCGTAAACACAGAAATGGAATGCTTTGATTTGGGGATGATCAATTACGGAAAATATCTAATTAAAAAAGGAATTATTGAAGGCCCGTTTTATTGGAACTTACTTTTTGGAAATATTGCCGGATTTCAGGCAAACTTTCAGCAAATAGGAACAGCCGTTTCTGATATTCCGGAGAATCATTTTATTGGATTAGCTGGATTAGCCGCTGATCAGTTAAGAGTAAACGCAGCGGCAGTTGCAATGGGATATGGAGTAAGAGTTGGACTTGAGGATAACATTTGGTGGGATGAAAGCAGATCTCGTAAAGCAACGAATATAGAACTGGTTCAACGTATCCATTCTTTAATTTCAATTCACGGCAAGCAGTATTTTTCACCTAAAGAATTTGGGAACCTAGGATTTAGAAACGATGGCGTTAAAAAGAGATGTGTATCAGTTAATGGGATTTGATCCCAATTGGATTTGTGTGATTCACGATTTACTCTACCATAATCATGAGAAGGAAATTGCCTTTGATGTATTCCTGAATATGGAATTGGAGACCAAAGCTAATGATTGGCTTCAAAAAATTCATTTTCAGGTACAAGCAATTGAGAGGGTAAACCGTAAGCTTCCAATTCTATTTGGTTTGGCTAGTCCTAAGAATAAATACCCGGTTTACAAGGATTTTTCCAAGGTTTTGGAACGAGATGATTACGATAATTTGATTGCAGATTCGTCAATTGTTAGTGTTAGTAGCAAGCTTGAAAAAGCGCTGTTAATAGATCATCAATGTGTGATTAGTGCTCAAACGAAGATAGGTTTTGGCGTTAGCATTAAAAGAGGGGCAAAAATAGGACATCACAATTCCATTGGCGATTTTACTGATATTAATCCGGGAGTTATCACCTCAGGAAATGTAAAGATTGGAAAAGCATGTGAAATAGGTTCCGGTGCAATTGTTAAGAACAATGTTGAGATAGGCGATAATACATTTATTGGTATGGGGAGTGTGGTAACCAAAGATATTCCTGCAAACAGCATTGCTTTCGGAAACCCTTGCAAGCTGATCCGAAAGAATGATATTTGGAACTTTTAAAAGCCAGAACTGTTTATTGGTATTCTGAAATCTTAAATGCAGATTTTAGATCATCCTGAAGAGATGCAATCTCTTTTTCGATACTTTTTAAAGAATTTTTTTCTATTTCAGTCAGATTTTTAAGCAATACATCATTTTCAGGCCAATCATTATCTAGTATTAAGTTTACTTGCCATTTAATTCTTAAATGCATCAGAAAGTTATACATGGCCTCGATTTCTTCAGCACTTTTTTCGGGGATAACACCCAATGCCATCAATTGATTCAATCGCAGCAAACTATTTGTTTCCCGGATTGAATGGTGAAGTGCATGTATTCTAAGATATCCAATAATGGGTTGTAGATATTTTTTAATATTAACAGATTTTTTGCCCATGATTGGTTTTACTCCAATTACAGTTTTAGCCAGTTGATTATAAAAATCAAGATTATGATCCAGTTCTGCATATACATGTTCAAAAAGATCATCTACCAACTTGTTGTCGCCATAAATGTTTCTTAAGTCAAGAAAAATTGAACTATCCAAAACATTAGGCATATCCGGATTGTTAATCCATTTCGAGAAATAGTTTTTCCAAACATCGATAGAATTACACCATTCAGGATTACCAGCCATTAAATCACCCTTGCATCGCGAGTATCCAATGGCATGTAAGTTTTCATTAATGATTTCGGATAGTCTCAAGAAGTAGGATTTGTTTTCATCGCTATCCATATCAAAAATTATGGCATTATCTTGATCGGCTTTTAAACTTTGTTCTTCACGTCCTTCGCTGCCCATGGTAATAAAGGCAAAATTGCATGGAACAGGCCCAACCTCTTGTATTGCCAATTCTATAATTCGGGAAGTAATGGTATCGGCTATAGAGGTAATAATACGGGAAACACTATTAATATTATCAGAGCTGGTAAAAACAGCTTGAATTAATATTGGTACTTTATTGTGTATGCGCTTGATGCTCTCCACAGTGCTGCATTCGTTAATCTGATTGATTAAATGAGTTAAGGAATTTTGCTGCATTTCATGACATTGTCTGCTACTTATATTCCCAACTATTTCACCATAATTGTTTTCAATCAAAAGGTGCGATATGTTTTTTTGCTTAAATCGTAAAATTGCTTCGTATAATAATGCATCTTGATTGATACTTACAATAGGCGCAGACATAATGGTAGCTACCATTTTATTGGTACTCTTTTCCTGTGCCAATACTCTGGTTCTTAAATCTGTATCTGTAATAATACCTATAACCTCATCATTTTCTTTTACACAAACGAGCTTGCATTCCTGCGCAGTCATCAATTTGGCAACTTCATGAATAGGAGTTTGTATATTGCAGCATACATTTTTTCGAATCAGGTTATCAATTGGCTGATTCATCAATTGCAGGGAAAGCTGAATGTCTTCCGACATTTTATTGGCATCTAATCTTAAACGCTTTTTTTCAGTTACATTTTTGGCAACAATAATGTACCCTACTTCGCCTGACAGCGTGATTTGTGTAACGGAAATTACAACAGTTTCGAGACCCGCTTGAGCATTTACCAGTTCCGTTTCAAAAGTGGAGGTTTTCTGTGGGTTCTCGATTTTGCTTACCAAATCGGTCCAGCTCATCTTAAACAAGTTTGAGAAATTGGATCCTACTATGTTTTCATTATCGAATAACTTTGTGAACTTATTGTTGGCAAAAACTACTTTCTCATCCACTAACATTAATGTCCCTTCGGTAGAGGCATTTACAAGGCTTTTGTATTTCTGAATGGATAAAAGCAATTGTTTTTCAGCCTTTAATCTTTTTTCCTCAATAATTCTTGTTTGGCGAAGCACATACAGTAAAATGACTGCAATAAAAAGAATAATGGTGAAAGATATTTTTAATAATGTCTTCTTCAGTTGGCTGATTTCCATTTCAACATCATCCAGGTAAATGCCAGTACCAATAACCCAATTCCATTCAGAAAATCCCTTTACATAGGATAGTTTAGGAGATATTTTAGAGGCATCATCTTTCCATTGCCAGTAATATTGAATAAAACCTTCTCCTTCATTTTTTACCAGTTCGGCAGCATCCACAAAGAGTTTATTTTCGTGATTGTCTGAAAAATTAGAAAGGTCGGTGCCGTTAAGGTCTGGACGATAGGGATGCATGATCATTTTTGGACTACTGGTAATAATCCAGAAATAATCTTTCTGTTCGTTACCATATCGCATTTTCCCAATGTGTTCAGATGCTTTTTCCTGTGCTTCCAACAAATTAATTTCACCATTGAGGTAGGCTTCCTGATATTCCGATAATACACTCCACGCAGCATTGGTTAATTCGGAAATTGTTTCCTTTTTGCGATCCATCATACTGCGTTCGAATAAAGGAATAAGGATAATATAGAAGGTGATCACAAACATTGAGATTGCTAAAATTGTAGGAATTACAATGCTGTAAATAAATTTATTATTGGCTTTTTTCATGCAATTAAAAATTTGGAAGTAGTAGAGAAAACCTACTTTTAGTATTCAGGTAAATATAGTAAAACTTATTAGTCGGATTCATACAATATATGATTAAAGCTGACTGCTTGCATTTGAATTGAAAAAACAATAGGGAATTTCAAAAGAATATGATTGTTTGATGGGGTCATTTCAATTTGCATCATAGATATTATATTAACAAAGTAATGAAGCAATTCAATAATTCACAATGCTGACTGCTTATAAATACCATTTATAAGCCATAGTTGAAAACATGAGCTACTAATGCGAAAAAGCATATTGTGTATGTGGATGACTCGCATTCAAATACTTGTAATATCAATAGAAAGCTTGGGTTTAAATAGAAAGAATATTAAATAGTAAAACACAGGCTGTGTACTCTTGGTTTTTAACAAAAAATGACTTGTTTTGTATTGCAAATTTAAAATTTACACATCATGTTGAGTAAGATTATAAGATTGATTATTGCTGGGATTCTACTGTTGGGTTCAATCTTCCTGTTTATTAAAAGTTTCATTGGATTAGGTATACTTGCTGTACTGCTATCGGGATTATTTGTATTGTTGCATTTTAAGAACGAGAAAAACTTGATTGCTTTCTATTTTCTTAGAAAAAATAAATTTCAGTCTGCAGGTAAAGTGCTGAGTGGAGTGAAGCATCCTGAAAGAATGATCAAAAGCCAAGAGGCATATTACTACTATTTATCTGGATTGATTTTTTCGCAAGAGCATAAAAACAATCAGGCAGAAAAGCAGTTTAAAAAGGCTTTAAATATCGGTCTAAGAATGAAAACGGATAAAGCGGTTGCGAATTTGAATTTGTCAGGCATTTATCTATCCAGAAGAAACAAGAAGCTATCAAAGTATTACTTGCAGGAAGCCAAGAGCTTAGATAAACAAAAAATGCTTTCAGCTCAAATTAAAGAAATTGAACACATGATGAAAAGAATCTAAAGCTGTTCTAATTGATAAAATTTAACCTGACATATTCTTTGTCAGGTTTTTTTGTACTAAAAAACTTTGCCTAGAACAATATCAAATATCAGTACGGAACCTCCAGGAATGGCTCCATAATCAGTACTTCCATAGGCCAAATGTGATGGGATGATTAAAATTCCTTCTCCACCTTCTTTAAAATAGGATAAGCCTTCTTTCCAACCTTCGATGACTACCGATAGGTTAATTTCCAGGTTTTCACTTTTATCGAAAATATTGCCATTGGTCAAGTAACCAATATAAGCAATTGAGACATTGCTCTCAGGAGTGGGGCTTTTGCCTTCTCCCTTGCTTACAATTACATAGTGCAAACCTGATTCTGTTCTTTGTGCATCAAGCTGATGTTTTGAGATATATGCTAGAATCTCTTTCTCGTTAAGTTGCTTAAATTTGTTTCTCTTCATGATAATAGTACTATCTTGCAACAACAAAATTAGATATTAAAATCATGCATCCTATTTTTTGTTTTGTTGGAGGAGCAATTCGCTTTGCAATTCTGTATATACAATCTTTAATTTCAGGAAAGGAGAGACCCAAGTACATGATGGTTTGTCAGAACAAATCAAATGCATGGTTTGGCTTTCTACTTATTATTCCTTTGCTGCTTTTGTATTTGTTGATATACCGGTGGTAAAATATGATTTCATATCACAAGAATATCTATATCAGCTTGCACAAAAATATTTTTGGCAAAATTCATTTCTTCACTGCTTGCTTCTCTTAAAAAAGAAAACTCTTTTCTGATGCCATAATTTCGCATCTTAATTAAAGTTTTTCCAACATTAGGAGATACCGATTTCATTAGTTTGGCAATTTCTCGCAATTCACTTTCGTCATTATTGTAATCGGGAGTCAAAACAAAACGAAGTTCCTTTAGCTTGTTTTTATCGTTTAAATATTCAATTGATTTTAAGATCTTCTCGTTAGAATAGCCTGTTATTTGCTTGTGTGTTTTAGCAGAATATGCCTTGATATCCAGCATCACGCCATCAATTAAGGGGAGGAGAGAGTTCCATTTTTCCTGCTCGATATTCCCGTTGGAATCAATTAAAATGGATAAATGTTTTAAGTCAGAATGGGATTTGATTTCCTGAAATAACAAGCTTAAGAATGGAGCATGAAGCATTACTTCACCACCTGATACGGTAATGCCCGAAATAAAATCCTTTACTTCAAGAATTTCACAAATAACATCTTCAACCGACATTTGTTTGTAAAATGGGCTGCTGTTTTCAGGACAAACTTTAATGCATTCATCACAACGAGTACAGGTGTTTTCATTGTGGATGATGCGTTTGTTTTCGGAATCAATCTTCAAACTGTTGGTGGGACATGTATCCACACAAGTACCACACAAATTGCACAATCCTATGGTGTGGGAATTGTGGCAATACATACAGTTTAAGTTACATTCCTGAAAGAAAATAACCATGCGATTGCCTGGTCCATCAATCACACTCGATTTGATGATTCCACTAATATTTGCCTGCAACTTGCTCATTGGAAATTACTCGTTTCGAAACACGATTGTCAACATTGGCATTGTCCATAGAATTGGCCGCAAACAGAGCACTGCCATATCTCGATCCTTCTTCCCGGAACTCTTTTAAATCGCTTCTTCTAACCAAATAGCCAGTAATACGGATAAATTCACCATTCGATAAATTAAAGGTAAACATTCGCATGCCTTTTCTAAACGCTCCTTTGATAATATCCAGAATTGCTGCAGGATTTCTTTTTACGGTTTCATCAAAGTGGAAAATATCACTAATTCCTCCATTAAACAGGTGATGATGTGGAGCGACAGTATTGATATGTGAATAGATGTCAGGCTCACTTCCAATTGGAATTCGAGCTCCTGCAGTTTCCTCTATATCAATATCGATACCCGATTGAGCATGAAAAAAAGCTTTGCCATTATTTGCTTTGCAGTAAGGAAGCTCCCTTGCATCTACAATTTTCTTCATTTCTTCCAAAATAAGATGAGCAAGCTGATTGGCTTCTTCATCTTTTCCATAGCAAAGTTCTTTACCACAGCGTTTCATCAATTGGTTTACGCATTCGGCAAGTCCATAAAAACCAAACATAGCTGAGAAATTATCCAGGGAAATAATTCCTTCTTTGGCAAGAAAATCCGTGTCGTAATACTTAACACATTCTACCAGGTATTTGCTTCTTGCTTCGATAACATCCAATGTCATCTCACAATATTTTTTCAATGTGCCTGATATAAAACTTTCAGCATTACCACTGTGTAAATCCGTTATCTTTTTAAGATTTAAACGAATAAGAGTATGAGAACCACCACCTACAGGCAAAGAGTTGTAGCAACTCACTACACCATATTCTCCTTTAAAATCAGCAGCAGTCATCTTGTGATTGGCAATATGAGGTTTTGCTACTTCAAATACGGTTTTGCTGGCCTCAAGCAAAAGTTCATCGGATGTAATTTCCGGATCATATTTCAATGTAAGGTTCGGAACAACCTGTTTTAATTCCCGTTCAATTCTTAAAATTACTCTGGCAATTACATTGTCCTCTGGTCCTATGTTGATATGAACAAAAGCATCAGGGAGTGTTCGGTCAATAAATCGCCAAAAAAGCTTCATCTTTTTGTAGATTTTATCTTCTGACAAATCACCAACATAGTCAAGCAGTAATGTGTCGATATCTCCTAGATAGACAGAATAACCTGTAATGGATGGAACCTGAAGATAGAGTATGGATAGAAAATTAATGGCCTCATCGAAATTTGTAGGAGGCTCTAATTCAAGATAGTTTACTCCATTTTTTAAGGCATAAGCATAATCAGGAAGAACATATCTGGGACGATAAGGAGCATTACCTTCAAATAAATCGCAAATAATTTTCTCATTTAAGGCTTCAGTTGCTTCTTTTAAGATATCAGGATAATCCTGTGTGCTTTCTGCAATATAAGCCAAATGATGCTTTTTTTGTCGATAATCTAAATTGCCATCGCTTAGAACTTGTAATACTCTATTTTTGATCTCTTCCATTCTTCTACTTTCTTTATTCTCTTCAATCCAACGGATTTTAATGCCTCAAAAATATACAAAAGAATGCAGGGCGGTATAAGAAATCAGAAAATATATTAAGAATGAATATTTTGTTTGGTTCACCTATTAAGTTTTTACTATTTTGCAGCTAAGAAATTAACTTGCATAGCGTAAATGGAGGATGTGAAAATTATTGAGGAATTAAGTGATCAAATTAACCGAAACTTGAAACAAGTAAGAAAAGTGACTTGGTTGATTAAAGGTTACCAGTTAAATGATCATGGTCATGTTACCCACCTAAATATTGCCAAGTGTAATTTGAAAGGGTGTTGGCCTGCTGCCCTATTTAAATTAACACATTTACAGGTTTTGGATATTCAGGAAAATCAATTGGAATCAATTCCTGAAGAAATTAAAGAACTTAAGAGTTTGGCTTGCCTTGATATTCGCAACAATCAGATTCAAGAATTACCTCAATCAATAAGCACTTTACCAATGCTTCAAAAGTTATATCTGGGAAATAATTTATTTACTAAAGTTCCTGAATTAATTCAAGATTGTGATACTTTAAACCTAATCGATTTTACTGATAATTTGTTATCCGAAGGCATTGAGAATATTTTAAATTCCACATCAATAAGGAATATATATCTAAGAAATAACCGTTTAAAATACTTTCCTTTCCATCTAATTAAACCCAATGTAATTAATGATTTAAATGTAATGGAAAATCATATTGAAAACTCACAGGAAAATTTGTCAAGGGTGAAAAACTTTTTGTTTTAATCAAAAAAGAAAGGTGACTACAGAGTAAAAATAGCCACCTTTCAATTACTATCTGGGTTTTAGAATTTTATAATCTACTTTAACAACTTCATTTCTGAAAGGCATATCATACAGTTTGTAGTGATCATTGATGTATGGATCATATTCAGGATGGAATTCATCATCATGTAATGGATAGTTGCGAATAAAACCTGGAAAACCAGTTGATGGATTCAAATCAAACCAGTATACATCACGAGGATTCAAATGAATGTATATACGAAAGTCATGCTCATAATTATCAGGTCGGTAAATATAACCGCGTTCATTTAAAGAATGAATATCAGCTCGATCCCAATGAGCAACAATTCCATTTACTTCAACCCAACCATTTTCCAGTTGAACAGGCCTACTATTTTTATCCCTGATAAAAACTTGTACTTCCTTATTGTTGTTGTAATCCTGTGCTATTCGTACCGAAACTTTCAAGAGTGATGGATCTGTCAATTCAATATCGCTTAGGGCAGATTTGCTGCACGATTGCATACCCAATATAATCAGGAAAAAAAATAGTGTATATATTCTCGCTTTCATATTTTCATTGTTTTGGTTTACTAGTATGACAGCTAAGGATACCAATACACGTATTAAAAAAATCATTTTGTGGAACGAAATTGAACAAATTAAATCTACTCAACTCTTACTTACTGACCTTTTTTACCTATCCTAAGGATAAAATTATTTTCAAGCTAGGTTTAAATCTATATATTTGACCTGTATAATTCTTGCCCTATGAAAAGCTTTCTACTAACAATACTTCTTCTAATATTATTTATTTCACACTCCAATGCGGATCATTCTATAAAAATCAATAAGCTTGACAGTTTGGAAACAAAATTAATTGGTTCTTCAGGACATGAAAAGCTGGAAATATTATTAAATCTGTGTGAATGTCTTGTAGAGAAAGATTCCAAGCAATGTATCCTTTACAGTCGACAAGCTCTTGATTTGGCTAGAAAATTGAAACAAGCAAATCTCGAAATTAAGGCATTAATATATTTAGGACGTGAACATTCTAATTTGGGAAACTATTTTGAAGGTCTACAGAAATTTAAGAAAGCCCAAAAAATTGCCATTGAAAATAAGTTAGATCATTCTTTGGTAGATGCCTGGAACGAAATAGGAATCACCTATTTTCATATAGGGAACTACAAAGAAGCTCAAACCTATTATTTCAAGGCTCTGGAAAAGGCTGAACTAATAAAATACAAAGAAAGAGAGATAGGCTTACAGAATAATATTGCAATCATCTATTCCATATATAAAGATCACGATAAAGCTCTTGAATTATTTACTAAATTGTTGAGTATCTACGAACTTGAGAATGATTCAATTCAAATTGCACTTACATCAGTTAATATTTCGAATATATACGACGAACTTGGAAAATACGAAGAGGGATTACAGTATTTGAATAAGGCCATTCCTATTTTTATTTCTTCGGGAAATAAACTGAAACTTTCATCTACTTTGAATAATAGAGGAAATATATATTCAAAAGTTGGGCAGCTTGATAAGGCATTGACTGATTATTGGGATGCATTAAAAATTGCGGAAAAGAATAATTTTGAAAGTGGTATTATATCTTCATCTATAAATTTAGGACAGTATTATATTCTTAATAAGAAACATGAAAAAGCAATCGATTTTTTCGAAAATGCACTAAAAATATCACTTGAAAATCACGATAAAGCGGGTGTAATGGAATGCTATGAAGGACTCGCCAATGCATATGAATTATCTGGAAACTATAAAATGGCTTTGAGCAATACAAGACTTTATCTCTCGTACAAGGATGAAATCTATAATGAGCAAACTCAGAAGCAAATTAGCGAGATTCAAATAAAATACGAAACCGAAAAGAAAGAGAATGAAATAGAGTTTTTGCAAGATCGAATAAAAACACAAAAGAGAAATCTTCTTATTATTTTGGGTGGCTTGCTTGTGATTAGTGTTTTGATTTTAAGGGTGCTAAAGCTGAAGCAGTCGAATCTGGAACGTAAAAACCTCCTTTTAGAACAAGAAAAACAGATGGATCAGCTGGCCCTGCAAAAAATGGAAGCTGAAACAAGAGAAAAGGAGCAGGAGAACTTGAGATTGAACGAAGAGATGGTGGCCAACGAGGAAATTAACAGGTTGAAGCAACTCAAGTATAAGACAGAGTTAAAACACAAAGAGAGAGAGTTGGCAGCCAATGCATTGCATATGGTAAGTAAAAACGAAACACTGAATAGTTTTAAAAAACTCGCAGAAGATGCATTGCTGGCTCAAAGTAAAGAGGTAAAAATAGCATTAAGAAAGCTGATTCAAGAAATAGAAAGTAACATTCACCTAGACCAGGATTGGGATAAATTTAAAATGCATTTCGAGGAGGTGCATCAAGGATTTTTTAAGAGTTTGTTGGATAGGCATACCGATCTGAATACAAATGAGTTAAGGTTTTGCGCCTATCTGAGGTTGAATTTGGATGCCAAAGAAATTGCAAGAATCCTAAATATTTCTGTTAATGCCATTGAGAAACGTCGATATAGGCTGAGAAAAAAGCTAAGTTTAGAGTCAACTGATAGCTTATTTGAATACATAAATCGATTCTAATTTCATGCTAAAAGTAAGTTCTAAATGTTCACCACATTGCAAAAAAGGATGTGATGATTTACATGCTGGAACTTTATCTGTCCTTATAGAAAACTTGGTTAAAAATCATCATTAAAATTCTACTTTTTAACTTGCGACCCCTTTTGTCTGGGTGTGGTATAAGCTTGCGACCCCTTTTGTCTGTGTTGTAGGTTAGGTGTTTACGCAATTGTTGAGATAATTTTAAACGCAAGAATTAGAAGTCTCCCAAAGCTTCTGAATTCTTTGAAAAATTATTAACCAACAATAAATACCAGCCAGAGTGAAAAGGAAGACAAAAGAATTCCGACAGTTTTTTGAAAGTTTTTACCCCATGCTGTGTTTGTTTGCTCAAAAGTATGTTCAAGATTCAGATGTGGCAGCAGATATGGTTCAAGAATCTTTCATTAAGCTTTGGAAAGGAAAGGATGATTTCAAGAATCAAAATGCGGTTAAAGCTTTCCTGTATACTGTAACACGAAACAATTGTCTGAATTATTTAAAACACAATAAAATTGTTTTAGACTACAGTTTACAAGCTATGGAGAAAGACTTATTTTATAGAGATCATATTATAGAACAGGAAACTTACAAGGCGATTCATGATGCCATAGAAGTTTTACCATCACAGGGGAAACGCGTAGTTGAAATGAGCATGAGAGGGATAAAAAATCCAGAAATTGCTGAACGATTAAGCATTTCAGTAAACACGGTAAAATCTGTAAAGGCCAATGCATATCGTTTACTTCGATTAAGATTACAGGATGTTGTTGTTATCTTGATGATTTTAGTGTCTTTATGATGACATTGTTATACTTATAAAGGGTTGAATAATTATTAAATGTTAGGGCTTATATGAGCTCTGGCATTTTTTTTTGCAAAAAAATAAGTTGATACCCACCCACTTTTATTTCTGAATTGTTTTAGCACTAAATATTTTTAAATGGATAAAATTGACCACCACATAAGAATATCTCAATTGATTGCTCGAGAGGTGAATTATGAACTCACCAGAGAAGAGAAACTTGAGTTAGACCATTGGTTGAATGAAAGCAAAGAAAATCTTGATTTGTATTATCGCATTCGCAATCGTGAAAAATTTTTGGATTGGGATCAACGCTTGCATCAAATAAATACTACTGAAGGTTGGAATAGATTCGAATCTACCATTAAACCAAATGGAAGCATTGACGTTTTTAAAACAGTTTTAAGATATGCGGCGGTTATTTTGATTTCTCTGTTTTTATCTGGTATTGGATACTATATATACAATGACCTTTCCAACTTGCCTCAACAGTATACACAAGTCAATAGTTCAAAACAATCGAAACCAAAGGCAAGATTAATTTTAGCAGATGGCAGCAAAGTAAACCTTGAGAATGAAGAAAATGTTGCTTTGAAAGAGAAAGATGGGACTTTGATTGAAAGAGATGCAGGTAGTCTGAAATATCAGAATAAAGCAAATGCGAAATCAAAGGTCCTTTATAATACTGTAGAAATTCCCAATGGAGCCAATTATCAGCTTTGTTTAACCGATGGAACCAAAGTTTATTTGAATTCGATGAGTGCATTGAAATTTCCTACCAAATTTTCTGGTAAAACAAGGGAAGTGGAATTAACCGGAGAGGCCTACTTCGAGGTAGCCAAAGATAGGGAACATCCATTTTTAGTGAATGTGTCAGGAACCAGAATAGAGGTTTTGGGAACTTCATTTAATGTAAAAGCTTACAGTGATGAAAATGAAATTGTCACCACTCTGGTTGAGGGGAGTGTGAAGGTAAATGCTTCCGATATTGGGAAATCTACCTTACTCAAACCTGGACAACAGGCTGTAGTTGATGATAAAAGGGGAGGAATACTTGTTCAGGATGTTGATGTAGATCTGTTTACATCATGGAAGGAAGGTATTTTTTTGTTTAAGGCAAAGAGACTTGAAGATATCATGAATGAATTAACTCGTTGGTATGATTTAAAAGTTTTTTACATGAATCCAGTGGTAAAAGATCTTCGTTTTGGAGGTCATTTTAACAAGGACGAAGAAATTGAATCAATTATGGAAATGTTTGAATTAACCAGAAAAATAAATGTAGAAGTAAATGGAAAAACTATTCTAATTAGTGCAAAATAAAACAGGAAATGCTGTAACATTTCCTGCGTCAGATATTTCTGCTGTAACAGAAATAAAAATTTAAGTACAACCTAAATTAACACAAAGTTATGAAAAAATGTTGGAACGACGGCTTTCGACCCCGAAAGTTGTTTAAAATGTTGTTATTTATGAAGATGCTAGCCTTGTTTTTATTGGCCAGTGTGATGAGCGTATCGGCAAATACCTTAGCGCAAGATGCCAGAGTTACCCTTAACTTGAATGGGGCAGACCTGGAGCAGGTATTGTGGGAGATTCATGAACAAACAGGCCTGATCTTCCTTTACAGTTCGGAAGATGTTGAGGGAGTGAAAGATGTATCCGTTGAAGCAAAGGATGAAACAGTTAAATCTGTACTGAAACATTGCTTACAAGACAGTGAACTTGAATATGAATTCAAGAAAGAAGCGATTACACTTCGCAAGAGTGTACAACAAAGTCAGCCATCAGGCGAGGCTCAACAAGAGAAGACAAGAAAGATTTCTGGAGTGGTTGTAGATGATCAGGGGCTTTCTCTACCTGGTGTATCAGTTTTAATAAAAGGTACAACAACAGGTGTATCTACCAATTTCGATGGTGAATTTACATTGGAAATTCCAACTTCAGGAAAACCAGTATTGGTAATTTCTTTTATTGGAATGCAATCTCAGGAGGTAGTGGTAAGCAATCAAACAAATTTGAAAATTACCATGAAAACGGACTCTGAGCAATTAAGCGAAGTTGTGGTGGTTTCTGATGGTTTTAGAAAAACGGATCGACGTTTATTTACAGGTTCGGCCACTACCGTTAAAGCTGAAGAGGCTAAAGTTAATGGTATGGTTGACGTAGGGCGTATGTTGGAAGGTAAAGCTGCTGGTGTAACTGTTCAGAATGTTTCTGGTTCATTTGGTGCAGCCCCAAAAATCCGTGTTCGTGGTGCTTCTTCTATCTATGGTAATTCAAAACCGCTTTGGGTGGTTGACGGTATGGTATTGGAAGATGTTGTGGATGTTTCAGCGGACGAGCTGTCTTCCGGTGATCCTTCTACTTTGATAAGTTCCGCTGTTGCTGGCTTAAATGCTGATGATATTGAAAGTTTTGAGGTGTTGAAAGATGCTTCGGCAACTGCATTATATGGTGCCAGAGCAATGAATGGTGTAATTGTAATTACTACCAAAAAAGGAACCGCTGGTAAAACAAGTGTTTCATATACCGGTGAATTTACAATGAGATTGAAGCCTTCCTATTCAGACTACAACATCATGAACTCTAAAGAGCAAATGTCTGCATATCGTGAATTAGAAAGAAAAGGATGGTTGAACCATGCCGATATTTCTCGTCAACAGAATGGTGGAGTTTACAAAAAAATGTATGACTTAATCAACTCTTATGATCCGGAAACAGGATTTGGCTTGCAAAATACGCCTGAAGCACGTGCTAAATTCTTACAAAAGTATGAAATGGCAAATACCGATTGGTTCGATATATTATTCAAGAACTCAATCATTCAAAACCATTCGGTAAGTTTATCAGGAGGAACCGATAAGGGGAACTTCTACTTCTCAACCAGTTTGTATAATGATGATGGTTGGTCTATAGCCGATAAAGTAAGAAGATACACGACCAATGCCAAGGCTAATGTAAAGTTGACAGATAAATTGAATATTGGTTTAAGTACAACAGCATCTTTTCGTCAGCAGAATGCCCCAGGTACTTTTAAACGAGTAGAGAATCCAATTGATGGATCTTACGATAGAGATTTTGATATCAACCCATTCTCTTATGCATTGAATACTTCTCGTGCATTGCGACCTTACAATGATAATGGTGGATTGGAATATTTCCGTATGAACTACGCACCATTTAATATTATCGAAGAGGTTAAAAATAACTACCTGGAGTTTGATGTCTTGGATTTGAAACTACAAGCAGATTTGGGATATAAATTCAATAAGAATTTTGAATACAGCTTTCTAGGTTCACTTAGATATGTAAAATCTACACAGGAGCACAAAATTACCGAGAATTCAAATATGGCCAGAGCTTATCGTGCAGACGATGATCCTGAGATGGCAAAATACAATAAATTCCTTTATACTGATTTAGACAATCCTGATGCTCTTCCTGTAGTAGTACTACCACGTGGTGGTTTCTACAACAGAGTAGATAATACAATGTTGAGTTACTCGTTACGTAACAATATTTCTTTTAACAAGACTTATAACGAAACTCATATTGTAGATGTATTTATAGGGCAGGAATTGAGTTATGCAGATCGTAACGATAGTTATTTTAATGGTATTGGTTACCAGTGGGATAGAGGAGGAGTTCCATTCGTAGATTATCGTTTCATTAAGCAACAATTGCAGGGAGGATTTACCTATTATGAAATGGGCGACTTTTTTGACAGAATGATGGCATTTTACTCAAGAGTGAGTTATTCATATAAAGGAAAATATACAGTTAATGGGACCTATCGTTACGAAGGATCTAATCAGCTAGGTAAATCGCGTAAATCACGATGGTTACCAACCTGGAATGTGAGTGGTTCGTGGAATGCACATGCAGAGGATTTTCTGGCAGATTCAAAAGTGATTTCACACTTGACACTTCGTGGAACTTATGGTTTGACTGCCAGTATGGGACCAGCCAGAAATTCATCTCTTATTTTAATGAGTAAGATTGCTGATCGTCCATTAACTACCGAAAAGGAAGCTCAAATGTATATTGATGAGTTGGAAAATGCTGAATTGACCTGGGAAAAGCAATATGAAACCAACATTGGTTTGGATTTAGGATTATTTGGGAATCGTATCAATATGGAATTTGATGCCTATCAAAGAAAAGGTTTTGATTTGATTAGTGCTGTTCGTACTTCAGGTATTGGTGGCCAGTATTGGAAATATGCCAATTATGCTGACATGGAATCAAAAGGTTTTGAATTCATGTTGTCTACTAAGAATATCAAATCCAAGGATTTCAATTGGGATACAAACCTGAATTTCTCTATCATGAAGAATGAGATTACCAATTTAAAATCTTCACCAACTGTTTACGACCTTGTAAGAGGTATTGGAGGAGCATTGGAAGGTTATCCGGTTAGAGGATTATTTTCTATTCCGTTTGCTAGTTTGAATCAGGAGGGTATTCCTACATTTTATAATGAAGATGGAGAGATAACTGCTTCAGATATTAATTTCCAGTCAGAAAATATTGATTACCTAAAATATGAAGGCCCTATTGATCCAAAGGTAGCCGGTGGTTTTACCAACTTGTTTAAATACAAGAATTGGAGATTAAATGTGCACATGAGTTATCAGTTTGGAAACAAGATTCGTTTGAATCCTTCTTTCAAAGCACGTTATTCTGATTTGGATGCCATGCCTAAGGAATTCTTCGACCGCTGGGCTTTACCAGGAGATGAGGATAAAACAAATATCCCTGTAATTCTTTCTCAAAGAGATTACGATGGAAAGTATATTAGTACTTACAATGCGTACAATCACTCAACTTTCCGTGTTGCAGACGGCTCTTTTGTTAGAATGAAAGAAGTGTCTTTAGCCTATAATCTGCCTAAAAGCATTTTGAGTAGTATGAATTTGAATTCCATGCAGTTAAAGTTGCAGGCTACAAATCTGTTTTTGATCTATTCGGATAAAAAATTGAATGGTCAGGATCCTGAGTTCTTTGGGGCAGGGGGTGTTGCTATGCCTGTACCAAAGCAGTACACATTTACATTGAAGTTAGGAATCTAAAAATCGATCAATCATGAAAAAAAATAAAATATATTTATTAGCAGCCGGACTTTTGTTTTCCTTGTCTGGTTGTAACGACTATCTGGATAAGTTGCCAGATAACCGTACAACTCTGGATTCTCCAGAAGCGGTTACAGAATTGCTGGTTTCGGCTTATCCCAATGCAATCTATCATCAGTTTACAGAAACAATGTCTGATTTGGTAGGAGATAAAGTTGAAGGTCCCTACGTTTATGATGTTCCTGAAAACCGAGACGCTTATCTTTGGAATGACCACACCACCGAAGATCAGGATACACCAACCTACTATTGGGCCAATTGTTATGAGGCAATTGCGCATGCTAACCAAGCCTTGGATGCTATTTCCAAAGTAGGAAATCCCGAGGATTACACAGCTCAAAAAGGAGAAGCTCTAATTTGTAGAGCCTATTCACATTTTATGCTGGTAAATTTATTTTCTAAGCATTACAATCCTACTACAGCATCTTCCGATATGGGAATACCTTATATTGAGGAGCCGGAAACGGTTGTTTTTGCTGACTATGAAAGAGGTACGGTTCAACAAGTATATGAAAAAATAGAAAGAGACTTGGTGGAAGGCTTAACTCTGATTAGAGATGATGCCTACTCTGTTGCAGCCTACCATTTTACAAAGGATGCAGCCAATGCATTTGCGTCCCGATTTTATCTATATAAGGGTGAGTGGGAAAAAGTAATTGAGCATGCCGATAAGGTGTTGACTGGAGATCCGGCTCTTATGCTAAGAGATTGGAATGGTACGTACCAGACTATGTCACGTGGGGAAATTATGGCCAAAATGGTGAGTTCTACCGAAAAAGCCAATTTGTTGTTATGTAGTTCAAATACCGTGTGGGCTCGTGGATATTATATCTGGCGTTTCAGCCTTGTTTCAGAGATAAAGGATAAATTGTTTCCAGGGACTTGGGGTACCGACCCATTTGGATTTGCCTACAGACCATCTGATGCAGGTTATGATTCCAACCATCACATTCCAAAATTTGATGAGTATTTCAAAAAAGCAGGAGGTGTAAATGCCAATATCGGTTACCCAATGATGATGTGTCCTTTGTTTGTGGCAGAAGAGGTGCTGTTGAATCGTGCTGAAGCTTATGCAATGAATAATGATTTTGGGAAGGCGTTTGAAGATTTGAAATCGTTTCATACCAAAAGAACAGGAAATGGAGCAGCGCCTGATATTACTGTAGATTATATTAATAACATTTATACAGACACTGATCTTCCTTATTATGAAGAGACCTACAATGCTGAAGCATTCTATCCGATTGAAGGTGATAAGGTTAATGTAATCCGTTTTATTTTGGATTTACGTAAACGTGAATTTATTCACGAAGGACTTAGATGGTTCGATATCCGCCGATTTAATATGGAAGTGGTTCACATGTACGAAGGATCTGAAATGGTTTTAACTAAAAATGACCTTAGAAGAGTAATTCAGCTGCCACGACAAGCTATTGCCAATGGTTTACCCGCTAATCCACGTTAATCTTGTAAAATGATTGTTATGAAAAAATATATATGCTTTTTAATGTTGGGAGTCTTTTTATTTGGCTCTTGTAGTAATGATGAAGATTTGGGAGAGTCGTTAATTGACACTTCCACCCCTGAACTAAATGAAACCGATCAGTGGATTCGTGAGAATTTTACTATCCCTTATAATATTGAGGTAAAATACCGTTTTGATGATGCCGAAGTAGATAACGGTAAAGTGTTGACTCCTGCAAAACTGGAAAAGGTTCGTCCATTTTTGGAAGCCATGAAGACCGTTTGGATTGATCCTTACGCTGAGTATGGTGGGGAAGATTTTGTGAAGATGATGGTTCCTAAGCTACTTGTACTTGTGGGAAGTCATAATTATAATAAAAACGGTTCCATTATTTTGGGACAAGCCGAAAATGGCAGAAAGGTGACCATATTTGACATCAACTATTTTGACCCAGCCAATAAAACAATTATGGACCGAATCTTTTCTACCATGCAACATGAGTTTGGACACATTTTACATCAGAATGTGATGTATCCATTAGAGTATGAAAAGATCACTCCGGGATATACCACAGCATGGATGAACTATGGCAAATCAGATGCTCTTGTAATGGGATTTATTACGGCCTATTCCATGAACAATCCAAATGATGATTTTGTAGAAATGATTGCCAAAATGTTGACCAAGAGTCGTGAAGAGTGGAATAAGTATGTGGAGAGTGCATATGTATCAAGCTGGGATCCTGATTATGAACTACTATTAAAACAAAAAGAGGAAGGAATAGCTAAAATCAGACAGAAAGAGGAAATGGTAGTGAATTACTTTCTTCAGGTTTGGAATATTGATCTTTATGAATTGCAGGCCCATATTCATGAAGTTACAGTGAACCTGGCCAATAAATAAGCCTTAGAAAAACGGTATGAATTGAAATCTTCTGCAATCCTGATACCCATTGGGATTGCAGATAGAAAAAATAAAATTATGAAGAAATTATTATATATACTTACAGGATTTGCACTACTGTTCAGTTCCTGTGATAACGAGGAAGATCGAATTTTTGATCTGGATGCAGATACTAGAATAGGTGAAGCTGTAAATGGATATCAAGACTTGTTGCTTTCGGCCGAAAACGGATGGATAACCAATTACTACCCCAATGCCGAAATATTGGGCGGATTCACTTTTCTGTTTGATTTTAATGAGGATGGAACGGTTAAAGTGGCTTGGGATATTAATGAAACTGTAGAAACTTCGCTTTACAAATTGAGTTCAATTGAGAGACCACAACTGGCTTTTGATACGTATAGCAATTTTTCCAAAATGACCGACCCGGAAATTGGAGAACAAGGTGTTGGAATGGGAGGAGACTATGAACTCTATTTTGAAAGAGTTTCCGAAAACCAAGATACCATTTACCTTGAGGGAAAAACCAATGAGAGCACGATGGTACTTGTTAGGGCAACGCAGGCAGATTGGACTAATATCAACAAATTGAAAGATATGGAGGCCAAGTTAATAAAAGAGGAGGGAATTCATCCTTTTTATAGAAATCTGGTAGTTGAAGGAAGTGATCAAAAGTTTATGCTTTCCTATTTTGAAGATATGCGTCGTCTGAATTTTTCTTTTACTAATGATCAAGGAAAGTATGAAGTAATAAATATGGGCGTTCACTTTACACCTGTAGGGTTTGATTTACATGAACCTTTGGTAATTGATGGTAAAAAAGTAACAAGTTTTGCTTACGATGCAGAAAACAAGAAGTTTCTTGTAAGCAATGAAGGAATTGATGGTGAGGTTGTTTTTGAAGCAGAGGCTCCATGTAAGTTTAAAGGTGCAGCCAAGATGTACTATGATATGGGATGGGATTCTTATGAATACTTGAGTCCGAAGCTTCTGGAAAAAATTTCTGCATTAAATGACTTGGGAGAAGGAGAGATTAACTACTTCTATGTTTCTGCATACTATGATTTTTGGAATGATGTTACACTATATTTTGATGATTGGACTTCGGTAGGTTTTGATATTGCCAAATTCGAAAAATTCGATGAGGACCAGTTGATTATGCACGATGGTGGCTTTGATAGTTGGGACTATGAAGAAGCTGACTTTATGGCCAATGAAGGGGGGAAAGCTTTGTATGACATACTTTTCGATGCTAATGGTTGGACTGTTGTACCACTTGTTGTGAAAGAGTATGGTGGTACTTGTGCCATTGTTAGCAATTCCGATCCTGAGATCTTCTTCAGTATGCAGAATTAGTTATTCTAAAATAATATTATTAGGGTGTGAGCCCTCTGGCCTTTGTACTTCAAAATACAATTGGTTATGAGGGCTCTCCTCATTAAATAGAAATATTCTTATTTAAAATTGCAATAATGTTCGATACAAGTTTTGGGTTAAAAACATGGATTTATCCTGGATTAATATGGGGAGTTATCATGTTTATTGGGATTACCATGGTTACTGTTGAAACCAGCGAAGAACTAATTACCTGGAAACAATTGTATACCCTTCCCATTTATTTACTAGGCGGTTTGCTGTTTCAATATCTAAATTTTAAACGCTTAAACAAAAAGGGAAGACGAGAAATTGGGCAAAAAACCGATGCCCGTGAATATATCAATAAACGAAACGAGTAAACAAAAGATTTGACAATCTTTAAATGATCACAAAAGATTGATTTAGTTGGTGGTTAGAGGGCTTTCTCCGATATTCATACACATCCTTTAAAAAAATCAATGGGAAAGCCCTCTCACATTCTCGCAAAGCTAACTATTACTTTATAATATCACCTCAAGGAGTACAAAATGCTCCTTGAGTTTGTTCAAAAATGCCATCAAGAATGTAATTCGTCGTAATACAAAGAATTATCTTTGTATTCAATAATTTAACTGGTTCTCATTTCAAAACTTACCAGCTGCACATGGCATATCCCAATAAAATGCCCTTCATAAGCACTTAAATCATATTAAATTCATTTGAATAAATGCTGACAGGATATGCTACATTATCCCTTTGCATGGGTAAAAAGCACACATTATTCTAGCAAGAGCTAAATTTCCTTGATGTATTCAGACATCAAGTTTGCATTAGCATTTTAGCCCTAAAATTTGTAACTTATTAATTCTTTGCAACGAAGACTATTTATATGTGTGTAAAATTAGGGTTAGTCTTCATTTGAGCGATTTCATTAATAGGTGTATAGAATGAGTGTGTAAGAGATTCGATGTGTTTGATGAAATCGCTCTTTCCTTTTTATTTAAATTTTCCGTTGAATATTACTAATGATCCAAATCAAGTGATAACCTATTGTATTTAAATTTGTTGTCAACCAGATATTTTATGACTTCTATACCAAGCTGAATCCAACCCATAGGTCCTTTGGCAATTTTAATGGCAATGGAAATAAGCGTACCTAAAAATTCAGATACTTCTTCAAGTGCATTGCTCATCCACCTGTTTTTGCGGATGTGTTCCTCAATTAATTCCTTGTCTGTTCCAATAACTGTAGTTAAACTGTCGAAATTAAAATCGTAATCGGTGATTAGTTGACTGTTGGTGTTTTGGGTTTTTACAATCCTTTTTGAAAAGAAAAATGACAAGGCTGTTTTGGCCATATGAAATGCCTTTTTTAACTCACGAACTAAGATCTTAATTCCATTTTTAAACCATTTAAACAGGTTTTTTATCGATTCGATAACCCATTTAATGCCATCTTTTATAAAGTCACCAATGCGTTTGAAAAATCGACCAATCGAGCGAAGTAATCTTTTGCCCCCTCTTGTTTTGGATTTTCGATTCGAAGGAGAATCAAATTCAGTCTTTATTTGCTGATCAATCACTTTTAATACCTCTTTTTTATCTTCTTCTTTTTCCAGCTTGTTAATAATGGTGCTAAATTCTTCGGATATGGTTTCCATTTTCTTATCACTTTCCATCCTAACAAGTACAGGAAGCAATGCCTTAAAGAGGTAGCTAACATTTAAAACCCATCTGTCGTTTCCTAAACGCATTAGCAAATCACTCATTTTATACCCTTGCTTTCCTCCATAGCTTTCATGTATATAGGAAATAAGAGAATGAATGCCGGTAATGCTTAAAGGACCAAGATCATTATCCAACTTGCCTTGATAATTGCCCAATAGCCACAGTCTAATTTGTACCAAACGAATCATAAGCTGATGCAATTGATCCTTTTGAAAGCTATCAAATGCAACTTTCTTTTTTTGAACCAGCTTTAAAGTATTTTGGCTTTTCTTGGGAATAAATGGTAATCTGGATTCGAATCTTTTTTTATTGCTTGTAAACTTAACACCTTTATCTTTTAACTTTCTGTAAGAGTTTTTAAAATAGATAAGGTGTCGATAGTCAGAACCAGGGTAGAAATCTTGTTTTGCAATTGCCATGGAAAGATTTTCCATATTACCCAATAACTCAATAATTTGCTCATGATCAGAAATTTTACACCATGATCCTAACAGGTTAAGATGATTTGTGAGATCATCTGATAATTGATTGGTAATACTATTATTGAATATGGAAAGAATACCTAATCGCCAGTTAAGAACTCTGGATAGGATAGGATTTTGTCCAATTTTTTTAAGAGGGTAATGATGAAGTTCAAATTCGCCCTCTAAAGAGGATAATTCATGCAGAAAGTCAAGTTCCTCTTCAGAAAGTAATTGGCCTTTAAATGTGCCAAAGCGATCAATATCTTTATGAAAATCCTGCTTGTACATTTCATATTCTTGCCTGAATAAAGAAATGCCTTCCTCTAATTGCTCAAAGCTGGCAGTTTGTTTACCACTGTTGCGATCAAGTTCAATATAACCCAAATTATCCAGAACTTCCTCACACTCCAGTTTATGAATGGCAGTAAAGTTTACCTCTGTTTCGGGTTTCAAAAACTCACTCTTAAAAATTTCTTGTATCGACATGATCTAGGATTTATTCAGCTTCTTTCTCATGAATTGTAGAAAATTCACAAATTGTTTTTGAATACCAATAGTATATTTTCCATACTCTGACACTACAGGAGCTTGATCTTCATTAGCTTCTAGGTAAGGATTAATTTCCTGTGCATTTTGTGCCTTTAGTTCATTCCAAATGCTTGAAGCTTGAAAGGAATTCTCCTTAAGGTTAATCTTAAGGGTACAGAAAATATACTTGATTTTTTGTTTCACAGTTTCAGGTGATAAAGCTTGTTATTTAATCACATCTTTCAGCGTTTTGTAAATGGTATTGAAAAGAGTTTTGCGAGTTTCCAGGGCAGATTCAACCAGGATACTATGATCCTCTACCAAAGCGGTAAGTTCCTCCTTGTTATTTACAAAGTTTACTGCATCTCCATCCAGTTCAAAGCGCGTGTAGGCTACCAGATCCGATTGAGAAAGATTGCTTCGAATGGCTTCAAATACACTTTCATTTGATCCATTGGTAAGATCAAATTTATTGTCATTCGCATTGGTTAAAGTTGCTACTTCAAGAGTTGCGACATCATTAATTGCCTTTTTAATAGGCTCTACATTAATACTCATAATAGTTTGTGTTTAATTAGTAATATTACAGGAGCGATCTGCTAATAAAATCCCAAACTGCTTTGCGGTTTTTACTTGAACAGATCAATAATTCGTTGTGTAATTGTGTGAATTGTTGATTTTCTTTCGATAATACCTGTACGGCATCACCACCTAATTCAACCTTCCCATAGGATAGAAGCTTCGCGGATGAACTATCAAAATCACTTTTTTCAATGATAGCTACTTCGTTACTGTTGAGGTCTTGCATCAGTTCCTTAACAGCCTTTTTTAATTCTGACATACTAAGATATAACGCTTAAGTAAATTTAATAAGTCGATTATTGTAATAGTTTTAATTACTCTCTTGTTCAATTCGATAAAACTTAAGAGTAGTCAATTAATTTTCATAAAAAGTTACAACTAAAAATACGAAAGGCAAAAATAATTTTAACTTAATTTAAACTTTTAGATGAGTGATCATTAAAACAAGCTTGATAACCAGTTCGAAAGGAGTGTAGACTTACGCAAAATTACAATTAAATGAAGTAGACCCTGTACACATTTACTGAATGAGTTTGTTAATAATAAGAATGCAATAAAGTCAAAGGATTGGTTTAATGTAGACTAAATAAAAGTAACTTTAAACTGTAAAGATCAATTTTATTTTTACTTTTGCCATCCTTATTATAAAAAGTAAATGAAAGTATTAAAACAAAGCCAATGGGCTAGCATGTTAACATTCCGACGCTGGGGTGGTAAAAACTATTCATTATTTCAGGCAATTAGCAAGCAGGTAAAAATTACAGTTTTACTAGTGGTTTACCTAATTGTTATCAGTCCTGAAATTGTTTTTGCTCAAAACCAGTCATCGGAGGTAAGCATGCAATACGACCTTGATGAGATCAAAGTCAGTGCCCAAAGATCGCCTGTTACCTACTCGCAGGTGGCGCGGATTGTATCCGTAATCGAGAGAGAGGAAATTGAGGCTGCTCCTGTGCAGAGTATTCAGGAACTATTAGAATACGCTCTTAGTGTTGATGTCAGACAAAGAGGTGTTCATGGTGTTCAGGCCGATATTTCGGTTCGTGGAGGTTCCTTCGATCAAACCTTAATTCTTTTAAATGGCATCAATATCTCCGATCCACAAACCGGACATCACAACTTCAATCTTCCGGTAAGTTTAAAAAACATTTCAAGAGTGGAAATCCTGCAAGGACCTGCAGCACGTGTATATGGCCCAAATGCATTTTCGGGAGCCATTAATATCATTACCGGAGAAAATAAGAATCATGAATTGAATGTTGATCTTGTTTATGGAGAGCACAATTTGTCGGATTTGAATGCAAACTATGCGTTTAGTACCGGAAAACTTCAACATTTTGTAGCAGCAAATCGAAAATCTTCCGATGGATACATCGACAATACCGATTTCGAAACCCATAATATTTTTTACCATGCACAGCTGGAAAGTGAACCAGGAAAATTAGATGTGCAATTGGGCTACACACAAAAAGGATTTGGAGCCAATAGTTTCTATACGCCCAAATTTCCAAATCAGTACGAAAAAACCAAAACAACATTTGCATCCCTGCAATACGAAACAGGAAAGAAACTACACTTTAAACCTTCATTATACTGGCGCCGTCATCAGGATCGTTTCGAATTGTTTCGCGATAATCCGGCAAGTTGGTATACCACACACAACTATCACTTAACCGATGTATTAGGGGCAGGTTTAAATACATGGTTCAGTTCCAGTTTGGGAAAAACTTCCTTTGGAGCTGAATTTCGATCAGAAAACATTTGGAGCAATGTGTTGGGAGAAGAAATGGATGAGCCCATTAAAGTTCCAGGAGAAAGTGGTCAGTATTTTACCCGATCTCACTCCAGGTCACATGTTTCCTATTTTGCCGAGCATTCCTTATACCTAAATAGGTGGAGTATCTCGGTAGGAGCCATGTTCAACTGGATATCCGATCTGGATTTTGACTGGAAGATTTATCCGGGTATTGATGTAGCCTATCAGATTAGCGATGATTTAAAAGTCTACTCGTCGGTAAACTCTTCTATGCGCATGCCTACATTTACCGATTTGTACTACAATGGACCTACCAATATCGGTAATCCTGATTTAAAGCCTGAAAAATCGCTGACTTTCGAAGGAGGTTTTAAATTCAATAACAAAGCCTTAAAAGCACATATCAATACTTTTTACCGAAATGGTAAGGATTTAATCGATTGGGTAAGAGAAAATGAGGAAGAGAAGTGGAAAACACAAAATCTAACAGAGGTAAACTCATTTGGAATTGAGACCGGACTTGATATTTCACCCGAGAGATTATTTGGAAAGTCGATCTTTGTTAAAAAAGTAAAGCTGAATTACTCATACATTAAACTGGATAAGGGAAGTGATGAGTATTTTTCCAACTATGTATTGGATAACCTGAAGCATAAATTCGATTTAACGGTGAATCATGGCATATGGAATAACTTGTCGGCCAATTGGCAATTGAGTTATCAGGACCGAAATGGTAGCTATATGAATTTCGAGAATGGTGAATACACCGGAGAAGTAGCTTACGATCCTTTCTACTTGTTGAATTTAAAATTGCAATGGCAGCACAAGAATTTGTTATTGTATTCAAGTATTACCAATCTGTTGGATGAAAAATACAACGACATTGGTAACCTAAATCAACCAGGCAGATGGTTTACCTTTGGACTAAATTACAAGTTGAAGTTTAAGTAAGATATTATTTCTGCAATCCGTATTAATATACAGGTAAATCCTCCTTAATTTAAGGGGGATTTTTTTGTCTTTAACATTCAGGTATTAGTGATAATTGCGAATAATTTACAAAAATAGCTTAGGAATTATTAAATACACAAGAGAATGAAATTGTTTAATTTTTAATTCTTTTTAAACCGTCTTAAATCAATATCTACACTAGAAATCTCTTGATCTGTAATTTTACAATGATAGTCATAATTAATTGACATTCATGGACTAATAGGATACATTATTCTTAACTGAATCTGTTTTTAACAGATTTATTTCTTATGAATGTTAATATTAATTGGAGAACTATGAAAAAATTTTGGATGATTGTACTATTGTGCATAGGCATGATCAGTACGAGCTTGTATGCTCAAAAAAAGAATGGAGTTGTGTATTCTGAGCATGAAAGTATTGAGGTAACAAGAGACTTATGGGAGAAGTTTAAAGCTGGTGATGCTGAAGGATTTCTAAGCTTAATGGCAGATACGGCCAAAGTATTTGTTAATGGAAAAGATATAAAGGCGACCAGGGAGGGGACCATAAATTATGTGAATTTTTATAAAAAGAATTTTGTAGATCTTGAGATTAGAGATCATTCTCCTGCATATCCTGATGCCATTGAATACAAAAAGTCAGGTACTTGGGTACAAGATTGGTTATTAGTGACAGGTGAGCATAAGGAAACTGGCATTAAATTGAGTCTTCACATTCATCATCTCTACCAGTTTAATAAGGATGGAAAGATTGCAACAATGTTATATTATATGGATACAGATGTTTTTGATGAAATTCGTAACAGCAAAAGAACCATTGAAAATGGAACGATATTTATCAATCATCCTTATATCGTAAAAGTTAGAAAATTGGTTAATGCCTTTGAGAAGAAGGATTTGGAAACCTGGAAAAGCTTTTACGATGAGAAAGTGAAGTTTGGCAATTCGGCAATGAAATGGGGCAAAATGAGGGATTTGGAAACACAAATAGATATTTGGAAAGAGAGTCGATTCATGAAACCAGATAATAAATTTACAATCGAACAGGTTGGTTATCCGGATTGTATGTACTACGCAAAAGATGATGGCTATGTGGTTTACTCTTGGTGGTTGTACAAAGAAAAGAGCAAAGATGGCATCTTTGAAGTACCTTACTTGCTTAGTTGTACATTTAACAAAGAAGGGAAGATCATACGTGAATTTGTGTGGTATAGCAGCAATCATTTCGAGAAAAAGAAGTAAGGATACGATCCAAACAATGCCTCATAAAGTAGAATACAATAGCCTGCATTAATTTATGAACGCAGGCTATACACAATATCTTATACACTTCAATAAGCAAAAACAATATGAAAAATTACTTCTATATTATTTCGGTTTTACTTTTGTTATCAGCCTGTGTTTCGGTAGATAAGGACGTAAGTAATCAGGAGCCTGAAAAAGCCATCATAGGATTTTATGATGCAATGAAAGTCTTTAATTATGAATCAGCACGAACTTTTTGTACTGAAGATTTCTTTGCGATAGAAAATGCCAAAACCTTCAACAATCTGGATGAATTTATCGAATTGGTCAAAACATTCGAAGGAGCAAAAATCGATATCGATATACAAGTTGAAAAAGCAGATGTGAAGCAAAAAACAGCAGTGCTGGTAGTTAAGTTTGATGTAATTATAGCAATGAACGAGGAGGAAATGAACATGCAGGCCATTGAGACCTATCATATGGAAAAGCAAAAGCAGAAATGGCTGATTGGTTCATTTCATTCTACCTATGTAAAGAAAGAAGATCCTGTACATTACAAAAGCATGCACCTGTTAAAGGTTTCCGATAAACTTTCGGTTTCAGTTCTTGATGAGCCCTTAAAACAAATAAATGAGACCATTGCAAAAATTGGATTTCCTGAATGTGGATATGTGATTTATAGTACAACAAATGAACATGAAATAGATTATACCCATATTTTTGAAGGAAAATGGTTGAGTAAAGCCAACTATGATTTAATTCACGAACATGAAAAGTACAAGGAGGTGATTGAAAAGCACAAATCAAAATTCAAAGATCTTTTTACTGGTCAGGTGTATTTTAAGGTGGAAAACTAATTGTAGTATCTAATGTTTTATCTCATTTGAATATACTTGCAATTAATGATACTGTAGCAAAAGTAATCTAGTTCCGGTTTGTGAAGTAGTTAATTGAGTTTTATTCTTTTATTTTACTATTTGGAATTACTTGTATTAGCTTCCATTAGCAAAAAATTTGCAGTTTGGGCAAAGAGGAAGACAGTGATCTTTGTGCAAAGTTTTATTGCAAGTGTATCTCATCATTTGAATTTGGTTAAAATCACCAAATTTATGCCTTATATTTTTTATGTGTGTTCTTACTGTATTTTGACTAATATGAAGTCTTTTGGCAATTTCATTATTGTCTTTTAATGTGAACTGCAAGAATAAAATTTCCTTTTCTCTAGATGTTAAATGGATGTTGAAATTATCTTTTTTATTGTCATTGAAAAGTATGGGAATTAATTTTGAGCAGATATATTTCCCCGATTCAAAAATTTCCTGAATTGCTAAAAATAATTTTTCCGACGAGCAAGATCTAAGTAAATATCCATTAATAACATTGACAAGGGGCTTAAGTAATTCAAGAGGAGGAATCCCTGAAATTACTAATATTTTTAACATAGGGTAGTCATGATGCAGTTTAGTTATGAAATTAAGACTATCTCTCGATACGTCTTCAATTTCCACAATTAGCAAATCTACTTCACCAGATCTTATGGTATCGTAATACATATCCTTATTTTTTCTTATCAACGAAACCTGGAATCGTTTATGGCTTGATAATACTGACTCAAAACCTTCCGCTACCATACATTGGTCATAGGATATCAATATTTTTATGGTCTTAACTTGCTGCATTATTTTATATTGTTTATTAAAGTTACGATGTTTAAATTAAACTTTAAGAATTTTTTACTGATAATTTAAAAAAAATGCTCTTTTTGCTTAATTGATTAATCATTACGTTGATAGTGAGTGAGTAAAATGGTTACTTAAAATACACGAAATGAGGATTGATCATTTTTTTAGCTTTGCTTAACTTTTTACTTCAAGTTTTCTATTCAAAAAGTATTTTACTTATCAATCTATTTTAGTTCACTTTAAAACCAAATGTTATGAAAAACAATTTATTTGCACCATGTGTGTGCTTGCTAATTATTGGTTTTGCTTTTTTCTCTGCTTGTGACAATGAGCTTTTAGAGCCTGATAGAAATCAGGAACAAAAAAGCCATGTCTTGAAAAGAGGTGGAAAGCAAACAGATGTCGATCAAGCCGATTTGTATGGCGATTTGTGGGAAATGGAACGTTACAATTCTGGTGTTCCAATCCTTTATGAATTAAATTATCATGTAGAATATAAAGATCTGCCTGTTGTTGGAGTCATTGATGTTGTAAACCCACGGCTTAACGGAGAATTTGACTTAGAAGTATTGGTACGTGACGCTGATGGATACGTAATTTATGAGTCAGAAGACAATCCGCTTACAGAGATCGTTACAATAATACCTAATGAAAATGGCTTTGTTGAAGGTGCTGAAAATGTAATTTCGCTCTATGATGCTGAAGGGGAAATTTTACCTGAAGTGGCACTTCATGTAGTACCTATTGAGTTTGGACGTTTAGATATTATTCGATCACCTTCTACTGTTATTGAAAGAAGATTAGCAGAGGTTATTAAGAATTTTGGCGATGGTTCTGTTGCTAATGTATCTCGTGATTTTTGTGGCCGTGTGATGATGTTTAGAACTGATGCAGCCATAGCACTTGGAGAAGCAGATAAGCCAATCGATTCACCCCTTGAGAATTTGGCCATTTACAAGGAACTCATGCTACATGGATTTACTCAATCGGCTGAAAATAATGGCTTGAAATTTCTAATTGAAGAGGAATCTTCTTTTGGTGGCTTTGATCTACAACTTAGGGTAGATGGAGAATGGGCTCCTCTTCCAAAATCGTTCCTTGATTTTTCTGTAGACCAGCAAAATCAATTGATCATGAATTTGGCTGCATCCTGTATGGCAGCAGGATCAGACAAGTCGAATACCCTGAATATCGACGAGATCGTATTTGTTAATCTGTTTATGGGAGTGCCGGAAGTGAGTGGAAATGATATTAATCAAACTGCTAATATTGTAAATTGCTATTTACCAACAATCGAACAGGAAATTCGAATGATGGATAAAACAAATAAGGAACAATATTCACGCTATCGTTACTATGTGGATTATTCAAGTTTTAGTTATGACAGGGAAAAGTTTAAAAGAACTCTTTTGGATTATGTAACAATTGTAGGTGATTATGATCCTGTAAGCGGAGAATTAATAGGCTCACATACAGAGGTTCTTGCAGATAATTTAGTTTTGCATGATATCTTAATGGGAGAGGCACCATTAACTGTTGATGCAAATGCAATTTACAGGTATACACAAAAGGAAGGTAATCCTACTACCGGTGCACTTGGATTTGCTTGTCAAGCAGATGATTATGTTCAGGCGCTTGAGGTAGTGCACAATAATGAAGAGTTTTTGGTTTGGGAAATTTCTACACCTACCTGGACTTGGGATGTTCCTATTGTTAGGGGCGAATTTTCACCATTTAATTATGTGCCGGAAGAAGATTCGCATGGAAATAGACCAGAAGGACATGGTGATGACACAGTTTCGGAAGGTGACGATGAGAATTCATCTGAAGGAGGAGGTCGTGGAAGACGCGGCAGAAGATAGTATGTTCTTGACCTACATTTTGTTAGCGAATAACAAATGTTCGAATTTATGAAAAAACTTCACTGGTAAAACAATAAGGATGCTTAACATTGGGTGCTCTCATTGTTTTAATTGTTGCACAGAGTGGATAATATGCAGATTAAGATCTTTTGTAAGGACATAAGTGTTTTTCATGCTTTTACCCACTCTGTACTTTAAATAATTCATATTGTAAGCACATCTCATTATATCATGTACAAATCGCTTCCTGGTAATGATCAATTACATACAGAGACCATCTATATAAAAAACATGGTCTGTGCTTGTTGTGTTCGTGTTTTAAGAAGGGATTTTGAGGAAAATGGTATTCGTGTCGAAGAAGTCAGACTTGGAATGGCCATCATTAGTTACCAGCCAGAAAAAATGGATCTGGATAAAGTTAATAGCATTCTTCGGAAAAATGGGATGGAGATTATTGTTGGATACGAACAGCAACTAGTTGAGAAAATAAAAAGTACTGTAATCGAGTTGATTCATCAGATGAATAACGCTGATTCCATTGCGCAAAAGTCGGAATACCTGGTGGGCAAGCTGGGGCTGAGCTATCAACAATTATCCAAACTATTTTCCAAATATGAGGTCATTACGCTTGAGAGGTTTATTATTCTAAATAAGATTGAACGTATAAAGGAATTGGTTGATCAGGATGAGTTTACTCTTAGTGAAATTGCTTATCTGATGGATTATAGTAGCGTGCAGTACCTTTCAAACCAGTTTCATAAGATAACTGGAGTTTCAGTATCTGAATATAAAAAGAGTAGGATGAAAAATAAAAAATCTCTAAATGCTTTGTATTAATTAGCACCTTATTTTCATCCTATTGCCAAATGGAATTTCATAACTTTTTCACAAAATTTTGTAACAGACTTTAAGAGCTTTTGTTTTAACTTTTTTTTAGGAATTATTGAAACTAATGTACCTTTTTATGGTTTCAAAATCATAAAAAGAATCGGGTCAGATCATTTGTTAATCTTGAAATCATGAAGTTAAAAAAAAACATAGCGATTAGTGAAAATGGATTTTTGTTCAATCCGGAAACAGGAGATTCCTTTATTCTTAACCCTATTGGAAAAGAAATATTGAATCAATTAAAGGAGGGGCAAAGTGTGACAGATATCAAACAATTACTATTAGAGCGATATGATGTGGATTTGGTAAGTCTTGAGAAAAATATGGAAGATTTCCTGGTAATATTGCAACATCATGGATTGCTTGACCGGTAACCAGAGTGGATATGAAAAAAACAAAATATCATATTGCTGTAACGGGATTAAATAATACCGATAATCCGGGACCGGGAATTCCGGTAATTCGTTCACTCAGAGAAAGTAAGGATTTTGATGTGAGAATTATTGGCCTAGCCTATGAAAACCTTGAGCCTGGTATTTACATGCCGGATATGGTAGATAAAACATATCAAATTCCTTATCCATCATCAGGAATGGATTCATTGCTAAAGCGAATTGAGTACATTCATTCAAGAGAAAGACTTGATGTTATTATTCCCAATTTTGATGCAGAGCTCTACTCCTTCATTCAATCTAAAGAAAGACTGAAGGCAATTGGAATTAAAACTTTCTTACCTACAATCGATCAGTTTGAGGAACGACAAAAAACAAATCTTGGCAAATATGGACAGAAGTATGGAATTAAGGTTCCAATGAGTAAAGTTATTGTGCACAGGCATGATATAGAGCAGCTCAAAGAATCATTTGAATACCCTTTGCTTGTAAAAGGTAAATTTTATGATGCGTATCTGGCTTATTCGGAGGAACAGGTAAAAAGTCATTTCGACAGAATTTCAGCCAAATGGGGAATGCCGGTGATTATTCAGGAGTTTATCAGGGGTACAGAGGTAAATGTGATTGCCTTAGGCGATGGTTTGGGAAATACTGTTGGTGCTGTCCCAATGCGCAAACAGTATATTACTGATAAGGGAAAAGCATGGGGAGGAGTTACCATTGCAAATGATAGCATGTTGGAACTGACAAGAGATCTAATTAAAAAGACCCAATGGCAGGGAGGTATGGAATTAGAATTGATCAAAACCATGAATAATGAGTATTTTCTTATTGAAATTAATCCTAGAATTCCTGCCTGGGTCTATTTAGCTGTTGCGGCCGGACAAAATTTGCCGGAAGCCCTGGTTAAACTTGCTTTAGGTCTGAATCCTCCACCTTTCTTGAATTATAAAGTTGGGAAAATGTTTATCAGGTATTCATACGATTTAATAGGAGATATTTCTCAATTTGGTGCTTTATCGGTGAGTGGTGAGATGTAAGAGGAAATGGTACAGCAAAAGGATAACTAGAACATGAAACGATAATAAAATGAAAAAATTAGATTACGAACGGCCCATTATTAATAAAGTAAATGCTGGCATGCCCGATAAGTTTGGGATGAGTACACGAGTGCCTGTAATCAGCCATATTGAAGGAGTTGCCATTACCGATATTATGAAGCAGTTTGGCTCACCAATCTATGTGATATCAGAGCCTTGTATCCGAGAAACTTTCCAACAAGCTCAAAAGGCTTTTTTATCTCGTTATCCGCGTGTGCAATTTGCATGGTCATATAAAACCAATTATTTAAATGCTGTTTGTAAAATTTTTCATTCCGAAGGGGCCTGGGCTGAAGTAGTTTCAGGTTTTGAATATACTAAGGCTATTGAAAATGGAATTCCAGGAAATCAGATCATATTTAATGGTCCTGATAAATCCAGGGAAGATTTAGAGAGGGCCATAAAGGACGGCGCTATGATCCATCTCGACAGTTTGGATGAATTCTATTATCTTGGAGAATTGGCTCATAAGCTGGATAAAAAAGCAAATGTAGGCCTCCGGATCAATTTAGATGCTGGTATTTATCCAAAGTGGGATCGTTTTGGATTTAACCTCGAAAATGGGGAAGCCTGGAATGTTCTGAATCGTGTTATGTTGCATGAATATATGGTGTTGCTGGGACTGCATACTCATATGGGAACCTATATAACTTCGGTAAATGCATATGCAGTTGCAACCCGAAAAATGGCCGATTTGACCAACCGTTTGTTCCGAAAATATAAGTATGAATTGAAATACCTTGACCTGGGAGGAGGATTTGCTTCAAAGAATACCCTTAAAGGTGCTTACCTTCCTGGTTCTGATACCTGTCCCTCTTTCGATGATTATGCAGAAGCAATTACTTCCGTTTTGCTCGACAGTGAATTGCCGCCGGAAAGACTACCGCTTTTGATTTTAGAATCGGGCAGAGCTTTGGTGGACGATTCAGGTTTTATGTTGGGAAGTGTCCTGGCCAATAAACGACTGGCAGATGGCCGAAGAGCAACCGTAATAGATATAGGCGTGAATATGCTGTTTACCTCTTTCTGGTATGATCATGAGGTGTTACCAACCCAATTGAAATCAGAACAAACAGAAAATACAACCATCTATGGTCCCCTTTGTATGAATATAGATGTGATTCGGGAAGCCGTTCAGTTTCCTCTTCTTCAAAGAGGTGATGCAGTTGTAATCCCACGTATTGGAGCTTATAATATGACACAATGGATGCAGTTTATTAAGTTAAGACCCCCTGTTTTGCTAATTGATACGGATAAACAGATACACCTTATCCGAAAAAAAGAAACCAATGAACAATTTAATGCGATGGAAAATGTTCCTGAGCATCTTAAAGGGTAATGAAATTTTACAGAAAGAATATATTATTTTTTGGTGAGGCCATCTTAAATAGTTATGCTCAGGTGTTTTTTTCACGAAACAAAGCTTTTGCTTTATTGCTCCTTTTGGTTAGTTTTTTTGATCTTTGGGCTGGGATATTTGGTCTTATATCAATAGTAACAGCAAATGTAATTGCCTTTATAATGGGCTTTCCCTCTGTTTATATTAAAGATGGTACCTATGGTTTTAATAGTCTTCTGGTTGGTTTAGGAATAGGATTATATTTTCAGCCAGGGATTGAAATTACTTTGCTGGTTGTTTTGTCCTCTGTTTTAACCCTATTTATCAGCTTGTTTCTTCAAGGTGTATTTGCAAAGTATGCCTTGCCATTTTTAAGCATTCCTTTTCTTTTAGGATTGTGGATGATTATGATGGCTAGTAGTGATTTTGCAAGTCTTGGAATTAGTGAAAGAGGTATTTATGAGGCCAATGAATTTTATGAAATAGGAGGTCAGTCCCTGGTAAATTTATATCATAGTATTCAAAGCTATGCTCTTTTTGACTCCATATCTATTTTTCTTAAATCACTTGGGGCTATTTTTTTTCAAAGCAACTGGCTGGCAGGTCTGTTCATTCTTCTGGGTTTACTTTTTTATTCGAGAATAGCCTTTACTTTAGCGATATTTGGTTTCTACCTTGCTTACTTCTTTTATGGATTTGTTGGTGCAAACATCAATGAGTTAAGCTATACCTATATTGGATTTAATTTTATTCTTACGTCGATTGCTCTGGGAGGTTTTTACATTATCCCCTCTTTGTATTCCTATTTATGGATTGTACTGATTTTGCCTATTGTGGTGTTGATTACCCTAAGCAGTATACATTGGTTTGCACCTTATCGACTGTCTATTTATGCTCTTCCATTTAATGTGGTAACACTACTTTTCTTGTATATTTTAAAATTGAGATATAAGCCAAATGCGAAGTTGCTGGAAGTACTTGTGCAGCATAATTCACCGGAAAGGAACCTGTATTTCCTGAAAAATAATGCCCTTAGAATATCTTCCAAAGGATTAACCGATTTTCAATTGCCTTTTATTGGAGAGTGGACAGTTACCCAAGCTCATGATGGTGAATATACGCATAAGGATGAATGGCGACACGCCTGGGATTTTTCCATTACTGACAATTTCAATAAGCAGTTTAAGCAAAAGGGCAATCATGTAGGAGATTACTATTGTTACAATAAAACGATTTTGTGTCCGGCAGATGGTGAGGTAGTAAACATTCTGGATGGTGTTCCAGATAATGAAATTGGTGAAATGAATTTAGATCAGAATTGGGGAAATAGTCTGGTAATTCATCATCAAAACGGACTCTATTTTCAATTGAGTCATTTCAGGGAAGCCAGTTTTAAGGTGAAAAAAGGCGATTTTGTGAAAAAAGGTGATGTCTTGGGGAAATGTGGAAACTCTGGAAGATCACCCTTTCCACACATCCATTTTCAATTTCAAACTACCCCTTACATTGGTTCAGCTACTTTTCAGGTCTCCCTGCCTCATTACTTGGAACGGATTGCAAAGCAGGTGGTTCTTAAATCGTATTCTAAACCATTAAAGTCTGCCAAATTGATAAGGGGAGAAGCTCATCCTCTTTTACTGCAGGTGTTTAATTTTCAACCTGGGCAGAAGTTTGTTCTTGAGGTGGTATCAAAACCATATAAAAACATGATATTACCCAAAAAGAATTGGCATTTCGAGGTGAAATCAGATGCTCTGAAACATTCGTACCTGTACTGTGGATTGACCAATTCGCGTGCCTATTTTAGTGTTAATGCCAATGTTTTGGAATTTCACAATTATTTGGGGAATAGACGTTCCTTATTGTATTATCTGTACCTCTGCTGCCATAAAGTTTATCTGGGTTACTATACAAATTTAAGTGTTAGAACAGAAGTCCCTCCTAATCTTGTTTATGGTTCTGGAAATCTTTTTGTCCAGGATTTTATTGCACCTTTTTACATTTACCTTAAGGCAGAGTATCAATTGAAATATTTAAATAAAAATGAGGGAATTATATCGGAAAAAATAGAGCTTGCCTCTAAAGTAATTTCTGCCTATTCGAACAGGAATCATTCTATAAAAAGTGAAATTACAGTGGAAAGTGGGGCTTCACTTCGAATGAAAATTTATAAAAAAGATAAAACATTAGAGATAAAATGTGGAAATATGCAAGCATATTAATTGGGATCATTCTCTTAAGTTCGCATGTGCAGGCTCAGAATTCATTGAGTGTAGGCCAGGTAAACCGGGAAACTTATGCACTTTATCAAAAACAACAGTGGAAACAACTGGTTTTGTTAGCTAAAAAGGCTATTGCTCATGACATTGACTTTTACTATTTGCGCTTGAGAATGGGCATTGCCTATTATGAGCTGAAGAATTATAGGAAGTCAGCTGTTTTGTTTAAAAAACTGCATGAACAAAACCCCGATGATAATAGCTTGAAAGAATATTTGTACTTTTCCTACCTGCTAGGAGGCAGAAATATGGATGCCGTGCGCATACAAAAAAAACTGCCTGGGTCAATCATTGAAAAATATAGAATTCGTAAATTAAAATTCATTTCAGGAGTATATGCAGAAACCAAATATGAGTTTCTTGATGATTATGCCATTGATTCAGATTTGGTACAACAACAAACGGTTCGAAATGAATTATATCACTACAGTTTTGGAGTAAATCATAAATTGGGTAACAGGCTTGCCTTATATCATGCGTACAGCTGGGTGGATGTAAAAAATACGGTAGTGTCGGAAGGAATTTCCTTTGACGAAGAGGTCATTCAAAATCAATATTATCTAAAAAGTCATTTTCAACTGGCTTATGGCACAAGGCTGGCTCTGGCTGCACACTGGGTACAAACAGAGGTGTCTGGCTATTCTCACACAGAGCAGCTCCCCAATGCAGTGGTGCAGGGACCATGGGTAAAAGGCAATGGTCCAGGAGAGTTTAATAATTCAGTACAGGATATTAAAACCTATACTTATGGTGTCACTCAAAATGGTTTCATTGGATACCTCGGAATAGATCAGGATTTATCCAAATGGAAGATGCATGCAGGACTATTGTATTCTGATATCGACAATTTGCATCGCTGGCAGCAGGAATTGACAATTTACTACTATCCCAAAGGAAATGTAAAACTCTACCTATGGGCTGGCATTTGCAATCAAATGGAGGAAAAAGGGAAGGGAGATTGGTTGAATCGCAACTATTGGGATTGTGGCGCGGGTTTTCAGTTTGCAAAAAATAGCTGGGTTCAGGTAGGATATAATGTCGGTGATATGTATAAACAGGTAGAGAATGAAGGGTATTCAGTATTCAATGGAGTAAATCCTGTGAAAAACAGGATAAAAGTAAGCTGCTGTCAATATCTGTTTAAAGGGAAAGTAAGCCTGTTTCTTCTATATCAAAATCAGGAGGAAAAAAACATCTATATAGAAAATAATAATACAAATAGTCAATACATCAATGTTCAATCGATAACTGGAGGCATAAAATGGAACTTCTAAGGATAATGAAATATTTATCATTGAATATTCTCATCATATTCAGTGTGTGTAATAAGCTGTCGGGGCAGAATTTCGAGGCTGTTAGAATGGCTTTTAACGAGAGTTACAAATATGAGAAAGAAGGCGATTTTTCTCATGCCGTGGAGAACTTAAAACAGGTTTATGACGAAAATTCGTATGAAATTAATTTGCGTTTGGGTTGGCTCAATTATCAGGCAGGGGTATTTACAGAGTCAATTGCTCACTATCAGAGAGCAGTAAATTTAAAGCCCTATGCAGAAGAGGCAAAATTTGGCCTGATTTTGCCTAAAGCGGCTATGGGGAAATGGTCTGAGGTGGTAAACATCTACAAAGAGATATTGAAGATCTCGCCAAACCAAACTGTAGCCAATTATCGATTGGGACTTATTTATTATGGGCAAGAGGCTTATGAAAAAGCACATTTTTACTTCAAGAAAGTGGTGGATTTATACCCTTTCAAATATGATGCTCTTATTATGCTGGCATGGACCAATTATCATATGGGAAAAAGGAGGGAGGCCATAATTCTTTTTGAGAAAAGTCTGTTGTATTACCCCCAAGATCCATCTGCTTTGGAAGGTCTTAAATTATTGGGTGCAAATGAAGATTGATTTCAAAGAATCCTTATTCCGTGTTTTTCCCCTCGCTACCGCACGAGTCCTCTCGTGTGGTTTTATTTTAGAAATTGAGCCACACGAAGGGAATCGTAAGGTAGCGGGCGTTATCTTCTAAAATCCTGTCTAACGGACTTTTTATTTTTGCAAGAGATATTTTGCCTAGCTGTGTATCAATCTCTCATAATAAAACTACACTTTCAAATTTAACAAGATCTTATTACATAACAAAATACATACTTATGAATCATATTGCCGGTGCGCGAAGAAGCATTTGTAAAAATCAATTAGCTGACCGCTAAAAACACAGTAATTTTGAGACTCCGACTAGAGTTCGGATTCTCAATAGCAAATACAATGAATAATTAATAATGAGTAATTAATAATGAACAATGAATAATTAGCTGTTGGCTAAAAACACAGTGAT
>NZ_JANQCD010000032.1 GCF_026672275.1 Marinifilum sp. D737 | reverse complement strand
TGCAAAATGGCAACTTGTAATTTTGCAGGAAGGAACTATCAGGCCTGGTATACTATTGAAATTCCAATTAGTGATGGACCATATAAGTTTAAGGGGTTACCGGGTTTAATTGTTCGCATTGCGGATGTAAATAAAGAGCATGTTTTTCAGCTGTATAAAATGAAAAATTGTAAAAGGTATGAAGACATGATATATGCCCATGAAAAACAAACGAAAGATGCAACAGCCCCTAAGTTTGCCAAAGCTATGAAAGCCTACATTGCTGATATGTATAGAAGGTATAATGGAAATGCTAACATCCAATATTCGAATTCGGACGGAGAGGCAAAAACCTTAAGAAACATACGCTCATGGAACAATTATATTGAGAAGTATTAGGATGCAGAAAGTACTTTTAACTTTTCTATTTAATTTCAGCGCACTTTTCCTTTTTTCTCAAAACACCATTCAAGGTTATTTATTAATCGATAATCAAGAATCGGTAGAGGGAATTGTAGTTAGCTTGCATGCCGATGCAAATACCAAAAAGTTCCTGGCTTATTCAATAAGCAATGCTGAAGGGTTTTACCAATTAAACTACGATGGTGATATTGAAGGCAAGGCACTTCGCTTGCGTTCTTTAATGTGTCGCGATACCTGTATTATTTTAAGTGGTGCAAAGCATGAATACAATATTTGCCTAAAGGAAAGTATTAAAATGCTAAAGGAGGTGGAGGTAAAGTCGACACCAATTATTGGTAAAGGCGATACGGTCACCTATATAACTGCTGCTTTTGCTCAAAAAAGAGATTTTTCGATAGCTGAAGTGATTAATCGAATGCCTGGGTTTGAGTTAATGGATAATGGTAAGGTGTTGTATCATGGACGTGAAATAGAAAAGTATTATATAGAGGGATCAGACTTGCTAGAGGAAAGGTATGCTTTGGCCAATAAAAATCTACCTCATAAGGCGGTGGCTTCGGTGGATGTAATGCACAATCATCAAAGTAAAAAAATATTTGAGAATAGAATTGCCTCTGATCAAACCTCGCTAAATATTAAACTAAAAAAATCAGTTGCTTTTACAGGGCGTGGTGAACTTGGTGCTGCCTACGAGCCTTGGGGAAGGTATGTAAATCTTACCCCAATGATGTTTACCAAAAAATATCAGTTTATTGGTTCCTATCAATCTAACAATATTGGTTCCGATTTATCCGATCAGATATCTGTTTTAAGGTATAAAAATGGCAAACTGGAAGGTGAAGAGAAAATGCATTTTAGCTTTTTAGGCTTGCCGTCGCTTCATTATCCTAAGATTAAGAAAAGCCGATACTTAGACAATGATGCCAACTTGGTAAGCATTAATGGGCTTCGTAAATTAAATGATAAAACGGAGTTGAAAATTAATTCCGCTTACCTATCGGATAATATCGATGAGCTAAAGAATAGTGAAACGTCTTACTATTTGGATGAGGGTTTGTATAAAACAAATGAGCGTTATGAAAATCGTTTTAAGAACCGTTCCTTTTTTACCGATTTAAATTTAAGGAAGAATCTTTCATCGGTTTACTTTAATAATAAAATAGGTTACATTCAGTTTTGGGACAAATCCAAAGCAATTATTCAGGAAGGTACAACTCAACAAATAAATGCACGAACTCCTCACCGTAGCTTGTATAATATTTTAGATTGTACACTGCCTTTTTTTAAGGGGTTTGCTAGTTTTTATTCATCGGTAGATTTAAACGAAAGCGACGAAGATTTGACTTTTACGCCAAATGTTTTTAATAACATTTTAGAGTATGGAGAAGACATATCCGTAAACAAACAAAACTTGAAGAATAGAAGTTTTGTGAGTAAAAACCATTTTAAATTTACAAAAAAATGGCATGCATTTATTTTAGAATCCTTAGTAGGATTTAATTACGAAAGCCAGGAATTAGAGTCTTCTATGTATTCATCAGAGGGGATTTTAGACTTCGATGGTTTATCTAATGATATCACTTGGAATAAAAAGGATTATGTGTTTAATCCTTGTTTAAAGTACGAAACCAGCGATTTAAAACTATCTTTTGATTTGCCTTTGAATTACTATTTTTTCAAGTATGATGATCACAAATATTCCTCAAAAATCCGACAGGATAAATTACTATTTAACCCTCGATTTTTTTTAAAGTATGAATGGAACTCCGCTTTTGATGCAAGGCTTACGCTAAGTGAAGTAAAATCGATGGGAAATCCCAATTCTATGCTGCAAGGCAATATTGTATACGATCATAGAAGTATGCGCAGTAGAGTAGCTCAAATCGATGAAAGTAAAAGTAGATCGTTTAGGCTTAATATTGGATATAGAGATGCGATTAATGGCTTGTTTATGCGGTTTGGTTACAATAAGCGAATAAAAGAAAAGGACTTCATACTCGATAAATCTATTTTATCGCCAGGCGTATTTCAATATAGCTTAATTGAAAAGGATAATGAGGTTGACATTAACCAACTTACAGGTGATGTTTCGCTTTACCTTTCCAATCTACATTTAAATTTGGCTTTGAAATCTGATTTTACCAATCAAAAATCGGATTACCTATTAAATGGCGATCTTAAAGAATTTAAGTTGAATAGCTACAAGAATCATTTTAAGCTGAATTTTGACAAGTGGAATTTCTTAGCCTTGGATTATGGCTATTCTATATTATGGGCTAGGCAGGAGAGTAATGGAAATAGCACCAAATCAACAGAACAAGTGCATAATGCTCGCATTTGCTACTATTTTAATTCTAAACAATGGCTTGAACTTCGACCGGAGTATACCATTTTTAGTCAATCAGAAAATAAAACACAGGAATCATTATTTACAGACCTAATTTATTCTTTTACGCCCAAAGGAAGCCGTTTTTCTTACTTATTGGAGTGTAGAAACATCTTTAATAGTAAGAATGTATATTCCAGCTTTAATTCGGATTTAAGCTCGGTTTATAGTGAATTTAATCTACGACCAAGGGCTTTTGTGGCCCGAGTAAGGTTTTCTTTTGGGAAGAATTAAAAGCAAAAAAAAAGCTGCCATCAGGCAGCTTTCTTTCTATTATATGGTCATTATATCTTTCTCTTTTTCTGCAAGCATAGCGTCAATTTTTTTACCGTAGCTATCGGTCATGTTTTGCACTTCTGCTTCGGCATCTTTTTCAAGATCTTCTGATAATCCTTCTTTAATCAATTTTTTCAACTCTACGTTGGTATCGCGGCGAGCGTTACGAATACTAACTTTAGCATTTTCACACTCTGCTTTCGATTGTTTTACCAGGTCGCCACGACGCTCCTCGGTTAAAGCAGGAATATTAATACGGATAATTTCACCGTTGTTATCAGGGTTGAAACCTAAGTTTGCATTCATAATTGCTTTTTCGATAGGAGAAATCATAGTTTTTTCCCAAGGTTGAACAGCAATTGTTCTAGGATCAGGAACACTCACATTAGCAACCTGAGCTAAAGGAGTCATGCTTCCATAGTAATCAACCATAACACCATTTAACATGCTAGGGCTTGCTTTTCCAGCACGAATTTTAAGTAATTCTTTTTCAAGATGGTCTACTGCAGATTCCATCTTTTCCTTTGCATCATCCAGATACATTTGAACTTCTTCGGTCATAGGAGAAAGATTTTAATTGTAATTATTGATCAATGTATGTGTTTACAAAAATAATAAAATTTAGCTTTTAGCTGTTGGCTATTGGCCTTTAGCTTCTTGTCTTTCTAGTATTGAGAATGCTTATGTAATGGAGCAATCTCAAAAGTCCTCCTTCAAATATCACTAATAAAGATAACATTTTTTCTTAAAGCTAACAGCTAAAGGCTAATAGCCAACAACTTTTAGTTGTGCACTACCGTTCCAATGTTCTCTCCTTCAATCACTTTTTTCAGGTTTCCTTTGGTGTCCATATCGAACACTACAATGTTCAAATCGTTTTCTTTGCACATGGTTGTAGCTGTAAGATCCATAATACGAAGATTGCGATTGTAAATTTCGTCGAAAGTAATATTTTCAAATTTAGTTGCCGAAGGATCTTTTTCAGGATCTGCTGTGTAAATACCGTCAACACGAGTACCTTTTAGCATTGCATCAGCTTCAATTTCGATACCTCTTAATGAAGATCCGGTATCGGTGGTAAAGTAAGGGTTACCTGTTCCTGCAGAGAAAATGGTAACATAGCCATCGTTTAGGTAATCAACGGCTTTTTGCTTCGAATAAAACTCACCAATTGGCTCCATTCTAATGGCTGTAAGTACTCTTGATTTGCATCCGATTGCATCCAGGGCAGAGTTTAGGGCTAAACTATTAATAACGGTTGCCATCATTCCCATTTGGTCTCCTTTAACACGATCGAAACCTTTGGCTGCTCCGCTTAAACCACGGAAAATATTTCCACCGCCAATAACAATTCCAACTTGAACGCCAAGTTCGGTGATTTCCTTAATTTGTTCTGCATAATCGTTCAAACGTTGCGAATCGATACCATATTGTTGTTCACCCATTAATGATTCGCCACTTAATTTTAAAAGTACTCTTTTGTATTTAGCCATGTTTTATTCAGCTGCAAGCTTCAAGCTTCGAGGCTCAAGCTTTGGTTATTGATTTTTTTAGCTACAGGCTTCAAGCTATCAGCTTCAAGCTTTTCTTATGTAAGAATTTTTGAACACCTTGGTTCACAATAATTTCTTTAAAAACAATTCCTTGATCAGGATCTTAAGAGGCAAGTTAGGAAAAAACTTGCAGCTTGTGACTGATAGTTTGTTGCTTTTCTGATTTATACAGTATCCAACAAGTGTAATTTGGCCTTGTTTTGAAGTAATTACAGTGAAATTAAGATGAATTGGATACAAAAAAAGAGTTCCGAAAAGGAACTCTTTTTATATGTAATAATAATTGTATTAAGCATTCAAAGTAAAACGCTTCATTGCAGTAACAGTAAGGTCTTTGTCAGCATCTGCAAGATATTGCTTCACTGATTTCTTACCATCTTTTACGAAGTCTTGGTTCAATAAAGTAACCTCTTTGAAGAATTTACCTAAACGACCTTGAGCAATTTTGTCAAGGATCTGCTCTGGCTTACCTTCAAGACGAGCTTTTTCTTTACCAATCTCCAACTCTTTAGCTACAACGTCAGCAGGAACTTCCTCTTCGTTAATAGCAATAGGAGCCATAGCTGCTGCTTGCATAGCAACGTCTTTACCCATTTGTTCTTCAACTTCTTTGTTGAATCCAATCAAAGTCGCCAATTTGTTACCTGCGTGGATATATGCAACTGCTGCTTCAGCTTCGATTGTTTCGTATGTACTCAAATCGATTTTTTCGCCGATAACACCAGTTTGCTCAGTAACGTGCGCTTCAACTGTTCTACCATCCATTTCCAAAGCTTTCAAAGCTTCCAAATCAGCTGGCTTGTTTGCTAAAGCAAGATCAAGGATCTGAGTAGCGAAAGCTACAAAGTTTTCATTCTTTGCTACGAAATCAGTTTCGCAGTTCAAAGTAATCAAAGCACCTGTTTTCTTGTCTTCTGAAACTTTTGCTAATACAACACCTTCAGTTGCTTCTCTGTCGGCACGTTTGTTAGCAATTGCCATACCTTTTTTACGAATGATTTCTACTGCTGCGTCAAAATCTCCTTCTGCTTCAGTAAGAGCTTTTTTACAATCCATCATTCCTGCGCCAGTTGCTTTACGCAATTTGGCTACGTCTGCTGCTTTAATAGACATGATATATCGAATTTTTTTGTGTGAATAAATTACTCCTTATCATTCTTTCCTGCTTCAGTAGCTGGGGCTTCTGGTGCAGCTGGAGCTTCTGCTTTAGTCGCTTTTTTAGCTTTAGCTGATTTCTTATCTGCAGATTCTTTTTCTTTCTCTACTTTTCTTTCAGCTAAACCGTCTTTAATAGCTCCGGTAACTTTATCAAGGATAATAGAAATTGAGTTAGAAGCATCGTCATTCGCTGGAATTACGAAATCAACACCTTCCGGGCTTGAGTTAGTATCTACCATAGCAAATACAGGAATACCCAAACGGTTAGCTTCTTTAACTGCGATGTATTCTTTCATTACATCAACTACAAATAATGCCGCTGGTAATCTGGTCAGATCAGCAATAGAACCTAAGTTTTTCTCTAACTTAGCTCTCTGGCGAGATACCTGTAGTCTTTCTCTTTTAGAAAGGTGGTTTAAAGTTCCATCAGACTCCATTTTATCAATAGAAGTCATTTTCTTAACTGCCTTTCTGATAGTAGGGAAGTTAGTTAACATACCACCTGGCCAACGCTCAGTTACATATGGCATGTTTACAGCACTTACTTTTTCTGAAACGATAGCTTTAGCTTGCTTTTTCGTTGCAACAAAAAGAATTTTTCTTCCTGATTTAGCAATTTGTCTTAATGCTGCAGCAGCATCGTCAACTTTAACCGCTGTTTTGTGTAGGTCAATAATGTGGATTCCGTTACGCTCCATGAAAATGTAAGGAGCCATTTTTGGATTCCATTTTCTTGTTAAGTGACCGAAGTGACATCCGGCTTCTAACAATTCTTCAAATGTAGTATTTGACATTTTTTTGTTTTTTTAATCGTTTACATTCATTTTATGGCAATTGTCAAGTAGTTCGAAAAACGAAGTCTTAACAATTTAGATACTAAACCTGCCACAAAAACATTAACGTTTACTAAATTGAAATCTTTTACGTGCTTTAGGCTGACCTGGCTTCTTACGCTCAACCTCACGAGGGTCACGTGTCATGAAACCTGCAGTTCTAAGAGCAGATTTTGATTCTGCATCAATTTTTACTAGAGCTCTAGCGATAGCCAAACGAAGTGCTTCTGCTTGACCTTTTACACCACCACCATCAAGGTTTACTTTGATGTCATACTTGTCAGCAACCTCAAGAAGGTTTAATGGCTGAGTAACGATGTATTGTAGAGTTCCGGTAGTAAAGTACTCTTTAAGCTCTTTTTTATTGATGGTAATCTGACCCTTACCTTCGCTAACGTATACACGAGCAACTGCTGCTTTTCTACGTCCGATAGCATTAATTACTTCCATACCTCTTATTTAATAGTGTTTAAATCTAATTTCTTTGGCTGTTGTGCTTCGTGCTTGTGCTCACCACCTACGTAAACGTGAAGGTTAGTGTAAAGCTTTCTACCTAAACGGTTTTTAGGAAGCATACCTTTTACAGCTTTTTCAATCAATCTCTCAGGGTGCTTAGCCATAAGGTCAGCAGGAGATTTAATTCTTTGTCCACCTGGGTGTCCAGTGTAAGAGAAATACTGACGGTCAGTCATTTTGTTTCCAGTCAAACGAACCTTTTCAGCATTAATAATAACCACGTTGTCTCCACAATCAACATGAGGAGTGTAGTTAGGCTTGTATTTACCTCTAAGTAGTTTAGCTACTTTCGAAGCAAGTCTACCTAACACTTCATTTTCTGCATCGATAACAACCCACTCTTTGTTAGCAGTTGCTTCGTTAGCAGAAACAGTTTTGTAACTTAATGTATCCACTTCTAAAACTTTTAATAATTAATACTTTAATACAATTATTCCAAATTGGCTTGCAAAAGTACAAGAATCTCCCAAATACACCAATTTTTTTCTTGATTAATTGATGGATACTTAACCAGTTGTGGATAATCGGGATGATGTGGAGTGATTAAGTGTATCAAAAAATCAAAATTGATATATTACCCAGTATTGAATTTGGTACTTGCTAAGGGTAGTCAAATCAACATGTTGGGGAGGGATTCGTTCTCAAGAAAGCCCATCGTCACAATTTCACTGCAAAAGTATGAAATAATTTTTGCTTCACCTGTAATTTTTGCTCTTTTTTTAATACAAAATGATTTCTGATTCTTTGATATGCAGTTGGTAAGATGTGAAATTGTTATTTTGGGAATGTTTTATTTTGAAATAGATTCTGATGATAGAAAAATTGGAAAAAGAATTTTTTACACGTGACATTAAATTAGTTGCTGAAGAATTGATGGGGAAATTGATTGTGCACAGGAAACCCGATGGAGAAATCGAAAAATTCAGAATTACCGAGATTGAAATGTATATAGGTGAAGAAGATTTGGCATGTCATGCGGCAAAGGGACGTACAGCCCGTACCGAAGTAATGTATGCTGAAGGTGGTTTGGTGTATGTATATTTGATTTATGGAATGTATTGGCTACTTAATATTGTAACTGGACCAGTAAATAAACCTCAAGCCATTTTGGTTAGGGGAGTAGAGAAAATAAATGGTCCTGGTAGAGTAGGGCGAATTCTAAATTTGGATAAGACTTATTATGGAGAGGATTTAGTTTTGTCCGAAAGGTTATGGCTTGAGGATGACGGGCAACAATGCAGTTTTACGCATCATCCTCGTATTAATATCGATTATGCTGGTGAAATCTGGAAAAATAAAGCTTATCGCTACCTGTTGGTTGAATCGAACTCAGGTTATTAGGCTAAGGTTCGGGAATTAATTGTTTTGCACTTTTACCCTGTCCTTGTCACTTAATCCTTCCAGTATTTCTATTCGTAAGCCGTCGGACAGGCCGGTTTTTACCCCTTTCATTACTGTTGTATAATCTTTAGTTAATATTTCTACAAAAGAGGAATCTCCCTTAAAAATTAAATTTCGTTCACTAACTGTTAGTATGGAATCTTTGCTCTGTAAAACAATATTGGCTATTGCACTATAACCGGAACGAATCATTTTTGTTTGATCTGAAATTTTGATTTTAGCTTCAATTTCAAATTTCATAATCCCGTTTTGCTTACTACCCTTTGGCGAAATTCTTGATAAGCTTGCATTTGATTTAAAATTGTGAAGGGCCGGAATGTTCACATTTAACAATTTGTTTTTCTCCAGGTATAAGATGTCATTTTCGTTTACAAATCCTTTAAAGATTAGATTTTCAAGGTCGGCAATCACAGCTATTGTTGTTCCTTCGTTGTAGGTGTTTCTCTCAATAACCGAAGAGCCTTCGCGCAATGGTAGCTCAAGTATGGTTCCGTTTGATGTTGCAGTTACGATGTTCGAAACCTCTTTTTGTTTTGTTGAAAATCCTTGTTGGATAATTTCATGTTGAATTTTAGCCGACTTGTACTCCTCCTGTGCCAGTTGATAGGTCTCTTCCGATTTTTCGATTTCTACAAGCGGAATAATATTTTTCCTGAAAAGAGATTGGTTGCGTTCATATTTTTTCTTTTCATTTTGTAACCTGATGAATGATGTTTTAAGATTCTTTTGAGAAATTTCCAGGTTATTGGGATCTGCCAGAATCCTAATTCTTGCAACTTGTTCTCCTTTTTTAACTTTATCTCCAATTTCAACATACAATTTATCCAGTATTCCCGACAGTTGTGGTTTGATTGAAATTTCCCTGGCAGGCTCCAGAACACCGGAAATAAGTCGTTCAATTTTTATTGATTTAATTTGCGGTTGTTCTGTTTCGGTATTTTTCAATTTGGTATTATTCTCTACTTTCAGGTAAATCACCAGAGCGATAATGGAAAGAAGAACCAGCGAGAATATTATTTTAAAACCTGTACTCATGATATTACATTTGTCCGTAATTAAGTGCTTTTGCCGGTAAAATTTCCACTGCCTTTTTTGCGGGAATCAATCCTGCCAAACAGCCGGTAATTATTAATAAAATCAAAGCTCCTATACTCATTGGTATATTAATGGTAAATTGTGTGAAAATCGAATCAGGATCATTACTGGTAAAATTTAATATGAGATTGCCCAGTTGTATGATGCCTATCCCCGATATCATTCCTATAAGTCCCGATAATACAGTTATCACAACTGATTCCAGGAGGATGAGTTGAATAATGCTTTTGGGTGTTGCTCCTATTGCTTTTCGAATTCCAATTTCTTTTGTTCTTTCCTTAACAATGATTAGCATGATATTGCCTATGCCTACCATTCCGCTAATCAGGAAACAGACACCGATAAACCAAAGGAAAGCCTTTAAAACAGTAAAAAGTTTATTGAAACTCTTTACCTGTTCTTCGAAGTTGAAGATGAATATTGCTTTTTCATCTAAAGGATCGAAACGTAAGTTGCGGGCAAGGAATTTTTTAAACAGAGACTCAAACGAACGGCTTTTTACATTGCTTTTTAAGGTAAAACCAAACTTCGTGTAATGTTCTGTTTTAGAAAGGCTATTGTTTATAGTTCCAACGGGTAAAAAAATACTGTTCTGATCATTTTGATTAAATATTGACCCGGATTCTAAAATTCCAATCACTAGAAAAAAGCTGCCATTTATATTTATGGAATTGCCAATGGCATTTGAGTTAGGAAATAGTGTTTTCCTTACTTTTTCTCCAATTACAGCTACATGTTTACAATGATTAAAATCATTTACATTAAATAAGCGCCCGCTTTCATTTTTAAGCAGTTTAATCTTAAAGTACCCTTTATTAATTCCAATAACTGGGAAAATTCCTGACTTGTATTGATGGATTACATTTAAATTACCTAAAGAATATTCTACAGAAATATTTTCAATCTCCCGATATCTTTTCTTGATAAGATCAATGAATTCATCGGTAAAAAGGATTTGCTTTCCCTCAGCTTGCCCTTCTGAGTTTATTGAGCTTTGCCCCCCGTAAACCCAAAAGCTATTCTGTGCAAAACCACCAAATAATTTCATTACCCCCTGGTGCAAACCTTCTCCTGCTCCCAAAAGGATGATTAGGATAAAAATTCCCCAGGCAACACCAAAGCCGGTTAAAATATTACGCAACTTGTGTTGTTTTAAGGAGTGGAATATTTCTTCAAATAACAGTCTGTTGAACATGGGCAATATTTTTCCAGTATTGAGAATACAGGTTATTAAAACTCATCAGTTCCCGGTGGTTTCCTTTAGCCTTAATTGTGTTTTCTTCAATGATATATATGCAGTTGCTTATATTGTGAAGAATGTGCAAGCGGTGCGAAATAAAAACAACGGCAATCTCTTTTTTAAGCCTTTCCAAAAGCTGAAGAGTAAACAGTTCGGTTGTGCGGTCCATTGCTGAAGTTGCTTCATCTAAAATTAACAATTGTGGTTTTTTGTATAAAGCTCTTGCCAGTGCTATAACCTGTTTTTGCCCGCCTGATAAATTAATGCCTTCTTCGCCTACAATGCTTAGATAGCTTTGAGGGAATGTTTCAATAATATCATGAAAGCCATATTTTTTGCAAAATTTCAAAGCCTGTTCGGCCTCTTCGTTTGCATTTGCCAGGCAGATGTTATCGAGCACCGTTCCATTAAAAATATGTATCTCCTGTGGTACAACACCAACTATGCTTCTCCAGTTTGTTGTACTGATTTCATTTAGTTCGTATTGTTCATTAATTAATATAGACCCGCTTTCACGGGGGTAAAATTTTTCCATAACCTGGCAAAGTGTGCTTTTTCCGCAACCGCTTTCCCCTACGATTGAGATCAATTCATTTTTTCTCAGGCTGATGTTGATATTGCTAAGCAATTGCTTTCTGCCGGGAAAGCGAAAATTGAGATTTTTAATTTCCAAAGATTCAAACCTGTGGATTTGAAGGCCGGAATCTTCCTGTTCAGGGTTCAGTGAAACAAATTCAAACATTCGGTTAAAAGCAACTTTGGCCTCGTTAACCGGGATTGCAACCAATGCTAAACTTGCGACCGAAGGCAACAGGCTTGAGCTAATGCTGAGAATGGCCATCAGCTCACCTAGCTGTAAATTATCAGCATAAACCATGTAAGAACCGTAGGCAAGAATGGCTCCAAGAAACAAAACACCTGTTATACCTGATAACAAGCCAAGTTTAATATTAATTCTTCCCAGTGAAAATATTTTATCCTGGAAACTTCCGTAAATCATCTTGTTTGTGGATGCGAAAAAACGCTGCTTGTTAAAGTTTTTGATATCCGAAATTCCCTGCATGGTGCTGATGTAATTGCTTTCGGTTTGTGCATAAGATACCATTACCTCTTTTTGTGCCGCTATTATTTTCCTGTTAAAACGATATACCAAAATAAAAAACAGAGGAAGACCAACAATAGCTATTATTCCGGTTTGTAAAGAGTAAATACAAAGGAATACAATTGATATGATTGCAATTAGTGCATCAATAACAATGTTGCCTGCAATTTGGCTGATTACCTGTTGAATTCTTCGTGTATCGTTTAACCTTGCTGTTAGCTCTCCAATTTTACGGGTATCGAAAAATGGCTTTGGCAGGGAAAGTAAGGTACTGTAAAACCGGTCGATAATTCGGTTATTGAAATCCTTACTTTGGGTGATGATTAAAAATTGACGCACAGCTGATAAACCTGCTCTTGCAACAAGTAAAATTACAGCCAGTACGATTCCCATTATTAGTTTGGTCAAATCCTTGGAAGGGAGAATTTCGTCAATCAGTTTTTGTGAAAACACAGCCATTACCATTCCCAGTACAGCTATTGCTATTCCTACGGCAATACTAACCGACAGGATGTTGATATCTTCTTTTATAAGGTTTTTAATCCATTTTAGCTTATTGTTTTTAATGTCTTTGGCTTTTGTGAAATTTTCACCGGGTTCAAGAGTCAGGCAGGCTTTCGATTTCCATACTTTTTCCAGTTCTTCATTGTTGTACTGTACAATGCCTTTTCCGGGGTCGCCAATAACAAATTTTTCATTTTCGTATTGGTAACACACTACATAGTGCTGTAAGTTATTTTCGAGTAACAGGTGAAGAATTACAGGCCGGGCATGTTTTATCAGCTCTTTAATATTGGCTTCGCAACCTTCTGCATCAAAACCCAATTGATTGGCTGCCTGGTACAATCCCAAAAGGCTTGTACCTGTTTTTGTTGTGCCACTTAGCTCGCGTATTTTTTCCAGGCTGGAGTTGCCATTGTAATAATTTACCATGGAGAGCAGGCAGGCAACACCACAATCCGATTGGTCATGCTGCAAAACAAATGTTCTTTCAGGATTGTGCATCTTCTTCATCTTGCAGGTATTTTAGTAATGCTTCTATTTTTACTTCTCCCTTAAAAATCTTTTTCAGTTTGTGTTCTTTGCTGTAAATAAAGCTTGTAGGAATTATTTTGGTTCCGAATATTTTTGGGAAATCACCAGCAGGATCGTGAAGAATGGTAACATTTTCCATCTCATTCAAATGATATTGTTCTTCAAATTGCTTCAGGTTGGGTATAGAATCATACGATATCATTACAATTTGGTAAGGCGATAATTCGGGTGCATAGTTGATGAATTGTTCTGCCTCGTAGCAACAATGTTCACATTCGGGGTGAAAATACATGAGCAAACAGGCCTGGTTTTCCGGTATAAAACTACTTTCAAAAACCTCATTGTATAAATCGGTAAAACTAAACACAGGTAGGTTTTGTATGCGCCTGGTAATTGCTTCTTTTTCTTTTGCAGTGCCAATAATATTAATTGCCATGTAGGCAAGAACTCCTAAAATAAGAACAAGAAGGAATAGTTTAACTGCCCGTTTCATTTCAGTTCAGGTTAATGGTTAAAAACATAACAAATACAATCCAAATTAATAAGCCAACGCCATAAGTACTCATTACAAATTCGAAAGATTTCCAGAATTTAATTTTTAATTCTTTGGATAATAACCAGGAGAGGGTGAACCAGTAAAGAATTTCGAAGGCGTTTAGGGTTTGTAAGGGATAGAGTATCCATCTCTCAATTTCAAATGTATCGAAAAAGTTACTTAAAGCAAGAGGGGAAAAGTTTTGGACGTATTCTAAAGTTAATATGTCCTTATGCCAGTAGAGCCAAATGTATTTTGACAAAATCATGAATAAGAATACAAATTCTGCAAGTAAGACAGTATGTAAAAGTTTCTTTATTTTATAATTTAATAGGATAGTCCCAATTTTTAAGCAAGTTGTTATTATTCCAATTTTTATGAGCAAAATAAATGGGAGCAAAATGTAATTTACCCATTCCCACTTTGAATAATTTGAAATCAATTCTGCAATTCGATCACTTCCTATTTGATCCTTTAAGCTAAGTTGTAGTAGTTTGGTTAGAGATAATGTTTCTTTTAAAAGAAAAAATATTGCAAATTGAAATAATATAATACAGAAGAACAATGTACCATTAGTAATATTTTGTATTGATAATTTCATATGATCCTTAAAATCAAATTTGAATATTAATTATTTTCTGTTTTTGGGGAATTGTAAATCTCTGAAATTGAATTATTGAGTATGGTTAGAGGATAATCTCTTTCATTAAATCATCATATTTGTTTTTCAATGTATCTCTAATGTAAATTTTCTTGCAATCAGCTAGTTCATTTATTCCTTGATTTTCTATAAAGTAATATGTATCACACACCCCTTCCAATACATTAATATTATGAGATGATATGATAATTGTTCTGCCTTTTGATTTAAGGATTTTTATGATTTCTTGAAATATATATAAAGAGTCAACGTCAAGATTTTCAAATGGTTCATCTAATAGAAATATATTTCGATTGAGGAGTAGAATTCCAACCAGAGCCAATTTTTTTTTCATTCCAGATGAATATTCTTTTATAAACTTGTCTAAAGGAAGATTAAAAAGTGCTTGGAACTCATTAACTTTCTTTTGATTACTTTTTTTTGAAAAAATACTAAGATATTCTCTACCGGTAAGATTGTAGTAATAGTAGTTCTCTGAAGGTAGGTAGGCAATATTTGATCGCTTAACTTTTTTTTTGTTAATGGTAATAGTGCCTTGGTAATTTTTAAATTTGTAAAGAACATTAAATAGTGTTGTTTTACCAGAACCGTTTAATCCTAAAATTCCATAACACATTCCTTTTTGAAAATATGCACTTGAATTATTAAAGATAAGATTACTTCCATATCTTACCGTTAGATTCTTAATATCAATCATTTGTAAAGTTTTTTAGGTTATTAATAGCAGGTTTGAAATAATAGGTGAGAAAAACAATTGAAACGAACAGTAAAAAGCTAAATGGAAAAATACAAACACCTATTATACTGCCAATTAATTCATTTTTGAAAGAGTGAGAATTAGGCTTGTAGTAATAGTATTTTGAAATATTAAACCAAACAATAAGTACAACTGAAAAAGCAAATAAGATTGCAATCAAATAAGTGTTATTAAAATTTAGTACTATATATGGAAGGGATATGAGAAAGTAAATTCCATTTAATTTTATGTGTTCTGTTATTTTTCTTCTTAACAGTTTATTTGCTGATAAATTCTGACATTCAAGAAATATGCTTGGTTCAAAATACTTGTAGAATCCTTGAATTAAAAGAATATAAAACCCAAGAAAAATTAATGAAAGATAAGAATGCCAGGAAAAACTAATTGTTAAAATAATTAAAAGAGTAATGCTCAAATAGAATTTCCTAACTCCGGCAATCCATTCATAATTATTATATAAAATCCATAATGTTGATGCTTTTTTTAGCAGTTTAAATGGGTTTTTATTAGAACTTTTTACTAATGGTATGAATAGAATATTTGGGAGTGTAGCCAATTGCAACATTGACCAGTTATTCAAAAAACAGATCCACAGGAAAGGCAAAGAGATAATCAGGTAATCAAAAACTTGCAGCAAATAAATACTTTTAAAAACTGTCTTTAAAAAAAACAGATCTCTTCTATTGGCTTGTATTGTTATTAATAAAATAAAATGACATGCAAATACAAAAAACTCAAGATTATTAATTGTTACTTTTTGTAATTGGCTGTTAATTGCCAACATTAGCACAAAAAAGGCACATAAAATTAATAAGCCATATAAAAATCCTATGTCTTTCAATATGTTTATTAATTGTCTTATTCTAAGCTGTACGTATTTTGTCATCAGGAAAATATAAAAGCTGCCTTAATTGATGAATGAGGTAAGATTATTCGGAAACTAAGGCAGCTAAAGGAATTAATTAGTAAGCGTCATAAGCACCATAAGTCATATGACAAAGAATGCCAGACGCGACACCAACAACTGGGGTGAATAATATTCCTAGTGTTGCCCCAACTACAGCACAAACAATACCTCCCTCAAACTTCTCCATTTCTTCTACGTGTAATTTTCTCATAATTTTATATTTTAATTTGATAAAAAATAATTCACCCACATTGCCACGAAGTAACTGTGGGTATGCACTATAAAGTTAACTACTGTAAATTATAAATACAAATTATGTTAATATAGTGCCATAATGTGGCAGGGAGTAAATTTTTATTTAGTCCAGATAGTGTTGTAAGAATATTGTTGGTAGTAGGTTTTACATATTTCAGATAATAATTTTTTATATTATTCTAAATTAGGACTTTAAATGAGGCTTCTTTTTTGTGGTGGGGGGTGATTTTTAATATCTGAACATTCACAATATGAAATTGCCCATTTCATCATTACAGTGGTAAAGAGATTATTTTTTTAGGGATTGATGAATTAAAATTCTGGTAATGACAAATGCAATAGCAAGATACTTTTTGGTGTTTATTAGGTTAATAATCACTGCGTACAGTATGATTAATTCAACTAATACCAGGATGGCGATGTGTTTGTTGATTTTCTGTAAATCTTGGTTTATATTGAACAGTTACATAGTTATCCAACTATTATTAGTAATAACGCTTTGCTTCTAAGATATCGCATGTTTTCACTGTGTTTAACCTGCTCTTTTAAAAATCTGTCGGCATTAACTCCCTAATAATATGGGGGGCAGATTATTGTAAGATATAAAACCAGTGTTACATGACATTTTACATTGAAATTCGTGTAACATTACCCAAATGGTTGAACAGGTTTAGACTTTCTTATCAGTAAAATAATATTGACGATTGGTTCTGTCGTACTTTAAATTACCATATTTTTTTTCAACGATATTACGTATCCTGTAAAATGTGCGCTCCGATAAATACAGTTTTTTAGCAAATTCTTTGGGGCTTGCTTTGTAACCACTATGAATTAATTTGTAGAATTGAGCTACTTTTTCGTCAAGTTTTAAATATTTCATGAATCGTTAGCTTTGTATTTACATCATAAAATTTTAGTTAAAACAATCCTTATTTATAGTTATAAGGTAAGTATGAGAGATTTGAGGCGATATTTCTTTTCTTTATTCGTATTTTAAGCGGTTAAAATGTGCTTTGGTATTGTAAAATGCAAAAGCAATAAACTGTTTAATAATACTTAAATTTATAAAACAGTTAAGAAATTAGATTTATAATAAACGTTTATTTTGGTGGAGCTGTAATTTTGTTTGACAGAATGAGGTTTATTGTTGGCGGTTGTGTTCTGTTAATCAGAGAGTTCTAGGAGAAATAAGTTTCCTTTATTATTGTGTAGGTGCCGTTTTTTAGTTTAGGTACAGAATTGTTTGTAATTTTTATAAAGACCATGTGACTACTGCCACGTGATTTTTTTCAGGAAGAAATCACCATTAATTCTTAGGTAGATGGCAGCAGCCCAATTCTCCGAAGAATTTTTAAGATCATAGTAAACATCTAATTTGCCACCAAAGTGAATGCCATTGGCAATTTTATGCTCGTGGTAATAGTTTAGTGTAGCCAATTCTCTTCTGTCTTCGAAATATCCTGGAGTATCCATTGCGATAGATTGGAATAATTTTGATCCGCGTGAAGATGCAAAATGATATGCGTTCCAGTAACCCAGGTTTAGTTTAGACTTTTTTGTTGTGATACCCACTTGTGGATAAAACGCATGTCCTTTATCGAATAGGTAGTCTTTTACTGAGGAGTTATCCGAAAAGAAATAGCCCATTGCTTTTACATACCATGATGTAATTTTTGAATTCGATATGTTTTTCGTCAATACAAGTCCCGAGCCATAATTCCCTACGGTTTGAACCGATCCTTCCGAACTATCAATTTCACCACCACGATGTGTAAAAATCGCCTCAAGCGGTATAGATAACTTGGTCTTAGAAGATTGGTTTACTTGCCAGTTTCCTGATAAACCAAAGGTAAATCTTTCTTGAAAAGGATCATTTTCTAAAATGAACTTTTCCCAGTTTATCCAGGTTTGAAATTGCAATTTGGGCGCATTGTATAAGAATTGAAATCCATTTTCGGCAGTTTCCATAAAGTATCTTTCTGGTTCGAACATTGGTTCGGAAAGATTATGGTTGTTGTTCTGATTTAAACTACCCATAATAAACTCAATTTTATCCGAAGGTTTATAGATAGCCGAAAATATAGGTTCTGTTTCAGTAAAATCTTCTCTGCCCGAATATTTTTGGAGACGAACGCCAGCTTCAATTCTAAAATTAGAACTTGGATAATAAACTAGCTTGGGTGATGCAACATATCCAATCCAGGTAGCACCTTTTGAGAACTCACCACTATATTCGTTGTTTTTTACAAAGTTTAGGTTTTCGAAACGAAAAAACAGCTTATTGCTGTCAGCTACCTGAAACTCTTTATGGTGTATGTAAGGAGTGTTGACTTGGGCAAAAGTGTTATTGATAAAAGTTGTAAGGGACAATATCAATATTAGGGCATTTAGTTTTTTCATCTGTTTAGTTTACTTTTTACGCTGCAAAAATACGATTATCTATCTTGATTGATTGTTAATAATATATAAAAAGTTTAAATCGAATTTAAATAACGAAGGCTTTAGTTAAAAAATGTAAAAAAAGATATGTAAATATAAGGCAATTTGTAAATTTAACAATTAACGGATTATATTATAATATACTTCGAAGATTAATAAACTAAACCAAAACAGGTTATGTGGATCGCACAAGGTTTAAAATCTTTTGCGAATAGAAGGGTTTGTGGATGTTGTGTGGTTGACATGATCATTTAAAACCAAACAAACAATGAAGAAAGTTAATGTTCTTTTTGCCTTTATGTTGGGAGTAATTTTATTTGCTTGCACGCCAAAGGAAAAGTATCAAACTGTTCAAAACACAGACAAGAATGGTTATCGGTACGAAACAGTTACCAATGATCCCATGGGAGTAAGAATTTACACTCTTGACAATGGATTAAAGGTATACTTATCCGTTAATCGAGACGCTCCAAGAATTCAAACCTTTATTCCGGTAAAAGCTGGTTCTACCTATGATCCTTCAGAAACTACAGGACTTGCTCACTATTTAGAGCATATGATGTTTAAAGGTACTGATGATTTTGGTACTGTAGATTGGCAAAAAGAGGAAGCCTTAATTCATGAGATTTCTGATTTGTATGAGGAGCACAAGTTAGCCTCTACAAAAGAGGCAAAAGCAAAAGTTTATGCAAAAATCGACAGTATATCTGCTTTGGCTTCAAAGTTTGCTGTAGCAAACGAGTATGATAAGCTGGTGTCATCAATTGGTGCTAAGGGAACTAATGCTTATACTACTTACGAACGAACAGTTTATATGAATGATATTCCATCGAATGAACTTGAGAAATGGTTGAATATCGAAAAAGAAAGGTTTAGTAAACTGGTTCTTCGTTTATTCCATACCGAATTGGAAACGGTTTATGAGGAGTTTAATATGTCTCAGGATAATGACTTTAGAAAGTTGCGTTATGCCTTAATGTCTGGTTTGTATAAAAAACACCCTTACGGAACACAAACTACATTGGGAAGAGCTGAGCATCTTAAAAATCCATCGATGGAAAATATTCACAAGTATTTTGATACTTATTACGTTCCTAACAATATGGCAATTGCCATGTCTGGAGATTTGGATTTTGAAGAGACCATTAAATTAATTGATCAGACTTTTGGAAAACTAGAATCAAGAGAGGTTCCTAAGTTTGTTGCTCCGGTAGAAGATCCAATTACAAAGCCAATTGTTAAAGAAGTATTTGGTCCTGATGCAGAAAGGTTATCAATGGCATTCAGATTTGATGGAATTGGTTCGGAAGATCAGAAATTTGTAACTCTCATTGATGGGATCTTAAATAATTCAAAAGCGGGTTTAATGGATTTGAACCTGAATCAGAAACAAAAAGTGCTAAGAGCTGGTTGTTACGCAAGTTTTAATATTGACTATGGAATGCATTCATTTTATGGGGTTCCTCGTCAGGGTCAAAAAATGGAAGAAGTAACAGAATTGATTCTTGGTGAAATCGAAAAAATCAAAAAAGGAGAGTTTGAAGATTGGATGCTTGAGGCTGTAATTAATGATTATCGTTTGGGTAAAATTAGAGGACAGGAATCAAATGGAAGAGCTCATGAATTTGCAGTTGCTTTTGCAAACAATGTAGCTTGGGCTGATAACCTAAAAATGCTTGATGAACTTGAATTGGTAACAAAAGAACAATTGGTTGAGTTTGCAAACAAGCACTACAATAACAACTATGTTGTAGTTTACAAGAGAAAAGGTGAGGATAATAAGGTTGTAAAGGTTGAAAAGCCGGCTATTACTCCAGTTAAAATCGACCGCAAAAAACAATCGGAATTTTATAAGGAACTAACAGCAAAAGAAACTCCTGCATTAAAACCTTTGTGGGTTGATTTTGAAAAAGAAATCCAGTCGGAAGAGCTGAAACCTGGTGTAACTTACGATTACTTGGAAAACAAATCGAACGAGCTATTCAAGTTGATTTACATTTACGAAATGGGTAAAAATCATGATAAAATGTTGCCTATAGCTGTAAATTACTTGCCATACATTGGAACCGATAAGTATTCGGCTGCTGAATTGCAAAAAGAATTGTTTAAGTATGGTTTATCCTTTGGTGTTGAAGCTGGTGATGACAGATGCTATGTATATATCTCTGGTTTGAAAAAATCATTCGACAAAGGAGTAGAGTTAATGGAACATGTGTTGGCCAATGCCAAGGCTGAGAGTGATTCTTACTCAAAGTATGTTGATGGTATTATTAAGGATCGTGCAGACAGTAAGCTAAACAAGGGTGAAATTTTGTGGGGTGCAATGTATAGTTACGCAAAATATGGAAAAAAATCGCCTTATACAGATATCTTGTTGGAAGATGAATTAAGAAGTGTGGATCCAAATCAGTTAACTGAAATGTTGTCACAGCTGAAAGACTATAAACATAGAGTATTTTATTATGGAGCTGAAGGAAAACAACAAATTGCTGAGAATTTAAAGGCAAAGCATAAAGTTTCGGAGCAGTTAAAAGAAATTCCGGAACCAACAAAATATCCTGAATTGGATTACACCAAGAATGAAATCTTCTTTGTTAACTATGATATGGTGCAGGCAAACATCATCATGTTGGCAAAAGATGAAAAGTTGGATATGAACCTAATGCCAGAAATCAGATTATTCAATGAATATTATGGTGGAAGTATGGCATCAATTATTTTTCAGGAAATTCGCGAGTCAAGAGCTCTTGCATATTCTGCATTTTCATCTTACAGCACTCCTTCAAAATTGGATGATTATGGCTACTCATTCTCATATGTTGCAACAAGCGCTGATAAAGTGAAAGATGCTACTGAAGCATTGGTTGAGTTGTTAAATGAAATGCCTTACGAGGAGAAGCAATTTAACGAAGCCAAGACGAACATGCTTAAAAAGATTCAATCAGAACGAATCACTAAAGAAAGAGTTTACTGGACATATTTGAGTAACCTTAGAAAAGGTGTGAAGCATGATTACCGAAAAGATGTTTACGAGAAGGTGAAGAATCAGAATATTGATGATTTGAACAAATTCTTTAAGGAACATATTGCCAATAAAAACCATTGTTATTTGGTGGTTGGTAACAAGAAAGATATCAATATGAACGTACTTAAAAAATTAGGTAATGTTCATGAGTTGAGCTTGGAAGAAGTATTTAATTTTTAATAGAACTTAGGTAATTAAATGAAAAGGCCTCTTCCGTAAATGGGAGAGGCCTAACTTTTTGAATACTTTTGGTAAAGCAGGTGAAAAAGACAAACCCTTCTTCACCAAATTGGGGTAAAGATCGCATTCAAATTTATACCGTTTCGCAGTTTGTGTCGGGTAGCACCATTGCCAGAATAAAATAAACCAACAACATTAACGGATTGAATAATGATAGAATTAGATATCCTGCTCTAATAATTACCGGATCGAGTTCCGGATTGATGTATTGAGAAATACCACCGCAAACACCTGCTATCTTTTTATCTCTTGATTTGAATAATCGTTTCATAGTATACTGTTTTAATTACTCTTCATCTTTGTCGATGCTGTAATGCGACAAAGTTTTTAATTCGTCCACATGGAAGTCTCCAAAAAATGAAATCAATGATGTTCTGTGTTCATTGTAGTGAAGGATGTGGAATTCGCTAAACTTCTTTCCTTTTCCTTTGGCAAAGAAATGAACTTCGTCGCTATCTTTATCTCTATCCTCAGTCAACACTTCTTTGTAAGAGTTCCCTTTCGAAAGCTGCGATACTACAATCTTTTTAAACTTAGATTCATCGCCGGTTTCGTGTTTAAAACTTAAGAGTTTAATGGATTTACAATCGCCTGTTACATTTTTCTCCAATTCATCCTCGTCGACGTCAAAGTCCAGGTTTTTTAAGAATGATCCTGCGAAACTAAAACTATTGAAGCCATCAAGATTTGAATATTTGGCATGTAATTTTTCTCCCTTGGTTTGAGCCTGTGAAAGGATTGGTAGGGCTATTGCAATCAGAATTACTACTAATTTTCTCATAATGTTTGTTTTAAAATTAGCCATGTTTGCACCGATTGTTGTGTGTGATGAAACGAGCCTTCAGGAATTGCCTAATTACCGCATTGCTTTATTTAGGCGACTTCCATCTGGTCGTAAGGAGAAAATGATCTCCAGATGAAAAAGGTATCGGTGCAAAACATGGATAGAACAACTATTTATTATTCAACTAGGCTTAAGCCTTCTTTTTTCATGATCCATTTTTCGCCAAGCATGTCGAAATCCCAGGTGTTACTAACGTTGTCGATGTCGTGAATAATTTTGCTCATTGAATCATCGAGGTAAATAACTTTTCCTTCCGGAACTTTAACCGTAATATGTAATCTTTGATTTCTCCATTTGGAATCATTTTCCAATGTGAAAAATTGATTGAATACGATTATAGAATCATTTTGAACCCATTTGTAATTAATTCCTTCTGCGTTTTCCACAGCTCTGTCTAAAGTTCTTCCGCGGGCTTTTTTCTTTAGTTTGATCTCGAAATTATCCGAATAACTTCTTTCTATATCCAAAGTTGGTTCACCTACAATAATTTCTTCATCATCATTCATGTATACTTTAACATTGTCCAGGTCAATATGGCCTTCATACCAATGGTCTCCAATGTTATTTGTACTTTGTAAATACAATGTATCATTGGCTATTTTTTCGATTGGTTGATTTTCAGAGTATCTGGTGCTGCTGTGCATGTAACCTTTGATCTGTGAAAAACTCAGGCTAATTAAAAGTATAATCCCTGTAAGCCAAACTGCCAGAGCTGTAAAACCTATAATCTTGTTGTTGGTTTTGAAGTTAAAAAGCAATTTAATTCCTGCAAAAATCAATAGCATTAAAGGAATGGCAATTACAACAATGATTCCAATGGTAAATAAAGTAATGCTTGTTCCATCAAGAAATAATTTGGGAAACATTGCACCTGGAAAATGGAAATCTGCAAAAGGTCCAAAGAAGCTATGAGCAAATATCATCGATCCAATAAAGCTTATAAGCGAAACAAATCCTGCAAAGATAAACCCAATACCGAGTAAAATGATAATCACTTTAAGTACCAAGCGGAGAGCAGAGCCAAGGAAGTCAACAGATCTATCGAAACCATCTTTTACCTGAGGTCCGTTTTTTTCTCTCATTTTATCGAAGTTTTCTTTTACTTCGTTGTATTCGTCTTTAATAGATTCTTCGATATTGGATATGTTGACCTTTTTGCCTTTCATCTCAAGCTTTTGACTTGTAGTGGTTGCTTTGGGAACAACAATCCATAAGATGATGTACAGTAGGAAAGCAAAACCATAACCAAGGAAGAAGAAGAGTACGAATAGCAATCTGAATACGACTACATCTATACCAAAGTATGCTGATAAACCACTTGATACACCTCCAAATACTCTTTTGTCTGGATCGCGATACAATCTACGTTTCTTTCTGCTGGTAGTTGTGGTTTGTGATTGATTTTGTGAATCTTCGGTAGTTTCATCATCAGTTTCGAAAATTTCTTCCGGTCTACCCATAATGGTTATTACCTCTTCAACCATATCAACATTTACGACCTGGTCTTTGCTACTTAGTTTTTCCTGGAAAATCTCAGCAATTCTGGATTCGATATCAGAAATGATTTCTCTTCCTTCTTCGCCAGCGCCATAGTGACTATTGATCGTTCGCAGGTAATCTTGTAATTTTTCAAAAGCATCTTCATCTATGTGAAATATACTTCCGCTTATATTAATTGTTAATGTCTTTTTCATAGTGTTAACAGTTTTTGGACTTACTTTTTAATCGTATTTACGGCATCAACCAATTCTTGCCAGGAACCATCCAGTTCTTTTAAAAATTCATTGCCTACTTCTGTACTTGTGTAATACTTTCTTGGAGGTCCTTGTGTTGACTCTTCCCATCTGTAGCTTAATAATCCAGCGTTTTTTAGCCTGGTTAGTAAGGGATAAAGTGTCCCTTCCACTACAATCATTTTGGCTTCTTTAAGTTCCTTAATGATATCTGATGCATAAGCATCGCTTTTTGAGAGAATGGAAAGAATACAATATTCCAGCACTCCTTTTCGCATTTGGGCTTTTGTGTTTTCTATTTTCATACTTGGAATATTTATATTGATTAAATTGTTGATCTGATGTTACCAGGGAAATTCCTGAAATTTTTAGATCTTTTCTTTTTTGATGTTATTATCGTTGTGTTCTGTTTTACAGTGATCGTATCCTTACAAGTCTTACATCTCACTGATGTATCGATGTTTAGCTTTGGAGAGATGTAATCTTCCTTATTTCCTGATACGATGTCTTTACAAACTTTAAGATTTTCTTTAAAGATTAAGATTCCATTATCTAAATATCCTCTCTCATTAGTTATTTCCTCTGCTGGAGATTCACCGCTATTATTGTATTCGATTTTAAAAAATGGTAGAAGAAATTTATCGATTGTTAACAATTGAGCCTTAGACTCAATGGAGAAAGCTACTACTGTTAATGTCAGGAGTGAATATCTCAATATTTTGTCTTTTAATAAGGATTTCATTTGTCTTCGTTTTTTTTATAATACTATCTCTAACCTATAAGTTTGTATTACAAATATACGGACAAAAAAAGGTAATATGCAATACATAGTACTAGATATTTTAAAACAAAAACGTTAACTAGCTGTAAATCAGGATGAAAAATTTTAAAATATTTTATCCTATATTTGAGATTCTCTTGAATTTTTATTAAAACAGTAATTTTTGTGATGATGAAACAGGTGTATCAAAAAAGAAGTAAGTGCATTGGATGTGCGTATTGTGTAGGGGTGGCACCTGGATTTTGGCTTATGAATGAGAGTGATGGGAAATGTGATTTATTGGGAGCAAACCTCGTAAAAGATGAATTTGTACTTGATCTTTTTGATGATGAGCTAGAACAAAATCAGAAAGCTGCAGAAATATGTCCCGCCAATTGTATTAGAATAAAGTAAGTTTTATTTGAAAGTCTATTCATGAAGTAAAAAAGTAGAAAAGTAGAAAAGTGAAAAAGTAGAAAAGTGAAAAAGTAGAAAAGTCAATGATCAAACGCCAACGGCTGATTGTAGCTATCAAATAGATAAAGTATCTGAAAGTAGTTGAGGTCAGTAATTAGAGGCAAATGCTTTCCGAAATCGAACTCAGGTTAATATTAGGGCATAAAAAAAAGGAACTTTATAAATAAAGTTCCTTTGTGTATATCTCAATTGTTTAGCTTATCTATTCTTTCGAAGCTCTTTTTCTGTCGTGTTCAGAAAGTAAGATCTTACGAAGTCTGATATTATTTGGCGTTACTTCAACATATTCATCACCTTGAATATACTCTAAAGCTTCTTCCAATGAGAAAATCACTGGAGGAGCCAATCTAATCTTATCATCAGTACCTGAAGTACGCATGTTGGTAAGCTTCTTTGTTTTGGTAACATTGATATCCAAATCACCAGCACGAGTATTTTCACCCACAACCTGTCCTTTATAAATTTCGGTTTGAGGAGCTACAAAGAATCTACCACGATCCTGTAGTTTACCCAATGCATAAGCAAATGTAGTACCTGTTTCCATTGCAATTAATGAACCATTAATACGTCCTGGAATTTCACCTTTGAATGCTTGATACTCGTGGAAACGATGCGACATTACAGCTTCACCTGCAGTTGCAGTCAAAATCTGGTTTCTTAAGCCAATAATTCCTCGCGATGGAATGTGGAATTCAAGGTGAATACGATCAGCCTTACGTTCCATGGTTAACATTTCACCTTTACGCTGAGTAATTAATTCGATGGCTTTTCCTGATACATCTTCCGGAAGATCGATGTATAGAATCTCCACTGGTTCACATTTTTCACCAGCTATATCTTTAATAATTACCTGTGGCTGTCCAACCTGAAGTTCGTAACCTTCACGTCTCATAGTCTCTATCAATACAGACAAGTGAAGTACACCACGACCAAATACATTGTATGAATCGGCCGAATCAGTTGGAACAACGCGTAAAGCCAAATTCTTTTCTAATTCTAATTCCAAACGATCGATCAGGTGACGAGAGGTTACATATTTACCATCCTGACCGTAAAATGGAGAGTTATTAATGGTAAACAACATACTCATTGTTGGCTCATCAATAGCAATTGGATCCAATGGTTCAGGATTTTCTACATCACAAATTGAATCCCCAATATCAAAACCATCGATACCTACTAAAGCACAAAGTTCACCAGATTTAACACTTGATACTCTTTCTTTACCTAAACCGGTAAATACGTGTAATTCTTTTATACGAGATTTTTTAATGCTACCATCGCGTTTGGCAAGGCTAACATTCATGCCTTCTCTTAATTCACCTCGATGAACTCTACCTACGGCAATACGGCCAACATAGTTCGAGAAGTCAAGAGATGTAATAAGCATTTGTGGTGTCCCTTCCAAAACTTTTGGCTCAGGAATGTATTCAATAATTGCATCAAGAATAGCGGTAATGTCATTGGTTGGTTTTTTCCAATCTTTCGACATCCAACCTTCTTTAGCAGAACCATAAATAGTTGGGAAATCAAGCTGTTCTTCTGTAGCTTCAAGGTTGAACATTAGTTCGAACACTTGCTCCTGTACTTCTTCAGGACGACAGTTTGGTTTGTCAACTTTGTTTACAACAACTACAGGTTTAAGGCCTAATGCAAGCGCTTTAGACAATACAAAACGAGTTTGAGGCATGGTTCCTTCAAAGGCATCTACCAATAAAAGTACTCCATCTGCCATATTCAAAACACGCTCAACCTCTCCTCCAAAGTCGGAGTGACCAGGGGTATCGATGATGTTAATTTTCACATCCTTGTATTCAAGAGATACGTTTTTCGATAAAATGGTAATACCTCTCTCTCTTTCCAGGTCGTTATTGTCAAGGATAAGGTCACCCGGATTTTCATTCTTTCTAAAAATGTTACTGTGCATTATCATTTTATCAACCAAGGTGGTTTTACCGTGGTCAACGTGAGCGATAATTGCAATGTTTCTTAGTTTCTTCATCTCGTATCTTCTTTATGACTCTGTGTCTTAAAAATCAGTCAATATCACTGAAAAAGGATGCTTTCATTGTAAAGCTTCTCCTTGTAAATGTCAAGATTTGCACACAAATTTTGTGAATTAATTGTGGCAGAATCGATTGCGCTGCTAAAAATGCGGCTGCAAAAGTACGGTTTATTTTTGTGAATCAATCTATTTAGATGGAATAATTTAAAACTTAGGAGAATTAGCCTCTAAACTTATCGCTTAATTAAAATTAATTTAACATGCAGTTCTGTATTATCTGATAGATTTGTGTTGGGGTTTTCTAACGAGAGAATATAATTTAGAATCATATCAATTAAACTAGTGATAAAAGGAAAAAACTGTACCTTCGCAGAATTATTGACGAGTTCAAGAATTACATTGTTTTGCAGATGGAATGGAATTGCTTTTAAACTAAATATTTGGGAGGTTTTAGATTGTGTAAATTGAATAAAAAGCACTATCTTCCGATTCCTAAATTTTAGAAGTGATGAACTTATAATTCGATATAATTTTTAGGTTTTTAGAAAAAATTGCCTCGGTATTTTAATGTCAAAATATTTTTTCGACGAACTGCATATTTTATCGGATGAATCCCAAGCAAGTGATTGTTGATTATTTGTTAATAAGTTTTAAACGAACCATTTTTGTAATCCTTTTCTCCAAGGAATGTGAGATGATTTTGTAGCAATTTTGCTACACTATTACTAACCTAACAATTCATTTTATGAAAAATGCAATGAGAAGTATTTTGACAATGGCGGCTGTATTGATGCTGTCCGTTGCAGCTATTGCTCAAACCACCGTAAAAGGTGTAGTCGTGGATGGAGATTCTGGTGAAAGTTTGCCAGGAGCTTCAATTGTTGTACCAGGAACCACTTCGGGTACAGTTTCAGGTTTTGATGGTTCTTTTGCTTTGCAAGTGCCTCAAGGAGCATCAAAAGTTATAGTAAGTTTTGTTGGTTTCCTTGATAAGGAAATCGCTTTGTCAGGAGCTCAGGATTTGGGGACTATTAAACTTGAGTCTGATGCTGTTGGTTTGAATGAAGTAAGTGTTATGGCTTCGATCGTAACAGACAGACAAACTCCTGTATCTGTGTCAACAATTTCTACTGAATTAATTGAAAACAAATTGGGAACTCAGGAATTTCCTGAAATCTTAAAGTCTACTCCATCTATTTATACTTCGAAAGAGGGTGGTGGATTTGGAGATGCTTCAGTTTATGTTCGTGGATTTGACTCAAACAATGTTGGAGTATTGATTAACGGTATCCCTGTTAACGATATGGAATCAGGTAAGGTTTATTGGTCGAACTGGGCTGGTCTTTCTGATGTAACTCGTACAATGCAGGTGCAAAGAGGACTTGGAGCTTCTAAACTTGGACTTTCTTCTGTAGGGGGTACAATTAACGTGCTTTTAAAATCGTCAGATGCTAAAAAAGGTGGTGTTGTTAAAACAAGTGTAGCAAACGATGGTCGTAAAAAGCAATTGTTTTCTGTTTCAACAGGGCTAATGGATAATGGTTGGGCTGTTACTTTATTAGGATCTCATACCTATGGAAGTATGTGGGCTAAGGGTACTGAGTTCGATGCTTGGGCTTATTATGCAAATATCTCTAAGAAAATTAATGAAAAGCACTCTCTTGCTTTCATGATAACAGGTGCACCTCAATGGCACAATCAACGTGGTAACAAGCACACAATTCAGCAGTATAGAGATCATAAGGATGAATTTAAATACAATTCAGATTATGGTATTCGTGATGGAAAAGAATATGGTGGAGCTTACGGTTACAACTACTACCACAAGCCACAAGCTCAGTTGAATCACTACTGGAATATCGATGATAAAACAAATCTGACGACTTCTCTATATGCTTCTATTGGTTCAGGTGGAGGACGTCGTGTAGATGGTGCTCAGAAAAATTGGTTGGGTGTTAACAGATATACTGGTGCTGACTATGATGAGACAATGAGAACTGGTGATGGTTTACTTGATTTTGATGGAGTTGCAGCAAGAAATGCAACTTACGTTGCTGAAGGTTCACAAGCTATTATTGGTAACTCGGTAAATAATCACACTTGGGTTGGTTTGTTATCGACATTCACTAAGGATATTGATAATTTAAAGCTAACAGCTGGTTTTGACGGACGTTACTATAAAGGAGAACACTATAAAGAAATTGATGATTTATTAGGTGGTGCTTTCTTCCTTGATGGTCATAAGAACAGAGATGATTATACAAAATTGAAGAAAGGGGACAAATATTCTTACTACAATGATGGTGAGGTATTGTACACCGGAGTATTCGGACAAGGTGAATATGTTGCAGATGATTATTCAGCCTTTGTTTCTGCTGCAATTTCAAGAAAAGCATACAAGCGTGTTGATTACTTCAACTACCTTCCAGGTGAGCAGGAATCAGATTGGGAAGATTTCTTTCCTTGGAACGTAAAAGCAGGTTTCAATTATAAGATTAATTCAGTTCACAATGTATTTGTAAACGGAGGTTACGTTCAAAGATCACCTTATTTTAGAAATGTATTCTTGAATTATACCAATGAAGTGAATGAAGATGTGAAGTATGAGAAGATCATTACTGCTGAATTGGGTTATGGATATACTTCAACAAATTTTGATGCCAAAGTAACAGCTTACTGGACCAATTGGATTGACAAAGGTTTGGTAATGAGTCTTCAGGGACAAACTGCTAATATTACAGGTTTGAATCAATTACACAAAGGGATTGAAATTGAAGCGACTTACAAGCCTAGCAAGAAGTTAACTGTTAAAGGTATGTTATCAGTTGGAGACTGGGTTTATGAAGATGATGTAAACTTTAGTTTATATGATGATAACAATGTATTAATCGATGAGTTTAATGCATATATCAAGGATGTACATGTTGGTAACTCTGCTCAGTTAACAGGAGCTCTTGAAATTAATTATGAAGTACTTCCTAAATTAAGAGTTGGAATTGATTACTTATACAATGGAAGACACTTTGCTGATTTCGATCCTACAAACAGAACCAATGGTGCTGAAGATAGAGTAGATTCTTGGGAAATGCCAGATGTAAGCTTGGTAGATATGAACTTCGTTTACAAGTTTAAAATTGGTAACCTTGATGCATCGGTTAATGGTAAGGTAAATAACTTGTTTAATGTAGAGTATGTTTCTAAAGCTGATGATGGAAACCAACACAATGCAGCTTCTGCTTTGGTATGGTATGGTTACGGAACAACTTGGTCAACAGGTTTAAAAGTTAAATTTTAATCATTATCAAAACCTTTAAATTAATTAAGATGAAAAAATTTATATATATGCTTTCATTACTTGCAATTGTATTTGCAAGTTGTGATCCGATGGAGGACACTTATGATGAGCTTGATGCTTTGGATAAGGTGACTTTCGACCCAACTCAGCTGGAAATTACATTAAACGCTGATCAATATGCAGCTATTAGCAAGTTGGCTTTAGAAACAGCTAAAAATGCAGAAGATACTGCAAGAGCAAAAGAAATCGCTTCTTTATTAAGTTTTAGCGATAACAGACCTGCTTCTGCTTATATGCCTGCAGCTTTAAATGCTGCGTACCAAACATTGGATGAAACATCTTCAATTAAGGTGAACTATAATTTTGATACAAGAGATTTGGCATATCTAACAGCTTATACTGATGCTCCTTATTTTAAATTAGGAGAAGATCAGTATGCAATGGTAAACGAATTGATTGCTGCTGCTCAGTATTTCTCTCCAAGTTATCCGGCAAATGACTTCTTGCCTGAAATTCTTGCAGCAAAATATCCTGATGCTGTAGACGGAGATGTTAGCTTGGTTCGTTATGACTATAGAAATGTAGATCCAGATCCAAATGAGTACTCTGAAGTTACCCTTTTCTCTGCTAGCTTTTCAGATTTATCTCAGTTTACAACAGTATCTGTAACAGGAGATGATCAAGAATGGTATGATTCAGGTTATGGTGGAGTTGATTATGCTAAAATTTCAGGTTATTCTAGTGGTACACGCTATGAAAATGAAGATTGGTTGATTTCTGCTGAAATTGATTTGGCTGATGTAGTTGATCCATTCCTTAATCTCTCACAGGCTTTAAATTATTTATCAGGAGATTGGCAGCAAACTTTTGTTTACGTTTCAGACAAGTATGATGCAACCCAAGCACCAGATGTTGCAGATTGGACAGAATTAACCATTGAGAATGCACCAGCGGGTGATAGCTGGACTTTTGTTGAGTCTGGAAATATTGATTTGTCTGCTTACGCAGGTAAGAAAATTCATGTTGCTTTTGTATACAAATCTAACGCTACTGATGCGGCAACCTGGGAAATTTCTCAACTTGATGTAAAAGGTGTAACTCAAGGAGCTGAAGGTGAAAAAGTAGAAGAGTATTACGAGTTTGACGGAAGCGAATGGGCAAAATCAGATGTATACTACTTACAAAGAGGTGATTATACTGAAATGGGAAGTGGCCCTGGTAAATATGGTAACTTCTCTAGTTCTGTTCCTGCTGAAGATTACCTTCCAACTTTCTTAAGTATGAAATATCCATACGCACAAGAAGGTGAAGTAAAGGTAATGATTTACAGATATTATGCTGGAGGTACTAGAACCGTTGCAGCTGAATATACTTATTCAGAAGGTGTATGGAGCTCGATGCCAACCAAAATGGATCAGTTTGTATTCTATGGAGCTGAAGGTTGGAAATTTGATCCTACAGTAACCTATACAATGGTTTCTGAAGATTACCAGATTATTGTAGACTATTCGGTAGATACACATGGTAAGACTTCTGATTATAGCGATTCTGAGTATTATTATGGTGCAGGTTCTAAGTATGTAAACTTTGACATTAGAAGTGGAAAATTCGATGAGAGTTTTGCTACTTGGCAAGATGCGGTTAAGGAAGGTATTAAAACAGCTTACCTGCCAAACAAATATCCTGACGCTGTAACTCAAGTACAAGGAGTAGATGTACATTATATTATTGGATTTACAACTTATGATGGATCAAATACCAATTATACTATTGAGTTCAAGTGTACTAAATCAGGTCCAAATCCTGAATTTGAGTACGTAGAAGGTCCTACATTGAAGTAATTATAATTACAATATTTTTAAAACCCCGAATCATTGCGATTCGGGGTTTTTTGTTTCAGAAAAGTAAAGTTCAATGACGTATTAATGAGGGTCTTATTGTATAAAATCCTGTGTTTAATGACATGATAAATATCCTTGACATTGTATGTAAACTGTATGAACTTGTTTAGTGTTTAATAAAAAATAATCAAATCACTAAAATTTTAAGTTATGAATAGAATTGATTTATGGTTACAAGACAACCCTTTAACACCAAGACCTAATGATTTTTTATGCCCGGGTAAAACCAATGGGGAATATTAAAATTGAGGACATTGCCAAAGAGATTATTAAAGGGGGATCGGAGCACAACGAGGCAACCATTATTGATATCCTTTCGCGTAGCAATCAGGTGATTATTGAAAAGATGGCGCAGGGCTATAGTGTGAATACAGGAGTGTTTCATGGCCACCTTACCGTAAATGGAGTTTTTAATGGGGTTACCGATAGATTCAATCCCGAACAGCACCGTTTAATTGCTTCTTTTACCTCAGGTAATGAATTGCGCGAAGTGCTAAAGAAAACACAAGTAGAAATTCTTGGGAAACAAACTGGTGAGCCTGTAATAGGGAAAGTAATTGATAGCCTAAGCGAGAAGGAGGACAGTATCATCACTCCTAACAATGTAATTATTGTGAAAGGCAATCGCTTAAAAGTTGCTGGTGAAGATGCATCTGTGGGGGTTTACCTTATCAACCAATCCGATGATATACGCCACAAGTGCGATCAAATCATATCCAATGACCCTAAACAGTTAATGGTAATGGTTCCGGCCTTAAGTGCCGGCAATTACGAATTGGAAATTATAACGCAATATTCATCGGGACATAATTTTAAAAAGACAGTGAGTAAAACTCAGTTTGAGCACATCTTGATTGTTGAATAAGGATACATTTGCCTATAGAAAGTCCGAATGGCTCAAAGCAGTTCGGGCTTTTATTTTTTGGGGACGCCATCCCCTCGTTGCAGGGAGCAGTTTCCCCAGCAAGCAGGGAGTACTTTCCCCTCGAGGCTGGGGATGTCATTTGCTCGAGACAGGGGATACTGGTGTCGTGTCATGCTTGCTCTAACGTTCCAGGTAAAAGTCAAAAGGTGACTCTTTACATCTTGCAAATCAGTCACCCTTTAACTAAGGCAGACCAATAACAGCAGATGAGAAAAGACTCATGTAGCTATGGCTATGCTTACTTTTTCTATCTGGCAACTGCCGGATCAAAAAGCGATTGCAACTTACCCGTATTTTCACAAATCACTTGACACTAGCTAGCCTGTTTAATAAATAAAGTCACCATTCAATTCAATATTCGGTTTTTGCACATTTTGTCAATTTTTCAATGATAAAGCTATTATATAAAGCTACAGCATATCCTTACCTATTTTCGTAAGATTTGTGAATAAAAAAGGCTGAACCCATTACAGGTTCAGCCTTCCTAAAAATATTATCAGTGTTTCTATTTCTCTTTTACAAGATAAACAAACACTGGCAGGTGATCGCTATAACCACCTACGTAGTTGTCAAATGAAAAAGTTCTTTTAGGATATCCTTTGTAACGTCCACTCTCGGTAAACATGAATTTTTCTCTTAGTATTTCCGATTTCAGGTAAGTGAATCCGCCCTTTGTGTGTACCAAAGGATTTGAAAGAAGAATTTGATCGAACAAATTCCAGCTATCGCGGTAAGCAAGGGTTCCAATTCCATTTTTGTATAGATTTTCCCAAGGATTATAGAATAAACCTCCTTGCACCTTCTTTTTGCTTGCTTTGGTACCAATTACTTTCTTCACACTTTCGTTGATTGGGTCGTCGTTTAAATCGCCCATGATAAAGATTTTTGCGTTGGCATCATCTTTTAAAAGTGAATCGGCAATAGAACGAGTAACTGCAGCAGCACCATTTCTATTAGGACGGCTTTTCTTTTCACCACCATATCGCGATGGCCAGTGATTTACAATTACATGTACCTTATCGCCAAATAACAATCCGCTTACCAATAACTGATCTCGAGTGTAAAGAGTATCTCCATTTTCTTTAAGTGGCTGATACTTGTATTTTTTCTGATCCAAAAGTTTAAAATGTTTCGGATTGTACAACAAACCTACATCAATACCACGTTTGTCAGGCGATTCGAAATGTGCAATTTGGTAGTTTCTGTTTTTAATTGGTGACTGTTGTACCAAATCCTCCAATACATTACGATTTTCAATCTCCGAAACACCAAGAATTGATACTCCCTCTTGTACACCATTTTTTCCCATTAGAGAAATGATGTGAGCCATATTGAAAAGTTTGTCTTCATATCTGGCTTTGCTCCATTTTCTTTTTCCTCCTGGCAGGTATTCTTCATCGCGTTTGTTTGGATCGTCAATCGTATCGAAAAGGTTCTCCAAATTGTAAAAACCTACGCAGGCCACTTGGTAGTCTTTCTTTTGTGCGAACGACTCACCAGATGAAACCATCAAAAAAGCCAATAATAAGGCTGCTATTGTTCTCATTCTTATCATGTGAATTCTGTAATTATGGCAGAAAATGTTCTGCAATAGTTTGATTCTAAATTTCTAAATAAAACAAGGGAATGGAAACTATCCCAATCAATCGGGGAGAATAGATTGATTTTACAGTCAAAATGGTTGGCAACGAATTGCCTTGCAATATTAAAGCTTTTTTAGCGATTATAAAAACGGAATGAGTTAGTAGAGGATATAAAATTAGGAAAAGGAGATTTGTCCTTTAATAACATATTCGTTTTAGTAAGGAAAATCTAATAGCTTTTAGTGCAAAATAGAATAAGGATAAGATATTAATTATACGAATCAAAGGTTGAAAATATTTTAAAAACAAGGCTCTATATGATTTTTAGTGGGTGAGTTACTAAATAGTACTTAAAATTAAAATGTATGGTATAAACATTACAATTACTCATTTAAGCTTGTATTGAATAAACTGATTTTAAAAATATTATAGTGTTAATACTTTAAGTACTCCAAGTATTCTAAGTACTTTAGGCACTTCTTTAGAATTACCCATTGTAAATCACACAGCACCAAAAACAATAGTAAGGCTTATATAGAAATTCTTCCCTTTTAGGGAAGATGGCGACAGCCAGAAGGGTGTTTTTGATTATATTGTTTTGATTTCACCCTTTTCCCTGTAGGGATTTTGTTCACATTAAAATCATTTTTCAATTGTGTTCACGAGCTCCGCTACGCTACGGTTCCATAGTAGGGAAAAACTCAACTTGAAAAAGTGATGAAATTCATTACGGTCTAATTTTAACCATTGATTGGCATTAATTATTCTTTTTAACAATGATTTTAGTCTATGTAATCTTTGATATATGGTTGTTAATCAAAAGTTATGCGTTAAACTCGACCATTGATAACAGATATTGCAACACTTAATCAAATTAACCCATTCTTAATATGAGATTGTGATTAATATTATTAGTTTTGCAATCGTTAAAACACACCATTTTATTATCCCTCAACAAATACTTCGTTGAAAGCAAATTTGTGGTTTTTTGGAATTTGCTTTTACCAGGGGAGAGGTAGGTAGCTTCCAAATGCCTAACTGTACTAATCAAATTATTTAATTTCATGAAAAAGATTCTTCTGTTTCTACTAATGGGAGTACTTTCATCTTTTGCATTGCATGCCCAAACCGGGAATGTTAGTGGTAAGGTGAGAAACTCTGTAGACAGAAATTATCTATCTCAGGTAAAGGTTGAAGTATTGGGTACCAACTTAAGTGCTTTTACTGATGCTGAGGGTAATTTTCTGATCTCTGAAGTTCCGCAAGGCAAACACTTGTTGGAGTTTATTTTACAAGATTTTAAAAGCGTGTCGATGGCAGTGAATGTTGTCGCAGGAAGCACACTTGACCTTAAGGTGGTTGAGTTGGAGCCAAGCGCTTTGAGTCAATCTTTTAAGGATTTTGACTTTTCTTCCTTAACCGATGAAGAATTAGATGATGAAGGTTCGAAAGAGAACATCTCAGGCTTATTGGCAAGCTCAAAGGATGTGTTTGTTTCGAATGCAGGTTATGTCTTCAGTCAGTTGCGATTCAAAACTCGTGGATATAGCACCGACAATACCAGCATCCGTATGAACGGAATGTTGATGAACGACATGGAGAATGGTAGAGGATACTGGTACAAGTGGGGTGGTTTGAACGATGCTACTCGTAACCAGGAAATATATTACGGTTTAGGTTCAAATGATTTTGGATTTGGCGGTGTTGGTGGAACAACAAATATTAACACCAGTGCAATCGACCAAAGAGTAGGAACCAAATTGGTTTACTCTCGTTCAAACAAAAGTTACGCTAACCGTGTAATGGCCACGCATTCAACAGGATTAATGGAGAATGGTTGGGCATTCACAGTATCTGGATCGCGTCGTTGGGGTGATGAAGGATATGTTGATGCAACTTTTTATGATGCTTACAGCTATTTCCTATCTGCTTACAAGCAGTTGAATGATAATCACAGCTTAAACCTAACAGTATTTGCTGCTCCTAGCGAAAGAGGTAAAGGTGGTGCATCAACTCAGGAAGTTTACGATCTTGTTGGCGATAACTATTACAACCCATACTGGGGATATCAGAATGGTGATAAAAGAAACTCAAGAGTGGGCAAGTCTCACCAACCAGTTTTCATGTTGAACCACGATTGGAAAATCAATGAGAAAAGCAATTTGAAAACAGGTGTTTCATATACATTTGGGCGTAATGGTAGCACCAGATTAGGATGGTTTAATGCTCCTGATCCACGTCCGGACTACTATAATAAGTTACCTAGTAACTCAGCAAATCCTGAAGAGGTTGCAAGACTATGGAAAACTGATCCAAAAGTTCGTCACATCGATTGGGACAGAATGTACCAGGTGAACAGCAACGATCCTAATGCACAGTATTATGTGGAAGAGAATCGATATGATGCTGAACAGTTAATGGCCAATACAACATATACAAAGGAAATTAACAACAACTGGAATTTAACAGCTGGCTTGGATTACACTTATTACATTGGTAGCCGTTTTAATGTAATGGACGATTTGTTAGGTGCTGAATACTTATTGGATTACGACAAGTATGCTCCAACTTCAATGAGAGATAACGATTTGAATAATCCGGATAGAAAAGTAAAAGAAGGTGATACTTTTGGTTTCGATTACGATGTTCATTTGAGAAAAGCAGGATTCTTTGCACAAACTGATTTCGTTTACAACCAGTGGGAAGGTTACATTGGTGCTGAAGTAAGTCAGACAAAAATGTGGAGAGAAGGTAACATGAGAAAAGCCATCTTCGCCGATCAATCATACGGAGAAAGTAGTAAGAAAGATTTTACTAACTTTGGCGTTAAAGGAGGTTTAACTTACAAATTGAACGGACGTAACTACTTTACTGCAAATGCTGCTTATCAAACTAGAGCTCCTTTCCTGAGAAATGCATTTGAATCAGCAAGAACAAGAAATAAGTGGGTTGATAATCTTGAGGAAGAAAAAATCATGTCTTTCGATGCAGGTTACCAATTACGTTCACCTTTTGTTAAGGCAAGCATAAAAGGTTTCTACACTCGTTTCGAGGATCAAACTCAAGTTAGAAACTATTTTACAAGTAACTTCCAAAACGGACAAAGTGCTTTTGTAAATGCAATTTTAACAGGCATTGATAAAGAACACATGGGAGTTGAATTGGGTGTTGAAGCAAAATTGACACCAACCTTAACAGCGATTTTCGCAGCATCTAAAGGTCAATACATTTATGATTCAAGACCTGAAATGAAAGAAGTTGCAGTAGATATAGACTTGGAAAGTGAAACCAATACAGTATATGCTAAGAACTTCTATGTTCCGGGGACTCCGCAAACAGCTGCTACTGTTGGATTAAAATACTCTTCACCAAAATATTGGTGGGCTGGTATTAATGCCAATTATTACGATGATACATACTTGGATTTCCATCCTGCAAGAAGAACTTCTAAAGCTGTTGAAGGTCTTACTCCAGGATCAGATGATTGGAATACTACGATCAATCAGCGTCAGCTTGATGAAGCTTTCACTTTAGATTTGAACATTGGTAAATCATGGAAAATTAATGATTACTACATTTCTTTAAATGCAAGTGTAAACAATGTTTTGGATGATACAGATATCACTACCGGAGGATACGAACAGAGTAGATCTTCTGTAGATTCAGATCGTAATTTTGGAGATAAATTGTACTACTATTATGGTCGTACTTATTTCGTGAACCTAAGTGTTCGTTTTTAATCTAAATTCTATAAAAACTAAGATATGAAGAGCATTAAAAAGTTTTTCTACGCTGCATTAATTACAGCGGGTCTTGCAACCAGCTTTGTAGCTTGTGTTGATAATGATTTTGACCAACCAGAGATTATGGTACCTGAGTATGAAGGTGCTTCAAATACATCAATTACTGACTTGAAAGCAAAACATACCAATGGTGAATTTGAAACTATTGAAGAAGATTTGGTAATTGAAGGATATGTTGTATCTGACGATACTGAAGGAAACTTCTACAAGCAAATTATCGTTCAAGATAGCCGTGAAGGTGCTACTGGTGGTATCGAAGTAAAAATTAATGAAAAAGGTCTTTCTTCAATGATGAAACCTGGACAACAGGTATTCATTAAAGTGAAAGGTTTGGTTTTGGGTGATTACAATGGATTGGTTCAACTTGGTGGAGGAACTTTCCAAAATGGTAAGTATACAAACCTTGCAGGTATTGATCCAGGTTTAATTAAAGATCATATCTTCTTGAATGGTCTACCTATAGAGCTACAGCCAAAAGAAGTTTCTCTTGAGGAGCTTAAAGACAATGATTTGTACAATTCATTGGTTAGTACATTAGTAAAGATTACTGCTGCTCAGTTCGAAGATGCAGATGGTACTTTGACTTATGCAGAAAAGGATAAGAGTTCGAACCGTGATCTTGTTGGTCCCAAAGGAAACAAACTAATTGTACGTAACAGTGGTTACAGCAACTTCTACGATGAAGTTTTACCTCAGGGATCAGGTACCATTGTTGGTGTTTTAAGTAAGTTTGGTAATGACAAGCAGATGATGATTCGTTCTTTGGAAGATGTTGACATGACTGGAGAGCGTTTCGATGGATCTACTGGTGGTGGATCTGCTGGTGAAGTTACTTTAGGAAACGCAGTTACCAGTTTAAATGAAACTTTTGACGCGATCGTAAATTACGAAGATGTTGCATTTGAAGGATGGAATAATGTATATACTGAAGGAACACGCAAGTGGCAAGGAAAAGAGTACAATGGTACCAAATATGCTCAGGCTTCGGAATACAATTCTGAAGATGCGAAAAATGTTTCTTGGTTGATTACTCCAGGTTTGGATGTTACCAATGCTGAGAATAAGATTTTTAATTTCGAGACTAAGAATGGATACAATACCGGTGCTACTTTGAAGGTGTTGATTTCTACTGATTTGGCAACAGATGTGAATTCTGCTACATGGACAGAATTGTCTGCTAATATTGCCAGTGGAACAGCTGATAAGTATTCGGACTGGGTAAAATCGGGAGATATTGATCTTTCCGGATATAATGGTACTGTTTATATTGCCTTTAAATACGAAGCGGAAGCTGGTACAAAAGGTGGTACTTTCCAAGTTGATAATGTGAAGTTTAACACTGTAGCAGCTCCTCCTGCTGATGTTACTGTAACAGAATTAAATGAGGCATTCGATAATGTTACTGCAGAGAGCGATGTGGCATTGGAAGGTTGGTTTGTTGGAGCCACAGCAGGTGATAGAAACTGGATTGGTAAAGAGTACAGTGGTAATAAGTACATTCAGGCATCAGGTTATAATTCAGAATTGGATGCTATGGAGGCTTGGGTTGTAACTCCGGGTTTAGATCTTGATGCTGCAGCTAATAAAAACTTTAGCTTCGAAACAAAGGCAGGTTATTCTAAGGATGAGACTTTAGAGGTATTCATTGCAACTGATTTTAATAAGGACTTAGCTGCTGCTAATTGGCAGCCACTAACTGTAACACTTGCTCCTAAAAACGCAACAGGTTACAGCAGTGAATTTACGAACTCGGGTGATATCGATCTTTCATCATATTCGGGAACAGTTCACATTGCTTTTAAGTATACAGGAAGCAAAGATAACAGCGGAACATGGCAACTTGATAACGTGAAATTCAATTATACAGAAGGTGGTGGCGACACTGGCGGTGGCGATAATGGAGGTGATACCAATGCAGCAAGCCTTTTCCCAGGTTCTGATTTTGAAGATTGGAATGCTTTTACAGGAGCTTTGAATAATTATGGTTTAAAATCCTATGTAGAACAAAGTACTGAAGGAAGAAATGGTGGTAAAGCCATGCAGATTAAGACTACCCCTACAGGTAATGATTATGTATTTACTGCAACTGTACCAGAAGGATTCGATGCTACAGGAAAAACTAAAATTGTATTCTACATTAAAGGAACTTCAGGTAAATCGTTATCTTTAAATGTTTACAAAGCGGATGGATATGCTCGATTCAATTTAGGTGACTATTCTGCAGAAGCAACTATTGAACCTTCTTCGTCTAATTCCTATACTGGAACAATTGATACAAGTGGAGAATGGGTTAAAGTTACATTAAACATTACTGATGTTGCTCTTCAAACAACAGCAGGAGAATCTCTATTTGCCTTAAAAGTTGGTAAAGAACAAGCTTACGATTTATTAGTTGATGACATTACAATTGAATAAGTAAGTTTATAATATAATTTTAGGGCATTGTTCTTTAACAATGCCCTATTTTTTAATAAATTGTTAGAACGATGAAAAAGATTTTATTGTTGCTGTTAATGTTCAACTTCTTCCTGTTCTCTTGTGATTCAGGAAGCGGCGATAATTCAGCACCAGATACTGATATCGAACAACCAGATCAGCCAGACCAACCTGATGATAATAAGAATACGGATAGAGAGAACTATTTGACTCCTAACGTAGACTCAGAAGGTAAGATTATTGTGAATTATACTCCCAAAGAGTATGTAGCAACTGTTGAAGAGGGACAGCACATGATGTCTGTACGAATTCCAAAGAACTATTATACCTCTGCATCTACTCTTAAAGGTGATGATTTAAGAGAGGAATTGCAAGAAATTATCTCCACTGGCGCTATTAAATTGGAGTATACAAGCAGTTCATCATACGATGTTTGGGACATGTGTGAAGCAGGTGACCAGAATCCAGCAGATGAAAGACAAGTATGGCAGATTTATACGGAAACTGGAAGAGCTAAAAATGATCATAGTGCTGGTGTAAGCGACGAGTGGAACAGAGAGCATGTTTGGGCCAAATCACATGGTGATTTTGGTACATCTCCAGGAGCAGGTACCGATGGTCATCATTTAAGAGCATCATACAGTAGAGAAAATAGTACCAGAGGCAATAAAAACTTTGGCGATGTGAATGGCCCTAGAACATCTAATACTCAATTTTATGAACCGCCATTAAGCGCTAAAGGAGATGTCGCCCGAATGATTTTTTACATGGCAGTTCGTTATGACTTTAAAGTTGATAACTCAGGAGTTATAGATAAAGAAGCTCGTATGGGTAAGTTGGATGATTTGTTGAAGTGGAATGAGTTGGATCCGGTTGACCCTTATGAAATCAGAAGAAACAATATCATTTACGGTTTCCAGAAGAATCGTAACCCATTCATCGACCATCCTGAATTGGTGAAGTACGTATTCGGCGACAAGAAGGATGCAACCTGGAAAGAGTAGTGATCAATTAATAATGAGTAATGAACAATTAGTAATTGTTTTTACTTGAAAGAAAAAGCGGTTGAATCATCAACCGCTTTCTTTATTTCTTGATTAGTTTTTTCGAGATTCTTGTTCCATCCTTCATGGAAAATGTTAGGATGTAAATGCCTTTTGGAAGGCTGGATAAGCTTAAAGAAGTTTGTCCGCTTTCTTCTATGATTGGTTTCCCTGTAAGGTTTATAATTCTAATTTTTTCAACATTTTGTTGATTGGTAAGATAAATGGTTCTACTACTTGGATTAGGATAGAATGCAGGTTTGGCATCATTGGTAAAAGGATCATCTATGCTTGTGGTTCTATCTGTTGTAAAAGTCCATTCCGTTTTATCCGAAATACCTTTGAAATAATTGCCTGCAGCATCCTTCACAGCCTTTTCATCAATTAAGATGTAATAGCTTTCACCTTCTTCCAATTCGTTGCTTAAACTAATTGTAATCACATTGTCATCATACTCAATGCTCGTATTGGAAGCACCCAAATATTCTATCAGATCATCCTCTGAATTGTAAACTTTAAATCCATCACTATCATTTCCAGCACTTACAGAATGATTAAAATCCATACTAATTTCAATATCTGAGCTAACATTTTCTGCTTCATTTAGAGGAACTCTGGCAGTAATTTCAAGAGGATCGAGTACTAAATTACCTGTTGAGAATGCCCATGTGTAATTATTATCAATTCCTTTAAAATATTCCCCATCAGCATTCTTAATGGCATTGGTTTCTATTTTGATATAGTAGCTATTTCCAGCCTTAAAATTATTGTAAGGGAGTACTTTAACTGTTTTGCCATCGAAAGTTACCAATGAAGTATTATTCATTTTAATGGTTTCGAAAATACTATTATCATCCTTATTGTGAATAATTAAATTTCCTTCTCCCGCCGAAACTTCTTGAGTAAAATTCACCATTAATTCCGCATTCACTTCCACATTAGAAGTGTTGTTAACAGGAATGGTAGAGGTAAGATTGAACTCAGCTGGACTTTCGTTTAGCCAAATGTAATTGGCATACTCTGGGTGATCGATGAAAGGATTTCTATTTTCTTGAATTTCGTAGATTTTCTCATTTCGTTTACGTTCCCATTCACTTACAGGATCTTGTTTGTGCCATTCCAATAATGTTGCCTTTCGGCCATGAACAGTTTCACCTGAATTGTATAGGTTCATATCATTGGTCATCTCGCAATCAGGTTCACCATTGGTTCCCTCATAACGTACTGTCATGTAAAAAATCATTCGGGCAACATCACCTTTCACCTCATCTCTTGGTTCCCATGAATCTCCATCTGAATAACATCCTGTTGCTTCTGAGTTTTGAGTTCCCCCATTATCAAAAAACTTATTCCATCGATCAGTATTTACACTCCTGTCGGCAGGGCGCAATGCGTGTATGTCGGTGGCAGCTCCTGGATCATCATAAGGATTGCCTAATCCATAGGATTTTGCCCAAATATGCTCGCGATTCCAAGAATCCGGATCATCGCTTTTCCCATCATCTTGTCGAGATTTTTTTTCACTCCTACCTGTGTATATTAGAATTAGATTGTTTGGATTATCTGGATCTTCATCGGTTTGTTTTAAAGCATCCCAAACGCTTGGATTACCACTGCTGTATTCAAGCACTTTTTGTGATTTAATGATGTTGTGAAGAGCTGTCTTTAATTCAATTCCTGATTTACCTTCAGCATTTTGATAATATTGCTCAACGGAAGTTTGGGCCAGTGTAGAAAATACACTAGCTAAGAGAATAATTAATATATAGAGTTTTGTGCGTAGAATTCTAATCATATACAAATCCTTAGTACGTTATTAATACCTTGGTTGAGAGCATAAAAATGGTTGTGGTTGTATATACTACGAACAAATCACGGAAAAGTGACTACTGTTGCACGGAATATTGAGGCCAAATTATGAAATATCTGCTAGATAGCCTTATTTTTCAATAATATTTTGATGAAAAAGACATAAAAAAATCCCGCTGAAGCGGGATTAAAAATTGTTAACCATTTTACGATGGTAATTGTTAAGATTTTTTATTTAATAGTAATTTATCGTAGAAATAAAGAGCAATAACAGCAAATAAGCCAATTGCTAAAATCACATACCAGATATTATCTGGATTGTAGGTGTTCCAAAGGAATTGAGTCAATTCGTTTTGGTTCATACCCATTAATTCACCAGCTCTATTGAAATATTCTGTAGCTGAAAAATCTTTAGAGATAGCAGGAATATCCAAACCTCTTTTTTCCACTTCTTTAACCAATAGGTTCACCTTATCTGACATGCTGCCATATACATTACCTGAGATTACTCCACCAAGAGTACTACCTGCAAAAACAGGTAGGAAAGAACATCCCATGTATAAGCCAACTTTATCTTTTGGAGCAATTCTACCAATGTATTCTGTAATTTTTGGAGAACTGGCCATTTCACCAATCGAGAAAATAAAGATTGCTGTAATTACAAACAATACATTTTGCGTGTAAAGGGTTAGTGCCATACCAATGGTACAAACCAAAATTCCACCCATCATTGCTTTTAATGGCTTTAGTTTCATTACAATTGATGAGATAATAATCTGGAAGATGATGATGAACATGGCATCGAAATTCACGATAAACTCTGAGTCCATTTGTCCACCTTTACCATAAGTTTCCGTTACTGCTGGCATAAAACCTTCAAAGAAATTGTAAACTGATGAAGTATCAACCCACTGTGTAATAAATACAGGCAAGGTAAAGAACAATTGATAGTACATGCTCCAGAATGCTGCAACAAGAAGAAGAAAAATCACAAATTTAAAATCGCTTAGGGCGGTTCCTATATTTTTGAATACATTACCAATTGCTTCCCCTAATGATTCTTGTTTGATTTCTCTTTCAGGCTCCTTGTAGAACAGAATCAAGATAAAATTGATTAAGATTACACCAGCCGAAATGTAGAAAACAGTAGTGTAGCCACTGTCTTTGTATGCGAGTGTCACCAAAGGACCAATAAATGCTCCAATGTTAACCATCATATAAAAGATTCCAAAACCAATGGATGAGGTTTCTTCGTCGGTTGTTTTTGCTACAGTGGCAGATATAATAGGCTTAAACAAAGCTGCACCTAATGCCAAGTATAGATACATGGCAAATACTCCTGCAAAAGTATTGAATAGAGGCAGGGCAATAAAAGCAGTGCTGTATACAACAAATGAAATTCCTAAAACACGTTTATACCCATATTTATCTGCAATTGCACCAGTAATAACAGGAAGGAAGTATAAAATACCTGTTCCAACTCCCATGATAATTCCTTTTTGTGCCTGCGATAATCCAAGTGCTCCAATATCTGTTGATCCTGTAAGGTAGTTGGCAAATAACATGAAAAAGCCGTACCAAGCCCATCGTTCGAAAAGCTCAATGGTGTTGGCTACCCAAAAGGTTCTGGGAAATTTTTTAAATACTTTAGTAATACTCATAACTAAAATTTTTTGGTTGTGTAGGTTGTTTGTGTTGTTGTTTAAAATTTGATTACTATTCCATTTCCACTAAATAATACCCTCTGATTTTTGCGTTTGTGAAAATAAAGGCCTGCAAAATAGCCAATTCCTCCACCTAAAACAACATCTGAGAACCAGTGTCTGTTTCGGTACATTCTTGCTAAACTTACCGATGCTGGAATTACATAGATCCATTTGCTATATTCTTCGGCAAAAGGTGTGAACACAGACCATGCCACAAATGCATGTCCTGACGGAAATGATTTGGTATTGTTGGAATTTCCTCCAAAAGCATCAAAGTGCATATTGCCATGCATCTGATCAGGACGAGAACGACCAGCAATAATTTTAATCCCTTCGGTTAAAATTGCTCCAGTAGCCAATGCTTTCGCAGAGTTGAGTGCTGTATTGGAAAGTCTTTCATCTTTTATTATTGCACCAATTGCCCATGTTGCTACTATCGAAGGAGCAATGATCTTTTTTTCACCAAATTCATTAAAGAAATCCGTGTATTTGCCTGCAAAAGAAGATTGGTTGTCCTTGATTTTATCGCTGGCCCATTCATCTATTAAGAAAGCTCCTCCTAATAAACCACCAAAGATAATCAGGTTTTTGCTGCTGAAAACTTCTTTGCCCAAACCTGGATTTAAGATGTTTCTGGAGTTTTTAAAATAGGGAATAGAATCTTGTTGAACAGGATTAAAAGCTTTTGATTGGATTGATATGACCAAAAGGAATAGAAGTGCTAGTAACTTATTTTTCACGGGTTATATTTTTGAACCCAACAAAATTAGAAGATTTTTTGAATAGGAGAGGAAGGATATGAAAAAAGCCACCCAAATTGGATGGCTTCTTTTTGCTCCCCCTCTAGGACTTGAACCTAGGACCCCCTGATTAACAGTCAGGTGCTCTAACCAGCTGAGCTAAGGAGGAGTGTATAACTCCTAATATATTTTTAAACCCATTAAGAAAGGTTTTTTGCTCCCCCTCTAGGACTTGAACCTAGGACCCCCTGATTAACAGTCAGGTGCTCTAACCAGCTGAGCTAAGGAGGAGTATAACTCCTAA
>NZ_JANQCD010000031.1 GCF_026672275.1 Marinifilum sp. D737 | reverse complement strand
GATCAAATAAAGCTCTATTTTTTGCACAACTTCCTCTCCTATAGAGCCTGTCCCGATTAATATCGGGAAGAGGATTGAGGTGAGGTGATATGGTAAAGAAAACACTTTATTCTAACTTGTCTTCAAGCCAGACGGGCTCTTACTTTTTATTCATTTATAATTTTCACGGGCATTCATGAGCTCCCTTCGGTCGGTTCCATTGATGAGAAAGTAAGCCAAGAATCTACGGCGCATCTCCTCAGTGACCCATCACGGCTCAAAAGCGAATAGAAATAGATAGTCTCACTCATTCTTCGTTCGACAGCATTTCTATTTGCCGCTTTCTCTGCCTATGGGGCCCCACTTGCGTAGCTGATGCCGATCGCTACAAATATTGAGGTTGGGAGTTTTGCCTGAAGGGCAAAGATCATTCTAGCCCAGGTGAAGTGAGTGCAAGAGACTACTGCCTTGACTTAATGGGTTTTTAGCCTAATTGTGGCATGTGGGATAGTTATTGGTATCCCTAAAATGCTTGACTTGTTGGCTTGTGATTTGTTAACATATGCTTGTCTTTTTGAGGATGTGTTTATGTTGCATCAATAGTGATACAGCCATAGCGAAGGAGAAGTATAGGAGGAGTATAGGAGGAGTATAGGAGAAGTATAGGTGTAAATGGGATGATTTACATGGTATTATTGTTTAGTTTGTTTGCTGTTTTTAGATCTGAATTTTCATCAAGAACTTTATTCTGTGCTTGTGCCTGTTTGTGATGTAAATGGGAATTTAATTATGATTGGTTTTCGATTTTCCGGGAAATGTAAGGGAAAAGGAGTTTGTACTGAAGTAATATTAGCATTGGTTTAAAATTGGATGCAGTAGGGAAACCAGTAATGGCTTACAAACCGTAGCGAATTTTACTTTTTTTATTGTATTGAGTCTTCAGGCGATTAGAGGCTTTTGTATTTTCAATCAATATCTATAATGGATTGATAAATTCTATTGATCTTTATTGGGATAAATATTTTGTTTGGTAATAATTGTTGTTAAATTCGGAATTGCATTTTACAAGAGATATGAACTTGTATGAGTGAAAAATTTCTTGCAAAAATTAAAAGTCCTTTAGATATTATGTTGCAATAACTAGAGCTCGACATAGCGTTGCTATTGTTTATGATTATTCAGATACTGAAGAAATAGAGGGAATTAAAAAATGGAAGTCAATTGATCAATTGTGTCTCATGTTTTAATACCTAGATAGGGTAAGCTTGCAGCTACTGCTCTGCAAATGTTGAAGCCCCACTGCTAGTGCGAGATTTTATTGCTATCAATTTCTAAAAAGAATCGCACGAGAATATTCTTGAGGTATGAGAGAAATAAAGAGAGAATACCAAAGGGATAACAATTAGTGCCAACAAGTTATAAAGAGATAACAATTAATAAACTATTAATATGAGAGAAGTAAAAGTAACATGTAGTAAATGCAATGGTTCAGGAACATCATTATATGGGTATTGTTTGGAATGTAATGGCGTTGGGTTTAGTATAGAATATGTATACAGTGATGATGATAGACGCTATGGAATAAAGCCTACCTACAAATACGAATGTCCATGTTGTTATGGATCTGGAAAATTAAATAACGGAGCGACCTGTCACTTTTGTAAAGGAAGAGGTGGGCATAATTAATATTTGTAGGGCTATTACAAGTTTTCAAATCAATACCAATGAAATGTTTTCTATTTATTTTCCTTTTTTCGTTTGCCATTTTGGGTGAGGTTCTGAAGCAAGAACCTGAAGCTAGAGAACCAGATATAAGATGGAAGAGAATTGAACTCGGATCTTATAAAGATTCGATATCATCTAATATTGTGGAATATAAATTCTTTGATGGATTAACACATAATGGTGGAACTCTTTTGGAACTTCTTGATCAGGATTATCTGTTATCTCATTATTCAAATGATTTTAAACACTTAATAGTGCTTGAAGAACTGTTTTCCAATGGAGATGGAACAAATAAATCAAAAATCATTGATATGATTGAGATCAATGGTTTAGAAAAGAATCAGTATATCTCATACGGCTTTTGTAGCATTGATAATGTTAATGATTCAGGTGTGTTTGCTGTGTATGAATATGAAAATACAGAGGAGTTTACAAAGATTTATAAAGCCTGGAAAGCCATTCCTAAAGAGCGAATGATAAAAGAAATTAATACAAAAGGAGTAAGTTGTATTAATGAAGGATATAGTGTTTAAATCCTCTAGTATAAAAGGCTATAATTAATGGCTAATGATGCTTATAACTTGATAATGCAACAAAAACAATAAACGCATACGGTTTTGATAAGGTAGCGGTAATAAATAGCCCACAAAATTTTAGCAAAACCGTTACCATTAATTAAAACACGTAAATGAAAATTTTATTAAAAATGAAAAAATATGTATTTGTAATTGCTTTATCTTTAATTAGTTCACTGGGTTCTATTGCTCAGGAATATAACTATGGAGTTATGTTTGGTGTTAATTCATCTAACAAAAGATTATCCAAAAAAGAATTGGGTAAAGAAATATACGACTCAAAAACAACATTAAATCTAAATGCATTTATTGAATATAAAAGTAAAGGTTTTTGGGGGATTTCAATTGAACCAGGTTTTATACAAAAAGGAAGTAAAGAAAGTTTTTATTCTTTGGAAGAAGGTGAATTTGACTATTCACAACTTAATTACATTCAAGTTCCTCTTTTAGCTGAGCTATTTGCTACTGAAAAGTTATATTTTTCTATCGGTCCTGAATTTTCATACCTTTTGAGTGCAAAAATGAAATCAGATGATTCAAAAATAGACATAACAGACATTTACGACAAACGGTTTGAATTATCTGGAATTATCGGGCTGAATTACAAAATTCTTAAAAAGTTTGACATTGGAATTCGTTATAGTCACGGCTTGACTCGCATTTTAGAATTAGGCTCTACACATAATGGCCGAGTTAAAGAATATAACAAATATTTTCAATTCTTAATCAAGTACAGAATTTGAAAAACTAATGGTAACATCTAAGTGTCCGTGAGGCAAGAACTGCCCAACATGTACCCCTGCTGCAGCACGAAACGAAGTTTGATAAATCAATCCTTTCGTGTGGCTTTGTAGTTTGTTAAATGGGTTGGAATTACCTGTAATTTAGGGTAAAACAAATAATTACAATGAAAAAGTACAGATGTTGTTTAAACACACTTGTGTTAATGTTTTATTTTTGGTGAGAAGAGCGTGTATTGCATGATAGTGTAAGCATAAAGGAAAATGCCTAATTTTACCACCAATTATAACAGTTTAGTTTTAGTAGGGTTGTAATATATTACAGAAGAAAACAGATATCACATGAACGAAATAATTTGCCCCAATTGTAAGAAAGCCTTTAAAGTAGATGAAGCCGGATTTGCGGATATTCTAAAGCAAGTTCGAGACAGTCAGTTTGAGGAGGAGTTGAAGAAGAGGTTGTTGTTGGCAGATCAGGAAAAAGAGAATGCCATAAAGTTGGCGGAGGCAAACATTAAGAATGCCTTGCAAAAAGAGCTGGCCGAAAAGGATAGGAAGTTAGCCGAACTGAAGGCGCAAAGCGATTCGCAACTTTCGGAGAAGTTGGCTGAGAAGGAGAGTGAAATTTCTGCAATGAAATCGAAGATTGAAAAGGCAGAAAGTGAGAAGATGTTGGCGGTATCGGAGGCTACCAAGCAAATTGAAAAAGAACGGGATGATTTGGCTGGCAGCTTAAAAAGCAAGGAAGCTGAAAAGGAAAATGCGGTGAAACTGGCTGAGGCGAATGTGAAAAGTCTGTTGGAAAAAGAGTTGGCAGAAAAGGACAGGAAACTGACAGAGCAAAAGGCCCAAAGTGAAACGGAATTATCCCAGAAATTGGCTACCAAAGAAGGTGAAATTGCTGAGATGAAATCGAAGATAGAGCAGGCAGAGACGGAGAAGAAATTGGCCGTAACAGAGGCAACCAGGTTGATTGAAAAGCAGAGAGATGATTTGGTGAATGATCTGAAAATAAAGGAGACTGAAAAGGAACTGCTTGAAAAATCGATAAAGGAACAATTTACCAACCAGTTGATTGCCAAGGATGAAACCATTAAAATGAAGGATGATGAGATTGTTCGTTTGAAGGACTTTAAGCAGAAGCTTTCTACCAAGATGGTGGGTGAAACTTTGGAGCAGCATTGCGAATCGGAATTTAACAAGTTGCGTGCAACCGCTTTCCAGCGTGCTTATTTCGAGAAGGATAACGATGCACGAGGGGGAAGTAAAGGTGACTTTATTTACCGCGAAACGGATGAGGCAGGAAATGAGGTGATCTCTATCATGTTCGAAATGAAGAATGAGAACGATGAAACAGCTACCAAAAAGAGAAATGAGGATTTCTTTGCCAAGCTGGATAAGGATCGTAAGGATAAGGAGTGTGAATATGCTGTACTGGTCTCGCTTTTGGAGTCGGATAATGAGTTCTACAATACGGGTATTGTTGATGTATCGCACAAGTACGAAAAAATGTATGTGGTGCGTCCGCAATTTTTCATTCCTATGATTACTTTGCTTCGAAATGCTGCCATGAATTCAATGCAATACAAGGCGGAGCTGAATATGATGAGGAATCAGAATGTGGATATCACCAAGTTCGAAGAAAAGATTGATGCTTTTAGAAAAGGTTTTGCCTACAATTACGAACTGGCCAGCAGGAAATTTAAAACGGCAATTGACGAGATTGATAAAACCATTACTCATCTTCAGAAAACAAAGGATGCGCTTTTGTCATCAGAGAATAATTTGCGTTTGGCCAATAACAAGGCCGATGATTTGACCATTAAAAAGTTGACCTATGGTAATCCTACCATGAAGGCGAAGTTTGATGATTTGAAATAAACCATAGAACACATCTGTTTAAACCACAGATTGCACAAATTTTCACGAATTGTTGTGTTATGCATTGTGAGGTGAAAGTTTTGACCACAGAGGTCACAGAGTGGCACAGAGATGAGAAATGCTTGTTCCTCAGTGCGTCTTCGTGTTCTCTGTGGTTAATTTTTATGGTTTTGTTTGTTAAACGACTCAGGTGGAAAGTGAATGATAAAAGAAATAAATACAAAAGGAGTAAGTTGTATTAATGAAGGATATGGTGTTTAAATCACCGTCAAAATATCGCAAGAACCTTGGTTCACTCCCGACAAGAGCAGTAATTAATAATATCATCTATAGCAATATTATAATTTGGGAATGAAGAGAATAAGTAATAATATTAAATACTAGTTGATTTTTCCATTTTTTCAAAACGCTGATAATGTGTGGATTGATTTTGAGTGTCGTGTAAATGTCGTGCTTTTGTAGTTGGAAAGTTACCTTAATCAGTCAGACATTTGACTCAAAATCAAAAACGAAATGAAAATGGAAACAGGAAAACTTATCAAAGAACTAAGGGTAAAAAAAGGTTTAACTCAGGAAGACTTGGCTGAGAAGACTGAGCTTAGTGCAAGAACCATACAGCGAATTGAGAATGGTGAGGTTGACCCACGGGCTTATACACTTCAGATGATTGCAAAAGCATTGGATGTTGATTTCAGCTTATTTTTAGAGGAGACGAATGATGATAAGAAGGATCAGGAAGTAAATCACAGCACTTGGCTTGGATTTTTGCATTTAAGTGGATTGTTGCCTCTCTTCTTTCCAAGCTTGATTCTTTGGCGTCAGAGAAAAGATAAAACGAAAGATATGACACACCATTTTCATGCTGTCCTTAGTATGCAGGTGTGTATTTTGGGAATCAGTTTGGGAGGCTTGTGGGTTTATTGGAAAGTGAATCAGTTGACTCCATTTATGATAGGATTACTTATTGGTGCTTTGGTGTCAATCTTTAATGCAATTAATGTAATGAATGGAAAAGGCTTTATCAATCCATTTGTCAAGAGCGAAGAAAGATCATTCATGTGAAATACTGTTGACTAGAATATGAGAACATACCTAATATTAATTTTTGCACTAATGCTAGTTGGTTGTAAAAATGAATCTGGAAAGAACACGAATAATGTTGAAAGAGGTTTAAACTACAGCGAGAACATTGGTGTCGATTCAACTTTAATAAAAAAAAGACAAATTGATTCTTTGGCGAATTTGATGTCTGTTAAATCAAATTTAAGAATCAAATCTTTTGAAATAATTGAATATAAAAAGGTGCCGTATGCTTTTAAAAAGATTGTGGTAACACTTGATTCGGTATCTGTTATAGAAAAACCTTCTAGATTGTTAGATTCATTGAAAGGTTTAGTTTACAAGGTAAGTGATCCTTATTTGTTATCAAGTGTATCTGCTATTATTGAAAATAAATTTGAGGAAAGTATAGATTTTTGTGAAGAGCAAAGTTATTATTCTGAAAGTCGATCTTCGTTTATGAGGCTGAATGTTGATTTTAAAAATGGTCTTAAAACCAAATTGTCATTTGAAAATTGTAAGACTAAATCGCTTAAGGAAGTTGTGGACATCATAAATGGTGTCTTACCTAAAAAGCATGCCATAAAATTACCTGTTAAGACGATTGTTGACCTGACATTGCCTCCTGATAGTTTGAAGACATGGAATAAGTTAAAAGAAGTTGCTAGGTATAATGATAAGACTAGCTTTAAGTTATCTGAATTTGATAGAAGTAAATTAATTCGATTGGATTCTACCATATTTGGGAAGAAAATACACGAAACATATGCTTTAAAATCTAGCTATGTTATAGCTGTAAAACCTAATATAGGTGTGTTTTATCCTTGTGTTATTTATGGGCAACAATATGATTGTGGTGAAATAACAAATTTTATTGCAATATGTACTTTAGATTCTCTATTGGAGAAAAGAGGTGCATTTGAATTTATGGCAGGAGGTTGGTCTGACTATGAAGGAGATTGTTATTATTCGGGAGAATTTTCTGATTCGATTGTAAATATAAGTTCTTCGTATTCTTTTGAAAATTTGAATGAAGAGTTTGCAAGGCCAGATAGCTTAAAGTCGTTTGAAATTGCGAAGAAAATGTTGGTTCGAAAAAATGGAGATATCGTAACGGTTAAGAAGGATACTTTGAATTTAAAGTACTTTGCTAAGCCGTGATGATAGTTCTCTGCTTAAGGCCGCTGTTGCAAGAACAGAATTTCTAAGAATTAAAATCTTTCGTATCATATTGGTTTTGAAACATAGAATTATTCCAAATAGATATCTGAAAACTAAATCTTTAAGGAAAGTGTAAAGGAAAGGGAAAATATATCATAAATTTATAAGACGGTAAAATACTACTTGGTGTAAGGGAAAGTATATATTTTGTAGGATGTGTAGAAGGAATAGGGGTGTAAATGTATTTATCCGTATTGGGCCTGAATACTAACTACAAAAACTATAAGAATGAAGAAAAGATTATTCCTAAGCATTTTCCTAATGGTAGCTGTGTTTCTCTCAGCTCATGCACAATCCGACAATCTCCCTTTTTTTAAGGCAGCCAAGACCAATGACATTGGCACACTTGCCAAGTTGATTGAAGAGGGCACCGATGTAAATACAAAATCGAAATATGGAGCCACGGCCTTAACTTTTGCGGTGGAGAAAAATAGCCTTGAGGCAGTAAAGTTCTTGTTGGAACATGGTGCTGATCCAAACAACAGGGATCGTTTTTATCAATCTACTCCCTTTGAATGGGCTTTTTATGAAACCAACTTCGAAATGATAAAGCTGATGGTGGAGCATGGTGCTGATTTGAGTACCAAATGGTTGTTGCCTTTTAGTGTAAGAGAGGGGAAGCTTGAAATCGTGAAGCTATTGCTGGATAAAAACGTAGCTGGTGCCAATGATGCCATTGTGCTTGCCGTGCGCAATGAACATGTTGAGATTGTAAAACTATTGTTGGATAAAGCGAAAATTGAGAGCGATAAATTGAATTCAGCCCTGGTAACGGCTACCGGGATGAATCATACCGAGCTGTGTAAATTGCTGAAGGATGCAGGGGCTGTATTGCCTAAGATTAAGAATAATAATCCGGATAAAGACATCAAATTTGTTGGTTTGTATTCTGATAATGAAGGTCAGTTGAGAATCAAAAATAAGGAGAATAAGCTGCTGGCCAGTTTTGATGATGATAAGTTTTACGAATTGCAATACGATTCGATTAATATTTTTTCGTTTGTGAAGTATCAGAATATCAAGTTGACTTTTAAAACGGTTGAAAATATAGCTGTATCCGTACTGTTTCGCAATGGCGATTACCAAAATGAATTTGCAAGAATAGAGGAAGAAAAGAAAGAGGAAGTAAAAGCGGAGTATACCGAAGAAACGGGCGAAGTGAAGGAAGTGCTGAACTGGACTGCTTTTAGAGGTGTAAACTGCCAGGGAAATGGCGATGGTCAGTATCCACCGGTTAGATGGGATGCCGAAAAGGGTTTAAATCTGAAATGGAAAACCAGGATTCCGGGGCTTTCTCATGCCTGTCCGGTAGTTTGGGAGGACAAGATATATGTGATAACGGCCATAGGTGAAGATCCAACGGCAGAATATCGAGTGGGTTTATATGGTGATGTAAAGCCTGTTAATGACAATTCGAATCATGTATGGAAAATCTTTTGTTTGAATAAGAGCAAGGGGGAAATTCTTTGGGAACATACCGCCTATAAGGGTGTGCCTAAGGTGAAGCGACATCCAAAAGCTACACAGGCCAATTCCACTCCGGTTACCAACGGGAAATACCTGGTAGCCCTTTATGGATCTGAGGGATTGGTATGTTACGATATGGATGGAAATGAGATTTGGCGAAAGGATATGGGAATTCTTGACGCGGGTTGGTTTTTCGAGTCGGAAACCCAGTGGGGGCATGCTGCTTCTCCATTGATCTACAAGAATACCGTGATCATTCAGGCTGACAGATCCAAGGATTCTTATGTTGCTGCTTTTGATTTGGCAACGGGCAAGGAGGTTTGGAAAAACAATCGGGAAGAGATCTCTTCCTGGGGAACTCCGGTTGTGTATTACGGCAAAGATCATAATGAGCTGATTACAAATGGAACCGAATACATAAAGGCCTATAATCCGGATACTGGTGAGGAGCTGTGGAAACTGGGACCAAATTCGGAGGTTACCGTGGGTACACCTGTTGTGTATAATGATTTGATTTACGTAACGGGAGGATATCCACCTGTTCGTCCGGTTTATGCCATCATTCCCGGAGGGCATGGGGATATTTCTATTCCGGATAGTTTGTCTTCAGGAGAATTTATCAAGTGGCGATACTTAAAAGGAGGGACTTATATGCCATCACCAATTGCCTATGATGGTTATTTGTATACCATGGCCAATAACGGATTGCTTACTTGTTATGATGCCCAAACGGGAGAGAAGATCTACCGAAAAAACTTAAAATGTAGTGCGGTAACAGCATCGCTGGTGGCGGCTGATGGAAAGTTGTATTGTACCAGTGAAAGCAAAGGTGTGGTCGTGGTGAAGGCAGGACCTGAATTTGAAATCATCGCACGAAATCCAGTAGGGGAAACCTGTATGGCTACTCCTGCCATTTCTGACAAGTTGTTCATCATCCGTGCCCAGGATTACATATACAGTTTTGGGAAAAACTAGTGTGAGTAATTCTAATGGATGATTCTGCATAGAGCAGAAGAATTGTTTTTGGGAATCATCATGATAATGAATTAATAATCAATAAGCTATGTTTAAGAGTTGTATAATGTTTATGTTCCTGCTTGGAATGGTATCTGCAGGGCTTGCACAAAATGATAATAAATTAAAAGGCATTGAAAAAGAGTTCGAAAAAATACTGGAAGTAACACAGGCACCTGGTTTTGCTGTAGCCGTTGTGCATGGAGACAAAACCATTTATGCCAAAGGCTTTGGCTATCAGGATTTGGAAAATAAAATTCCCATGAATGAAAATACACTCTTGGCCATTGGTTCTACATCAAAGGCTTTTACCTGTGCACTTTTAGGACAATTAAAAGATGAGGGGAAGTTATCGTTCGAAGATAGTCCCATTAAGTATGTTAAAGAACTAAAATTCTACAACAATGAATTGGATCATGGGATTAATATACGTGACCTCATGAGTCATCAAACAGGAATTCCAAGGCATGATGTTTCATGGTATTTATTTCCAAGCTATAGCAAGGATAGTTTAATTCAAAGAATTCAGTATCATGAACCTTTTACTGGTTTACGACAAAAATGGCATTACAACAATTTCATGTTTCTTCTTCAAGGGGTGATTGCCGAGCGCATTACGGGAAAAAGCTGGGAAGAGAATGTTAGGGAGCGTTTTTTTAATCCCCTGGGAATGGAACGATCCAATTTATCGATTGAGGAGCTGGAGCAAAGTACGAATAAAGCAATTGGTTATGAGCTTTACAAGGACAGTGTAAATCGTAAAATGGATTATTATCGTATTGCAGGTATGGCTCCTGCAGGAAGCATTAACAGTAGTGTACATGAGATGGCAAACTGGTTGAAGCTTTGGATAAATAATGGAAAATTTAATGGAGAACAAATTTTGCCAGAGTCATATGTTAAGGCAGCAATGAGTTCGCAGGCAGTAATTTCCGGTGGTTTACCTGATAAAGAAAATCCTGATCTTCATATGTCTAATTATGGGTATGGCTGGATGATATCTTCCTATAGAGGTCATTACAGGGTAGAGCATGGAGGGAATATAGATGGTTTTTCGGCCAATGTAGCATTTTTCCCTTCGGATAGCATTGGAATTGTTGTACTGGCAAATCAAAATGCTTCATTTGTTCCAAGAATGGTTCGAAATATGATTTCGGATTATTTGTTGGCTGAGAAAAAGTTTGACTGGCTTGCTCACTACTCCGAAATAAAAGAGAAACGAAAAGAAGCCAGGGAAAAAAAGGAATCCAACTCGCAAAGAGCACAAAACACCAAGCCATCGCATAAGAACATTTCTTACAAGGGAGATTACTTTCATCCTGGCTACGGAACAATCAATGTATCGGTAAAAGGAGATTCACTCTTCGCCAATGTTAAAAGGAATAGTTATTACCTAAAACATCATCACTATGATGTATTTGATCCAATTGAAGTAACAGAGCATGGTATTGATACAAGCGAAACTGGACCCTTGAAGTTTAATTTTAGTACGAATGATGCTGGTGAAATCTCAGCCTTGAATTTAAAGCTAGAAGCAAGCCTGGATCCTATTGAGTTTATTCATAAACCGGAAGTCATAGATGTAGATATATCGAAACTTAAGGCATATGAAGGAGAATATGAAGTTGCCGGTATGCTTATAAAGGTTTATACAAAAAAAGATAAGGGATTGTATCTATTTGTTACGGGGCAACCGGAATATCAATTGTTGGCATCAGATAAGAATTTGTTTCTTCTGAAGGGGGTGGATGGTTATAAGGTGAAATTTGCTGAAGACAATACAGAACTTAGCCTGATTCAACCCAATGGAACTTTTAAAGCAATAAAGAAATAATTGTAGTGGTAAATCTCAGCTAGCCATGTAGAGGCCATTCTTAATGTGAGCTCTTCATGTGGAAAATTATACTTTAAATGGTAAAATAGAAAGTCTCCGAGTAATTGGGGACTTTTTTTCTGAAAGACTTGAAATGGTAAAAATGTAGAAAAGTTGATAAATTCTATGTTAATTTATTAGGATATAGATTTTGTTTAAAATGTATTCTTGTTAAATTGGGGTTCGCTAATATATTAGATGTGTAATTATTAATTTTTATAAAATCGAGCTAATAAATTACTCTTAAAATGAAAAGTAGAATCTTCGTAAGTATATTGATTACGCTTATGCTAGTTGGTTGTAATCTGAATTCAAAAGAAAGATATCAAAATCAATATGATATAGATATCAATTACAATCATTACAAAAAAGTCAAGCGGTATGCACGTAAATATATGGATGAAAGATATCAAAGAAATGGTAATGTATACCTGTTTTTTGAAACAAGCTTTGAAAATGATACAGTTCGTGTTACGGTAAATAATAAATTAAAGTATCAAGATGTTATAGCTACAGAGGCATCAACAGGAATTGCAAACTCTTATGAAATAGAGAATATTAATGAAGTTTTTAATATTGGTATTAGGGTAAATAATGGAAAGGAGGCTCTTATCGAAATTGACACGATGAATTTGTTCACAATTGAATTTAGAGATAGTATACTTAGAGTTGATGTTTTAAACCATGTGCCGGTTTATGATTAAAAATCCTTTATAAAAAGAGTAGCGAATAAAATATAACACAATGAAAATACCTAAGGTTTTAATATTTAATTTTTTTACGAAACAATCATTTGATAAACTAAACTCTTTGAATTTTTTTGGACGTCGATTAAATTCAGTTTTACTTGACTTTTCTTTTATGTTAGGCCTTGTATTTCCAATATTTATTGTCCTTTTTATTCCTATGTTTTTGCTTATTACGAATGCAAATGAAGTAAATATTTTATTGCCAATGTGGATTGGGTTTATCCCTTTTTCATTTATTACATTTCTAATATTAAATAAGGATTTTTTTAAAGGTAAAAGTATTGCCAAACGATATTTTGGATATCAGGTAGTTGATTCAAGAACAAATGAACCTGCTAGTGAATTGCAATGTGTAATTCGAAATTCCACAATAATAATCTGGCCTCTTGAGGTAATTATTTCAATGTTTAATGTTACAAGAAGATTAGGAGATATAATTGCTGGAACAAAATTGGTTGATTCTAAAAAAGAAGATCCTGAATTGATTGTGGATGAAATTAATGAGAAGAAAGAGGTTGAGAACAGGGCAAAACTTATATTGATTTCTGTTTTGATTGCATTAACATTAAATATATTATCTATTTTGCCAACCTTAGTAATAATGTTGTAGATAGATATAAAAAAGACTAGTTGTGGTACGAAACAAAGTTTGATAAAATCATCCTTTGGTTTGACAGTACAGGAAACATTATTCCAACAGAAAATAAATGAATCACTAAAACCCAAAAACTAAAACCCAAAATCATGAATCTATTTAAATCTAAAACCATCTTATTCGCCTTTGAAGCCCCGGAAGGATCAAAAGTTGAAATAGCGGGGGATTTCACCAATTGGTTAGAGGCTCCTTTGAAGCTACATGATAAGGGCGATGGAGTTTACGAGCGAAAAATTAGTTTTAAGCGATCGGGTACATTCCAGTACAAGTATCGGATAAATGAGGAGTGGGTGGAAACAATGGAGGAGTTGCAACCTCAAAGCAATAGCATACCCAATGCTTTTGGCACAAGGAATTTTTTCATTGATATTGACTTATCGAAACGAGAAGGTGCTGAAATGCCTGCAGCAAAAAAAGATAAAATTGATGCCAAAGTAGATAAGAAAGCCTACGAATTGCTGATTGCTTGTAGCGATAAGGGTGATTTTGGAGAATGGGATAGATGGAGAGAGCAGAATCATTACGAGAGAATCTATTTACAGGGCGTTAATTTTAGCAGCAGGAACTTTGAAAAGGTAAATCTGAGTAATATAAATTTTTATTGTGCTGATTTTAGTTATGCTTTTCTTTCGCTGGTAAATTTTGATGCTTGTGATTTACGCGATACGGATTTTCGAAAGGCATGGTTTAGCAATGGATCAGCAAAAAAGACAAACTTTACTATGGCCGACATGAGAGGTGCTACCATTAATGGTACAGAATTTTTGAAAAGCCGAATGATTGGTACCGATTTGAGAGGGGCAAGTGCAAAATATGTACACATTGAGGGAACTGACCTGCATCACGCGAAAATTGAAAGTGCCAATTTTTCCTTTGCAATTGTAGATGGTGAAACCTTGATTGATACCATTGATGTAGACAAGCGTACGCTTTTTACAAGTGTAGGTTTGAGCTCGGCACGATTACGATCGGGTCTTATGGATACCTTAAATTACAACATTAGAAGAAACCGATGGGAAGAGTGGTTTAAAACAGGCAGCTTCATGAAAAGGTTGTATAAGAATATGTTTATTCATCTGTTTTGGAAGATTTCGGATTATGGACGCTCTACAAGGAGAATCTTGTACATTTTTACGACACTAGCTTTGGTATTTGGTTGTATTTATTGGTTCAACCCAGAAATTATTACCAACATGAACAGCAATGATACCATTATTAAAGCATTACATACCGTTTCGTTTTCGGTGGTTACCATGATTACCTTGGGCTTTGGATCGATGAATGCTGCCCCTGCCAGTTTATTGGGGCACATTACGGTTGCTTTGCAGATTATTGCCGGATATATGATATTGGCCGCATTGGTATCTCGTATTGCCATCATGTTTGATTCCGAAGGTCCGGATGTGGAGCACAAACCCTTGTATCGACCTTATAAGGATGATTCAAAGAAGTAATTAATTTTGGTCACTCAGGTAAGGAAATACTTGATCATCTTAAAAAAAATCCCGATCTAATTAAAGACCGGGATTCGTTATAGTTGAAAGCATGATATTTTATTCTTGTATCACAATCTGAGTTGATTCCGATTGTTCAAGAGCTTCGTTGTCAATCCATTTTATCAAAAGGGTGAAACTTAAACTAACATCCGGATTTTCTTTTAAGAAAGGGCTGTAATCCAAAATCAAAGAATGATCATCACCAAGCTCGATCACTTTTGAAGGATCGATATACTGTCCTCGCTCCATCTTAACCCCATCAATAGTCCAATTGATACGTATTTCTTTCATCGAAGAAATCTTTCCCATTTTTGCCCAACGCGGACCAACTTTTTTCACATTTGTTTCGATAGCTGCCATGATGTTAAAAACCTCACTGGCATCAACAGCGGTTCTAAACTGGATGGTATTGCTGCGGCTTACTTTTCCGAGAGGATCCCTTGCTTCAATATAAAAGCTGTAGTCTGTATCTGACTCCAGGTGTGTTAATAAAATTACATTATCATTTGTATTTACGCCGCTCTCAATCTGGCCGGTACCTCTTGTGTTTCCACCATAATTAATATTCATCTGAAGAGGAGTTCCATTCACGTAGTAGGTATAAAGCAAATTCGAATTTTCAGCATCAGTTGCAAAATTATTCTCCAACTCTAAGAAACTAAAGCCTGTTTGTTTTATTCTCAAATCGCTATTCCAAACAGGAGCCTGATTTTCAGGTGTTGTAAAATCAGCTCTTTTTTCCAGGGCAATGCTTCCATCAGCATATTTTATAATTAGTTGAAAATTGTAATGCGTTTGTTCCTCCAAATTCCTTACAATTTTAGATGTTATCCCTTTTCCCCAGGATTCTTTTGCTCCATCCCAATAGGCTTCGTAGGTCATTTCACTGAAATCCTCAAATCGATCTCTGTTCTTTTCTCGAAAATCATTTAAATTGATCTCAACTCTATTGTAGGATTTTGGCTTAATTACCATATCGAAATCCAAGGCTTCAGGATAGGCTAAAGTTTTTACTTCGATTTCTTTCTGATAGGTTTTGCCCGCACGTTTGCCAAGAACTTTTAGCTTATAGCTGGTGTTCGATTGCAGATTGCTGAAGGTATAAGTTAGAAAATACCCTGCTTTTATCGACTTGCCATCCAGAAAAAGTTCATAGTTGTCGTAAGATGGACTTTCCGTTAGCTTCCAGTTTAATTCAAATGATCGAATCCCAACATTTGCTACATCAAGTTGTACTTCAGGAACAGCTTCCGCTTTTGTAGTAAAATGAATCGTCTGTTCATTGGTCGTATTGTTTTGAGATTTAGCTACAATTCTGGCTGTATAATTGGTTTCGGCTTTCAAATTCTTAAAAACAAAAGCATTCCCACTTGCATTGTACGTGTAAGGCATGTCATTTAGGTATGCTTCGTAGGTAATTTCACCTCCCGATGGCAATTCAGAATTGGTCCAGCTCACTTTTGCCTGGGATGTTGTAATATCCTGAACCTTTAATTCAAAATCGCCAGGTACTTCATATGCCTTGGTCGTAAATGAGATGGTTTGAGTACGTGGCAATAATACCTTCTCACTGCGAGCTTCAATCTTATAGGTATGCTCCTGACCAGCCCGAAGTCCAGTGGCTTTGTACTGTCTTTCCTCCAATCCTCTTTTGGCGATGGATCCACTTCCATAATATACATCATAGGTCACCTTACTGCCATCGCTGGCAACACATTCGGTCCAGCTTAAAAGTGCTGAAGTCTGTTCTATTTCCTGCGAACTGATAGTAAAATCAGACAAGATTACTGCTTCAAGAGTCTTGAACTCGGTGGTCTTTTCCAATGTTTTATTGTAGGCATTTTTGGCTTCTATTTTTAGCTGGTAAAGTTTCCCAGCTTCCAATCGATCTAACAAAACCTGATTGTCCTTAAAAGCTTCGCCCTTAAAATATCCATTGACAAATACTTTATAAGCGATTACCTCCTCTTTGTTACCTGTTGTTTCCCAACGAATAAGTGCCGATTCCTGACTAATATTTTCAATAAAGATCATGAAATCAGCAGGTCCACCAGCTTCCAAAGTTGTAAATTCAATTTGCTTACTTTTGGTTTTGCCATGCTCATTTGTAGCCTCAATTGTTGCAGTATATTGCGTATTGTAAGTCAAAGATGTGAATTCATATTCCAAAATCTCAATGCCTTTAGCATGTTCAACTGTATTCAAGAGAACCCGGTAAGTCAACTTTTCAGATTCTGAAGATCCCCAGACTATTTTTGCTCCATTGCCTGTAACACTTTCTACTGAAAGGGTAAAATCACTGGGCTCTGCATAGTCATTTGTAGTAATATCAAGTTTACTTTCAACTGTTTTATTAAACTCATTTGTTCCAATCAGCTTAATATGATACAACTTGTTCCCTTCCAAGTTGGAAAAGGTAAAAGTCGACACGGTTAAATTTTCGGCTCTTAAGACATCGTCCAGGTAGATTGCATAAGACAAATTTTGAGTTGGATCAGAGTTCACCCATGAAATTTGTATTTGATCGGTTGATAATTCGTCTATTTTCAGTGCCATTACTCCTGGATTTGGGGTATCCTTTGTCGTTAAAGCATACGAAACCACAACTTGAGTTTCATAAGTACTTTTTGCAATTACCTCTATATCGTAAGTAGTTACGGCTTCCAATTCTTCAAGTCGATAGCTTAAATTCTCCAAATTCTTAGCTTTCAGCTCATCATTTAGGTAAACATCGTATACAATTTTTGATTCATCTGCAATTAGAGAAGCTGTCCACTGAATTTCAGCAGAATTGTAGGTAAGGTCCTTTACTGAGATATTAAAGTTCGATGGATTTAATTTAATTTCTACTTCAGGATTCGTCTCATCCTTACTACAACTTAAAACCAAGGCCATTACCATTAGCCATGCAAACATCAATTTTACTCGCATAATTCAATCTTTTTTATTCTATAGTATACAGGACAAGTCAACTTGTACAAACACGTACAAATACATGGTTTTAATAAAGTATTGTTTGATTAAGATGACTTCTGTTTAACAATTCTTTCGAATTATTTTTAAAAAAAAAGGGGGATGCAAAGGAAGGTAAATTTCGATTAATAGCAAAGTGTTAAATGTAATGATGTTGTATTTTTTATAAAAACTTAAAGTAGAATTAGTCTAAATAAAAGGTTTTTTAATATATTTGAATTAATATTTAAGTATGCTTAAATCTTTTATTCAAATGTCGGCATCAACAGAGAATTTTTTAAAAACCATTTACTGCTTTCAGAAGTTAGAGGCAAGGGATACCAAACCTGGCTCTATAGCAAAGGCTTTGGGCATCAGTAATGCTGCTGCTACCGACATGGCTCGTAAGTTATCGGAGAAGGATTTGCTTGAATATAGAAAGTACCAGGCTTTACAATTAACTCCAAAAGGAGAAAGGTTGGCGCTTCAGGTTATTCGAAAGCATCGTTTGTGGGAGACATTTCTGTATCGAACTTTTAACATGAGTTTGCTGGAGATACATAACGAAGCTGAATTGTTAGAGCATGCTACATCGGATAGAATGTCTGAGATTTTATGGAATTATTTGGAGAAGCCAAGTTTCGATCCTCATGGGGATCCCATTCCCAATGGATATGGCTTTGTTGATTTTGAAAAAGACAGTACAGTGCTTTTTAAGGCAGAGGAAAAACAGGAGTATCGAATTATTAGGCTGGTGAGCAATGATGAAGAATTTTACAATTTCTGTTGTGATAACAAGATTGAAATTGGCAATGATATTAAAGTGGCCAAACAGTATAGTAAAAATCAATTGACTGAAATTTTGATTCATGAAAGGCAAATTGTTATTCCGAAAGAATTTTCGAACAATATATATGTGACAAAGGTCAATGATCAATGAACAGTTATCTGTTAACAATGATCAATTAATAATGAATAATAAAGAAAATAATAATATAATGAAGATGATAAGACACTTATTTGTAATCCTCTGTTTGTTGGGGATTAGTGAAACTCTATTGGCGCAGAAAACGGATGCGAATGTTTTTGGAGATGTAAAATCGGAACAGAGTGGTGAACACATTCCTTTTGTAAGTATTTATTTGGAAGGTACAACATTGGGAATTACTACCGATCATACGGGACACTATTTAATGGTAAACTTGCCGGTAGGGGAGCATACCCTTGTAGCCAAATCGATGGGGTATGAAATTGCCAAACAAAAGATAAAAGTAGAAAGTGGCAAAACCATAGAAGTGAATTTTGTATTGAAAGAGCAGGTGATGTCGCTTGATGATGTTGTGGTTACCGGTACAAAAACATTCAAGAGAAAGACCGAATCGCCGGTAATTGTGAATGTTTTGGAGAGTAAGGCCTTGGATCAGGTGCAAGCTTGTAATATTTCTGAGGGATTGCGTTTTCAGCCAGGATTACGTGTAGAAACCGATTGCCAGACTTGTAATTATACACAGCTTAGAATGAATGGTCTGGGCGGTGGCTACTCCCAAATTTTGATCAATGGTCGTCCTATTTTTAGTCCATTAACCGGACTGTATGGAATGGAGCAGATTCCTGCCAATATGGTGGAAAGAATAGAGGTAGTTCGTGGTGGTGGTTCTGCTCTGTATGGCTCAAGTGCCATTGGTGGAACCGTGAACGTAATTACCAAAATTCCAAGTCAACCAAGCTACGATTTTGGTGTGACTACGCAATTTATTGATGGAAAAGAATCGGATGTGATTATGAATGGAAACATTAGCATGCTGAATCAGAAAAGAAATGCAGGTGCGTCTATTTATGTGAATCGCAGAACGCGCAATGCCTACGATGCCAATGGGGATAATTATTCGGAACTGCCTGAATTGAAGAACAATTCTTTTGGTGCCAACCTATTTTATAAACCGAGCGAGAACCAGAAATTGGAATTGAGCTTTACCAGTTTGCATGAGTATCGATATGGGGGCGAAATGGAGGAAAGAGCAGCTCATTTGGCGAAACAATCAGAGGAAAGAACCCATGATGTATTAATGGCGGGTTTGGATTACCAGATCAATTTTAATGAGGACAATTCTTCCTTTATTGCTTATGCGGCAGGTCAGTATACCGAAAGAGATCATTATACAGGTATCTATCCTGATGATCAGGATGAGATAGATTTACATTTAAGCAATCCTCCTTATGGAGATACTGAGAATACGACTTTACAGTTTGGAACTCAGATCAACCATAGATTGAATGATTTCCTGGGAGGCAAAAATGTATTGACTGTTGGAACGGAGTATGTGTATGATGATGTTTTGGATTCGATTCCACGCTACAGTTATGGCACAGATCAGACCACAAAAAACTTTGGTGGATTTTTTCAGTCGGATTGGGAAGTGAGTAAAAAATTAAATTTCCTTGCTGGTTTGCGTGTGGATAAGCACAATTTGGTGGATAAGGCCATTTTGAGTCCGCGTTTGTCATTGTTATACAAGTACAAAACCAATACACAGTTGCGATTGACATGGGGTACAGGTTTTAGAGCTCCTCAGGCTTTCGATTCTGATATGCATATTGCCTTTGCTGGCGGAGGAATTTCCAGAATTGTTTTGCCTGATGATTTGAAAGAAGAGAGATCGAAATCCTTGAGTGGATCGATTAATTACGATAAGGCAACAGAAAAGTGGATCGCAGGATTTACACTGGAAGGATTTTATACCAAGTTGGATGATGCTTTTTATTTGGAGCCATTGGCAGCTGATGAATTTGGAGAGAGATTCGAAAAGAGAAATGGATCGGGGGCGAAAGTACAAGGAGCCACTTTGGAGTTAAGAGCAAATTACAATAGAATCGCACAGTTCGAAGCGGGTTTCACTTTGCAATCAAGCAAGTTCGATGAGGCGGTAGAGAACATTGAAGGTTTGGAAGCCAAGCGTGAATTCCTGAGAACTCCGGAAAAATATGGTTATGCGAGCTTGTCCTTTATGCCATCGCCTAAGTTTAATACAAGCATTAGTAGTGTTTATACAGGACCTATGTTGTTGGCTCATTTTGGAGGAGCTCCAGAACAATCCATTGATGAGTATAAGAAATCCGATTCGTTTACTGAATTGAACTTGAAGCTATCCTATGCCTTTAAGTTGAAGCAGGTAGATTCCGGTTTGGAGCTATTCGGGGGAATTAAAAATATAACAAATGCTTACCAGGATGATTTTGACAGTGGAAAGAATCGTGATAGCAACTATGTTTATGGGCCAGGATCGCCAAGAACATTTTATATTGGAGTAAGACTGAAAAGCTGGTAAGAGCAGAAATTTATAAGAGAAATGGCAATGATTCCTGGTGTATCATTGCCATTTCTTTTTTAGCCGTAATTATGCTAGCAATTGTATAATTATTATTAATTTTGATTATACCTATCTAAATAAACTAAAACTCCTATGAAACAGAAACTGGATCAGCACATATTGGATGAAATGCATAAAGATCTGGGAAATTGGCATGGTCCATTTTATTGCAACCGAAAGGATCCCAGGTTAATTGTTCCCAAGTATGATCCAATGTTAGGATATACTTTTAATTTCGCCAGTAAGTATTCTGTATTGGCAGCAGTGTTCATTATACTGTTGATTATAGGGTACAAATTTTTCCTTTAGTAAAATATTGAGGGGGATACATCAAAGCTTAAATAAAAATTAAATTCAAATCCTAATTTTGTATTGGGTATCATTCATTCTGATCTGACTCAAATGAAATTCTTAATCGTTATGCCATATGCTGTATAAACGACCGATTGTTGCGTGCGTGTTATTCTTCTCAGCCATCCTGATCTGTTTTAGTCAGTCGGATGGTAAAACTGTGGATCAATTGTTCACAGAAAAGAGTGTTAGGGAAGAAATACAAGGCCTGGCCGATGAATGTTGGAGGCTAAGAGTAAGTGATTCCGATTCCGCATTGGTTTTGGGAAAGCGTGCATTGGAACTTTCTATCCAATATGATATTAAGGAAGCATTGCCTAAGGTGTATGGCTTTGTTGGCGTGATACAGCTTCATTACCTTTACCGGACCAAGGAATCGATTCCTAATTTACACAGTGCCTTAAGACATAGTTTGGTGCAGAGAGATTCTGTGCAAATCGCTTATTCCTATAATAATTTAGGTGATTTGTATCTGATAACGGGCAATCTGCCTCTTTCCATGAGATACTCGGAATATGCCGTTAATATGTTTGAAAAGTTAAATCATCCATCTGGAAGATCTTATTCTTACGTTAATATCGGTTTGGTGTATCGGGAGCAGGAGCAATTTGATCTTGCCTTGCAATATTTTCATAAGGCAATAGAAATATGGAGAAAATTGGGAAATGAAGTTGGTATTGGTGCGATTTACCGGGAAATTGCTCGAACTTATGAGGTAAAAGGGGACAAGGATTCTGCGATGAAATATTATCAGAGATCCTATGCCATGAGTGTTGGTGTGGAAAGAGTGAGATATGCTGCTTTTTGTTTGAATGGGATGGCAAATATTTACTATCAAAGGGGGCAGTTCGATAAGGCTTTTGAATATTATCAAAATGCATTGGAATTAAACCTTAAGCAGGATCATGACTTTGGCCTTGTAGATAATTATATAGGGATGGCTCTGGTTTATGCCCAAAAAAAGAAGAGGGCTGAAGGTGAAAAATCACTGGAGCTTGCAATGAAAATTGCCTTAAAACTTGGTATCAATGCAAAAATAATTGAGGCATCGCATTCATATATTGATTTTTATAAAATTTTAGGAGATTACAAGTATGCAACCTTGAGTTTCGAAAAATTTAATGTGCAATATGATTCTGTACTATCGGTTCAACAGTTCGAGATTATGAATGAAATGGATCGAAATTTTGAAATGCAGAATGATTTGCTTCTTACTGAGCAGAAGTTGAAAACCAATGAGTTGATGGAGCAAAATTTGGTCATGGTCATTTTCTTTATGATAGTGCTTATTGCTATTCTAATTTGGCGATTTAGGACGAACCAAAGAATGAATAAGAAGCTTGAAGAGATGAACCAAACCAAAGACAAATTGTTTTCGGTGATCTCTCATGACTTAAGAAATCCATTTAATTCATTAATTGGTTTTAGTGAGCTTCTTATTACAGAGATAGAGCGAAAAGATTGCGATAAATCCAGAAAATATGCAAGCTTCATTAACCAGTCGGCTATTGAAGGCTTGAAGCTGCTAACCAGCTTGTTGCATTGGTCCATGTCGCAGTCTGGTAAAATTCACTTTCACCCAGAAAATGTACATTTTGATGAAATTATCAGTGAACTAAAAGAGTTTTACACTACGGATTTGAATAAAAGTCAAATTGATTTTAAGATAGAAAATGAAATAGATCAGGCTTTTATTGATCCAAATATTGTAAGGATTGTACTGATGAATCTCATTTCAAATGCATTGAAATATTCGGAAAGCAATGGTACTATATTTTTAAGCGCTGTCAAGAATTTTTCTACAATTCATATTAAGGTAAAAGATTCAGGAATTGGGATGTCTGAATCCTTAATTAACCAGCTGTTTAATGAGAAGAGCTATACGCAAAGTAGGGCAGGATTGCGTGGAGAAAGAGGAACAGGATTAGGTCTGAGTGTAGTTCAGGAGCTGGTTCAGATCCATAAAGGCAAGATTAAGGTGGAAAGCCAAGAAGGACAGGGAACCACTTTTGAGATAGAGTTCCCCTGTAATCATTTGGTCGAATAGAATTTTATTGCATAATTGTTGAATAGAACTCCGGAGCTCTTCTGTGCATGGTGTTTTGTTCGTAAGAGTATGCCAGTTGAATCAATTTTTCTTCGGAGAAGGCTTCAGCAAAAAATGATACTCCAATTGGAAGACTATGTACAAATCCTGTGGGAACAGTAATGTTTGGATAACCTGAAACTGCTGCAGGTTGACTGCTTCCTCCGCCGTAGTGATCACCATTTACAAGATCGATATTCCAGGCAGGACCATTGGTAGGAGCCATTAGCGCATCTACATTGTATTTTTTTAGTGTGTAATCAATGCCTAATTCACCCGATAACTTTTTACTTTTTGCCAATGCTTCCAGGTACTCTTTTTCATTCAAATCACCCTTTTGATTGGCCATTTCCAGTATTTCCTGACCAAACCAAGGCATTTCACGATCCTTATATTGCTCATTAAATTTGATAATGTCATCCAGGCTTTTTACAATAGGGAATTTACATTTGCTCAGATATTCGTTTAAATCATGTTTGAATTCGTAAAGCAATACCTCATATTCCTCATTGCTATATTGGTTGAGATTTTCCAGTTCAACATCAATTACTTCAGCTCCTGCTGATTTGATGTCTTCAATGGCTTGTTCTATGATTTTATCTACTTCTGAGTGGAATCCCATCATTGCTCGAACAATCCCGATTCGTTTTCCTTTTAAGGCATCCTTTTTCAGGTTTGCACTGTAATTTAAAGCTTTGTTTTTCTTATTTAGTGTGATTTTGTCATTCTGATCTGCTCCACTCATAACTTCCAGGAGAATAGCTGCATCCCTAACAGATTTCGCCATTGGTCCGGCAGTATCTTGCGAATGAGCAATAGGAATAATACCAGTTCTGCTTACCACTCCTAAAGTGGGTTTGATACCAACAATTCCATTATGTCCGGATGGACAGACAACAGAACCATCGGTTTCTGTTCCTACGGCTGCAACGCATAAATTGGCTGCAACGGCAACTCCCGATCCAGAGCTTGAACCACAAGGTGATCGATCGATGACATAAGGATTGTGAGTTTGTCCCCCTCGTCCACTCCACCCACTCGATGAACGTGTACTTCTAAAGTTGGCCCATTCGCTTAAATTGGTTTTGCCCAATATTAATGCACCTGATTTTCTCAGTTGTTTTACAATGAAGGCATCCTCTGATGCAAAATTCCCCTCTAAAGCAAATGAACCTGCAGTTGTCATCATTTTATCTGCTGTGTCTATATTATCTTTTAATAGAATTGGGATTCCATGTAATGCACCCCGTAAATCACCGCTTTTTCTTTCTTCATCAAGCTGTCTGGCTAGAGGTAAAGCATCATGATTGATATCGATAACCGAATTTAAGCCGGGACCATTTTTATCTATTTTTTCAATCCTATCCAGGTATTCAATTACCAATTCTTCACAAGTTAATTTACCTTCAGCCATCAGTTGTTGAAGTTCTGAGATGCTTTTCTCATTGTATTTAAAATCGTTAAAATTTGGATGTTCTGCTACTTCGTTACCCGAAGTGGCAGTATTACAGGAAGAAATTCCTAGTCCCGCTAGCATTGGTGCGGCTAATGCTGATAGTGATATAAAGTGGCGACGTTTCATAGTTAAATAGGCCTTAGGTGCTTACAAGTATAAAGAATCATCAATGGGCGAAAAGGATCATTCAATTTGTTGCTCGCTTGGTGTGTTGTTTCTTGATTAGAACAATAAATGTATTAAAAAAAGAATAATTTCAAGATTTGTGAGATTAAAATCTTTATGAATAAAAATGAATGTTTGTCATGAGATTATTGCCCTATTATTAGGTCGTTAAGAGGGAGATTTGGGTAAACAGAACAAAAGAATATTTAATTCATAGAAGTGCTAAAAGCCTAAAAAAGATAGCTCGAATGATATTTTTTATAACTTGCATGGGAGCAAATCATTAAAAAAGCCTATACACAGTGCTGGAAATTGCTCAAATCTTAAGACCAGAAAAATGGAAAACAATAATAAATTTACATTTCCTTCTCTTTTTGAAAATACAGTTCAAAAGTTTGGTGATTGCAATGCAATGGCTTTAGTCGGACAAAAACCATTTACTTATAAAGAGGTTGATGCTACGATTAAATCATTAATGGCATTTTATGAGAAACTCGGAATAAAGCCGGGAGATAAAGTAGCACTTTTAAGTACCAATATGCCCAATTGGGGAATGGCCTATTACGCAACGGTTTTTATGGGAGCTGTTGTTGTGCCAATGTTGCCCGATTTTAGTATTGGTGAAATTGAAAATATCCTTAAACACTCAGAAGCAAAAGTTGTATTGGTTTCCAAAGGACTACTTCCAAAATTGGGAAAAATAGAAGCAGAGAATCTACAATATAAAATTGCAATTGAGGATTACTCATTGATTGGGGAAGATGCAGCAGATTTTAAATTTGATGCTAATGTTCAAATTGAAAGAAAATATGCAGTTGAAGAAAATGATTTGGCTGCCATTATTTATACTTCGGGAACAACAGGAAATTCAAAAGGGGTAATGTTATCGCATAAGAACATTTGTTCGAATGCCATTCGATCTAAAACCATTCATCCTATCGACGAAACAGACCGATTCTTGTCTATACTTCCTTTATCGCATACCTACGAAAATACTTTGGGCTATGTTATTCCAATGATTGCTGGAGCATGTATCTACTATTTGGGGAAAACTCCTGTTCCTTCCTTGTTAATTTCGGCATTTAAGGAGGTTAAGCCTACTGTGATGTTTTCAGTTCCTTTGATTATTGAAAAGATTTACCAGGGGAAAGTACTCCCATCCATCAATTCGAAAGCCATTACAAGAGTTCTGTATAAGCTTCCTTTCTTTAGAAAGAGATTAAATGCCATAGCAGGTAAAAAGCTAATGCAAACTTTTGGTGGTGAATTAACCTTCTTTGGAATTGGTGGAGCCAAGTTGAATTCGAATGTGGAAAGATTCTTGCGTGAGGCTAAATTTCCTTATGCAATTGGTTATGGATTAACGGAAACAGCACCTTTGTTGGCGGGGATTGGTCCGTCGAAGACCAAATATCAATCTACAGGACCAGCATTAATGGGGGTTGAGCTGAAAATTCACAATCCTGATCCTGTAACTCAAATTGGTGAAGTTTGGGCTAAAGGTGATAATGTAATGATGGGATATTACAAAGAGCCGGAGAAAACCAAGGAGGTTTTAACCGAAGATGGTTGGTTTAAAACTGGTGATTTGGCCAAAATGGATAAGGACAACTACTTGTACATAGAAGGTAGATTAAAGAATATGATTGTTGGGGCAAGTGGGGAAAACATTTACCCGGAAGAGATTGAATCAGTAATCAACAACTTTAAGCATGTTGTTGAGTCGATTGTAGTGGAGAAAAAAGGCAAGTTGGTGGCAATGGTTCATTTTAACTACGAAGAGCTTGAGCAACAATACAAATATCTGAAAAAAGAGGTGGAAGGTTATGTGGATCAAACCGTTGATGAGCTGATACAAGAATTGCAGGTTTATGTGAATTCTCGTGTCAACAAGTTCTCACAGGTTCAGATGGTGATTGCACATGTTGATCCATTTCAAAAAACAGCAACGCATAAGATCAAACGATTTTTATACCATTAAATAAAAAGCCACAGAGCTTAGGCCGAACTTTCAACAAGCTTTTGAAGATAAAATTGATCTTTGGTATTCTCTCTTCGAGTGAGGATATAAATATGAAAATAGGGTTCAAATCTAAACAGATAAGAACCCTATTATTACGTTTACACAAGCTGGGATAGTGTGTTATTTTTTCTTTATTAAAATGTACTGTTTTCCATCGAAATCGGTTGCTTGCTCCATGATGTATTCCTGGCTGTTAATCAAACTTGCCGCTTTCATCATGTCCAGTTTTTCTCCTTTTTCGTTTCTGATGTCACTATCAGGAGTAAGCATAATTTGTTGTTTAGGAGTAACATTTTTAAGAGCTTTCCCTGGTTTTTCGTCAATTGCTTTTTGCAGTTCGTTCTTTATGTTTTCCGATGCACCTAATATTTTGCTTACAATCAGCCCGTTTTTTATTACAAAATGAGTGGGAAAGGCACCTACCTTATATTTTTTAGCCAGATCTGTGGAATTGGCGATAACATGGTAAGCAAAAGGATGCTTTTGTAAAAACGTATCGACTCTCTTTTTTTTATCTGTAGCCAAAGCCAGGAAAATAACATCCTTGTTGCTGTTGTTATCGCTTACCAATTGGCTTAGAACTGGAATTTCGGCCACACAGGGCTTACAGCTTGTAAACCAAAAATTAAGGACTATGGTTTTATCTTTCAAATCCGATAATTTGTAGTGATTGCCGTAGATGTCCTCTACTTCAAAATCTGGTGCAGGTTTGTTAAGTCCTTTGTTGTCACTCATTATATTTTTAATCATCTCCAATTGTTCCGGCGAAGCTTTCTGTAACTTTGCTTCTACAACTTTTCCATCCTTTACGATGGGGTTGAGTACATATTTTCCGGTTGCCATGTAGGTCGAGAACTCTTTGTTGGATATGACCTTCCCGTTCCAGTCTTTTTTTATTGCTTCTTCTGTAATTGAAAAGCTCTGCATTTTATCGGCAGGTATTTTACCGGTGGATACTTTGTTTTCTGTTGCAACTGCTGTTTTTTGTAACTGTTTTTCGTTTTGTTCCTTTTTTTGGGAATTACAGGCATAACAACAGATAAGTAACGAAATAATAATGGTAAATTTTTTCATATCTATGTTTTTTAAATTACAAGATGGTAACAACTGTTTTACCTCTTTACAGTTATTTAATTGTAATGGTTGAACAGTTAAGCATTACAATCCAAATGTAATAGCTGTACTTAATATACATGGTTAATGCTCTGTTATTTAGTGTTAATCTGTGTTAATGGCGTGTAAATATTTTGCAGTTTAATTCATTTTATTCTGTAGATTACTGTAGCACAAGGGGGCTACTCCTCTTTTAACAGATTCCAGACAAACTTCTCCACATTTTTAAAGTGCGAAACTTGTAGTTTTATTAGCAACTGTCTGTTTGTTGGTAATGCAACTTGTAAGCTGCAACACAGTTTACACACACTGTTTAATGCATCTCGCAATATGTAGGAAACTTTCAAAACGATCAAACATATATGTTGATCCATTTCAAAAAACAGCAACGCATAAGATCAAACGATTTTTATACCATTAATTGGCTTTACGCTAAAGAAGCGAAGAAATAATACAAAAAGAACGCAAAGGGATAATTACTTTGCGTTCTTTTTGTATTTCTGACTAGGTAGAGAAAATCTCTTTCTTCGAACGTTAAAATGCGTAAAGCGATTTAAATTTTTTTCAATTGATTGTAAATATTCAGAAGGTTTTGGGTTTGATTCGCGATATTGAATTCATTTTCCACACCACTTCTGCAATCTAAGGAGAGTTGTTTCAGTTGATCCTGATCTCTCAATAAGATTTTTAAAGCATCGCAAAGATTTTCTTTGCTATTGTGCCCGTAAATGATTCCACCTTTCGATTTGTCAACGATTTCAGGGAATGCCCCCAGTTTGGGTTGAACCACTGGTACACCTGATGCCATACTTTCCAGGAGATACAAACCAAAAGCTTCACCATTGCGTACGGGTACAGAAATCATTTGTACTTTGCTAAAGAAATTGTGGCGTCCGCTTCCATCGAAATCTTCATGGAATTCTACATCATTCCAAAGCTTAGTATTTTTAAGCTTTTTTTCTGTTTCTTTCAATATGCCTTTGTCATCGCCGGTAGATCCACCCGTTAGAATGAGTTGAACATCTTCAAACTCTTTGTCTTGTTTCAGAAGAATGAATGCATCTATCATGATATCGAAGCCATTGGCTTCACACATTCTGGAGATGTATCCTATGTTTCTTGCTTTTTCTTCGAATGCTTTTACCTGGTAATCGTTTGGTTCAACCCCCAGGTGATTAATGAAAACTTTGCTTTCAGGGATGTCCATCTTCTCCAATGAAACTTTTGCGTAAAAATCTGAAACCGCAATAAAACCATCAACGGCTTCAGCTTTCTCGCTCATTAATTTCCAGATTTTGTTTCTGAACGAATCGTTCATGGCATCCACCCAAACATCTTCATCCTGTAAGGAACAAACAATAACAGCATCGGGAAATACTTCTCGAAGCTTTGGAGCCAAACCTAACAACAAAGCATTCGATAAATGCAGTACATCTGGTTGCAGGTGTTCTGCCATCCAACTTACCATTCGATGTAGCTCTTCTTTCTGCTTGCCTTCTTCACCCATTAGCATGGATATTGTCATCTCTTCCAATCCTTTCGCACTGGTAGAGCCCGCCATGCTCGCAGCCAATTTAAGCATGGGTTTCGAGTTGAGAAGTTTGTCTACCCAGGCAGGAGCTTTCTGGAAAATAGGGTAGAGTTGTTTCAAATAAATACTGATGGCTCCATAAAAAACAGGAATTTCATTCAGATCATGTTCATCGGAAAACAGGGGAAGGTACATGGGCAATTTGGTTACCTGATGTCCTTGTTTTTTCATTGCCAAATAGAATTTGTCATCGCGCAAGCAATTGCCGCAATAAAAGCTGCCACCCGAACCCGGTATGATTTGAAGAATGTTCATAGAGAAAGTTAAAAGTGTTGAAGTCTAAAGTTAAAAGTTTTAAAACAAAAAACAGCGCTAAATTGTTAATTCAATTCAGCGCTGTTTTTTTTGTATCTTATACTTGAAGCTCTTATTTATCAAACTGCTTTGCCTCTTCCCAAATCTCATCCATTTCTTCCAGATTCATTTCTTTTAGGTTTCGGCCCTGTTTAAGAGTCTTGCTTTCCAGGTAATTGAATCGTTTCATGAACTTCTGATTGGTTCTTTCCAAAGCATTCTCAGGATTAACGCCATACAAACGCGCTGCATTGATTAGAGAGAAGAACAAATCGCCAAATTCTTGCTCCATCTTATCCTGATCACCTTTACGGATTTCGATTTCCACCTCGTTTACTTCCTCTTTCACCTTTTCCCAAACCTGTTCTTTTTCATCCCAATCGAAACCAACACCGCGTACTTTATCCTGAATACGGTTTGCTTTTACCAAGGCAGGCAGAGACTGAGGAACTCCTTCGAGTACCGATTTGTTACCACCTTTTTCTTTTAGTTTTAACTGTTCCCAGTTTTCTTCCACTTCTTTGGCATCGGCAACTTTGGTGTCGCTAAAAATGTGAGGATGACGATAAATCAGCTTTTCACTTATGCCATCGCAAACATCGGCAATGTCGAAATCATTGGTTTCCGAACCAATTTTTGCGTAAAACACGATGTGTAGCAAAATGTCACCCAATTCCTTTTTAATTTCTTGCTTGTCTCCTTTAAGAATGGAGTCGGCCAACTCGTAGGTTTCTTCAATGGTAAGGGTTCTAAGAGTTTCGAATGTTTGTTTTTTATCCCAGGGACAACCTTCACGAAGTTGATCCATTATATCCAATAAGCGCTCAAAGGCTTGTAGTTTTCTGTTCATACTTGTGTATTTGATAATCGGAATCAAAGGTAAAAAATATAAATACTTTAAAGTAGATATTTTACCACGAAGTACACACTAAGGAGTTTCACAAAGTAACACAAAGCTGTTAGCCTTAAATACTCTGATTGAGTTGTGTGATGATGTTAATTTTTAGTTTTATTCTCTTTGTGTGCCTTTGTGAAACTCCTTTGTTCTCCTTTGTGGTTAACCCTTCGGAAATTTCAATTCCAGTTCCAATTCCACTGCAATTTCTTTTGCCATAGGTTCCAATTTTTCCTGTGTATCCGATAGCAGAACAATTCTTTCGTGTGGCATCATAAGCAGAAGTTTTTGCACCACATTGGTTTCGTTTCGGGCTATGGAAAGTACTGCCATTCCTTTGGTTTCACGTGTGTGAATAATTTGCAGATGTGTGGCTCTCGATAAATCGCACCAAGAACCAAGACGAAGGCCTAACAAGCCCGTGTATTTTTTGAATCGCTTATTTTCTGCATCTATCAGTAAACCCGAATGGGTAAACAAGAAAGGGATAGAGAGAATAATGGCTGCGATTCCTTGGTAGCTTTTGCTAATGATTAAGGCAATTCCAATTAAAAGTAAGCTAATGCCCAGCATAAAAAAGTTAAGGGGAAGGCGTTCGGTTTTGTAGGTTAGTATCATTTCGTAAGTTTAAATTCAGGTTTTCTAGATAATAAAATTCGATCACCTTAATAAGATTGTATTAAGATTGTTATAAATATCTTACACTTTAAACTGTAATTTTTGTTGTTGGCCTTGTTCTGAATCAACATTTTGTAGTGGAATCCAGAAGGAGAATTTACTGCCTTTATTTACTTCCGATTCAACTTCTATTTGTCCGTTTAAAAGGAGTAGAATTCCTTTTACAATGGATAAACCCAAGCCTGTTCCATCATGAGTACGTGTGGTTTCCTGATCTACCTGGGTGAAACGGTTGAACACATTCTCTAATTCTTTTCCAGGGATTCCAATGCCCGTGTCTTCAACCTGAAAGTATATTTTGTTGGCCGAACGATGGTAGTTAATGGTAATGCTTCCTTCTTGTGTAAATTTAAAAGCATTGCTAATTAAATTGGCAAATATCTGCTTTAGTCTTCCTTTATCGCTACAAAGAACAATGTTTTCGCTATCGAAGTTTATTGGGAATTTTACATTAATGTGGTGTTTTCCGAACCTGCTTTGCAGGGCTAAAGCAACAGATTGTACTTCTATTAATAGAGAGTTTAAATCAAACTGTTCGAGATGTAATTCTACTTTTTCTGATTCAATTTTTGAAATGTCAAGGAGGTCATTTAAAATGCAAAGAAGGTCATTTCCTCTTTGATTAATGATACTGGTGTACTCAATTAGTTTGTTTCTATTGTCAAATTCATCAGGAATTAATGATGAAAAACCAAGAATGGCATTCATTGGTGTCCTGATTTCGTGACTCATATTTTGAAGGAAAATGGTTTTTAAGCGATCGCTTTCCTCGGCTTTATCTTTTGCAATGATCAGCTCTCTGTTTTTTTCCCTTAACAAGGCTTCGTTAACAGCTATTTTATGTTGTGATTCGTTTTTCTCTTTTACCGAATGCAAAGTTCTTCTATAGGCTAGCCATCCTAAAAATAATCCCATTAGGGCAATCAAAACATGCGAATAGGCATAATCTTGTATTTTTGAATTTAATATGGCATCATACCTTTCCATTGGAATGGCTACACTAATTCCACCGTGAATGTCTCCCAATTGATAATTTTCCTCGGTATGACATTTCAAACATCCTTTTTCTACATAAAGAGGTTTTATAAAACGCAAATACTCCTTGTTGTCTATTTTTTCAACGCTACTGTACTCCTTAGCTCCGGTTTCGAACAATTTTAATGCTTTAATTTCCCATTCGTCTGGCTTGTTTTTAGGATGTATTGGATTTAAGCTGGTTATGTGTCCTTTTTCTCCTGATTCAGCTTCACTGATTTCAAATGCAAGCCTGGTCATATAGGCTGGATTGATTAAAGTTAGTTTTTTACCGCTTGTGCTTGTAATGTCTCTGTCGGGAACAAAATTTAAGTATTCATTCGGAGTAATTTTCTCGGTAATCGGAATATAAACACCACCATGCATTGCTGCCCATCGTCGGAAGGTTAAATCTTTATTATGATTTCCTTTTGCTTCAACTTTAGCTAACTCATATGTTGTCTTTTTTTCTTCTTGTATGTTCCAGATAAGGGAACTGGCAAGCAGAAAAATAAAACCAATACTAGTCGCGAAAAAGAATTGTTTAATGTGGCTAACATCTTTAGTCATAAGTAATAAAAATGATTTTGCAGTTGTGGTGTTAATTGTAGGTCTTGTTTTCCTATAGCTAAATAAAAACAATCTTATGATTTCTGCAAATTACTTTACGGATATTTTTTATTAAAATTTATGGAGGAGTGCTTAAATTTATTGTATAGTAATTACTGTAAGTGTAATTTAAGTTGAAGTGAAACAGGATTGAAAAATGGTTTTGAGAAGAAAAGAAGCCGGTATTAGGCAAGACTCCAAGCTTGTGGTTTGTTGGCAAACCATTGTTTTACCTGGCTCCAGTTGCCACGGAAAAAATCTGATTTGCGATAGATGTTTAATGCCGATTCCGACTTCCAATGACTTACAGTAAAGAAGACGGAAGGATTGTTTTGATCTTGTAAAACTTGCAGGTAAGAACATCCTTCGAAGGCCAAAATATCAGTTTTTTCATTCTTTGTCAAGATTTTAAAATCTTCAATATGTTCTTTTCGAATTTCAAGTTTTACAAATCGGATAATCATTGGAATTTTATTTAATAATTTTCACTTGTTATACCATTTAAAATATCATATAAATTCTTGGTATAATGCCGATATATTAATGATAAGTGGTAAAGAGAAATCGAATTTAACACTACTGTCATTAAATAATCGGTACATTGAGTTCACAAATCAGAATTAATAACTAATTTGTGGGCTCAAATGTAATGAATATTGAAAAAACTATATGATAGAAAAGAGTATATCTTTAGGGGTAATTGACCCTCTTGAATTTTATGGAATTAACAATGCAAAACTTGAAGTGGTAAAGGAGTTGTTTCCGAAGCTAAAAATTGTGGGCAGAGGAAATGAAATTATTGCAAGTGGAGAGGAGAAAATACTTGAAGTATTCGAGGATAAAATCAATTTGTTGATTCAACACTACAACCAGTACAATGTTCTTACTCTTTCCAATATAAAAAGAATCATTCTTGAAAATACGCCAGGTATTCAAGATCCTGATGATCCTGAAAGTGTAATTATTTTTGGGAACAATGGGAAAATTATTCGTGCCAAAACAGCCAATCAGCGCAAGCTGGTAGAAAAATCAGCTAAAAACGATATGGTGTTTGCTGTAGGACCTGCAGGATCGGGAAAAACCTACACGGCAATTGCCTTGGCAGTTAAAGCATTGCGCAACCAGGAAGTAAAACGTATTATATTGAGTCGTCCGGCTGTTGAGGCAGGAGAAAATCTTGGATTCCTTCCTGGCGATTTAAAGGAAAAGATTGATCCCTATTTGCAACCGCTTTACGATGCTTTGCTGGATATGATTCCACCAAGAAAACTGGCTGATTATTTGGAAGCTGAGGTCATTCAAATTGCACCGTTGGCCTACATGCGTGGTAGAACCTTAAATGATGCTTTTGTAATATTAGATGAGGCTCAAAATACAACGACCAAGCAGTTGAAAATGTTCTTAACTCGTATGGGAACCAGTGGTAAGTTTATGATTACCGGTGATATTACCCAAATTGATTTGCCACGCAAGCAACAATCAGGTTTGATTCAGGCATTCCGAATTCTTCGAAAGATTAAGGGAATTGCAATGGTTGAATTCGATAGTTCGGATATCATTCGCCATCGCTTGGTAAAGGAAATTGTTGCTGCTTACGAAAAAGAAGACGATAGGATAGAACAAAAGATAAAAGAGAAGAAACTGGAAGAGAAGAAGAATGACAGAGATCAGTAACCAGTGAACAATTATCAATTCAGATTGGATTGTGTTTTTGCATTAACTTATTGAATAATTAGGGTTTTCCCTGTAGGATAAATTCAAGGTGAATTTTCTGTAACAAATTCCATATTTGTTCTTTTTTACAATTTTACTTTTATCTATCTTCGCAACTAAATGAAATATCTATTGGCTAATGGCTAACAACTTTTGGCTTTTAGCTTAATTTAAACCGTTTTATAAATTATTTGAATTTTTTGGAGCAATGAAAGAAGCTATTGTTAAAACAGATTTTAATTTTCCGAATCAGAAAAATGTTTACAAGGGCAAGGTAAGAGACGTTTATAATATCAACGACGAATATCTTGCAATGGTTGTTTCTGATCGTATTTCGGCATTTGACGTTGTATTGCCTAAGGGAATTCCTTTTAAAGGTCAGGTTTTGAACCAAATTGCAGAGCGCTTCCTGGATGCAACTGCAGATATTGTTCCAAACTGGAAAATTGCTACTCCAGATCCAATGGTAACTGTTGGTCATTTGGCTGAGCCATTCATGGTTGAAATGGTAATTCGTGGCTACCTAACAGGACACGCCTGGAGAGAATACAAAGCTGGAAAAAGAACATTATGTGGTGTACCACTTCCTGAGGGAATGGTTGAAAACCAAAAGTTCGAAAAACCAATTATTACACCTACAACCAAAGCTTTAGAAGGGCACGATGAGGATATCTCAAGAGAAGAGATCTTAGAACAAGGTATCGTAAGCAAAGAAGATTACGAAGCTCTTGAAAAGTACACAATGGAATTGTTCCAGAGAGGTACTGAAATTGCTGCTGAAAAAGGTTTGATTTTGGTGGATACCAAATATGAGTTCGGTAAGAAAGATGGTAAGATTTACCTGATCGACGAAATTCATACTCCTGATTCATCTCGTTATTTCTACATTGAAGGTTATGAAGAGCGTTTGGCAAATGGCGAAGCTCAAAAGCAATTGTCGAAAGAGTTTGTTCGTGAGTGGTTAATGGAAAATGGATTCCAGGGTAAGGAAGGACAAGAAGTTCCTGAAATGGATGAGGCAAGAATTAACCAAATTTCTGAGCGTTACATTGAGTTGTACGAGCAAATTATTGGTGAGAAATTTGTTAAAGCCGAAGCAACAGCTGTTAAGGATAGAATTGAAAAGAACATTGAAGCTTGTTTGAAAGAAATTTAAGCTTTATACGCTGACATAAGAAAACCCCGAAATCCTTGGATTTCGGGGTTTTTATATTTGTATGATGTACAGACACACGGCCGTGTGTCTCTATAACAATCATTGAAATCATCCACCAACGCGTTTTACCTGGTAACCCTCTGCTTTAAGGATATCCATAATCTTATCTCGGTGATCGCCTTGAATCAAGATTTCTCCATCTTTAGCAGATCCTCCGCCACCACATTTCGATTTTAGCATTTTTCCTAAATCCTTTAAATCATCAGGACTGCCAATAAAGCCTTCAATTAAAGTAACAACTTTACCCTTGCGCTGTTTTTTATCTAGTAAAACCTTTAGTTTTTGCTGATTAGGGGGAAGTGTTTCTTCTACAAAATCTTCTTCGTATTCGTAGTTGTAATCTGGATTGGTTGAGTATACGATATTTTTTTTCTTTTTTGCCATAATATTTTAAAGTTTCAAGTGAAAAAGGATAAAGTAATTAATTGTAAAGTTTGTAGGAGTTTGATTATCTCCGAACTTTGTAACAGCTAACAGCTAACAGCTAACAGCTAACAGCTAACAGCAAAGATACCTATTTTCTCTTTCGATGTTTTATGCGGTCGTAAAAATAGATAATGGAGCCAATAATCGGTAGAAAGATTACCAGTAGAATCCAAATCAATTTATCGATTCCCAGTAATTTTCTTTTGAGGATATCTACTATTGCAACAATTGGCAGAAGAATGGCTACTATTTTAAGAAGTAGCCAAATGTTAAATAGAATTGAGGTAATCATGCTTTATTTTCTAGTCTTTTGTTTCAGTCCAAATATAAAATAAAGAATTGGACCAAGAAATGGAAAGAATAATACTATCAATATCCAAATCAATTTGTTTGTATTGGTGAATTCGTTTCTTACAATATCAATTAAAGCAAATAGTGGTAGAAGCAAGATTAATCCCAATATAACAAGTTGCCATGGGCCTATCATACCGCATAATGTAAACATGGTAGACTAATAATTAAGTTTTTAAAATAATTTATTCTAGTAAAAATATTATCTACTTGCACAGCGAACACACTTTTTACTTTCGGGCATGATCATGATTCTTCCGATAGGAATTTCTGTACCACACTTTATGCATTTTCCAAAATTAGGGTCATCCAGGTTTTTCACTGTTTCTTTTAAAGCAATTAATTGGACTTGTTTTTTGCGTAATGCGGCCTCGTTTACACTTTTGTTATTAATGGCATCCATTCGGCTAACTCGTCCAATGGCAGAATCCGGAGAAATGGGTTGGGTTAAATCTTTTAGTGTAACAATTTCAACTTCCAGTTTTTCAATCTTTTCTTTTATTTGGTTTTCAATATGGTCTTTCTTGTCTTGTATCATTATGAGTTGCTTAAGGTTTGGGTCTTTCAAAGATAGCATAAAATGTAGATTGCACTTTATTGTTGAATACTTATGAGAAAATGAATTACTTTTGTCTCAGATTCTTTATTTAATCGAGTGAACATGTCGGTAGCAAATATTCCTGAAATATATATTCAATCGGATAGTCGAGAGCAAGATTTATTTGTTTATGATTTTAAAATGACCAGTGATGTAGTTAAAAGCAAGGTCAATTTAAGCATGAACATGTTTAGTTTTTTGCAGGTAGGTAAAAAACAAGTTCATTTTGCCGATGCATCAGTAATGGTGAATAAAGAACAATCCTTATTAATCCGTGAGGGAAATTGGCTATGGACTGAGCTTCTGGACAATGATGATATCTATTATTGTAAGCTTTTTTTCTTTTCAGAAGATAGATTAAAGGAATTCCTGAAGAAATATCCTATTCAAGAAGGGAAGTTAAAAGGGGAAGTACCATTTTTTGTGATAGAGAATGATGAATATATCGCTTCGTATATCGGTACGCTCTCCAGAATGGCAGCCATGCCTTCAACTTTTAACGAAAACCTGCTTTCCATTAAGTTCGAAGAAATCATGTTATATCTTATTGGAAAATATGGAGAGAAGTTCGAATTGTACCTTCATTCATTGATATCTAAAGAAAATTCCCCGTTTAAAAGGGTGATAGAGAGCAATGCTTATTCGAATTTAAAGTTAGAGGAAATTGCCTTTTTGTGTAATATGAGCCTTTCGACATTCAAGCGTAATTTTATTGCAGAATATGGAGTTTCGCCAGGAAAGTGGTTGCAGGATAAGCGATTACAAAAGGCAAAAGATCTTTTGCTGCAAGGCGATGTTACAGCTTCGGATATTTACCTTGATTTTGGTTACAGCAACCTATCTAACTTTAGTATTGCATTCAAGAATAAGTTTGGAATTAGTCCAATTGAAATTCTCAAGCAATAAAGAATCCTTTATTTATTAGGCTTTTGGAGAGAGTTAATTCTTTAAAAAGTTATTAATTTTTCATTTTGACCTTTTTTAATAATCGAATGAACTTTTTCAGTAAGCATGCTGAAAGAGACTTGCCATACTTTTGTCAGCGTAATCATTAACAATGCTTCAAGACTGAAAAGAGCTTTCAGTTGAATTATTGTTTTGAACTGATAAAAACCAAATTAAATAAAAAGTTATGGCAAAATTTATCGTACCAAAAGAGATCTTCCACGGATTGGGAAGTCTTGAAAATTTAAAAGAATTAAAAGGAAAAAAAGCAGTTATCGTAATTGGTGGTAACTCGGTAAGAGCAAATGGTTCATTAAAAAGAACTGAAGACTTTTTGAAAGAAGCAGGAATTTCTTCAGTAGTATTCTCGGGTGTTGAAGCAGATCCATCTATCGATACCGTGAAAAGAGGTGCTGATTTCTTTACGCAAGAGCAACCGGATGTTATTGTAGGTTTGGGTGGTTGTTCAGCTATTGATGCAGCAAAAGCGATGTGGGTATACTACGAGTATCCTGAATCAACTTTAGAAGAGTTGGCAGCTCCATTTGCAGTGAAGAAAATGCGTAACAAAGCTTACTTTGTAGCGGTTCCTTCAACTAGTGGTACTGGTACCGAAATTACTGGTCTTTCTGTTATTACTGACAAAGAAAAAGGAACCAAATATCCAATCGTTTCTCACGAGTTAACTCCTGATGTTGCAATTGTTGATGGTGAACTTTGTGAAAGTATGCCAGCTCATGTAACTGCAAACACTGGTTTAGATGCTTTAAGTCACGGTGTTGAAGCTTACGTTTCAAATATTGCTGATCGTTACAACGATTCTTTGGCAAAAGGTGCAATTGAATTGGTGTTCGAAAACTTACCAACAGCTTATGCTGAGCCAAACAACAAAGAAGCTCGTCAGGCAATGCACGATGCATCATGTATGGCAGGTATGGCATTTACTAATGTATGGTTGGGAATTGTTCACTCCATGTCTCACCAAATAGGTGGTACTTTTGGTATTCCTCATGGATGTGGTAATGCCATCTTAATGCCTAATGTAGCTCGTTTCAATTCAAAAGTTACTGACAAGTATGAAGATTTGGCTGCTTTGTTCGGAAAATCAACATCTGATGATTTTGCACAGGAAATCGAAGCTTTACGCTCAAAAGTAGGTGTTGTTGGTTCAATTAAAGAGTACGGTATCAGTCAGGAAGAGTGGGATGCGAAGTTAGATACGCTTACGCAGAATGCTATGGATGATCCTTGTACATTATTCAACCCTCGTAAACCAAAATTTGAAGAAATTAAGGCAATTTTCCAAGCTTGTTACGAAGGAACAACAATTGATTTCTAATTGAAGTTAATGTGTAACGAAAACAAAGGGTGTCCTTATAATATGGATGCCCTTTTTATATAAAAATACTTTTGCACTTAAATCCAGAAAGAAGTTCATTCCTTTATAAAGGAAAAGAATAGTGCTTTTTTTATCAAAGATTTCTATGGTTTGTTTCAGTTTGAGGCAAAGCAAATGAACTATTTTTGTTATAAAATCTTTTGGCAAATAAAATGATAAAGAGGCTGGTTTGTTTTGCTTTCTAATCTCGACTTATTCTTGATAGGAGATGAGAAATGTAATTGGCTCTTTATTTTTTGCATAAGTAGTTGTAATGCTATATTTTACAGATTCATTAGATGCAATAAGAGGTGATTATCGAAACCGCTGAGAATCTAAGGGTTTAATTAGATTTATCCTAAACTAAAAAACTGTTTAAAAATACATTTTTGTTGTAGGTAGGTATGCCACTTCTTTTTACATTTGGAATAGAAATAAGTACTGATTATTAAGATTGGAAACGATTGCGAATAAGCTAGTTCCATTTATTAATAAATCAGTTTTTGTTTTGTTTTTTCATTCATTTATTAAAAAACGTAATGAACAAGATCGTTGAAAAAGAAAATTTTTCAGAAAAAGTAGTAAAACTTGTAGTTGAAGCTCCTTTAATTGCTAAAGCACGCAAACCAGGTAACTTTGTTATTGTAAGAGTTGGCGAAAAAGGAGAACGAATCCCTCTGACCATTGCAGGTGCAGATATTAAGAAAGGAACCATTACCATGATCGTACAGAAAATGGGAGTTTCTTCGAAAAAGTTATGTGCTCTTGAAGTAGGTGACTGCGTAACGGATTTAGTTGGTCCACTAGGTAAACCAACCGAGATTCACAATGTAGGTACTGTGCTTTGTTGTGGTGGTGGTGTAGGAGTTGCTCCACTATTACCAATTGTAGAAGGATATAAGAAAGCGGGAAATAAGGTAATTACTGTTCTTGCTGCGCGTAATAAAGATCTTTTGATTTTAGAAGATGAAATGCGCAAACATTCCGATGAGGTTATCATTATGACTGATGACGGATCATACGGAAACAAAGGTTTGATTACAGAAGGTATGGAAGAAGTAATACAACGTGAAAAAATTAACGAGTGTATTACAATTGGTCCAGCTATTATGATGAAATTCTGTTCGCTTCTTACCAAAAAGTACGAAATTCCAACTATGGCAAGTTTAAATAGTATTATGGTTGATGGTACAGGAATGTGCGGTGCATGTCGTGTTACTGTTGATGGTAAAACCAAATTTACTTGTGTAGATGGGCCTGAGTTCGACGCTCATAAAATCGATTTTGATGAAATGATGTCGAGACTTGGTGGATACAAGTCTGAAGAGCAGGATAAAATGGATCACTTTCAGGAATAATCAAATAACAACAACAAAATCAGGACAATGGAAAGGTCTGAAGAGTATATAAAAAACGAACGCAAAAAAGAGTGGAGAGTTGAGCTCCAAAAGAAAACAAAAGCCAAAGATCGTATGGCTATTGAAAGGGTCGAAATGTCAGAACAAGATCCTAATGAGCGTATCAAATCACAAAGAATTGAAGTAAATAATGGACTGACTAAGGAACAGGCAGTTAAGGAAGCTATGCGTTGTATGGACTGTGTAAATCCTACATGTATGGAAGGTTGTCCGGTAAGCATTAACATTCCTAAGTTCATTAAAAATATTGAAAGAGGCGAGTTTGGAAAGGCCGCTTCTGTATTAAAAGAAACAAGTGCATTGCCTGCAGTTTGTGGTCGTGTTTGTCCACAGGAAGTTCAGTGTGAGCAGAAATGTTTCTATGTTGAGAAATTGAATCAACCATCAGTAGCTATTGGCCACTTGGAGCGTTTTGCTGCCGATTGGGAGAGAGAGTCTGGTGAAATTGCAGTTCCTGATTGTGCAGAATCAAACGGTGTTAAAGTTGCTGTTATTGGTTCGGGTCCATCAGGATTGTCATTTGCAGGCGATATGGCAAAATTAGGATATGATGTTACTGTATTCGAGGCATTACACGAAATTGGTGGGGTGTTGAAATATGGTATTCCTGAATTCCGTTTGCCAAATGCTGTTGTTGACGTTGAAATTGACAACCTACGCAATATGGGTGTGAAGTTCATCACAAACTTTATTGTAGGACAGACTGCTTCATTGGAAGACCTAAAAGAAGACGGCTACAAAGCATTCTATGTAGGTTCAGGAGCTGGTTTACCAAGATTCATGAACATCCCTGGAGAGAATGCCAATGGTATCCTTTCATCAAACGAGTACCTTACTCGTGTGAACTTGATGGGAGCAGATGCTGAGGATTCAGATACTCCGGTTCTACGTGGTAAAAACGTAGTAGTAGTTGGTGGTGGTAACACTGCAATGGACTCGGTACGTACAGCCAAGCGTTTGGGTGCAGAAAATGCTATGATTGTTTACCGACGTTCTGAAGAAGAAATGCCTGCGCGTGTTGAAGAGGTTCACCATGCAAAACAAGAAGGTGTTGAATTCTTAACGCTTACTAATCCTATTGAGTACATTGCTGACGAAAACGGTCGTGTAAAACAAGTTAAAGTTCAGAAAATGGAATTGGGAGAGCCTGATGCTTCAGGACGTAGAAGACCTATTCCAATGGAAGGTTCGGAATATACTATTGATGCAACTGTTGTAGTTGTAGCAGTGGGTGTATCACCAAATCCATTAATTCCAAACTCTGTTGATGGATTGGAAGTATCGAAGTGGGGAACCATTGAGGTAGTGAAGGATAAGATGCAGTCTTCTATTCCGGAAGTATTTGCAGGTGGCGATATCGTGCGCGGTGGTGCTACAGTAATCCTTGCAATGGGTGACGGTCGTAAGGCTGCTGCCAATATGGATGTATATTTGAAAGAAAAATATTTGTCTCAAAAAGTAGAACAATAGGTATTGGCAAACAGCTTTTAGCGGACAGTTAAAAGCTTAAAAGATGCTCTCTGCTATATGCTGAAAACCGATAACTATATCAAATTATTCATTATCTTTCATTAAAAAGGATTTTGAAATAATAAGATTGCGATACTTTAAAATTGAAATAAGATATGAAGGAATTTAATTCACTTGAGGATATTCTAGATTTTGCTATCAACGAAGAGCAAATGGCTGCTGATTTCTATACTGCTTTGGCAGCGAAAATGGATCACCAGGAAATGAAAGATACTTTTGAGCAATACGCTTTGGAAGAGATCGGACACCGTGCGAAGTTGGAGTCTATTAAAAATGGTAAGGAGTATAAGGTATCAGAAGAAAAGGTAGCTGATTTAAAGATTGGTGATTACCTTGTTGATGTTGATACTGAAAAAACAAACATTACCTACCAGGAAGCTTTAACCATTGCGATGAAAAAAGAGAAAGCTGCATTTAAATTGTATAACGATTTGGCTGCTGCTGCATCTGATGAAGTTTCACGTGATATGTTTTTGATGTTAGCTCAGGAAGAAGCAAAACACAAATTGAGATTCGAAGTTGAATATGACAACAACATCTTAACTGAGAACTAAAATTTGTTTGATAATACAGAAGAGCCGTAGCATTGCTACGGCTTTTTTATTGCTTGAAATTCAATTGATCTTAATTGAAAAGACAAAATAAAAATCCCTAAAGCTCAGGAAACTTTAGGGATTTTAGATGTCAAATATTATTTTGTAATTAGCCTTAGTTTTTGTGTTGGTTGCTAACCACATCAGCTCCAACCATAGCTTCCATCATTTTTCCTTTCATACCTAGGTCGGAAGTCATAAAAATCACATTTTTATTCTTTTCTCCCATACTGATTAGTGTCTCTTGGTCGATTAGTTTTATCACTAATTCGGTAGCGTCTTTAATTTCCATGTTGGTTCCTACAGTTAAATCTTTAATGGCTTTTTCACGTCCTTTTAAAACGGCCATTTGTTGTAAAGCAACACCTTCACCCTGTAATTTTTTACTTTCTTTCTCTGCTTCAGCTGCTTTAATAATCAGAATTTTTTCAGCTTCTCCTTTTTCTTCAGCAGCTTGACGAAGTCTTTTCTGTTCGTTAATCGCATTCATTGCATCTACAACTTTAGCATCGGGTAAAATGTCTACTACCAATGTCTTTTTAATGTCAAAACCATAGCTAGACAATAATGAATTCAGACCTTCCATAACCGTGTTTGCAATGTTGTCTTTATTCTCATAAACCATATCCAACTCCATTTTTGGTACTTCTGCTCTTACGGCATCGAAAACAAAAGATTCTATCTGTGCTGTTGAATCTGCAAGCTCGTAAAATGAGTTTTTAATGCTCTCCATATCAGCCTTAATAAGATATTGTATCGCAACTTCAATCTTTAAAGTAACCTTATCCTGAGTAATGGTTTCAACCGGAACACGCAATTCCTGAATTTGTAAATTTTGAACACCAACTACCTGATCTATTAACGGAATCCTTAAGCTAATACCAGCTTTTCGCACAGATTGAAATTTACCCAATCGTTGAATGATTTTGGCTTGTTTTTGATTAACGATAACAATTGAGAAGAGCAATAATATTACTGCAAGAACACTAAAAATAATGATAGCTAAATTTTCCATTGTTTAGTTTTTTTTATGAATTAATATTGATTTTGTTAATGATATGTTTTGTGACTAACTTTTAATTTTTGTTTTAATGGATTACATTGAGAATATCATATAGTTATCCTTGTCTTCAGAAGAATTAGAACAGCCTAAAAAGTTGGCAGTGATGGTCCAGGAGGCGTGTCCTAATAATTGAGAAATCCATCTCTTGGCATCAGTAGAGAAGTTTTTAGCTTGTAAGAATTTCATGCAAAAAGTCTTTAAAAAACTATCTGAGGATAAATTCTGATAAGGTATTTCGTATTTGGTAAAAAGCAATTTGATTTGCTTGTTAACATACTGAGAGGATAAAACTTGTTTACCACTATTGTTAAGAAATATGGGCTGTTCTATATCTGGCGTATCCATTTTGTAATAGATTCTACGAATCAGGTTATTAATATCATCAATGATATAAATGGTTCTTAATTTATTTTTATCCATAATTTCAAAAGAAGTTTTATTTAAAACATCTTCCCATCTAATTGTTAAAATGTTTTTTAATCTAAGACCAAAAAAACATCCAAAAGCAACAATTAAAGCAATTTTATACTGTTTGTTCAACTCAAGTTTTTGAATGGTAAGAGGAATGAATTTCCATTCAATATGTTCAGATTTTGATATGTCTCCTTGTATATCCATTTCGATTGGTAATTGTGAATTCTTAAGTGAAAATAGATAAAAAGTTTCAAAAAACAAATTAAATTCATAAAGATGAAACTAAAAAAAAGAGTATTGTTTTAATAATTATTCAACAGAAATTATATTTTAACTATTATAACGACTTAATTGAAATAGAGTTATGTATTGTTTTTATGAGTAAAATGGAGATTGTGAATAGATCAAAAAAAGTTTGTTGAAAGTGTATAATACTGCTGATATTCGGTTTTTGAATACATATGTTTCATCTAAATACAATTTTAATTAAGGAATAAATAAGTGTAGAATGATAGATTTTCGGTTCATGGTTTCTTAAAAGCAAATAATCTTTTTGACATCGAATCAATTGTTTTGTAACTTATTGATTTGATACTTTTTAAAGTAATGTGCTTGGTTGAGTTAATGTGGTTGTAAACGTCAAAATAGTAGGTTAGATGAAAATTTTTAGAACTTTTGAGGAAATTATCGATTATGCGATTGATAGTGAAATGAACGAAATTGAGTTTTACTCGGATTTGGCAGAGAGAATGGATCGGAAGAATGTAAAGCAATTGTTCATGAATATTGCCCTTGAGAAAACTGCCAGAATGTTAAGGCTCGAAAAGATGAAGGATCTTAAAATAGAGTTCGATGTGGATGAAGTACAGGATATGAAAATTGCAGGTTCGCTTGATGATATAGATTGTACAAAAACAGATCTATCATATCAGGAAGCATTGATTCTTGCCATGAAAAAAGAGAAGGATAAGTTCAAATTCTATTCAGAGATGTCAGAGGTGGCATTAAATAAAGAGTGTAGAGATACATTTTTGGCTTTGGCAAATGAAGAAGCTCGACAAAAGCTAAAGTTTGAGATTGAATATGACGAGTTTGTTCTGGTAGAAAACTAATTTACAGATACTTTATGTGTTGATTTGATAATCGGAGCTGAGGTGTTCAGCTTCGATTTTGTTTTTTTCTGTGGCGCAATTCTTGTATATATTTTGTTTTCAAAGCATACTTTAGTATTTTTGCTTTCAATTTGAATAATCTATAAACGTTTGAAAAACAAATATTTAATGAATTGTTTTCTTCGCATTTTTCTCTTGATTGGTCTTTTCTTAGGGACTGTTAATTTTGCTCATTCTCAGAATGCTACAATTGAAATATCTAAAAATAAGGTAGTTGTTGGTGGTAAAACTTATCTTTTGCATGTAGTAAAAGAAAAACAAACTTTATTTTCCATTTCAAAAGCCTATGGAGTGTCACTTGGTGAGCTTATGAGAGCCAATGGTAAAAGTCAGGCTACAGTAAGCATAAATGAAGTGTTGCGAGTTCCTTTTGTTGAAGGAAAAAAGGCCATTTCGCCTGTTATTGTCAAAAAAGAGGATGATAGATATGTCTATCATGTTGTAAAGAAGGACGATACGGTTTATTCACTTTCGAAAAAGTATAGTGTATCAATGGCTTCTATAGAGAAGGAAAACCCTGGAAGTGATCAGTCCTTGCCATTGAATTCTGTGGTGAAAATCCCCAAAAATCAACAGCAAAAAGAAGTGAAGGAATTAAGCGTTCCAAAGCACGATAAAAAATATTACTACTATGTAATTAAAGCTGGTGATACACAGTATTCAATTGCAAACGAGTTTAGGATGAAGCAAAAAAAGCTTCGAAAATTAAATCCGAAATTAAAGAATAAAATTTTACAGCCTGGTGATTGGGTGAGAATTCCACGCTATTTGGTACCACTTGAGTATTTTGAGGTAAAAGAAACACCAAAGGATACAATTAAAGAAGAGTTGGTTGTTTTGGATACCATACAACAGGTTGATGAAGTGGTAGCGGAGGTTGCCAAGAAAAAGGTGAGTGTTGGTTTATTTTTACCATTGTATCTGGAAGCCAACGATACTATTAATCAGATCGTAACTTATAAAGATTCCATTGAAATTGTTACAGATAGAGAATCACGTGTAATTTATCGCAAGTCGCGCGAATTTATTCGTTTTTATCAAGGAGTATTGCTGGCTGTTGATTCTTTGCAAAAGGAAGGATTGTCGGTAGATTTGCATGTTTTTGATACTGAGCGAAATCCTGAGAAATTACAAAGAACTTTATCGCAAATTCAATTTATTGATTTCGATTATTGGATTGGTCCTGTGTATCCACGAACATTCGCAGTAGCTGCTAATTTTGCCAGAACAAAGAAAATTCCAATCATTTCGCCTTTGTCAGCAAAGAATCCTCAAATCGATTCTAATCCTTTTGTGATACAATTGAATACTTCATTAAACTCAATTTGTCGACAAATTTCAAACTATGTAAGTGAAGATTTTGAGTACAAGAATATTGTTGTTGTGCATCCTGAAAGATACAAGCATTTAAATGAAGCAAAATTGATTAAGGATATCGAACATCAGCTGTTCGAAAAAGGATTGTATTGGCAAACCGATGAAGTATCATATAAGAAAATTTCGTTTGATGAATATGGTAGATATGGTTTAGAGGCTACCATGTGCGATTCATGTGAAAACATAGTGATTTTGCCATCGAATGATCAACCTTTGGTGGAGAATATCATTACCAATTTAAATGTCTTGAGCCAAAGATATGCGATACGTTTGGTGGGATTCTCGAAATGGCAAAGATATACTAGTTTGGAGGCTGACTATTATTATAATTTAAATTTCTCATTGTTTAGTCCATATTTTATCGATTATAAAGAAGTAAAAATCGAAAAGTTTGTAAATACATTTAGAAATAGGTTTATGAGTGAACCAAGTGACTTTAGCTTTAGAGCATATGATATTTGTAGGTTCTTTTCGTTGGCAGCAAGTAAGTTTGGAACCGATTTTCCAGAAAAGATGAATGAAATGGAGGTGGAGCTATTACAATCTGCTTATCATTTTGAGCGAATGTCAGCATTTGGAGGTTTGGAGAATAGAGGAACTCATTTGATAAACTATTCTAGAGATTTCAAAATCAGGCACAAAGAAATGAAGTTGAAAGAAGAAGAAAAAGAGAAAGGGTTGGATTTATTGCAAAAATCATTTGAATATTAAATAACGTAAGTTCGATGTAAAATATAAAGAGGCTTCTCTTGCTTTATAGCATAGAAGTCTTTTTTTTGTATTGTAATAACCGATTTTTTTAAAAAAAAGTTAATACAAAGTGAGGCTTTACCCACCTCTTTAATTTAAAATTTTGAATTGGAGTTCAAGTAATTATTGGGAATTAATTCTTTGTTTGTAGATGAAAATAGATTTGGTTTAGCGCTTTTTCTTATCCAAAATCGGATAATTCTTCCAAAAAAGGAATTTGTTAAGAAATCTTAAAAGAAAATAGAGAATTCAATGCTTTCAGAATTAATGTGTCTTATTTTCTCCAAAAACGTAGATGAAGCACATGAATGAGTAAAAACACTTAAGTGGCACTAGAATAGTAATATAGGAGGTTTGGTATGTGCTTTGGTTTATTCAAGCTGTTAGTTATCAAAAGTCCTATGCTATGAAAAAATATTTACTCCTGGGATACCTATGGGTATTTACTTCGTTTACCCTTTTTGCTCAAGTTCCAACTGATATTACTGCAGACCCTAATGCAACAGTAGATGAACTATTTGAAATAACGTTTACTGATGGAGAGACCTGGCGTCTGGGAATTACACAAATTTCATTTGGAGATGATGTTTTAGATCCTGGCAGTTATGATTTTGATTCTGCCAATAAAATTGTTTTTGATCCATCGGCATCTGCTTTTTTGCGGGTGGATACTACTCTTACAATGACCATACAATCTAGTGAAGGAAATGGTACTGTTTCACAAACCATTGGTCATGGAGCGGCCACAAAATTCACCATTACCACTCAGCCAGCGGCGCCTGCTACAAATGGTGCAGCACTGGCAGCACAGCCTG
>NZ_JANQCD010000030.1 GCF_026672275.1 Marinifilum sp. D737 | reverse complement strand
GTACTGCAGAAATGTGGGAGAGTAGGTCGACGCCAACCTTTAAAAGAGTCTTATTCCAAGAGGAGTGAGACTCTTTTTTTTTGCTCTAAACTTAAAACTACTAGCCAAATAATCACTTGTGATAAGAGTTTAATGAATGCCAAGCAAGATTGAAAAAACGTAAGAGTTAAACTAATTCTCAAAAAAATATGATAAGGTCCTCATATCATATTAACTTTCAGTAAAATTCCTTCAATTCATAGGATGTTTTTCCCCTTAGAAATTGCTTTGTAGAAAATATTGCTTAATTTTGCAAATTGATTGTGAATAACAATCTTTTAAAACAATTTTAATTTTAAAATAAGAATTATGTATTTATCAGCAGAGAAAAAGCAAGAGCTTTTCGAAAAGTACGGGAAGTCTAACAAAGACACTGGGACTGCAGAATCTCAGATTGCCTTGTTTTCTTACCGTATCGCTCACTTAACTGAGCACTTGAAAAACAACAGAAAAGATTACAGTACCCAACGTGCACTGCAATTGCTAGTAGGTAAAAGAAGAAACCTTCTTGATTACTTAAAAGCAAAAGATATTGAAAGATACAGAGCTATTATCAAAGCTTTAAATATTCGTAAATAATATCATATTAAAGCAATCCCGAGCAATCGGGATTGCTTTTTATATATTGGCGACACCTTGTTGCTTATCCAAAAATGAAGTTTGAAATAAACTACAAAAGATGAAAGTGATCGAAAAAATAATTGAATTGGGTGATGGAAGGTCCATCACAATTGAAACAGGGAAATTGGCAAAACAAGCTGATGGATCTGTAGTAGTAAAAATGGGTAAGACCATGTTGTTGGCAACAGTAGTATCCGCTAAGGACGCAAAACCTGATGTTGACTTTATGCCTTTGTCTGTTGATTACAAAGAAAAATTTAGTGCATTAGGACGTTTCCCTGGTGGATTCATGAAACGTGAAGGTAGACCTTCTGATTACGAAATTTTAGTATCCCGCCTTGTGGACCGTGCTCTACGTCCATTATTCCCAGAAGATTATCATGCTGATACTTTTGTATCTATCAGTTTGATTTCTGCAGATGCAGATACCATGCCTGATGCATTGGCTGGTTTGGCTGCTTCAGCTGCACTTGCAGTTTCTGATATTCCATTCATGGAGCCAATTTCAGAAGTGCGTGTGGCAAGAGTTGATGGTGAATTTAAAATTAACCCAACTCGTACCGAATTAGAAGCTGCAGATCTTGATATGATCGTTGCTGCTACTATGGAAAATATTATGATGGTGGAAGGTGAGATGGATGAAGTTTCGGAAGCTGAAATGCTAGAAGCTATCAAAATTGCTCACGAAGCTATTAAAGTTCAGTGCCAGGCTCAGATTGAATTGACTGAGGAAGTTGGTAAAACTGAAAAGAGAGAATATTGTCATGAAAATAATGATGAAGAATTACGTCAGTTAATCATTGACAAAACTTACGATAAAGTACTTGAAGTTGCTCGTCGTAAGAATGCAAACAAACACCAGCGTGCTGAAGATTTTGCAGCTGTTAAAGAAGAGTTTGTTACTGAATACTCTGAAGGAAAAGAGGAAGAAGAAATAAATATGACACTTATTGGCCGTTACTACCACGATGTGGAAAAAGAAGCGGTGAGAAATATGGTGTTAGAAGATAGATTGCGTTTAGATGGTCGTCAAACTGATGAGATTCGTCCTATTTGGTCTGAGATCGATTACCTTCCTGGCGCTCATGGTTCTGCAGTATTTACTCGTGGTGAAACTCAGTCATTGACATCAGTTACATTAGGTACTAAACTTGATGAAAAGATTGTAGATGACGTATTGTACCAAGGAAAAGAAAAGTTCGTTCTTCACTATAACTTCCCTCCATTTTCAACTGGAGATGCTCGCCCTTCACGTGGTATTAGCCGTCGTGAAGTAGGTCATGGTAACCTTGCTTTCCGTGCATTAAAGGGAATGATTCCAGCTGATTCTCCATATGCAATTCGTGTTGTATCTGACATTTTAGAATCAAATGGATCTTCTTCAATGGCTACTGTTTGTGCTGGTACCTTAGCATTAATGGATGCAGGTATTCAGATTAAGAAGCCTGTTACCGGTATCGCAATGGGATTAATTTCTACTGCAGGTGCTGAAAAATATGCTGTTCTTTCTGATATCTTAGGTGATGAAGATCACCTTGGAGATATGGACTTTAAAGTAACTGGTACCAGAGATGGTATTACAGCTACTCAAATGGATATTAAAGTTGATGGCCTTCCTTATGAAGTATTGGCTCAGGCTTTAGAACAAGCTCGTCAAGGTCGTCTTCATATTTTAGATAAGATTGGTGAAACTATTGAGGAGCCGAGAGAAGACTTGAAACCACATGCTCCACGTATCGTTTCTATGGATATTCCTAAGGATATGATTGGTGCTGTTATCGGACCTGGTGGAAAAATCATTCAGGAAATTCAGGAAGTAACTGGTGCAGTTATTGTAATTGAAGAAGTTGATGGCAAAGGTGTGGTTGATATCTCTGCAGATAACAAAGAATCAATCGATGCTGCTGTAGCAAGAGTAAAAGGTATTGTTGCTGTTCCTGAAGTTGGAGAGATCTACAAAGGAAAGGTAAAATCAATTGTTACTTTTGGTGCTTTTGTTGAAATTCTTCCAGGTAAGGATGGATTGCTTCATATTTCTGAAATAGAACACAGAAGACTACAAACAGTAGATGAAGTGTTGAAAGAAGGCCAGGAATTAGAAGTTAAATTAATCGATATCGATGCAAAATCTGGTAAACTTAAACTTTCAAGAAAAGTATTATTACCAAAACCAGAAAGAAAGAAAAAAGAAGAAAATAAATAATCGATATATTTTTATTCTTAATCCCGGGAAATTATTCCCGGGATTTTTTTTTGTATATGCTTTGTCTATTTTAGCAATGTAAATGAAAGGAAGAGATGGAAAACAATTGGGTAGATCAGATATCTGAAAAAGTAGATGAACAAGTAAAGGATTTTATATCTGTAAAAGATTTTCGATTTTATCAGATTGAGAAATTGAAACGCATTGCCAAATTTTTGAATAGTCAAACGTCTTGCTTGGATTGTAAATATGCAAAAGTAGAGCTGGAAAAAATCATTGATGATTTGGATCGTTTGATCAACAAATCTGGTGTAAATAGAAGTGAATATGAAAAGCGCGTAGAAAAACTTTTAAAACACTTGAAAAATCAGCATGGAGTTTATCAAATCCATCATTTTACTTATACCTACTCAGCCATATTTGCATTGGTAGGAGTTGTTTTTGGCTTGTTATTAACTTATGGGATGTTTTATCATTTTAATCCGACTGTTTTTTTCTTATGTGCTGGTGTTGGGATGATTGTGGGTAACATTTTAGGCAATAGAAAAGATCGGGAATGCAAACGAAAAGGAAAGCAATTATAAGATATTTCTAACTTGCTCAAAAATAACTGACTATAGAATTAAGAAGTTGGTGTTGATTTTTTTTATCAAAATTGGCTCTTTCTTTTTTTAAAAAAGCCTGATATTTGCCCTTCATTTTCTATTTTTATGACTCCAAAAACGCAAATACATTTTTAATGGATTATAATTTTATCGTAATTGAAGGTAATATTGGTGCCGGGAAAACGACTCTTTCACATAAAATATCAGAGGAGCGGAATGCTAAACTGATACTAGAGCAGTTTGCTGAAAATCCTTTTTTGCCAAAATTTTATAAAGATCCTGATAAATACTCCTTTCCATTGGAAATGTCGTTCCTGGCAGATAGATACAATCAGCTGAAGAAAGAATTAAGCGAGCGTGATTTGTTTAAATCTTTTACCATTTCGGATTACTATTTTATGAAATCCTTGATATTCTCAAAGCAAACTCTCCAGGATGATGAATATACTTTGTATCGTCAGTTTTTTCATATCATTTACAATTCCTTACCTAAACCCGATTTGTATGTTTACCTGCATTCCAATGTAGAGAAACTATTATCGAATATCAAAAAGAGAGGAAGAGAATATGAACAAGAGATTACTGCTGAATATCTATTAAAGATACAAGACAGTTATTTTGAGTTCTTTAAACAACAACAAGGTCATAAATTTTTGGTGATTGATACCAATAATATCGACTTTGTTAATCAAGAAAGTGATTATGAGAAAATTACCAAGGCAATTTTCGAAACCGAATGTAAACAAGGTTTAAATAGGATAATTCTCTGAAAGCCCTGAAAATCCAAATAAAAAGACGGAATAAATTTAATTTGCATAAAATTTTCTTAAATTTGTTTTTGAACTAGAATATAATTTTAAAAGTTAAAATAATTAAGTAGTTGTTATGAAAAGATCAAAGGTTATTTCCTTAGCTTCTTTGGCTTTAGCAGGATTGGTACTTACAAGCTGTGCTGGTCTTAATAAAATGAAGAAAGAAGCAAGCGATATCAAGTATCAGGTGACTCCTGAAGTTTTGGAAGCACACGCTGATATGGTTGATGTAAAAGTTGTTGTTAACATTCCAGGCGGATATTTTAATAAAAAAGCCGTTCTTGTTGCAACTCCTGTTTTGAAGTTCGAAGGTGGTGAAAAAGCATTCGCATCAAAAACTTTACAAGGCGAGAAAGTTCAAGGAAACAATACTGTAGTTCCTTTTGAAACTGGAAAAACTATTACCTATACAGGTAAAGTTCCTTACGAGCAAGCAATGAGAATTTCTGACTTAGAAGTTAGAATGACTGCTAGCAAAGGTGAGCAATCAGTTGAATTCGATCCTTACAAAATTGCTGATGGTGTAGTTGCTACTGCTACTTTGGTACAAAATAACCCAATGAATATCGTGGGTAAAGATGCATTCCAAAGAATTATTCCAGAAACACAAGAGGCAGATCTTCACTACCTAATCAACAGCTCACAAGTTCGTTGGTCAGAAATGAAAGCTGAAGATGTTAAAGCTCTTAAAGCTTACTTAGACGCAGTTAAAGCTGACGAAAAGAAAGAATACAAAGGAGTTGAAGTTTCTGCATATGCATCTCCAGATGGTAAGCAAGATTGGAACGAGAAATTAGCTGGTAAGCGTGAAGTTTCTTCTTCTAAGTACATCAAGAAAGAAATGAAGAGAGGTAAAATGACTGAGTATGCAGCTGATGATTTCTTCAAATCTAAAGTTACTCCAGAAGACTGGGAAGGTTTCCAAAAATTAATGAAAGCTTCTAACATCCAAGATAAAGAGTTGATTCTACGTGTTCTTTCTATGTACTCAGATCCTGAAGTACGTGAAAAAGAAATCAGAAACATTTCTGCTGCTTTCGACGATGTTAAGAAAGAAGTACTTCCTAAATTAAGAAGAGCTAAATTCACTGTTAACGTTGACCTTATTGGTAAGTCTGACGCTGAATTGAAAGATCTTGGTATGAACAACCCTTCTGAACTAAACGTTGAAGAATTATTATATTCTGCTACTTTAGTGAAGTCTGCTGACGATAAATTGAAAATTTACGAATCAGCTAAGAAGCAATTCTCTAAAGACTGGAGAGGTTATAACGATGCAGGTATGATCTTATTCGGTATGGGTAAAGTAGCTGACGCTAAATCTAACTTCGAAAAAGCTGATAAACTTTCTGCAAACAACCCAGTTGTGAAAAACAACTTAGGTGCTGTTGAGTTAGTAAACGGTAATGTTGCTGAAGCAGAAGTTCTTTTTGGTGCTGCAACTGGTGCTGGTAAAGAAGTTAACTACAACCAAGGTATTGTTGCTATCATGAAAGCTGATTACGATACTGCTGTGAAGCACTTCGGTGATTGTCCATCAGTAAACGCTGCTTTAGCTAACATTTTAGCTGGTAAGAACAATGTAGCTCTTGAAAAATTAAACGCTAACACTAGCGATGCTGCAATGGTATACTACCTAAAAGCTGTAGTAGGTGCGAGAACTGATAACAATAACTTAGTTTTCACTAACCTTGAAACTGCAGTAGCTAAAGATGCTTCTTTAAAATCAGTAGCGAAGTCTGATATGGAATTTGCTAAAGTATTTGAAGATGCTAAATTCAAAGCTATCGTTGAGTAATTAAAAATTACAAGATATATGAAAAGCGATCCTTTTTAGGATCGCTTTTTTTGTTTAGATACCTAAAATATTTATTCTATTTTTTTATCTTAGACGATTCTTATTTAGGAATTAAACAAGGATAAAAAGATGGAGATTACAATTCCTCAGAAGCTAACAAATAACTTTCAGGGTGTAGTATTTTTTACCGATTTGTATCATCAAACAAAAAAATGCTATGGTGAAGAAATCGTATTTAACTTTGAGGAAACAAAAGTTATTGAATCTAACTTGTTTTCAGTTTTAGGTTGTTTAATTTCTGGCTTGGAGAAGAAGAAAAATAAGCCGCGCTTAATTGGAATTCAGGAACCAATTGATAACCTATTTAATACAAAAAAATTGGTGAATGGTGCTGCCAAGAAAGATTTATGGAAGCACTTAATCAAATGTCAGAATTTTACAAGTCCAGACGAAGGAGCTTTATCAGAGTATCTGGAAACCAAAATATTTCCTGAAAGACCGGATATTAGCTTAAATCAGCATTTGAAAATGGCAATAGAACTTTGTGTTGCCGAGGTTTTCAGAAATGCCTTTGTGCATAGTAAATGTCGTGAGGTTTTTATATCGCATTATTTTTCGGTATACAACAAGAAGTTGTTTGTTACCATTGTTAACAAAGGGAAGTCATTTGTTGATATATCTTCAAGCAATCATCCCATAGCAGCTGTTGAATGGGCTGTGCAAAATGGAACCACTACGTTTAAGAGGAATCACAAAGGAATTGGTTTGTTTACCATCAGGCAATTTGTTCAACAAAACCAAGGAAAGATTCAGATCTTGTCGGGAACAGCAGTTTGGAAACAGGTAAAACAACGAACCTTCTCAAAAGAGTATGAGAAGGCTTTTCCAGGAACGATTATTACTTTAGAATTTAACCTTTAGGCTATTTCTGATAGTTCATTTTAGAGAACAAGTCCCAAAGAACAATACCACAACTTACCGAAATATTGAAGGAGTGTTTGGTTCCAAATTGAGGGATTTCAATACATCCGTCAGAGGCATCAACAATTTTTTGTTGTACTCCTTTCACTTCATTGCCAAAAATTAATCCATATTTTTTGTTAGGATTGGTCTCGAAATTTTCCAGAGATACGCTATTCTCAGCTTGCTCAACAGAGTAGATATCAAATCCATTTTCTTTTAATTTTGTAACCGCATCCTCGGTGTTCTTAAAATATTCCCATTGTACCGAATCTTCTGCCCCCAATGCTGTTTTGTGCAATTCTCTGTGTGGAGGAGTTGCGGTAATGCCACATAAATAAACAGCTTCAATCAAAAGGGCATCCGAAGTACGAAATACAGAACCAATATTATTTAGACTCCTCACATTATCCAATACGATAACAATTGGAGTTTTATCTGATGCTTTAAATTCTTCCAGGCTTTTGCGATCTAATTCGCTGTTCTTTAATTTTCTCATTTTATTGTTCTGTATTCTTTATTGCGGAACAAAAATAAAAAAAGGAATCCGAATGGGATTCCTTTATATGGTATTTTGTGTAATTTCTTACCAATTAACTGGTTTACGACGTACTGGCATTGTCATGCATCGTGCACCACCACCACCACGAGGTAGTTCAGAACCTTCAATGGTAATTACATATTTTTCGTAATCTGAAAGTTCAACTTTATGACGAATGATATCTTTTGCACGAAGAATTTCGAAACCATTTTTGTTCATCGCTTCCATGGTATGGATATTTCGACCATAACCAACCACTTTACCAGGACCTACAGCAAAGAAGTTCGCACCACTGTGCCATTGCTCTCTTTCCTGGTTCCAAGGATCACCATTTCCACCACAGAAAATTGGCTTAAGATCCATACCTAATTTTTTTAATGCTTCAAGAAGGTTGTTTTCTCTTCTAATATCAAGCACTTTTCCATTTTGGATCGTTATGTGTACAGTTTGATATTTGTTTGGACGCATGATTAATGGTTCGTAAACCATACATTTATCAACATCTAACAGTGTAAATACCATGTCAAGGTGAATGAATGATTCTGGTTGACTTGGTAATTCCTGTACCAAAATGTGACGTTGTTTTTCCTCTTTTTGCGATAATAGCTGAGCAAGAATAAAATCAATTCCTTGAGTTGTAGTTCTTGTTCCATTACCAATAACCAAGATGTCATCGCGAGCGATAAGAACGTCGCCGCCTTCAATCATACAATTAGGATCCACTGATGGATTATCGATTGGATTTACCGTTTTTGTATTAAAGCCTGGAGTATAATCGAAAATTGATTGCATGATTAATGATTCGCGATCGCGAACGCCATTAGCCATTTTACCAATCAATACTTCGTTCAATACCGACATTGAAGCATCGCGAGTAAAGAAGAAATTGTGAAGCGGACGCATTGCAAAACGTTCCTTGCTCAAAAATTTGGTAAGGTTATCTCGCTTTAGTGGCACACCTTCAATTAAAAGAGTAGCCAATTCATTTGCATCCTGATCCAACAAATAATCTTTAATACAATAGGTATTGCCTTTTACACCTACCTGAGGTTCCATTAGGCAAATTTTATCAATAACAGCCTCTTTTGCTTTGTCGTTCTTCAGAACATTAGCCAAAAGATCTTTAACCTGGTAAGTTTGTGCAATTTCTCCTAAAACACCACTTAGCTGCTTGTATTCTTCTCTTGCAACAGCAAGGTTCAAAATATCGCTATAAAGTGCTCTTTCGGCATTTTCAGGAGTCATATTTTCGACTTCTGCACCCGGAGTATGAAGGATTACTCCCTCTAATTCACCAATCTCCGATCTAACATTTAATTCTACATACTTAGTCATGCCCGATCTGTTATGTCTTTTTTAAACTTGTTTGTTGTACTATATTGTGATTTGCAAAAGAAGTAAAAATTAAGTGCATCCCAAAAAATAGTCTTAAGTAAATTTCATGTTTTTTAAAATCTCCACAAATACCTATTAATCTAGATAAATAGGGGATTTTTGTGTATTTAATTAAAAATGCCACTTATGTAAATAAATGTTGATTAATCAAGTTTTAGTAACCAGTAGCCTGACCATCTTTTCTTGATTCAGAAGCACCATAATATACACTGTTTTTTTCGTCAAACATTATGGCCTGATATCCACCAAATCCACCAGTGCTATATTTTATTTTATGGCCCTTTTGCATTAATTCTCTTATGCTTTGATATGTAATACCCGATTCAAGGTTTACCCAGCCACCATCTTTCATTTTTGTGCCAGTTGGCTGCGACGAACCTTCATGTCGAATTCGTGGTGCGTCTCCTGCTTCCTGCAGGTTCATTCCGAAATCAATTAGGTTAACTACTACCTGAGCATGTCCCTATGGTTGCATGGCACCACCCATCAAACCAAAACTGATGTATGGTTTTTCATCTTTTGTAATAAAGGCAGGAATGATGGTATGAAATGGTCTTTTCCCGGGAGCATACACGTTCGCATGACCTTCATCCAGACTAAAAAGTTCCCCTCTGTCCTGAAGAACAAAACCAAGACCTTCAGGTGTCATTCCCGATCCCATTCCTCGATAATTACTTTGAATTAGTGATACCATATTGCCTTCTTTATCAGCAACGGTAAGATAAATTGTATTGCCTTGTTCCAATTCTCCAGCAGGATATTCTCTAGCAGCTTTATTAGGATCGATTAATTCTTTTCGCTCCAATGCATATTCGTTTGAAATTAATGCTTTTATAGGAATGTTTGAAAAATCAGGATCGGTGTAGAATTTTGCACGATCTTCGAATGCCAACTTTTTTGCTTCAATAAAAGTGTGTAAGTAATCCGTTGAGCCAAATCCCATCTTGGCAATATCGTAATACTTTAAGATATTAAGAATTTGAAGGGCGGCAGTTCCCTGTCCGTTTGGCGGCAATTCCCAAACCGAATATCCTCTATAATTTACTGATATAGGATCAACCCATTCCGATTTGTGTGTGGCTAAATCTTCGTAAGAAAGAAATCCGCCTTGTTCTTTAATGTACTTTGCAATGCTTTTGGCAATATCGCCTTTGTAAAATGCATCCCGACTACCTTTGGCTATTTTTTCATAGGTGTTTGCCAGGTATGGATTCTTATAAACTTCTCCTTTTTTTGGCATTTTTCCATTTGGCATATAGGTTTCTGCAAAGCCTGGATATTTTTTCAGCTTTTCTGCTGAACGGTTCATGTAATAGGCTATGAGTTCGCTAACAGGAAAGCCTTCGCGTGCATATCGAATAGCTGGTTTAAGAATCTCTTTCATATCCATATTACCAAACTTTTCGTGAATGGAAAACCAGCCATCAACACAACCTGGAACCGAAACAGGTAGTGGGCCATATGCGGGTATTTTTCCATTGGTATTTTGCTTTAAATAATCTAGCGTAAGTGATTTGGGTGAGCGGCCACTTCCATTTAATCCGTACAATTTTTTTGTTTTTGCATCCCAAAGAATTACAAAAATATCACCACCAATTCCACATCCAGTGGGTTCCATTAATCCGAGAGTTGCATTGGCAGCAATGGCTGCATCAACCGCATTCCCACCCGATTTGAGAATTTCAAGTGCCACTTGTGTTGCCAATGGTTGACTGGTACAAGCCATTCCATTTTGAGCAATTACTTCTGAGCGAGTTGCAAAATTGAATCCTGTTATTCGATCTTGAGCAATACCATTTATCGAAAAAATCAGCAATAGAAACAGGGGAATAAATTTTTGCATGATAGTATGTTTTGGTAATTTCTTTAAAGATAGAAAGATTAACTTTGAATTGTGAAGCAATTAATTGGATTAGGCATATTAATAATGTGTGGTATTTTGATTTTGTTGGGTGCAGAATCAAATGCAAAAACTTATGCTGAAGTTAGAACCAATTTTGTGCCGGATACTGTGGTTTTTGCTGATACAAATTTGCATGTAAACCTCGATGAAATAAATGTTAAAAGATACAAGAAAAGAAAAAGAAAACATTACCGCAGTACACGCAAATATTGGCGTACGGTTCGCAATGTAAGAATTGTTTACCCATATGCCGAAGAAGCCAACAATACCATTGTTCGACTAAATGAACAATTGAAAAATGTGCATAGTAAAAAGGAACGCAGGAAATTAATCAGGAAAGAATACAAAGGCTTGATGAAAGAGTACAAAAAGCCATTAATGAAACTGAAGATTTCCCAGGGAAAGCTATTAATGAAACTGATTGACCGAGAATCGGGAAATAGTAGTTATTATCATTTAAAGGAGTTAAAAGGATCGGTAACAGCCGTGTTTTGGCAATCAATTGCAGCGATGTTTGGAACTTCGTTAAAGGCAGAGTACGACCCTTTAGGAAAAGATTGGATGGTAGAAGAAATTTTAGATCGAATTAAAAACAGGGAGTTGCCACCGCCTTATCCGCTACGTTCCAAAAGGAAGTTTTCGAGCGCAAAAGAAATGGTTCCGAACACATAGGTAAATTTTCTGCACAGTTCGGAAATCCTTTTAATATGTGCGCAATGCTTATTTCCTGAAATAATTAGAATAGTTTTTCAATTCTATCATCGAATAGCTGCGATTTCTCAATATATTCCTTAAACTTTTCAGGATTGGTATCGAGATGTGCTTTAAGAATCTTAAAATGATCGTCTCGTTCTTGTTCAATACTCATTCTGTACCGGTTCATCAGTTTTTCGGTTACCGATTCCCATGAAAAGTATTTGTGCAAGCTAAACTTGAAAACAAAACTCAGTAGTAGCGAAATCAATAAAAGGGTCCAATTCGAAACGGGGAATTCCAAGACCAATGATATCATTAATATAAAAACTGGAATTACCGATGAAACACAGAAAATGCCAATCATTAAATTATTATAGTACTCAGAAAAACGAGCAATTTTCTTTTTTGTAGAACTGTAAAATCCAAGCCAGTGAATAAACAAGTTAAGCGACATGGAGTATAAAATAATAGCTACTTCGGGAGCAGAATTTAAGCTGAAAAATATCCCTACAAACACTAAAATATTCGATATAATAAAAGGGTAAATATGGTTTTCGCCAGGATCTTTGGTATTTCTGTTCTTCATTGTTTCAATAATAAAGAAAGTACGCATTTGTAAACTATGCGTACTTCCATTTTAATATTCTGAACTTTCTGTGTCAATTATTATAGAGCCATTATTGTTTTTACAACATTTTCGGCTCCTTCACCAATTTGAGCAATTGTTGCATCAAGCATATAACATGGTGTGGTTACAATTTTATTTTTTTTATCGAAAACAATTTCACCATGACCAGTATTCACATGTGTTGCACCTAAAGATGTAATTGCCTCTGCAGTTCCCATATCTTGTCCGATGGTAACTTCAACTTTGCCAAGTATTTTAGCAATTAGGGCAGGTGCAATACACAATGCTCCAATTGGTTTTCCAGCTTCATACATGGCTTTCAATGCAGTCTCAACATCTGGATTTACATCACATTCAGGACCTTTAAAAGCAAATGTACATAGGTTTTTTGCAACGCCAAATCCGCCAGGGAAAAGAATAGAATCATAATCCTTAGCATCGAATTCCTTTAAATCTTTAATATTCCCTCGTGCAATACGAGCCGCTTCAACCAATACATTTCTTTTTTCGGCCATTTCCTCGCCAGTAATGTGGTTGATAACATGATATTGATCGATATTAGGAGCAAAAATATCGTATTCGCCACCATTTTTCGAAATGGCATATAATATTAAAGTAGCTTCGTGAATTTCAGACCCATCGTAAACGCCCGAACCAGCTAATACGACAGCAAATTTTTTCTTTGAGTTCATGTTGATATGATTTAAATATTTAGATGCAGATTATTTTGTATAATTTGTGGACTCGAAACTATAATACCAATTTTACTTTGATGTAATATTGGTATAAATTATTTAACTCATAGATTCAAGTGGAAACCAAACGTATTTTCATAGCAATAAAGATAAATAATACCGATCAAATTCGTGCGATTTTTCGACAAGTTCAGGTAGATTTAAAGGATGAGTGGATAAAGTGGGTTGATTTTAAAGGCTTACATATTACTTTTGGGTTTATTGGTGCAACTGATATAAGAAAAATAGAATTGATAAAAAATCGATTAAGGACATGTGCAGCAAAATTTCTCCCTTTTCGAATTCAATTAAACTCCTTGGGTGCATTCCCATCTATTAACAGAGCAAGAGTGTTGTGGATAGGTGTTAATACTGATGATATGATGTATCAGTTGAGAGATGAAATTTTGAAGCATTTGCAAAATATAGTTGAATTTCCTGATACCAGATTTTCACCACACCTAACCATTGGCAGAATAAAATATGGTGTTAAAAATCCTGATAAAGTAAAAAGTATCCTGGAATCTCATGAAAGTTGGAGAGATGAAGAAATACTTATATCAGAATTTGTTTTAATGGAAAGTAAACTTACTCAACAGGGACCAGTTTATGAAGTAATGGATCGCTTTGAGTTAAGAGGAACTAGTTCTCATTAGATTTTCATCATTACATATTTCTAGTTCGTTGAAATAAATGTAAATTTGGGCTACAAAAAATAACAAATATGATTACGATAGAAACATTGGTGTTTAATCACTGGCAAGAAAATACCTATATATTACATGATGAAACAGGAGAAGCAGTTTTAATTGACTGTGGAGTGTTTTTCGAAGAAGAAGGAAAAAAATTAATCGATTTTGTGGAAAAAAAAGGGTTAAAGTTGGTAAAACAATTAAATACTCACCTGCACATCGATCACGTTTTGGGTAATCAGTTTATGAAAGACACGTTTAATTTACTAACCTGTGCTCATAAAGATGATGAATTTTTGTTGGCAGAAGCTCCTAATTATGCGGTGCGTTTAGGACTTGAGAATGTTGTCGAACCTCCTGCAATGGGCGAAGCAATTAAAGATGGTGATGTAATCAAATTTGGAAATTCTGAATTAAAAGTATTGCATGTACCGGGACATTCGCCGGGACATGTTGTGTTTTACAACGAAGAACAAAAATTTGTGATTGCTGGTGATGTTTTATTTCGCGAAAGTATTGGTAGAACAGATCTTCCTTACGGAAATTACGAACAATTAATCGGAGGAATCAAGGAGAAACTATTGGTTCTTGCTGATGATGTAGAGGTTTATCCTGGTCATGGTCCATCGACAACAATTGGTCACGAACGCAACAACAATGTGTTTCTGAAAGGATTATAATTTTAGTTTCATAGATATAAAGCCTCTTCTTTTTGAAGGGGCTTTTTCTTTTTTAATGATTGTTGATAGACTAAACAAAATTATTAACATGTTCGAGATTAAAAACCCAAGTTAAAATATGACAAAAGTCATCTTTGTATTAATCTAAAAAACAAAAGGTTAAGTTGATTGTTCTACTTGCGAAGGAATGTTAAAAAACAGCGTTTTAAAAGCTTATTTTACTACTTGAAAATTTAAATCTTTTGCTACTTTTACAATCAAATTTATTTATAAACAACAACAACTAAATAAACAACAATATGGCAAGCGAAAAGTTTGTTTCTCGTCACATTGGTCCTCGCAACGGCGATATTGAGACCATGTTGGAAACTGTAGGTGCTCCATCATTGGAAGCCCTAATCGAAGAAACTATCCCTTCGGATATTAGATTGGGAAAAGATCTGGATTTACCAGAAGCTTTATCGGAGTATGAATATTTTGCGAAGATTAAAGGAATTGCTGCTAAGAATAAATTGTTCAGAACTTTTATTGGACAAGGTTACTACGATACAATTACTCCTGCTGTAATTCAAAGAAATATTTTAGAAAATCCAGGTTGGTATACTCCTTATACTCCATATCAGGCAGAGGTTTCTCAAGGTAGATTGGAAGCTCTTTTGAACTTCCAGACAATGGTGTTGGATTTAACCAAAATGGAATTGGCTAACTGTTCTCTTTTGGATGAAGCTACTGCTGTTGGCGAGTCGATGTACATGATGATGGGACTTCGTTCTCGCGCTAAGAAAAAAGCTGGAGCTAATAAAGTTTTTGTAGATCAAAACATCTATGCTCAAACTCTTGATGTATTAAATACACGTGCAAATCCTCTTGGAATTGAGTTAATTGTTGGTGATTATAAATCATTCGAGTTTGATGAAACTGTTTTTGGTGCTATTGTACAGTATCCTGCTGCAAACGGTAGTATCGAAGATTATGCTGATTTCGTAGAGAAAGCTCACGCTGCTGAAGCTTTGGTTTCGGTTGCTGCAGATTTAATGAGTTTGGTATTGTTAACCCCTCCAGGTGAATGGGGAGCTGATATCGTTGTTGGTACAACTCAACGTTTTGGTATTCCAATGGGATATGGTGGACCTCACGCTGCTTATTTAGCATGTCGTGAAGCCTACAAACGTAATGTTCCAGGGCGTATTATTGGGGTAACCAAAGATGCTCAGGGAAATCATGCAGTTCGTATGGCATTACAAACTCGCGAGCAACATATTAAGCGTGAAAAAGCAACTTCTAATATTTGTACTGCTCAGGCATTGTTGGCAACTATGGCAGGTTTCTACGGAGCATACCATGGATCTGAAGGCTTAAACAGAATTGCTAAACACATCCATGCTGGTGCAGGTGAATTATCTGAAGGAGTAAAAGCTTTAGGATACACACAAAATATAGAAAACTTCTTTGATACAATTGAGGTTGTGCTTCCTGAAGGAGTTGCAATGGAAGATATCAGAAATGCAGCTTTAGAGGCTGAAATGAACTTCCGTTACATTGATGAAAAAACTGTAGGTATCTCTTCTGATGAAAAAATCAGCAAAGAAGAGATCAATACCATTTTAAATATTTTTGCTAAAGCTGCTGGTAAAGAAGTTGAGGCAAAAGAAGTAGAAGAGAAGGTTTACTTTGATGGTAAATTCTCAAGAACAAGTGATTTCTTAACTCTTGACGTTTTCAACCGCTATCGTTCAGAAACTGCAATGATGCGTTACATGAAAAATCTTGAGAAGAAAGATATCGGTTTGAATACTTCTATGATTTCATTGGGATCTTGTACAATGAAATTGAATTCTGCAGTTTCGATGTTGCCAATGAGCTGGCCTGAATTTGGAGGAATTCACCCGTTCGTACCAATGAATCAGGTTGAAGGTTATACCGATATGATTTCTGAACTTGAAAAATGGTTGTCGGAAATTACAGGTTTTGCTGGATGTACTTTGCAGCCTAACTCAGGGGCTGCTGGTGAGTACACTGGTCTGATGGTGATTCGTGAATACCATATCTCTCGTGGAGAAGGACACAGAAATGTTGTTTTGATCCCTTCTTCGGCTCATGGAACTAATCCAGCTTCAGTAACAGTTGCAGGAATGAAACCTGTTATTGTAAAATGTGATGAAAATGGTAATGTTGAGTTTGATGATTTGAAAGCAAAAGCTGAAAAGCATGCTGAAGATTTATGTGCTTACATGATTACCTATCCATCTACTCACGGTGTATTCGAAACCGGAATTAAGGAAATGATGAATCTTATTCATGAGAATGGTGGTCAGGTGTACATGGATGGTGCAAACATGAATGCCCAGGTTGGTTTAACTAATCCAGGTTTAATTGGCGCTGATGTTTGTCACTTGAACTTACACAAAACATTCTCAATTCCTCACGGTGGTGGAGGTCCTGGTGTTGGTCCAATTGGCGTTGCTGAACATTTGGTACAATTCTTACCATCTCACAAATGTGTGAAAACTGGTGGGGAAAATGCAATTACTGCTGTAGCTGCTGCTCCGTTTGGTTCTGCAAGCGTATTGCCAATTACTTACGGTTACATTGCAATGTTAGGTGCTGAAGGTTTGACTGAGGCCACTAAAATGGCGATTTTGAATGCCAATTACTTGTCTTCTTCATTCCAAAAATTAGGCTTTAAGATTCTTTATACAGGTGAGAACGGACGCGTTGGTCACGAAATGATTTTCGATTGTCGTGAGTTCAACAAGTCAGTAGGAATTACTGATACTGATATTGCTAAGCGATTGATGGATTATGGATTCCATGCTCCAACATTGTCATTCCCTGTACACGGAACATTAATGGTTGAGCCAACCGAAAGTGAGCCATTGGAAGAATTGGATCGTTTCATTGAAGCATTGGCTAAGATCAATGAAGAGATGAAGGAAATTGAAGATGGTGTTGCTGATACTGTTGACAATGTATTGAAAAATGCTCCTCATACTCACAAAGTGTTAACTGCAGATGAGTGGAATCACACTTATACTCGTCAGAAGGCGGTGTATCCATTAAAATGGGTTGCTGATAACAAATTCTGGCCAACAGTTGGTCGTGTGGATGATGCTTTTGGTGATCGTAACCTAATGTGTACATGTGCACCTTTGGAAGTATACAACGAAGAGTACATTGATGCAGACTAATTAGTCAATAAGATAATTTGATATATAAATCCGGTGAGTTTCTCATCGGATTTTTTTATTCGCAAAAGGGCAAAAAAAACAAGGAGGCTGCCCCTGCCTCCTTGTAATGTTCTATTACTAACCCTAAAATTTAACTATGAAATAATGAATTGAAAAATAATCCATTAAAATCTATATCCTATTACGTATAAGTTTGTAAAAAGTTCGTGATGTTCTAATAGTTTTAGCTTAGTTTTCAGGTAGTTATTTTCATAAAAAAGGAAAGAATCCCTAAAAATAAGGCCTTTCGTACGCGTAAAAAAAAATGAAAAAAAATACATTTTTTTTCATTTTTCTGTGAATTTATAAAACTTTCCTAATCAGTGGTTTAAGCTATTTTAAAATGCTTATAGGAATTCATTTTCGATAACTAAAGTTAAGATGTCTTTTAATTCACGATTCATAGCAGCAACCTGTTTAGGGATAAAACTGTTGGCAGTCATACCTGGAACAGTATTGGCTTCCAGAATAAAAATTTCATCTTCTTTGATCATATAATCTACGCGAACAATGCCTTTACATTTTAGGGCATCGTAAACTTGGGAAGATATGGTTTGAATTCTATCTGACAACTCTTCAGAAATTCGTGCTGGTGTAATTTCTTCCGCCATATTTGGATCATATTTGGCTTCGAAATCGAAGAATTCTTTCTTTGGAAGTACTTCGGTAACGGGAAATACTAAACTCTCTTTTCTGGTTTTTACCAAACCACAAGTGAATTCTAATCCATCAATAAACTCTTCTATAATAACTTCTTTCCCTTCCTTAAATGCTTTTTCAATGGCTTCATTTAAGTTCTCAACTTGTTTTACCTTTGAAATTCCAAAGCTTGAACCATCAGCATTTGGTTTAACAAAGCAAGGCATTCCTAATTTTGCATGAATTTCTTCAATAGAATATTCTTCATCTTTCTTTAGGAGAACCGATTTTGCAAAATCGAAACCTAAGCTTTTTAGGTAAGAATTACAGGCATGTTTGTTAAAACTTAATGCACTGCTTAAAACATCACAAGTTGAGTGTGGAATTCTTAATAGTTGTAAATATCCCTGAAGAATCCCATTTTCGCCTGGAGTACCATGAATTGCAATGTATGCAAAATCGAATGTTGTTTTAATTCCATTCTTGGTAAAACTAAAATCATTTTTATCGATAGGGTAGGATTCATTCTCAATTTTTACATTCCACTCTAATTCTTTTAATTCAATTAAGTATGGATTGTAAAGATCTTTATCAAGAGTATTGAAAATATGATCGGCCGTTTGAAGTGAAATTACAATCTCGGCTGAGTCTCCTCCTGCTATTACAGCAATGTTTCTTTTCATGGGTGTATAGTACTTTGTTATTCTTCTCTGCTAGCTGTATAATCTCTCCATTTTTGAATTACACTGCTCATGTCTTCAGGAATCTCCGAATTGAAAGAAATGTATTCTCCTGTTGTAGGATGATCGAAACCTAAAGTTTTAGCGTGTAATGCTTGTCTTGGACAAATTTTAAAACAATTTTGAACAAACTGTTTGTACTTGGTAAAGGTAGTTCCTTTTAAGATTTGATCTCCACCATAATCAGAATCATTAAAAAGAGGATGGCCGATATGCTTGAAGTGAGCGCGAATTTGGTGAGTTCGTCCTGTTTCCAAAATACACTCCACTAAATTTACATATCCCAATCTTTCCAGTACTCGATAGTGAGTTACAGCATGCTTTCCATATTCTCCATCAGGAAAAACATCCATAACTTTTCTGTTTTTTAAATTTCTTCCAATATGACCAGTAATTGTTCCTTCGTCGTTTTCCAAATTTCCCCAAACCAAAGCGCGATATTTTCTATCACTGGTTTTGTTGAAGAATTGTAATGCAAGTTTGGTTTTGGCTTCTTCGGTTTTTGCAATTACCAAAATACCAGATGTATCTTTATCGATACGATGTACCAAACCTGGTCTAGGATCCTTTGAATTAAAAAGTGGCAAATCTTTCAGATGATGTGCAAGGGCATTTACCAAAGTCCCGGAATAATGTCCGTAAGATGGATGAACCACCATACCTGGATTTTTATTAACAATCAGGAAGGCTTCATCTTCATATACAATATTTAAAGGAATATCCTCAGGAATGATTTCAATCTCGCGTGGAGGATAGCTCAAAACAATGGTGATAATATCGTTCGGTTTTACCTTGTAGTTACGCTTAACAGGTTTGTCGTTAACATTGATACATCCGGCATCAGCAGCTTCCTGAATTTTATTTCGTGAAGCATTCTGCATTCGGTCTACCAAATATTTGTCGATCCTAAGCATGCTTTGTCCAGGATCAACTTCAAAACGAAAATGTTCGAATACTTCCTGATTATTATCTAATTCCTCTTCCGGGTTGATATTATCTTTTGGTTCTTGTGTCATTACTTTTGCTGTGTTTTAATAAAGCAATTTGCCTAATCTTTGTTGAAGCAGCGAATCTGCATGTTGAAGCTTAAGAGTATCTTTTGTCAGCCAAAGATCAATATTGTTCCCTGGACGAATTTTTCGATTTTCGTTGTAAGCTGGATATTGTTTGAATACTTTTGCTTGTATAGAATCAATTTGACTTTTAACTGATTCATCGAATTGTATCTTGCCAACATTTAAATTTGACATGATTATTTTCTCCTTGGCTTGGGTATTGTTTTTTCCCATTAAATTGGGAGCCAAAACTCCGAATGTATTACCTCTTCCCAATACCAAATCAATGGTTGCACCTTTATCTATCATGCTTCCTGATCCGATTGAATCGCCTTTGTATTTAGGGTAAAGTACCAAGTTGAAAAATTGACTTTTTTCATATTCTAATCGACCAATTTTAAATCCATTGGTAATAAGTAACTCGTAAGCCTGACGGAACGAATTGTCAACTAAATTTGGGAAACGTACCTGTTCTGGTTGGTGCGCATTAATGGTTAAAAACAGATTTCGATTTCGTTTTACAATAGCTCCGGCCACAGGTCTTTGATCCAAAATAGTTCCCGGCTCATATTTCGGATTGTAAATTGAATCGTAAACAGTGAATCGCAGATTTTCTTCATCTATTGTTTTGGCAGCATCTTCGAGGCTTGTTCCATACAAATTTGGAACGGTTAATTTTTCGCCATGATGTGTATACCATTTTAATCCTGAAAGAGTAATCCATACAATAGCAATTGTTATTAGTAAAGCAATGCCTAACTGAATTAAAAAGAATCTGCTTTTAAAAAAATTAGTTGATTTCATTCGAGTCTGTTTTCTTTTGGGTTGGCTATCGTCATTAAAAGTCAATAGTTCATTAACGACAAAAAATACTTATTATTTCAGTAGTTTTTGCGTTCTACAAAAATAGCAGAGATTTTTAGATTTAAGAAATGAGCTACTGGAATTGCAGCTTCATTCTTACAAAAAAAGGCAAAAAAAAAGAGCTCCCTTGGAACTCAATCAATTTTAGAAAGGTTGAAACCTTAAAATACAAAAAAGTAAAGAATTTGAATTCTTTACTTTCTGTATATCGGTTACTTAATTGTAAAATTAAGCTTTGTGTCTGCGCTCGCTTGAAACAGAAACTTTCTTTCTGCCTTTAGCTCTTCTACGAGATAGTACTGCTCTTCCGCTTACAGAAGACATTCTCTCTCTGAAACCGTGCTTATTTCTTCTCTTTCTATTTGATGGTTGAAATGTTCTTTTCATCGCGAAAAATTTTTATCGAATAAAGTTATTATATGCGTTGATTTTGGACTGCAAAAATAAGTTTTTTTTTAATCTAACAAAAGGATGATGCAAAATATTTTTCCTAAAGCTCAAGATGTACAACTTTTTTAGTCTCAAAGAACTCCTCTTCGAAGAAGTTGGTACAGTCGAAAAGCTGCACTTTATCGCCGTATCCGGCTATTTCTTTCTGAAAATCTCCTCCTTTGATGTAAAGAATACCATTGGCCAAACTATTTTTATCTTTTGGTGAAGAATTTTTGCGAACCATGTTCACAAATTTTGGAAATGCAGTAACGGCTCTACTTACAATAAAGTCGAATTTTTCTTTTACCTGTTGAACTCTAGTGTGTTCTGCTTTTACATTTTTTAATTTTAAGGCTGCAGCTACTTCGTTTACTACTTTTATCTTTTTTCCAATGGAATCTACCATGTAAAAATCGCATTCAGGAAAAAGAATAGCCAATGGAATTCCTGGAAAACCTCCTCCGCAGCCAACATCCATGATCTTTGTTCCAGGTTCAAACTTCATTACTTTGGCAATCGATAATGAATGCAAAACATGATGTAGGTATAAAGAATCAATGTCTTTACGCGAAATGACATTGATTTGATTGTTCCAGTGGGTATACAAATCTTTAAGCTGAGCAAAACGATCTTTTTGTTCCTCAGTTAAATCTGTAAAATATTTTTCGATGATTTCCATGCCAATTTTATTTTAGGTTGGCAAAGATAGAACTAATTCGCATTCATCGTTTTCCAACAAAAAAATTATTTCTTTTTCTTCTCGATTTTTACTTCAGAATCTTTAAGGTTGTTGAAAAGCAATTCACGAGCCCTAAACAATTGTGCTTTTACAGTTCCTATTGGCAATTTTAGCTCTTGAGCAATTTCTTCGTAAGAAAACTCTTCAAAATAACGAAGTTCAATTAGTCGGCGATAACGTTCTTTTAACTTGCCAACCTCATTCCGCATTATTTTTGCTTTCTGTTTCTTAACAAATTCTTGTTCAGGATTAAGACCACTTGATTCAAGCGTTATGGTTCTTTCGTTTTCAGCATCGTCTTTTCCATCAATGGATATTGTATTTCCTCTCTTCTTTCTTAGGAAATCAATACAATTGTTCGACGCAATTTTAAATAACCATGTGCTGAAAGCATATTTGGGAGAGTATTGTCTGATATTACGGAAAGCTTTACCGAAAGCTTCAAAAGTTAAATCTTCAGCGTCGTTTTTGTTATTAACCATTTTTAATAACATGAAAAATATGGCGTCCTTGTATCTTTTAAAAAGCTCTTCATATGCTTTTTGATCGCCATTAACTGAAGCTTTTACCAGCCTATAGTCGTATTGGGCTTTTTCTGAGAGATTCGGATTTATTTCCATTATGATCGTTTACTGTATATGTAACTTTGTATATAAAATAGCAATTTATACAGAGGTCTTAATAAGACATATACATACGAAGATAAAAATAAATTCTCTTCTCTCAAATGCCTTGTTGAAATTTTAAAACAGTATCCTTTTATAAAAATTTTGACCATGCATATTGCAAGTAATGAAAAATATAGTTGTGTTTTTATCAAGGCTGGAATAAGAAGAATTACGAATAGAAAATGTGCTATTGGTTCTAAATCCAGCAGTAGTTTTCTTTTATATGGAATGTACTTTCTGCTCTTGAAGTAATACTTGTTAATCGTTTTCCAGATATTATAATGGTTTTTTGCGTCGATAGTGATTTTGCTATCAGGATTTGTGGAGAATGTATAATCAGACTTCTTAGCTAAATCCATGCTTAAAATGTGATCGTAGCCTGCTTCGAAATGTGCATTTCCTGCATATCCTTTGTTTTCAAGAAAGTCAGACTTCAAAAAACTCATGTTAAAAGAATTGCCTGCGTACAACTTATTTATACTTGTAAATGCAGATATCTTAATGGTTTGCTTAATAATATCATACCTTATGAAGTTATAAAAGAATCCTTTTTGATATTCGAAATTGCTATAGGCATTGTATAGTTTACCTTGGGCAATTACAACTGTGTTTGATAGCCATGTTTTGCTGTTGGGAAAACCATTTGGATTTAGGTGAATAACCTGGTTGTACTTTGCTGCTTTAACACCAATTGTTATTGCAAGTTTCTTATTGTGTTTGAATTTTTCGTCGATTGGAATTTGTGTTGATTTAAGGTGTGGATATATATTTTTCAACCTGATCAGTACATCTTCAGTATCGTCAACACTTCCATTATCAACAACTATTATTTCATATTCGGGATAGTCTTGTGTTAATAATCCGGGAAGATTCTTTTCTAAATATTGTGCTTGATTTTTAGCACATATAATTATTGAAACAGGAATTGTTTCGGAATGAATGTATGAATTGTCCTTAATTTTTAATTTTCTACAATAGAAAATTGAATAGATTAAATCTATAAGAAATGTAAGAACCAATCCGATAATTAAAAACCATTGAATTGGTGTGAGAGGGTGATAAAAATATGTTTCCAATTTTATATTTTTTTGTGCAGTCCAAATTTAAACGAATCTATGATAAATAGAGCCTATGAAGGCATTTTTTATTGAAAAAAACTGTTTTAAAGATTGTTGTTTTTGGTCTGTAGCGCCTATTATATTCATGATTAAGATTTATTAGTATCTTTGCTGCCGATTTTGCAAAAACCGATTCTTGGATTTTGCAGTTTTAAAACAGTCAATATGGATTTTAAATTACACAAAACCGATCCAAAGTCTTCTGCAAGAACAGGAGAGTTAACAACAGATCATGGAAAAATACAAACTCCGATATTTATGCCTGTGGGAACACTAGGCTCGGTAAAAGGAGTACACCAGCGTGAACTTCGTGATGATATCAATGCTGAAATTATTTTGGGAAATACTTATCACTTGTATTTGCGTCCTGGTTTGGATATTCTTGAAAAAGCAGGAGGATTGCATAAGTTTAATGGATGGGAAAGACCTATATTGACTGATAGTGGAGGATTTCAGGTATTTTCTTTGGCTGACAATAGAAAATTGACAGAAGAGGGAGCAATGTTCCGCTCGCATATTGATGGATCGAAACATTTCTTTACGCCGGAAAATGTAATGGATATTCAAAGAACCATTGGTGCCGATATTATTATGGCATTTGATGAATGTCCTCCGGGAACATCAACCTATGAATATGCTAAAAACTCCCTGGAACTTACCCAGCGTTGGTTGGAGAGATGTGTAAAACGTTTCGATGAAACTGATCCTAAATATGGTTACTCACAAACATTGTTTCCCATTGTACAAGGTTGTGTTTACGATGATTTAAGAATTAAAGCTGCTGAACATGCTGCTTCGCTTGATCGTGAAGGATATGCAATTGGAGGTTTGGCTGTAGGCGAGCCTGTAGAGGAAATGTATTCCATGATTGAAGTGGTGAATGATGTTCTGCCAGAAGATAAACCTCGATACCTAATGGGAGTGGGAACTCCTGTAAATATCTTGGAAGCCATTTCACGCGGGGTAGATATGTTCGATTGTGTGATGCCAACCAGAAATGGTAGAAATGGTATGATCTTTACAAGTGAAGGTATCATTAATATTAAGAATAGGAAATGGGCTGATGATTTTTCGCCACTCGATCCAAATGGAACTTCTTTTGTTGATTCAGCTTATTCCAAAGCATATGTGCGCCATTTGGTACATTCTGGTGAATTATTGGGATCTCAAATTTGTAGTATCCACAACTTAGCATTTTACTTGTGGTTGGTTCGTGAGGCAAGAGAGCAAATTAATGCTGGAACTTTTGCAGCATGGAAAGATATCATGGTTAAAAAGTTGGCTACACGTTTATAAGTGTTAAAAAATCTTACAATAAGTCAGTTGTAATTGATATTTGAAGAATAAGTTTTACTTTTAATTCGGCAAATTTAAATTCGGGTTTTCCGAGAGTATCAGAAAATAAAAAACAGGTTTTGAAGAAATTAGATCTATATATTATCCGAAAGTTTTTGGGTACATTCTTTTTTGCGATTGTTCTAATCATTAGTATCTCAGTTATTTTCGATTTTTCGGAGCATATTGATGAATTTATCGACAAAGAGGCACCACTTAATGCGATTCTTTTTGATTATTACTTGAATTTTATACCCTATTTTGCGAACTTATTTAGTGCCTTATTCACCTTTATTGCAGTAATATTCTTTACTTCTAAAATGGCTTATAATACCGAAATTATTGCCATACTTAGTAGTGGGATTAGCTTTAGGAGAATGATGTTTCCTTATTTTATAGCATCATTAATTATTGGTGTGTTCTCTTTTGCATTGAGTAATTTCATTATTCCGCCGGCAAATGCAAAAAGAATAGAATTTAACGAAACCTACATAAAAAAGAAGTTCCGAAACAAGGAACGAAATATTCATCGCCAGATTGAACCAGGTGTATTTATTTATATGCATAACTGGGATACAGGAAGCAATACAGGTTACCGATTTTCATTGGAGAATTTCGAAGGGAAAGAGTTGAAATCGAAACTGACGGCGAGAAATATTAAATGGAATAAAGAAAAAAATAAGTGGACCATTAATGATTACTTTATCAGAAACATTGATGGTGACAAAGAGAGTTTTGAACACGGTAAAAAAATAGATACAACTTTAAGTTTTGGTCCAAAGGAATTTGGGCGCAAAAAATATTTAGTTGAGGCAATGAACTATACCGAGCTGAACGATTATATCGATCAGCAGACTATGAGAGGAGACAGTAATATTAATGCTTATAAGATTGAGAAATATAAAAGAATGGCTAATCCATTTTCAACATTCATCCTTACTTTAATTGGTGCGTCACTTGCATCTCGTAAAATTCGAGGAGGAATGGGACTTCATTTGGGAATTGGTTTGCTGTTAAGTTTCTCGTTTATACTTTTCTTACAAATTTCGGTTGTTTTTGCTACCAATGGTAGTATGAACCCGATGTTAGCAGTTTGGTTGCCAAATATTGTTTTTACATGTGTCGCTTTGTACTTATATCGAATCGCCCCTAAATAGAACTGTTCTAAATAGTTTTTTAGGAAAAGTTTTGATAATCAATGTAAAGAGCTTATTTTATATAGCTGCTCTGTATGGGTATTTTACGCCAGAATTTTTTTCTAGCGCAAAAATTACTAACGTTGTAGCTTGGAATTTTGTGTGCTGCACGGAATTCAACATATATAGAAATATATATTTTCTAACTAAATGTACAGATTATGTCATTGAAACGAAACATTCTTGATCTTAGAAAGAGAAAAGAAAAAGTGCTTCAAGGTGGTGGTGAGAAAGCCATTCAGAAGCAAGTTGCAATGGGGAAATTGACTGCTCGTGAAAGGGTAACATCTATTTTGGATGAGGACTCTTTCCATGAATATGATTTATTTGTAGAGCATGAAGCCCGCGACTTTGGCATGGAAAAGAAGCAACTTCATGGTGATGGAGTTATCATTGGAACCGGTACTATTTACGGTGAGCCTGTTTGTATTTTTGCACAGGATTTTACTGTAGCTGGGGGTTCTCTTGGTCTTATGCATGCGAGAAAAATCACTAAAATCATGGATCATGCGTTAAAAATGCGTGTACCATTGATTGGTATTAACGACTCAGGGGGAGCCCGTATTCAGGAAGGTGTTAACTCACTTGCCGGATATGGTGAAATCTTCTTCCGTAACACCTTAGCATCTGGTGTTATTCCTCAGTTGTCTGTAATTCTTGGTCCTTGTGCTGGTGGAGCTGTTTATTCTCCTGCACTTACCGACTTTGTGTTTGTGGTTGAAAACATCTCAAAGATGTTCATTACCGGTCCAGAGGTAATTAAAACTGTTTTGGGTGAAGAAATTAGTATGGAAGAACTTGGTGGAGCTAGAGTACATAGCGAAATTACAGGTAATGCTCATTTCTATGCTCAAAGCGAGTACGAATGCTTCGAACAAATTAAGAAGCTCCTAACCTTCATTCCATGGCACAACGGTAAAAAAGCTAAAGCTTTCCCACCAAAGCCACCAAAACCAGAATACAAAATTGAGGAAATTGTACCAGCTGACCCAACTCAGCCATATGATATCCGTAACGTAATCAAAGCAATTTCTGATGATTCTGATTTCTTCGAAATCATGGAGAACTTTGCGAAAAATATCGTTATTGGTTTCGGTAGAATGAATGGTGAAACTGTAGGTTTTGTAGCAAATCAGCCTATGGTATTGGCAGGTGTATTGGATTGTGATTCATCTGATAAAGCTGCTCGTTTTATCCGTTACTGTGATTCATTTAATATTCCAATTGTAACTCTTGAGGATATGCCAGGTTACTTACCAGGTGTTGATCAGGAGCACATGGGTGTTATTCGTCATGGTGCGAAAATTCTTTATGCGTATTCAGAAGCAACAGTGCCTAAGATTACAGTGATTATCCGTAAAGCATACGGTGGAGGTTATATTGCAATGAACTCTCGTCATATGAAGGCAGATTTCATGTTTGCATGGCCAACTGCTGAAATTGCGGTAATGGGACCTGAAGGAGCTGCTAACATTATCTTCCGTAAGGAGATTATGAATGCTGAAGATCCTGAAGCAATGCGTAAAGAAAAAGTTGCTGAATATAAAGAGAAGTTTGCTAATCCTTATGTTGCAGCGGCTAAAGGTTATATTGATACTGTTATCGAGCCTGAAGAGACTCGTAACATGTTGTTACACTCAATTGAGGTTTCGAACAATAAGGTTGATAGAAGACCTGCGAAAAAACACGGTATTCCTCCATTCTAAAAATTATTCGTTATGGAAAATTTAAAAGAATTCAACGTTGATGGTACTGTATACAAAACAGAGTTAACCAAGAAGTTTGAGAATAGAAAAAATTGGGAAAGACCAAATCCTAAGAACCTTCTGTCTTTCATTCCGGGAACAATTGTTGAAATTTTCGTAAAAGAAGGGCAGGAAGTAAAGGCTGGAGAAAGCTTAATGATTCTTGAAGCGATGAAGATGAAGAATCTGATCGAAATGCCTTTCGACGGTGTTATTAAAAAGATTCATGTTGAAGAAGGAGTAAAAGTCCCTAACAGAATGTTAATGGTAGAGATTGAGTAATCTTTCTGATATGAAAATATTAAGGGATTGTTGTAATGACAATCCCTTTTTGTTTGTTTATAGTTTACTTTTCCAGGTAAAATACTTTTTCCAGTTCTCCAAAATCGTTGGCTCTTTTTCAAATAGGCCAAAAATGCTTGAGCCACTTCCCGACATTGCTGCGTAAATAGCACCCGATTCGTAAAGTTCTTCTTTTAAAGTTTCAAGCTCAGCATGATTTGGGAAAATGCTATTCTCAAAATCATTGATAATATTCTCTTTCCATTTTGTTAATGGAAAACTGATTAATTCTTTTACCGATTTTTCTGGTTTTTTAGGAGAAGTACCCGAATAAGCTTCTGGAGTACTAATGTGGATATCAGGTTTTATTAAGACGATATGGTATTTGCTTAAATCGAGCTGTATTGGCGAGAAAATTTCACCTTTGCCTTCGGCAAAAACCGGTTGATTTCTAATAAATACAGGGCAGTCGCTACCGATTTGAACTGCATACTCTTCCATTTGTTGGAAGTTCATGCCTAGTTTGTAAAAATCGTTCAGCATTTTAATCATGTATGCAGCGTCAGCCGATCCACCACCAAGCCCGGCACCAAATGGGATGTTTTTGTGCAAATGAATTGCTGTTGGAGGGATCTTGAATTTTGAAGCAATTAAATCAAAAGCTTTAATCACAATGTTTTCCGAAGGATCAATATCAATAGGAATTCCTGATGATGTAAATTCATATTGTTCTGAAGAATCGCTTTCAGCAATTTCCAGGGCATCGCATAGTGGAATTGGGTAAAAAACAGTTTCTATATTGTGAAATCCGTCAGGTCTTTTCTCAATAATGTTAAGACCTAAATTTATTTTGGCATTTGGAAAGCAAAGCATATTTTGTGTTCTTGATAAATGTGGCTTAAAAATACTCGTTTTAAAGAGCAAAAAAAATCAAATTATGGCATTTTAATTTTCTATCTTTATCTTTGCATTCTCAAATTTTTCGACACGAATTTGAATGATTAAGTGAGAGAGAGAAAGTGTTGAAATCTGTTGAATAAATTATTTAAGAAGTATATGGCTGGAGCAAACAATTATAAAAATCAATCGAAAAATAAAATTGATCTTGAGTACGGAAAAGTGCCACCTCAGGCAGTAGAGCTTGAAGAAGCCGTGTTGGGTGCTTTAATGTTAGAGAAAGACGCAATTATTTCGGTTGGTGATTTGTTAAAAGTCGATTCTTTTTACAAAGATGCTCACCAAAAGATTTATAAGGCAATTATGAATCTTTCTACCAAGGAAGAACCTATAGATATTCTTACAGTAACTGAAGAGTTAAAGCGAGAAGGAACCTTGGATGATGTTGGTGGACCATTCTATATTACTCAGCTTACAAACCGTGTAGCGTCAGCCGCTCATATCGAGTTTCATGCTCGTATTATTGCTCAGAAGCACATTCAACGTGAGTTAATTCGGGTTTCTTCCGATATTCAAAATCAAGCCTTCGATGATAGTATTGATGTTGCGGATTTGTTGGACAAAGCTCAACAGGAAGTTTTTGATATTGCAGAGGGAAATATCAAAAAGGAATCAGCACACATTCGTCCATTGGCCGATGAGGTAATCAACCAAATTGTAGAAGCTGGAAAACGTCCTGATGGATTAAGTGGGGTGCCTTCCGGATTTACGGCTTTGGATAGAATCACTTCTGGATGGCAGAAATCTGACTTGGTAATTATTGCTGCTCGTCCTTCTATGGGGAAAACAGCTTTTGTACTTTCCATGACTAGAAATATGGCGGTTGAACACAAAGCGCCAATTGCGATATTCTCTCTGGAGATGGGTGGTGATCAGTTGGTGAAACGTATGATCTCCAGTGAAACAGAGTTGGGTTCAGAGAAGCTAAGAAATGGTAAGCTGGAAGATTTCGAATGGGAACAATTGCATGTGAAGATTAAGGATTTGGTTGATGCTCCGATTTATGTTGACGATACACCTGGTTTGTCTATTTATGAATTGCGTTCGAAATGTCGTCGACTAAAGGCCAAATACGATATTGGTTGTGTGATTATTGACTACTTGCAGCTGATGACAGCAGGTTCCGACATGAGAGGGAATCGTGAGCAGGAGGTATCTTTAATCTCACGTCAGTTAAAGATCATTGCAAAGGAGTTGAATATTCCGGTAATTGCACTTTCTCAGTTGAATCGTGGTGTTGAACAGCGTACCGGTGATGCGAAGAAGCCAATGCTTTCCGACCTTCGTGAGTCTGGAGCGATTGAGCAGGATGCCGATATGGTACTATTTATTCACCGTCCGGAACGTTATGGTATTACTGAAGATGCTGAAGGAAACTCATTAATTGGTATTGCTGATATCATTATCGCAAAGCACCGTAATGGTGCGGTAGGCGAAATTCAATTGCGATTCCGTAATCAATTGGCTCGATTTATGGATTTGGAAGGCGAAAGTTTGAATCCATTTGGAGATGAAGGTCCTGAAGAGGTGAAAACCTTTAGCTCGAGTATGAATCAGGATCCAGGAGGAGGGTTCGAAGATCCAAATGCGGGTCTTGTTGGCGGAAGCGATTTTGAGGATGCTGCTCCATTTTAAATGTTTTCCATGGATCTCCACAAATCCTCTTAAATAATTAATTACTTTTTATTTATCTACAAATTCACACGAATATTTGTAGGGAATTATTTGTGTTTGTTCGTGTTCATTTGTGGACCTGTTTAAGATATCTGATAATTGATTTTGATGGTTTTATTATTTATTTACAAATACACTCCAATTTACACGAATCTGAAATAAACACTTATTTGTGTGTGTATTCATAGACTTGCTTTTATGAACTTAATTGGAGGATTCACTTTTTCCTTAGATTGTGATTTTGTACTTTCGAATTAAATCAATTTTCGATTCGACTTATGAAGGGTTTTTCAAAATCATATCTAATTCTAACTTTTTTCCTTTTAGCCTATATTCCTGGCTTCGCGGCAAGTCTGCTTATTCCTATGGATAATTCACAAAAGAATCATTTAAAATCATACGGAATTGCTTATTGGACTTTGCAAAACAATCATGAAATACACTGGTTGTTGAATTATAGAGGTGGTTCTTTTCTCTTGCCATTAAGCAAAAGTATTGAGGATGAATGCAAAATTCGTGGCGTTAGTTATGCTGTAATTTCCGATGCCAATGTATCGCAGATCATGAATGAGATTTCTTCTCCCGAAGAAAATATGGACGCCGTTAAGTTAGAGAAGCCTCCCAAAATTGCCGTTTATACTCCCAAGGGAAAAAAGCCTTGGGATGATGCGGTAACTTTAGCACTAACTTATGCAGAAATTACCTACGACATTATCTACGACGATGAGGTTTTAAGTGATAAGTTATCTGATTATGATTGGCTTCATTTGCATCATGAGGATTTTACCGGGCAGCACGGTAAATTTTATGCTTCTTATCGAAATATGCAATGGTATAAGGATGAGGTAAAAGATAATTTGGCAAGAGCGCAAAAGTATGGATTTTCAAAAGTGTCAGATTTAAAAAAGGCAGTTTTGCAAAACATTCGGAAATTTGTTGAGAATGGTGGCTTTTTATTTGCCATGTGTTCGGCTACCGATACTTTCGATATTACCCTTGCAGCAGATAAAACGGATATTTGCAATCATGTTTTTGATGGTGATCCCATTGATGAGCATGCTCAGGAAAAGTTAGATTATAATAAAACTTTTGCATTTACTGATTTTAAGTTGGAAACCAATCCATATGTGTATGAGTTTTCGGATATTGATGTAACCTTAACTCGAAAGGTAAGACGTGATGAAGATTATTTTACCCTGTTTGATTTTTCAGCCAAATGGGATCCGGTTCCTACAATGTTGTGTCAAAATCATAAAAATATGATTAAGGGATTCATGGGGCAGACCACAGCTTTTAAAAAGGATTTGATTAAGCCCGGAGTTTTGATCATGGGAGAGAATAAATCGGCAGGAGAGGCTAGGTATATACATGGAAAATTTGGTAAAGGAACCTGGACTTTTTATGGAGGACATGATCCTGAAGATTACCAGCATTTGGTTGGTGATCCTCCAACTGATTTGAATTTGAAAAAGAATTCGGCAGGTTACCGATTGATTCTAAATAATGTGCTATTTCCTGCAGCCAAGAAAAAGAAAAGAAAAACTTGAGATAGTCCACAAATTCACTCTAATAATTCCTACTGATATTCTTATCTGTGGATTAGTATAGACAGATGGAGGGCGAAAAAAAGTCCATAAATGAACTCAAATTAAAACACAAATGATTTCTGAAGAATTCCCCTTCAAAGATGAATGTTATCAAATTATTGGTGCAGCAATGGAAGTCCATAATGAATTAGGATGTGGTTTTCTTGAGGCTGTTTAACAAGAAGCCTTGGCAATTTTACTTGACGAAAAACTCATCCTATTTGAAAAAGAAAAAATATTGGAAATTTCATTCAGAGGTAATATTTTGCAAAAGAAATACATTGCTGATTTTTTATGTTTTAATGAAGTTATCGTAGAACTAAAAGCTACAGATTCAATTCATTCAGAACACATTGCTCAGACCTTAAATTATTTGAAGGCCACAAGAAAGAAAATAGCATTACTCATTAATTTTGGCACAACTCGACTTCAGTATAAAAGAATTATCCTTTAAATAAAGGTCTACAAATTAATCCCTACAAATATTCGTGTGTATTTGAGTGTATTCGAGGATTAAAAAAAATATTCGTGGATTAAGACAAATAGCTTACATAAATTAGTGTAAATTCGAGTGAATATGTGTCCATTTGTGGACCTTATATTTGTGGATAAGGTAAAAAAGAAGAAGGCTGTGTCCCCTAAACACAGCCTTAAGTTCAACATCGTTTGTATAGTTTACTCTATATTTTATTAACCATTTGTATATCTATTAACCCTGTAACTTTTACTAACCCATTAGAATTTTTATGGAAGTTACATACAAACTTAATGATGTTGAAAGAACGGAAGGGTTACCAAGCCTGTCCGTCACAATTACCGCTGCAAATATAGGTTTTGTTTTATTGCAAAAAACATGCTCTTCGGCAGTTTTTGCTTATGAATTGTTAAAATATCTTAAAAAGTGATTTTAAATTGTAAGGCTTGAGCGTTTTTTACAGAATTTTTGTGATTTCTATCAATTGGTTCACTTCGTAAGTTACATCACTGTCATGCTTGGTTTTATTCGAATTGAAATAGATCTGGTCTATATTTGATTTTCTTGCTCCTGCAATGTCCGTTTTCAAGTCGTCTCCAACCATAAGGCTATTACTTGTTGTGGCGCCCGTGTTTTGTAATGCATATTCGAATATCAAAGGTGAGGGTTTGTTTGCCCCGGCATCTTCGGATGTTATGATTTCTGTGAAATAGGATATGAGTTCACAGTTTGTGAGTTTCTTGAATTGTACCTCGTTAAATCCATTGGTGATAATGTGCAATTGATAGCCTTTTTCTTTTAGTTGTTGTAGCATTTCATGTGCCTTGGGAAAGGTTTTGGTTTGCAAAGGGCTTATTTCAATAAAATCCTGAGCAATTTCTTTCGCCAATTCCAAATCGTCTGCTCCCGATTCTTTCAAACACAGATAGAATCTTCTATACATCAAATCTTCTTTCTTGATTCTGTTTTGGTAATAAGCATTCCAAAGTTTGCCGTTGTGATATTCAAATCGTGATTTAAAAAACAGGAAGCTTCCAAAAATATTTTGCAATTGGTAATCTCGGTACAATTGGTTTAAGGTAATTTCGGAATTTGCATTAAAATCCCATAAGGTTCTGTCCAGATCGAAGAAGATGTGTTTGTATTTATTCATATTTACAGCTAAAGAAATTCAGTTAAATGCAAATGTAGTTTACTCTTTGCGAAAACTAAAGATGTGCGAATAAAACTTTTAGTTTTTCAGTATAATATAATATTATTATGAAATTGAGATTAAAATAAGTAATGAATTTCTTGATTCTAATCTTTTAGCTTGTTCTACAGTTTTTAGGGATTTATTTATTCTTTGGTGTAATTAATAAAAAATAAACAAAAATAGTTTGATAAGAGATTAAAAATAAGATTATTCTTCTATTTTTGGGAGCTCTATTTTTGAACAACTCCTAAAATGTATTTTTATGGATAGTCCTTTGTATACCAAGTTTTATTTCACATCATATTTTAAAGTTATATTAATAGTATTGCTTCTGCCATTTGCAACTTTATCTGTGTTAGCTCAAACTAATCATATTAAGATGGGAGATGCTTCACCTGTAAGTGTAAAAACGGGAGATTATTTTTATGATTCTGGAGGAAAATTTGGCAACTATGGGGATAATGAAAATAGTACTTTAACTTTAACATCTCCAATTGGAACAATTATAAAAGTAAGGTTTACTTCTTTTCGATTAAGGAAAAATAATGATATTCTCTCAATTTATGACGGTTTAAATACAGGGAGTTTATTTATAGGCTCATATCAAGATAGAAATGATCCTGGAGAAATAACTTCATCAAGTAATTCAATTACATTTAAATTTAATTCAAATTGGAAAAATACCCAGATAGGTTGGGAAGCAATAATTGAAGTTGTTTCTGTTGGTGCTTCTTATTGCGAGCCTAATGTTCAGTGCGCTACTGATTGGTGGGGAGGAAATATATTTTATTTGAGTCGTTTGCAAATTGGAAGCATTGATAATTCTAGTAATTGTGAGGCTTATGGTGATTTCTCAAGTATGACTGCTAATGTGGTAAGAGGAAGTGATTATACTGCGAATATTGAAGTGGTAAATTCTTGGGGATATCCAGTTTATTTGAGACTTTGGGTAGATTGGAATCAGGATGGAGACTTTAATGATAGTAATGAAGAGATAAATGTTAGCGATGGTAGAAATAGTGCTGCTGTTATTATAACTATACCTGAAAATGCAGTATTAGGTAAAACGCGAATGAGAGTGAAATTGGATTATAATAATAATTCAGATCCTTGTCAATCAAGTCACTTTTATGGAGAAGTAGAAGATTATACCTTAAATATTCTCCCAAAGATGCCTGTTGTAAGTTTAGTAACAAGTAGTTCAACGGTTGACGAAAATGGAGGAAATGTTAGTATTACTGCTAATTTAGATGAAGTTTCAGTGAATGATATTACTGTTAATTTAGGATTTACAGGTACTGCACCCTCTGTTGATTACAATTGCTCAAATACAATTGTGATACCTGCGGGAAGTCTTTCAAAGACTATTGTTTTAACAGCAATTGATAACAATACTAACGATGGAGATAGGGATGTAATTGTTGATATTGTAGGAGTGACCAATGCCAATGAAAATGGTTCTCAGCAAGAGACAATAACCATTGTGGATGACGATAAACCATCAACTGCATCCATAAAAATTAATACACAGGATGCAAGTATCGGAACTTCTCCTGAAGATTTAGTGCAGAATGTTTTGGTGACTGGATGTTTAACTGCTGATAATGTCACCTTTACCGGAGATAGCAGACAGATAGGTTATTTTAATAAAGGAGATTCAGATTTTTCATTGTCAGAGGGGGTTATTCTTTCAACTGGAGATGTGAGCAATGCTGTTGGTCCCAATAGTAGTGACAGAACTTCCAGCGATTTATCAGGCGTTAATGGAGATTCGGATTTAAATGGAATATCTGCAGGAAATACAGAAGATGCTGCAGTCCTCGAATTTGACTTTACCCCGGCAGGAGATATGCTTCAGTTTCGTTATGTGTTTGCATCAGAGGAGTTTTTAGAATTTGCATGTGGTAATTTTAATGATGTTTTTGGATTCTTTTTAAGTGGTCCTGGCATTGGAGATGGAAGTAGAGCCTCAGCTAAGAACATTGCTTTGTTGCCTGATGGTGTTACGCCTGTTGCCATTAATAACGTTCATGGTAGAGGAGTAGAAGGGAGATATAGTTTTGGTACCTACCAGGGGTTAAGTTATAATGTTAATGATGTTTATGATTCCAATGGAGCTTATTGGGACAGATCTAGAAGAGAATTTTATTATCAGGAATATAGTACGATTCCCAGCGCTTCATGTAATCCTGTAAATGAAAAATATTATGTGGATAATGGACAGTTTGCTGATAGAACAGAGTATAGTGCCGGAGGGCGAATTCAAAGAAAGTATATCGGTAATGGTGGTTATGCCATAGAATATGATGGGCATACTGTAGTTTTAACTGCAACTTATAAAGTTGAAATGTGTAAAACGTACCATATAAAACTTGCCGTTGGAGATGTGGGTGATGGCAGCTGGGATTCAGCAGTATTTCTTGAAGCCAAAAGTTTCAAATCCAACGAGGTAACAGTTGAAAATAAACTGGATGGATTGGATGGTGACAAGTCGGTGATGTATCGTGGTTGTGACAAGAGTTACATTAGTTTTTCAAGAAAAGAAAACTTGGATGAAGAATATACCTTTCATGTAAATATTTCAGGAACGGCTGTTAATGGAGTTGATTATTTTGAAGTTACCGAGGATGGAACCAAAATTGGGAACTTTCCTGAAGATGTTACATTTGCTCCTGGTCAATCTGATATTAAGATTTATTATATGGCCAGTAACGAGGTTTCTGGTGCCAAAGATATTTTGTTTGAGGTGTTGAGAGGTTGTCCTTGTAGTACCGACGCTTCTGATTATTTCCGAAAAAAGATAGATATACTGGATGTTGGAGAAATTAAAGCCAATGCAATTTCCAATGTAACTTGTGGAGGAGGTGATGCTATTTCTACAATTATTATTGAATTAAAAGACGGCTTGGATCCTCTTAATTATTTATACGCTTTGGATGGTGGAGCTTTTCAAAATGAGAATAAGTTTCAGGGGACCTACACGGTAGGGGCTCATAATATTACGATAAAGGATAAATTTTCTTGTAGCTCCAAGGATGTTGCAATTAATATTCCGTTACCAACCGATTTAAAAGCCAATGCGGGTGCCGACTTTGAAATGTGTGAAAAAGAAAAATCCAGAACATTAAATGGGACTGGGGGAATTGTATATGAATGGACTTGTGACAAAGCCTTAGGATTAACCGATATGGATTTGAATAGCGAGAATCCTACAATATCACCTAATGTTCCTGCAGGTGTATATACATACACCCTTACTGTTTCCGACGGAGTTGGAAAAGCATGTGAATCTTCGGATGATGTTGTGGTAACAATTAAACCTACACCGATTATTAATAGTTTAACAGCTGATCAAACCGAGGTGTGTAGTGGAGCCGAGATTAATTTGACTGCCAATGTGTCTAATGCTAGCAATCCGACCTACAATTGGAATCCTTCCTCAGAAATTACAGGTACTGGGCTTAATGTAAAAGCAGTTCCATTGACCAATGTATTAACATCGCGAACATACACATTGGAGGTAGTTTCCGATAATAATTGTAGTGCAAGTCAAAGTGTGAGTGGAATTCAGGTGAATCCAAATCCTATTGTATCTCTGAAAGCAATAGAATCAAATCTTTGTTCGGATGGAACAGATGGAGAAATTAGCGTTGAAGCCTCGGGAGGAACTCCTCGTATTACCGGAGCTGAGTATGACTATCTTTGGAGTCATAATACTGCCTTGAATACAGATCATTTGAATGGATTAGTACCTCAAGTCTATACCATTACAGTACGAGATTCAAAATCATGTCAATCCAGCCTGGATATTCAGGTAAAAACAGAGCCAAAACCAATTGGGATTTTCTATTAGGGGTAGATAGCCTATAATTAACGTATGATAATAAAGCGATGAATTTGTACTTCTTAAACAAATTCATCGCTTTTTCGTATATGTGATTTAATTTAATTAAATTAAGACGATGTAACATAGTAACCCCCTAGAGATATGAAAAAGATTTGTGTAATTATTACTCTAATTAGTGCAGCGTTTTTAAATATAGCAGGTATCGTTCCACCTCCAGGTCAGACTCCAATAACCATTTCTACTGAGGATGATCGTCGTTCGAATGCTAATCCCGATTTAAATTTGAATAAAAATTTACTTACCATTACCAGTACCGGAAAATTAATGGTAAGAAACTTGGTTGTTGATAATAATTCTGATGTGGTGATTCAAAATAATGGTGTTCTGATTGTTGAAGGAGATTTGATTACCGAAAATAAAATGACGATTGAGGCAGGAGGTACTTTAATTGTTCTTGGTGATTTTATTCATACGGGATCAGATACAAATCAAGGGGGATTTACTAGTTCTGATCCGTCAAATGTATACATACTTGGATCGATTGATGGATCGGATGATGGTAATCATTTGAATCCAAATCTTTATCCTGTATTACAATGTGATGGAGCTGCCAGTAATGATGGTTTGACTGATTATCAGAACAACTGTAATTTTGGAGGTGAAACAGACTTGATGACCAATCCTATTTATCAGGCAATTTGTGGAGAGAATTTTTCAGGAGGTGAAATATCAAGTGATCAGGAAATTTGTGAAGGAAACGAATTGGATCCTTTTTTGAATGTTAGTCCTGCGACTACCTCAGGCAATGAAACCAGTTTTACCTACCAATGGTACTACACAACAAAATTAAATTCTGATCCTAAAACCGACTTGATGAGTTGGACTTTAATTGAAAATGCAGAGAGTTTGGATTATACTTCAAATATCGGTTCAATTACACAAACAACTTTTTTTGTTCGTCAAGCAAGTAAGGGGGCGGGTTGTGTTACCTACTCAAACATAGTTACTATTGATCTGGTTGATGCTCCCAATCCAATAGGCTTATTTCATGATTAATATTTATTTGAAGAATTATTACTTTAGAAAAATTATCACATAAGTTGTTTAGGATACCGAATGGTCATGAAGTGCTTTTCTTTTCAAGGCAATTCTACCTGCTACTTTACCCGTTTTGTTTTTTAGTGTAAAACAAGATGTGATTGGTGAGATTCTGGAATGGATTCCTAAATTTAAGATAATATGATCTTCTTTTTTTACTTGTGTTGCGTATATTTGTCACCCCTTAAGTAAATGACTCTACGTTTGGAATTATTTTTTATTGTGTCAATATTTTGTTTTTGTTGATTAGTGATATTAACTTGTAGATGAGTAGTTTTATCTTATTGATGAGAGGGAGGTATTGCTTCATGAAAGCTTGTTTAAAAATGATTAATATTTGTCAATAACGGATAAAAAAATCTGTTAAGATGAAATTAATCAAAAAATAAGTAAACACTTTTTAACAATTGTCGTATAGATGTTTATAAATTGGAAAAAAATAGCTTATTTTAAGCGCGGTAAGTACTATATTTATACACTAAACAAGAGCATTTGATAAGATTTTTACGCCATATAACAATCTTCTTACTATTCATTTTTGTTTTTGGCCTAACTAATGGTTGGGGACAAGCTACTGAGCAGCATGTTTGTGTAGGACAAACTGTGGACTACCATATGTATGGTTTTGATGCATCTACCGTTGAATGGAAAGTAAATACTTCTCCAGTTACTATGCCGGTATCTGTTGTAACACATTCAATTGATGCCACAGATGCAGTTAATCACCCTGTTCATCCGGATGCGGATAAATCAAATTACTTCAAAGATATTTTTTCTTATACATGGACAAGTGCAGGAACTTTCACAGTTGAGATTGTGGAAACAACCCCTGGCTGTTCTTCAGATGTAATAACTTTAACAGTTTATGTTCATGCTTTACCACCAGGTACATTAACCAGTAGTGATTCGGATAATACAATTTGTGCTGGTGATAATGTGACCTTTACAGCTAATGGTGGGACAAATTATAACTTTAAAGTTGACGGAAGTAGTGTTCAAAATGGAGATGGTTCTACTTATTCTACTACAGGTTTAACAAACGGTCAGGAGGTAACTGTTGAAGTTACTAATGCTAATGGTTGTATAGCTACCTATGCAGGCATAACCACTACTGTTCTTACTTCGCCATCAGATGCTGGTGATATTACAGGAGATGCAATTGTTCAATCAGGTCAGACTGGGGTTATATACAGAATACCAGCAGTAACAAATGCCACAAATTATGATTGGGAATATTCAGGAACTGGTGCGAATATCACAAATAATGGTGATGAGATTACAGTAAACTTTGCTGCTGATGCAACTTCGGGAGAATTAAAAGTTAGAGGGACAAATGCTTGTGGTATTGGTGGATATTCAGAATTGTTTTCAATTTATGTTGTATCTCCTTGTGAAACAACAATTGAGAATTGGACTTTTAATGAACCTGTATTAACACAAGATTGGAAAGTTTATTCAACCGTAAATGGATGGAGTAGCACTCCCCATGGAATTGAGATCTGGAGATCGGGCTTTTTAGGTGTTTCCACACCGGATGGAGGACAATTTTGTGAATTGAATTCAAAAGGTGCCAATACCATGTATCAAGATTTGGATGTAAACCCTGGAGCCGAAATGGTGTGGGCCATTACTTACAGGTATAGAAATAGCAGCTCAGAAACAATACGTTTACGAATTGGTCCTGTTGGAGGAACTCTTTCGAATATAGCAACAATTACTAATGATATTGGTGATGCTTGGGTGGTTCATTCAGGATCTTATACAGTTCCAAGCTCATTGCCAGGAGGTAAAGTGCGTTTCCAAATTGAAACAGTTAGTCCATCATCAAGTTCAGGGAATTTAATTGATGGTATACAATTTTATTCTGTTAATTCAGATGTAGAGCCTCCACAATTCATCAAATCTACCCTTCCTGCAAACACAATTGATTTGGGAAGCGCTTGTGATTTTACCTTGCCAGATTATACAGTAGGCGTTGATGCAATTGATAATTGTGATGCAGATCTTGTGATTACTCAAAATCCTGCTGCAGGCACAAAAGTATTTGGAGGCGAAAAAGTGATACTTACAGCTACAGATGAGGCTGGTAATGAAGCTACGTATGAAATGAATGTATTAGGGGATAATGTGTCTCCTACTGCTTCGAATCCTTCCCCTATTACAGTAAAGTGTATTAGTAAAGTGCCAACGCCAGATATTACGGTTGTAACAGATGAAGCAGATAATTGTACAGTTACACCAACTGTAGCTTGGGTTTCTGATTCAAATAATGGAGGTTTAGGTACAACAGCATCTCCTTATATTGTAACAAGAATATATTCAGTAACTGATGATGCAAGTAACAGTATTAATGTAAGCCAGACTATAACTGCTATTGATGATGTTAATCCTGCGATTACTGCACCAGCAGATGTGAATGTAAACTCTGATGCAGGATCGTGTGATGCAAGTTCGGTTGCTTTGGGAACCCCAACAACATCAGATAATTGTGGTGTGGCATCTGTGACAAATAATGCCCCGGTAACTTTCCCATTAGGCAATACAACAGTAACCTGGACAGTAACCGATAATGCAGGTTTAACTTCTACGGATACGCAAGTTGTTACGGTAACTGATAATCAAGATCCAACAATAAGTTGTTCTGGAAATATTGCCCAACCTGCAGATGCAGGTTCATGTGGTGCAGTTGTAACTTATACAACACCTGTAGGAGTCGATAATTGTGCAGGAGCAACTACAGTTCAAACAGCTGGGTTGGCATCAGGTGCGATTTTCCCAGTTGGAACAACAACCAATACTTTTGAAGTAACAGATGCAGCAGGCAATGAGGCAACTTGTAGTTTCGATGTTACGGTAATAAAAGAAAATAACATTTCGCTTGTTGATGTAACAGGAACTACGAACCCAGAAACCGATGCTGGATTTACAAATGGAACACATTGTCCGGATTTGAATGGCTTGCAGGCAGTAATTGAGCCTTCAGGCAATACCTATTCACCTGGGACATCGCAAATACAATTTAGAGTGAATCGATTGTGTGATACTGGAGCTTGGTCTTTTAATTATTCAATAGGAGGAACTGGGGTTACTGTACATGAAGTTTTGATAAGTGGTTTTGGAACCACAACTAATGCATCGGGTGTTGTAAATGCAGATGCAGGAACAGACTATATCCTTTTTACAATAGATATTAATAATGTTGTTGGTACGATATTACCTATTGATTTTACAATTTCTGATGGAGGAACTGATAGCGCAATAAAAGATGCGATAACAATACAACACAATTTGAAAATAATACCACAAATAGTGGGATTTGAATAATAAAAGATAAAAAATAACTATAAAACTATATGCTATGAAAAAGCTATTACACTCGCTTTTAATTTGTTTGGGAATCTTAATGATCTCCTCTCAGGTCTTTGCACAAAATGCAGATGGTGAAAAATTACGTCCATTTGTTGGTAATACATACACTTATACTTTTAGTGGGATTACAGATGGATTAGACTATGAGTTTTATATTAGTACGTCTAATATAGGAATTGGGGCTGTTAATGCCGGATTAACTGGTTATATTACTTCGTCAACAACTGGAACTGTGGGTACAGATACACCTTCAGGAACTGCAGTAGCAACTGTTGAATGGCCAACGACTGCTACGGTTAATACTGAGGTTTATCTATTTGTGAAAATTTCAGGTACAGGTGTATGTGAAAACTATAATGCCGTAGGGATTACTCCAATTAATAATAATTTTACATTGCAATTAGCGGATTCGGATCTTGATGGAACTTCATGTCCTGATTTAACAGGATTGCAAGCAGTTGTTGCACCAACAACTAATCCAGCTTATGTATATAATGCTGGAAAATCAACTTTAACATTTACATTCGAAAAAGCAGGAAATGATAATGATTGGGATCTTGACTTTAATATTGTTCAAGTAGGGTCTGGTGATTATACTTATACTTTTAATGGTTCAGATGTAGATGTTACTACAAATAATGGAACCACATCTGTTTCTGTAGATGATCTTAGTGGTAATACTAAAACCCTAACTATTGTTGTTAATAATGTTCCTGGTGAAATCCCAACTTTTACCATAACCCCAACGAGTGTAGTTGATGCATTAACTAATGTTACACCAGAGAACTTACCATCTGCAGTAACACACACGATCGAAAAGATGCCAGTAATTGGTACATTTAATTAATAAAATCAATAGATAACGCAATAAATAAAATAGATATGAAAAGGATATTATTATCATTAATTGTTTGTTTAGGCTTTATGTCCTTTGCTAACCAAACATTCGCTCAAAGTTCTGCTGTTAAGCCTTATGCTGGAGCAACGCATACTTATACTTTTAATAATGTAGAGGCGAATGCAGCTTATGAATTCTATGTTACCGAGTCGAGTACCTATTCTGCAACTCCAGTTAAGCTTTCAGATTTTGGTGTTTTTATAGGAAATGCATCTAGTAGTATTGGAGCAACTGAAGGGGCAGCTTCAATTCAAATTACTTGGGATGCAGATGCTTATACTAATTATGGCGTAAATGGAGTTTATTTATTTTTGAATGTTACGGCAGATGGTAGCTCATGTGGTGTTGGTAACTATAAGGCTGTACATATTATGCCTCAAGCTAATGATTTTAATGTTGCTGTTGCTGCTGCTGCTTTGCCAACTTGTGCTGATTTAACAAATTTACAACCAGTTGTAAATACAGATGTTTCAAATTTAACTGATTATACGCATTATGAAGCTGGAACAACTAGTATGACGTTTACAATTACTCGTGAAAGTTCTACAAATCAATGGAGCGGAGCCTATACTGTAAGTTGTGACAATGCAACCGTTCCTTTTACAATTGATGCGACACCTGCTGCAACAGGTGATAAAACAGGATCTATTTCTGGAGAAACAGGAGATAGTGTTACAGTTACCGTGATTATGAAGAACACTCCGGGAACTAATCCTACATTTACACTAACAATGACTAGTGCATCTGATGACGTTACTGGTTTGGATGATTTAACTCTTGGGTCAGATACTCATATGATTAACTTGATGCCTAAAATTGGTGATTTCGTAGGTGAATAATTTTAAAAATATAAGACATGAAAAATATTTATAAATTATTAATAGCAATGGTTGTTTTAGTAAGCTCTACAGAGCTTGCTAAAGCCCAAAGTACATTTGAGAAACCTTATCCTGGTTCTACTCATAACTATAACTTCGATAATATTGATGCAGCAAGTACGACAACTTGGTATATTTCGAGAGCAGCTACAATAGATGCAGCAGCAATTACTTCTACTGATGGAGATTTTGCACATTTTACTCTTTCTACACCAGATGGAGCGACTGTAGCAGGGAATGATGGTAATTTAACAGGAACAGGAATTAATGAAGTAAAGATTGTTTGGAATGGAACTGCTACAGGAACATACTATTTATTCGTTAATGTTGAAAAAGATGGTTGTTCCAATGTAAAGGGTATCCAAATTGTTGTTCAGTCTGGTGAATTTAATGCTATGATTGCCGATGTAACCGGTTCAGCTACTCCAGGTTCTGTTGATCCTTCTGATCCAGCTAATGATATCACGAATAAGACGTGTCCTGATCAGACAACCATTAGCCCAATTGTAAATATGGATCCGGATAACTATAGCTTAGGAACTTCTAAACTTGTATATCGTGTGAATCGTGAGTTTACAAATACTACTAACGGATGGCAAGTTACATTCGATGCTTTAAGAGCTGGAGCTAGTATTACTAAAGTTGTTGATGCTGCAGGTACAGAATTAACTGCTGGTTCAATTGTTACAGTTGGTGGAACTCAGGATTACATTTTAGTTACTGTAACTGTTGATAATGAAATTGCAACGGCTGATGTAGTATTAACAATTAATAGTTTAGGAACTCAAGATCTTGTAACTTCTGCAACTGATAATGAAACTGCAGATAATAACGCAACTCATACATTTAGTACAATGCCAACAATTGGTACAATGGGTGGGAATTAATAGTTAATGAAAATAAACACAATATATAAGACATTTATGGCATTTGCCGTAATCATCCTCTCGCTTGCTTCGGCAAGCGGGCAGGGTGCTTATACTGTTGTGCTTAATTCTAAGGTAAAATATCATGTGCCGGCTAATGCCGAAGTTCAAACATATGAATGGAAAGTATATACCAATACAGCTCTTACAATAGAGGCTGATGCCTCAACTCAGTGCAAATTGACACCTGTAATAGGTGAAAGCAATGCCATAAACGTAGAATGGTTAAGCCAAGGTGATTACTTTATTACTTTATATGCAACGGGTACAAATGGTTGTACCAATATAAAAGCCTGGAAGTACACAATTGTGTCTTCACCGACAATAGAATTCAAAGAACTGGCATCAGATGACTGTCCTGATGCTGACAATAGTTTTGCTACAGAATTGATAGCAATGTTTGATTCGGGGACAGAATTGGCCGAATCGCAATATCCAGTTACGGTGAACTATCGTTTAGATGGTGATACTGCAGACCGTACTGCGACAATTAATTATGCAGACAAAATGCTTAATGTATTAGGCATTGTTGAAGATGAAAATAATGAAACAATTAATAATATAACCATTATTTCGGCAACGAATAAATATGGTGGTACACTAAATATTGTAGCTGGTAAAGGAGTTCATTCGAGAACAATATTTGCTTTGCCTACTGTTAGCGATATTGAATATTAAACAGAACTAATTATACTTACAAACTATGAAAAAACTATTAATAGCAATTTTGATGTGTGTAGTAGCAAGTTACTCTTCATTTGGTCAAAATGGAGAATTGATGACTGCAACTCACAATGTTTATTCAGGAATTACTCATACCTATAAAGTAACAGGTACTGATGATTTTAAATGGGAAGTATTTTCAGATGAGAATTGTACTACTCCGGTAGTAGCTGCTGCAAATACTTATACATTTTCTGCAGGAACCAATTTGACCAAAGATCTAACGATAACATGGAATGAACCAGCGGTTTCTCCAGCTACATATTACTTAAGAGTAAAGCAGACTGATGCTAAGAATTGTTACAACTATAAAACTTTAAGAGTAGTTGTAACTTCAGTTTCAACCATGGATTTTGCGTTTGTTAATGCAACTTCAGAAGATTGTGCTGTAAATATATCAGGTTCAAATGTAAGTTTTGAAGTGACTCTTACTGGTGATTACTTAGTTCATGAATCTGGAAAACAAGCTCAAATTGAATATGCTATTGGAACAGGAGCTAAGAAGTGGTTAAATGTTGATTTGGCTGGTGCAACTACTGGTGCAGGTACTTATACAATCACTATTCCTGCAGCAGATTTATTAAGTGCTGATGCAAAAGTAACAGAAAACTTTATCATTAATGTTTATCAATTGAAAGACGGTAATGGAGCCATTAAGGATTTCACAAGTACTCCTGTAACTCACACTTGGACTGCAACTGCACTTCCAACAATTGTTGACATTGCTTTTTAATCTATAGAAAATGAAAAAAATACTATCATTAATCATTTGTGTTGTTGCATTTGCCGGTATGGCAAATGCTCAGCAAAATCAAACTGTAACTTCTGGTTCGGATCATACCTATACGGCTAATCCACAGGCAGGGACTACTGCTGATCACTATGTATGGCAGTTAGTTGATGGAGCTGATGTAGCTGTAATTGATTTAACAGGAGAAACAGGAGTAACTCTTGCGATAAATTGGGATGCTGTTAATTTTACAGTAGGGCAAACTTACCGATTGAAATCCCAAGTAGTTGATGATAATGCCTGTATCTCTGAAGCTGTTTATGTAGATGTAACGATTGCAGCTGAAGCATTCGTGAACTTTGCGGCTGCTGCTACAAATGTAATAACCTGTTCTGATTTGAATGGTGGAGTTTCGGGTGGTCTGGCAGATCAAAGTTTATTCGAATTAGCATTTACTGGTGGAGTAGGACCATTTGAAGTAACCTATGAAATTAGGGATGCCTCAAATGCAGTTGTTCAGGGGCCAACTACAGTTCCTAATTTGAACAATGGAGATGATCTTACGATCAACAACAATTTCGTAAATGAAACTGGTGCTGATGTTGACTATACAGTAGTAATTACTGCTGCTAAAACAAATGATGGTGCTGATGTTACAGTTAATGCTGATAACTCAAGAACAATTACAGTTCATACTAAACCAGTTATCACAAATCTTACTTTAAACTAAAAATTAAGACTTGAAATAAATGTTCAAAACCTTACTACATAAAACACTGTTTACCGCACTGCTGATCCTCATGGGAGGATTAGCGGCTGTGGCGCAGCAGTATGTGGTAAAGGGAACACAGCTTAATTTTAAAGTTGATAAAATTGATGGTATTAAGTACCACTGGTCTGTTACAAATACTGCTTTGGGTTCGAGTTCAACTGTATTTTTGGCTTCAAATACTCATATATCAGGTGATTATCAGTTTAGCGATCCGGGTACTTACGAAGTAAAAGTTTATCCTGAAGATATCGGCACACACTGTTTTGGAGATGCCCTAACCATGCTTGTAGTGGTAGACGATGCAAGTCCAACAGCAGTATTCGAAGATCTTGAGGTGCCATATGTTTGTGCTAAAAACAATGGTGGTGATACAAATGGGAAGCTGAGTGTAACGGTTAATTATACCGGACCTAAACCTTGGACATTTAAGTATTCCATTGACAGAGCTCCTGCTGAATTGCCAGAAGGTGCAAATGAAATTTATACCAATTCATTTACTTTTGATTTGGAGATTCCGAATACAACAGGTAAAACGCACAGGGCAGAAATATTGCTTGTTGAAGCAAAAACTTTGAGCGGAATACCAGTCGAGGAAGATTTGGCAAATCAAACTTTGGAGGTTGATGTAATGGCATTGCCAAATACTGCATTTGGCGACTACGAACCAGTAATTCAGTCTGGAACCATTCATGCATATACAGCAACCATAGAGAAGAGTGAAAAATACGAGATTTTTGTTCCAGCTGGAGCAACAGTACTCAACGAAAGTGCAAGTCGTTTAAGCGATAACTTCCATAGTCAATTGAGCTTCGATGTTCAGTGGGCAGTAAAACCAGGAGATTATCAGGTGAAACTCATAGAAAGAAGTGCATTTGATTGTGCCGGTGATACCGTTTATGCGAATGTTACAGTTGTAGAATCCTTCTCGGTTGGTTTAGGAGCTGATTTGAGTTTCTGTGAGGGAGAAAGCAGAGTGTTAACTCCGGAAATTGATTTTGATGGAACCTACACTTATTTATGGTCCGATGGTTCTGTAAATAATACACTAGAGGTGAGAGAGACAGGTGTTTATTCTGTTACAGTTACCGATACCAATACAGGAAAACAATCGTCGGCATTTGTTAATGTAACTGTTTGGAAAGCTCCAACAGTCGATTTGGGACCTGATTATCAATTGGCCGATGCAGAGGTCTTAACACTTGATGCAGGAAATGCCGGGGCAGATTATTTATGGTCTACTGGTGAAACATCTCAAACCATTCAGGTAAATACGAGCAATACCTATGGTGTAACGGTTACTAATGCTAATGGTTGTTCGGCTTCCGATGAGATTGTGATTACAAGTGTGAATGATGTATTTGCAATTGACTTAGGTGATGATCAGGATATCTGTGTGGGTGATGAGATTGTTTTAAATCCAAATCCATCAATTTCTCAAAACTATACCTATTTATGGTCAAATGGTGCGGTAACTTCAACATTAACAGTTAGCGAATCTGGACTTTATACGGTAACAGTTCGCGATGATACAGGAAATGAGCAAACCGATCAAATTACGATTACTGTTCATGCATTACCAATTGTTGATTTGGGTGAAGATATTGTTCTGTTTGATGAGGAAAGTGCAACACTTGATGCCGGAGATGGTGGTGTTGGTGGATCTTATGAATGGTTGCCAAATGGTGAAACTACTCAAACCATTACCGTAAGCCATGAAAATGTATATTCTGTTCGTGTAACTAGTGCTCAGGGCTGTGTTGGAACAGATGAAATAAGCATTACCAAGCGAGAAGGTAAGTTTGCTGTTGATTTGGGTGCTGATATTGATAATGTTTGTTTGGGAGAGAAAATTTACTTGACTCCTGAAATTAAAACCAATAATGCAGACTTTACTCCAACTTATCGCTGGACTCCTTCAGAATCAACGGACGAAGGAATATATGTTGAAAAGAGCAGTAAATACTGTGTTTATGTAACCGATCAAAACGGAAATACCGAGGAAGATTGTATTGAAGTTACCTTCAATCCAACTCCGGAAGTAGATTTAGGTGATGATATTGTCTTAACAAACGGTCAGGTGGTTAACTTGGATGCTGGTGAAGATTTTGTATCCTACATGTGGTATGTTAATACAGATGTTGAAATTAAGCCAAGCGAAATTGATCAAGTTATTCAAGTAAGTCAAGCTGGAGAATATCGTGTAGAGGTAACTAATGAGTTTGGTTGTATTGGTAGAGATACAATAAATGTATCAACCAATGGAAGTCAATTCAATGTTTATTTACCAACAGGTTTTTCACCTAATGGTGATGGAAAAAATGACAAACTTGAACTTGCGGGTGATGTAGAAGAAGTGGAAACTATGAGTTTGACTATTTATAACAGATTAGGTCATAGAATATTCCAGTCAGTTCACATGCATCGCAGTAAAGGTGATGGATGGGATGGTACCTACAAAGGACAAAACGTGGATATGGATGTTTATGTCTATTTCTTGAAAGTTTCCTTTAAGGACGGAAGCCAAATGCAAAAACAGGGTAATATTACTCTGTTGAGATAGATTTGACCAATCGATTTTTATTGATGATAGTTTTTCAAATTGATTAGTTATATTTAAAGCGCCAAAGTGGATAGATATATTGTCAAATAAAATATTATAAAGTCTGGGTAATAAGGTAATATTACCCATTTTCATATTTTTTGTTTTTGGGGGTTTATGCCAATAAATTTGTGGTTTTTAGGGGTAAATGGCAAACCCAAATGAGTGTGTATGAGAAAGTGTATTCTTATTTTCCTGTTGATTATAATTTTGGGAGTTTTTAAGCTCTCGGCTCAACGTGTACACTCTTCTCAGTTCTATTCTATCCCCTTATTGTTAAATCCTGCGCTTACTGGAAATTCTGATTACAACCTTCGCGGAGGGATAAATTATCGTAATCAGTGGAATAGTGTTACCATTCCTTTTGTTTCCCAGGCTGTTTATGTGGATGGTAAATTGTCAACTCAATTGCTAAGTTCATCATGGATTGGAGTTGGTGGTATGATCTTTAATGATAAAGCCGGTGATGGGGGATTAAAAACTACCCAGGTCATGTTTGCTTCTTCTCTTAACAAGAGTTTAAATGCCGGGAATACGCTGTTCATACATGCTGGCGCAGGGATCGAAATGATTAATAAATCAGTAGACTTGAGTAAGCTAACATTTGGTGAGCAATTGGAAGGTGGAGATACGGGAGAGGACTTTATTTCTCAATCGCTATTCTATATGGACTTTTCATTGGGTATGCAAATGACTTATTTTAGAGGGAAAACAAAATATTTCATGGGAACCTCTGTAAGTCATATCAACGAACCAAAGGAATCATTTTATCGATACGAAAGTCAGGATATCAACTATAGTACCAATAACCTTAAAAGGCGATTTGCATGGCATGCAGGTGCTGAAAGTAGGATTAGTCCAAGAATGTATTTCAAACCTGAAATCATGTATACAACCGAGAAGAATGCCAATGAGTGGATTGCCGGGGCAAACTTCATGACTCTTTTCGGTAACAGAGGTACAATTTTTCATTACGGAATGTGGTATCGATTTACCCAGGATATCATTCCTGCATTTGGTTACGAGAGAAAACGATTAAAAATCATGCTAACCTATGATATCAATGTATCAGACTTGCAGGTAGCATCATCCAGTAGAGGTGGTTTAGAGGTGTCCTTAACCTACAACTACAACTATTCAAACCCAAGAGAAATTCGCAAGTTAAAACGTCGCCAAAAAGTCAAGAAACTAGGTGATAAGGCCATCTCCTGTCCTAAGTTTTCACACGAAGACTAAATTCAGTTATCAGTTATCAGTTATCAGTTATCAGTTATCAGTTATCAGTTATCAGTTGCGCTCTAAGCTAGAAGTTTCGTAACTTTGTTCACTGTTCACTGTTCACTGTTCACTGTTCACTGTTCACTGTTTACTGTTCACTGTTCACTGCTTACTGTCGATCTTTCTTAATATACTCCTTCTTTTTCTTTACGACAGTTTTTCCTTCTAGCACGATAACAATTTCACCTTTTACTGTTTTGGAGCTGAAGTGAGCAATTAATTCGGCTAATGTCCCCCTTGCATTTTCTTCGTGTAGTTTGGTCAACTCTCTCGAAACAGAAGCTTTTCTTTCTTCACCAAATGCTTCGGCGAATTGCTGTAGAGTTTTTACCAATCGATGAGGCGACTCGTAAAAAATCATGGTTCTGCTTTCTTCTGCCAGTTCATTTAGCTTACTCTGCCTTCCTTTTTTTTGAGGAAGAAATCCTTCGAAGCAAAATCGGTCATTAGGCAATCCAGAGTTTACCAAGGCAGGAACAAAAGCTGTTGCACCAGGCAAACATTCCACCTCAATTCCTTGCTCAACACAATGTTTTACCAGGAAGTAACCAGGATCAGATATTGCTGGAGTACCTGCATCAGAAATCAGGGCAACCGATTCGCCAGCCAAAATTCTGTTGGCAATATTTTCGGAGGTTTTGTGTTCGTTAAATTTATGATGAGACAAAAGGGGCTTGCTAATTTCGTAATGTTTTAAAAGAAAACCGGAAGTTCTGGTATCTTCTGCCAAAATTAAATCGACACTCTTTAAAGTATTAATGGATCGTATGGTCATATCCTCCAAATTTCCGATTGGAGTAGGAATAAGGTATAATTTTGACATTTTTTAGAATTTTCTTTTAGTAAGTTCCATAAACTGAATTACCGTAGGATTTTCGAAATCCCAGTTGGTGTTGTTTTTAAAGTGTTCCTCAAGAACACTAAAATTATTTGTTTCGTTAATGAATTTGATAATGGAATTGTATGCTTCCGTATTGTTTTCAAATAGTTCGCGAATAAATAAAAAACGATCGTTAATACCAATTGCAGTTTGGATATCGCTAAGCTTGTTGTTGATTAATTTTTCACCAATTACCTCTGTTGATTTCTTTTGCAGTTGGTCATTTAGTATTTCGTCTGTATCAGTTTTTTCTTCTTTTGCTTTTTCCGAGCTAATTACAATGGATTCCAATTTTTCTTCTGTTGAATTTTCTGATACAGTTTCTGTTTCAGTTTTTATCTCCACACTTTTTTTGATTACCTCCGTAATTGACTCCTTTTTTTCTTCACCATGAATCACTTTGGCTTCGCTACTTTCAGCATTTAACAAATCTACTTTTTCCTCTTTGGGAACAGAAGAATTTACTTTAGAAAAACCATCCTTCATGAATTCAAATTCTTTGGAAAGGCTTTCAATTCGATCTGCCAAAAGATTCAAACCTTTGTTCAAATCATCAGGATTGTTCTTGAAATGACCCAAAAGCTTTTGAATTTCCTCTGTTTTATTTTGGAGCAGCTGAAGTAGTAATTTATGATCCATCTTAATGAGCTTATTATTGATTTAAATTAAATCTATACAAAGAAACGAGATTTTTTTGATTTGATTGTTTTCTCTCTGCTAAGATTCTTTTCCTATTTTTGTATATCGATGTAACAACCATTTGAATTTTTTAAATAATCGCATAACAATGTCATTTACGCATTGAATGCCTTCCAATTGAATTGGAATACAATGATAAGTGGCAATAAACTACCTAAACTATAATAGATGTTTCTTGAAAATGATATAAACAGAGCTGGTCGACAGGGATGGATTGAGGTGATTGTAGGTTCGATGTTTTCTGGTAAGACAGAAGAATTAATCCGTCGCTTGAATCGTGCTAAGATTGCGCAACAGAACGTAGAAATTTTTAAACCTCATATCGATGTTCGTTATTCCGAAGATGAGGTGGTATCGCACAACTCAAACTCTATTCGATCAACTCCTGTAGAAACCTCTGCTAATATTTTACTATTGGCCAGCAATGTTGATGTGGTTGGAATTGATGAAGCACAATTTTTCGATGAAGGTTTGTCGGATGTTTGCAACGAATTGGCAAACCAGGGTGTAAGGGTAATTGTTGCTGGTTTGGATATGGATTTTAAAGGAAAACCATTTGGACCAATACCAAGCTTAATGGCTTGTGCCGAATATGTAACCAAAGTGCATGCAATTTGTATGCGTTGTGGAAATCTGGCCAATTACTCTCACAGATTATCAGAAGCCGAAAAATTGGTTTTATTGGGTGAGAGGGACGAGTACGAACCGCTTTGTCGTGAGTGCTACACCAAAGCCATAAATCATTCAGAAGCAAAATAGAATTTTAAATCATTAAGACATTTATTCAAAGCCTTGTTAAATGAGATCTGAACAATTGTACTCCATAGGATTGATAGCCCAAATTGTTGGTGGGGAAACAATTGGCAATGCCGATTATGAAATTCAATCCATATCAATTGACAGCAGATCTTTATACTTGCCTGAGGAAACTGTATTTTTTGCCATTGTGGGCGATCGCCACGACGGACACAAATACATCTCAGATTTGTACCAGAAAGGCGTCCGGGCTTTTGTAATCAGTAAGGATGATGAAAGCCTAAAAAAATATACAAATGCTTCTTTTGTTCGTGTCGAGGATACATTAAAAGCACTTCAGACACTTACAGCCAGGCATCGCAAGCATTTCAATTCTCCCGTTATCGGTATAACCGGAAGCAATGGAAAAACCATTGTGAAGGAGTGGTTGAATCAGGTTTTGCAGAATACCTACCGAGTAGTTCGTAGTCCCAAAAGCTACAACTCCCAGGTTGGAGTACCATTATCGGTTTGGAATCTGAATTCCAATGCGAATTTGGGGATTTTCGAAGCGGGAATTTCTCAACCCGAAGAAATGCAACAATTGGCCGAAATTATTCAACCAGGCATCGGGGTATTTACACACCTTGGCCAGGCACATCGCGAAAACTTTGAGAACAAACAACATTTACTATCCGAAAAGTTAAAGTTGTTTGCATCATGTAAGAAAGTGGTGTACTGTTCCGATGATACTTTGGTGGTGAATTCTTTTGTGGTAAATCTTGAACCCAATCAGAAGCAATATACCTGGGCCAGGAATAAACATGCATTTTGCCGAATTCTAAAGGAGAAACAGATCGGCAATCGAACACGCATTACCATTCAGGTTGGAAAAAATACCAGCGAGTTTACAATTCCTTTTACCGATCGTGCATCTGTAGATAATGCCATTACTACCTATGTTACCGCATTGGTGCTGGGCCTCGATGAAAGGGACTTGAAACAGGAAATGCTAAAGCTTGAACCGGTTGCCATGCGATTGGAAATTAAGGAAGGATTTGGCAATTGCACTCTAATCAACGACTACTACAATTCCGATTTGGGATCGCTCGAGATTGCCATCGATTTAATGAACCAACAGCAAACCGATAAGAAAAAATGCATCATCCTGTCCGATATCTACCAATCGGGATACACCGATAAACGATTGTACAAGGCGGTGGCAAAATTGGTTGCCAAGCAAAAAATCGATCGCATCATTGGAATTGGCGAGCGCATATCCATGCAGGCCGATTTGTTTGGCGATAATGCAATATTCTATCAGGATACCAATTTGTTTCTGTCGCAATTTAACCGAAGCAAGTTTCACGATGAGGTCATCCTGATAAAAGGAGCCAGGGATTTTCACTTCGAACGAATATCGAAAGCCTTGCAATTTAAGGCACACAGAACCGTTCTCGAGGTCGATTTAAATGCCATGGTACACAACCTGAATTATTTCAGATCGCTGCTTAAACCCCAAACCAAGCTTACTGTAATGGTAAAGGCATTCTCCTATGGAAGCGGATCGGTAGAAATTGCCAATCTTTTGCAGTACCACAGGGTCGATTACCTGGCAGTGGCCATTGCCGACGAGGGAGTGGAATTGCGTAATGCAGGAGTCAACATCCCCATTATTGTGATGAATCCCGAGCCGCATAGTTTCGAAACCATGATTGAGTACAATCTGGAACCCGAAATCTACAACCTGAAAATATTACACGAATTTCAGCAGGCTTTGCGTAAAAATGTGGTCAAAAACTATCCCATACACATAAAGCTCGATACCGGAATGCATCGCATGGGTTTTATGCAAGCTGAGCTCGACGAATTAACTGCACAAATTCAGAACAACGATCATTTCTATATCCGATCGGTATTCTCGCATTTGGCCGGTGCCGACGAGGAGCAACACGACGATTACACCCGTCATCAAATACAACTGTTCAAGCAATGGAGCGATACAATACGCCAGCATTTTCCTTATGCCATCGATCGCCATGTCCTAAACTCTGCAGGAATTGAGCGTTTTGCCCATGCACAATTCGAAATGGTGCGCCTGGGCATTGGTTTGTATGGCGTAAGTGCAGTGCATCAGGACAAGCTCATGAATGTTAGCACCCTTAAAACCACCATCTCGCAAATTAAAACCGTATCGAAAGAAAATACCATTGGTTACGGGCGCAAGGGCGTACTCGAAAAAGATACCCGCATAGGCGTTATTCCAATTGGTTATGCCGATGGTTTCAGCCGCAAGTTAAGCAATGGCCTTGGCAAAGTGTTGGTAAATGGCAAGCTTTGCCCCGTGGTGGGCAATGTGTGCATGGACATGAGCATGATAGACCTTAGCCATGTGCAAGCCAAGGAAGGCGACACGGTTACCATTTTCGGCGACGATTATCCCGTAAGCCAAATGGCCAATCAGCTCGATACCATACCTTACGAAATACTTACCACCGTTTCGCGCCGCGTAAAACGCATTTATCTTCAGGAGTAACTCCTGATATTCCCGCTCCAAGTGGGATTATCAAAAATCAACACATCAATATCTAATATTAATTAATAATTGGTGTTCCCCGTCGCGTTAAGCGCGTTTACCTGCAAGAATAATTTCTTTAATAGTACTTCTCCTGATATTCCCACTCCAAGTGGGATTATCAGTAAAAGCCGGTTGTTCTCAAAAATATTGATAATCTCACCCAAAGTGAGAATATCAAAATCAACTTATTTGAGGGTGTTATACCATTTAAATTTCTGTGTGAGCCAGTGGCGAAACAGAGAAATATTAAATTGAAATGCCGATATATAATTAGTTAGTTATTGAAAGTGGAACGCATCAATAACTAATACTAATTAATAATCGGTGTTCCCCTTCGGGTCGGGCTATCCGCTACAAGTCCTCGCTTCGCTGTGGGCTTTCCGCTGCTATCCCTAACACAGCTGCAATATCATCGCTGGCAATTGATAATTTACCATGCAAATAAATCAAGCCCTGCCATTCGCCTAGATTATACCCCTTTCTGCTTGACTTTTTTTGTCAAGCACCTATTCACTTCCGCCAATCGCTTAAAGAAGAAATGCTTCCAAAAACAACCTATCTGCAAACTATTGAGGTTTAGTGTTGTATGTTTTTATTTGTGATCTTATATTTTATAGTGTAGCTACAACGGAAAGTTTCAACCGATCGGCGGAAGATGGCAGCGGAGCGGCGGAAAGCCATAACCGAGTGGCGGAAAGCTTCAACCGAGCGGCGGAAGATGGCAGCGGAGCGGCGGAAAGTCTTTGGCTAAGGCCGGAAAGTGATTGGCTAAAGGCGGATTGTCTTTGGCTAAGGCCGGAAAGTGATTGGCTAAAGGCGGATTGTCTCTAGCTAAGCTCGGAATATGACTGGCTTAGGACGGACTGTCTCTGGCTAAGCTCGGAATATGACTGGCTTAGGACGGACTGTCTCTGGCTAAGCTCGGAATATGACTGGCTTAGGACGGACTGTCTCTGGCTAAGCTCAGAAAGTCTTTGGCTAAGTGCAAAATACTATTGGCTTAGTTCGGAATGTCTTTGACTATTGGCATTCATGCTTTAACCTCTTTCCTCTATGACCCTTCCTAAAATAGCTTGACAGATTATTACTGGAATTTTGGAAATATTAGATTGATTATTCCCAATTAGGTATTACACATTGAAGTTGTTTAGAGTCCTACTGGGATTTCGAGAGTGACTTATTGGTTTTCAGTGGCGAAGCTCTATTTTTTATTGCATAGCCGAAGTTACGTAATAAAAATTAGCTGATGCCAATGGAATCAAGATGTTGCTCGCAGTTTTTCAGGAGGACTTTAAACA
>NZ_JANQCD010000002.1 GCF_026672275.1 Marinifilum sp. D737 | reverse complement strand
ACAACGATTCTTTTTTTTTGAGCCGATGGAGGGACTCGAACCCACGACCTGCTGATTACAAATCAGCTGCTCTAGCCAGCTGAGCTACATCGGCATTTTTAAACCAAAAAGGCATAAAAAAAGTGGGTAAGCAAAAACGTCGCACCGCTACAACCACTTACCCTTGCTGCCTTCCGACCCTGGGGGGATTCAGTAGGAGCTGGTCGCGTAGTGCTTACCCGACGACAAAAGTAGAAAAAAGTTGTTTCCCCGCAAATAAAATATGAAACTTCTTCCTACAATTTTTTCATGGAATGCAGCAATGGTTTTATTTTCAGAGAAATAATTTTTTAAAAAAATGTCAATAAATTTTCAAATTTCTGCTCTTGTTGTAAAAACAGCTGTTTCGGATTGTAATAATTAAGCTTTTTTAAGCGATACATTACGGTAAAAACGGATATCTTTGTGTTCGAAAAATCACAAAAGAATTAAAATGTACTACAAAACTTTATTTAAGCACTCATTTTTATTTGGGTCTTTAGTGGGAGCCGTATTAATATTGGCATCATTAACGTTTTACTGGAAAGGTGTTTCGATTAATTACAATCCTACGCTGTTGTTTATAAACAGAGGCCTGATTATTTTGGGAATTTATTTTGGCGTAAGAAAATATCGTGATGAGGTACTATTTGGTGTTATTTCATATGGCCGTGCTTTTGTTGCTGGAACTTTAATGATTGCTGTAGCTTCATCTTTTTATGCTATGTATATATACATTCTTACAAGTTATTTTGATGGAGGAATATTACAGGAAGCTGTCGACTTTACCGAAAAGGGACTTGTGGAGATTGGTTATGACGATGATCAGATAGAATTGTTAATGGCATTTTACAGGAAAATTACTCCTGGTATTTTTGCATTCAGCCAGTGGTTAGGAAAAGTTATGGCTGGAGTTTTCTTTTCATTAATAGTGGCATTTTTCTTTCGACAAAAGAGAAATTTGTTTAATAACAGTCCTATTGATAAATTTAACGATTCAAAAAATCAATAAATACAAGGTATGGATATTTCAGTAGTAGTTCCTTTGTTTAACGAGGACGAATCGATTCCCGAATTGGTGGCATGGATTGATAGAGTAATGACTCAAAATAATTTCAGCCATGAGGTTATTATGGTCGATGATGGAAGTAATGATACCTCGTGGGAGGTAATTGAGAAGTTACAGAAGAAATATTCGGCAGTGCGTGGAATCAAATTTCGTAGAAATTATGGAAAATCGGCGGCACTTTTTAGCGGATTTGAACTAGCACAAGGTGATGTTGTAATTACCATGGATGCAGATTTGCAAGATTCTCCAGATGAAATTCCGGAGTTGTATCGCATGATAATAGAAGAAGATTTTGATTTGGTGTCGGGGTGGAAACAAAAAAGATACGATCCAATTTCAAAAACCATTCCTAGTAAGTTTTTTAATAGAACGGCTCGTGCCATGTCGGGTATTAAATTGCACGACTTTAATTGTGGACTAAAAGCATATAAGAACAAAGTAATTAAGAGTATAGAAGTGTATGGAGAAATGCATAGATATATTCCAATTCTTGCCAAACAGGCCGGTTTTGTTAAAATCACTGAAAAGGTAGTGCAGCATCAGGAAAGAAAATACGGAATTACCAAATTTGGTTTGAATCGTTTCATTAATGGATTTCTTGATCTGCTATCAATCACGTTCATTAGCAAGTTTGGTAAAAAACCAATGCACTTTTTTGGTTTATTGGGTACACTCATGTTTTTTGTTGGATTCTTTGCGTCAGCCTGGATTGGATTCCAAAAAATATACAGTATCAGTCAGGGGATTAAAGCTCCTTTGGTAACCGATAGTCCTTATTTTTACATTGCATTGGCTACCATGATTATTGGTACTCAATTGTTTTTAACTGGATTTGTTGCTGAACTGGTTAGTCGTAGCTCGTCGGAAAGAAATACATACCAAATCGAAAAAGAAATCTGATCTCAGTGATTAAAGTTAAATTATTAATGGTTAATGAAGTTTTACAAATTAATCATTGAACCTTAATCATTAAATATTTATAATCGTGATAAAAGGAGTTATAAGATTATTACTACAAATATTTCCTCGTCCGTTTTTAATTCGGCTCAGTTTATTAATTAATAGAGTTATTGCTGTTTTTTTAATTGGTAATAAAGTTGAATGTCCGGTTTGTGGTGGCAAGTTTAGGAAGTTTTTACCTTACGGATATACCAAAGAAACAGGAAGAGACAATTGTTTGTGTCCAAGATGTCTATCCTTGGAAAGGCATCGATTGATGTGGTTGTATCTTAAGAATGAAACAGATTTTTTTAGTAAGAATTTAAAGGTTTTACACATTGCACCAGAGCAGTGTTTCTATAAAAGGTTTAAAGCTTTATCGAATTTAGATTATACAACAGGCGATTTGGAATCTCCAATTGCCGATGTTCATTTCGATGTGCAAGAAATTCCATTTGATGAGAATACATTTGATGTGGTAATTTGCAATCATGTGTTGGAACATGTAGATAGCGACTCAAAAGCCATGAGTGAGTTGCACAGAATTCTAAAACCAAATGGATTTGCAATTCTTCAAGTGCCAATGGATACTGAGAATCCAAAAACAGAGGAGGATCCATCGGTAACCGATCCAAAGGAGAGGGAGAGACTGTATCGCCAAAAGGACCATGTTCGTTTGTATGGTTTAGATTATACAACTCGATTACAAAAAGCTGGTTTTACAGTTAATGAAAGCAAATACTCTAAGGAATTTCCTTCCGATGTAGCCGAGAGATATCGATTACCTATGGATGAAATTTTCTACTTCAATCAAAAATTATAGAATGAATTCTGATATTCAATTTTCAATTATTGTTCCGGTATACAATCGGCCGGATGAAATGAAGGAATTACTTGATAGTTTGGCTGTTCAAACTTATAAGGAGTTTGAATTGGTTGTGGTAGAAGACGGCTCTTCCATAAGATCTGAAGAGCTTTGTAAGTCATATTCTGATCAAATTCATATTTCATATTATTACAAAGAAAATCAAGGTCCTAGTATTGGTCGAAATTATGGTTTAGCCAAAGCAAAAGGGAATTACTTTTTGTTTTTTGATTCTGACTGCATTTTGCCTGCTCATTATATGGAAACCATCCATAAAGAATTAAGCGAGAATTTTGTTGATTGTTATGGAGGCCCAGATGGAGCAATGGATGATTTTTCTGATTTTCAGAAAGCAGTTTCGTATGCCATGACTTCCTTTTTTACTACTGGTGGAATTAGGGGAGGGAAGAAGCAGGTGCATAAATTTCATCCCAGAAGTTTTAACCTGGGTTTCTCGAAAGCAGTTTACGAAAATACCGGTGGCTTTCCCATTACTACAATGCACCCAGGTGAAGATATGGTGTTTGCCATTGAGGTTATTAAACGTGGTTTCGAAACTCGATTGGTAAGCGATGCATACGTATTTCACAAAAGAAGAATCTCTTTTAAGAAATTTTACAAGCAGGTTTTTGGGTTTGGAAAAACTCGCTACATAATTTCAAAACACTATCCTGAAACCTTTAAGGTTTTCTTTTTGTTTCCATCGCTTTTTGTGTTGGGAACAATAGGAGCTTTACTTTTAGGAGTAGCAGTGCATAGAGTTTTTGCCTTTCCGGTACTCTTGTATACGTTTCTTGTTTTTGCCGATGCATTAACAAAAACCAAATCGTTTACAATTAGCATAAAAGCCTTAGCGGCCAGTTTTGTGCAGTTGTTTGCCTATGGAATCGGATTTTTAGATGCTGTATGGAAACATAAAATTTTAGGAAAAGATGAATTTGGTGTATTTGGGAAGGGGTTCTATCAATAAAATAGAATTTAATAAATAGCACTGATATAAATAAAACAGAATAAATAGCACACGAATAAGGCGAATTAGACGAGTTTATACGGATTTTTATTCGCGTTCATCCGCAATTTTACATTCCAAATACTCCAATATTTCTTTTTCCTGATCGGGATGGAACCATTGAATTTCATCATCTCTTCTAAACCATGAAAGTTGGCGTTTAGCATACCTTCTGGAGTTGCGTTTGATCAGCTCAATGGCTTTCTCTAGACTGATCTTTCCTTCGAAGTGCTCAAACAACTCTTTGTAGCCAACCGTATTTAGCGAGTTGTAATGTCGGAATTCAAAAACTGATTTTGCCTCTTCAATTAATCCTTCTTCGATCATGATATCTACTCTTCGATTAATTCTATCGTAAAGTTCTTCGCGATCACGATTTAATCCAATTTTAACGATATCAAAGTCCCTTTGTTTTCTAGAATTAGTCCTTAGTTCGGAGTATGGTTTACCTGCCATTAGGCAAATTTCAACAGCGTGGATTACTCTCTTTGCATTCTTTAGATCGACTTGATTGTAAAAAACGGGATCGAGTTGTTTTAATTGCATTCGCATATACTCCAAGCCTTCCTTCTCGTAAATTTCGAAAACTTCTTTCCGTAAATCAGGATCAATTGTTGGGATGTCATCAATACCATTACATACCGCATCGATATACATCATGCTGCCTCCAACCAATAAAACCTGATCTTTTTCTTGAAAAAGATTTTCAAGCAATGCCAATGTTTGTTTTTCGCACTCCCATGAGCTAAAATAATCATGTATGGAATGAGTGTGAATAAAATGATGCTTTACAGCCGCTAGTTGCTCCGATTCGGGAACTGCTGTGCCAATGCGCATTTCGCGATATACTTGTCTGCTATCGGATGAAGAGATTTCGGTGTTAAAATGCTTGGCAATATTGATACTTAAATCAGTTTTACCTACTCCGGTTGGGCCTAGAATAACAACTAAGGTCTTGGACATTTGAACAAGGCTAATTATGAATTATGGATTTGGGTGCAATTAGGCTAAACGCATTTTAAATATGTATAAATGCGTTTAGCCTAATGCTGGTATTACTAATTGTTGATTATTAATTGATAATTGCTACAGGATGTCTTCGTAATCATCCAGATTTTCAAATTCAGGACCTTCATTAAAATCATCATCAAAATCAGCAAGGTAATCGTCGGCTGTTTTTGGAGCTTCTTTTTTGGTGTCTGTATCCATGCTGCCTAAATCCAGACCAGCAAAATTTTCTGCATCCATCATTATTTGTTGTGGAGCTTCTCCTTTTGAAACAATGCACTTTGGGTAATCAGAAGTTGACTTTGAAATTCCTTTATCAATTAATTCAACATTGAAATGTCTGTCAGAGAAAAAGTCGAATACGTAAATTAAGTCAGGATTTTCTTTTGATGAGAACTCACGAATCATAGCAACGTCCATTGCAACTACATTCATGTTATCATCATCTTCAGTATTCATTTCAAATAATGCAATTTCCAAACCTCTTTGTCCATCTGCACCTATTTGGTAAAATGAGGCCATCTGAGAACTATCGAATCCAACAGATTCTTGAATTGCATTGTGCATATCCAACCATGTTTGTTCATGTCCAATCTCTATCTCTCTCTCAAAATCTTCAACCTCGGTAGATGTTATTTTAAATCTGTATATCATTGTGTAAATTCTCTTATAAGTTTGTTAAAAATTGCATTGTATCTACATTGTCAGCATAGTCCCATAATTGAGGCTCCTGAGCTTTTCCAAAAGGAACGGCATCATCTAAATTTGAAGCAACAATACATTGAATCAACTCAGAATCAAGCTTTAGTTTTTGTTCGATATCCTGAAGTTCGGAATAATATTCAAAGTAAACAACACCTACAGGCGATGCAATTTCTGTATTCTTCTGGAGAAGCAAAAATCCATTGTCGTAATGTTGAATTTTATTCATTAATAGTAGTGATCGCTGATAATCGTAGTTGTTAGCGTATTTGCTATGATCGATGATGTGTTTATAATCTTCCCAAAGTTTAAATAAATCAGTAATATCGTAATCCTGAGGGATGTATAGCTTTGATACATTTCTGCACCCTAAACCAAAATAAAGAAAAATATCATTACCCAATGCTTTGATTTCTCCTTCGGTTTCGTTTCCAGATATTACCGCGATAGAGTTTCTGTTTCGTCTAATAATATTAGGATACTTTGAAAAATAGGCATCAAAATATCGGGCCGAGTTATTGCTTCCAGTTGCTATAATTGCATCGAAGCTTTTTTCTCCATTTAATTGTCCGGATTGAAAATTGATAAGCTTTTCGAATTCGGTATTTAGGCTAATTAAAAGTCTCGCAATGAAATCAAGCAATTGATTGTCTTTGGTAGATAGTTTTCCAATGAAGGTGTGACCAGAAATTAAAACTGAAAGCATATCATGAAAACCTACCATTGGAATGTTTCCTGCCATAATTACTGCAACACTTTTGTTGGTGTTGTTCTCAGAAATATTGTATTTTCCGAGCCATTGGTTTAGATTCTGTTCTGTTAAGAATTGACAAATACCGTTTATCGAAGCTCGAACATGATTAGGAGTGAACCATAAGTTTTCGATTGAAACTCTGTTTAGTAATTCCTTAAAATCTTCAAAGTATTGAGTGTTTAACTCGTGCTTTGTAATTTGTATTTCTTCCTTTGAAAATTGCTTTAAGAACTTACCTAGTTCAACAAATGCGCTAATTCTTTCCTGAATCTTCATATTGATATTTGTAGCTTAAAAGACCTTTATTGGTCTATTTTTGAATCGATGCAAATATAAGAATTGTATGGAATTATTTAATAAGGTAATTTCGATATAAGACCTTCTTATTTAATTACTGAGAATTTGTATTATACTGATTTTAAAGATCAGGCAATTGGCTACAATAGTTCTTAAAAGTTAATTTGGTGATTTGAAAGCTAACAGCTGGAGGCTGATTGCCAATTGCTTGTTAAATATGAAAACCTACATGAAATTATTTCAAATATTTAAATGTTATTGCTTAACTCGAACTAAGATTAATAATGTAGTTGGAAAGTATGAGAATGATACTTAAAAAGAAAGAAGATCTTAATGTAATGGAAATTAGTTTCGAATTGATTTTTAGTTTTATAAAGAAGAGAAGGATTGTGACAAGAATTGGGATTAGTGCAGGGTAGGTTTGAATAGATTCCCATATGTTACCTTTTAATAATTCTAATAAAGCAGATTGAAAACCACAACCTGGACAACAAACTCCCCAGTAGTTTTGAAATGAGCATTGGATTTGGAAGTGCTCGAGCCATTGAATCAATTGTTGCCACATATTTTTTCTATTATGCCATTTTAAATGCTAATTATTCAGGAGTAATGCTTATTGGTTGCTTACAATCAATAAGGTAAAAATAAGTTTTATAGGTTATAAGTTGGTTGTGAATTCGCAATTTAGCTAAACTTATACGAAGAAAAAAGCCGATGTTAAAAACACCGGCTTTGTCAATTATATTGAGATTTAATTATTGATCTCTTCTTTGGTATAGAGCATCCTCCATATCCATTTCATCAAACTGCATGTATTTATACACTTCAGCTTCATGCTCTTGGATTTTCTCTTTGTACATTTCCATATACTCAGCAGGAGTTGGTAATTTACCCATTACTGAAACAACTGCACCAAGTTCTGCAGATCCTAAGTAAACCTGAGCTCCCGTACCCATGCGGTTGTTAAAGTTACGAGTAGAAGTAGAGAATACAGTTGAATTATCTGGTACTCTCAACTGGTTACCCATACAAAGCGAACAACCAGGAGTTTCAACACGAACACCTAACTGAGAGAAAGTTGAGAAAGTAGCTTCTTCTTTCAATACAGCTGCGTCCATACGTGTTGGAGGAGCCATATAGGTTCTTACCTTATCTGATGGAGTTGACCCTTTCCAAACTTTTTCACAAGCACGGAAATGACCAATGTTAGTCATACATGAACCAATGAATACATCCTGGATTTCAGTGTTTTCAACTTCAGAAAGTAATTTTACATCATCCGGATCGTTTGGACAACACAAGATTGGCTCAGTAATTTCTGCAAGGTCGATTTCGATAGTAGCAGCATATTCTGCATTTTCATCTCTTTCGATCAATGTTGGATTTGCCAACCACTCATTACAAGCATCAATACGGTTTTGGATAGTTTGTGCATCTTCGTAACCCATCTTGATCATTGATTTCATCAAGGCAACGTTAGATTTTACATACTCTACTACACGTTCTTCTGATAACTTAATACAACCAGCAGCTGCAGAACGCTCTGCAGTAGCATCAGTTAACTCAAATGCTTGCTCAACAGTAATATCCTCAAGACCTTCCATCTCGATAATCTTACCATTGAAAATGTTGATTTTATTTTTCTTAGGAACAGTTAACTGACCGTTCTTTATTGCGAAATATGGAATAGCATTTACCACATCACGTAAAGTGATACCTGGGTTTAACTTGCCTTTGAATTTAACCAATACTGATTCCGGCATATCTAGTGGCATGAATCCTAATGCTCCGGCAAAAGCAACCAAACCTGAACCTGCAGGGAATGAAATACCCAATGGGAAACGAGTGTGAGAGTCACCACCTGTACCAACAGTATCAGGAACCAATAAACGGTTCAACCATGAGTGAATTACACCATCACCTTGTTTCAATGGTACACCTTTACGATCTGCCATAAATTTAGGCATGCTTTTGTGCATTGCAACGTCAGTTGCTTTAGGATAAGCAGCAGTGTGACAGAATGACTGCATGAACATTGGAGCTTCGAATTTCAAACATGCCAACTCTTTAATTTCATCACGAGTCATAGGACCTGTTGTATCCTGAGAACCTACAGTTGTCATTTTTGGCGCACATGATGTTCCTGGCAATACACCTTCAACTCCACAAGCTTTACCTACAATTTTCTGAGCCATTGTATAACCTTGATCAGGTTTTGGCTGAGGGTTGTTGGCTACTTTAAAAATATCAGCAGCAGGCATTCCTAATAGAGTACGAGATTTTTCAGTTAACGCTTTACCAATAATCAAAGGAATACGTCCTCCTGCTCTGTACTCATCAGTTAGAGTGTCTGGAGTTAAAGTGTAAGTAGAAATAACCTCGCCATCACGAGTGATTTCACCTTTTACATTGTTAATGATGATTTCATCACCAGTATTTAATACTGAAACATCGGTTGTGATAGGTAATCCACCTGAATCCTGAGTTGTGTTGTAGAAAATTGGAGCAATAGCACCACCAATTACTACACCAGCCGTACGTTTGTTTGGAACACATGGAATATCTTCACCGATGTGCCATAACAATGAGTTGGCAGCAGATTTACGAGAAGAACCAGTACCTACAACGTCACCTACAAAAGCAACTTTGTGACCTTCTTTTCGCCAGCCAGCAATAGTTTCGATACCATCTTCAAAACGACCAGCTCCCATAGCTAAAGCATGCAATGGAATATCAGGACGAGTAAAAGCTTGAGATGCAGGAGAGAAATCATCAGTGTTGATTTCACCTTCAACTTTGTAAACTTTTAATTTAATTTCTTCCGGTAACTCTTCACGAGAAGTAAACCATTCTGCATTTGCCCAGGATTCGATTACGCTTTTGGCAGCAGCGTTGGTTTTAGATAGCTCAGCTACTGTTTCGAAAGCATCGTAAACAAGAATAATGCCTTTAAGTGCTTCGGCAGCATCCGTAGCTAATTCTTCGTTTTGCAAAGCTTCTACCAATACCTGAACATTGTAACCACCCATCATTGTTCCAAGAATAGAAATCGCTTTTTTCTTGTCGATTAATGGAGTTGATACTTCGTTTGTAAGAATTTGACCTAAGAATTCAGCTTTAACTTTAGTTGAATCATCAACACCAGGTGCAATTCTTTCAGTAAAAAGGTGAAGTAAAAAATCTTCTTTTCCTTGAATAGGATTTTGCAATAAGTTGCATAAATCTTGAGTTTGCTCAGCATTCAAGGGTAAGGCTGGAATTCCTTTGGCTTTCCTTGCCTCTTCATGTTTTAGGTATTGTTCTAACATTTTCTTTTTGAAATTGTTGTTTAAGTGTAATTTCAGTTTTTACAATAGCGAATTATTTCTCTATTTACAGAGCAAACATATGGTTTTTCTGATTACGTTGTTCGCAGAATTATGTGTTTTATATCATATATGTTCAAAAAAAAAGACCCCGAAAATCGGAGTCTTTTAATCTTATATTTTGTATGGATTATTTTACTGAATCCATGTATTCGATCAATTCGCATACTTTAGTAGAGTAACCCATTTCGTTATCATACCAAGATACAACTTTAACGAAAGTTGGAGATAACTGAATACCAGCACCTGCATCGAAGATAGAAGTTCTTGCGTCACCAACGAAGTCGTTAGATACAACAGCATCTTCAGTATATCCTAATACACCAGCTAAGTCACCTTCTGAAGCTTCTTTCATTGCAGCACAAATAGCTTCGTAAGTAGTTTCTTTTTCTAAACGAACAGTTAAGTCAACAACAGATACGTCTGGAGTTGGAACACGGAATGACATACCAGTCAATTTACCGTTCAACGCAGGAATTACTTTTCCTACAGCTTTTGCAGCACCAGTTGATGAAGGAATGATGTTTTGACCAGCACCACGTCCACCTCTCCAGTCTTTCATAGAAGGACCGTCAACTGTTTTTTGAGTAGCAGTAGTTGCGTGTACAGTAGTCATTAAACCTTCGATAATACCGAATTTGTCGTTCAATACTTTTGCAACAGGAGCTAAACAGTTAGTAGTACAAGAAGCGTTAGAAACGAAAGTCATGTCGTTAGTGTATTCTTTGTTGTTAACACCCATAACGAACATTGGAGTATCATCTTTTGATGGAGCAGACATTACTACTTTCTTAGCACCAGCATCGATGTGACCTTGAGCAGATTCTTTAGTTAAGAAAAGACCTGTAGATTCTACAACGTACTCAGCTTCAATAGCACCCCAGTTAATATCAGCAGGATTTCTTTCAGCAGTAACACGAACTACATTTCCATTAACAACTAACTGACCATCTTTAACTTCAACTTCACCGTTGAATTTACCGTGAGTAGAATCATATTTCAACATGTAAGCCATGTACTCTACATCGATAAGGTCGTTAATTCCAACTACTTCGATGTTTCCTTTAGCGATAGCCTGACGGAATACGAAACGTCCGATACGGCCAAATCCATTGATACCAATTTTAATCTTTGACATTGTGTATAAATTTTAATTTATAAACCCTTTGTTTCTCAATGGCAAAAGTATGTATTTTAAAAATATTTTGTATAGAAAAAATGAAAAAAAAACAAGATATTTTTACCGAAGGATTCCTGTTTAATAAACACTAAATCAAATTGATAAAGCAGATTAAAACGATTGCAATTGTACTTCATAAACAAAAAAAAACCTCATTTTCATGAGATTTTTTCTTAGGATTAAGCTTTTTTTATTGTATTGCTTGTATCTACTTTAGTATATGCAGGGCATTTTTTGTCAACTGCACACGAACTGGTAAATAATCCTAAAAGAAATATAACGGCTATGGCATAAAGTGTTTTTTTCATAGGTAATAAATTTATGATCGAGATTAAGTTTAAAAATTTTCGAAAAGATATAAAAAAAAGTTCTAATTGTGGTTAATTATAATCTTATGCTTGTAATTTCGTTGGGTTAAAAAATTGTGTATCAACAAGTCTTTATATAGTTTGGTGAATTTTATAAATATGAAAAAGATAATTTTCATAGGAGTTTTTCTTCTAATGGGTTGGATTACTGTATTATCCCAGCATAAAGTTCAGTTGAATGTGTTTGTAGAAAATAATTCTGTACGTATTGCAAAGTCGTTGTATCGAATTCAGGGGAAATATTCTGATGTGGATGTAGCACTAAGCAAATTAGACTATAAAATACAAAAAGCAAGACAATTGGGATATCTGGAAGCAAATTTGGATTCTCTGGTTTCAAAAAACGATAAGTTATTGGCCTTTATTCATATTGGAGACAAGTACTTTCTAAATCGCATCTCTCACCAGGGAGTTAATCAAAAAGATTCTATGAATTTTTCTTTTAGATTATATAATCATAAAAGGATTCAGCTAAGTGAGATGGCAAAATATCAGCAAAAAATTATAGAGACATATAATAATAAAGGGTATCCATTTGCGAAAATCTATAACGATAGTGTTAATATTCGGAACTCTAAATTGGATGTTACCTGGAATATAGAGAAAGGAAAATTTGTTGTATGGGATAGTATAAAATTAAAAGGAAAACTTAAAGTGAGAAATGAGTTTATAATGAAATATCTGGATGTTACACCCAATTCTCCTTTTAGTGAAAATACCCTTAGTAAAGTATCTGCAAGAATTAATAATTTGAGTTTTTGTAAAGAACTTAAGCCGGCTGAGGTAGAATTTGTGAAGAATAAAGCAGTTTTGTATACCTATTTGGATCGGCAAGCATCAAATCGATTTGATGGAATTCTTGGTTTGCAATCAGATCAGGATGATGATGAGAGTTTGGCTGTAACCGGAGAAATCAATTTACTTTTGAATAATGCATTTCGAATTGGGGAAGAAATTAAATTAAGTTGGAAAAAAATCGATACCAAAAGTCAAGATTTAACTCTAGGATTTATGCATCCATATTTGATAAGAAATATTGGCCTGGATTTTGATTTTACACTCTCCAAACAGGATACAACTTACCTTTCAACCAATTTAAATTTTGGCTTTAAACTTTTTCAAAAAGGGAACCGTCATGTAAAATTATATTACGAATACCATTCATCTTCATTAATATCTACTTCACAATTAAGTGGAATTGCTGTATTGCCCGATTATGCCGACGTAAAAACACATATGGGAGGAGTGGGATTTAATTATTCAAATTTGGATTATCCTTTTAATCCTAAACGGGGATGGCAATTCAATAGCTCAATTGGAATAGGGAAGCATAAAATTGAAAAAAACAGAAAGATTCCAGATCGCCTTTATAATGGTATTGATTTGAATAGTTCGGTTCTAAATATAAAATGGAAAGGAGAAATCAATTTTCCGCTTAGCAATAAGATCAGTTATAGAGTGAAAAATCAATCTGGATTTTTAAAATCAGATAATTTGTTTGTAAATGATTTGTTTAAAATTGGTGGTCTAAACAGCCTGCGAGGATTTGATGAAGCTTCATTCAGGGCGTCGAGGTATTCTATTGTAAGCAATGAATTGCGATTTATTCCGGAAAAAAATACGAGTTTTTATTTGTTTACAGACTTAGCTTACTATAAAAGTGAAATTTTGGATAGTAGTACAGAGGATTATCCAATTGGAGTAGGGTTTGGTTTGAGTTTTGCAACAAAAGCAGGAGTTTTTAGTTTAAACTATGCTTCAGGTAAACAAGAAAATCAGAGTTTTGATTTAAGAAGTGCTAAAATTCACTTTGGTTTTATAAGTCGATTTTAAAACAAAAGACCGAAAAAATAGATTTTCTCGGTCTTTGTAAACATCAAACTTCAAATTATTAGTCGCGATTCTTATCAGTACTTTGATTTTTTAATCGTTAGGTCAAAACTATCAATAATGTTTGAATTACGCATACGTTTGAAATAAGTTTTAAAACATGGTGCAAACGTTTTAAAAAAATATATATTTGCATTAAAATAAAGCTTATACTGTATTGTTTTCTCTTGTGCAGCAGGAAATTAATTATCTTCTTGTAATAAATGATTAAGCTTTCCCCCTTAATTTTACAAAAATTACATAAAAACCAATAATTGCAATTGCAGTAATTGCTGAAGCAATAAGAGTTGGTAATGTGTTGTTGATAAGACTGTTAATTGTCAGGATGATTAATAGTGCAGTTGGAATACCTAGTAAAAAAGAATTTGTTAGTAAGTGAAAATTAGATTTATTGGTTTTAGCTACAATCGTTTCTATGAAATCACTATCAAGCTCGAATTTTTCTATTGCTTTTGAAAAGGCATTTAGTTCTTCGTTGTAATAATTATCTTCAATTTTAGTTCTAAAAAAGCCAGATGTGGTGAATTTGTAGGTGGCATAAATGTTATAATCCATCCTTTCCTTTTTGATAATTTCAATGTTCACCTTTGTTCTCCATTTCGTGGGATTTAGAGAAGTCATATTTCCCCAAATGTTACCTCGTTTAAAGGTCATACCATGAGCATTAGCATCAGTCAATTCATAACCTCTTACTTCGTAAAATTTTATAATATCTGACACCAATAATTTTTTATTCCTCTTGATATTGAATCCAATAAGTTTTTGCATGACCTTTTTATGATATAGTCAAATTTATTAAAAATTTGGTCTGAGCCCAAAAATGATTTGAAAACTCGTTTGGTGTGATTAATTATTAAGTTAATAATTGAGATAAAATTGTGATTTGTTAAAAAGTTGCTGGATAGGATGTTTTACATAGTGTTTATACTTTTGTTGTGTGATTTTTTTTTATCTAAAAAGGGGAACAATTCTGACTAAATTCAGTATACACTACCTAAATAATATCTATGAAAATTTTATGACTAAAGATTTATCTCAAGACCCCAAAAAATCTCTGTGTAAATGCGATGAAAATGAAATGAATAAGAGTAGTCTGGATCATTTTAGAGATATTCAAAATCCGAATAGCTTACTAATGATGCTTAATGTTTTTTCGGAATTAAGTGGTTGCCCTTGTTTGTTAATGAATTTTGAAGACAAATATGTAAATAGCTGCAGCTGCCAAGCTATGACACTCTTTAATGGAGGATTAATTAAAGATGGGGAGAGTCTTTTTGACAAAATTTCAAAGATGAAAAGCGAGCGGAAAGATGCTTGTATTGAAATTAAATATGGACCACATGCCAGAGGTGTTTTTGTCCCGGTTAAAATTAGTGGTGAACTTTATGGATATTTTGTGTACGGGCAATTTGTTGAAGAGAATGATCCAATAGCCGTTAAAATTGCCAATGGGGAGAAACTAAGTAATGAAGAAGCCTTGGAGGCTAACTTGCTAAAAGTGCTTTCCCGAGAGGAAATAGAAGAGAATATCGAAAAATCCATACGGTTTGCAAAGGGAATTGAGTCTCAATTTGAGATGAGTTATGAATTGCGAAACGAAATCGAAAAGAATAAGGAAGCCACGAATGAAATTCGAGTTCAAAAAACTTTTTTTGAGAATTTATTTGAAAATTCACCTGATGCAATAGTGATTCTTGATAATGAAGATAGGGTGATAAGAGTAAATAAAGAATTCGAAAAATTGTTTGAATATACTCTGGAAGAGGCATTGTCAGAAAAAATTAATGATTTAATTGTTCCTGAAAACTTTAAAGAAGAAGGCAAAAAGTATACAAAACAAGCATCTTTAGGACAAGTATTGGATTTCACTACAGTGCGTCAAACCAAGTATGGAAAACAAATTCATGTACAGGTAACAGGAAAACCAATATTTCTTGATAAAGAGAAAGTTGCGGTTTATGCCATTTACCGTAACATAACTGTAGAGATTTGGAAACAAAAGCAGGAGCATATCATTTATGGGATCACGGATATTCTGAATTCTTCTTTAAGTCAGGTGGAATTGGTTCATAGTATAGGTGATTTGTTACAACCTGTTGTGGGTAATGGTGAAATGTTTCTTGATTTAATTTCACCAACCAATAGATCTTTGCGTTCTTTTGGTCAGAAATCCTTTAAATATAATAGGTTGAGTTTTTCAGAATCAATTAGTTTTACTGCAATTCGAAGGAAAAAAAAGTTAAATCTTGATGAACACCAAATAAAAGAAATTGTTGAAGAGAATGCTTTGTCTTTGGGCCAAATTCCAAAGCGATGGATTGGTTTTCCTCTTATTGACAATGAGCTGGTTCTAGGAGTATTTGGAATTTCATCTTATACATATTCATCAAATCTTGACTCAGATACTTTAAAGTTATTAGAAATTGTTTCGGTGCAGATTGCTTTGGGGGTTAAAAGAAAAAAAAGAGAAATGGAGTTAAAAACCTTGCATCGCTCCATGGAACAAAGTCCTGCTTCAATAGTTATTACTAATAGAGATGGAGATATTGAATATGTAAATCCTAAGTTCAGTCAAATATCTGGATATAGTGCTGAAGAGGTAATAGGAAAAAATCCTCGAATCCTGAAATCAGGATTTACCCCTAAGGATGTATACAAGCAAATGTGGGAACACCTGAAAAATGGAGAAGAATGGAATTGTGAGTTTTTGAATGTTAAAAAGAATAAGGAGTTATATTGGGAACGAGCAAGTTTTTCTGCAATTAAAGATGAGTTTGGAAGAATAACTCATTATATGGCTACCAAAGAAGACATAACAGAAAGTAAAAAAATAGAGAAAGATTTATTAGAAGCAAAAAATAAGGCCGAAGAATCGGACAGAATGAAGTCTGCTTTTATGGCAAATGTTTCTCATGAATTAAGAACTCCATTAAATGCAGTAATAGGATTTTCGAATTTGTGTAATGATTCTATGAATATTGAAGAAATATTAGAATTTGTACAATTAATAAATAAAAGTGGAAACCAATTACTTGAGGTGATAGAGGACATCTTAAATTTTACGATGATTGAATCCGGAAATATTAAGAAAGTGGAAGAAGAGTTCTTGATGGATAACTTTTTATGTGAGGCAAAAAAATTGGCAGCTAAAAAACAGATATTGGAAAATAAAGAACGATTGACTTTAAAATTTACTGCAGATGAAAGATATTCAAAAATACTGGTTCGTAGCGATTTTCAAAGGCTTATGCAGGTGGTAATGAATCTATTTAAAAATGGACTAAAGTTTACCAACGAAGGATCAGTTGAGTTTGGTTATTTTGTTGATGGGGAAAAATTAAAGTTATACGTTAAGGATACGGGCGTAGGAATAGAAAAAGATAAGAAGGATATTATTTTTGATAAATTTCGCCAGGTTGATGATTCAATTACAAGAACATTTGGAGGTACAGGAATGGGCTTGGCAATTTCCAAAAAGATAATGGACATGCTTGGAGGAAGAATTGAAGTTGAATCCGAACCAAATAAAGGATCCACATTTACTTTGGTGATGGATTGTATTCTTTCAAAAGAGGAAAGCATGAAGATAGAATTGCCAAAAGTAGATACGAACCATATTCCAACAATATTGGTTGCTGAAGATGAGCTTTCTAATTATAGATTGATAGAGACAATTTTAAAAAGAAACAAGTACAAAGTTATACGGGCTGAAAATGGCGCTGAAGCCATCCGTATTTGTAAAGAGGAAAATAATATCGATTTGGTGTTAATGGATATGAGAATGCCAGAAGTTGATGGTATGAAAGCAACTATTGAAATAAAGAAGTTTAATCCAAACTTAACAATTATAGCTCAAACAGCTTATGCTATGAATGGCGATAAAGATAAAGCTCTCGAAATTGGCTGTGACGATTATCTTTCGAAACCAATTAAAAAGGAGCTGTTGTTGGAAAAGATAAAATCATTTATCAAGTAACATAAATAGGTTAAATTTTAAGAAAAAGGTTTTTGTGTGAGCAAAAGCCTTTTTGTGTTTTTGATTTTATCGTGAAAGCCGTAACTTGCCTTTAAATAGAGTACCAAACCTCTTAAATTATTGTATTATGAAGGCAATTGTAAGTGGAGCTTCTGGATTTACGGGAGCAAAATTATTGAAACGTATATTGGCAGATCAGGATTATACAAAAGTTTATGCTTTGGTTAGAAAGAGATTGTCCATGAATCATCCAAACTTGGAGCAGATTGTAATAGATTTTGAATCTTTTACTTGTGAACAAATACCTTCTGAGATTGATGTGGCATTTTGTTGTATCGGAACAACAATAAGAAAGGCTCAAACAAAAGAAAATTTCAGAACGATCGATTACGAATATATTACAAAGTTTGCGAAGGTTTGTGAGGAAAAGGGGATTGGTAACTTTCATTTGATTAGTGCGATAGGAGCTAGTCCGGAATCTTATTTTTTCTATCAAAGAGTTAAAGGCGAGGCCGAATGTTTTATTAACTCTCTGGAATTTGAGTCGGTTACCATTTATCGACCATCTGTAATTTATGGTGGAAGGAAAGAATTCCGGCTGTTCGAAAGCTTTGCTGCCTTGATCAGCCGAAATTTTAAGTTTTTATTTATCGGAAAAATGAATCGAATTCTTGCCGTTACGGGCGATCAATTAGCCAAAACCATTCATATTAAATCCAAACAGTTTATTCCTGGCCGTTGGATCATCGAATCCGAGGAAATTTCATGTACTTATTAATCCGAGTTCGAAAAAAAATAGCTGCAGAAAATCAGATTTGGTTTAAAAATGATGAATGAATATCGGCTTATTAGTTACGCACAACATCTCTTGCTGAAGCTTGGGCTGTTGGCATGATAAGAATATCGTTAATGTTCACGTGAGCAGGACGAGTTGCAATAAACTCTACAGTATCAGCTATGTCTTCCGCATATAATGGGGTAAAACCATTGTAAACCTGGTCAGCTTTATCTTTATCCCCTTTAAATCGAACAATAGAGAATTCTGTTTCAACCATACCCGGAGCAATCGAGGAAACTTTGATGTTATGAGGAAGCATATCGATTCTCATCCCTTTGGTTAAAGCATCTGCAGCATGTTTTGTGGCGCAATAAACATTTCCTCCTGGATATACTTCTTTTCCAGCAATTGAAGTAACATTTATGATATGACCTTGTTTTCTTTCTATCATCAAAGGACTTACAGCTTTAGTAATGTAAAGTAACCCTTTAATGTTGGTGTCAATCATTCTTTCCCAATCATCAATAACCCCATCTTGTAGTGCCGAAACGCCAACTGCCAATCCAGCATTGTTTACCAAAAGGTCAATCTTTTTCCATTCTTCAGGTAATTCATTGATTTTTTCGAAAACCTCTTCTTGTTGTCTTACATCCAAAACCAATTTACGGATATTACATGGATACTCTTTAAGAATTTCCTCTTCTAATCGGTTTAAATTTTCTTCTCTTCTTCCCGAAATAATAAGGTCGTATCCCACTTTTGCCATTTTTTTGGCACAAGCTTCACCGATGCCTGCTGTAGCACCTGTTATAAAAGCAATTTTAGTCATTTTGTATTTGTGATATTAATTTTGTTTTGTTGTTGAGACTGTAATTTACAATCAATCTTTTCTTGGAGTTGTAAAGGTAAAAACTAAGGTGATAATTCGTGTTCCTATCTTATTTTTTTTAAATTTAAAATATTCATCACCAATAAACTTGCGCCATGGAAAAACAAGATGTATCAGTTCAGGTTGCCGAAGATCTTGGCATAGATAAAGAATCATACGATAAGATCGTAGAAAGTTTAGGTCGAAATCCTAATTTATTAGAACTACAGATTTATTCTGTTATGTGGTCAGAGAACTTATCTTACAAAAGTTCTGTTTCATGGATATCATCGCTGCCTAACAAAGGCGAATATATTATTTCAGGTGCAAGAGAATCGAGTGCAGGAGTTGTTGATTTAGGAAATGGAGAATATTGTGTATTCAAAATGGGAACACACAATCATCCTTCCGGTATTGATCCATATCAAGGGGCTGCGACATGTGTTGGTGATGTGTGTAGAGATATTGTTTCACTTGGTGCCAAGCCGCAAATTATTCTCAATTCATTACGATTTGGTGATTCTACTTTGGATAGGACAAAATGGTTGATGGATGAAATCATTAAGGGGATAAATGATTATTCAAATGTTTTATACATAGAAGATATTGGAAGCGAAATTTTCTACAATTCATCATACGATACAAACCCCATTGTAAATGTAATGGTGGCCGGACTTGTTTCAAAAGATAAACTTCTTTTCAATAGAAAACTAGAAGCAGGTCAGGTGTTGTTCATTGTTGGAAATCCAACAGGTTCCGAAGGCGTCTTCGGACAAAATGAGAGTTTTACAATTCCAAAAGGAAATCCAGATCTTGGCAATTCGCTAACTGAAGTGATTCTGAAACTTAATGATCAGGATGCATTGGTAAGAGTTGAAAATATGGATATGGCGGGTATCATTAATTCATGTTCTGTAGTAAGTGCTTATGCCAATACAGGAATCGATATTGATTTAAATAAAATACCTCTAAGTCAGAATGGAATTAAGGTTGAGGAAGTTCTTCTTTCGAGAACACAAGAGCGATTCCTGTTGGTAGCAGATAAGAAAAATGCAGACTTAATTCAGAAAACATTTGAAGAGCACAAACTTGTTTGCGAGGAGATTGGTGCATTAACCAATAATAAGTCGATCAGATTTTTTGAGAGCTCAAAATTAGTTGCCGAAGTAATTGCTAAGGATTTGGTAATGGGATATGGAGCTCCACAAGCAGACCGCAAATTTCATGATTTGGCTCAGGTTGATACCATAGATTACCTTGAAACCATTCCAGAACCTGATAATTATTGGAAAGTGATTAATAAGATGGTGAACAATCCTAATCTTGTAATCAAGGAGCATCTTCAAAGAAATATAGAAGACAGAGACAATTCTCCATCCGATGCTCAAATCACATTTTTTGGAAATGATAAGAAAGCAGTTTGCTTTACTGTATCAGGTAATTCGGTGTATTCTCTTAATAATGCATATGTAGGAGCACAAATTAATATTGCTCGAGCCGCCAGAAGAATTGTTTGTTCGGGAGGTAAGCCATTAGCAATAAATGATTGTTTGAACTTTGGAAGTCCGCTTGAAGAAAATGTCTATTCTCAATTTGTGGCAACAATAAAAGGAGTCGCCAAAGCAAGTTCTTATTTTGAAACTCCGGTAGTTGGAGGAAATGTGAGCTTTTACAATGAAAGTTCTGTTTTAGGAAAGCGAAAAGCCATAAATCCAACACCTGTTATTGCCATGATGGGAGCTTTGCCAAATAAGGAGAATCATATGTCGTACATTTTTAGAAACAAAGGTGAAATGATTTTCTTAATCGGTAAATCCAGAAATGACATATCGGGTTCAGAGTATTTGTGTTCTTATCACCAAAAGTGTCAGGTGGGAATTCCATATTTCAATATTGAGGATGAAAAAGCAATTAATGAAACGGTAACCAAATTAATAGAAGCTAAACTGATTTGTTCTGCTCACAGCGTTGAGCGTGGAGGATTGTTCTTTAACCTGATCGAGTCATCGATGCCACTTGGTTTAGGCTTTGACATTACTTCGCCTGCCGAGGTGCGTATGGATGCCTTCTTATTTGGCGAAGCTCAGGGTAGGGTTGTAGTTTCAGTATCAATGGAAAATGAAAACGAATTTGTTGACATGATGATGGAAAGTGGTTTGCCATTTTCTACTTTAGGACACATCACAAAAGGAGAACTAAGAATTGATGATCTCTCATACGGTTATATTGATGAATACAAGAAAATTTACATGAAAAATAATATTATCGGATAGATATTTGCTGAAAATATTAAGATTACAGATAACAAAGAATCAGATAATGGTTCTTTGTTTTTCATTCACTATATTTGTGCGATCGTAAATTGATAACGATCGCATTGTTTTTGAAATCTATAAGATCTGTTACTAGATTTCCTCACTATTAATTTGAAAAGAAAGTTCGTGGTAAATCCATACAAAGATTTAGATAAAGGGAAGAAGGCACAAGTTGCCCTGATGTTCAATAATATTGCAAAGAAATATGATTTTTTAAATCATGTTTTGTCAATGGGAATTGATAAGTTGTGGAGAAAGAAGGCGGTAAAGTTATTGAAACCTTTGCAGCCGAAAATGGTTTTGGATATTGCTACAGGAACTGGAGACTTTGCTTTGGCTAACCTAAAATTGAATCCCGATAAGGTTGTAGGAATTGATATCTCTACCGAAATGTTGGCTGTAGGGAGAGAAAAAATTTCAAAGAAAAACTTATCGCATAAAATTGAATTGTTGGAAGGAGATTCTGAAAATATTCAATTCGAGGATAACACTTTTGATGCAATAACGGTGGCCTTTGGTGTTAGGAATTTTGAAAACCTTGAAAAAGGATTGTCAGAAATGAACCGTGTGGTTCGACCTGGAGGTAAAGTGGTGGTTCTAGAATTTTCAAAACCAAGAAGATTTCCAATTAAGCAGATTTATAATTTTTACTTTTTTAGGATTCTTCCATTCTGGGGAAGAATGGTGTCAAAAGATGCTTCGGCATACACTTACTTGCCCGAATCTGTTGATGCTTTCCCTGATGGTGACGCTTTTCTAAAGATTTATGAAGCTTGCGGTTTTACTGAAACAAAACAGATCAAACTAAGTTTTGGTATTGCCTCGATATATATTGGAACCAAATCAATACAATAATTTTATATTTTAGGGGTTATTACTAAAAATAAACGATCCAGATTGAAACGATTACTATTAATACTGCTCTGTCTTTCCCTTTATTCCTCTGCTTTTTCGCAAAGTAGATATAAGCCTGAAAGCATACTGAATTACCAAAAAGTTGACCAAAAATGGTTGCACTTTGGTTTTACATTGGCTGTAAATAATATGGATTTTGCCTTATACAACTCAGGGGTAAATGATGCCAGAGCTGAACAAGTTGTTTTTTCCCCTGGATTTTCGGTAGGAATTGTTTCTGATTTGCGTTTGCATGAGAATTGGTCCTTAAGATTTTTGCCGGGGCTGGAGTTTGGAGAACGAACCATAAAGTATTCCAACTTGCCACAGGAAGATGTAACTGTTGAATCAGTTTTGGTAAACCTTCCTTTAATGCTCAAATATCGCGCAAAGCGATTGAATAACTATCGACCATATTTGATTGGAGGAGCTAGTTATAAAATTGATGTGCAATCGCAAGATAAGCTCGATCCGGAAAATAATATGCTGATTCGTTTAAATTCTACTGATGTGTATTTGGAGTTAGGTGCTGGTATCGATTTTTATTTGCCATACTTTAAGTTGGCTACCGAATTGAAATTTGCAATAGGTTTGCGCGATATCATTAATCATAGCTATGATATTGAGAATCCCGGTTATGAGGCATACACAGATGCCATTCGTGGTATGAACTCTAAAATAGTTACATTATCCTTTCATTTCGAGTAATTTACTACTCTTGCACTTTTTTACCATTTCACCTTTTTACTTTTTTACATGATTACTGATATTGATATTGTTCTGAATCCCAAACAAGCTTCTGATGAATCCTTTTATAAGCCTATTCTGGCTCAAAAAATAAATATAAAAGTTGGTAGAATTAATGGAATTCAAATTCTAAGAAAATCTATTGATGCTCGAAGAAGAGATATCAAAATAAATATGAAGTTTCGTGTTGCAGTGGATGAAAAGCTTCCTGTGGCGAAAGAATTGATATTTGATTATCCGAATGTAAAAGATAAGAAAAAGGCAATTGTTGTGGGGGCTGGTCCTGCAGGTTTATTTGCGGCTTTACGATTGGTAGAATTGGGATATTGCCCTATTGTTTTAGAGCGAGGAAAAAGTGTTGAAGATCGAAAGAAAGATTTGGGTCAGTTGCATAGAACCAGAAATGTAGATCCAGACTCAAACTACTCTTTTGGAGAGGGTGGTGCAGGAACTTTCTCGGATGGTAAGTTGTATACCCGATCTAAAAAGCGCGGAAATCTGAAGAAAATTTTAAATGTGCTACATTTTCATGGTGCTCAGGATGAGATTCTGTACGAAGCTCATCCGCATATTGGAACCGATGTTTTGCCTAAGGTAATTGTTAATATCCGTAAGAGTATTATTGCTGCAGGTGGAGAAGTTCACTTTTCATGTAAGGTGACCGATTACTTGCTGGATGCCAATAAAATTACAGGTGTGAAAACTCAGGATGGCAAAACGTTTAAGGGTGAAGCAGTGATTTTGGCAACAGGTCATTCGGCTCGCGATGTATACCGAAAATTAAATGAATCTGATATCGATATTGAAGCAAAATCTTTTGCAATGGGAGTTCGTATCGAACATCCACAGGAATTAATCGACCAAATTCAATATCACAATCCAAACGGAAGAGGCAAGTATTTACCAGCGGCCACTTACAGTTTTGTACATCAGGTTGAAGGACGCGGGGTGTATTCCTTCTGCATGTGTCCGGGTGGAGTAATTGTTCCGGCTGCAACAGGCGAAAATCAGCAAGTGGTAAACGGAATGTCATCATCGGGAAGAAATACTGCCTTTGCCAATTCTGGAATGGCCGTTGAAATTCGCACCGAAGATTTAGCGGAATATGAGCAATTTGGACCCTTGGCTGGATTGCATTTTCAGGAAGATTTGGAGGCACAATCATTTGTAGAAGGAGGGGAGAACCTAACAGCTCCTGCCCAGCGAATGAAAGATTTTGTTGAAGGAAGAAAAAGCGAAAGCCTGCCAAAAACCTCCTATCATCCGGGTGTGGTGTCTTCCCAAATGCACAAGTGGTTGCCCGAGCACATTTCTTATCGATTGCAAGAAGGCTTTAAGGCATTTGGCAGAAAATCAAGAGGATTTCTTACCAATAAAGCTGTAATCCTAGGAGTAGAATCGCGCACATCTTCGCCGGTAAGAATACCAAGAGATCGTGAAACTTTTCAGCATACCAAAATCGTAGGACTATTTCCTTGTGGCGAAGGGGCAGGTTACGCTGGCGGTATTGTATCCGCTGCCATGGATGGTGAGCAATGCGCCGATGCGTTTGATAGGTATTTTACGTCGAACTCACGTTAGTTAAGATGTTGATCTTTGAATGTGTGTACTCACATTTTTGAAGACAATAATTACTATCTGTATATCTCACCACACATCAGGTGATGCTTTCCCGGACCTCAGGCCAAGCATGTCATGTATATACTATTCATGCGTTGGGAGTGCTTCACTATTGGCAAGGAGGCAACTTCTGATGTATTTATTTCAGAAGCTCAACCCTAACACAATAGGTATAGTGGGCTTAATACTCTCCTCTTCTAAACTCCGAACAAATAATAGAGGTTGCAACCGATACATTCAATGATTCTGACGTTTCCTGATCGGCAGGGAAGTTTGGAATGAATAATTTATCGCTCACCATTTGCCCAATTTCTTCGGATATTCCCTGACCTTCGTTGCCCATTACAATAAACCCCTTGTTCTGCAATTCGCATTTGTAAATGGTTTCACCTTCCAAAAAAGTTCCATATACCGGGAAGTCCTCTGTATGGTAATGGGAAATCAAATCACTTAAAGAAGAGTAGCTAACTTTAACTCGTGCTATAGCTCCCATACTTGCCTGTATCACCTTAGGATTGTATACATCTACAGTGTTTTGTGAGCAAAAGATATTCTTAATGCCAAACCAATCGGCAATGCGGATAATGGTACCCAGGTTGCCTGGGTCCTGAACATCATCAAGTAATATCGATAAGGAGTTTTTTATGGTGTGTTCATCAATATCGCTAGCTGGAATCCTGAAAACCGCAAGCACAGGCGATGGTGTTTTTAAACTACTCACCTTTTTCATTAGTTTAAGATCTGTTTCAATACGATTTTCAATCTGATTAAGATGTTCTGTAGTTGGTGCGTTTTTCCAATCTGGAGTGTGCACAAGGTAAGCCACTTTTATGTTGGTTTGTAGCAGGTCCATTACCAACTTATCGCCTTCGGCAACAAAAAGTTGATGAGAATCTCTATATTTTTTCTTTTGTAAGCTGGATATAAGTTTAATTTGATTTTTTGAAAGCACTGCTAAAAGCTTAAGAGTTAGTAAATCAGATTGTTTGTGTTGGCGTTTTTCAAGAATAAAAGCAATGCTCATAAATGTTACAGATGCATTACAAATTTTTAATTGATATAAGTATCTTTGTTGTAATTTAAACCGATAAATATTCAATTCATTCTTGAAAGCTATTCTAAAATACAAAAGTAGTTATTATTTCCCGATTTTACTTTTCTTTCTGAGTCTCTTACTTGGTGTAAGTTCGTGTTCAACCACCAAGTATGTTGGGGATGATGAATACCTTTTAAATAAAGTTATTGTTAAGACTGACGACAGGTCAGTACCAGTAAGTGATCTTAAAAAGAATATCAAACAAAAGTCTAACCTAAAGATCCTAGGTACCTGGCGTTTTCATTTAGGACTTTATAATTTGTCTGGTAAGGATAAATCGAAAGGCTTTAACAAATGGCTTAGACGAATTGGAGAAGAGCCTGTAATTTATGAAGATTTTCAGACGAAAAGATCTGTAGCCCAGTTACAGTTATACATGAAGAAAAAAGGTTATTACAATGCTGTGATAAAAGATTCAGTTGTTTTTAAAAAGAAAAAAGCAAAGGTGTATTACACCATAATAGCTAATAAACCTTATCGATATCGTAAGTTATATCACCAACTTGATGAATTGCCTTATAATTTTTTATCTCCATCGCAAAAATTAAGTGAGATGCCTGATTCTACTTTGATTCGTGGCTTTGTGAATGAGGATAAAAAAAATGCGAAGCTTAAGCAGGGAAAAAAGGTGGACTCTGATGTGCTTGGAGAAGAGAGAATGAGAATATTTAAGATGCTTAAGAATCAGGGGTATTTTAACTTTTCAAGAGAGTACATTCATTTTATGATGGATAGCACAAAGAAAGACCATCAAATGGATGTTTTTGTTGGTTTGAAAAAACCTTTGAATGAAAAGGCAACCAAGAAGTATCGAATTAATAAAATTAAAATCCTTACCGAATATGATCCAAAGTTAATGCTGATGAATGATTCAATTTATTTATCGGAATTGGATACTTTGGAGCATAAAAATGTTGAGTTTATTTATAGAAAAAAGCTTAAAATAAAGCCTGATGTAATTCTATCCTCAATTCTTATAAAAAAAGGGAGTTTGTACAATTTGAATTCTGTATCTCAATCATATAGTAGATTACAGCAATTGAATCAGTTTAAGTTTGTGAATATAAACTTTGATGAGGACACAAAAGCAAATGATGATGGATACGGTAGTTTGAATTGTGTGATTCAATTAAGTCCACACAACCTACAATTCTATTCATTCGAGTTGGAAGGAACCAATTCCTCTGGAAATATTGGATTTGCAGGAAATTTGAATTATCAGCACAAAAATTTGTTTGGCGGTGCCGAGGTGTTAGACGTTCAGCTTTCTACAGCCAGGGAAAATGTGAAATCAAGTGAGCAAACAAATTTTAGTTCTTCTGAGTATGGTATCGTTTCAAAATTGAGTATTCCTAAGTTTATACTTCCATTTTTCGATGCTGAAAAATTCAGAAAGTCATACAATCCTAGAACCATATTTTCACTTTCCTATAATTTCCAGAAACGTCCTGACTATACCAGAACCATTGCAGATGCAAGCTTTGGGTATTTTTGGAAATCGTCGAAGTATTTGCGCCACACTTTTAACTTGGTTGAGTTAAATTTTGTGGATGTGAAAGATTTAAGTGAGGATTTTTTGAATGATATCGACAATTTGTACATTCAGAACTCTTTTACCGATCACGTTATTGCCACTTCAAGATATTCGGTAACTTATAACGATCAGAATATTAATATCCCGAGAAATTACAATTACCTGAGATTTAGTGCAGAGGTGGCTGGTAATACTTTGAAAACCATTGATAATATATTGGGTCGATCGAAAAGAAACGATTATGACTCCGATGGAAATATTGAGGGAACTTACCATGACTTTTTGGGAATTAGATATGCACAGTATGTAAAAGGTGATATTGAATATCGATTTAATCAATATATCAACCGAGCAAACAATATGGTATATCGTGTTTTCTTTGGCATTGGTTATCCTTATGGAAATTTAGAGGTATTGCCATTCGAGAAAAGTTATTTCTCGGGCGGAGCAAATGGTATCCGTGCCTGGCAGGCACGATCTTTAGGTCCTGGTTCATATATAGATGAGGGAGCTACTTATCCAAACAATACTGCCGACCTTAAAATTGAAGCGAATCTTGAATATCGCTTTAAACTTTTTTGGGCATTGGAAGGAGCGCTTTTTCTTGATGCAGGAAACATATGGGCAATCTCAAAAAAGGATGATAGAAAGGGAGCCGATTTTAAATTTGACCGCTTTTATGAGGAAATTGCATTAGGCACAGGTTTTGGTACGAGGGTAGATTTAAACTTTATCCTTTTCCGTTTGGATTTAGGTTTAAAGTTGAGAGATCCCTCAAGAGGGAGCAATGAGCGTTGGATTATTGCCAAACGTCCCTTTAAATTCAATCAGTTGACATTCAATATTGGTATCGGGTATCCATTTTAAGTTGATTTTTGCCTAAATAAAAGTGAACTTTATTTACATTCTTTAAAAATATCCAATTGCATTCGTTTGCATAATTTTCTTATAGCCAAAACGGTGCAAAATATATTATTTCTTTTTAACTTCGTGGTAAAATTCGACTTTCCGACGATTTTATTAAGAACTATCCGATAAATTATATTATTATGAAACGAGTATTAGATGTTGTTAAACCGGGTGTAGTAACCGGTGATGATGTGCAAAAATTATTTCAGGTTGCTAAGGAAGAAGGTTTTGCAATTCCAGCTGTAAACGTAGTTGGAACTAACTCAATTAATGCTGCATTAGAAGCTGCCAAACAAGTAAATTCACCAATTATCATTCAGTTCTCGAATGGTGGTGCATCTTTCTTTTCAGGTAAAGGAATTAATGCAGAAGGACAAAGCGCTGCAATTATTGGAGCTGTTGCTGGAGCTAAATATGTTCATGCTATTGCTGAGCACTATGGTATTCCAGTGATTCTACATACTGACCACGCTGCAAAAAAATTATTACCTTGGATCGACGGCTTGTTGACTGCAGGGGAAGAGTTTTTTGCTCAAACTGGAAAACCATTGTTTAGCTCACACATGCTAGATTTATCAGAGGAAACTCTTGAAGAAAACATCGAAACTTGTGTAAACTATTTCGAGCGCATGAACAAAATGGGTATGACTATCGAAATTGAATTAGGTTGTACTGGTGGTGAAGAAGATGGTGTTGACAATACAGATATGGATAACTCATTGTTGTATACTCAACCTGAAGATGTTGCTTTAGCTTACGAAGCATTGTCTAAAGTATCTTCTCGTTTTACAATTGCTGCATCATTTGGTAATGTACACGGTGTTTACAAGCCAGGTAATGTTGTATTGACTCCTAAGATTCTAGATAACTCACAGAAGTTTATCTCTGAAAAATATGCTGTAGCTGATAACACTGTTGATTTTGTATTCCACGGTGGATCAGGTTCAACTTTAGAAGAAATTCGTGAGGCAATTTCTTATGGTGTAATTAAAATGAATATTGATACAGATACTCAGTGGGCATTCTGGAACGGAGTACGTGAATTCGAAGCTTCAAATCACGATTACTTGCAAGGTCAGATCGGTAACCCGGATGGTGACGATAAACCAAACAAGAAATTCTACGATCCAAGAAAATGGTTGCGCGAAGGTGAGGTTGCTATGAAAGATCGTTTAGTTATGGCTTTCGAAGACCTAAATGCTGTAGGACGTAACTAGTCTTCAAGATATTTAATAAGTAAAGCTCGGATAATTTATCCGGGCTTTTTTGTTTGTACTTGATATAAAAAACAAAAGCATTTAGGAATTAGACCTAATATTTTGCAAATTTGAACTTGCCCTTATTTGTATATCAATAACCTTAAAATTTATCACATGTCTATTAGTAATCCTTCGGGACGCGATGTTTTCTCAAGTAAATTTGGTGTAATTGCAGCTGCAGCAGGATCGGCAGTTGGCCTTGGTAATATTTGGCGATTTCCATATGTAGCTGGAGAAAATGGTGGAGGTGCATTCCTATTAATATATTTGGCCTTTATAATTGCTATCGGTTTACCTGTAATGTTATCCGAGTTGTTAATTGGTCGAAAAGCACAACAAAATGCATTTGGCTCTTTTCGTAAACTTGCCCCTGGGTCGATGTGGTCACTTGTTGGTTTAATGGGAGTTGTTGCTGCTTTTTTAATTCTTGCATTTTATTCTACCATTTCTGGTTGGACTTTGGAATATTTGTATCAAGCAATAAGTAACGGATTTGCCCACGGTGATACCAAGACGATGTTTGATAATTTTAAGCAAGGAACTTTTCGTCCTTTAATGTGGCAAATGATTTTTATGCTTTTAACGGCATGGATTGTTTTCTCAGGTGTTAAAAATGGAATTGAAAAGTATGCAAAAATACTAATGCCTTTACTATTTGTTTTGATACTTGCAATGTGTGTGCGTTCATTATCATTGCCAGGATCTTCTGCTGGATTGGACTTTTTATTTAAACCTGATTTCTCAAAAATATCAATGGGAGTTATTCTCGAAGCATTAGGTCAGGCTGCCTTTTCGTTAAGTATTGGTATGGGGGCTCTAATTACTTATGGCTCTTATATCCAAAAACAAAATAACTTGGGAAAAACCGCGGTTCAAGTTACAGTTGCAGATACATTAATTGCAATTTTATCTGGAGTTATGATATTTCCAGCTGTTTTTGCATTAGGCTTTCAGCCTGATTCTGGAGCAGGATTGGTTTTCGAAGTGCTTCCAAAGTTATTCCTGGAAATGCCGGGAGGTTACTTTTTCTCAATTTTATTTTTCTTCCTGTTATCTGTTGCTGCATTAACTTCTACCATATCGGTACTCGAAGTAGTGGTTGCCTACTTTTCCGAAGAATTAAATATCTCCAGAAAGAAAGCTACTATAGTTGGAGCGGCTTCTATTTCTGTATTGGGAGTGTTTGCCACTTTATCTTTTAGTGATTTATCGGGTATAAATATTTTAGGACAGAGCATATTTGGTTTAATGGAATATACTGCTGCTAATGTATTATTGCCATTAGGAGCATTGTTAATTGTAATTTTTGTTGGATGGAAGTTAAAGCATGTATTGGTGCATGAAGAGTTATCGAATGAGAATTCTTTAAGAGTGAAATATTTTAAAATATTCTTTTTTATTGTGAGGTGGTTGGCTCCTATAGCCATAGCAGCTGTGTTTTTAAATGGAATTGGATTTTTAAAACTTGGTTAAGATTAATCTTTTTTATAATATTGTTAAGCGTTGTTTGTTTTAAAATAACGCTTTTTTAATATGTCATTAAAAAAGATCATACGAGAATACTTTTCTTATTCTACATCGGAGAAAAGAGGATTATTGGTATTGGCCCTAATGCTAATAGTTGTGTTTGTATTGCCTGAAATTTTTAATTCAGATTCTAAACCAACTTTTATACCTAAGAAAAGTGTAGAGCTTGATAGCATAATGGCTGTGTTGACTAATAAGAGCAAATTGAAAAAGGCCGAATTATTTTTGTTTGACCCGAATAAGGCTTCGGCTGATGAATTTAAAAGACTTGGTTTGAGAGAGTATCAAACCAGGAATATTTTAAAATATAGAGATAAGGGAGGTGTGTTTAGATCTAAATCTGATTTTCGAAAAATTTATGGGATCAAAGATGACGATTATAATCGATTGAAAGATTATATAAGTATTGCTGTTGTAATAAAGAAAGAACGAGTCAAAAGTATAGCTGGAAAAAGTGTTCAATTAGAGTTGTTCGATTTTGATCCCAACACAATTACCAAAACCGAATGGGGAAAATTAGGAGTGGATGCCAGGATGTCAAATCGTATAATAAAGTATCTGTCTACCGGAGCTAGGTTTAAAAGTGCTGATGATATCGGAAAGATTTATGGCTTTGATTCTTTGCTTTTGCTACGACTAAAACCATTTGTGCAAATAAAACCTCTAAAAGAGAAAAGTGTTAAAATAGAATTGATTGATTTAAATTTTGCAGATACTACGATTTTAAAAACTCTTCCAGGGATAGGAAAAATACTTTCAAATAGAATTATAAAATATAAAGAGATGCTTGGTGGCTATATTTCTAAATCTCAGTTATTGGAAGTGTATGGTATTTCAAGAGAAACTTTCCAAACCATAGAGAATCGAGTATTTGTATCACCTGTCGTATTGCAAAAAATATCAATTAATGACTGTAGTGCTAAATCATTGGAGAAGCATCCATATGTCAGCAGAAGGATGTCTTCTGATATCGTAAAATACAGAGAGCGAGTAGGTAAATTTAGCTCGGTGGAGGATCTAAAAAACAAACATTTGTTGAGCGATAGTGTCTTTCAGAAAATACAACCTTATTTAAGTATTGAATAGTAGTATTAGAATTAGCTTGAGAATAATTCCTTATTTTCTTAACTTTATATTTCCGCAAAAGGTCCTAAAATATTAGAATGGAGATAATTTCATTACTTTTTTCAAAATAAATTTGAATTATACTGATTGAATTAATAAATTTGCGGCTCACTTAGAAAAACATAAATATTAAAGGAGAAAATTATGATTGTTATTCCTATGAAAGAAGGCGAAAACATTGAAAGAGCCTTAAAAAAATTCAAAAGAAAATTTGAAAAGACTGGTGTAATTAAAGAGCTTAGAGGAAGACAGGTTTATAAAAAACCATCTGTAAAAAGAAGAGAAGAGAAATTACACGCGATCTACGTTCAGCAAATGCAACAAGCTGAAGATTGATTTTCTGTTGGATTAATTCCTTGATATCTTAATTTTTCGTATCTTGGGTTATCCTATTGGATAAATATCCTGGATGTATGAGTTTTAAGGAATCTTTTCTATCTTATTTACAATACGAAAAACGATATTCTGCACATACGATTTTATCTTATGACTGCGATTTGACTCAGTTTTTTGAATTTTATTCAAGTGCTGAAGAAGTACAGGTTGAAGATATAACATTTAAAGATGTGCGTAGATGGATCGTTTTTTTAATGAACGAAGGTAAGACTTCGCGAACTGTAAATAGGAAATTGTCCTCTTTAAAGTCATTTTTTAAATATTTGCTTAGAGAATCAGTGATTGATTCGAATCCGATGGATAGAGTTGTTGGGCCTAAGCAAGGAAAGAAATTACCTGGCTTTGTTGCAGAGCATGCAATGCAGGTATTAAGAGAAGTTGATTTTGGAGAGGGTTTTGAAGGTGTTCGAGATCAATTGGTAATAGAAATGTTTTATCAAACTGGCATGAGATTGTCAGAGTTGATGAACCTTAAAGAACCGGATTTTGATCGATCAGCATCTTTAGTTAAAGTATTAGGAAAAAGAAATAGAGAAAGAATCATTCCAGTAAGTGAGAGTTTGATAAAACTTCTTGATCGTTATTTAGATCTTAGATTTAAAACTTTCGGAAACTTGGATGGTTTTCTTTTTGTAACTAAAAAGGGGGTGCCTGTTTACGAAAAGTTGTTGTATCGAATCGTTACAAAGCATTTGTCGAAGATTACAACAATGACCAAGCGAAGCCCACACGTTCTGAGACATACATTTGCAACGCATCTGTTAAATAATGGTGCGGAATTAAATGCGGTTAAAGAACTGTTGGGGCATTCGAATTTATCGGCAACACAAATTTATACTCATACTACTTTTGAGCGTTTAAATAATATATATAAACAAGCTCATCCGCGAGCATAAATTTTGGAGGATTAGAATATGATTAACATTCAATCGATCGGTTTTGTTGCTGATGTGAAATTGGAAAATTTCATAGAAAATAAGCTTGGAAAAATAATGAAGCTCAATAGCGATGTTGCTGGAGCTGAAGTTTTTCTTAGGGTTGAGAAATCTGATGTTACCGAAAATAAGGTAGTTGAAATTAACCTTGATGTAAAAGGCGCAAATGTGTTTGCTAAAAAGCAAAGTAAAACATTTGAAGAGGCCGCAGATCTTGCTGCCGATGCATTGCGAAAGCAAGTTGTGAAACACAAAGAAAAACTAAGAGCAAAATAATTAGAAAAAACACCTGATTATTTTGTGATAAATTTAAAATATTTTTACATTTGCAAACCATTTTTAGGGAAAAGTACGCCTGTTAAATAGATGGTTTGCATTTTTTTGCCGATGTAGCTCAGCTGGCTAGAGCAGCTGATTTGTAATCAGCAGGTCGTGGGTTCGAGTCCCTCCATCGGCTCAAAAAAAAGAATCGTTGTTGCGATTTGAATCACTACAAATCAAAGCTGATTTGTAATCAGTCCCGAGGCTTCGGGATGGGTTCGAGTCCCTCCATCGGCTCAAAAAAAATATTACATACTGGGGAGATACCAAAGTGGCCAACTGGGGCGGACTGTAACTCCGCTGACTTTCGTCTTCGTAGGTTCGAATCCTGCTCTCCCCACTGGTAAACGAAAAGGAACATTTCTGTTTCTTTTTTTGCGGGAATAGCTCAGTTGATAGAGCATCAGCCTTCCAAGCTGAGGGTCGCGGGTTTGAGTCCCGTTTCCCGCTCAAATACGTTTGCCGTTGTAGCTCAGGGGTAGAGCGCTTCCTTGGTAAGGAAGAGGTCACGAGTTCAAATCTCGTCAATGGCTCAAGAAATTTAAAGTATTGTTTTTAATTGTTGTCTAATATTAATTAATATTTGGAGTTATGGCTAAAGAACATTTTGACAGGTCAAAACCACACGTAAATATTGGTACCATTGGTCACGTTGACCACGGTAAAACTACTTTGACTGCCGCTATTACAACTGTATTAGCAAAAAAAGGTTTGTCTGAAGTGAAATCATTCGATTCTATCGATAACGCTCCTGAAGAGAAGGAGAGAGGTATTACTATTAATACTGCTCACGTAGAATACCAAACTGCTAACCGTCACTACGCTCACGTTGACTGTCCAGGTCACGCGGATTACGTAAAGAACATGGTAACTGGTGCTGCTCAGATGGATGGTGCTATTTTGGTTTGTGCTGCAACTGATGGTCCTATGCCACAGACTCGCGAGCATATCCTTTTAGCTCGTCAGGTAAATGTACCTAAAATCGTTGTTTTCTTGAACAAAGTTGACATGGTTGACGATGCAGAGATGCTTGAGTTAGTAGAAATGGAAGTTCGTGAATTGTTGGATTTCTACGAATTTGACGGTGATAACACTCCTATCATTGCTGGATCTGCTCTAGGTGGATTGAACGGTGAAGCTGAGTGGGAAGATAAAATCATGGAGTTGATGGATGCAGTTGATACTTGGATTCCACTTCCTCCACGTGATGTAGATAAGGCTTTCTTGATGCCAGTTGAGGATGTATTCTCTATTACTGGTCGTGGTACTGTTGCTACAGGTCGTATCGAAACTGGTATCGTAAAAACTGGTGAAGAAGTTCAAATCATTGGTCTTGGTGCTGAAGGTATGAAGTCTGTAATTACTGGTGTTGAGATGTTCCGTAAGATTTTGGACGAAGGTCAAGCTGGTGATAACGTAGGTCTATTGTTGAGAGGTGTTGACAAAGCTGCTATCAAGCGTGGTATGGTTATCTGTCACCCTAACACAATTACTCCTCACACTAAGATTAAAGCTGAGGTTTACGTATTGAAGAAAGAAGAAGGTGGACGTCACACTCCATTCCACAACAAATACCGTCCTCAATTCTACATCAGAACTCTTGATGTAACTGGTGAGATTACTCTTCCAGAAGGAGTTGAAATGGTAATGCCAGGTGACAACGTAACTATCAACGTTGAGTTGATTACGCCAGTAGCTTGTGATTTAGGTCTACGTTTCGCTATCCGTGAAGGTGGTAGAACTGTAGGTGCTGGTCAGATTACTGAAATTGTTGAGTAATTAGAACATATAAAGATTGATCTGGGTAAAACTAGATCAATCTTCTTATAGACGGGTGTAGCTCAGTTGGTAGAGCACTGGTCTCCAAAACCAGGTGTCGGGAGTTCGAGTCTCTCCTCCCGTGCAAAGACAAAATTGCCTTATGAAACTAAAAATTTATATTGAAGAAGTTTATAAAGAACTGGTTCAGAAAGTATCTTGGCCATCATGGTCTGAACTCCAAAGCAGTGCTATAGTAGTTATGATTGCTTCCACTATTATTGCTCTTGTGATATTCTTAATGGATATGGGGTTTAAGAATTTGATGGATTTTATATACAATATGTTACACTAATAATTCCTTTTTAGAAAAAGATGGCTGAAATTCAAAAAAAATGGTATGTTCTTAGGACTGTTGGAGGAAAAGAAAAGAAAGTCAAAGAATATATTGATAGCGAAATTTCCAATCTAGGTCTAACGGAATATGTGTCACAGGTTCTCATTCCTACCGAAAAAGTTTTTCAGGTGCGAAACGGGAAGAAGATTAGCAAGGAAAGAATTTTCTTACCAGGCTATGTTCTAATCGAAGCAGCACTCGTTGGAGAGATTCCTCACATCCTTCGTAATATTACGAACGTGATTGGCTTCCTGGGGGATACAAAAGGCGGCGATCCTACTCCTATGCGTATGTCAGAAGTGAACCGCATACTGGGTAAGGTTGATGAATTAGCTGGCAAAGAAGAGGAAATTAACATTCCTTACTATGTTGGCGAAATGGTTAAAGTGACTGATGGACCATTTAATGGTTTTACCGGTGTGATTGAAGAGGTGAATGCAGAGAAGAAAAAACTGAAAGTAATGGTTAAGATCTTCGGACGTAAAACTCCTCTTGAATTAAGTTTCATGCAGGTAGAAAAAGAATAATTAAATCCTTTAGAAAAGTAAAGCTATGGCTAAAGAAGTTGCAGGATTAATCAAATTGCAGATCAAAGGTGGTGCTGCAAATCCTTCACCCCCAGTAGGACCTGCGTTGGGTGCTAAAGGGGTTAATATCATGGATTTTTGTAAGCAATTCAATGCAAGAACTCAAGATCAGGCTGGAAAAGTAATCCCTGTTGTGATTACTGTTTATTCTGATAGTTCTTTCGAATTTATTACAAAAACTCCTCCTGTTGCTGTACAAATTTTAGAGGCTGCTAAATTAAAATCAGGTTCTTCTGAACCAAACCGTAAAAAGGTAGGTTCAATTTCTTGGGATCAAGTTCGCGAGATCGCAGAGGGGAAAATGAAAGATTTGAATGCTTTTAAAGTGGAAAGCGCCATGAGTATGGTTGCTGGTACAGCAAGAAGTATGGGTATCACAATTTCAGGTGATAATCCTCTTAATCAATAATTTTAAACACTGCAATTAAAATGGGTAAACTAACGAAAAATAGAAAGTTAGCTTCAGAAAAAGTGGATACTGATAAGCTATATTCTATCGACGAAGCAGCGAAATTGGTTAAGGAGATTACATCAACCAAATTTGATGCCTCAGTGGATATGGATGTTCGCTTAGGAGTTGACCCGAGAAAAGCTAATCAAATGGTACGTGGTGTTGTTACACTACCTCACGGTACTGGTAAAGAAGTTCGTGTTTTGGTTCTTTGTACTCCTGATAAGGAAGAAGAAGCAAAAGCTGCAGGTGCTGACTATGTTGGCCTTGACGACTATGTTGCTAAGATCAAAGGTGGTTGGACTGACGTTGACGTAATCATCACCATGCCTACTGTAATGGCGAAAGTTGGTGCGCTTGGACGTGTTTTAGGACCTCGCGGCTTGATGCCGAATCCTAAATCAGGTACAGTGACAATGGATATCGCTAAAGCAGTTGCAGAAGTGAAAGCTGGTAAGATTGATTTTAAGGTCGATAAGTACGGTATCATTCACTCTTCAATAGGTAAAGTATCTTTCGATGCAGATAAAATCATGGATAATGCTAAAGAATTTGTTGGTATTATCAATAAATTGAAACCATCTGCAGCAAAAGGAACTTATATCAAGAGTGTTTACCTGTCAAGCACAATGAGTCTTGGAATTCAAATTGATCCAAGAACACTTGACTAATTAAAAATTTAATCAAGATCTTAGTAATCATGAAAAAGGAACAAAAAATTCAGATTATTGATAGCTTGACGGAAGAAATCAATGCGTCAAACCACTTCTATCTTACTGACATCTCGGAAATGAATGCTGAAGATACTTCGGCACTTCGTAGAGCATGTTTCGAGAAGGATATTAAGTTGGTTGTTGTAAAAAACACCCTTCTTAAAATCGCTTTAGAAAAGGCAGAAGGTGAGTTTGAAGGACTAGACAATGTACTTAAGGGATCTACTTCTCTTATGCTTACAGAGACTGGTAACCTTCCTGCGAAGCTTATCAAAGAGTTCCGTAAGGAACATGATAAACCTATCCTGAAAGCGGCTTACGTTGAAGAATCGCTTTATATCGGTGATAACGAGCTTGAAGCTCTTACTACCATCAAGTCTAAAGAAGAACTTATTGGAGATATCGTTGCATTGCTTCAATCACCAATCAAGAATGTTGTGTCTTCTTTGGAATCAGGAAAGAATATCCTAGCTGGTGTTGTGAAAACACTTTCAGAAAAAGAGTAATATATTTAGAGTAATTAAATTTTAAAAACTGAAGGAAAAATGGCAGATTTAAAAAAGTTTGCAGAAGAATTAGTTAATTTGACTGTTAAGGAAGTAAATGAATTAGCTGAAATCTTAAAAGAAGAATACGGAATTGAACCAGCTGCTGCTGCTGCAGTTGTTGCTGGACCTGCTGCTGGCGCTGAAGGTGGTGCTGCTGAGCAAACTGAGTTTGACGTAATTCTAACTTCTGCTGGTGGTTCTAAACTAGCGGTAGTGAAATTGGTTAAAGAATTAACTGGTTTAGGTCTTAAAGAAGCTAAGGCTGCAGTTGATGCTGCACCAGCTCCATTGAAAGAAAAAGTTTCTAAAGAAGAAGCTGAAGCACTTAAAGCACAATTAGAAGAAGCTGGAGCTGAAGTTGAGCTTAAATAGAAGCACTAAAACCTATATATAAGGTTATTTGGTTTAGAGTTCCTAACCGGGACTCTAAGCCTTTTTGTTGTTTATTATCGTTTAGGTTCAATTAATTTTAAGTAAATGTCTTCAAATACTATTAGTCAAAGAATTAGTTTTGCTTCGAATAAAAATCAGCTTTCATATCCTGATTTTCTAGAGGTACAATTAAAATCTTTTCAAGACTTTTTTCAACTGGAAACGACTCCAGAGAAAAGAACGAACGAAGGATTATTTAAGGTATTTAGCGAGAATTTCCCAATTACCGATACCAGAAATAATTTCGTATTGGAGTTTCTCGACTATTTTGTTGATCCGCCCCGTTACACAATCGAAGAATGTATCGAAAGAGGCTTAACTTATAGCGTACCGCTAAAAGCTAAGTTAAAACTTTACTGTACCGATCCTGAACATGAGGATTTCGATACAGTAATTCAGGATGTATACCTAGGAACTGTTCCTTACATGACTGAAAAAGGTACATTCGTAGTTAACGGAGCAGAACGTGTAGTTGTATCTCAGCTTCACCGTTCACCTGGTGTATTCTTTGGACAAAGTGTACACGCAAATGGAACCAAGTTGTATTCTGCCAGAATTATTCCTTTCAAAGGTTCCTGGATCGAGTTTGCTACCGACATCAATAATGTGATGTATGCATATATCGATCGTAAGAAAAAGCTTCCTGTAACAACTTTGCTTCGTGCAATTGGTTACGAAAGTGATAAAGAAATCCTAGAGATTTTTAACCTTGCTGATGAAATCAAGGTTTCTAAAACCGGTTTGAAAAAAATCGTTGGAAGAAAACTTGCCGCTCGTGTTCTTAAGTCATGGATTGAAGACTTCGTAGACGAGGATACTGGCGAGGTAGTATCTATTGAGCGTAATGAGGTGGTTATTGATCGTGAGACAATAATCGAACCAGAACATATAGAAGAAATTCTTGAATCGGGTGCAAAAACTATCTTATTGCACAAAGAGGAACAAAATCTTGCTGATTATGCTATTATTTATAATACGCTTCAGAAAGACCCTTGTAACTCCGAGAAAGAAGCAGTTCTTCACATTTATCGTCAGTTGCGTAACTCTGAGCCACCTGATGAGGCTACAGCTCGTGACGTGATCGATAAGTTATTCTTCTCTGATAAGAGATATGATTTAGGTGATGTTGGTCGTTACCGCCTAAATAAAAAATTAGGTTTGAACACTGATGGGGATACCAAAGTGTTGACCAAAGAAGACATTATTGAAATTATCAAGTACCTAATCAAGCTGTTGAATGCCCGTACTGATGTGGATGATATTGACCACTTGAGTAACCGTCGTGTTCGTACAGTAGGTGAACAACTTTATACTCAGTTTGGAGTAGGTTTGGCACGTATGGCCAGAACTATTCGTGAGAGAATGAACGTTAGAGATAATGAGGTATTTACTCCAATTGATTTGATTAACTCGAAGACTCTATCTTCTGTTATCAACTCATTCTTTGGAACAAATGCATTGTCTCAGTTCATGGATCAAACCAACCCATTGGCTGAGATTACACACAAACGTAGAATGTCGGCCTTAGGTCCTGGAGGTCTTTCTCGTGAAAGAGCAGGTTTCGAGGTTCGAGATGTACACTACACTCACTATGGACGCTTATGTCCTATTGAGACACCTGAGGGACCAAACATTGGTTTGATTTCTTCTCTTTGTGTGTTTGCTAAAATTAATAATTTAGGTTTCATCGAAACTCCTTATCGTAAGGTGGCCGACGGTGGTGTTGATTTATCTTCTGCAGGTGTTGAATATCTATCAGCTGAAGAGGAAGAAGGATTGACAATTGCCCAAGCTAATGCTCCTTTAAATGATGATGGTAGTTTTGTAAATCCTAAAGCAAAATCTCGTAAAGACGGCGACTTCCCATTCGAGGAAGTTGAGAATATCGATTTGATGGACGTTGCTCCTAACCAGATCGCTTCTATTGCTGCATCTTTGATTCCTTTCTTGGAGCATGATGATGCGAACCGTGCTTTGATGGGATCTAACATGATGCGTCAGGCTGTTCCTGTTATCAAACCTGAATCACCTATTGTTGGTACTGGTTTGGAAGGAGATCTTGTTCGTGATTCAAGAACTCAAATTAGTGCCGAAGGTACTGGTGTTGTTGAGTTTGTTGATGCAAATAAAATTGTTATCAAATACGATCAAACCGAGGAAGAAGCATTTGTTAGTTTCGAAGGAGATACCAAGACTTACAATATTCCAAAATATGGAAAAACCAACCAGGGTACTACGATTGACCTGAAACCAATTGTTACAAAAGGACAAAAGGTTGAAGAAGGACAAATTCTTACTCATGGTTATGCAACTCAAGATGGTGAGTTGGCTCTTGGACGTAACTTGAAAGTGGCATTTATGCCTTGGAAAGGTTACAACTACGAGGATGCGATTGTAATTTCAGAACGTATCGTTAAAGATGATGTATTTACATCAGTTCATGTTGATGAGTACACTCTTGAAGTTCGTGACACGAAACGTGGTATGGAAGAATTAACTTCTGATATCCCTAATGTTAGTGAAGAAGCAACTCGTAATCTTGATGAAAATGGTTTGATTCGTATTGGTGCGAATGTTGAACCTGGTGATATCCTAATTGGTAAGATTACACCAAAAGGAGAATCGGATCCATCACCGGAAGAGAAGTTATTGAGAGCTATCTTCGGTGATAAAGCGGGTGATGTTAAAGATGCTTCATTGAAAGCTTCTCCATCATTGCGTGGTGTGATTATCGATAAGAAATTATTCTCTCGTTCTGTTCGCGATCGTAAATCGAAACAATCAGATAAGCCATTAATCCAAAAATTGGATGAAGAATTGGCATCACAAATCACTGCTTTGCAAGCTCGATTGGTGGAAAAACTATTCACTCTTGTAAATGGTAAAACTTCGCAAGGAGTTAAAGATTACTTAAGTGTAGATGTTATTCCTAAAGGTGTTAAGTTCACTCAGAAATTGTTAGCTGATATTAATTTCTTGGAAATTAATCCTAACAAGTGGACAACTGATAAGGATAAGAACGAAACAATCAAAAAGCTTTTACACAATTATATTATCAAGTTTAAAGAGCTTGAAAGTATTAATAAGCGTAAAAAATACAATGTAACCATTGGTGATGAAATGCCAGCAGGTATTATTCAAATGGCGAAAGTATATGTAGCTAAGAAACGTAAGCTTCAGATTGGTGATAAGATGGCAGGTCGTCACGGTAATAAAGGTATTGTTTCTCGTGTTGTAAGAGACGAGGATATGCCATTCCTTGAAGATGGAACTACTGTTGATATCTGTTTGAACCCACTGGGTGTACCTTCACGTATGAACTTGGGACAGGTATTTGAAACTGTACTAGGTTGGGCAGGTATGGAGTTAGGATTGAAATTTGCTACTCCTATTTTTGATGGTGCGTCATTGGATGAAATTACAAGTTATACTGATAAAGCAGGTGTGCCTGCATTCGGTAAAGCATATCTTCACGATGGTGGAACAGGTGAACGTTTCGACCAGCCTGCAACAGTAGGTGTGATCTATATGCTGAAACTTGGTCACATGGTTGATGATAAGATGCACGCGCGTTCTATTGGACCATACTCACTTATTACTCAGCAACCACTTGGTGGTAAGGCTCAGTTTGGTGGTCAGCGTTTTGGAGAGATGGAGGTTTGGGCTCTTGAGGCATTTGGTGCTGCTCATATTCTTCAGGAAATCCTTACCGTTAAGTCGGATGACGTTGTAGGTCGTGCTAAAGCTTACGAATCTATCGTTAAAGGTGATCCAATGCCAAATCCGGGTATTCCGGAATCTCTAAACGTGTTACTACACGAATTAAGAGGTCTTGGCTTGAGCGTAAAGTTAATTTAAGCCTTATATTATAAAGTGAATGTTCGAATTTTCGATCATTCACTTTTATAGAATAATATTGTTAATTTCCTAATTTTCAACATATGGCATTCAGAAGAGATAAACAAGTAAAGAGCAATTTTACAAAAATCTCTATCAGTCTTGCTTCTCCAGAAGAAATTCTTGAAAGATCAAGTGGAGAGGTTTTAAAGCCTGAAACCATCAATTATCGTACTTATAAGCCGGAACGTGATGGATTATTCTGTGAAAGAATTTTCGGTCCCGTTAAAGATTATGAGTGTCATTGTGGTAAGTACAAGCGTATCCGTTATCGTGGTATTGTTTGTGACCGTTGTGGTGTTGAAGTAACAGAAAAAAAGGTTAGACGCGAAAGAATGGGACACATTCAGTTGGTTGTTCCTGTTGCGCACATCTGGTACTTCAAATCATTACCAAACAAAATTGGTTATCTTTTAGGATTACCTACCAAAAAGCTTGACACAATTATTTATTACGAAAGATACGTGGTAATTAATCCAGGTGTTAAATCAGCTGATGGTATTAAATATTTAGATTTTCTAACAGAAGAAGAATACTTGGATATTCTTGATGAACTTCCAATGGAAAATCAATTTTTGGATGATGATGATCCAAATAAGTTTATCGCTCAAATGGGAGCGGAAGCTTTGTATAGCTTGTTAGGTCGTTTAGATCTTGATTCATTATCATACGATTTACGTCACAAAGCAAATACAGAAACTTCGCAGCAACGTAAAAATGAAGCATTGAAGCGTTTGCAGGTAGTGGAAGCTTTCCGTGAGTCACAAGGAGTAAACAATCCGGAATGGATGATTGTTAAAGTTGTTCCTGTGATTCCACCAGAACTACGTCCATTGGTACCATTGGATGGTGGACGTTTTGCAACTTCAGACTTGAACGATTTGTACCGAAGAGTAATTATTCGTAACAATCGTCTGAAAAGATTAATTGAAATCAAAGCTCCGGAAGTAATCTTACGTAACGAGAAGCGTATGCTTCAGGAAGCGGTTGATTCATTATTCGATAACTCACGTAAATCAAACGCGGTTAAGACAGAAAATAACCGTCCTTTAAAATCTCTTTCAGACTCACTGAAAGGTAAGCAAGGTCGTTTCCGTCAAAACTTGTTGGGTAAGCGTGTTGACTATTCTGCTCGTTCGGTAATTGTTGTTGGACCAGACTTGCAAATGCATGAATGTGGTCTTCCAAAAGACATGGCAGCGGAATTGTACAAGCCTTTCGTAATCCGTAAACTGATTGAGAGAGGTATTGTAAAAACTGTAAAATCAGCTAAGAAAATTGTAGATAGAAAAGATCCTGTTGTTTGGGATATCTTGGAAAATGTACTGAAAGGACATCCGGTTCTTCTTAACCGTGCTCCTACTCTTCACCGTTTGGGTATTCAGGCTTTCCAACCTAAACTAATCGAGGGTAAAGCAATTCGTCTACACCCACTTGCATGTACTGGGTTTAACGCCGACTTTGACGGTGACCAGATGGCAGTTCACTTGCCACTTGGTAACGAAGCAGTATTAGAGGCTCAAATGTTAATGTTGTGTTCTCACAATATTTTGAACCCTGCTAATGGTGCACCAGTTACAGTTCCTTCTCAGGATATGGTATTGGGTCTTTACTACATTACCAAGCCTAGAAAAGGAAGTAAAGGGGAAGGTTTAACTTTCTACTCTGCAGAAGAAGCTATGATTGCATTCAACGAGAAAGCAGTAGATCTTCACTCTGTGATTAAAGTAAAAGTTAAAGATTTGAATGAAAATGATGAATTGGTAGATACAATTATTGAAACTACCATTGGTCGTATCATTTTGAATCAATTTACACCTGAAGGAGCTGGATTTATTAATCAGTTGATTACCAAAAAAGCACTTCGTGATATTATTGGATATGTATTCAAGAAATGTGGGGTTGATGCCTGTGCGAAATTCCTGGATGATATCAAAGACTTAGGGTACCGTAAAGCATTCGAAGGTGGTCTTTCGTTTAACTTGTCAGACGTTATTGTTCCGGCTGAGAAAGAAGATCTTGTAGCTGAAGGTTACGCACAAGTTGAAGAAGTGTTGACTAACTATAACATGGGTTTCATTACCAATAATGAACGTTACAATCAGATTATTGATATTTGGACACATGTTAACGCTAATTTGACCCAAACATTGATGAACCAGTTGATTTCCGATAATCAAGGTTTTAACTCGGTTTACATGATGCTTGATTCTGGAGCTCGTGGTTCTAGAGAGCAGATTCGTCAGTTGGGTGGTATGCGTGGTCTGATGGCAAAACCTCAGAAATCAGGTGCTACCGGTGGTCAAATTATTGAGAACCCGATTCTTTCGAACTTTAAGGAAGGTCTTTCGGTATTGGAGTACTTTATTTCTACTCACGGTGCGCGTAAAGGTCTTGCGGATACAGCATTGAAAACTGCAGATGCGGGTTACCTTACTCGTCGTTTGGTTGATGTTGCCCAGGATGTTATCATTAATGAGAGAGACTGTGGAACATTAAGAGGTTTAACTGCTACAGCGATTAAGAATCAGGAGGAAGTTGTTGCATCTCTAAGTGAAAGAATTCTTGGTAGAACTACTGTACATGATGTATATCACCCAATTTCAGGTGAATTAATTGTGAAGTCAGGAGTTGAGATTACTGAAGAGATCGCTCAAACAATTGAAAATTCTCCCATTGAACGTGTTGAGATTCGTTCGGTACTTACTTGTGAGTCTAAACAAGGGGTTTGCGCGAAATGTTACGGACGTAACCTTGCAACAGGTAAGGCTGTTCAGAAAGGTGAAGCAGTTGGTGTTATTGCAGCTCAGTCAATTGGTGAGCCGGGTACACAGCTTACGCTTCGTACCTTCCACGTAGGGGGTACCGCGGGTAACGTTTCTGCAGAAAACTCTGTTGAATCGAAATACGATGGTTATGCAGAATTCGAAGAATTAAGAACTGTAGAACATACTCCTGAAGAAGGAGATAAGCATGATGTTGTAATTGGTCGTTTGGCTGAGTTACGTATCATTGATAAAAACACCAACATTACCTTGACTACTCATACAATTCCTTACGGATCTAAATTGTATATCAAGGATGGTCAGGATGTTAAGAAAGGTGACTTGATTTGTGAGTGGGATCCATACAATGCTATGATCGTTACTGAATTCTCAGGTAAGGTTACTTTCGACAACTTAATTGAAGGTGTTACATTTAAAGAGGAATCGGATGAAGCAACTGGTTTTGCTGAGAAAGTAGTTGTAGAATCTAAGGATAAGACCAAGAACCCAAGTGTTAAGATTTTGAACTCTAGCGGTGAGGTATTGAAATCTTACAACTTACCAGTAGGTGCTCACATTTCTGTGAATGAAGGTGAGATGGTTATTGCCGGTCAGTCTGTAGTTAAGATTCCTAGAGCTCTTGGTAAGGCAGGTGATATCACCGGGGGTCTTCCACGTGTTACTGAGTTGTTCGAGGCTCGTAACCCATCTAATCCAGCTGTTGTTTCTGAGATCGATGGAGAGGTTACATTTGGTAAGATCAAGCGTGGTAACCGTGAGATTGTTGTTACAACCAAAACAGGAGATGTTAAGAAGTACCTGGTACCTCTTTCAAAACAAATCCTTGTTCAGGAGAACGACTACGTAAGAGCGGGTACTCCATTATCAGAAGGTGCTACAACTCCAGCTGATATCCTATCGATTAAAGGTCCTACAAAAGTTCAGGAATATATCGTGAACGAAGTACAGGATGTATACCGTATGCAGGGTGTGAAGATTAACGATAAGCACTTTGAAATTATCGTTCGTCAGATGATGCGTAAGGTAGTTATCGATGATCCGGGAGATACCAAGTTCTTGGAGAAACAAATTATCGACAAGATGGAATTCATGCGTGAAAACGATGAGATTTTCGGTAAGAAAGTTATCGTTGATGCTGGTGATTCTGAAGAGTTGAAAGCTGGACAGATTGTAACAGCTAGAAAACTAAGAGATATCAATTCTATCTTAAAGCGTCGTGATATGAAGCTTGTTGAAGCTCGTGAAGCTATCGCTGCAACTTCTACTCAGATCTTGCAAGGTATCACAAGAGCGGCTCTTCAAACTAAGAGTTTCATTTCTGCTGCATCGTTCCAGGAGACTACTAAAGTGTTGAATGAAGCTGCTATTAGCGGTAAAATGGACAAATTAGAAGGTCTGAAAGAGAACGTTATTTGTGGTCACTTGATTCCTGCAGGTACAGGTTTAAGAGAATACAAAGATGTTGTAGTAGGAGCGAAAGAAGAGTACGAAAAGCTTCTTGACAATAAATCAGAATTCTAAAATATAGGACTCTAAATAGTAAAGGGTGTTTCCATTGGGAACACCCTTTTTTAATGGAAAAAATTAGAAGCAGGTTATACAAGAAAAACATGATTTGAGCAATTTTGTTAATGCTTCATTCGGGGCATTCCAAATTTTATATAATTGATATCTTCCCTTTGGAGAAAGCACTAAGAATCTCACATTGTAGATGAATCCTATTTGTAGCGCCAGCAGTATGGAAGACACATTCACTTTTTCACATATTTACTCATTCACTTCCATTATATTTCCTAATTTTACCAGAGTAGATAAGAAATCAATAAAAATAGATACATTATGAGTGATAAAAAGCCTTCAGGACAAATAGATATTCAATTAACCGAAGAAGTAGCACAGGGAACTTATTCTAATTTAGCGGTAATTACACATTCGAGCTCCGAATTTGTGGTAGACTTTGTAAGAGTAATGCCAGGGGTTCCTAAAGCCGATGTAAAATCAAGAATTATATTGACACCAGAACATGCAAAACGTCTTCTATTGGCCTTGCAAGATAATATTCACAAGTTTGAAAGCATGCATGGACCAATTAAGAATGTAGAAGAAAACAGTGGACCACAAGGACCTGTGATTCCAATGAACTTTGGACCTACCGGACAGGCTTAATTTTTTATTTTTAACTAGTCAAGGGGTGACTAATTTACAGGATATTCATTAGTCACCTTTTGACGAGTTCAAAGCTGTAAATGTCAGGTTAACAGAATACTGATATTACGGATTTAACCAATACACACAGATAAAAAATAGATTTGTGTTTTTCGTATGATTCGGGTCATTCGTGTTCTATTCAAACAGTCTAACTAAACAACAAGTAGATATCCAACTCCTCTCACGGTATCAATTTTAATGGATTTATTTTGGTTTATTAAATTTCTTAATTTAGATAGGGTATTTTGTATGCTAGCTATGTTCCTTTTTTCCAGGGAATGGCCCCAAAGTTTTTCAGCTAGTTGTTCTTTACTAACTATTTGATTCGGGTTTTGTATCAATATCTCCAGTGCATTTTTTTCGAAATAGCTTAGCTTCTTTAGGAGTCTGTTTTTATAATATAAATTGTTGCTTTCAAGCTCTAGTCTATAATCAGATATTATTAATGACTGTTCAACTGGAATATTTGAGGTAAAGCGTTTTATATAGGAAACAAGAATGGGAATAGACAATGGTTTAGGGATGTAAGCATTTCCTCCAACATCAATTCCTCGGGTTATCAATTCTTCCTCGCTGTGAGACGATACAAAAAGTATTGGAATTTGTGGATGCCTGGTAAGAATATCTTTTGCGGTTTCAATACCGTTTTGATCTCCAATTTCCACATCTAGAATAATAACATCAGGAGCAAAATCTTCAATAATAGGCTTGATTCCTATCGTGGTGTTTTGAAAGTGTACTTTGTAATTGTACTCACTTTCGAGTATATTACTTACAAAATCACCCAAATGAATATCGTCATCAACAAATATTACTTTCAATTGTTCCATGATATTGTCAGTTATCAGTTATGCCTTGAATATTGAATTTTAGTAATTTTCTTTATTATTTTTATTGGTAATTCAATACAAAAAGTGCTGCCCTCGTCAATTTTACTTTGCAATGAAATTTTTCCCTTGTGGGCTTTAATAACTTTCTTGCTAAAGGATAAACCAATGCCATGCCCTTTTGTAATATTATCGGAACGGTAAAATTCACTAAAGATTTTTTTCTGCTCGTTTTTAGGAATACCATTACCAGAATCTTTAATGTAAATGTGAAATTTCTTTTTATCAGTTTTTGTTGAAATATCAATTTTAGCTGGTGTATCCGAATATTTAAAAGCATTGTCTATTAGGTTGCGTAATGCCATTTCAAAATACAAAGGATCTACCATTAAATTTAGGTCTTGAGAAATATTTACATCAAATTTTGCTTGTTTCTCTTGATAGATTACATTCAATTCTGATAGTATTTCTTTACATTTTAAGGCAAGAGGATAGTTCTCAGCCTTCATGACTATTTTTTGATGCTTTCCACGGAATAAGGTTAAAATCAATTCTATTTTACCATTTAGTTTCGAGATGTTAGCACTCGCATTGCTCAATAGGCTTTGCATTGGCGCCAATTCTTCTTTACTGCTCAGGTAATCCAAAAAAGTATATGTGAACGATATGGGTGATTTTAAATCGTGTACAACGCCGCTAACAGCTTGTTCGCGCCATTGCACTTGCTTTGCCTTTTGTTGCAATTTTAGTAGCAACCATAGCATAAAAAAGGAAACCAGGATAATAGCTAATACGGAAATACTTAAAGAGTAGAACATTAAACGCAGAAAAGGTATTATTTGTAGTTGGAAATTGGCCGTAAATACATAAACTCCTTTTGTTCCCAATGGAATGCTAATGTGAATTGTATTTGCAGCATTTTTCGGAATTGCATTTTTTGTTTGGTACAAGGCATCAATCATTACATCATTCTCCGAAAGCTGCATGTCGTAAAATTTGATGTATTCCAGCTCTGTAAAATTATTTCGAAACAAAGAATCGATAACTTTTAATTGTATTTTTTTCTTTGCTAAACTGATGTCTGAGTAAGCTGCTTCAAGAACCTTATGTAAAGAAAGATTTGCAGTGTATTTTTTTGTGCTGATTTCATAGCGTCCCAATTGGTGTGTAGTATCTTTATCTATTTCTTCTGTTGTTGTCACTTCAATGACAATTGTGGTAGTATTGGGCTTTTGAGGATCAGGTATAATATAGCCTTGCAGCGCATGGAAGTTTAACATACTTTCCAAACTATTTTCCAGTGTTAACCTGAAAGCTTGTTTTTCCTGTTCTATTTGCTGCTGTAACCAAATAACTTGCGAGAAAACAAGCATTGCAAGAGCAAATATCATTACCACACCTATCCTATGAAACAGTTTAATTTTCATTAAAGTAAAGGTATGCCTCTTTTTTTGTAAAAAGAAATGTTTTTTTTGTTAGATTCATTCTAAATTACATAATTTACAAAAAAAAATTCAATACTTTTCTCATCAAATTCTACATGTTATTCTCATCAACTGATTAGAATTGGTAGAGTATAACTACTGCCTGTCAAAAGTGATGCTTCTCTTACCTACACTGTTTTTTCTCTGAATTTTTGAAAGTTTTCTCATCAAAAACAGGTGAGGTTTCTCATCGAAAGTAAGCGTTTTGATTAGAAAGCTATTCGTTTTTATAGGTTTTTATGTTTTAATTTTAAAGAGGGAAAACCATTTGTTTTTAGTTCACTTAAAATGCAAAACGATGAAAACCTTAAACAATAGTAGAGCAATTGAGAAGCTTGGTAAAAACGAATTATCCTTATTAAAAGGTGGAGACGAAAGAAATTATATTGTAGTTATAATTCTTGGAAAACCTACCAAAGTATATATAAGAGTTCTTTACATTTAATTATAAGCCTAAAAATATGAGTACGTTAAAAAATTTGAATAGCACTCATTTAAGTGCAGAGCAAATAGAGACTATAAATACAAATTTGGGAAGTTTGGAAACCACATTGGTAGCCATATTAAGTAATTTATCAAGTGATGAACGTAGAAAGTATGGTAGCATAAGTGAGCAAAATAAATTGCTTGTAAATAAGGTGAACGATTATGCAATAAACCAACCAGCCTTAAAAAGCCCTGATGTAGATTGGGATGAGTTTACAAAAGACTTTAATAGTCGTACTGTTTTGGAGGGAATTATTGCTCGATTAGAAAACTTATTAACAGGTGTAAGGAATGCAAAAACTTTGCATGATTACGACAACTACCAGGCATCTTTGGATGATTATGCTTACACTAACTATAAAGTTGGTACTTCGGCTTCTGGTTTTGAATCCAAGCGCAATGAATTGAAACAATTTTTTAGCCGAACAAAAAAGGTTGGAGAAGAACAAACTGGTGAGCAGGAATAAGTTCTCAAATTGTGTTATTGGGTTTTTGATAGAAGTAGAAGGATAGCCAATAGAAGCGTTTAGGTTCTGAATAGAAATAGTAAGCTTATTTATAGAAGTGTTTAGTTCGGACAAGGCAAAATATACGATTGCAAACCCAAATTGTTTTTTTGAAAGCTCATATTTTTTATTCCGAACCCAAAGGGAATCTTAAAATGCCTAAATAGAATAATTGGAAACCTAAAACGAATTATAATGTTAATAATTAAAAATCAAAATTACTCAGAAGGAAGTATCCTTAAGCAAGCAAGGAGTCAGCGCTTGCAAATATATTAATTTAATCTTATGGCGTTATGAAAGTAGAAAGATTAGTTGCAAATTCTATGCTTGCCGCAGCTGCAGCTTCAGCTATTTCTTTATGTTGTTGTTGCAATTGCAATACCTGCTGTTGTTGCTGTGCATCATAGAGTTTATTTAGAAGAAGTCAAAAGTTTTTCCTTAGAGATTGTGACTATATGTTCTTTAATTAGAGTTTTTTGACTTCTTTTTTTCATAATTTCAGAGTATTGCCAATAGGATATTTCATGTAAATACAATATAAACTTATATCAATTTTATTTCATTTATAACACATATTATGTCATTAAAAGGGGGGTATGATATTTTTTATGATAACGAAAATAATGTTTATCAAGTAAGAACCAAGAGTGATGCTATAACAATAAGCTTTATAGATGATGAAAAAGAATTAATTTTCAAGAATATTATTGATCTATATGAGAAAAAAGATTTTTATACATTTCAACAAATTCAACGAAAATTAATTTCAAAATTTCCCTATTCCAAAATTCTTGATGTAATACAAGAGTTGTATGCAGTTTCAATTTTGAATTCAGATAATCTTGAAGAAAGTTCAGAAATATTAAAAAATGAAACTGACTTTTTGCCTTGGCTTAATGAAGAGTATAAATCGTTATCTGAAATAAAAATTGGATTTATTGGAGAGAAGGAATTAGGAGTAAAAATTAAAGAAAAGGCTTTGCTATCTAAATATAAAGAAGTTTCGATAAGAAATTTAGATGGAAAAGTGGATGAAAGTGAGATAAAAAAAATAATATCTGAGAATGATTTTTTGATCGTTGACTCTTCAGTATGGGATCCTTATTTAATGGAGCAAGTTAATGACATTGCCCTTAGCTTAAATTGCCCTTGGTTACTTATTGATGGCTTGATTGATCCGGTTAATTATAGTATAGGTCCTATTTTTCATGGACAGGATTCTGGTTGTTATGAATGCTACAGGAATAGAGTTAGAAGTAATGATGAGTTTTTTTCCTATACAAAGGTGTATGAAAACTATCTTAGAGAAAATAGAAAAATGGCGAAACCAGATGTTGTTTCAGAACCTATAAAAGACATAATAGCCAATATAGTTGTAATGGATATATCTAAATATTTAGGCGGGTGGTATCCTCCAGAAACATGGCGAGCAAGTTTGATTTTTAATTCTCAAAATTATCAATTCTCAAAGCACAATTTTTTGAAAGCTCCAATATGCTACAAGTGTAATCCAATTTTGGACTATAATACGTCTCCATGGTTAGAATCTATAACTCTAAAATCATAGAATATGGCTAACATTAGTGGTTCATTTATGAAATCTCAAAAAGTTATTTCTCCTCGCATGGGCATTTTACACAGTTTACTAAAACTCCCAAGGCAAGCTAGTGATCCTATGTCGATTAATTATGGTGTTTTTCCATGTGATTCAACAAAGTTGAATGGAGAGAAGTATGAAGGTAGGAGTAGTGGATGTAATTTTAATGTCTATGAATCTTTTATGGGTACAATAGGAGAAACTATAGAAAGATACTGCCCTGCTTTTTATAACTTATCAAAAATGGTCAGATCAAATTATAAAGATCTTACTTGTAAAGCTATTGCTCCTTCAGAGTTTAGTTTATTTCACCAAAAACAGTATTCTTCTTTCAGAGAGAAAAAATATAAGATATATCCCTTTGATGAAAAAATTAATTTGTATTGGGATAAATGTTATGACTTAACCAATGGAGATGATACCTATTGTCCTGCCGCATTTATATATCTTCCTTGGACTATTGAAGATAAATGGATATTGTCTGGCACTTCAACCGGATTAGCAGCTCATACGAATTTTTATAAAGCAATATTAACTGCTTTATATGAAATTATAGAAAGGGATGCTTTTGTAATAACTTGGCATCAAAAATTAGTTACACCCAAAATAATTATTGATGATGCAATTCAAAGTTTTTTGGATGAAACTTTTCCCTCAAAATATGAATTTCATTTTTTTGATATAACCTATGATTTAAAGGTGCCTACTGTTTTAGGTTTTTGTTTTGGAGAATCAGAATATGGTAAATTTGTTGCTATTGGTACTGCTAGTCGTAGTACTCATAACGAAGCTCTAAAGAAAGTAATACTGGAAATAAGTCAGTCTGTACCTTACTTCAGGTATATGTTGGGGGAACGTAAAGATTGGAAACCAAGTGAGGATTTCAACGAACTGTTAAGTTTTGAAGATCATTCAATAATATACTTAAAGCGTCCAGAATTACAATCAGTTTTAGATAATTGGAGGAGTGCAAAACCATCTATTACAATTGATTTTCAAGAAAAAGAAACTAGAAGTGATATTAAGATTATTACAAGCATTGTACATAGTATGAAGCAGAAGAACTATAATGTTCTTGTGAAAGATATAACTACTCCGGATGCAAACCAGGTAGGTTATTATTGCATAAGGGTTATTATTCCTCAGTTATTACAAATGGGAGGTGCTTATCCATTATATTTTCTCGGAGGGAAAAGATTGTATGAGGTTCCTGAAATTATGGGATATAAAAGTAATTCATATGATGATTTAAATAAATTTCCTCACCCATTTCCTTAAAAGTCTATATATGAAAACATCTAAAAGTAAAAATTATAGAGAAGTAGTCAATCAAATTGATGGTTCTTTTCAAAACCTAAGAAGTATTGAAAATTTATGTGCTTTGCTTTATCATGAAAATTCTAAATTATCTAGGTTTTCCTTGATAAAACAAGGGGAAGAAATTGGTAAATTTTCAAATCCTTATATCTTAAAAAGAGCTGCTCAACCTTATAAATGCTTTCCAACAAGTAAAACGATTTCGTTAAAAGATTACGAAAATACTTTCGCATTTTCAAAAGACATTTTTGAAGTAATCAAAAATAGGAGGAGTGGGCGAGAATATGATGATTATCCTATATCGGTTAATGAATTATATCAACTTCTGTTTTACAGTTATGGAATTACGAAAGAGAGAAACATAAAGGGAGAAGATGGGATTTGGTCTTATAGGGCAGTGCCATCAGGGGGAGCTTTATATCCTTTGGAATTATATGTTTATGTAAACAAAGGTCAGTTGTCTAAAGGATTTTACCATTACCGACCAGATATAAATATATTGGAGTCATTAGATGAAAAGGATCATTTGGAAGATCTTAGAAGGATTATATATGCAGAGCCTAATGTAGATTTACAAAATTGTAGTTGTATAATCTTGATATCTTCTGTTGTTCAAAGAATTTTAATGAAATATGGAGAAAGAGGGTATAGGTTTATTTTACAGGAAGTTGGTTTTGTTTCACAAAATATCTCCTTAATTAGTGAAGCCATAGGATTATCATCATGTATGATTGGAAGTTTTATAGATAATGAACTTAATAAGTTAATTAGAGCCGATGGAGTATTGGAGAGCATACAGGGTGTTATAGTCATTGGAAAAAATACAAAAGATGAAACTGAAAATTGATCATATCAATCTTAATATCGCAGGAAAACAGATTCTTAATGATGTGTCATTTGAATTAAACGATGGAGATATCTTAGCTTTATTAGGAGATAATGGAGCAGGAAAAACAACATTATTTGAAATTATAACGAATTTGATAAATCCAAGTTCTGGAAATGTTGTTTTTGATAATTCAAAATCGTTTAATTTAATAAAAAAAGATACTGGAGTATTATGGGATAATATAACTCTATTTCCTTGGCTCAAAGTAAAAGAGCTTATTAATTATGTGATGTCCATTTATAAAATAGCAGAAATTCCTAAAATTATATATGAAACTTTAGACTTGAATCGTATTGAAAATAATTTTATGCATACGCTATCTAAAGGGGAAAAAAAGAGAGTTGCTGTTCTTATTAGTACTTTGCACAATCCTAACCTTTTGCTATTAGATGAGCCTACATCAGAACTGGATCCATTAGTAAGAAAGCATATTTGGGAAAATATCTTTTGTATGAATAATAGAACGATACTATTTTCAACGCACACATGGGAAGAAGCGGTCCATTATGCAACAAAAATAGTGTTCATTTATAAAGGAAAAATAATTAATAAACCATGTGCTGTTAGAGAATTAATTAACTCGACCCAATTTTCTAAAAAGATAATTATTCATGCTAGCGAGGAGATTAAAGGAGTAACATCTTTTTCCTACAAAACAAAATCAAATATTGTATTTCTATTAAAACCTGATGATGTCGATTCGCTTAATTTGATTAAGCAGCAAACTATGAGTTTTTCGGTTTTACCAGTTGATTTAGAAGATGTATATTATTATTTAATATCGGATAAGATATGAAAACAATATTTATTGGAACATACTATCAGTTAAAAACTTTTTTACGTATTAAAAAGGCATTATTTTTTTCCTTTTTTTTTCCCTCATTTTCTTATGTTATTTTTTCTATGGTTTGGGGATTTGATAATCCGGATTATAAAGAATTTTTACTAACTGGAATTATTACATTAACTGTGGTAAGTGATTCATTATTTTCTATTGGAAGTGTTATGGTAGAATATTATCAGAATGGTCTGATAAAATTCTTTAAAGTAATACCGTATAGTTTTAATAAACACCTTATTGCACTCTTTTTGAGTAGAATAATAATAATAATTTTCTCTGTTATATTAGTTTTAATTATAGCATTTGTTTTTGATCATATAATATTTTCCTATTTGGAATTTCTGTATGTTTCAATAGGTGTTATATCTGGAATCATAATGTTTTCTTTTCTTGGGATTATAATAGCAGCATTAACAAAAGAAAACACTCAGAGCCTAAGTATTACAAATGTTTTATTTTTTTCTATAATTTTTTTGAGTGAAACTTTTTATCCCTTAGGTGAGATAAACAAAGCTTTTACAAAAGTAATAATGATAAATCCGATAACTCCTATTTTAAAGTTGACTCGCGGGAATATCGATTTAGTATCTCTTTTATCATGGATAATTGTACTTGCTGTTATTCAGTATGTATTTTTTGTGAAAACTAAAATTACAGGATAATATGTATTGGTCTATTTTACTATTTTTTCCAATTGTAGCAATGCATGAAATTGGTCATATTATAACTGCCAAACTTTTCAAGCTGAGTATCGAAAAAATTGGTTTTGAGTTTAGACCATTTCCCAGGTTTTACGTTGCTATTATTGCTCATAAAATGACTTTAACTCAAAGGATCATATTTTTATTGAGCGGGAATATTGTAACTGTAAGTCTCTTTATCGTTTTTATAGTGTTAAATGTTAATTGTCAAATTTTATATTACTTATTTGCTTTTCAGATAATTATAGAAACAAATCCTATATATTCAGATTATGTTGTTGCGATAATTTCTTATTTATATCGGGATGAATATAGAAAGTATTACACCGTGACGAAATATAGGGGAAGTAATACTGAAAAAATGAATCCAGATAGATTTAAAGAAAATTATATGTTTAGTCTAATTTGGTACTCTCATTTTATTGCATGGGGTATTTTAATTGTAATTTTATTTTCTCATTAGTTTAATTAATTGAAGTTATGAAAAAAAATGTTTTAAGACTCTTAGTAATCTCGGTTGTTTTTTTATTTCCATTTGTGTTACAAGCATCATCAGAGATAAACAAAGGAGATTCTATTTTAGAAAATATCCAAAATAAGATTTATACTGCTTTTATGAATTCTTTTGAAGAGGGAAACACTAATGATCTGATGGAGATTGAAAATGAATTAATAAAAATCAAAACTAATGATCAAATTACCTCTTATTGGATTGCATATTCAAAATATTATGAATCAATTTTTTACCTAAAAATGAGAAATAAAAAAAGTGCAAAGAAGGTAATAAATGAGGCTATTGAAATAGTTGAACTGATTGATAATAAGAATTCTGAATCATACGCATTATTGGCCAATTTATATAGTTTTTCAACACAATTTGCAGATGGAATGTTAATTGGTACTATTTCTCAGAAAGTAAAAAACAATGCAGAAAAAGCAATAAAACTCGATGAAGAAAATTTAAGGGCTTGGTATGTTTTGGGATCCAATGATTTTTATACGCCAGAAATTTATGGCGGAGGAAAAAAATGTGAAGAGCTCCTTTTAAAATCAATTTCCCTAAATGAACAGAAAATTAAAAATTCCTATATGCCTAGTTGGGGAAAAAATGATGCTTTTTCATTACTTGTGGCATATTATATAAGGAAAGAGGACTACCCAAAGGCCATAGAATATCTGGATAAAGCCCTTATATTATATCCTAATGACTATATGTTGAATCAATATGCAAAGCAACTCAAAAAATAAATTTATTTTACTTTTTTGCTTACTATTTTCTTCTTCTATTCTTTATTCTCAGGTAATTAACGGACGAATATTTGATTCAGAAAAGAAACCAATTTTTGCGGCCAATATTTTTTTACAAAGTAAGCAAAGTATTGGCACAACAAGTAATTTTGAGGGGCTGTTTAAACTGTTAGTAAATATGAACAGAGAGATAATGGAAACAGATACTATTATTTTTTCTAGGATTGGCTACCAAATAAAAAAAATACCATTAAAAGAAATTTTTAAAAAAGATTTTTTTGATATACAACTTATTGAGCAAAACATATCTTTAAATGAAGTAAAAGTGCAAGCCCGAACATCTTTTACTAAAGAGTTTTCAATTAAAGAAATGGATAAAATAAGTATATATATGTCGCCCATTTCAAATGGAGACCCACTAAAAGCAATAAGTTTTTTGCCATATAGTACGAATACTTCAGAAACAGCAAACCCAGAAATAAGAGGGAGTTCAGGTGATGTTTCACGTGTTGTTTTAAATAATGTTCCTATTTACAATCCTATAAGAAATACAAGACTTGATGGACTAGGTAATTTCAGTTTATTTAATACCGAATTAATTAAAAGCCAATTGGTATATGCTGGAAATCCTCCTCTCAAATTTGGGAATTCTATAGCTGGTTTGATTGAAATTAATACAATTGGAGAATTGGAGACATCTAAGAAGTTAAGGTTGTCCATTTCTCTTGCAAGTATCGGCGGGTTGTATTCTACAAAAATTAATAAAAACTCTTTTCTGCAAACATATGGTAATTATCAATTTTCTTCGGCCTATTTAAAAGTAAATAATAAAAATTCGTCTTTTATTAAAGATTTCAGATCTTCTGATTTTGGAGTAAATTATCATTATAATTTCACAAAAAAAATTTTTACAAATGTATATTCCTATTTTATCGATGAAGGATTTAATTCCACTAATTTCATGTACAACTACTTAGGGAGTATGAATTCAAAAAATAGAAGAGTTTTTAATGTTTTCAATTTAGGATATCAAAGCAAATCTTATACACTTATGCTCAATAATGGAATGAATTTTAGGAAGACAAAATTTAGATTTGGGAATTTTAATAATGCTCAAAAAGAAGCACAAATATATACATCAATAGATTCAAAAATTTTATTTTCTTCCAGTTTATCTTTACAAATAGGTTTAGCTCACGACTATACTAAAGAGGTATTTCGAAATACCTTACCTGTGTTGAGTTTTGATATATATCCCCAATCACCAACATTTAGTTTTAAGAATGATGTCGATAATCACAATCTTGAGGCATATTCATACATTAGATTTATTTCAAATACATTTATTTTAGGATTAGGATTAAGGAAGAATATACCTGAAGGTTCACAATGTAATTATTTATCATATCAAGGAAATATAAAATTTAATTTTAACCTGAATCATTCCTTATTGTTTTCACTTGGGAAATATAATGGCTATTCAATTCCTGATTATATAATTGAGAGTTTTAATCATATTAGTTCAAAACAAATAGCAGCTGATTATCTTTTTAGTGCAGATAATCTAAATGTGAATTTTTCAGCCTATGTAAAAAGAGAAAAACGCCCCATATATTACAATGAAAAAGGCGAAGTTAGTCAAACTGATATTAAGATTTATGGATTTGAAACTTCTTTTGATTATTCCATCTCCAAATTTAAATTCTCAGGTTCATGTGTTTTATTAAGATCTAGATTTAATGAGGGTAGCGGATGGTATAAATCGAGTAATGATATGGATTATTTTCTAAGAAACTCAATTAGTTATCAAAATAAAGATATTCTTAATGCATCCTTGAATTTTACTTTTCATCCTGGTTTATATTATACACCAATTATAAATTCTGAATATGTTGATAATGTTGATAATTATAAGCCAGTTTATGGGGAGTATAATGTAAATCAGTATAATTCTTACGGCTCAATTGATATAACGATGAATAAAATAATAAAATATAGGCATATTAATATTCTTGTATATTCAACGATCTCAAATTTACTTAATAAATCTAATCAACAAAAAAGAATGTATACAAAAGATTATTCTGTAAATGGTTACTGGAATTATCAAAAAAGATTGTTCTATTTTGGTTGTGTTTTAACAATTTGAGACGATGTAGTTCATTTTGAGAAGATAGTCAGTTCTATTGGGTAAATAAGAAATGTTCTAATTAAAATTTTAGAAATGAGATAGGTATAATGAAATAGTCGTAGATTGATTTTGTGCTGAACAGGTAGAAGATGTAGAATTTACTACATCTTATAATTAGGTGTAAGTTCTACATTACCAGTTGAAGTTCCTCTTCTTTTAGCTGCAACAAGAAACCATGAAAAAACTAGCAATGCGATAATAATGCCTACAGCATAACCTATATTTGTATCAATCGCCAAGCCTCCGTTTTTATTAGGAGCAACCAATATAAACGTAGCACAAATGGCTGTCATGAATGTTGCAGGTAAACTAATGATGAAATGATTTTTCTTTTTCTCTACCAAATACATGGCCGCTGTCCAAAGCATTACCACGGATAACAATTGATTAAAAAGACCAAGGAATTTCCAGATGGTACCAAAGCTTAGCTGAGAAAGGATAAATCCCAATACAAAAAGCGGAATGGATACGAGCAATCTACTCTTCAAAGATTTTTGCTCTAACTTAAAGAAATCTGCAATCATCAATCGAGCACTTCTAAAAGCAGTGTCTCCGGTGGTAATCGGACAGGCAATCACACCAACAATGGCGAAAATAGCTCCCACTTGTCCAAGCCAGGTGTTGCAAATTTCGTTCACAACCCATGCCGGATTATGACCCGATACAATTGTATTATTTAAGTCTGTTGCCGTTCCAAAATAGTTCATTGCAGCAGTAGCCCAAATAATTGCTACAATTCCTTCTGCTATCATGGCACCAAAAAACACAGGACGACCATAGCTTTCTTTACGCATGCAGCGTGCCATCATAGGCGATTGTGTAGAATGAAAACCAGATATTGCACCACAAGATATTACAATAAACATCATAGGGTACAAGATGTTTTGCATAGGATTGGAATGCATGTTTTTCACCTGATCAATGGATAATTCATTCAGGTGAAAACTTCCGTTAAATCCATTGTATATCATTACACCTGCAATGCTAAAGGCCATAATTAATAATGCAGCTCCAAAAACAGGATAAATCTTACCAATAATTTTATTGATAGGAAGTAGGGTTGCAATTAAATAATATGCAAAAATTCCATACAACCAGTATTGTAAACCTCCACCACTTAAATCTTTAAGCAAACCGGCAGGACCGGTAACAAAGGCAACACCAACCATAATTAGTAATGCAAAGGTGATGATGGCTAGAATTACTTTTGCAGGAAGACCCAGGTACTTTCCAACAATCTCTGGTAAACTAGCTCCATCGTTTCTAATGGACAACATTCCGGAAAAGTAATCATGAACTGCTCCCATAAAAATACAGCCGAAAACAATCCAAATGTAGGCAACAGGACCATACATAGCACCTAGTATTGCACCAAAAATAGGACCTAAACCTGCTATGTTTAAAAACTGGATGGTAAACATTTTCCAGCTTGGCATAGGAATGAAGTCTACACCATCTTCCAGTCGAACTGCTGGAGTTTTTATTTTATCATTGGCTCCAAAGAAGCGTTCTATAAATTTCCCATAAATAAAGTATCCAATTACCAATGCAGCAATTGCAGTTAAGAATGTAATCATAGCTCAATTCAATTTGAAGTCAAAATTAGCGATTTTTACCAAATCGAATCATTGGGAATCTACTTTAAGTAGGAAGCAAGAGTAGTTATAGACTTGCATGGATGAAGAATAAACGATTTATTTCTTTATTAATGACTTGATTATTTTGAATTTATCATTTATCCTACTGGGAAATTATATGGAGAACCATTGATAAATAGTGGTATTCTAAGAGACTGTTATCATGGAAAATAAAAAAGGATTAATAAGTCTTTTTTGAACTGATTTCCAAGTGCAATTAAGATTTGTTTTAAGTACTCTAATCTTTATATTTGCTAAGCTCTAAAATTTGCAAATTCAATTGTGAAATGAGCAAACCTGAATATAGAAATAATAATTAGTGATTAGTTGATTTACTTAGATACAGAATAAGGAGTGATTATTTTATTTTGGGGTATCTCAATAAATTAACGTCAAAACTGATGTAAAAACACATATAGAATGAAAGGTTTAAAAATTGTTGTTCTTGCGAAGCAGGTTCCTGACACCAGAAATGTTGGGAAGGATGCTATGAAAGCGGATGGAACTGTGAACAGAGCGGCTTTGCCGGCAATCTTCAACCCTGAAGATTTGAATGCATTGGAACAAGCATTACGTTTGAAAGATAAGTACGAAGGCACAGAAGTTACTCTTTTAACCATGGGACCAGGTAGAGCTGCGGAAATTATTCGTGAAGGTCTATACCGTGGAGCCGACAATGGTATCCTTTTGTCTGACCGCGCATTTGCTGGTTCTGACACATTGGCTACTTCATACGCTTTGTCATGTACCCTTAAGAAAATGGGTAAAATTGATATTATTATTGCTGGTCGTCAGGCAATTGATGGTGATACTGCTCAGGTAGGTCCTCAGGTTGCTGAAAAACTAGGATTTCCACAAATTACTTATGCAGAAGATATTGTATCTGCAGAAAAAGGTAATGTTGTTGTAAAACGTCGTTTAGAGCGTGGTGTTGAAACCGTTGAAGGTAAAATGCCAATGGTTGTTACCGTTAATGCTTCTGCTCCTGAATGTCGTCCTCGTAACGCTAAGTTTGTAATGAAATACAAGCATGCAAGAGCGGTTTCTGAAATGCAAAATGCAACAGAAGATTATATTGCATTACACAGCAATCGTCCTTACCTAAATATTGGTGAGTGGAGTGTAAACGATATCGATACAAATGCAGAAGAACTTGGTTTAACAGGATCTCCTACAAAAGTGAAATCTATCGAAAACGTAGTTTTCCAAGCTAAAGAGGCAAAGGTTCTTGAGCCAACCGATGCTGATATGGGTGAGTTAATGAAAGAATTAATTGCTAACCACACTATTGGATAACAAATCAGTTATCAGTTATCGGTTACCAGTTATCATCTTTGTTGACTGTTTACTGATTACTGCTCACTGAAAAAGTGAAATTTAAAAAAGATTATACCGTGAATAACGTATTTGTATATTGCGAAATAGAAGAAGGTCAGGTTGCAGATGTAAGTCTTGAACTTCTTACAAAAGGTAGAAAACTAGCTGACGATTTAAAATGTGAGTTAGAAGCTATCGTAATCGGACATGAATTAAAAGGTGTGGAAAAGCAAGTTATGCCTTTCGGTGTAGATAAGGTATGGATTGCTGATGATAAGCGTTTGTATCCATACACAACTCTTCCTCACACTTCAATCCTGGTAAAACTATTCGAAGAAGAAAAACCACAAATCGCTTTGATGGGTGCAACAAGCATCGGTCGTGATTTGGGGCCTCGTGTTTCTTCGGCTCTTCACTCTGGTCTTACTGCAGACTGTACAAGTCTTGTAATTGGTGATCACGAAGACAAGAAAAACAAGAAAGAATACAAAGATTTGTTGTATCAGATTCGTCCTGCATTTGGTGGTAACATTGTTGCAACCATTATCAATCCTGATTGTCGCCCACAGATGGCAACTGTTCGTGAGGGTGTAATGAAGAAGGAAATTGTTTCTGACGCATACAAAGGAAAAGTTAAAAATATCGATGTAGAAAAATATGTGAAGCCGGAAGACTTTGTAATTAAAGTAATCGAGCGTCACATGGAGAAGTCGAAAGTTAACATCAAAAACGCTGGTATTATTGTAGCTGGTGGTTACGGTGTAGGTTCAAAAGCGAACTTCGATTTGTTAACTGAATTGGCAGAAGTTATTGGTGGTGAAGTAGGTGCTTCGCGTGCTGCAGTTGATGCTGGTTTTGCTTCTCATGAGCGTCAAATTGGTCAAACAGGTGTTACTGTACGTCCTAAGTTGTATATCGCTTGCGGTATCTCAGGTCAGATTCAGCACACTGCAGGTATGGAAGAATCAGCAATGGTAATTGCGATCAATACCGATAAAAATGCGCCAATCAACGCTTTCGCTGATTACGTAATTACTGGTGATATTGCAGAAGTATTACCTAAGATGATTAAGCAATACAAAGAAAACACAAAGTAATGTTTAATGATGAATGTATAATGATCAATGAATCATTAAACAATCAAAGTAATCATTAATCGTTAACCATTAAACATTAAGAAAATGGCTAATTTCTATAGAGATAACGAGGATATGAAGTTCCACCTGGAACATCCTTTAATGAAAAAAATTGTTGCACTTAAAGAGCGCAACTTCGAAGATAAAGACAAGTACGATTATGCTCCTCTTGATTTTGAGGATGCAATGGATTCTTACGATCGTACTTTAGAAATTGTAGGTGAAATTTGTGGTGATATTATTGGTCCAAACGCTGAAGGTGTTGACCAGGAAGGTCCACAGGTTGTAAACGACCGTGTAATTTATGCAAAAGGTACTGCTGAAAACCACGAAGCTTTAACCAAAGCGGGTTTAATTGGTATGTCTCTTCCACGTGAGTACGATGGGTTGAACTTCCCAATTGTACCTTACGTAATGGCTGCTGAATTGGTATCTCGTGCGGATGGTGGTTTTGCTAACATCTGGGGACTTCAGGATTGTGCTGAAACCATTCACGAATTTGCATCGAAAGAACAAAAAGCTGAATACCTTCCTCGTTTTGCTAAAGGTGCTACTGCTGCAATGGATTTAACTGAGCCAGATGCAGGTTCTGACCTTCAGGCTGTACAGTTGAAAGCAACTTATAACAAAGAAGAAGATCAGTGGTATTTGAACGGTGTGAAGCGTTTCATTACCAACGGTGATGGGGATGTTTCATTGGTTCTTGCTCGTTCTGAAGAAGGAACTACCGATGGTCGTGGTCTTTCTATGTTCATTTACGACAAGAAGCACATGGCTGTTAAAGTTCGTCGTATCGAGCATAAAATGGGTATCATTGGTTCTCCAACTTGTGAGTTGGTATTCACCAATGCTCCTGCTGAATTGGTTGGTTCTCGTAAAATGGGATTAATCAAGTATGTAATGTCGTTGATGAACGGTGCACGTTTAGGTGTAGGTGCTCAGTCGGTAGGTATTGCTGAAGCTGCATACCGCGAAGGTTTGGCTTACGCTAAGGAACGTCGTCAGTTTGGTAAAGCAATTATCGAATTCCCTGCGGTTTACGAAATGCTTACTAATATGGAAGCGAAATTGAATGCTTCTCGTTCAGTATTGTATGAAACATCTCGTTTTGTTGATGTTTACAAATCATATTTCCACATTTCTCAAGATCGCTCTTTAGATAAGGATGAGAGAATGGATATGAAAAAATATCAGAAATTAGCTGATGTATTTACTCCATTGTTGAAGTTGTTTGCTTCTGAATTCTGTAACGAAATTGCTTACGATTCATTGCAAGTTCACGCTGGTTCGGGGTACATGAAAGATTACCCAATTGAGCGTTTGGTTCGTGATGCTCGTATTACCAATATTTACGAAGGAACTACTCAGTTGCAGGTTGTTGCTGCTATTCGTGGGGTAACTACAGGTGCATATTTAGGTCAAATCAAAGAGTACGAAGCTTCTGATTTGAACCCTCAGTACGAGTACCTAAGAACTACTTTAAAAGCAATGACAGCTAAGTACGAAGAGGCTGTAGCTAAAGTGAATGAAATAAATGCTACTGCTGATCACAACGATTTCCTTGATTTCCATGCTCGTCGTTTGGTAGAAATGGCTGGTTACATCATCATGGGATACTTGTTGTTGACTGATACTACAAGAAATGATAAATACCATGCATCATGTGAAGTATTCGTTAAAATGGGTAAAGCAAAAGTTGCTTCTTACCTTGAATACATCATGTCTTCAGAATTGAAAGATCTGGGTATTTTCAAAAAATAATACAGTCTAAGACTTAATGTAAAGAGGTTCTCATTAGTGGGAACCTCTTTTTTTGTGAAAGCCTTGAAATTCTATGAACAATACAATGATGCACTGACGCATAGTTCTAATTCCACATTCACACCATAACAAAATTCCACTCCCTATAGCTATCGGACACGAAAACTTTCATTTCTGTTGGTGATTCAGATTTTATCATGAAAGTTTTTATATCATTTACATTTCATAGTGAAGCGTAATCGAAACTGGGTATTGTTAAAGTGAAATGCTGATGTATTATTAATTAGGCAATTGGAGTAATACGAGCAAATGGTGCATATTAATTAATAATCGGTATTATTCTCTCTCCCAAAAAACATTAGGGAATGGCTAATGTTAATTCTCCGTTAACTCAAATTAACGATTCCTTAAAATAATTTTTCATGCAACTCTAGTGAAAGAAACTAGTTTTGACGGCAGTTATTAAGATAATATGTCTGCTTAATTACATTAAGATTACATACTACTAAAACAAACCATATGAAAGGAAAGAAATTATTTGTTAGTGCCATTGCACTATTTTTAGGATTTGCTGCTGTAGCACAAGAAAAATCAGACTTTACTCCATCGGGTAAAGTAAATGGTAAAGTGTTTTTTAACTACCATTACGATATGACAGATGGTGAAGATCAGGAAAGTAGCTTCGAAATTAAAAGAGCTTATTTTGGCTACGATTACAATATCGCGAAAGGCTTAAAGGCTAGTATTACATTAGATGTTGGCAAAAACGAGGGTGGTAGCGATTACACTGCTTATCTTAAAAAAGCACAATTGGAATGGAAAGCTTCATCGGCAGTTAAGCTTTCTTTGGGTATGATTGGAACCGTGCAATTTAAAGAGCAGGAAAAATTTTGGGGATATCGTTATATCATGAAATCGTTTAACGACCAGTATGGTTTCGGATCAAGTGCAGATTTAGGGATCAAAGCCAACATTAAATTAAGCGATGCTTTTTCTGCAAACGCTTTTGTGATTAATGGAGAAGGATATAAGAAAGTGCAAGATGAAGATGGTAAGCAAAGAGTGGGGGCAAGCTTGGTTTATAAAAACAAAGGTTTCATTGCTAAAGCATATGTTGATGCCAATTCAGGTAAGCTTGTAAAAGAAGATGGTAGCGAAGATGATGTAACCACTTCGGCTTTGGCTTTCTTTGCAGGATATAAATTCTCAGATAAATTCAGATTAGCAGCAGAATACAACATGTTAACCAATGGTACGAAGTACTCTAAAGTTGCTGAAGATCATGATATGGAAGGTTTGTCTGTTTACTCTACTTATACATTCGACAAAAAGTGGGAAGTATTCGGAAGATACGATTACCTAACATCAAATACTTTGGAAGGTGAAACCGAAAAATGGAACGCTAAGAACGGTAGTGCGATTACGGCAGGTGTTCAGTATGCTCCGGTAAAGAATGTAAAAATGGCATTCAACTACCAAGGTTTTAACTTTAAGCAAGAGGGTATCGATACCAACTCATTACTATATGTAAATCTTGAGTTTAAGTTTTAAGAATTTTTGATAGGATTAACCTGAATTTTTAAAGAACATGACCGAATTTGGCATAAATTCACAAAAATCCCTTCGAAATATCTTAATATTTCTGCAAAAAAAAGTGAGGGAAAATTTACCCAAAACATGTAAACTGTGACAATATTTTTAATTGAACTCAGGTTGTAATATTTGATGGACAGGCTATGGCCTGTCCTTTTTTTGTTTGTATTTTTGCTTGGTTTGAAGTATAATGCCAATTATCATACCAAATGCGCCAATAAATCACATCTTTTCTTCTGTAGCTGTACTAAAAAATACAACGTAATCTTGCTATGTCTTAATTTTTAGATTTCGCTACAAAAGAAAATCTATTAATTTCTTTTAGGCTCATTTGGTGTGATAATTGGTATAATTTATTCTTAATCTAACATTACAAATTGTTACATTGTGAATTACAATTAAATAATCCTAAACAACCAACAATGAAAAAGTACTACCTAATTGCTTTCTGTTTATTTCTTACAGGAAGTCTATTCGCACAAAATTCTAATGATTTAAAGTTAAGTGTAAACAAAGGTTCCATAAAAATGGCAACTGACGATGGGCAGTTTTCGTTTGGAGTTGGCGGACGTGTTTACATGGATGCTGCAGCTTACTTCGACGATAAAACTGATTTGGGATCAGGATCGGAAGTAAGAGATATTCGTTTATTGGTGAAAGCCGACCTTTGGAAGAAATGGAATGCAAAAATTAATATTGGCTTTGCCGATGGAGCGGTTTCGCTTAAGGATGTTTGGTTGATGTATAAAATCAATAAAAACAGTTTTGTTAGAGCAGGACATTTTTTGGAACCTTTTGGAATTGAGCAAACCGAAAGTTCGAAAACAACAAAGTTTATGCATGCTGCCAGTACAATTGAAGCCTTTCGTCCGGGAAGAAATTTAGGATTCTCTTATGCCATCTGGAGTAAGAAGATATTTTGGGAAGCTGGTTTGTTTGGTAGCGATACCAATAACAAAACTGAAGGTGATGAAGGATATGGCTTAACCTCTCGATTTGCATTTGCACCTGTTCAAACAGATGGTGGATTGTTTCATATTGGTATGTCCGGAATTTATAGAACTGCCAATTCAACAGGATTCAATGAATTAGGTGAAGAAAATCCAAAATCGATTCGTTATCGTTCAAGAGCTGCTACACATATTGAGAAACGCAGATTTATTGATGCAAAAGTTGGGAATGCAGAAAGCCAGTGTAAAATAGGGATTGAAATGATTGCAGCTACAGGTCCAATTTCAATTCAAGGAGAATATATTTCGGCTAAAGTGAATCGAAAGTCGAGCTTCGAAGATTATTCAGCAAAAGGTTTCTACACACAAGTAGGCTGGCTTGTAAAAGGTGGCAACTACAAATACAAAATGAAATCAGCTCGTTTGGCAAAACCAGGTCCAGGTTCGGTGGAACTTTTGGCGCGTTACAATCAAACTGATTTAAACGATAGCGATGCTTTGATTATGGGCGGTAAGCAAAAGGACATTACTGTTGGTGGTACCTGGTATGTGAATCACAACATATTGGTAAAATTCCACTTTACAAATGTTGATTTGGATGAGAACTCCCTAAATGGAGAAGAAAACTTTAACATGATTCAAACTCGTTTACAGTTTTCGTTCTAATTCAATTAAAAGTGAATATCGAGTTATATTTTATGAGGTGCTATTTATTTAATAGCACCTTTTTTATGTTATAATTTATTCTGAATCTTATTTTATGTATTGTTATATTTGATGCCTTGTATAATAAATGTATAATTTAACATGAAGAATTTTACACTCTCTTTGCTATTCCTTTTGATAGTAGGAAATTCAATGGCTCAGAAGAATTCTACCCTAAATTGGATATTTCAAAATGATACCAGTCATTTTCAAACCAAGAATCAAAAATTCAAATTGCGATTTGGAGGAAGAATATTTGCAGATGCTGCATATTATTTTGAGGACAAAACAGAATTAGAGAGTGGAGGAGAAATAAGAGATTTGAGGCTGCGATTTGATTTGGCCTATGCAAAAAAATGGAGTGCAAGTATTAATGTTGATTTTTCGGAAATGGAAATTGATATGAAGGATGCTTACGTAAAATATAGTATCGATTCCAATCGTTTTCTTAGAGCTGGTTATTTTCTGGAGCCATTTGGTATTGAACAAACTGAAAGTACCAATTCAACAATGTTTATGCACGTTGCCAGTACTATTGAAGCCTTTAGGCCCGGACGGAATATCGGTGTTGAATACAATTGGTGGAATAAATCTTATAATTTAGGATTAGGAATATTTGGTGATATTGAAATTGAAGAAGAGAAAGGCCGATCTTACTACTATTATGGATATTATCCATATCATAGTCAAGATGAAAAAAAATTATCCTTCAATGGGTATGGTGTCAGCTCAAGATTTTCAATAACACCTATTCAAAACAATTGGAACATATTACATCTTGGTGTATCAGGAAATTATTGGATTGTTGATAAGGAAGATAAAAAGCTTCGCTATCAATCCAGAGCAGCTACACATGTTGAAAATGAAAGATTTCTTAATGTTGTTATAGATAATGCCAAATCGCAACTGATGTATGGATTGGAAGTGATATATGCCAGCCAGAATTATTCATTCCAATCAGAATTTATAAAGACTCGGGTGAATCGCGACTCCGAATTTAATGATTACATCGCCGAAGGTTGGTATGCACAATTAGGATGGATGATTAAGGGCGGTAATTACAAGTATAGTAATCAAACTGCCAGGTTGTCTCAACCTAACAAAGGGGCTATAGAAATAACATTTCGCTATAATGAAACAGATTTATTTGATACGAGTAATTACTATTTGAAGGGTATGGGAGGAAGACAACGTGACTATACGGTAGGATGCAATTGGTATATTACTCAGAATATGATGGCAAAATTTAATTATACCAATGTGGATTTGGATAAATATGCAATAAACGGAGAAGAAAATTTCAACATGATTCAAACTCGTTTGCAGTTTTCGTTCTAAGAATAAGCTATGGATGTAAGAATATAATGCTGTCTTTAATAGGCAGCATTTTTTGTTGGCAAAAATCGGAGCTCAAAGCCTCAACATCGGAGTAAATGCAATTCGATAATATCTGTATATTTGCTAAATGGATAAATCGCAAGCCGAAGAAGAAAAAGAATTTATTAAACGGATTTTTATTGATGAAATAGGACGACTTCAGAAGGAAGGATTCTATTTCTTTTCGTTTATTGTTATGGGCCAGGCTATTGAAGCGCTGGGATGCTTTATGGATAACAAGCCATTAAAAGCTCGTGCCCAATCGTCAAAACGATTCTCAAAATCATTAAATATCCTTATGGGGAATGATTATAGAGCTGTAAATAAAGATCATTGGTTGTACGATAAGTTGAGAAATCAACTAACGCATTCCTTTGTCCCAAGTAAATCCCTATTGCTTTGCTCAAGAACCAATCAGCCTGAAGAAGCAAATCATCTCGATTTTTTAGAGGATAGATTGGTATTGGTGGCTGAGGATATGTATGAAGATTTGGTGAGAGGTTGCCATAAATTGTTTGGAATGATTGACAAAGGAAAAGTGCCTTTAAAGAAAATTGCTGCATCGCCTGAGGAATTGGGCCTTAAATAATACTATGAGTAAGATTAACAAAGTTGTAATTCTGGGAGCAGGAAATTTGGCTACACAATTGGCCATTGCATTACATGATGCTGGGGTAAATATTATGCAGGTTTATAGCAGAACCTTGAAATCGGCTTCCGTTTTGGCCGAGAAAGTGAACTCTACTGCCCTAAGCGATATACAGAATCTGGCTAAAGATGCCGACTTGTACATTTTTGCTTTAAGCGATAAAGCTTTACAGCCTGTATTAGATCAAATGCCAATACCAATTGGTGATGTTGTACATACTGCAGGAAGCATTCCTATGGATATCTTTGATGATTACACCGAATGTTATGGTGTGTTTTATCCACTGCAAACTTTCTCAAAAAATAGAAAGGTCGATTTTTCAAATATTCCCATTTGCATAGAATCCAATAATTTGGGTTTACAGGAGGATTTGATGGAGCTGGCAGCAAGAATTTCGACTAATATTCACCTGATTGACTCTGAGCAAAGAAAGCAATTGCACTTGTCGGCAGTATTTACCTGCAATTTTGCCAATCACATGTACAGTATTGGGCAAAAGTTGTTGGCAGAGAAGGATGTGGATTTTGATTTGTTGAAACCACTCATCAAGGAAACTGCAGAAAAGGTACAGGAGCTTGATCCGGTATCTGCACAAACCGGACCTGCCATCCGATTTGACAAAGAAATCATGACAAAACACGAGAATGAGCTAAAAGATTTACCTGATTTTCAAAAAATATATAGATTTGTCAGTGAAAGCATTTTTACGATGCATTCAGAAAAGAAATAGAACAATTTACACACATAAAATATGGCTTTTTTTAAGGAAGATTTAATGAAAGTAAAGGCTTTCATTTTTGATGTTGATGGAGTACTTTCAACCGAATCGATTGTGATTGATTCCAATGGTGAAATGTTGCGTACAGCAAACACTAAGGATGGTTATGCCATTCAGTATGCAATTAAGAAAGGCTATCCTGTAGCCATTATTACCGGTGGTTTTTCCAATGCTGTTGAAAAGCGTTACCAAGGTTTGGGAATGACCGATATTTATATGGCTTCGAAGAACAAAATGAAAGATTTCGAAGATTTCATTTCAAAACATGATTTAGATCCGGACCACATCATGTATATGGGCGATGATTTGCCTGATTTTGAAGTGATGAAGAGAATAGGGGTTCCTACATGTCCTGCAAATGCGGTTGAGCAAATAAAAGCGATATCAAATTACATTTCAGATAAAGATGGAGGATATGGATGTGTGCGTGATGTAATTGAGCAGGTGTTAAGAGCTCATTCAAAGTGGTACGAATCTGATACAAACATACAAAGCATCTAAAACAATTAAGAACTAGTAATTATCAATGAATAATACCTTGAGTATATTAATGGATAGTTACAATATGAGATAATGATTCGGTAAATAGCTAAAACCATGAGTAATTTTTTGAAACTAATTCGTTTTCCAAACCTATTGATTATAGCATTGGTTCAGTATGTAATGCGATATTTTATTATAGAACCAATTTTGGGGATCAATAGAATTAAGCTACAGTTTTCCGATGTTGATTTTGCCATTTTGGTTTTGGCAACTGTTACTATGGCGGCGGCCGGTTATATTATTAACGATTATTTCGATACAAAGGCTGATCGTTTTAACAAGAAAGATGTAATCGTAGGAAGAAAGATTACCAGAAGAGTTGCTTTGGCAATGCATCAGGTATTAACTGGCATTTCAATTTTGCTTGGCGGATATGTATCTTACAGTGTAGGACATTGGCAGTTCGTGTTCATATTTTTTATGGCCGGGGGCTTGCTTTGGTTTTATTCAACTTCGTACAAGTATTACTTTTTGTTGGGAAGTATCCTTATGGCAATGGTTGTTGCAACGGTACCTTTACTGGTTGTAATTTATGAAATACCACCTTTGAATAAAACTTATGCTGATGTTTTGCTGGCTTCTAAAACCAACTTTAATTACCTGATGTATTGGGTTGGAGCATTTTCATTTTTTGCCTTTTTTGGAGTGTTGATTGGTCAATTTATTCGAGATATGCTTTCCTTAAAAGGAGATCAGGAAATAAAAAGAAAAAGTTTGCCTGCAGTAATTGGTTTAAAATGGACAAAAGTGATTATTGTAGTATTGATATTATTCTTATCAGTGTCAGTTTTCGGTGTTTGGTATCAATTTCTAAATGCTCCTGTGGATAAAATTACACCATGGTATTTTGGGATACTGATCATTTTACCACTGATTTTATTAGCATATCGAGTTGCTAAATTTAAAGAAGGTGAACTTTTCAAACTGGGCAAATTTTTACTTCGATTCGCATTTCTGGCAGGGATATCTTATGCCTTTGTTGTCAACTATATCGTGAATAAATTATGAATTATAAGTTATGAATGATGAATGAAAACACAGTAAAGACTAAGTCATTTAAATTTGCCATACGAACTGTTCATTTGTATAAATATCTCTGCGATGAGAAAAAGGAGTTTGTTCTAAGTAAAAAAATATTAAGGTCTGGCACATCCATAGGAGCTAATGTAAGAGAAAGTCAAAATGCAGAAAGTAAAGCTGATTTTATCCATAAACTTGGAATAGCCCAAAAGGAAACGGATGAAACCCTCTATTGGCTAGAATTATTAGTAGCTACGGATTATATTGAAGAAAAATTATTTCAGTCATTAAATTATGATGCTGAAGAGATATTGAAAATACTTAGAAGTATTATTATTTCAAGTAAGAATAATAAAGGTTAGTTATGAGCACAATTCATAATTCATCACTCATAATTTATAATTAATAAAACCATGTTGAATAATCTTAAAGATTATCATTTAATATTAGCTTCTCAATCTCCCCGTAGACATCAAATGTTGAAGGAGTTGGGATTAGAATTTGAAATCAGGACAAAAGATGTTGATGAGGTGTATCCTGAAGCATTGTCTCCTGAAGAAATTCCTGTTTACCTGGCGGAATTGAAGGCCTCTGCATTCGAGTCTGATTTTACAAACAAAGAATTGGTAATTACGGCCGACACGATTGTTTGTATTGATGATTGGATTCTGGGAAAACCTAAAGATAGAGAAGATGCATTTAAGATGTTGAGTTCATTATCAGGCAGATCGCACCAGGTGATTAGTGGAGTTTGCTTAAAAAGTAAAGATAAAAAAGTAAGTTTTGCCACTACCACCAATGTTCATTTTAAAGAGTTGTCAAAACAGGAAATAGATTATTACATCGATAATTATAAACCTTTCGATAAAGCTGGAGCTTATGGCATTCAGGAATGGATTGGTTTTATTGGCATTGATGGGATCGAAGGATCATATTTTAATGTTGTTGGCTTGCCAATTCAACGATTATATGAAGAACTGAATAGATTCTAAAGCATAATTATTATAAAACAACTATACTAAAACATAGACCATTATGAGAAAAATTAGTTTGCTTCTATTATCAGCGTTATTGCTTATAGGAAGCACTGTAAAAGCAGATGAGGGAATGTGGATTCCTATGCTTTTAAAGAAGTATAATATTGAAGATATGCAGAAAGCTGGTTTCAAGCTAACTGCTGAAGATATTTATGACATTAACCAGGCTTGTTTAAAAGATGCTGTGGTTGGCCTTGGTAGAGAGGGAAGACCTTTTCGTCACTTCTGTACTGGTGAATTGGTTTCAGACCAAGGTTTGATGATCACCAACCACCACTGTGGATATGGTGCAATCCAATCGCACTCAACTCTTGAGCATGACTATTTGAAAGATGGTTTCTGGGCCATGAGTCGTGAAGAGGAATTGGCTAATGAAGGAATTACAGCTTCGTTTTTAATTCGCATGGCTGATGTTACAGCAAAGGTATTGGATGGTGTAACTGATAGCATGAAAGAATCTGATCGTCAAAAGCTAATTAAAAAACACATTAAAACTATTGTGGAAGAGGCTGAAAAAGATACTCACTACAGAGCAAGTGTGAAAGCTTATTTCAACGGTAATCAGTATTTTATGGCAGTATACGAAATCTTTAAAGATGTACGCTTGGTAGGAGCTCCTCCTTCAGCAATTGGTAAGTTTGGTGGTGATACTGACAACTGGATGTGGCCTCGTCATACTGGTGATTTTTCAATGTTTAGAATCTATGCAGGAAAAGACAATATGCCTGCTTCATTTTCGAAAGATAATGTGCCTTTACAACCTAAGCAGTCATTCAAAATTTCATTAAAAGGAGTGAATCAGGATGATTTTACTATGGTTTTTGGATACCCGGGAACAACGACAGAATACCTGACATCTTATGCCTTAAAAATGATGACAGAGGTTGATAATCCTCATAAAATTAAAATCAGAACCAAGAAATTGGATTTGATGCGTGCAGATATGGATGCTTCGCCGATGGTTAGAATTCAATATTCGGCTAAGTATGCTGGTGTTGCTAACTCTTGGAAAAGATGGCAAGGCGAGATTAAAGGATTAAAGCGATTGAATGCAATTGAGAAGAAAGAGGCTCTTGAGAAGAAATTTGAAGAGTGGGCAAACTCTACTCCTGAATTGAAGAAGAAATATGCAGGCATCCTGGCTAAAATGAAAGCTTATTATAGCGAAGTAACTCCACTTAGTTTGGCCAGAGATTATGCAATTGAAGCAGGATTTAGAGGAGCTGAAACTGTTGGTTTGGCTGGTAAATTCAAAACATTATCAACTCTTAAGAAAGAAGATGCTGCTAAAGCTCAACCTGAATTGGATAAACTGAAAAAAGAAAGCGCAAAATTCTTTAAGAACTTTAACCTGCCAACAGAGAAGAAATTATTGGCAGCAACTTTAAAGATGTATAGCGATAATTTATCTGATGAGTTTTTACCTGAGGAGATAAAGAATATCAAGAAAAAATACAAAGGTGATTTTAAGGCTTATGCAGAAAAGGCATTTGCAAAATCGATATTCGCTAGTCAAACTAAGTTAGATCAGTTTATTGAGAATTATAAAGTTTCTAAGGCTAAAAAATTAAGCAAAGATCCATTGTTTGTATTATCAAATAGCATCTCGTTTTTCTATGGCTCAAAAATAGCACCTGATTACAATAAAATCATGGATCAGATTGATAAGCTACAGCGTACTTATATGGCGGGTTTAATGAAAATGCAACCTGAAAAGGTATTCTATGCTGACGCCAATTCAACTTTCAGAGTTCACTATGGTAAAGTTTCTGGTTACAAGCCAAGAAATGCCGTAAGCTATTCTCACTACACAACATTGGAAGGAATCATCGAGAAAGATAATCCTGAAATTTTTGATTACGATGTACCTCAGAAATTAAGAGATCTTTATGATTCAAAAGATTTTGGTGATTATGCGAATGCCAAAGGTGAAATGCCTGTTTGTTTTGCAGCTACCAATCACACTACAGGAGGTAACTCAGGTAGTCCGGTTCTGAATGCAAATGGTGAGTTAATCGGATTGAATTTCGACCGTGCATGGGAAGGTGTAATGTCCGATTTAATGTACGATCCTGAGATTTGTAGAAATGTATCTCTTGATATCAGATATGTTCTGTTTATTGTAGATAAGTTTGCCGGAGCAGGTTATTTGCTTGATGAAATGAACATTGTAAAATAAAGGAAGATTTAAAGTATAAAAAAAGGAATTACCTCAATCGGTAATTCCTTTTTTTTGTTTGATAATTAAACAGACATGAAAAGAAAACTAAAGTTGATGTTGTTTGTCTGTTTGTAATAATTATCTATAAAGTTAATATTCTATTTTAGAAATTACGAATCTTGTTTGTATATTATTAGTTTACAAATTTTATCTTCTTTATATTGATTTTCTAACTAGTTGCATGGCAGATAGTAATCTTTTAATGGATTGATAAAAAGAATTGGGTTTCTTGTATTCCGCAGAAATTTTTTTATCTCAGCAGGACCAAAATATTTGTTTAGCAAACCATCATTTTTTTGAGATAGAAGAACCATTAAATCAGAATGGAATTGTTCAGAAAATAAATAAGCATCTCGCCTTAACCAGTTACTGCTTCTTTCTGATTTTACAATCTTATAATCAAAATTGAATTGCTCATACATTCTTTTGGTAAATATTAAAGTTGCCTTGATTTGCCTTTGTGTCGCTTTGGCTTTGTGTTTTGCAACAAACAAATGAATTACAGCTTTATTGAACCTACCAAAATAGCTAGCCCAAATCATTTTTTCTTTTGTTTCCCTTTTAAAGTCAACCGGAACTGTAATGTTTTGATACTTGCAATTTTCCTCGCTTTTTTCGCCTAGTAGTATACTTGGAATTTTAGCCTTGTATAGATATTTAAAAACTTCACTCTTTTTAAAAGTAGAAAGATTACCTTTTGCAAACTCAGTAACAATAAAAATGGCTTCAAGTTGTTTTATTGTGTTATTGGGTTCAATTGCCAAGTTTCCCAGTGATATCCCTTTGTAGGCTATGTTTTCTGTATTCAGTTCATCAATTAAACCTGATGGCAATTGATGATTGGAAGCATTTTTAGAAATTTGGGCAAATGCTACCTCCGCTTTAAATATAGTTGCTAGCTTAAATGCATGCACTATGGCTTTTCTGATGTAATTTTGATCTTGAATTAAGACCAGTATATGTTGTGTTTTTCTCCCCATTAATTAAAGAAATAATTTGCTAAATAAGCCAAATGTATTCTGGTATATGACGAATATACTTAAAAAAACTCTCCTTCCTAATAACAACAAGCATGTAGTTTAATCTTAATTTCTAAATATGTTCCGAAAGTTAAGGCTTAAAATCAGGATCGTATTTTTATTTAGAATTGATAGTTTATACGGTATTATTTAGACTAATTATGTATTTGATTAAAATAGATCTATTCCTTTAAATATCATTTATTAATATACCTCAAATTCTTATCTTAGTGCCATTAAGAAAGACTAAAAAGATAAACATAACTTAATACTGCGATAATGGTGAAAGTGGTAGATGTGGTTGATAAACTTAATGCACGTGTTATTTGTGGAAGCGGTGATATGAATCAAGAAATTCAATTTGGATTTGCTTCGGATTTAATGAGTGATGTACTAACAATAGATACAGAAAATCTTCTTTTAATAACAGGTTTAAATAATCTGCAGACCATTCGAACATCGGAAATGTCTGATATATCTTTTATTTTATTTGTACGAGATAAGAAAGCTACAGTGGAAATGAAAGAATTGGCATGTGAGAATGAGATTACCTTAATCGAATGTAGTCATTCAATGTTCAGAGCTTGTTCAATTTTAAATGAGATAGGTTTACAACCTGTATATTAAATAGACGAGAATGGAATTTAAGTTTGAAATTGAGGGCGGTAATTTTTCTAAAGCAGGATCAGCTTCAAGTGAAGTGAAAAAGATACTTAAACAGTTAAATGTAAACCCTAAAATTATAAAAAGAACAGTGGTTTCATTGTATGAGGCAGAAGTTAATGTTGTGGCTCATGCATTTGAAGGCAATATGAATGTGGATATCGACACTGACAAGATTGTCGTGAAGATTGAAGATAGAGGCCCGGGGATTCCTGATATTGATCAGGCGATGCAAGAGGGATACTCTACAGCTACTCCGCAGGTAAGAGAAATGGGATTCGGTGCTGGAATGGGCTTGCCAAACATCAAACGTAATTCCGATAAAATGAACATCACTAGCAAAGTTGATGTTGGTACAGAGCTTGAAATCATAAATTATTTCGGATAGAATAATGGAGCAGATTCATTTTTATCACGCATTAAAGGTAGTTGATGAAGTGTGTATCGGATGTACACACTGTATGAACGTATGCCCAACTGCTGCAATTCGTGTAAAAAATGGTATTGCTGATATTAATAAAAATGCTTGTGTTGATTGTGGTGAATGTTTGAAAGCTTGTCCTGTTAATGCGATTATTGTGGAGCAGGATGACTTTACTCAAATTTTTAACTATAAACAGAGAGTAGCTCTTTTACCTACTGTTCTATTGGGACAATTTCCAGATGACGTTTCCGAAGTTCAAATCTATAATGAAATTAAAGACCTTGGATTTACGCATGTTTATGAGGTAGATGGTGCTGTTGATGCCTTGATTGATTCTACTAAAAAATTCATGCACAAGCATCATCAGGAGAGACCTTTTATTTCTAGTTTTTGTCCGGCAATAGTTCGTTTGATACAGGTTAAATTTCCAGCTTTAGTAGATAATATCATTCGGCTAAAACCTGTAATTGATATTTCGGCGCAGTTTTATCGCAAGAAACTGCAAGATAAAGGATATGCACAAAACGAAATAGGGATTTTTTACGTGACTCCTTGTGCTGCAAAAATTGCTGCAGTAAAAAGCCCTGTGGGAGAGGAGAAATCCTTAATAGATGGAGTTATTAATATGGATTTCATTTACAATAAGGTTCTGCTTAGTATTAAGAATAGTAAGAAGGAAACTAAAAAATACCCAGAAAATATACATATGTCTCGAAGAAGTATTGGTTGGACACTTACAACAGGTGAGGCTTCGAGATATTCAGGAAGGTGTTTGGCAATTGATGAAATTCATAATGTAATTGAAGTTTTGGAAAAGTTGGAGAACGAAGAAATAACTGATGTTGACTTTTTAGAACTTCGAGCATGTGATCACTCTTGTGCTGGAGGTGTATTAGCTACAGAAAATCGTTTTCTTGCAATTGAACGCTTGAGGAAACGTGCTGCATGGTATCATAGGAACAAGCCTATGATTATGCCGGAAAGAGAAATTGATTTGTATAAAACATACCTTCAGGAGAATATAGGAATAGATAAAGTGGAACCACGATCGATTTTAAGTTTGGATTCGGATATGATGGTTGCCATGAAGAAGATGAAGAAAATCAATCGTATTATGAAAGTCCTTCCCGGAATCGATTGTGGAGCTTGTGGTGCACCACGCTGCCAAGCTTTGGCAGAAGATGTGGTTCAGGGAAAAGCTAAAATGACACAATGTGTTTTTCTTCAAAAAATGTTAACCAAAGAAGGTTTAATATCTCCTCAGGAGTCATTCGATATTTCAGAAGATACTTGGGGAAAAAGCAGATTTGAAAAAAAGAATTTAAACGATCATTAATACCATGATAGTACAAGATATAGTTGAAAAGTTAGGTCTGAAAGTTTGCTCAGGTGCAAATGGATTGAATCGTGAAATTGAAGGAGGTTATACTTCGGATTTGTTAAGCGATGTTATGGGAAATGCTGATGAAAACCATGTTTGGGTGACATTGCAAACTCATAAGAATATCATGGCAATTGCTTCTTTAAAAGAATTGGCAGCCATTGTTTTGGTAAAAGGTTATGAACCAGAAGCTGATGCTGCAGAACAAAGCAATGAGGAAGGAATTCCAATTCTTTCTTCAGAGGAGGAAGCTTTTGAGCTGACAGGAAAACTATATGAAATCATAAATCAGGCAAAATAGAATGAGAAAGTACCGGGCAGATTTGCATACGCATACTGTTTTATCTCCCTGCGGAGACTTGGAGATGAGCCCGGTTAATATTGTTCAAAAAGCCAGAGAACGTGGAATTGACATATTGGGAATAACGGACCACAATTCAACATTGCATGCACCGCTAATTAAAGAATTGGCTGTAAAGGAAGGAATTATGGTTCTGATGGGAGCAGAGGTAACCACCAAGGAGGAGGTACACTGCTTGTGCTTTTTTAAGGATGAGGACAAACTTTCGGATTTTCAGAAATACCTGGATCAACATTTGCCAAAAATACCTAATGACGAAAATAAATTCGGATACCAGGTAGTGGTTAATGAAAAGGAAGAAATTGTTGATGAAGTAGAATGCCTCCTGATTTCAGGATTGAGTCAGAGTATTGAAGAAATTGAAAGAAAAGTTCATGATTTGGAAGGATTATTTATTCCTGCTCACATCAATAAAATGATGAATAGTATCATCAGTCAATTAGGGTTTTTACCTCCCGATTTGAACGTGGATGCATTGGAACTCTCTCATCATATAACAAAAGAAGAGTTCTTAAAAAAAAATAAGTATTTGAGCGAATACAACTTTATTAAAAGTTCGGATGCGCATTATGTTGAAAATATAGGCAATACGTGGACTAATTTTTATCTAGAACAATTGAATTTTGAAGAGGTAAAGAAGGCGTTGAGAGGTGAAGGGGGAAGAAGAGTTGAAATAGAATAAAATATGCTGTTGGCTTTTAGCCTTTAGCTATTAGAAAGTGATGAAGGATTTTAGGAAGTTAAATATTTGGCAACAAGGAGTTACGATAGTGAAAATGACTTATCGAATTGTTGATTTGCTCCCTGAAACTGAAAAATATGGATTGAGAAGTCAGATGTGTAGAGCAGCAGTTTCAGTGCCTTCTAACATTGCTGAAGGATGCAGTAGAAACAGTGATTCTGACTTTAGGCGATATTTAGATATTGCTTTGGGATCTCTTTTCGAATTAGAGACACAATTGATTATAAGTGAAGAGCTTAAATTTGTAAAAGAGGATGAAATAAAAGAAATAATTGATCTGATTCAAAAAGAAGAAAAAATGGTCAATAGTTTAATAACAAAGCTAAAAGCCAATGGCTAATAGCTAAAAGCTGATAAAATTGAAAGATTTGTCGATGCATATTATGGATATCATCCAGAATTCAGTGAGAGCTGAAGCATCTTTGGTTGAATTGAAAATTACAGAAAGTATGAAAGAGGACTTGTTTTCAATCTCAATTAAAGACAATGGCTTTGGAATGTCTGAAGAGATGCTGGCGAAGGCGATTGATCCATTTTTTACAACCAGAACCACACGAAAGGTTGGGTTGGGCCTGTCTTTGCTAAAGCAAAATGCGGAAATGACAGGAGGAAGGATGGAAATCAGTTCGAAAGAAGGTGTTGGGACTGAATTGGAAGCAATTTTTTCGCACAAGCACCTTGATCGCCCTACATTAGGAGATATTGCGGGAACAATGGTTTTGTTGGTAGGAGCGAATCCGGAAATGGATTTTATTTACACGCATGTTACCGATGAAGGGGAATATGTTTTTGATACAAAAGAAGTGAAGGAAGTTTTGGATGGTATGCCGATTTCGGATGCGAATATCATGAAATACCTGAAGGAAATGATTAAAGAGAACCTAAACACAATATTATATAGATAATTAAATTCTAACCTTTAATAATTTGAGATTATGGCAAAAGTTAAATCCCTTGCAGATCTGAAGAAGATAAAAGAAGAGCTGCATGCAAAGATGGATCTTAGGGAGAAAAGCAACGATCCGGAAGCTCAGGTGCAAATTAAAGTTGGTATGGCAACTTGCGGAATTGCATCAGGAGCAAAAGAGGTAATGGAGTTTCTAATTGAAGCTACAGCCAAAAGAGGTATTAATTCTATTGTTACTCAAACAGGTTGTATGGGATACTGCTATGCAGAACCAACAATTGAAGTAACAATGCCAGGTAAAGAGCCTGTTGTTTTTGGAGATGTTGATCTTAAGAAAGCTGATGAAGTTATTGAAAAATACATCAAGCAAGGTGAATTAGTAGACGGCATTATTCCTGTTAACTACAAAACTATTGACAACAACTAACAAAAGAAAACGCAATTATGGAAAAGTACAAAATGCATATTCTTATTTGTGGAGGTACAGGATGTCGTGCATCTGCAAGTGAGGCTATTCAAAATAATCTACAGGATGCTCTAAAAGCTAAAGGGCTTGAGGAAGAGGTTCAGGTAGTAATGACAGGTTGCTTTGGATTTTGTGAAAAAGGGCCAATTGTAAAAATTCTTCCTGATAATACCTTCTATATTGAAGTTAAGCCTGAAGATGCAGAAGAAATTATCGAAGAGCATATCATTAAAGGACGTAAAGTAATGCGTTTGCTTTACACCGATCCTGAAAAGAAGGAAGTTGTTAGTGACTCTAAGCATATGGGATTTTATAAAAAGCAGATTCGTATTGCATTGCGTAACTGTGGTTTTATTAATCCTGAAAATATCGATGAATATATTGCTACTGAAGGATACGCAGCTCTTGGAAAGTGTTTGACAGAGATGACTCCACAGGCTGTAATCGATGAAATTAAGGAATCTGGTCTTCGTGGACGAGGAGGTGGGGGATTCCCAACAGGTTTGAAGTGGGAATTTGCTTCTAAAAACGATGCTGATCAGAAATATGTGGTTTGTAATGCTGATGAGGGAGATCCAGGAGCATTTATGGACCGTTCTATCCTTGAGGGAGATCCACACTCAGTACTAGAGGCAATGGCTATTTGTGGTTATACAATGGGTGCTGATAAAGGTGTGATCTATATCCGTGCTGAGTATCCACTGGCAATTGAACGTTTGAAAGTGGCTATCGCTCAAGCTAGAGAATATGGTTTGTTAGGAAATGATATTCTTGGTTCTGGTTTTAACTTTGATGTTGAAATGCGTTATGGAGCTGGTGCTTTCGTATGTGGTGAGGAGACTGCATTGATTCACTCTATGGAAGGTCTTCGTGGAGAGCCTACTGTTAAACCTCCATTCCCAGCGGAATCAGGTTATAATGGAAAGCCTACAAACGTAAACAACGTTGAAACTTTCGCCAATATTCCTGTTATCATTAATAAGGGTGCTGGTTGGTTCAATAAAATTGGTACAGAAAAATCGACTGGTACTAAAGTATTTGCTTTGGCAGGTAAGATCAATAACGTTGGTTTGATCGAGGTTCCAATGGGAACCACTCTTCGTGAAGTAATTTACGAAATTGGTGGTGGTATCAAAGATGGTAAGAAATTCAAGGCTGTTCAAACAGGTGGTCCATCAGGTGGATGTTTGACTGAAAAACACTTGGATACTCCAATTGATTTTGATAACCTTCTGGCTGTTGGTTCTATGATGGGATCAGGTGGTATGATTGTAATGGATGAAGATGACTGTATGGTTTCTGTTGCAAAATTCTACCTTGATTTTACTGTTGAGGAATCATGTGGTAAGTGTACTCCATGTCGTGTAGGTAACAAGCGTTTATACGAATTATTGGATAAAATTACTGAAGGAAAAGGTACTAAGGAAGATCTTGATTTATTGAGAAATTTAAGTACTGTAATTAAAGATACTTCTCTTTGTGGGTTAGGACAGACATCACCAAATCCTGTTCTTTCTACAATTGAAAACTTCTACGATGAATATATCGCTCACGTTGAGGAACACAAATGTCCATCTGGTCAGTGTAAGGCATTAATGCAGTATGTGATTGATCCTGAGCTTTGTGTTGGATGTACGCTTTGTGCTCGCAACTGTCCGGTTGATTGTATTGCCGGAGATCGTAAGGAAGCTCACATTATCGATACAGCTAAGTGTATCAAGTGTGGTGCTTGTATGGAGAAATGTAAGTTTAATGCGATTAGCATTCAGTAAGGAGGATCTTAAAATGGAAAAAATGATCAAATTAACCATTGATAATAAACAAATAGAAGTACCTCATGGAACTACTATTTATGAAGCAGCAAAGGAGTTAGGAATCGAAATTCCAACGCTTTGTTATATGCACTTGGGAGATATGGGCATTGAACACAAGCCTGGCGGATGTCGAATTTGTGTTGTTGAGGTAGAAGGCCGTCGTAACTTGGCACCTTCTTGTAACTCAAAATGTGAGGAAGGAATGGTTATTCATACTCACAACATGAGAGTGTTAAATGCTCGTAAAACTGTAATGGAGTTGATGCTTTCTGATCACCCATTTGATTGTTTGGTTTGTGCAAAATCAGGAAATTGTGATTTGCAAACCATGGCGCACCAGTTTGGCGTACGCGAATTACACTACAAAGGTGAACAGTCAACTTATAAAGTGGATTACTCTCCATCTATTATCCGTGATATGGATAAGTGTATCATGTGTCGTCGTTGTGAAACAATGTGTAATGATGTACAAACTGTAGGAGCTCTTTCTGCAGTAAACAGAGGTTTTGAATCTGTTGTAGCTCCAGCTTTCGAAATGGATTTAGAGAAATCAACTTGTACTTATTGCGGTCAGTGTGTAGCTGTATGTCCTACAGGTGCATTAACTGAGAAAGATCACACGAATCAATTGATTAGAGATCTTGCTGATCCTAAGAAAACTGTTGTTGTGCAAACAGCTCCTGCTGTACGTGCTGCTTTGGGTGAAGAGTTTGGAATGGAAGCTGGTACTTTGGTTACCGGTAAAATGGTTTCTGCATTACGCAGATTAGGTTTCAATAGCGTATTCGATACTGATTTTGCTGCCGATCTTACAATTATGGAGGAAGGTACTGAGTTGCTTGAACGCTTGCAGAAACACCTTGATGGAGATAAGGATGTTAAACTTCCTATCTTAACTTCATGTTGTCCAGGTTGGGTGAACTTTTTCGAGCACCACTTCCCAGATATGAAGGATATTCCTTCAACGGCTCGTTCTCCTCAGCAAATGTTTGGCCCTATTGCTAAAACTTATCTTGCAGATAAGATGGGTGTGAAGCGTGAGGATATGATTGTTGTATCAATTATGCCTTGTTTGGCTAAAAAGTATGAGTGTCAGCGTGACGAGTTTAAAGTAGATGGTGATCCTGATGTAAACTATTCAATTTCTACTCGTGAGTTGGCGAATTTGATTAAGCAAGCTAATATGGATTTAACAACTCTTCCAGAAGAAGATTTTGATAATCCACTTGGTGAATCAACTGGTGCAGGTGTAATCTTTGGTGCTACAGGTGGTGTAATCGAAGCTGCTGCTCGTACTGCTTACGAAGTTTATACAGGAAAAACTCTTGAAAAGGTTGATTTCGATGCATTGCGTGGTATGGAAGGTATCCGTAGCGCAACTGTAGATTTCGATGGTCTTCCAATTAATATTGGTATTGCTCATGGTTTAGGTAATGCACGTAAACTTCTTGAAGATATCAGAGATGGTAAATCACAATATCATGCAATTGAAATCATGGCTTGTCCTGGTGGTTGTATTGGTGGTGGTGGTCAGCCATTGCACCATGGCGACTCTTCAATTTTGAAGAAGCGTGCGGCAGCTCTTTATCGTGAAGATGAAGGAAAAGCAATCCGTAAGTCACATGAGAATCCATACATTATTAAATTGTATGAAGAATTCTTGGGTAAGCCATGTAGCGAATTATCTCATAAATTGTTGCATACTCATTATTTTGATAAGAGTAACGAAATCGAGATTGAATAAATTATTTTGAACCGTCTGGATTATTAAATCCAATTAATATAAGGAGTTTATATTATGGCAAAAATTAAATTAGCAAAATCCAAAGTGGATACACTTGTGGAGATTTGCAAATCATTTAATAATGAAGGAAGCGAGTTGATTAATGTGCTTCATAAGGCTCAGGAGACTTTTGGTTACCTGCCTGCGGAAGTTCAGGAAATCATTGCTCGTGAATTGAATGTAGCTGTTGCTCATGTTTATGGTGTTGTAACATTTTACTCATTCTTTTCAATGGTACCTAAAGGAGAATTCCCAATCTCAATCTGTATGGGAACTGCTTGTTATGTAAGAGGTGCTGAAAAAGTACTGGAAGAATTCAAGCGTCAACTTGATGTGCCAGTAGGAGAAACCACAGAGGATGGTAAATTCTCTATTAGTTGCTTGCGTTGTGTAGGAGCTTGTGGTTTAGCGCCAGTTGTTACTATCGGCGAGCGTGTTTATGGACGTGTTGCTGCTGGTGATGTAGCAGATATCATCAAAGAGTATCAATCGTAAATACCTGATTTGATATAAAATTAAACCCTCTGGCAGTTTTGTCGGAGGGTTTTTTGTTAACGTTTATTAACAAGTAAATGTTAAAACTTGTTAAATAAATAATAATGTGATACTAATTTATAGGATATTTTGATGATTTTTGTTGCCTTAAGAGACTGGAATAGTAGCTATTGAAGGAAGTTTTATAACGATGCAATTGCTGTTATTTATTTCTAAATGAGAAAATGCTTTGATTATTCCTTTTAAAGGTTTATTTAGAATTTAAGGTATAAAAAAAGCCGTTTCAAATTTGAAACGGCTTTTGAGATTATAAGATTAATTTCTAGTTATCCTTATCGTCTTCATCCATTGTTGGGTTGAATTCCCACATGTCATCAAAGTAAAAACCTGATGTACTACCTGTAGTAACAAAACCTCTGTTGTTTAAGGTAAATGCAACAGCATCCTGTCTTGCTTGAACTTCCGGACTTTCAAGCTCTGTCTTTTCATCCCACTCATCTCTGCTTGGATTATACTCCCAAACGTCTCTTTTTAAACCAGAACTTACACCAGTTGCGATATAGCCTTTACCATTGATTACAAAAGAAACAGCTTGTGAGCGTTGTACATCTTCCCAACGGTTATCATCATCAAGATCTTCTTTTCTTGTCCATCCATTAAATGTATTGGTCACTTTTGCAGGATCATACTCCCATACATATTTCATGCTGTTTTCTCCTGAAACAACGTATGCTTTGTCTTCAATTACAAATGCTGTAGAGTTTCTCGATTTTTCACCATCAAATGCTATTTTTGTCCAATTTCCATCGTATTTGTAGAAATCTTTCAAACGCGTACGGTCTTCACCTTCCTGGAAACCATAACCAGTACCAACGTATCCAACACCATTAATTGAAAAAGCAATGGCACCTTGTCTTGCTGATGGGCCTCCTGTCATATCAATTGCAGTTGAATTCCAAGTATCTGTAGTTGGGTCAAATTCGAAGAAATCACCCAATCTTTCATCATCATCATCTACTCCAAGACCAACGTATACTTTTCCGTTAGCTTCGAAAGCTACAGCTTCTCTTCTTGCTACACCAGGGAAATCATTCTGAATTTTGCTCCAACCATCTTGAAGACTGTACTTGTAAAACGTCTTTAATACGTCCTTTCCATCATAACCTGTACCAACATAAGCGTAATCACCAATTACAAAGCTTACGGCACCGCTTCTAGCACGTCCTTCAAATGAAGAACTTTTAATCCAGTTACCCACTAAATCATTATCGCTACCACAGCTGGTAAAAAATAGAGATAATGCAAATAATACTATTAATAGTCGTTGTTTCATTTGTTATGATTTTATCAATTAATTTTTAATTTCTTACTAGTGTTTAAAACATCCTAAAATTATGTAGACGACAAATATAAAATAAAAATCCATAAGTTCATTTTTAGACAGTAAAAATAAGCTGTATTTAACAAATTTTACCAATTAAAGAATAAATTCGATAGTGTCAATATTTTATTTATATTTGTGCGTTATCCAAAAATATGACAAAGGTTGGTAATTAATCATAAGTTGGTGTTAGCTCCTTGGGTTATATGATTCGTATTTTAAATTATGAGAATGAGAACAAACCATGTACTTTTATTGCTGTTAACACTAAGTTTATTTGTTAGTTGTAACTCAAACAAATTTGAAGAACATAAAATCGGAGACAATTTGATTGATGAAAACTCGGAAGTTGTTCTTATCGATTCGCTCACGATAAAAAGTTCAACTGTAATCTTAGATTCCTTGGTTACTTCGGGGTTTAAAAAAGCTATTTTGGGAAGATACCAGGATGAATTCTTAGGAGATGTAAAAACAGAGTATTATGGTGTGCTTGATTATGGCGGTGGATTTAAAAAGCCAGTAAGTAGCGAAGGGGCTAATATTAACATAGAGTTCGATTCATTGGTGTTTATGGCATATCCAAATAAAGAATATTTTGGAGATACATTACAACCGCAGAGAATAATAATTAATCAATTGTCAGAGGAAATTGAATTGCCGGATAATGAATTTTCTTATTATGCTCATTCTAAATTTGATTACAATGAAAACCCACTTCTGGATACAGAGTTTGTTCTAAAACCAGTTAAACAATCAAAATTTGACCAGATTATAGATAGTCATGGAACAAATGGGGATATTGATTATAGTGAAAAATACTATGGCAAAGGTATCTTCATAAAAATGGAAAATGCAGATGCAATTGCATTGGGTAAAGAAATTGTAGATTCTGTTAATACAGAAAGTGAGATATTTAATAATGAGAACCAATGGCATAAGTTTGTTAAGGGTTTGATTATTAGACCGGGAGATGAAAATACGGTGATGTGGCAAGCTCCAATTGGTGATGGGAAGTTGAAATTAAGACTGTATTATCATGAAACAGATTATGAAGATGCAGGGAAGCAAAAGTTTCATGATTTTCAAATTGTAACAAACGGACCAGACGAACAAATGAGTTTTACAAATTATTCCTCTGATCGTTCAAGTACACCGCAGGGCTTAGATCGCTTAATCAAACAAGAGAATGAATTGGAGTCTGAGCAGACTGATCATTTAACATTTATTCAAGGTGGTATTGGTTTGTATACCAAAATAAACATTCCTTACATAGAAAACCTAAAAAAATTAGGAATAGCTGGAGGCGTTTTAAAGGCAGAATTAATAATGTATCCCGGAAATGATAGTTTTGATGATGAATTATTCCCTTTGCCTACAGCTGACAAAGATTCTAGAATAACAAGTTTGATCTTGTATAACACAAATGAAGATAATGAATTTAAATCGGTTATTCCTGGTGTTAACAATTCGGCTTTAGCCTTTAAGGTAAATGATAACCTTCAGAATAAGGACGAAACATTTTATTCCGTTGATGTAACTTCTTATGTGAATAATGTTGTTGTAGGCGGTAAGGAATACGAGGATGCTATTTTGATTGGGATTCAGAAGGAGGCTGTAGGAAATACATATGATCGTTTGATTATTGAAGATGATCCGGATTCTGATTATAGGATGAAATTGAAGGTAACCTACGTAATTCAGCGATAATAGTGAGAGTTAAGAAAAATATTTACAAAATATATGGCTAGATTAATGAAAAGCTTAAAATCTGTTGGTAAATTCTGCTTTTTGTCAGTAATGGGAATAATTTTGATCTCTTCTGATCTTAAAGCACAAAATAATACAAGTTCCCCATATTCTTATTATGGCTATGGAGAGTTGATGACTCACGATATTGTAAACTCTACTGGTATGGCAAGTTTGTCATATAGTGATGGTAGTGTTTTAAATATAAATAATCCAGCTGCGCTTTCTCAATTAGATAGCTTGAAGTTTATATTCCAATTTGGAATGAGTGCTAAATTTAGTAGGTTAAAGCAAGGGAATGACGATGATACCTTTAATGATTTAAACTTTTCTAAATTAGCATTTGGTTTTAAGGCAGCTCCTGGTTATGGTGTGGCAGTTTCTTTAGTTCCCTATACAAGTTTAGGCTACGATATCACTAATGTTGAGTTTATTGAAGGAGGAACAGACTATGTTGTTCGTTCTTTAAAAGGAACTGGAGGACTAAATCAATTGGTGTTATCAAATGGTTTTCAACTTACGAAGAATTTATCTTTGGGTGTAAATGGGATTTATATATTTGGAAATAATAGCAGAGACGAGTCAATTCTACCGCAAGGTGGAACTGCTTCAACTTACCTAAATACTTCAAAGTTAATTTCATCGGGATTAAATTTTAATGTCGGTGCGCAATATCAATTCAACTTTAAGGATAACTCTATTGTTCTTGGGATGAAGTATCAACCCAAAATTGGAATTAGAGCCAAGAGAGAGGTTGAGGTAGTGAACTTGGGGACGATTAGTTATAAAGACACGCGTCATGGAAGATATGAAGTACCAGAAATATTAGGCCTTTCTTTAGGGGTTAACAAAGGAAAGCAGCTTTGGTTTGGAGCCGATTATTTATTAGAAAAATGGAGCGAAACTAAAAAATTTGAAAAGGAGAATCAGTTGGTTGATCGTAATAAGTTTTCATTTGCAACCATATATAAAGCAAATGATGGTTATGCAACCAAGTTTTTTAAGAAGTTGACCTATCGTTTTGGAGCGTTTTATGATACTGGCTACATGGAGGTTAGAGACGAGAGGATTACGACAAGAGGCTTTAGTTTTGGGGTAGGGATGCCATTGGCAAGAGGAAAAGGAATGATTAATATGTCATTTGAATTTGGTCAAATGGGCTTAACTGCCAATAATCTGGTAAGAGAGGATTATGGAAAAATTAATATAGAACTAAACTTGTTTGAAAACTGGTTTATTAAGAGAAAATATCATTAAAAAATATATATGCTTAAATCGAAACCCTTGGAAAAACCCAAGGGTTTTTTTTGTGTTAAAAATTTAAATAGAAAATTTGGACCTCAAACTCCAATTTGTAATCATTTCAAAATAATAATGATTAATTTTGTGCTGAAAACTAACAAAATACTATACAACTCAAATGTTGTTTAGCACTTGAGTTGAAGATATACAGCGAATAACATGAAAATGATCTACAAACCTCAAGAGTATCGGATTAAGGATGAAAGGATGAAACCTTTTATCGATGAATCTGAAATTTGGGAAATGCTTGAAGAAGCTGACGCATCGAAGGAAAATGTTCGTCGAATTATTAAAAAATCACTTGATAAGAATCGACTGAGTTTACAGGAGACTGCTGCACTTTTAAAAACTGAAGACCCTGAATTGATTGAGGAAATTAAAGAAGGAGCTCGTACATTAAAAGAGAGAGTATATGGTGATAGAATTGTAATTTTTGCTCCTTTATACATCGGAAACAAGTGTACCAATAATTGTACTTATTGTGGGTTTAGGGCATCTAATAAAAAACAAAAAAGAACCACTCTTTCACACGATCAGATTATAAGTGATGTAAAAGCCTTAGAGGATAATGGCCAGAAGCGTTTGATATTGGTGTATGGTGAACATCCAATGTATGATGCCGGTTTTATTGCAGATTCCGTAAAAACGGTCTATACGGTAAAATCAGGTAATGGAGAAATCCGTCGTGTGAATATTAATGCTGCACCTTTGGATATAGAAGGATATAAGAAAGTGAAAGATGCAGGAATTGGGACTTATCAAATTTTTCAGGAAACTTACAATCGTGAAGCTTACGCGAAATATCACATCAGTGGAAAAAAATCTGATTTTGATTGGCGACTGACAGGTTTAGACCGAGCACAGGAAGCATTAATCGATGATGTTGGAATTGGTGCCTTGTTTGGACTTTTTGATTGGAAATTTGATGTAATGGGCCTGGTGCGTCATGTAAATCATTTCGAGGCGTGTTATAATGTTGGTCCACACACCATCTCATTCCCCAGAATTAAGGCAGCTTCAGACTCTACAATCGATCCAAAATACGAAGTTAGCGACGAAGAGTTTATTCGTTTGGTGGCTATTCTAAGATTAGCAGTACCATACACAGGATTAATCCTAACAGCTAGAGAAACTCAAGAGATTCGTGAAGAAGTAATTCGATTAGGAGTTTCACAAATTGATGCAGGTACCAATATCCAGTTGGGAGGGTATAGCGAAGAATCTAGAGAAGAACAGAAATTAGATCATGAACAATTTGAGATAGGTGATACCAGAAGTCTTGGAGAGGTAATTGATGAGCTTTTGGATAAACAATACTTGCCTTCATTCTGTACAGCTTGTTATCGTAAAGGAAGAACAGGGGAGCATTTTATGGAATTTTCTGTACCTGGCTTTATCAAGAGATATTGTACACAGAACGCAATTCTTACTCTTGCAGAATATCTTGAAGATTACGGTACTCCGGAAATGAAAGAAAAAGGATATAAATTAATTGAACTAAAGAAAAAAGAACTAAAAGATACTCAAAAGGTTGAGCAGCTTGAAGAACGTTTAGAACTGGTTAAGAAAGGTGAACGCGACCTTTATTTCTAATCATTTCATTGGATTTTGAGTTTATAAAATAGTGCATTTTTTTGTAACTTATTAATGCCCTATTATCTAATTCAAAATTCAGTAAGGATGATAAGATCAACAATTCGAATTTTTGGGATTCTTATCCGCGATAAGGATAAAGAAAATGGCTGTGTTCAAGAAATTCTGGCTCGATACGTTAATTCCATAAAAACCAGGTTAGGTATTTATGAGGTTGAGCATTCAGAAAGTCACCCTTTTGGCCTGATGTTAATTCAGGTTATTGGTTCAGAAGAAGATATGGATCGGTTCGAAAAAGAAATATATGCAATCGAAGGTGTTGAGATTCAGCATATGTTTTTTCAACCTTAATCTAAAAGAAAATGTCCGACTATTGTCGGACATTTTCTTTTAGATGGCTTTTTCTAAATCAATATAGAAGTTGGCTCCTTTTCCAGGTTCGCTTTCGCACCAAACTTTACCTCTCATTGCTTCTACATATTTCTTAACGATGGATAATCCTAGCCCGGTAGATTTTTCGCCACCAGTTGGTTTTGAGCTTAGTACTTGAAATTTACCAAATAGTTTCCCTTGATCTTCGGCCGAAATACCTGGTCCTTCATCGCTAACCAAGGATCTGATTTTATCGCCTTCTTCCCAGATTTTAATATGAATATTTTTGTTGTTTGGAGAAAACTTAATGGCATTGGAAACCAAATTCTCATAAACTTGTGTCATGTAATTAGGGTCTACCATTGCATAGGTGTCATTCACATCAAGCTGCAAATTTAATTGTTTTTGTAGCAAGTGATCTTTAAAATTCAAATTCACCATTTCGATCAACTTCTTTAAGTTCGTTTTTTCGAGTTGCATATTGATAGACTTCGATTCAATTACACCTATATCCAGAATTTTAGAAATCATTTGATTCATTCTTTGAAGGGCTTTTAACATGAATGAAACATTTTCTAAATCCTCAGAATTATTATCAGCAGATAGTTTGTCTTTTAAATATTCTGTAATGGATATGGTTGATGTTAGTGGATTTTTTAAATCATGAGCAATAATCCCAATGAGATGATTCTTTTCATGATTTAATTCTGTTAGTTCTGCATTCTTAATTTGTATTTCTTCTTTTTTCCTTCTAATATCCTTGTTGGCCTTTTGTAATGTTTTACTTTGAGCTTCAATCTTTCGATACGATTGTGCATTTTCCACTGCTATACTTGCATATACTGCAATGTTTTGTAATAAAGACAAATGATAGTTTTGGTAAGCATTGGTCTTGAAACTTTGTACTGTAATTACCCCAATTGTTTTATTTTTCACCTTAAGCGGAAGGTAGATTACAGATTTTGGAGTTCCGGATTTCTCAATAGGAATAATTTTGGTGATGTATTTACGATACTCTTTCTGTAAATCTTTAATGAATACATCTTTTTGTTCTTTATAGCAGTAAATTGCCAACCTGGTATCATCTTCCATAGCAAATTCAACCGAGTCCAGATTTGTTCCATCTTCTTTAATTCTAGGAAATACCAAGTTATTGCTCTCTTTCTGATAGATTCCGATTCCAAAAATGGCCGCATCCATTAATTCATTTACCGATTCGTATACTGTATCAATGATACTTTCAACAGATAAATTAGCTGTTATCACTTTACCAATATCATTCAAGTGAATCAGGTTGATATAGGATTTCTGAAGGTTGTGTGCTTGTTCGCTAATTTCATCTTTTTGCTTGGCCAGAATTTTGTTTTGAGATTCAATTTCAAATTTTTGCTCACGAACTTCTTTTGTTTTTTCAGTAACTAATTTTTCTAGCTCGATTCTTTTTTGTTGAATGTTTCGAATTCGAGCCATCATAATCAAGTAAACTACAAGAGCTAAAACTAAAATTTCAAGAGCAATTGCCCACCAGGTCTGATACCATGGAGGCCTAATCTTAAAATGATATTCATAAGGAGATGAAGTCCATTTGCCATCACTATTCGAAGCCATTATTTTAAAAGTGTATTCTCCGGGCGGAATTCTGGAGTAGATAGCTTCACTCTTATCACTTACTGGCGACCATTCCTGATCCAGGCCTTCCAATTTCCATTTGTATTTTACTTTCTCGGGGGCTTTATAACTCAATGCCTCAAATTTAAAGGTAAGATGATGCATATCATGTGTTAGGTTGAGATCCTGTGGTAAGGGAAACCAAGGATTAACACCACACATGCATTTGCTGTACTTTTCATCTCTCCAATTTACTTTTCGGAAGAATAATTTAATATCAGTTAATTGAATAATTGGAGGGTTTGGGTTAACAACATCTTTGGTTGGGCTAAACATCATGGCGCCATTAATGGTTCCAAACCATAGGTTTCCCTTTTTGTCGATATAATTACATGAACCGTTGTTTTCTACTCCAACAAAGCCATCAAATTTGTTATAATGCCTGATGCTTTCAACAGCACTGCTATCATTGTAGTTTATTCTGTCTACACCATTTTGCGCTCCAACCCAAATGGTTCCGTTTCTATCGGTAAGAATAGAGTATGCAATGTCCGAACTCAAACCGTCCTCTGTGGTGATATAGCTCCATTTGTTTCCATTCCATTTGTTAATTCCACCACTAAAAGTAGCCGCCCAAATGTTACCATTTGTATCTTCGGTTACCTGCATTACCCATTTGTAATTTAAACCATTGGTTTCATCAAAGTTGATTACGGTATCCTTATCGAACATGCTTAATCCCTGGAAGTGAGAGAACCAGGCACGATTTTTTGAATCTACGAAAACATTGGTGATTTGATCGGTTTTTAAACCATGACTTTCTGTTGTAATTTGAGTTCTATTGCCAGCTTTATTGTAATGTATCACTCCAAAACCTTGAGTAGTAAACCACATTTCTCCATTTTTTTCGAGAATATCAATAATACCTGTTCCAACTGGCAATCCATAACGTTGCGATACCTCTCGAAATCTTGAGCCATTAAATTCGATTAAACCATTGAAGCCAGCCATTAAAATATTTCCATTTGGCAGCTCGTGAAAATCACGAATGTTTAAAAGACCGGGATGGTCAGTGGGAGTATAGGATTTTCGTTCGTTTCGTTTGTACTGAACGATTCCTTTTCCTGATATGCTAAACCAATAATTGTTTTTAGAATCCTGCATAATTGCTCGAACAATATTGCCTCCTACATCATTGGTAAAATCGATGGATTGGAATTTGTTATTGCCATACTTGATCAAACCATTCCCACTTGTGGTCATCCATATATTTCCTTCCCTATCCTCAACAATGTTGTTAATAAATGGATTAATCAAACCTCTACTGGCATCTATTATTTTGCTATGCTTTTCATTAATGACCAAAACTCCGGTTCCAAAAACACTAATCCACAATCGCTCATTCGAGTCGAGTGTTACTGAGCCGATATTTTGAGGTCTAATATTGCTTGGCAGATCAATTTTTTGTGGTTTTCCATTTACCATTTTGTAGAAAACAAATCCGTAATTCGGAATGAAATTCGAAAACCACAATTGATTCTTCTCATCCATTAAAGCTGGAACTACAACTTGTCCTGTAAATTCAGGAAGATCGTTAAGTGGTGATCTGGAGAGGGTTTCATCTTTAAATTCAAATAAGCCATCTATGGTAATGATGTAAATTGTTCCTTCATTATCCATTAAAATGGTTCTCACTTGAGTTCTGTTTAAAACATTTTCGTGCTTTTTAATAAAGTCCTTAAACTGGCCTTTTTCCCTGTATATGATTTGTCTATCATTCAAATCGTTTCCCAAGGCCCATATTCGTCCTTTTTTATCTTCGAAAACAGTAAAGTAAACGGCATTTGGAACATTATCATCAATTCCATAGTTTTTAAACGATACGCCGTTAAAACTGCTGATACCTACACTTGTTCCAATCCATAAGTTTTCTTTGGAATCCTGATGTAGGGCCCTGATGTTATTATCGGCCAAACCATGTCGACGATCGTAAGAAATGAACTCTTTGCCATTGAAGCGAGAAATACCACCACCATTGGTTCCGAGCCATAAATTTCCTTTTTTGTCCTGAATTAAACTAAAAACTTCCGATTGAGGTAAACCCTCCTCGAGGGAATAGTTTTGGAAGCTATACTGTTGCGCTTTGGAATGATGATTGGGGAGTAAAATCAAACAAAGAACCATACAAAACACCACAAAATATCTCATAATACTCCTTTAAATGTAACTAAATTTGCTAATGCATTTTAAGGTACAATTTTTTTAAAGGAATTGAAAGTGTTTGTATGGACGAATGGGGTAGTTTTTTGTTATTTACCTGTTAATATTTTATTTCAGACTTAGCTAATATTTTGCCATGTGAATCTGAAAATAATGATTTCACTCATTGTCGCATGAAAATTGTCCTGGTAATTTTTAGAGTCATGGTTCGAAAGTTAATGCCACTTAGTAAAGACAAATTGAATTTATTGAATTGTGCTTTCTTGATTAAGAATTTTTCCTTCTGTTTGCATAGTGTCTCGAATCTCCCCATTCTCCATAACCAATCACTCCATCGGCCATGTTAATTCTGGCTTCCATGCAGTTTGTACAATCATCAGCACCTTCATCAATACAAGGTTTGTTCTGATAAAGCAAATAGTTAGCTCTTTCGTTGGTTGGAGTAATATTTGGCATGATGATGTTGGCGCCAATTCTTAAGGCCTTTTCTCGTCCCAGAGGATCGATAGCTTGCAGGGCTGTAGCTGATGCAATGTTAATGTCTTTCATTAAAATGCGTAAAACGGCAATCATTTTAAGAGTTAATCTGAATCTGTCATTTAAACTCATCAATTGATCGCGGTATTCATATAATGGAGTTTCATCATGCTCAATAAATGGTCCCATTCCTACCATGTCAATGTCAAACTCTTTCATGAATAGCAAATCGTTGGCCAAGTCTTCATACGTCTGAAATGGAATACCAATCATTACACCTGTTCCCGTTTGATATCCGATATCCTGTAAATCTTTCAAGCATTTTAATCTTGTTGCATGAGCATGATTGTCATTCTTGGGATGAATTTTTTCATACAATTCACGATTACTCGATTCAATTCTTAGTAAGTATCTGTGAGCTCCTGCATTGAACCAACGCTGGTAAGTTTCTTTCGTTTGTTCACCCAGGGAAATGGTTATCCCAAGTTCGTTGTTGCTAAGTATTTTTATTTCTTTTAGCAGATTCTCAATTCTGTCAACAAATTCTTTGTCCGATCTTTCCCCAGACTGCAGAACTACCGATCCGTAGTTGTTATCGTAAGCAAATTTAGCTGCCTTTAGTATCTCTTGGTCAGCAATGTCATATCGGTCAACATTTTTGTTGCCTGCTCTAATTCCACAGTACAAACAATCCTTTTTACATATGTTCGAGAATTCAACCAAACCTCTGAAATGAACATTTTTTCCAATGTAATTAAGCTTAATTTCAGATGATTTGGCAAATAATGCCTTCTCATCTTCTCCGGCTGATTTTAACAATTGGATTATATTTTCTTTTGTTAATGAGTCTTGCTCCAGGACCTGTTGAATACTTTTTGACATCTGATTTTGTATCTGTTGTTTCTCCGACAAAAATAATTATAAAATTCTAGCTTTTTGTACCATTGGATACATTTTGGAATAAAACACTCTTAAATCTTAATATTGTACTTTTCGAAAACGTTTGAGTAGGAATGAGATAGTAATGCTTCTAAATAACAATATTGATAAGCGAAAATCTAAATTTTACTTACGGATTGTTTGATAAATCAGCTTAATAGGAGCAGATTATTACTATATTTGTCGGAAAGTTGAAAAACTATTAACAACAAAACATGATAAACGAACAGTTACTTAACCCCCAAAGTATAGTTGTAGTTGGTGGTTCCGATGATGTACAAAAACCTGGTGGAAAGGTTTTGAAAAATCTTATCGATGGAGATTTTAAAGGCGATTTGTATGTAGCTAATCCAAAATTGGATGAAGTACAAGGTGTTAAATCATTTAAAGATCCAAAGGATCTGCCTAATGTAGATCTTGCGATTTTGGCTATTGCAGCTAAATTTTGTCCTTCTACAATTAAATTCTTAGCAGAAGAGAGAAATACTCGTGCATTTATTATTCTATCGGCTGGATTTAGCGAGGAGAATGAAGAAGGTGCTAAGCTGGAACAAGAGATTGTTGATACAGTAAATTCTGTTGGAGGTTCATTAATTGGCCCTAACTGTGTTGGTGTATTAAACTCAAACTACAATGGTGTTTTCACCACTCCAATTCCTTCTTTAGATCCTAAAGGATGTGATTTCATTTCAGGTTCTGGTGCTACTGCTGTATTCATTATGGAGTCTGGTGTTCCTAAGGGATTGTCATTCTCCAGTGTTTACTCTGTAGGTAACTCGGCACAAATGGGTGTTGAAGAAATATTAAAATACATGGATGAAAGCTTCGATCCGGAAACAAGTTCGAAGGTAAAGCTTTTATACATTGAAAATATTGATAAGCCTGAAATGCTATTGAAGCACGCTTCATCTTTAATTCGCAAAGGATGTAAGATTGCTGCGATTAAATCAGGTAGTTCAGAAGCTGGTAGCCGTGCTGCTTCATCGCACACAGGTGCTTTGGCTAGCTCTGATGTTGCTGTTGATGCATTGTTCAAGAAAGCTGGTATCGTTCGTTGTAGCGGTCGTGAAGAATTGGCAACTGTTGCGTCAATTTTCATGCATCCTGAATTGCAAGGCAAGAATGTTGCTGTAATCACTCACGCAGGTGGTCCTGCAGTAATGTTGACAGACTCTCTTTCAAACAATGGTTTAGATGTTCCTCATATTGATGGTCCCAAAGCAGATGCATTGTTAGAGAAACTATATCCAGGTTCTTCTGTGGCAAATCCAATCGATTTCCTGGCAACAGGTACTGCTCAGCAATTGGGTGATATTATTGATGCTTGTGAAAATGATTTTGATAACATCGATGCAATGGCTGTAATTTTCGGTAGTCCTGGATTATTCCCAGTATATGATGTATACGATCTTCTTCACGAGAAAATGAAAGAGTGCAAGAAGCCAATCTATCCAATTCTTCCATCGGTAATTAATGTGAAGGACGAGATTGAACACTTCCTGGCTAAGGGTAGAATCAACTTCCCTGATGAGGTTGTATTTGGTAACGCATTGGCGAAAGTATACAATACACCAAAACCACAGCCTGAAGAGATTGCTCTGCCAGATGTTGATGTAGCAGGAATTCGTAAGATTGTTGACGAGGCTGATAACGGATATTTAAGTCCTGAGCAAATTCACAACTTGTTAGACGCTGCAGGAATTGCACGTGCACAAGAAGGTGTTGCTGATACTGAAGATGAAATCGTTGCTTTGGCTAAGAAAATAGGCTTCCCATTGGTGATGAAAGTTGTTGGGCCAGTTCACAAATCAGATGTGGGTGGTGTAACCTTGAATGTGAAAGATGAAGAAACTGTTCGTTCTGAATTCAAGAGAATGATGCAGATTAAAGATACATATGCTGTAATGTTGGCTCAAATGCTTAGCGGTACTGAGGTATTCATTGGTGCGAAACGTGAAGAGAAATTCGGTCACATGGTATTGTGTGGTTTAGGAGGGATCTTTATCGAGGTATTAAAAGATGTAAAAGCATCTCTTGCTCCAATTTCAACAGAGGAAGCACACGAAATGATTCAAGGATTAAATTCATATGGAATCATTAAAGGTGTAAGAGGTCAGGAACCTGTGAATGAAGATCGTTTTGCTGAAGCGGTAACTCGTGTAGCAGCATTAATGAAAGTTGCTCCCGAAATCTTCGAAATGGACTTGAATCCACTATTGGGTAACAAAGATGCGGTTACGGCTGTTGATGCTCGTATCAGAATAGAAAAAGAATAAAAACGATTTGTGATGAGAAAGTGGAAAGATCTGAATAAGAACGAAAAAATGTTGATCAGTTTTGTAATTATCCTTTTAATAGGGATAGCGATAAAATGGAAAGAAGTGAAAACAGGATTCTTTCAAGGTCTGGACAACTACACAGAACAATCAGAATAATAAATACAATAGCATGGGAGAATTCTCATGCTATTTGTGTTCAAAAAACAAATAACATCTAAATATAAAATAATGAAAAAGCAGGATATTATCTTTTGGTTGGGATTCGTATTGTTGTTCTTGCCATTTTTTGTATCTCAAACTGTTTTCGATTTTTATATCGATTTTAATAAGGAACATGGTATGATAACCAGTTTCATCAAGTTTGCCATTTTAGCAACCATCGGTGAGGTAATCGGCTTGCGTATTCGAACAGGGAATTACTATCAAAAAGGTTTTGGTATAATTCCTCGTGCTATCGTTTGGGGATTCTTAGGTTTAACCATTAAGCTGGCATTTGTAATTTTTGCAACCGGTACTCCGATCTTTTTATCATACCTTGGAGTTGAAGGTGCTATTGAGGCAATGAAACAGCCTTTTACAGTAACAAAACTATTGGTGGCTTTCTGTATAAGTGCTTTTATGAACCTTATTTATGCACCAGTTATGATGACCCTGCATAAGATTACCGATACTCACATTGTTGATAATGGAGGTACTGTCGTAGGATTACTACGTCCAATAAAGTTTTCAAATATTTTTGTGAATTTAAACTGGGATGTTCAATGGAACTTTGTATTTAAAAAGACAATTCCATTTTTCTGGATTCCAGCCCATACAATTACCTTTTTGTTGCCACCAGATTTCCAGGTTTTATTTGCAGCGGTTTTAGGTATTGTATTAGGCGTATTGCTTGCTATTGCGAGTTTGAAAAGTGCCAAATAGTTTTAACTTTGTAGAAGAAACAAGAAACACACTAACATAAAATATTGTCCTATGAGTAAGATTGGATTGTTTTACGGACCTGAAGGCGGAAATGTGGATAAGGTCGCTAAAATTGTAGCTGAGAAGATAACTACTAAAAAAGTTGAAGTTCATTTGGTTAAAGAAACCGACGCTGAAAAATTGACTGAGTATTCAAATATCATCATGGGAATTTCAACTCTTGGAAAACATACCTGGTCATCTGATAATTCGGGAAATGATTGGGACGATTTTTTACCAAAATTGAATGGTCTAGATCTAAAAGGTAAAAAAATTGCTCTCTTTGGTTTAGGAGATCATATTGCTTACGCAGATTTCTTTGTTGATTCAATGGGAGATTTGGCAGAAGCAATTAAACCTACAGGAGCCGAAATGATTGGTCAGGTTAGTGACGATGGCTATGAGTTTAACGAATCAAGAGCATTTGTTGATGGCAAATTTGTTGGCCTGCCATTGGATGAAGACTTTGAGTCAGACCTTACCGAAGAAAGGGTAGAGAAATGGTTAGAAGTTATTCTTCCTGAATTTGAATAATATTTTATCGAGTATAAAAAATATAAGAGGCTGACGGTATTCCGATCAGCCTCTTTTAATTTGTAAGATAATGAAGCTTTAATGTGACGAATTGAAACATTTAAAACGATTACTTTGTTTAGATTGCAATCAAATAAGAGTTTGATGTTTTAATTTGTTATTAAAATTCGTAAAATTGCATAAAATTAGTAAGGTGAGTAATAGTGATGCTTAAGCATTGAAAGATTTTGAGATGGAAAAGCGAAAAATCTCACCAGCTATTAACCTTTACCACAAAAATAAAGTGAGATGAAAAACACCCCCATAAATAAAGAAGTTGTTGATAAACAATTAGCGTATTGCGGAATTAGTGATATGGCTGATGCAACAATTCGTGATATTGTTCGTGTTGTAAATTTAATTCAGGAGGAAAGTGGAGAGAAGTTCATTAGAATGGAGATGGGAGTTCCTGGATTAAAACCTGCAAAAGTGGGGATTGAAGCAGAGAAAAAAGCTTTAGAGGAAGGAGCTGCTTCGGCATATCCAATGTTAGAAGGTGTTAAAGCTTTAAAAGAAGAAGGTTCTCGTTTCGTAAAGAATTTCATGAATATCGATGTCAAAGCTGATGGTATTGTTCCAACTGTTGGTTCAATGCAGGGTGGATATGCAGCTTTTATGGCTATAGGAAATTGTGATCCTAAAAAAGATACCATATTGTTTATCGATCCAGGTTTTCCTGTACAGAAAACACAGTTGGAGGTAATGGGACAGAAATATGAATCATTCGATGTTTACAATTACAGAGGAGAAAAGATAAGAGAAAAATTAGAAGAATTTCTTTCGAAAGGTAATATCGCTGGAATGATTTATTCAAACCCTAACAATCCGGCATGGATTTGCTTTAATGAAGAAGAACTTAAAATTATTGGTGAACTAGCCAATAAATATGATACGATCGTGATGGAAGACCTGGCATATTTTGCTATGGATTTCCGTTCGGATTTAGGTAAACCAGGTGTTGCACCTTACCAACCAAGTGTTGCAAATTATACAGATAACTATGTGTTGATGATTTCGAGTTCAAAAGCCTTTAGCTATGCTGGTCAACGTATTGGTTTGCTTTGTATTTCAGATAAACTGTATAGTCGCAAGTTCGAAAACCTTGAGAAAAGATTTGGTGGAACTGGTGAATTAGGATATACAATCATCTATAGAATTATTTATACTTTATCATCGGGTACTTCACACTCGGCACAATATGCTTTGTGTGCGATGTTGAAGGCTGCGAATGAAGGAAGTTTTGATTTTATCAATGATGTGAAAGAGTATGGTGAAAGAGCTCAGATCATGAAAAAGATGTTTCTCGAAAATGGTTTCGAGCTGGTTTATGATACGGATGTGAATGTACCGCTTGCTGACGGATTTTATTTTACGGTTTCATATCCTGGTATGACAGGTGCTGAGTTGAATAAAGAGTTATTGTATTATGGAATTTCAGCAATTTGTTTGAACGAAACTGGTAGCTTGAAAGAAGGACTAAGAGCATGTGTTTCTCAAATTTCTCGTGATCAATTCAAGGATCTTGAATTCAGATTAAAAGAGTTTGAAAAACATCATCAATTTGAAAGTAAATTAAGCTAAAAAAGATATAATGTTTTAATCCTTAATGGATTATATTATTTAGACTGATTGTAAATTCTGGTGTTTAGGTGTAAGGAATTGAAATTCAGTTGATTTAATGAGATGATAAATTGAAAGCTGAATCATTAATATTGCTTTTAATTTGTTACCTTTAGAGTGTAAAAACATTTAATTTTTAATTATAAATGCTATGGCAAAATTTAAAGGTGCTATTGTAGTTGATACCGAAAAATGTAAAGGATGTGGACTTTGTGTAGTGTCTTGTCCTACAGCGGTTATCGAACTGGCAAGAGGAGTAAATGGTAAAGGTTATCATTATGCTCATATGGCCAATCCAGATGCTTGTATTGGTTGTTCAAGCTGTGGCTTGGTTTGTCCTGATACTGTAATTACAGTTTACAGAGCCAAGGCTAGCTAGTACAATAAGTACTTATTACTAAAATCTGAAAAATTTATAAAAAATATTCGTAATGGGAGACGTTCGTTTAATGAAAGGAAATGAGGTAATTGCGGAAGCAGCGATTCGCTGTGGGTGCGATGGATATTTCGGATATCCAATTACTCCTCAATCCGAAATTATGGAGACCCTAATGATCCGCAAACCAGAAGATGAAACTGGTATGGTGGTTCTACAAGCTGAGAGTGAGGTTGCTGCTATTAATATGGTTTATGGTGGTGCTTCTTGCGGTAAGAAAGTAATGACTTCTTCATCTAGTCCAGGGATTAGTTTGAAAGCAGAAGGTATTACTTATTTGGCAGGTGCTGAACTTCCTGCATTAATTGTAAATATTGTACGAGGAGGCCCAGGTTTGGGAACTATTCAGCCTGCTCAGTCGGATTATTTCCAGGCAGTAAAAGGTGGTGGTCATGGTGACTATAAATTGATCGTTTTGGCACCAGCATCAGTTCAGGAAATGAACGATTTTGTAGACCTTGGGTTTGAGCTTTCATTTAAATACTTAAATCCAGCAATGATTCTATCTGATGGTGTTATCGGTCAGATGATGGAAAAAGTAGAATTGTCTGATTACAAACCACGTTGGACTGATGAGGAAATTGAAAAGATTTCAGGATCATGGGCAACTAACGGTAAAAAAGCTGGTAGCGAACGTAATATTTCAACTTCTTTGGATTTGGATTCTGCAAAGCAAGAAGTATTCAATCACAAACTTCAAGCTAAATACAGAGCAATGGAAGAGAACGATGTTCGTTTCGAAAAAATTGCTTGTGACGATGCAGATTACTTATTCGTAGCTTATGGTTCAAGTGCAAGAATTTGCCAGAAATCAGTTGAGCTTGCAAGAGAGAAAGGTATTAAAGTTGGTTTGTTACGTCCAATAACTCTATTCCCTTATCCAACAATACAAATTCAAGAAATGTTGGGACAGGTTAAGGGTATCCTATCTGTAGAAATGAGTGCTGGTCAAATGGTAGAAGATGTTAGACTAGCAGTTGAAGGTAAAGTTCCAGTAGAACACTTCGGACGCTATGGTGGAATTATTCCAACACCAGAAGAGGTTGTGGAAGCATTGGAAGAAAAAATTTTAGGAAAATAAGTTATGACAGCAACAACTGAAATCAATAATATTATTAGCGAAGAGAACTTGGTTTACAAGAAAACCGATGTTCTTTTAGATAACGAAATGCACTATTGCCCAGGTTGTACACATGGTGTAATTCATAAGGTAATTGCTGAGGTTATCGAAGAAATGGATATTCAGGATAAAACAATTGGTGTTTCACCAGTAGGTTGTTCTGTATTAGCCTATAATTATTTGGATATTGACTGGCAACAAGCAGCTCACGGTCGTGCTCCTGCACTAGCTACAGCTACTTCTCGTTTAATGCCAGACAAATATGTATTCACTTATCAAGGTGATGGTGATTTGGCATCTATTGGATGTGCTGAGATCATGCATGCTTGTAATCGTGGAGAAAATATTGTAGTTGTATTCGTAAATAATGCTATTTACGGTATGACAGGAGGCCAAATGGCACCAACAACTTTGGAAGGTCAGGTAACTGCAACATCTCCTTACGGACGTGATTGTGCGACAACAGGTTTTCCAATGAAAATGAGTGAAATAGTTAGCTTGTTACCTGGTACACGCTTTGTAACTCGTCAATCAGCTGAAACTGCAGGTGCAGTAAGAAAGTTGAAAAAAGCTATTCGTAAAGGATTTGAAAATACTAGAGAGAAAAAAGGTCTTTCTTTCATCGAAATTGTAGGAACTTGTTCTTCAGGTTGGAAATTGTCTCCAACTCAATCAAACGAGTGGATGAAAGAAAATATGTTCCCTTACTATCCATTGGGTACATTAAAAGATGAATAGAACTCCATTTTAAATCAATAAAAACTGTAAAAAAATGACAGAAGAAATTATCATTGCAGGATTTGGTGGTCAAGGTGTACTTTCAATGGGTAAAATCTTAGCTTACTCAGGTATTATGCAAGATCAGGAAGTATCATGGATGCCATCATATGGTCCTGAGATGCGTGGAGGTACTGCTAACGTGACAGTAATCTTAAGTGATGACAGAATTAGTTCACCTGTTTTGAAGAAGTTTGATACTGCGATCATTCTTAATCAACAATCAATGGACAAGTTCGAAGCTGATATTAAACCAGGAGGAACTTTACTATATGATCCAAACGGTATTACTCGTCATCCGGAAAGAGAAGATATTAACATTTTTAAGATTCCTGGAGCTGCTTTGGCTGCTGAAATGGGGAATCCTAAAACTTTTAACATGATTATTTTAGGTGGATTTTTAAATGTGAAGCCTATTGTTAAAATTGAAAATGTTAAAAAAGGTTTGGAAAAATCTTTACCAGAACGTCATCATAAATTGATTCCATTAAATATTGAAGCAATTCAGAAAGGAATTGATAGTGTTGAAAATGTTCAAGTGCTGTAATTACAACAGACATAACATACATACAATAAGTAAAGAGGAGTTCATTGGAGCTCCTCTTTTTTATGTCGTATAATTAACAAATTTTAACTGTTTTGTTCAGTCAGAGAGGTTTAACAGTTTAATACCTCGTTTTATCGAGTTAAATTTGAGTTTATCCAAAAAAATTGAAATTGGCGATATAATCATCTAATATTGTTTAGCAGTTTTAGATTCGAATTGAATCCAATTAATAATGTTAAACAATATAAAATGATGATGAAAAAGCTTCTACTACTTTCACTGCTAGTTGTATTCGGACTGGCAAGTGGCTTTTCCCAAAATGGAAAAATTGAGTTCGAAGAGTATGATTTGGACAATGGCTTGCATGTTATTTTGCAGCAAGATCATACTACACCAAACATTGTAGTTTCTGTAATGTACCATGTTGGTTCTAAGAATGAGAGTCCTGAACTTACTGGTTTTGCACACTTCTTCGAACATCTAATGTTTGAAGGAACCAAGAACATTCCTCGTCACCAATACGACAAGTATGTGTCAAGAGCAGGTGGTGAGTTGAATGCAAATACTTCTACAGACAGAACTTATTATTTTGAAATGCTTCCATCAAACCAATTGGCATTAGGCTTATGGTTAGAGTCGGAAAGAATGTTACATGCAAAAGTTGAAGAAATTGGCATTAAAACTCAAAAAGGAGTTGTAATTCAGGAGAAGAAGCAGCGATACGATAACCCTCCTTATGGTACAATTCTGCCTCAAACAATGGCTCATGCTTACGAAAAGCATCCATACCGTTGGACTCCAATTGGAGATGAAGAACACATCCGTAATGCAAAGGATGAGGATTTCATGAACTTTTACAAAGAATTTTATGTGCCAAATAATGCTGTATTGACCATCTGTGGTGATTTTGACAAAGCAGAAGCGAAAAAATTAATAAACGATTATTTCGCTGAAATCCCTAAAGGAACCAAAGAGATTTATCGTCCAAATATTGTGGAGCCTAAAAAGACAACTGAGGTAAGAGATACAGTATTTGATAATATTCAATTGCCAGCAGTTATTCAAGCATATCATATTCCAGCAGTAGGAACTCCTGATTTTTATGCTGTAGATATGTTATCAAAATTGATGACTGATGGAAAGAGTTCTCGCCTTTACAAAGAATTGGTTGATAACCAACAAAAAGCAATTCAGTTGATGGCTTTCCCAATGCCTTATGAAGACCCAGGTTTGACTCTTGCCTTTGGTATTCCAAACATGGGGGTAGATCCTAAAGCTTTAGAGGATGAAATGGACAAACAGTTTTCTGTGGTAAGAGACGAATTAATTTCTGATAGAGAATTTCAGAAACTAAGAAATAAAATTGAGAACGAGCTTGTAAGTTCGAATGCAACGATTGCTGATCGTGCAGAAAACCTTGCTACTGCTTATACTTACTTTAAAGATACTGAAAGAGTAAATAAGGAGCTTGAAAAATACTTTGCCGTAACAAAAGAAGATATTAGAAATGTTGCCAAAAAGTATTTCGTACCTGAGAACAGAGTTGTTTTGTATTACTTGCCAAAGCAGAAATAATATAGAAGTTCTTATTTGAAATTTCCAGAATAGAAAATATATGAAAATGAAAAACTTATATAGATTTTTAGCACTTGCTGTTGTTGTTTGTTACGTATTTACAGCTAGTGCTCAGGTTGACCGAACAAAAGCTCCTAAAGCAGGTCCGGCTCCAAAAGTACAGTTGGGTGATTACGATAGCTTTACCCTTAAAAATGGAATGAAAGTTTTAGTGGTTGAAAACCACAAGTTACCTCAAGTTGGTTTTGCAATCTCTTTGTTAAATGATCCTATCGTTGAAGGCGATAAAGCTGGTTACTTGTCGATTACGGGACAATTGCTTGATCGTGGTACAGCAACAAGATCTTCAAAGCAAATTGCTGATGAAATCGATTTTATTGGTGCTGAATTAGGTGTTTCTTCATCAGGAGTGGATGCTGGTGGTTTGTCAAGATATAAGGAACAAATTCTTGAATTGATGGCAGATGTGTTGTTGAATCCAACTTTTCCACAAGAAGAATTTGATAAAATTGTAAAGCAAACTTTATCAGGTTTGGAAGCAAATAAAACAGATCCTAAGTCAATGGCAGGTAATATGAGAAGCAAAGTATTGTATCCGGCAAATCATCCTTACGGAGATGTTGTGACTGAAGAAACGGTTAAGAGCATTACCATAGAAGATTGTAAGAAGTACTATGAAGCCTATTTTAAGCCAAATAAGGCATTAATGGCAATTGTTGGTGATATTACTACCAAAGAGGCTAAAAAGTTGGTTAAAAAGTATTTTGGAGTGTGGGAAGCTGCTGATGTTCCAAATCATTCTTATGAAATGCCTGTAAAAATGGAAGGCAAGCGTGTAGTATTGGCGAATAAAGATGCTGCTCCTCAGTCTTTGGTGAGAATCTACAACACATTTGAATTGAAGAAAGGTAATCCAGATGTAATTCCGGCATCAGTTATGAATGCAATGTTAGGTCGCGGTTTTTCAGGATTATTAACCAAAAACTTGCGTGAAGATAAAGCATATACCTATGGTGCAGGTTCCAGATTATATTCAGATAAATTGGTTGGTGGATTTTACACTAGCTCAGAAGTAAAAGCTGAAGTAACCGATAGTGCATTAATGGAAATGGTTGTTGAAATGAATCGAATCAGAGATGCGAAATTGACTCAAGATCATTTGAATATGACCAAAGCAACTATGGCCGGCGACTTTGCAAGATCTCTTGAAGATCCAGGTACCATTGCCAGATTTGCAATGGCTATTGAGCGTTACAACTTGCCAGCTGATTATTATGCAACTTACCTTGAAAAATTAGATAAAGTTAGCTTGGAAGATATTCAGGCAATGGCTCAAAAGTATGTAGATCCTAATCATGCGGTTTACCTGGTGGTTGGTGATAAGAAATACAAAAAGCAATTGGCGAAATTAGATTCAGATGGTGAAGTTGAAGAATATGACTACAAAGGTGATATCGTAAAAGAAGATCCTAATGCAATTCCAGAAGGTTTGACTTGCAAATCAGTAATTGATAATTATGTTGCTGCAATTGGAGGTCGTGATAAGTGGGAAGCTGTAAAAGACATCAGTATTAAAGGCGAAATGAAAATGGGTCCAATGAGTATTAATGTTGAGACAGCACAGAAAAACAATGAGAAATTCTGTATGAAAATGACCATGAATGGACAGGTAATGCAGGCAATGTATTACAATGGAACTGCCGGTAGAGTAGTTGCACAAGGACAGGAAATGGTTGCAAATGAAGCACAATTGGCAGGGTTTAAACAACAAGCACAAATGTGCCCTGAACTTTCTATGGAAAAGCTAGGTTATGAGATGAAGCTAGTTGGTGCTGAAAAAGTTGATGGTGAAAAAGCTTATAAGCTTGAAATTAAAGATCCGCAAGGAAATTCAAGATTTGATTTCTTTAATGCAAATACAGGATTAAAAGTTAAGACCGTTGCTCAGCAACAAGGTATGAGCATGATCATGTTGTACAAGGATTACAAAGAAGTTGATGGTGTGAAGTATCCATTCCAAACCATTACCAAAATGGGACCACAGGAAATGCCTTTAACCATTAAAGAATTGCTTGTGAACAAAGGTGTAGATGATGCAATTTTTAACTAATAGAATTAGATAATATATGAAGAGAGGCTACAATTGTAGCCTCTTTTTTTGTTTGAATACTTTTGGAATAAGGGTTTAAGGTGATGTGAAATTTATTTAGAATCAATTTTTAGAAAAATAATTTAAATTTCCTTTGCAGATTAAAAATAATATCTACCTTTGCACTCCGATTCGGGAGTGTAGTGGTTAGGCACGTTGAACGAATCAACATTTCAATATGAATTGTATAAGGTTTTAGGGTTAAAGTTTCGTATTGGAAATCATTTTGGGTTAGAAAAAGGCAGGTGGGGACCTGCCTTTTTGTTTTTATTATTTTTCGTAGAAATGCATCTCTTTTAAGTAGTTGTATGCCGCTTCTGGCATGAAATAGGGAATGTCTTTCTTTTCCTTTATGGCCTCCCTAATAAAGCTTGATGATATTTCCATAAGTGGTGCATTTACCAAATGAACAGTACCATTCAGCTCAACTTCTTTATCCTTAAATCCTGGTCTTGGGTACACATACAAATCATGTTCTTGAAGAATTAATTCGTAATTTTTCCATTTCTCAAAATTTTTCAGATTATCTGAACCCATAATTAAAGAAAACTCATATTCGGAGTATTTCTCTTTTAAATAAGTAAGCGTATCGATTGTATAGGAAGGTTTGGGTAAACCAAACTCAATGCTAGAGGCTTTTAATTTAGAATATGCTTCAATTGATCGATTTACCAACTCTAACCTGTGATAATCGCTAAGTAAGCTTGATTTTTGCTTAAATGGGTTTTGTGGACTTACTACAAACCAAATTTGATCCAAATCGGAGTATTCGGCCATATAATTTGCAATGGCCAAATGTCCAATATGAATTGGATTGAATGATCCAAAATATAATCCAATTTTAAGCTTCATGTTATTTTTTTATGAATTCGCTTAAAGTGTTTTCAGCTTCTTGAAAAGCATCCTCAAGCTTGTCGTTAATAATCACCTTATCAAACTGATCTGCAAATCCCAATTCAAATTGGAATTTTTTAATTCGTTCAGCAATCACTTCTTCGCTATCGGTATTTCTTCCTCTTAACCTTTGTTCTAACTCTTCAATTGAAGGTGGTTGAATAAAAACAGCCAAAGCATCATCTTTATAGTATTTTTTGATGTTTACACCACCTACAACATCAACATCAAAAATTACATTGTTGCCTTTATTTCTTATGCGCTCAATTTCACTTTTTAGTGTGCCGTAAAAACATCCTTCGTACACTTCTTCCCACTCCAAAAACTCATCATTTTCAATTTTTTGTTTGAACTCTTCTGTGCTTAAGAAATAATAATCTTTACCATGCACTTCGTTGCCTCTGCTGGCACGACTGGTTGCTGAAACAGAAAATTCAAGTTTAAAATCCTGTCCAAGTAAATGACGAACAATAGTTGTTTTACCTGAACCACTTGGAGCTGAAAAAATGAATAATTTTCCTGACATATTTAATTTGTGTGTTGTTTTAAAATTATAAAAAAGCGCAGAGTTTTGACCCTACGCTTCTGTTGAAATTCGTTTTTATCTTACAAGACGTTTAGGAGCTGTTCTTTTATCTTCTCCAACTCGTCCTTCATCTGAATCACTATTTTTTGAATATCAGAATCGTTTGCTTTCGATCCTAAAGTGTTTATCTCTCGACCAATTTCCTGAGCGATAAAACCTAATTTTTTACCGATTGAATTGCCATTGTTAGCCGTTTCAATAAAGTATTTGCAGTGGTTTGCCAAACGAACTTTCTCTTCAGTAATATCTAATTTTTCAAGATAATAGATAATCTCCTGTTCGAATCTGTTTTTATCTACATTTTGCTTTTCAACAAACTCTTTCAGATTATCGTTAATTCTTGTTTTAACAGTTTCGATACGCTTTGCTTCGTATTGAGGAACTTCTTCCAAAAGTTTTTCAATATTGGCAATTCGTTCGAATATATCCACTTGCAAAGCGGCTCCTTCTTGCTTTCTAAATGAGTTTAAATCAGCAACAGCTGACTTAAATCCTGCAAAAATTTGATTCCATTCTTCTTCGTCTAGCTCTTGATGCTCTGTTTTTAGTGCATCTGGAAGTTTAACGATGGTTTGAAGAATAGGCTCTTTTTCCATAGGAATACCTAGTTCTGAAGAAAGTTCGGTAAGCTGTTGATAGTAAGCTTCAACAATTGGTTTGTTTATTTTAGTTTCTTTATCGGTACCAACACTCTCTATAAATACAGATAGTTCAACTTTACCACGCTCAAGTTGATTTTTGATTTCGTTCCTAAGAACCAAATCCTTTTCTTTATAAAGGTTCGGTATTCTGGTATTTATATCCAGCTGTTTGCTGTTTAGAGACTTAATTTCGATGGAAACCTTTTTGTTTTCCAATTCTAGAGTGGCTTTACCAAAGCCGGTCATCGATATTAACATATACGAAATATTTATTTCCGCAAAGGTAAGAGATTGAAGTGGAATTACAAACTAATTGGATTGTAGGAATCAAGCTTTGTGAGCAACTACCGATTTGCTTTTCCATTTTCCTGTCAAATAATATAAATAGGAAAGAAGTGCTCCCATTGACCATCCAATTGGAATAGACCACCAAATGCCTGTTTCACCAATTTCAGAAGAAAGAAAATATGCACCGGGAATTCTTATAATCCATAAAGAAAATAGGGTGATAAACATTGGTATTAGTGTGTCTCCAGCTCCACGTAATACACCATTGGTTGTAAATAGAGTAGAAAACAAAAGGTAAAAGGAACTTACAATGATTAAGTACTTTTCGCCAATCGCAATTACGTTGGGATCAGTGGTAAACATTTTCATGAGTTGACTTCCGAATATCACAATGATGGCAGTCATTAAAATGCAGAACAGGTTCGACATTAAAAATGTTGCCTTAAATCCTTTTCGTACCCTTTCTATTTTATTGGCTCCCAGGTTTTGCCCTACGAATGCGGCTACGGCCTGAGAAAAGTTCATTGCAGGCATCATGGCTAGTGAATCTATTCTACCAGCGGCGGTATAGGCCGCAATAACATCAGTACCAAAAGTATTTACAATTCCAAGCAACGCCATCATTCCAATGGCAACAAATGTGTGCTGAATCCCCGAAGGCAAACCAATCTTTAAACTCTTGATGAAAAGATCTTTATCAAAACTGAGTTTCGAGAATGAAAATTTCATGATTTTATGAGTGCGATTAAGGTATAATATTCCGGTTACAAATGCTCCTCCTTGAGCGATTACCGTTGCCCAGGCTGCTCCTGCAATTCCCCATTTAAATACCATTACAAAAAGAACATCAAACAGGATATTAAAAAGCGATGCAAGAATTAAAAAAAATAGAGGAGTTTTAGAGTCTCCCAAACCTCGTAGAACAGAACTTGTACCATTAAATCCAAAGAACAGGATCATTCCTGCCATATAAATGTTTAGATAAGTAGTAGCCTGAGGAATTAATTCCAAAGGCAATTGCAAAAGAAGAAAAAGCTCTTCGCTATAATAAATGCCAAATATTGATGCAAACAAACCTGCTACAAACAGGAATATATACATTGTATCGATGGATTTTTTTACGCTGTTAATATCCTTTGCACCATAAAATTGCGATATAACAATAGAGAAACCGGAACCAATTCCAATAAGCAGTGCAATAAGTGTAAAAATAATCGGAAATGAGGCACCTACAGAAGCTAAGGCCTCTTTACCTAAAACTTTACCAACGATAATGCTATCAACAACATTGTAAAGTTGTTGAAATACATTTCCCAATAGCATTGGTAGTGTAAAATTAAAAATTAGTTTGCTTACGTTTCCGCTTGTAAAATCTTTCATTCAGCTTTTTTGTAGAAATACAAAGCTCTTAATTTTATCATCATTCTCAAAAAAAACAGAAATGTTTCACAGTAGTAACAATTAAGCTCGTTCACTTAATTCCAGCCAACGTAACTCTTTCTCATCAATCAGGTTGATTACTTCTTCAATTCTGCTTGCTTTTTGCATCAACTCATCGTTAGCTAATGTACCAGAGCTCATTGCAGTTTCCAACTCTTCTTTTTCGGCATTTAATGCTTCCAGGTCAACTTCTAATTGCTCAAATTCGCGCTTCTCGTTAAATGAAAGCTTTTTAAGCGTGTTGTTTGATTTTGGTTTTTCTTTTTTAGGTTTTGCAGGCTTTTCAATTTTCTTAAGCTCCTTTTCCTCTTCAGCAATTGTATCACGGTATATTGTGTAGTTGCCAGGGAAGTTTCTGATTTTTCCCATTCCTTCGAAAGCAAACATCTGGTCAACCACTTTATCCATAAAGTAACGGTCGTGAGAAACAATGATTAAACAACCTTTAAAGTTCATCAGATATTCTTCCAAAACATTTAGAGTCATGATATCCAAATCATTTGTAGGCTCATCCAAAATTAGGAAGTTTGGATTTTTCATTAAAACCGTCATCAAATACAAGCGACGTTTTTCTCCACCACTTAATTTTGATACATAGTTGTATTGTGTTTTTGGTGGAAATAGAAAATACTCCAAAAACTGAGATGCCGACATCACCTTGCCATTACCTAGATCAATTGACTCAGCAATATCTTTAATTACATCAATAATTCTCTCATTTTCATTAATTGTAATTCCATCCTGCTTGTAATAACCGTAAACAACGGTTTCTCCAATTTCAATTGATCCTGAATCCGGTTCAAGATTGCGGGTAATGATGTTTAGGAAAGTAGATTTTCCGGTTCCATTTTTACCCACAATTCCAATTTTCTCGCCACGCTGAAATTTATAACTGAAATCTTCAAGGATTTTTAGGTCACCAAAATTTTTGTATAAACCTTCCAGTTCCAGAATTTTCTTTCCCAGTCGAGCTGATTTGATATCCAACTCCATACCGTCTTCCTTAAAACCCGCTGCTGCTTTTTTCTTCAGTTCGTAAAAAGCATCAATGCGGTACTTTGCTTTTGTTCCGCGTGCCTGAGGCATTCTTCTCATCCACTCTTGTTCAGTTTTTAAGAGCTTTTGAGCTTTGCCAACTTCAGCATTTATATTTTCAATTCTTTCGGCTCTTTTTTCAAGATAATAGGAATAATTGCCTTTATAAGTATAAATGGAGTTCGCATCCATTTCAATGATTTCATTACAAACTCGATCTAAGAAATAACGATCGTGAGTAACCATTAGCAAGGTTCCTTTCGACTTGTTCAAATATTCCTCCAACCATTCAATCATCTCCAAGTCCAAATGGTTGGTTGGCTCATCCAGAATCAAAAAGTCAGGATCTGTAATCAATACTTTTGCCAATCCAACTCTCTTTTTTTGTCCACCCGAAAGTTGTCCTATTACCTGATCGAAATTGGTAATTTTAAGTTTAGACAGAATTTGTTTGACTTTATTCTCGTAATCCCAGGCTTTGTATTGATCCATTTTCTCAAGAATATCAGTCATTTTTTCCTGATCATTCGAGCTGATTACTTTTTCGTATTCCCTGATTACAGAAAGTACAGGATCATCGGAGTTAAAAACTTCGTTAAGAACTGTGTTGCTGTTTTCCAGATTGGGATTTTGCTGTAAGTAAGCAACTTTGATATCATTACGAAAAATTACATCTCCATAATCTTGAGAGTCGATTCCTGCAATAATATTTAGAAGGGAAGTTTTTCCGGTACCATTTTTTGCGATCAATGCAATTTTTTGACCTTGGCCAACTCCAAAACTAATGCCTTCAAATAGTGTTAGATCTCCGTAACTTTTGCTTAGGTTTTCAACCTGTAAATATGATATCATTGTGTTATTCTCTAAAATTGTGATGCAAATTTAAGAATTACGGCTAAATATCTTAATAATAACCTGAGTCGATTAAAAATATTGTGGTGCGCTGCACCTTGTTTTTTGTTAGCGTTCAGATCTCAGCATTCAGCTTCAAGCCACTCTCGATCGGGAATTAACCTTCCCAGATTTCCAATACCAAACTTTCGGGATTCACTTATTTACCCTTTTACTTTATTATTTCTTTACCTTTTTATTTTTTTGTTTTCCAGCTCTGCTGATCCCGGTTCATAGGGATTCATACTTCTACTTTCTTCTGTGCACCGCTCATTCACTTATTCAGTCATTCACTTTTTCTCGCAAAGTTTATTAATTTCGTTAGCTCGCAATTGTAAAACAAAACTAACTATGCGTAAAAAAGAAAGGTTTGAAAAAATAATAGCTTGGTTTCAGGAGAACATGCCAATTGCTGAAACAGAATTAAACTATACTAATCCTTACGAGTTATTGGTTGCCGTTATTTTATCGGCACAATGCACCGATAAAAGGGTTAACCAGATTACACCTCCATTATTTGATAAGTATCCAACAGCATTCGATTTGTCTCATGCAAGTCAGGATGATATTTTTGATTTGATCAGATCATGTTCATACCCAAATAATAAGGCAAAGCACTTGTTGGGAATGGCAAAGATGCTGGTTGAGGATTTTAAGGAAGTGGTTCCTGATGATGTAAAAGAGCTACAAAAGCTTCCTGGAGTTGGTAGGAAAACGGCAAATGTAATTGCTTCTGTTGTTTACGATAAACCTGCAATGGCCGTGGATACTCATGTTTTTAGAGTTTCTGAAAGACTAGGTTTAACAACCAAGTCAAAAACTCCATTGGAAACAGAAAAGGTTTTGGTGAGTTATATTCCAGAGGAATTGATTGCTACCGCTCATCATTGGATAATTCTTCATGGAAGATATGTTTGTTTGGCTCGCAAACCCAAATGTAAACCATGCGGATTGAAAGAGTATTGTAGATACTTCCAAAGAGAAGAAAAGAAAAATGCTAAGGCAAAATAGAAAGTTTAGCTAGCCCTGATTTGTAATCAGGGCTTATAGAGTAAAGGATTTTAAATCCCAATATTTTACAAGAATAACAAAAGGCTCACAGCCATTACTGCCATTCCGGCAATCAATCCATAAATAGCATTGTGATGTTCTCCATATTCTTCTGCAGTTGGTAATAGTTCGTCCAATGAAATGAATACCATAATACCTGCAACACCTCCAAATAATACTCCAAAAATTGTATTGCTTAAACCTAACACAGAATAGATAAGAATAAAACCGATTAAAGCTCCAACAGGTTCGGCCAAACCAGACAGAAATGATAATAGGAATGCTTTTTTCTTACTACCAGTAGCATAATAAATTGGTACCGAAACTGCAATTCCTTCCGGAACATTGTGAATTGCAATAGCCACAGCAATTGGAATTGCAATTGTTGGATCGGCAAGAGCTGCGGCAAATGTTGCCAGGCCTTCCGGGAAGTTATGAATGGCAATAGCTAGTGCTGAAAATATACCCATCCTCATCAATTTTTTGTTTTTGATATTGGCCTCGTCTATGTCTTCAATCTTTTTAACCTCATGTGGGTTTTCAAAAGAAGGAATTAATTTATCAATTACTGCAATAAATAAAATACCACAGAAGAATGAAATTACCGTATACCAAGTTCCTGCAACTTCGCCATGGTCGGTAATCAAAGCATCTTTTGCCTTCTGAAAAATCTCAACAAGAGATACATAAATCATTACACCTGCTGAAAATCCCAGAGATAGAGATAAAAATTTGGTGTTGGTTCGTTTAGCAAAAAAGGCTATGGCACTTCCTATTCCTGTAGATAGACCAGCAAATAAGGTCAAGCCAAAAGCTATTAATACCGTTGTGGTAGAATATTCGAATTCCATGTATTGTTTTTTTTAGTCTGTTTAATTTTTTTGTTGGAGTAAATATAATGATTAATTGGAATAATTCTAAATAAGAGTTTAGGATATTAACATCTTGTTTTGATTGAAACCAAGTCGTAATTTTAATTCAGTTCATTATAAGTAATTTATCAATTAAAAACGAATTGTTATGGCTTACCTTATATCAGATGAATGTACCGCTTGTGGTTCATGTATTAATGAATGTCCGGTTGATGCAATATCAGAGGGGGATATTTATGTTATCGATCCAGATGCTTGTATTGATTGTGCTGCTTGCGCAGAAGTATGCCCTGTAGAGGCTATTTCAGAAGCTGATTGATTTCGTTAAATCATTGAATATTTGAGAGAAATCTGAAAAGATTTCTCTTTTTTTTTAATATTAAAAAAAAAAGGGATAAATTAGATAGGGTAAAATGTTTATAAATCATCTAATAAATATAGGGCTCTTTATTATGATGTTAAATCATGCCAAATTCTATAGAATATATTTGGAGTGCCAAAAACAATTTTACTAACCTAAAAACTTTTAATATGGAATTACTACTCGAAACATCCTAAAAGGATTTAACTAAAAAAAACATGTAGAATACATTTAGTTGTAATCTAAGTATCGTTATACTATTCATTTCATGTCGACTGTTATGGAGAGTAACGATTGTTATTATTTTCTCTTCAAGCTCAAAACCCAAAATCACCAATAATTTTTCGGAGTGTAGAAATATATTTTCGGCTCGATTTGTATTAAGATAGAATCACCGATAATAATTCGCACAAATATAGAGACTGCTTTAGGTGTGAAATAAATCACCTAAAAGTTTAGTTATGGATTCTAAGACCAATGTAAAAGCTTTACTATGTGTCTTGAGTTGATGTATCTCAAGATTTTATAATGAAACTTATTAAAAATTTAATTGTATGAAAAGACTGATATTTACTGTTTGCATATTTATTATGTCATTACAACTAATAAATGCACAAACAAAACTGATTTCAGGTACTGTAAAAAGTTCGGATGATGGCATGGGAATGCCCGGTGTTTCGGTTGTTATTAAAGGTACAACATCAGGAACCAGTACTGATATAGATGGGAAATATTCAATTGAGGTCGGGGCATCTGACATTTTGGTATTTAGTTTTGTTGGTATGGTTGCTCAGGAAATACCTGTAGGTAGCCAAACTGTTATCGATGTGACTTTAGAAACCGAATCAATAGGAATGGATGAAGTTGTAGTTGTTGCTTATGGATCACAATCTAGAAATTCAGTTACTGGATCTGTGAGTGTTATTAAAAAAGAGCAAATAGAAAATGCAACTTTCTCAAACCCTGTAAAAAGCTTAGAAGGTTTAGTTTCTGGAATGAGAGTTATTCAGGCTGATGGTCAACCTGGTTCTGATCCTATAATTAGAATTAGAGGGTTTGGTTCCATAAATGCAGATAGTGAGCCACTTATTGTTTTAGATGGTGTTCCTTATTCTGGAAGTTTAAGTAGTATAAACCCAAAAGATATTGAGTCAACTTCAGTTTTAAAAGATGCATCTTCAACTTCTTTATATGGTAATAAAGCTTCAAACGGAGTTTTATTAATTACTACCAAAAAGGGTATTAAAAACAAATTACAGATAAATGTAGATAGTAGGTTTGGATTTACACAAAGAGGTGCAAAAGAGTACGATATTATAGAAAATCCTGGCGAATTTTATGAATCTTATCATAGTGTATTAGCTAATTCCGAATTTTACAAGCAAAAGGCTGCCGGAACTCCTATTACTATGCAGGAAGCCAGACAATTTGCATCTGATAATTTAATTGATAGGCTGGGAAATTACAACTTATATGATGTTCCGGATAATCAGTTAGTTGATCCTTTAACGGGAAAGCTAAATAGTTCGGCAAACCTTTTGGTTAAAGACAAATGGGAGGATGCTTTATTTAGAGATAACGCTACTTTTCAATCTCACAATTTTAGTATTTCAGGAGGTTCTGATGATATAACTTACTATTTATCATTAGGAACAGAAACGAATAAGGGATATACTGTTCGAAGTAGTTTTAAAAGACATACAGCTCGTTTAAAAGCTAGTTCAGCTAAAATATTTGATGTGCTGACATTAAGTGGAGATGTGTCTTATGCAAAATCTAAAAGTCAAGCTGTTCCTTCAACTGTTGATGCTGATGGTGTTCCTACAACAAGTTTTGCTAACGCATTCTTTTGGAATAGAAGAATAGCTCCAATTTACCCTGTTTATCAATATGATGAAAATTGGAATCCTATTAAAAACCCTAATAACCCTGGTGGATTAGCTTATGACTTTGGTGTTCCTCAATTTTTTCCTGATGGAAGTAGCAGAGGTGCTAGAATTTATGCGGTTGGAGAACATCCTCTTGCGGTAATTGAAAATACGGAAGAAACCAATGAAAGAGACAATTTTAATGGAGGTTTAAGAGCAAAATTCGATTTGCCATTAGGTTTTAAGTTTGAGTATGTTATGAACTACTTAACTCAAACAACTCAAGAAACTGATTTCACTAAGCCTGGTGCTGGTGCTTTCGCTAAAGCTCAAAATGGACTTTTAACTAATGCTAGAGGAAATTTTTCTGCATTTACGAATCAACAGTTGTTAACCTGGAAAAAAGATAATGGAAAACATAGCTTTGATGTACTTTTAGGACATGAAACGTATGTAGAAAAATTTACTACCTTATCTCTTTCGAAAAGAAATATTATTGGAGATTTTAGCCCAATATTAGATAATACTGCTGTTTATGCATCAGCTAGCAATTACAATACTAAATATACAACCGAAGGTTATTTCTCTAGATTTATTTATGGTTTAGATAATACCTATTTCTTGAATGTAACTGGTAGATATGATGCTTCTTCTGTTTTTCATCCAGACGAGCGTTGGGGGGCATTTTGGTCTGTTGGTGCGTCATGGGTTATGAGTAACGAAGATTTCATGAAAGATATCGAAAGCATCGATTATGCAAAGTTTGCCATAAATTATGGTACTACTGGTAACGATAGAATTTTTTATGAAGATGTTGATACTCGAAATTTAGTAGCTTACGAAAATCAGTATGAAATTGATGAAAATAATGGCGCTTTAACACAAAAATTAAGGTATTTAGGTAATGAAAAACTGACTTGGGAGAAATCGGCTAGTTTGGATATTGCTTATGAAATGAGTTTGCTTAATAAGATAAATCTTTCCATTGGGTATTACAGAAAAAAATCTGATGATTTGCTATTTAATACTCCTATACCTATATCGACAGGGCAAGCTTCCAGACCAGAAAATGCAGGCTCTATGGTAAATAGTGGATTTGAAACGGAAATTTCATGGAATGCTATAAAAAAGGAAAAGATTAATGTTCATTTTAATGCAAACCTTACTACATATCATAATGAAATAACCGAACTGCCTAATGATGAGCCAATACCATTTGGTAGTTTCCGAAGAGAAGTAGGTAAAAGTATTTTTGATTACTATATGAGAAAATCAGCGGGAGTAAATCCTGAAAACGGAAATGCCCAATGGTATATGGAAGACGAAGCAACTGGTGAAGATGTAATTACAGAAGACTACTCTAAGGCCGATAGATATTACCTTGGTAAACAGGCAATACCAAAAATAACAGGAGGGTTTGGAGCTCAAGTTCAAGCTGGTAATTTTTCATTAGACCTACAATTTTCTTATCAAGTAGGAGGTTATGGTATCGATAGTGAGTATTATGGATTGCTGGGTGCTACGCAAAATGTAACCAATTTTGCAGATTATGACAAAACGTGGACAGTAGATAACCCAACAGCTAGTTTACCTAGAGTTGATCCTCTAAGCCCAAATCAATATGATATTTCAGATCTTTTTTTAACAGACTTAAGTTATTTGAGTTTAAGTAACATTAACGTAGCTTATGTATTTAAAAATAAAACTTTAAAAAAATACCATATTGATAACATCCGAGTTTATGGAACTGTAAATAATGCATTCTTATTATACAGTGCAAGACAAGGGTATGATCCTCGTTTGAATTCGGTAGGAAGATCTTCTGCTGAATATGGTGCCAATAGAACTATAGCTTTTGGTGTAAGTGTAAATTTAAATTAAATAACTAGTTATGAAATATAATAGATCTTTATATATACATTTAAGCAAATATTTTGTCTTTATCTTTTCAATAACACTTTTGGTTTCTTGTGCTGATTTAGATCAAGATTTTGCTGAGGAAAGATATCATACTGCATCACATGCTTCTGCAATTTCTGATGCTGGAGGTACTCAAGGTCTTACGGCATTAGATGGAGCTATTTTATCGTACCTAAGAGATGGAGAAACTGATGATAGAGATGCTGAATTTGGTTTGAAGGCTGTAGAGCTTGGTATGGATTTAAGAAGTAATGACATGGACATGAGTAGAAATACTTGGTTTGGGGCTTACAGTAATTATGAAAATATAGGATTAACATATTTTGATAATGATTTTATTTGGGAATTCTTTTATAAAGTAATTAATAATGCCAATGGAATAATTAATACGATATCAGATGATGCTCCTGAAGAAGTATTGGTTTTTAAGTATAAGTCTCACACATATAGAGCTATAGCTTATTTTTATTTGGTTAGAATTTATCAGCATACCAGAGCGAATGACTCAGAAGAGGCCATACCTATCGATTTTGGTGATTTTGTAGGACAACCAAAATCTACTGTAAGTGAGGTTAAAAAACTGATACTTGATGATTTGACATTGGCTTATAACGGGTTGGAAAATTACAGTAGATCATCAAAAGAAGAAATTGATGCTACTGTAGTAGCAGCATATTTGGCCAGGTATTATTTAACTTATGAGAACTGGTCGGAAGCAGAAAAATTTGCAGATATTGCAATGAATGTAGGAAGTATTAGCGATGATGTTCTTCATGGTTTTGATGAGCTTTCATTATCGGAAGCGATTTGGGGTTCTGTAGTTACACCTGCAACATCAGGTGTATATAATTCATTCTTTTCTCACATAAGCCAAATAAATGATGGGTATAGTGGTTGGAATCATTTTAAGACAGTAAATTCAAATTTATATGATATGATTCCAGCAAGCGATAAAAGACTAGCCTGGTTTGCTGATCAAGAATATCCTCCGGGAACAATATTAGTTCCAGGTACATGGGGGCATTATAATAAAACACCAAAGTATACAAGTTTAAAATTTATTGCCCAACCAGGACCTGGTGAGTTTATTGGAGATTATATATACTTAAGGAATACCGAGTTTTATTTAACTAAAGCTGAAGCTTTGGCTAAACAAGGCAAAGATGGTGAGGCTCAACAAGTATTATTTGATTTAAATACGGTTAGGGATCCTTCTTATGTGAAATCAACAAAAACAGGTCAAGATCTAATTGATGAAATTCTACTATATAGAAGAATTGAATTGTGGGGTGAAGGTGTTGCTTCTTTTGATATGGCTAGAAATGGAATTGGATTAAATAGAAAAGATGGTAGATTAAACCTTGTAATGCCAGGTGCCGACCTGGTAATACCAGCTATGGATGAAAAAATGATTTATCAAATTCCTCAGAGAGAAGTTGATGCTAATCCAAATTTTGATGATTAATCTCAATTCCACAGCGAGAAATCGATGTTAAAACAAAATTTTTCCAAAATCCCGGATATTAATTTCCCGTGTGGTTAGTAGAATTGAAAAGGGGCTCATTCGAGCCCCTTTGTTTGTATTTTTTTTAGAATCCGTTCAACTCCATGGTTACGGTTGGGATTAGCAATAAAAGTCCTAACAAGAGTAAGATTGCCATAAATCCGCCAATCCATTTTACCCACTTGTCGTATGGAATTTTTGCAACGCCAAGAACGCCGATTAATACGCCCGAAGTTGGAGTAATCATGTTGGTAAAACCATCACCAAACTGGAATGCCATTACTGTTGCCTGGCGCGATACTCCAATTAAATCGGAGAACTGAGACATCATAGGCATGGTTAAAGCTGCTTTTGCCGATCCTGAAGGGATGATTACATTAATGATATTTTGAATCAGATACATGATAGATACCGAAGCCATCTTCCCAAAATCGTTCATCGATTGTGAAATGTAGTACAAAATAGAATCGATCACATTTCCTTCTTCCAATACAATTAGAATACCACCTGCTAAACCAACAATCATTGCAGCAGAAAGAATGTCTCGTGAGCCTTCAAGGAATAGGTTTGTGATTTCGTTGGCAGTGTTGTTGAATGCAATACCCGAGAAAATTCCCATGGCGAAGAACAAGGTTGCAATCTCCATGATGTACCATCCATATCCCATTACACCAACAATCAGGTAAATGATTGTGAAAAGTAAAAGATTTAGAATATAGAAATGTACCGATTTACGAAGAGATATAAAACCTAGAATAGCGAATAATCCTGTAACAATTGGAAGGACGTAAGTTGTCATTTCCGAATTTCCAACTTTCAAGGTACTCATTGGATAATGGAAAGAGAACACTACCATGGTAATTAAGAGAATAAAATAGGTTACCCATGCCGATTTTGGAGTATAAAATTCCAACTCTTCCATATCTGTATCGTTGTGTTTTCTCCAGTATTCATCATCGGTGTAAACCAAAGATGCTTGTGGGTTTTTGCGAATTTTAGCGGCATATCTTAAAATGAATGCAAATCCGATAACATTAATTACCACCCAGCAAAATAAACGATACTCAATACCTGAAAATAAAGGTAGATTAGATAATCCTTGTGCAATACCAATGGTAAAAGGATTTAGAAGAGCTCCTGCAAATCCTAAACCTGCAGCAACAAAGCAGATACAGACCCCAACAATGGAATCATATCCCATTTTAATGGACATCGGAACAAAAATGATTACAAAGGCAATGGTTTCCTCACTCATCCCAAATGTAGCGCCAAAGGCACTAAACACCAGCATGATTAAGGTCAGTATAATATTGTTGACCCCAATTTTCCGTATGGTTTTATTCTTCTCGAGTTTTTGAGTAAACTTCAAGAAGGAATAGATTCCTACATCAATAGATTTACTGGCATTCATAATCCAGAATGCACCACCAATTACCAAAATAAACATGATAATATCGGCCTTGTCAACAAATCCTTTAAAGAAAGAAGAGAATATTTCCCAGCTTTGTCCCTGACTTTCTATCTGATGATATGATCCCTGAACGATCACTTCACGGTCGGTACCATTTACATTTACTGTGGTACGCTCAAATTCTCCTCCTGGAATAATCCAGGTTAATATTGCAGATAATACAACTATTGCAAATACAATTACATAAGTATGTGGTATCTTTTTAAACATATAGGTTGATTTAGTTTGTGTTTGGTTTTTACCCCTTAAAATTGAATGCGTAAAAATAGAAAAATATGTACAGAATCAGCGATATAAAATAATTTTAAAGAGCAGATCGAAAAGGTTTGCAATTTGTTCAGAATTAGATAATATTTGCATGTTAAAGTGTATGAGTGTCCCGATATCTATCGGGAGTGTGAATGCGTGAATTAGTAAATGATTAAATGTATTGGTTATTAGGAGATAAGTTGAGAGTTATGCTTATACATCTTTTAATTATCTACTTATTATTATTCATTTCTATTTGTCCGCTACCCGATTACTCATTATTCATTACTAATTATTAATCGATATAGATATGAAGTTGTTAATAAGTAATATAAAGACTCTTGTTCAGGTTGAAGAAACTCCTCGCAAGTGGGTTGCCGGAACCGACATGGCAAATTTAAATTGCATTGATAATGCGTATTTGCTTATTGAAGATGAGAAGATCTCTGATTTTGGCAAGATGGAAGATATGCCCAATTACGATGAAATGGAAGGATTCGATCATGTAGAGGAGATCGATGCTACAGGTCGTATGGTATTCCCATCTTTCTGCGATTCGCATACACACTTGGTGTACGCCGGTAGTCGTGAGATTGAATATACCGATAAGATTAAAGGTCTTTCTTATGAAGAGATTGCAAAGCGTGGAGGTGGAATTTTGAATTCGGCCAAGCGCATGCACGATGCTACCGAAGATGAGCTGTACGTAGCTGCTATGGAACGCATTCACGAAATCATCAGTATGGGAACCGGTGCAGTTGAAATTAAGAGTGGGTATGGTTTGACCGTTGAAGATGAGTTGAAAATGCTTCGAGTAATCAAGCGAATTAAAGAAACAACTCCGCTAACCGTTAAATCGAGCTTTTTGGGTGCACATGCTGTACCTGCTGAATACAGAGGTCGCCAGGGAGAGTATGTTGATTTGGTAATCAACGAAATGATTCCTCTGGTTGCAGCAGAAGAATTGGCAGATTACATTGATGTGTTTTGTGATGAGGGATTCTTTACTGTAGAAGAGACTGATCGTATTTTGAACGCAGGAATGAAGTATGGAATGCGTCCTAAAATCCATGCCAATGAGTTGGATTACTCTGGAGGTATTCAGGTAGGAGTGAAGTACAATGCCCTTTCGGTTGACCACCTTGAGTTTGTAGGTGAGGAAGAAATAAAGTGTTTGAAAGATTCTGAAACCATGCCAACCGTATTGCCAGGTGCAGCTTTCTTTTTGAACATGGTTTGTTCACCTGTGCGCGATATGATGAATGCAGGATTACCAGTAGCATTGGCTTCTGATTTTAACCCAGGTTCATCTCCATCAGGAAATATGAAATTCATTATGTCTTTGGCGTGTATCAACTACAAAATGTTGCCACAGGAAGCAGTGAATGCTACAACCATCAACTCGGCTTACGCAATGGGTGTTCAGGAAGAGTTGGGAAGTATCGCTCGTGGAAAAATTGCCAATGTTTTCATTACTAAAGAAATTCCTTCTATTGAGTTTATGCCATATGCTTATGGAAGCAATTTAATTGATGCGGTAATTTTGAGAGGACAAAGATTGTAAGCTCTAAAAACTATAATAAAAGAAACCTGTCAGCATGCTGACAGGTTTTGTTTTTAATAGCATCCAATTATTTTCTAATATCAAAGGTGATATATTCGGTGTCTGCCGGGATATTAACAGCATATTCAGCTTCGCAAAACTTGCTCAAGTAAACATCGGAAAGTGAGCTTCCCAAAGCTTTTAAACGATTCCAATCTTTACAAGCATCATGGGTGTTTCCCATTTTTTGATGCACTATTGATCTCTGGAAAATTAATGGTTCGCTGTATGGCTTATATACCATTGCTCGATTTAACAATCTTAAGGCTCTTTTGTTTTTGTTCTTGATGGTATGACTTTTCATGCCTCTTTTAAACAAGCGTCGTGCTACATATAAATGATCGGAGTTCTCAATTCTAAAAGCAATTGCAACTTCCTTGGTCATAGCAACAGGAATAGTATTATTATAACCAGGTTTCCACATTCCATCAGTTTTCTTTAAAACTCGTAAAACTTCATCGTCTATTTCTTTAGATATGCTATTAATAACTTCAAAATCATCTAAACTTCCGTTTGGTAATACAGTGAATTGAATAATTTCTGTACCTTCTCGTAATCTTTTCTCTGACTCTTCAGGATATCTTATTTTGTCAGTGAAAAAATCATTTAGAGTGGTATAGTTCCTCATTTTTAATAACTCAACTGCTTCACTCCCAATAAAAGTTGGTGGAGTTACATTCACACCTTCTAAGGTGTTTGTTCTAAGATCTTGCCCAAATGTAAAAAGGCCAAGAAATAGTAAAACTGCTAAAAATACTGTTGTTTTCATGGCTTTAGTTTTTTCGATTTTGTAACTTAAAATTTACTTTTTCAGATAATGTAAAGTAACGACATAATGCTCTGAGGTACTTAGCAGTAAGGTTGCAATTTCTTGCAATTAAAAAGGTGCACAGGTTGAATTATTACAAAGAGGTTGCACTGCACAAAAAGTTATAATTTAGTGGTTTATAATAGCTGGAAGTGTCTTTTAATTGTTGTGTTAATTCTTGGAGGAAAGTACTGTTTTATTATTTGGAAGGTTTAATTTTCGTAATAAATCATTGTAGCGAGAATCGCGCCTGATATATTCTCCACAAGGATTAAAAACAATGTAACTTGTAGGGTAGATTTTATTGGCACAAGCTTCATCAATTAGCTCAAAAGCTTTGTCGATAAAACCAAGATAAGATGCCATTATGCCCATGTGATATGGGTTTTGCACATTAGGATTTTTGTTTAGTTTGTTCCACAAAGCCACAGCCTTGTCTCTTTGACCTGCTTTCACATAAGCATAACCCAAAATGGTGTTCCAATGACAATTATTAGCCGGAAGTTTTTCGAAATAATCAATGGCTTTTTGATACTCCTTTCGTTGTATGCAGATCCATCCCAAAGTGGCAAGTCCATAAGGAACATTCTCTTTTAATTTTAAAGCTTTATTTGCCCATTCTTCCGCCTTATCGTATTGCCTATTGTGATAATATAACAATCCAAGCCATGAGGCATATGCAGCAGAGAATGGTTCAAGTATTGTAGCTTGTCGGCCATGATGAATCGACTTTTTTTTATCGCCGAATAAGACGTGATACCAGGCAAAGTGAGCATGAATAACCGAATTGTTAGGGTTGTTCCTAATCGCATTCTCAAAAGTCTCTTTGGCTTTTGGCCAGTTCCAGGCTTTATACAAGTAAAGTAATGCCAAAGCATTATAGGCTTCATCAATGGTTGGATCTAGTTTTAATGCTTTATTGGCTGAGGATAAAGCCAAACGAAAGGCATCTTTCGAATTTAGTTCTCCATGACCTCTAAAACCATATCCAATTGCCAAACCAGCATAAGCCAATGGATCTCCGGGATCATTTTTAATTGCACCGTGTAAATATTGAATTCCCTTTTCGAAAGCCTCATGTGTTCCTTGATTTAAATAATGCATACCTTGCAAATAGGCTTTATAAGTTTCAGGATTTACCTTGCGAGTTTTGGATAGCTTAATTTTCTCTTTATCGGATAATTCTAATTTAATTTCATCAGCAATGTCTTTAATCACCGAAGTTTGAACTGCAAAAACATTTTTAACTTCGTCCTTGTACTCTTTGGCTAACAGGTGTCGTTCCTCTGGGAAAACATCAATTAACTGAATTAAGATGCGGATACTGTCATCAACATTAATTACCGATCCTTCAACAATGCAATTCACTTCCAATTCATTGGCAATATCACTCAATAGCTTTTGATCATCACGATACCTTAGTGTTGATGTACGTGAAATTACCCGAAGGGAGGAAAATTGCCCTAGTTTGCCGATGAGTGCATCGTGCATGCCATCAACAAAGTAATTGTTGTCAGCACTACCAGTTAAGTTATGTAGAGGAAGAACAGCTATTGATGATTCTTTTGAATTAAAGAGTCCGGAGATGTAGGCACCTGCAAAAACGATGATGCAAAGAATTAAAACCGGAAAAACAAACTTACTAACATACTTGTTGGGATTAGCTGGTTGAAGTCTTGAAAATAACTTTAATTGACCTTTCGAGCTAATATTAATTCCTTTTTTAATATCGCCTGGTGAAACTTTGTAATGCGACTTAAATACCTTGTTAAAATAGCTTGGATTTCGGAATCCAACCTGGTATGCTATTTCGGAAACCGTGGCTACATTGTTTTCGAGCATGGTTTTAGCGTGGGCTAACCTGATCTCTTTAATCAATTCACTTGCAGATTTGCCACAGGTTTTAGTCAACTTTCTATGGAGCATAGATCTGCTAAGACCTACGTTTTGAGCCAATTCGTTTACCGAAAAATCCTCGTCAGCAAAGTTTGCTTCAATGTTTTGGTGGATTTTTCTAAGAAACTGATCATCAATGGAAGACAGATCTTTCATACTGTATGGATAATCGTCCCTTAACTAAATTAGTATAAAAAATAATAGTTGTCAGCCTTAACTGCAAAGATACAAAATTATGATCATACTTAATAAGGGATTTTGATTAAAAAAAAGTGGAAATGAGATGATTATTTTAGATTAAAATTGAATTAAATATTGATGTAAATTAGAGGAGGATTACACTACAAAATGATATCATTAATCCGTTTTATTTCAATACGGTAATTAATCATGAATTCTATAACTGATAAGATTTGTTTGCTTTCCCACTTGGGAAGGTTTAAATCAGATTATTTATTTCCATCCCCAGCTTGGGGAAGCTCAAATTAAATTTAGGATGACTTTCCCAGTCTTACATCATAAACAAATATATAATTTGATAAAAAAGTTAGAGGCCTATTGCCTGCTCGAAGATAAGAAGGCGATGGTGTTGAGCAAGCATTTAAATAAGTTAATTGCTTCTTACGGCAAGGAGTTGATGAGAAGGAAAAACAAGTCGACATGGAGGGAATAAATAAACCTGTCAGGATTTTAAATCCGACAGGTTTCACTTAATATTTTCTTACAATCCCAACAACATGCTATCCGGATCTTTTCCGTCGAACAACATCTTGTGTGGGTTTTCAATCATTTCTTTAATTTTCACCAGAAATCCTACTGAATCCTTACCATCAATTACGCGGTGGTCGTATGAAAGAGCAATGTACATCATTGGGCGAATTTCTACTTTTCCATTTACAGCAACAGGTCGCTCAACAATATTGTGCATTCCTAAAATTCCCGATTGTGGAGGGTTGATAATTGGTGTACTCAAAAGAGATCCAAACACACCTCCATTGGTAATGGTAAATGTTCCTCTAGTCATTTCATCCAGGCTAATTTTACCAGCACGAGCTTTGGTTGCCAGCTCCATTAATTTCTTTTCGATATCAGCCAAGCCTAATGATTCTGCATTTCTGATAACAGGAACCATTAATCCTTTCGGTGTTTGTACGGCAATGGCAACATCCGCAAAATCAGGCGTTACAATTTCTTCTCCATCAATCATCGAGTTCACCATTGGGTGAGCCTTTAAAGCCTCGGTAACCGCTTTGGTAAAGAACGACATGAAACCCAATTTGATATCATGAGTCTCTACAAATTTCTTCTGATACTTTTTTCTCAGCTCCATTACTGCACTCATGTCAACCTCGTTAAAGGTGGTTAACATGGCAGTTTCGTTCTTTACGGATACCAAACGAGCACTTAGTTTCTTACGAAGATTGGTCATCTTGGTACGCTTCTCTTCGCGCGAAATGGCTTTTGGTTCTGCCGACACAGCAACAGGTTGCTTGTTTTTGTTGTCAACAACTGCCTGAATATCCTTTTTCGATAATCTTTGTAAGCCTGCAATTACATCATCAACCGAAAGCTGATTCTCTTCCATCAACTTTTTGGCAACAGGAGAAATTTTTACATCCTTGTAATTCTCCGATTCGATATTGGCTACAGGAGCTGAACTTGCAGCTTCTTTTGCTTTCTCTTCAACAACTTCTTCTTTTACAGATTCGGCCTTTGGACTTGGAGCTTCACCAGCAAAACTTGTGTCAATTTTACAAGCTACCGAACCCACTTCTACTGTATCGCCTTCTTGCGCAAGAATTTCAATTTTTCCGCCTTCGTCGGCTACTAAAGTTAGCGTTGCTTTGTCCGATTCAATTTCAGCAATGTCTTGATCTTTTTCAACAATATCGCCATCGGCAACAAACCAATTGGCTATTTCAACTTCTGAAATGGATTCTCCAGGACTTGGTATTTTTATTTCAATCATTGGGGTATGTTTTCTTGATAGTTTTCTACATTAATAATTTGCTCTTCTTCTCCTCAAAGTATTCATGAGTTTGCAGAATTTCTTCATGAGAACTTCCTTCAACACATTGTAATCCGCAATATTTTAATTTTCTGTCGCAGTCACATTTTCGAAATACTTTGTTGATGATCTCGCTTTGGCCAAGCATATGAATTTTGGCCAAGCCTGTTGCCGGACTACCACTAGCCTGACGAGCTACAGGAACCAATCTCACATCCTTATTGCGGAAGTTGTAATTGATAAAAGTCCATGCGCCCATATTCTCAGGTTCTTCCTGAACCCATAAATGGAGGATAGCATTCGGATATCTTTCCAAAACTTTATCAACTTGCTGATGCGGGAAAGGATACAATTGTTCCATTCTTACCAAAGCAATATCCTGGGCATTTAGCTTTTCTTTCTGAGCCAATAAATCAAAGTAAACTTTTCCTGTACAGAACACAACTCTTCTTACTTCTTCCGAGATTACGTTCTTGTCATCAATAAGCTCCTGGAATTTTCCTTTTGCCATTTCGTCCATGCTGGAAACACAAGCAGGGTGACGAAGCAAACTCTTAGGAGAGAAGCAAATCAATGGTACTCTGATGTCTCTTTTTACCTGTCGGCGCAACATATGGAACAAGTTGGCAGGAGTAGTTGGATTGGTGATTTGCATGTTGTTGTGCGCACAAAGCGTTAGGAAGCGTTCCATTCTTGCACTTGAGTGCTCGGCACCCTGTCCTTCGTATCCATGTGGCAAATACATTACCAAACCATTCTTAATTCCCCATTTGTCTTCGGCAGCACTAATGTACTGATCGATTACCGCCTGCGCTACATTGTGGAAATCTCCAAACTGGGCTTCCCAAACGGTTAGTCCCGATGGATGTGCTAAAGCATAACCATATTCATAACCCAATACACCATATTCGCTTAATGATGAATTGAAAACATGGAATGGAGCTTGATCTTCAGAAAGATTTTTAAGCGGGAAATATTTCTTGTCGGAATCCTCAATCACCAAGGCAGCATGTCGGTGTGAGAAGGTTCCGCGTTCAGAATCCTGACCACTAATTCGAACAGAATTTCCTTCGGTTAACAAACTTGAGTAGGCCAACATTTCACCCATTGCCCAGTCGAGCTGATCGTTTTCCACCATTTTCTTTCTATCGCCCATTAACTTTCCAATCTTCTTAAAGAATTTTAAGTCTCCAGGTAGAGAGGTAAAGTTATCTGCCAATGATAACAATGTCTTTTTGTTTACACCGGTTTCAGGAGAAGATTCGAAATCAGATTCAACTGAATATCGAATGCCTTTGTAATAATTATCCAGGAATGGCTGAATAATAACCTTATCGAATGTTTTCGAAAGTTCAAACTTGTCATCCAACAGTTTGTTGTAATCCGAATTGATTGTCTTGACATCCGCTTGAGAATAAATGCCTTTCTCAATCAAGTGAGCTGCATAAATGTCTCGTGGATTTTTATGCTTGGCAATCTCCTTGTATAATATTGGCTGGGTAAAACGAGGTTCATCACCTTCGTTATGCCCATACTTTCGGTACGATAGAATATCAATGAAGACATCAGTATTAAATTCCTGACGGTATTCCATTGCCATCTTAATGGTAAAAATCAATGCTTCAACATCATCACCATTCACATGAAAAACAGGACAGCGAGTTACCTTGGCCACATCGGTACAGTATGTACTCGATCTTGCATCCAGGTAATTGGTTGTAAATCCAACCTGGTTGTTGATTACCAAATGGATGGTACCTCCTGTTTTGTATCCCTTCAATTGAGACATTTGAATGATTTCGTATACAATTCCCTGGCCGGCAATAGCCGCATCACCATGTATCACAACAGGAACCAATCGGTCTTGGTTGCCTTCGTAATCATTGTCAATTTTTGATCGTGAAATTCCTTGTACTACAGCACCTACCGTTTCCAGGTGAGATGGATTTGGAGCCAAATGCAATTTTACCTCGCTGCCATCGTCCGTTTTTACAGTATTGCCATATCCCAGGTGATATTTTACATCTCCCAGCGCAATGTCTTCTTCATATTCTTCACCAACGAATTCCTTGAAAATATTTTCGTAAGGTTTCTCTAAAATATTGGCCAGAACATTCAGTCGGCCTCGGTGAGCCATACCAAAAATAAACTCCTGAACTCCTAACTCGGCACCACGTTCAATCATGGCATCCAAAGCAGGGATTAGTGTTTCTGCACCTTCCAATGAGAATCTTTTTTGCCCTACGAACTTCTTGTGAATGTAATTCTCGAAACCAACTGCCATTTTTAAATGGTAGTAGATGTGCTTGCGCTGTTCATCGGTAAACTGTGGAGTATTCTTCGAACTCTCCATTTTCTTTTGCAGCCATCGCAACATTTGCGGATGACGAACAAAAACATATTCTGCACCCACAGACTTACAATAAGTCTCTTGCAGGTGAGATACAATATCTTTTAATTTTGCTATGCCGATACCGATTTCTTTCCCGGCATGAAATGGAGTTTCCAAGTCAGATTCTGCCAGATCGAAATTTTCAATATCCAGGGTAGGGAAGTATTTTCTTCTGGTTCTAACCGGATTGGTTTTGGTAAATAAATGCCCCCTTTGGCGATAGGCCTGAATCAAGTTCATTACATTAAACTCCTTGCTCATTGATTCGCTGGCAGGCAAGTTTTCGCTACTTTCTTGTTTTATCGGAAAATTAGCCGATGCGAAATCGAATCCCTGGAAAAACGTTCTCCATGTTTCTTCCACCGAATTGGGATCTTTTTTATAGGATTGGTATAGCTCGTCTATATAGTCGATTTCACTATTGCCCAAAAAACTGAATTTATCCATAGATTTGTTTGTTGTACTTGTCTGATTTTTGTTGTCGCTTAAACAAATGTATTAATTTTGAAATGGAACAAGTAAGGATAAACACGAATAAAAGACCAAAAGGTCATCTTTTTTTCTAATGAGCTTATAGACATTTTCTATGAGCTGATATTGTTTAACATTTGCAGAAAAAATACAGAGCTATTTTTTCGTTTGTTGCATTTTCCAATTAATTTAGTTTTGCATTCAAAAACATCAATATTTAATAGTATGACATTTCTTCGCACGATATTAACAGTGCTGGTATTTCTACATTTTTTAAGCTGTGATAATTTACAAAAAAAAACGCAGTTTGAATTCCGTAAAGGCGACCTAATTTTTCAGGATTTGAATACCGATTCCATTTCAGAAGCCATAGAATCGGTTACAGGAGGAGAGAAGAAGCTGAATTTTTCTCATGTTGGCATTGTAGATATTGATTCAAAAGGGAAAATTTATGTGCTGGAAGCCATATCGAAAGGGGTATCTTTAACCCAATTGGATAGTTTTTTGCTAAGGAGCAATAAAGTTGCCATTGGTAGATTAAATACCAAGTTGAATGCCAGGATTGATGCAGCCATGACTTATGGGAAAGCCTTATTGAATTTTCCCTATGATAATATTTATGTAATGGGTGATTCGACCTATTACTGTTCCGAGTTGATTTATGAAATGTTTGTAAATACTGGCGATTCAGCGGAGGTGTTTCAATTGAATCCCATGACATTTAAGGACAATGAATCAGGTGAGTATTTGCCGTTTTGGGTAGAATACTACAAGAACCTGGGGGTAGATATCCCGGAAGGAAAACCGGGGTTAAATCCCAATGGCATGTTTCAATCGCAAAATATTGAAATTGTGTTGCCATACGGAAATCATCAATTTAATTAATCTCTTACACTATATATGAACTCATTCTTACAACAAATAACCAAAGAGCTTTACTCAAAATATACCAATGATTTATCGGATTGTATTTTGGTTTTTCCGAACCGAAGAGCTGGACTGTTCTTTTCAAAATACCTGAACGAATTGGTTGAACAAGCGCTTTGGGCACCAAGAGTATTTACCATTAGTGAGTTTTTCCGTTCTCTGTCCGATTTGCAGATAGAAGATAACCTGGGATTGCTGTTTCGTTTGTACAAAATCTATGTGAAAAGAATGAAGGTAAGCGAAAGCTTCGATGAATTCTATCACTGGGGTGAGATGTTGTTGGGCGATTTTGATGATTTGGACAAGTACAGGGTAAATGCCGAGCATTTGTTTCAGAACCTGGCCGACGAGAAAGAGATCGAGAACCTGTTCGACTATTTAACGGATGAACAGCTTGAAGCAATACAGGCATTTTGGAGCAGCTTTAAACCAGAGAAATATTCTGAGCACCAAAAAGAGTTTGTAAACCTGTGGGAGAATCTGTTTGGGATTTATACCGATTTGAGAGAGGAGCTGAAATCGGAAAAACTGGCCTACGAAGGAATGGCTTCGAGGAATTTGATAGATGGATTGGAATCGGGAGGAATTCAAATCGATGCCAAAAAGGTAATTTTTGTTGGATTTAATGCATTAAACAAATGCGAGATTGATTTGTTTGAGTTCCTGAAGAAGAAAGAGCTTGCCGAATTCTATTGGGATTACGATGAATCTTACCTGAAGAATCCATACCATGAAGCAGGTCTGTTTTTGCGAGACAATATCAGAAGATTTCCTGCGCCTAAAACTGAATTGAGCTTTTCGAATATCAAGGAGAACAAAGCCAAGGTGGAGTTTGTGTCTCTGTCATCAGAGGTTGGGCAGGCCAAATATGCACACTCCGTGGTACAAGCTTTTTGCAAGGATGAGGATGTAGCGCCGGAAGAAACAGCCATTGTTTTGGCCGATGAGGAACTATTGTTGCCTGTTTTGCATTCCATTCCAGAGGTGGTAGAGAATGTAAATGTTACCATGGGATATCCTGCAAAGAATACACCTGTGGCCAGTTTGTTGCGTTTGGTAATCGACATGCAAAAGAGCTCCAGAAAAGTTGCAGGAGAGATAGAGTTTCATCACAAAGAGGTGTTGGCTTTGCTGAATCATCAGTATTTGAATTCGGTAAATCCTGAATTGGCCCATGAGCTAACCCAAAATATTCTTACCACCAATAAAATAAAGGTTCCGCAAAAGCTTTTAACAGGCGATGAGGTAATCGAAAAGCTGTTTACACCCGTGAAGGATGTGAATCAATTTGCCATCTACCTGTTGAATTTGCTGCAGAATGTTTACCAAAGATTGGAAACCAAAGAGGAAGAAAAATCATTGGTCGACAAGATTGAACAGGAGTACATTTACCACCTGTTTTTGGCAATTAAGCGATTAAAAGCATTGTTGGATCAGCACGAAATAGAGGTAAAGCAAGATACTTTCTATAAGATTTTGGAGAAAATGATTCAAACTTTGAGCATTCCGTTTGAAGGAGAACCTTTGGCGGGATTGCAGGTAATGGGGATTTTGGAAACACGTTTGCTGGATTTTAAAAAGTTGGTAGTTCTCTCTATGAACGAAGGGAAGTTGCCAAAAACAGGAGCCGCAAATTCATTCATTCCATATCACTTAAGAAAGGGATTTGGAATGCCAACCATCGATCATCAGGATGCCATTTTTGCCTACTATTTTTACCGATTGATACAGCGTGCCGATGACATCAAACTGCTATACAGTACCCAAAGTGATGGAATCAGAACTGGGGAGATGAGCCGATTTTTGTATCAATTGAAATATGAATCGGATTTTGATATTGAAGAATCGAGTCCGGGATATGATATCTCGTTAAAAGAGGCCAAACCCATAAGCGTTGAGAAGAATGAGCGAATTTTAAATCGCCTGGCAGAGTATTGCGGAGATCAATTCAGGAGTTTTTCTCCTTCGGCTTTGAATACTTACCTGGCTTGCCCATTGAGCTTTTACTTTAAATACATTGCTGGCTTAAAGGAATCCGATCAGGTATTGGAAGAGATTGATCCGCCTACTTTCGGGAACCTGTTTCACAATACGTTGGAAGATTTGTACAAGCCATTTGTTGGCAAAATATTGGAAAGGGAAGATCTGGAAATCATCAGGAAAGACAAAGACCTGATTGAAACGAAACTGAAGACTGCTTTTCGCGATACTTATTTTAAAACGCCCAAGAATAAAGAGGTTCAGATATCAGGAAGGAACTTGTTGATTTTTGATATCCTGAAAAAGTACATCGATAGGATATTGATCCTGGATCAGCAGTTTGCGCCATTCCAGATTCTGTCGCTTGAAGATGAATATAGAATTCAGGTGCCGATATCGGGAGATCGAAAGGTAAACATTAAGGGATTGATTGACCGTGTTGACAGGGCAAATGGTACCATTCGAATCCTGGACTACAAAACGGGTAAGGCAGATTTGTTCTTTAAGGACATAGAATCTTTATTCGAGAAAGAGGGAAAGAACAGAAACAAAGCAGCTTTTCAAACCTTATTGTATTGCTTGTTTTACGAGGACAAAACGAAAGCTGCTGAGGCAATTTCGCCTGGTGTGTATAGTCTGAAAGAATTCTTTAACAACAAGTTTGCTTGCATGTTGGCCCGAAAAGAAGGTCGTGCCAAACCGGAACCTGTTGATGATTACCGAGTATATAAGGAAGAATTTACCAATGCTTTGCAGGAAATGTTCGAGGAGATATTTGATCCGAAGATTCCATTTGACCAGGTGGAAAATCAGGATGCTTGCAGGACTTGTTTGTATGCGGAGATTTGTCATAGATAAAGAATGATTTTTCTGCTCTAGCCGCAGGGGCTCTTCCTTTCTCCATTGATGAGAAAGGAAGCAAAGAATCTAGGGCGCGTAAGCCCAAACTACATATACTCGAAAACTTTAAGTGCGGCGGGGTGATCTTCGAACAAGTTCTCAGCTTCCCCGTCTTACTAAAACTTTTCTTCGTATAAGCAGCTTGTCCTTCCAATGCCCGAAAAGCAGGACTGAATGGTGCAGTAGGTTTAATAACAAATGTATATTTATAAGAATGATGAAAAATAAATTCGCAATATTATCAATAGTTCTAAGTGGAATAAGCATTTGTTGTACCTTAAAGGTAAATTATGACCTTTGGAATCGATATGTATCTCTTACTAGTGGCAAGACGAAAGCTTTGTATGGATTGACAGAGTTATTGGAATATGGATATCAATACGATTATTCTATTTTTGGTGTATTGTCCTTGGTATTGCTTATCATATCAATACGAAAATCCGAGAAGAGATCATTAATTATCTTGGGTGCATTATTGGCAATTTTTTCGATAGTTGTGGTCTATTTGAGATTGTGGAAGTTATTTATTTAAGTTGATTATTAAGAATGAAATATTCAGTTTTAACCTTATTGCTATTGTTTTTTGTACTTCCTCTTTCTTCGCAGAAGAAATACAGTATCAAATCGCGAAGGGCCATACACTTTTACGAAGAGGCTGGGCAGTATTATCGAAACAGGGACAATCAGAAAGCTTTGGAAAGTTTAAGCAAAGCCTTGGAGGTGAACGACAAATTTATTGAGGCTTACCTTTTTCAGGCAGATGTATATTATACTTTAAAGGACAGTAAGGCTGAAATTGAAGCCTATCAGAAAGCAATAGAAATAGATGAATCTTATTTTCCACGGGTGCATTTCAACCTGGGGAATGCATACCTAAAGCAGGGAGAGTATCAAAAGGCCAAAGGCAAGTTTCAAGACTTTTTATCCTTCTCAAAAATCTCATCGAGGAATAAGGCAAAGGCACAAAAGCTAATTAAGAATTGTGATTTTGCGATGAATATGATTGCGAATCCAGTAGATTTTAAGCCCATAAACATTGGGGATGCAATCAACACCAAGTATGATGAATACTGGCCCAGCTTAACTGCCGATGAGGAAGTGTTGGTGTTTACCCGATTGAGTCCGGCCGAAAAATCTACGCAAGTAAAATTGGAGATGCAAGAGGATTTTTGGATATCCTTAAAAGAGGAAGATGCCTGGAGACCGGCAAAAGGATTATCGGAAATCATTAATACCACAAGCAACGAAGGGGCACAATCCATTACTGCCGATGGAAGATTCATGTATTTCACAGCTTGTGGCAGAAAGGATGGGCTAGGCAGATGCGACCTGTACTATTCGGTTCGAGAGGGAGACAGATGGTCGAAGCCTCGAAATTTAGGACCTACCATAAATTCTGCAGCATGGGAGGCGCAACCAAGCATTTCGGCCGATGGTAGAGTACTTTATTTTGTGAGTAATCGCAAAAGTGGCAAAGGAAAAATGGACATTTGGCGATCGGAGCTGATGGAGAACTTAGCCGATGGCAGACAAAGGTGGTCGAAACCTGTAAATATGGATTTTAATACGGCAAACAATGAGATGTCGCCTTTTATTCATGCCAGCAACCAGTATTTGGTAATTGCCTCGGATGGACTACCGGGAATGGGATCTTACGATCTGTATAAACTAAGTCTTCAGGAAGATGGGAAGTGGTCTAAGCCGGAGAACCTGGGGTATCCGATAAACACGTATGGAGAGGAATTGGGATTGGTGATTAATGCAAAAAGCGATAAGGCCTACTTTGCATCCAACAGGATGGAGGGAAAAGGAAAGGATATTTTTGTGTTTGATTTGCCCAAGGAACATCAACCGCCTATGGTTTCGTGGCTGAAAGGGAAGATATACGATGTGGATACCAGGGAAAACCTGTATGCTTCTTTGCAATTGATTGATTTGAGTTCGAAAGATACACCTGCCCGAATTCATTCGGATCGGGTAAATGGGAAATACCTGCTGTGTTTGCCTGCAGGAAAAGAGTATTTGTTTGCTGCCGAAAGTGAGGGCTATTTGTATTATTCGGATCATTTTTCGCTTTTGGAGAATCAGGAAAAGAATCAGCCGCAAGAATTGAATATTGGTCTTCAGAAACTGGTTACAGGTAGTGAAATTGTACTTCGAAATGTATTTTTCGATACCGATTCGTGGGAAATTCTGCCAAAATCGGAGAGCGAATTGTCCATCCTGTTCAAGCTGATGAATCAGAACCAGGATTTGATTGTTGAGATATCGGGACATACCGACAATACCGGATCGGAAGAACACAACCTGAGCTTATCGGAAAACAGGGCAAAGGCTGTGTGCGATTACTTGATTGCCAAAGGAATTGAAAAAGAGCGCTTGCTGTACAAAGGATTTGGTTCGAGCAAAGCAATAGCCGACAACAATACCGAAGAGGGCAAGGCCTTGAACCGACGAACTGAATTTAGGGTGGTGAAGTAGTGATGTTGACTTCTGCGGGACGGGTTAACCACGAAGGGCACAAAGGTGTTTCACAAAGAACACAAGGATTGAGCCTGAAAGGCTCAAAGCAATAGCAAAGGGCATCGCCCTTTGGGTGTTGGTGTTTGTTATGTTAGCCCTGTATGGGCATAAGCTAGAGAATAAAGCCGATAGAATATAATACCAGTTTTGAGACAAAAATGAGCTCTCGTCAATGGGTAAAGGCAATTTTGGCGAAAAAATATGCTCTCGTCAATGTGCAATGGCAAATTTGCCACAAAAAAGATCTCTCGTCAGTGGGCAAAGCCAATTTTGAGACAAAAATGAGCTCTCGTCAATGGGTAAAGGCAATTTTGATGCAAAAAAATGCTCTCGTCAATGTGCAATGGCAAATTTGTCACAAAAAAGATCTCTCGTCAATGTGCAAAGCCAATTTTGAGACAAAAATGAGCTCTCGTCAATGGGTATTGATAAAATCGATTTTTATAGGTTCAATTTTTACGATACAATAATTGTGTGTAGAATATCAAGAAGATTACTTTGTCTGGGGGGTATTGTTTTGTACTTTCAATGGCTAAAACAAATCATGCAGATGTTTCATATAATAAAGTAATTTTGCGATTATTGAACTTGTATTTTAAAATATCATTTAAACAAGAGAGAATTATGAATATGTCAGGGATAGAGACAAAAGCAATGAGCTATATTTTATGGGCTTATGTGTTAATGGCAGCGGTTGGGATTGGAACATTTGCCTTTTCGAATTCGGAAGCTGTTTTAATAGATGGAGTATTTAATTTCATATCGGCATTTTCGATGATTATAGGAATCAAAATCTCAAAACTTGTCGCAAAAAAGCCTACTAAATCTCTACCATTCGGATTTGCAATGTACGAAACACTGTATACACTTTTTAAAGGGCTTTTGATTTTTGGAGTTCTTGTTTTGGCAGGAGTTTCAAATAGTTTTAAGATATACGACTATATTGTTACAGGTAGTGTAGAACAAGTGAATGGAGGATCTATTATTTATTATTCTATTTTGATGGTAATAATATGTTCTCTTGTATACCTATACATTGCAGCACAATGTAAAAAAGTGAATAACCAGAGTATAATGTTACAAACCGAAAAAATTGCGGTATTTCAAAATGCAATTATTTCGGGAGCTATTGGTGTAGTGTTTTTACTTGTAGCTTTCCTTGAAAATACTTCTTTGGCATTCATTGTTCCAATTGCCGATTCAATAATTGTTCTCGTTTTATGTGTTTTTCTTTTTAACGATCCCGTAAAAATTCTGAAAAATGCGTTTAATGAATTAATAATAAAAGACATTCACAATGCAATGCGTGAAAAAATTACCCAAAAGGTACTACCGATACTACCTCATGGTTACAATTTAAATCATGTATCTATAAACAGACTTGGACGAACTTACTATTTTCTCTTTTTAATAAATCCATTGAAAATAAATTTACCACTTGCTGAGATTGAGAATATTCAGGACTCCATTAAAAATATTGTACAAAGTGAGGCCCCTTTCAGTTTTACAGATGTTATTTTTTCAAGTAAAAGCGTTGATGATTGGGAGGACTAGTATGCCTGTATCAATTTCAAACAAAGTTTACCAATAATACAAAATACCCCAACAAAAATGATATACCTAGATTACAACGCCACCACACCGGTAGCCAAAGAGGTTGCAGAAGCCATGCAGCCTTATTTATTCGAATATTTTGGAAATCCATCAAGTTCACATTGGTATGGACAGCAAACCAAGAAGGCAGTGGAGCAGGCTCGTAAGAATATGGCGAAGCTGTTGAACTGCAAGACTGAGGAGATTGTGTTTACCAGTGGAGGGAGCGAATCGAACAATTATGCATTAAAGGGATATGCTTTCCAGAACAAGGATAGGGGAAGGCATATTATCACAACGATGATTGAGCATCCTGCCATTATAGAGGTTTGTAAATTCCTGGAACAGGAGGGATTCGAGCTGAGCTATTTGCCTGTTGACGAAACAGGAAGGTTAAGACTTAAGGATGTGGAAGAAGCCATTCGTCCTGATACAATCTTAATATCGGTAATGTATGCCAATAACGAGGTGGGAACTTTGCAGCCACTGAAAGAAATATCCGCTTTAGCGAAAAAGCACAATATTGCAGTACATAGCGATTGTGCCCAGGCAGTTGGAAAAGTACCTGTGGATGTGAAAGAATTGGGTGTTGATTTGCTTACAGTAGCAGGGCATAAGTTCTATGGTCCCAAGGGGATTGGGGCTTTGTATGTTAGTGAAGGCGTGGAGCTGCAAAAGCTAATTCATGGTGCCGATCATGAAATGAATCGCAGAGCCGGAACAGAGAACATTCTGGAGGTTGTAGGTTTGGGCAAAGCAGCCGAATTGGCAATGATAGATCCGGAAAGGAGAATGGAAAGAGAGAGAAATTTAATACGATTTTTGAGAGAAGGTTTGGAGCCATTAGGGGATTTTAGAATCAATGGAAACACAGCATTCTCTTTGCCAAATACCTTGAGTATCTCTTTTAAGAACCTGAGAGCAGTGGACATTCTTGCCAATATGCCAAATATTGCGGCTTCGGCAGGAGCTGCCTGTCATTCCGATGCCGTAAAAATTTCAGCAACGCTTGATGCCATGAATGTTCCATTCGAATATGCCATGGGAACACTACGCTTGTCGGTTGGGAAATATACCCGCGAGGAGGAGATTGGTAGTGCGATTGAGGAGATAAGTGCAGCGGTAAGATTATTAAGGAAATAAAATTTCACGCAAAGGACGCAAAGAATAAGTTGGAAAAAAGAACGCAAAGATGAACAATTCACCTTTGCGTTTTTTCTTTATCTGTCTTTGCGTGAAACTTCTAATTCATAAAAGCCAAAGCTGAATCCATTAGCTCATTCATTTTCGAAATGGTATTCTGTTTTACAATTGAATTCAAATAACGCTCTTTGCCTGATTTCTTATAGAGTTTCTCTTTGGAGAACCAATCAGAAGGGTAAGAAATGATTGAAGCGGTTCCTTGTTTTCCATATACAGGCAAGGAAAGGTAGTACACATCTTTAATTTCAATTTGCAACTGGTTGTTTTGTTCTTTCAAACTTAGCGTGTAGTACATCCTGGTTTGAAAAGTTGATGGGGTCTGGCTCAAGTATATCAGACTATTTCCTTTAAGCCTGGCTTCTCCCGATTTTTCATTGAGCATTTCCAACTCAACAGCTTCGGTTGAAAGTACCCAATTCTTAAGTTGATTGTAATTGTCAGGAGATAATTGAACAGTAGCTGTCAACTTTAATGCGGTTTGATCATCAATGCTAAGTTCTTTTTCCGCATGATTTTGGGCAATCGAAATGATTACGGTGGAAAGCAAAATAAAAGTGCAGAATATCTTTTTCATGGTGATTGTTTTTTAGGGGTTAATTATTTAGGTTTTTTATGAAATACAGTTGGTAATTAAATCAATAAACAAATAAAATGAATCACTCAAAGATTCCTTAAGTTAGATTTATTTTGCTCAAGCCGCATGGCTCCTACTTTTTCCATTGATGAAAAAGTAGGCAAAAAATCTAGGGCGCGTAAGCCCAAACTTCTTCTACTTGAAAACACTAAGTTCGGCGGGGTGATCTTCTCCCGATTATGATTTTTGTTGTATTTGCTTCTCAAATGCTTACAAAATCTATTTCGGGATCAGCTTCCCCGTCTCTCTAAATGTTTTCTGCGGATAAGCAGCTTGTCCTTCCAATGCCCATAGAGTCCGCTTGAACAAATTAAAAATCATTTATATGTTACCTCACGAACATTAGATAATTAAAAGGATCTCCCACAATAATTTTAACAGAACCATTACTTACAATGGCTAGTCTTAAAGTAGTCATTTTGCAAGACAAATCAAAATGGAAACCATTGGATAAAGCTCGTTATTGCTTGATTCTTCTTGATTTATAGCTCGATAGCTTTTGTGGAGCAAGGATAATATTATGCTCAATTTGTTAAACTTGGCAAACTTGACACTTGTTTTTCTAAAGTGAGTAAGATAAATTTACTTCTGAATCAGGGAAAAACACCCTGTTATAGTTTCGCATATTGCACTTGGTTCAATCCTAGATTCAAGTTTTTAATATGATTTTAGTTGTAAGTAATTGAGAAGGGGCAGTGCCCCTTTTTCTATTGGCATCTTTTTTGCATTCAAAAAATTTACAAATTCAGTTTTTTTAGTGATCAATCATTCTCTTTATTCATGGGCGTTTTATAATTTTGTTATACCTCGTGGTGAACTGGATTAACGATTTTTTTATGCTTTATATATTTTCTCCGAAAAGGATATTAGTACTACTTTCTTTCTATTTGCTTGCTTTCTCTTTAGCGGCTCAAAACTATGTGCAAGATCAGTACCTGTTGGTCGATCAGTTGAATAGGTCTAATCAGTGGGCAGATTCCATCTTTTCCACAATGAGTGAGGATGAAAAAATCTCCCAATTGTTCATGATTGCTGCTTATTCCAACAAAAACAAAAAGGAAACGGAGCGCATTGCTGCATTGGTAGACAAGTATCAGATTGGTGGAATCATCTTTTTTCATGGAGAACCAGGCAAGCAGGCCGAACTGAGCAATTGGTATCAAAGCTTATCGAAAGTGCCCATGTGGCTTGGTATGGATGCCGAGAATGGCTTGGGGATGAGGCTGAAACAAACCATAAGTTACCCTAGACAGCTAATGTTAGGTGCTGTTCAGGATAATGAATTGATATACCGATTGGGAAAGCAAATTGGAAAGGAGTGCAAGCGATTGGGGGTACATGTGAATTTTGCACCAGTGATGGATGTGAATAATAATCCTGCAAATCCGGTAATTAACAGCAGATCTTTTGGTGAAGATCGATACAATGTGGCCAACAAATCCTATGCATTTGCCAATGGAATGCAAAGCTCAGGTGTAATTGCAGTTGGAAAACACTTTCCAGGTCATGGCGATACGGATACCGATTCACATGTTGACCTTCCGATCCTGAATCACAATCGTGCAAGATTGGATTCCATTGAACTTTATCCCTTTAAAAAAGTGATTGCACAGGGATTGGGAGGTGTGATGATTTCACATTTGAACGTTCCTGCTTTGGATCCGGATCAGAAGGTGGCAACTTTATCGCGGCCTATTGTTTCCGATTTGCTTAAGGATGAGTTGGGCTTTAAAGGTTTGGTTTTTACCGATGCCTTAAACATGAAGGGAGTTCGCAAATATTACGACAAAGGAAAAGTTGATGTTAAAGCTTTAAAAGCTGGGAATGATGTTTTGCTGTTTACCGAGGATGTAGAAATTTCGTTGAAGGAAATTAAGGCAGCAATTGAAAAAAGAGAGTTAAGCTGGGACGAAATCAATGAGAAATGTAAGAAAATTCTGAAGGCCAAGTATTGGTTAGGACTTAACAATTACAAGCCAGTTGACACTGAAAGACTTTGGTCTGGCCTAAATACACAGGAGGGATTTATACTGCGCAGACAATTGGCCGAACAGTCCATTACCCTTTTAAAGAATGATAAAAACCTATTGCCATTAAAGCGATTGGATACCTTAAGGGTGGCCTCCATTGCCATGGGCGCTTCTATTCGAAATAGATACCAGGAGTATTTGGGAAGGTATACCGATATCGATTTTTATCAGATTGAGAAGGATGCTACCAAAGAACATTTCGCGATTTTGAAAGAGAAACTCGACAAATACAATCTGTTAATCGTAAGTATGCACGATACAGATCAACGACCTTCCAGAAATTTTGGAATCACTGATCAAAGCGTGCAACTCTTGTCAGAAATATCTGCCAGCAAGAAAGTGATTTTCGACCTCTTTGGTAATCCATATGCTTTGGATCGATATCGAAATTTAAATGATTTGGATGCCATTTTGGTGTCCTACCAGGATAGCAGGGAGTCGCAAATGGCTTCTGCCCAGGTTGTTTTTGGAGGTTTGGCTGCAAAAGGAAAGCTTCCGGTTACCATAAATGATGATTTTCCGGTAGGTACAGGAATTGAAACAGCTCATAACCGTTTGGGATATTCATTGCCTGAACAGGTTGGACTGAGTACTTTAAAATTGAATGTAATTGATTCGATTGCAGAAGATGCCATCAAACAAAAGGCAACTCCTGGTTGCCAGATTTTGATTGCTCGCTCTGGGAAAGTTGTATTCAATAAGTCCTATGGACACCATACTTACGCAAGGAAAAGACCGGTTCGAAATCCTGATATATACGATTTGGCCTCTCTAACCAAAATTACAGCAACCTTGCCGGCATTAATGCAAATGACCGATGAAGGTTGGATTGATGTTGATGCCAATATTGGCAAATACTATTCAAAGGCCAAGGAATCAAACAAAGACAGCCTGATTTTAAGAAAGATTCTGGCACATGAAGCTCGTTTGTTAAGCTGGAAACCATTTCATTGGGAAGCTGTTGATTCTGCAAGTTTTAAGGATAAACTTTTTAGCAGAAGGTACTCCAGAAGGTACAGTCTAAAGCTGGATAGGAGTCTTTACATTGACAGAAATTACAAATTCAAGAAAGGAATTTTGTCCAAAGTAAAGTCGGAAGCCTATCCGATTGAGGTAGCCAAAAATCTTTACATCAACAAGAATTACAAGGATACCATACTGAAAGGAATTTTAGATTCTGATTATCGCGAAAAGAATGGTTACAAGTACAGTGATTTGGGCTTTATCCTGATGGGAGAAATGATACAGGAAAGATCGGGAGAGCCTGTAGATAGCTATGTGAGTCGTCACTTCTATCGCCAGTTGGGAGCGGGAACTTTGGGCTACCATCCCCAAAAAAGGTTTAGCTTAAACCGAATTGTACCAACCCAAAATGACAAGTTCTTTAGAAGGCAGTGGATAAAAGGATATGTGCACGACCCTACATCAGCAATGCTTGGAGGTGTGGCAGGTCATGCCGGCATGTTTGGAAATGCCAGCGACTTGGCCAAGTTGGCGCAAATGTATTTGCAAAAAGGAGCATATGGAAGCGAAATGTACATTGGATCGGAAACCATGGAGAATTTTACTTCGCGAGCATATCCTGAAGGAGAGAACCGAAGAGGGATAGGCTTTGATAAACCCTTTCTAGATCCTACCGATGAGAATGGACCAACCAGTAATTTGGCTTCATTGTCAAGTTACGGACACACAGGTTTTACGGGAACCATGATTTGGATTGATCCTGATTATGACTTGGTATACATCTTTTTATCGAACCGAATTTGTCCGGATGAATCCAATGCAAAACTGATGGAAATGGATGTTAGAACCAAAATACAGGAGTGCATTTACAAGGCTGTAAGACCCGAAATTACTCCTGCAAGAAATTTTTCCGACTTGTTGGTGTCACCACTTGATGAAAGGATTTTCAATTAAGGAGACGTTCAAATATTTTGGATCATTGCTGACTTCCTGATCTATCCATTCGGGAAGTTGGATTTGTTCTTCGGAAGATGCCAGTTCAATTTCAGCAACAATTAGCCCTTGGTTATCACCATGAAATACATCTACTTCCCAGGTGTATTGAGCCATAGGAATCAGGTATCGGGTTTTTTCTATTTTAGCATCACATAGTTCAAGCAATTCATGAGCATCCGTCATGGGAATTTCATATTCAAATTCGCTTCTCTTTAAAATGTCATTTCCCGATTTAATCGTAAGAAAAGCTTTTTCGCCAGCAATTCTAATTCGTAAACTCTTCTGTGGATCGCTCCAGATGTACCCTTGAATCAACTTTTTTCCATCATTGGGAAGAGGGAGCAAATCTTTATTTACCAGGAATTTTCTTTCTATTTCTATTGCCATGTTTTACAGTTGTCGGTTATCATTGTTTACTGTTCACTGTTCATTGTTTATAAAATTGATTTCCGATTATTTTTAAGCCATCAAGAGTCAAATCAGGTTCATGGTGATCAAAACAATCAATTACCGGAAGCATAACTTTCGATAAACCACCAGTTGCAATCACTCTTGTATCGCCTTCTAATTCAGATTTGATTTCCTTCAAAAGATATTCAACCAAACCTTTGTATCCCATTACAATTCCTGCTTGTAGTGCGTGTGTGGTATTTTTACCAATGCATGACGGAGGAACTGCGATGTCAACATTGGGCAGCTTTGCAGTATTCTGCGATAAAGATGCCATGGCAGTTTTTAAACCAGGCGCAATGCTTACGCCAAGTAGGTTTCCATCTGCTTTAATGGCAGTAAAAGTAAGTGCTGTACCAAAATCAACCACAATACAATTGCCTTTGTATTTGTTGTGAGCTGCAACTGCATTTGCCACCAAATCGGTTCCTATCTCGTAAGGATTTTTAATTCCGATATTTAGTTTCGGATAAAGCTCAGGTCCAACCACCAATGGTTCTTTTCCGAAAAGCTTTTTAATCATCTCCCGAATTGGCAGAATCAGTGAAGGAACCACACTACTCACTACGATTTTATCAACCTCTTCGAGTTTAATGTTTCGGCTTGAAAGTAAGGTACGATAGATTACTTCGTACTCATCGGCAGTTTTATTGGCAACCGTATGAATTCTAAATTGTTCTGTCCAATGGTTGTTGTCCGATAAACCACAAACCACATTCGAGTTTCCTATATCAATGGCTAATAACATCTGTTTGTAAATGATTTTAATTCTAATTTACTCTGTTTTTTTCTTTTCCGTCAATTAAAAAGGAAATGATATTCTCACTGGCCTCTTTGCCCATTTCTATTCTGGTTTCAATTGTTGCTGTTCCAATATGCGGAACTACAACTACATTCTCCATTTGCAATAGTTCAGGATGGATTTTGGGTTCGTGTTCAAACACATCCAAAGCAGCTCCCGCTATTGTGTTTCTTTTTAGTGCATCCACAAGTTCCTGTTCGTTTACCACTGGTCCTCGTGCAGTATTAATGAGCAATGCTGTTTCTTTCATCAGCTCCAATTCTTTTTCCCCAATTAGATGATGGGTTTCATCGGTTAATGGGCAATTCAGGGAAACCACATCCGACTGTTCCAACAAATCAGTAAAATTAAGATACTGATAGCTTGAATTGTCTATTTTGTTACGATTGTAGTACACTACCTTCATGCCAAAAGCTTCGGCTTTTTTGGCAACAGACTTTCCAATTTTACCCATGCCTACAATGCCTAGTGTTTTCCCGTGCAATCCGCTTCCCAGGTTCTTCATTACGCCCCATTCAAAATCAGGATTGGTCTTTAATCCATAATGACATTTGGCAATGCCTCTGGAAAGAGATAAGATCAAGGCCAGGCAAAGTTCAGCTGTAGGCTCACAAACTGCTTCTGGCGTATTACAAACCACAATTCCTTTTTTGCCAGCCGTTTCAATATCGATATTGTTAAAACCTACTCCGTAATTGCTGATAATTTTCAATTGCTTGCCAGCTTCAATTACCTCTTTGGGAATTTCCTTGTTGAATATCGACAAGAGTGCGATACAGCCCGGGATTCGTTCAATTAATTCTTCCGTTGAGAAAAATTCTTTGTCAGGATATATTAAATCAAAATCTTTTTCAAGCTCCAAAAGTCCTTGAGGAGGAATAGAATAAGCGATGAGGATTTTGTCTTTCACAATGTAATTTTTAGTGATGATTTCAATTCTGAAATTTAATGAATCATTGCATATAAACACTGCTGCGACTGAAAAAACTGCAATTTCTGATTAATACTCATAGTATTCCATAGTATAGAGTAACCGCAAATTATATCATAAAGGCGATTCTGATAGCTATTGGGATTGAATAGTAATCGGTATTACTTTTCTCGCAGATTCTCGCAAATTAATATCCTCAGATTTATGCAGATAAAGATTGTTTTTCATTGCTATCCGATAAAATTGGTAACAACTCTTGAATCTCTCTTTTTACTTGCTTTATCCTTAATGTCGCCACCTCCGGGGCTTAATTTTTATCTATGCCACATTCTGCCATATTATCGCCTTTAACAAGGCTCCGATAAATCCCGTAAGGATGTTATTATGGTAGTTGTGAATTGAATACAATATAAAGTACCAGAGGTACGATATTAGGTTTTAGCTTTTCTGATTTTTTTCGGACCGTAATGATTGTTTTTGATATTCTGCGAAGTCAATAGCTATCAGAGATAGTGAAATATTTTTAAATGAGTTTGCTGATATGGAATCATTAAAATTCGATTATTAATGCTTTCTTCGTAGCTTTGCGATATTATCATATCGACAAAATAAACACTACATACTACATGATACTATTGGATAAACCTTACGTTTCCAAATTCTTAAAGGAAACAATAGTAAAATATGACTTTCCTGCCTTAGATACCGGAAATATCACGGAGCATGGAGAACTAAGTCTGATAAGCCCTGAAGAAATTATTAAGAATTTTCAGAATGATTCGAATAGCAGATTGTATACCAATTCTGAAAATTCAATCAACTGGGTGGTGAAGAATTTGGGCTTTACCAAATTGCCAGAGTACATTAATGTTTTCAAAAATAAGGTTGAGTTTCGCAAGCTGATTCAGAAAATGTATCCCAATTTTTTCTTTCGCGAAGTGGGTCTGAAAGAGTTGGATGCAATTAAACTGGAAGAATTGCCAATGCCATTTATTATTAAGCCTGCAGTTGGTTTCTTAAGTTTGGGAGTTCACAAAGTATTGAATCAGGAAGATTGGGCGCGAGTAAAACAACTGATTAAAGATGAGTTTACCGAGGCTCAAAGCTTGTTTCCAATTGAGGTGGTAAATGCTTCCAGTTTTCTGATTGAAGAAATTATTGAAGGGGAAGAGTTTGCTTTTGATGCCTATTTCGATGAAGTGGGAGAGGCTACATTGTTAGGGATTTCGAAACACTTATTTTCTTCGGATACCGATGTAAGCGACAGGGTTTATTACACATCCAAGGAAACCATCAAGCAATATCTTGAACCTTTTACCCAATTTGTTCAGCAGCTTGGTAAGGAAGCCAATTTGAAAAACTTCCCGGTGCATGTTGAAGTGCGTGTAGACAAAAATGGAGTATTGATTCCGATTGAAGTCAACCCAATGCGTTTTGGTGGATGGTGTACTACTGCTGACCTAACTTATTTTGCAGCCAAACTGAATCCTTATCACTGTTTCTTAAAAAATATCAAACCAGATTGGAAGCAGGTATTGGAGGAGATGGATGATGAAATTTACTCCTTGGTTATTTTAGACAATTCAACAGGTATTCCTTCAAAAGAAATTGCAAGTTTCAATTACGATGCTTTGTTGGGTAAATTTGTTCAACCATTGGAACTGAGAAAGGTGGATTACAAAATGTATTCTATTTTTGGAATGTTGTATACCAAAACTCCGAAGAATCAATTTTTGGAAATCGAAGAAATTCTAACTTCAGATTTAAAGGAGTTTGTAGAATAATAGATTTATAAGGATTATAAGTGAAGCCAAACTTGAAGATGTTAACAGAAATGCTAATGCTTCAGGTTTGGCTTCATATTTGTTTGGAGATAAGACTTGTAATTAATTGTTTATCTTCTTTTTTAGCTTGTTGAATCCTTTTGTAACCTCTTTGCCAATCTCTTTCGACTCTTTTTTCAACTGTTTTGATTCATTCCCGATCTCTTTTCCTAATTTTTTAAAATCTTTTTTTAGGTTCCTGATCCATTGTTTATGTTTAAGCTCCGACTTCGCAAGCTTAATACGATTCTCGGTCTCTTTAAAAACTGCCTTCTGACCTTTTTTAATACTCTCAACAAGTTTGTTAACTTTTACTTCCACAGAACCGGATTCAACATCAACTTCAAGATCGTTTTCGGTTGATTTGGCATTGAATTTTGTTCCAAGAACTTTTACCTCACCTGTTTCAGTTTTTACAATAAAAGGATTGCTCCCCTTTTTAACTTCGTAGAAAACTTCACCCTTTTGTTTTACGATTCTCTCCGTAAAATTCTGATTAAATTCCACAGAGCTGTTTTTATTCAAGTATGCAAACGAACCATCAGGAAAATTCACGGTTTCATAATTATCATCTGTTGATATTTTAACTTTTGAGCAAGAGCTAAATAATAAGGCTAGTATCAATAATACTTGTAGATTTGGTTTAATGTTTTTCATAGTGTAAAATTTTAGCTTACAAAAATAGCAAAATGGATTAAAGCATACTTTTTTAATAATTGCATTAATTATTAAATTCACCGACATGAAAGAATTTTGGGACGAAAGATATAGTCAGGATCAATTTGCCTATGGTGAAGAACCAAATGCATACCTGAGAGAGAAATTGCCTCATTTAAAGGCTGGCAAAGTATTGTTTCCGGCAGAAGGTGAGGGAAGAAATGCTGTATTTGCAGCTCAGTTGGGTTGGCAAGTATCGGCATTCGATTATAGTGCGAAGGGAAAAGAAAAAGCCGAAGAGTTGGCCAGTAAAAAAAATGTGAAGATTGATTATAGCTTAAGTGGTTTTTTAGAGGAAAGCTACGAAAAGGAAGAATTCCATGCCATTTGTATGACCTTTGTACATTTCGATCCGAAGATTAAAACGGAAATGCACAAACGACTGGACAGTTATCTAAAACCAGGCGGGCATATTATTTTCGAAGCATTTAGCAAAGAGCATCGTGAAATAAACAAAGTAAATCCTGATGCGGGTGGACCCAAAGACATCGATATGATGTATTCTATAGAGGAAATTGAACGCGATTTTAGCAATTACGATGTCATCGAGCTAAAGAAGGAGATGGTACATCTGAATGAAGGATTCGGACATGTGGGGGAGAGTTCCTTAATTCGATTTATTGGGAAGAAAAGATTCAATATTGACTAGTTGGAATTTATAGGTAAGAAACTTGGATAAGTTGCTAGTGTGAAATTGCAACAAAGCAATGGAAAAACTTCCGCTACTGCCGAGTTCTCTCGTTTGATTCAATCTTTAATATGGGACAGGATTAAATCTCTCAGCAGTAGGGGAAGTTAAATTGCGCTATAGGCTTATGCATTATAGTTTGTGCAGGATATCTTTTTTTCTTTGCATACTGTGTAGCAATTTGCTACCATGTTCTAGAAAGTTTTCAACATCTGATTCTTCATATAACCATTTATTGGTTTCTACACCTACAACCATTTTTCCTTTTAACTCTTTCACGAACTGAAGGTAATCGTTCTCAATGATCACTTTTAGCGGATTCGTTCTTTCAGTCATTTTTAAAAAATGCTTAACGGCTGTTGCATTTACGATTCGTAAAGGGATATCGCTCGATTTGGATGAAATGGTAACATTTTCATCAATGTAATGATTTCCTGTTTTGCGCTTGTTGGATGTTAGAAACTTATCCAGCCAGTCTTTCTTTGTCATTTTAAGCTCAAGAGGTTCTGGTATGTCAATAAGGCCATACAAACCTGTATAGGTACAATTCATATAAGCTTTGGTTCCAAAGGAATCGTAAGCGCAAAAGAACAAATTGTCCTTTTTAAATATTACGAATTTGGTATTTAAAACCGGATCAGAAGGAAAGAAATGAAACCGTCTGTCATTCGTGTGAGTGTCATAATCCAATCCATGTTTTTTAGGATAGTCTACCAATATATCAAATGCACTTCGTTCTTCCATGGCTTATTGTTTTTTGATGTTTTTGTTCAATCTACAAATATGTATTTATACCCTCATTTTGGGATGTAATGTACACGTATCTGCTTGTGAATGTACAAAACAATAGTCCTTTTGCAAAGAATTTTAAGTTAGATTGGGGAGAGGTAATAAGAAATTCGATAAGTGCGCCTATTGTACGCCAAACTCTCGTTTTCACCAGTTTTTTATTGCATCCAAATTGTATCCTTTTTGAGATGCTATTATTTCATTCAATTCATCAGGGATTGCACCTTTCTCATGGACTTCAGCATTAATTAAATTGCTGAATGTTTCGGATAATTCATTTGCTCCAATTTTACGATAACCTTCAATAAGTTCTTTAATGCTATCCTCCTTATAATGATTTACAGAACTATCGATAGCTTCCATATCACAATAAACTTCTGCCTCTGAAATTAGATAGATTATTCTTTCATAAGCAATCATTCCATCCAGTTCAAAACTTTCTCCATTGTCAATGATCTTGTTTATTGTAGTGTCAAAATCCATAGTGGTAAATACTTACTGGTTCAAAAAACTAAGAAATTCTATTAAGGACAGATCCCCTTCGTTTCGTGCAGCAGCTTGGGGGATAGAATCGCTCACCGAAGAGATATTACATGTGAATGTTCATCTTATCTTTTTCACTATAATGTGTTCTAAGATAATGATAAAGAGTTTCAATATTTTTATCGTAGGTATCTACAATCTTAAGCTTTTTATTTTTAAAAACTAAATTCAATTTCCTGACACGAACTCGATAGGTATTTAGGGTATCATGCCAATATTCTAGATCGTTTAGATCATAAGTTCTCTTAGAAAATAGCTTAGAAACTACTACAATGTTTTTATTCAGTTTTATTGTAGAATAGCTGTTTAGGATAAAGAAAATGTAGTATACACAGAATAAGTTACCAGATATAAGAAGGACTTTCCCAATTGTACTTTCCAAACTATCCCAAAGGAAAATTGTTAGACCAAGAAAAGCTATAAATATGAATACACTATAAAGAGTGAATAAGAATATTTTCATAGGTTTAATTTGTATTAATCATTCATTGAGTTGGTGTGTAGTTGGTGATAGATTGCAATTCCATAACATCACTAATCCACATGATCCTTGAAATTACGATACTTTCCTTCAATTTGCAGTGTTGATTGTAGGGTATTGTTACTGTCCATTTTTATTGTGAATAGATATTTATGATACGACCAATAATCACTTTTAAACTGCTTGTAGGTATTAACTCTTTGACCCAAATACGAAACGATAAAGTAATTGTGTCCTCTTTCATTAATCTTGTTGGTAAGCTGTTCTCCATTATAGAATGCAATTTTTGATGGCGGAAAGGAATTTTGCCATTCAATCTTAATGCTATCCCTTTGAATTAGTGAATCGCTCACTACATGTATTTCGTTGGTATTCCATTTTGCTTTCCAATTTCTCTGATAAGATTTGAAATTGGAAAAGAAAACTGCAAGCCCCAATATGAGAATAAAGAGTAAAACCAAGGGTGGGAGAAAAACCACTGCTTTCAACTTTTCTTCTCGGTAACCAAAACCAAAAACTGGTTTTTCATTCAGTACTTTTTCAATTATTTTTTGATACCATTTAAACATTTAAAGTGTTTCTTTCTTATGCTTTATGTAGTTCAGTTTTTTTTGTCATGGGTATTGATTAAAATGAATGGAAGAATTCCGATGAATCAATACCCATGAAAATGAAAGATGGAATAAAGCCATCGCGCATTTCAAATTCTGTTTAAACAGAATAATCGCACGGGAAAGATATATACGATATTTTGATTTCCATATAGTTTTTAATGTATAATTTATATTAATTCTTACTGTTTAGAATTTTAATGTTTTTTACATTTGTTTTTTTGCTTGTAATCAATATTATCTTAAATGAAAAAAATAAGTCTACTCCTCTTGGTTTTGCTCTTTTTTCAGCAAATGGGAAAGCCTAATTCTATTCAGGTTAAAAACAACGAGAAAGATACGATCAGTACCATTGAAAACGATAAATTAAGCAGTAAGGATTTTCTGCCGGGGAACAATCATTCCATTCAGGATTTAATCAATGGTAAATTTTCTGGTGTTAGGGTAATTTCCAACAGTGCTGATCCGGGGGCATCTTTTAGCATCATATCAAGAGGTTACTCACGTCTTTATGAATTGGATCATCCATTGGTTTATGTTGATGGTATACCCATGTATGTTGAGCCTGATGGATTTGGGAATTTCTTAAATGTCATCGACCCTCAGAATGTGGAGAGTATTCAGTTTTTAAAAAATGGGAATGAGATTGTGCCCTATGGCTATAGTGCAGGTAATGGGGTGTTGTTGATTTCCACCAAGCATTCCAATAGCAAAAAGCCTATTTCCATTCGCTTTAGCAACACCGCTTCCATTTTAAGCAATACCAATATTGTGGATGTTTTAAACGCTACTCAGTACAAAAAAGCTTTGTCAGAACATCTGCCAGCTAATTCCGATTACAAAAGTCAACTTGGCAATTCAAATACAAACTGGCAGGATGAAGTCCTTCAAAATGCTTTTGGACACCATCAGCACCTTAGCCTATCTGGTTTGTTGGGCAAAACCTCCTACAGAATAGCTGGTGGGCACAACAAACAGGAGGGGATTTTAAAGAATTCGGATTATAGCCGTTGGACTGCCAGCCTGCAGTTAAACCGAAAACTATTGGATGATCAGCTTGCCTTAAGTTTGGGATATCAAACAGCAAAAATCGATCACGAATTTGGTAATCAAAAAGCTTATGAGGCTGCTGTTCTTTTTGATCCTACGCAAGCATCCTCTTCCAGAGAGGATATCTACAGGAATGAATACAATACCATTTATAATCCAGTAAAAATGCTTCAGATGTCGGGTAATGGGACAGACCAAAGAAATTGGAACCTGAATTTTAAAGCAGATTACAACTTGCCATTTTTAAAAGGGATGAAGGCATCTTTCCTGATTGGGAAAAACAAATCGGATGACAATTGGAATCGCTATGCCATCAGTAATCATTATTCAAGTGGTAACCAATGGACCTCTGCTAATGGTGAATCATACGAAATGAATACCACCATTATTAAGGCAGGTATCGATTATCATACCCGAATTAATGATGTCCTGTCAGGATTAAATATTGGCATAGGATATATTAAAGAGAAAGATAAACTTAGAACTGGAAAAGTATCTTATGAATCGATGGGTTCTGCTTCTGATGTGATCCAGGATCCAAACACAAACTCACACCAAAATTATTCTTACAATGTGGATCGAAAGATTAAATCATTGTATGGCTTGGTATCCTTGGAGTTGTGGGAACGACTTACACTTGGAGGAAATTATAGGTTGGATGCAGGTGAGAAGTGGGATCAGAATGTCAAGTCGGCCTCCTTTGATGTGAACTATCAGGTATTGAAAAAAGACAAGAGCTCTGTTTTAAATACTTTAGAGCTAAGGATGGGCTATGCCATACTTGGTAAGACTGGAGATGAGATGATAAGAAAACAAGTGGGTCGTGAGCATACAACAAACTTTGGGATAGATCTTTCATTTTTAAACAACAGATTAAGTGCCAGCATAGAAGGGTATATCCTGAAGCATAAAAATGTATTTTTCGAAGAAAATTATCATTCAATGCTTGGCGATCAGGCAATAATTATGAATTCAGCTCAGATTGAAAACAAAGGATTTGAGTTGAGCTTACAAGCAACTCCTGTTGTAAACGATAAAATAAATTGGAATCTGCAATGCAACATTGCCTGCAATAAAAACAAGTTGATTCAGCTTGATGAGAATGGTGCACGGAATACGTATTACAATCAGCAGGGTAGATTCTTTAAAGTTGGGGAAGAGCTATACTCCTTTTACTTGTATCCTCAGGTTTATGGTCCCAATGGAAAGCCACTTGAAAATTCGGGAGAGCTTAGAATGTATAAATCTGCGGCACCAAAAGTAATGTTTGGTTTCTCATCACAGTTCACTTATAAACAATGGGATGCTGCATTCACCCTAAGAGGGAATATTGGGAATTACACCTATGATGCGGTTGCAGCACAAAGAGGCTATTATGGAAATGCTCCATTCAATATGCACAAAAGTGTGTTGGAAACTGATTTTACCAGGCAACATGCCAGCTCTGATTATTACCTGAATAATGCCTCTTTTGTTCGTATGGAGAACATTAGCATTGGCTATTCCATTCCGAAACTTTTTGGCAAGGATATCAAGACACGCATTTATGCTACAGCCAGAAATGTATTTACCATTACAGGCTACGATGGCTTAAAGCTGGATACAGCATATGGGATAGATGCTCAAACACTAGCACAAGCAAGATCAGTGGCCCTGGGTTTTCAGTTGGATTTTTAGGTGAGAAACAATCATTCAAGGCAAAATCATAAAAAAAACCTCACCCGAACATTTCGGGTGAGGTTTTTTTTATGGTTGTTGTTCTATCTGGTTTTCCTTGTTATTCTCAGCTGCTGCACGAAACGAAGTTCGATGAAGTCAATCCTCTAGTGTGGTTTTTGTGGCAATGGAACGCGATAGAATCGCACACCAGCAGGAGCTTTGCCCTATTTCTTCATTTGATTAACTCATTTAATCCTATTACGATTAATATGGCAAAAACTCCTAACACGATAAAATATCCTAATGCCTTTAAATTTAATTTAAGAATCTTATGGCATTTCCATAAAATTGAAAACAGGATTGCCAATACAATGCCTGAAATTAGATATTTATTTACGCCTAATTTTAGAGCAATCCTTGTTTCATCTTGCAATAAAACAATACCGCCAAAAACAATTGAGTAAAAACGTGAAAACACTGCTACAAACACAAATGAATAAGCAAGGATTGATTTTGTTTTCCAAACAACAAAAGAAAAAAGCAATGCCTGAATAATAGTAAACAATGGACCTCCTATTGCAGACCACAAAGCATGGGAAGCATCCTTAAAATTGCCATTACTGGTTGTCGAATTGTTTAAACTTAAGGTCATATCATTACCTAATATTTCTCCAAAAGTCCAGTGTCCGAACTCGTGAAAAAAGAATGTAAAAAAAGCGATTGGCAAAAATAATATGATGATTTTCCAATCAATCTGGCTCTCTTTTAAATCTTTGCTTATTCTTAGGGGAACAATGGCATTCATTTTAGGGATCTTTTTGGTTTTGCTTTTTCAAAAGGATTAAAACTCTGATACCGTATGAGTTCTATCATTTGGTTTTATTTTGGCGATGGAACGCGATTAAATTAAACACCAGAAGTGGTTTTTAATTCTAATCTTGACTCCATGTAATGGTTTTAAAATCATAATTTGTTGTCTGCTCGTTGCTTATTAATATTTGCACATAATCTCTAAATAAACACAAGTGCGTTTATTTCGATTATATCTTAATTAAAATGTGTGTTTATATCCCATTTAGGTATGTAATGCACAACTAGTTTTGTTTCCGCTCATCAATTTACAAAACAATCATCCTTTTACAAAGGCTTTTATATTGTTATTTAAGTCTAAACTTTTGACATTAAAAGTTTTAACGTTATTTATTGAGTTTTTTACGTTAAAACCTGTGTATTCAACGTTGAAAGCTGAGCCTGCAACATTGTTAGCTGAAGTTTCAATATTAAAAGTTCGACTTTCAACCTAAGAAGCTGACTTTTTAATCAAAAAACATGTCCTTTAGATATAAAAATAGCAGTATAAACCATTAAAACTTAAGCTTTCAACATTAAAGCCTTAGCTTTTAATATCAAAAACTCAATTTTAATGATGCAAACTGAACTTTAAAGGTTGAAATGTCACCTTTTAACATTAAATCTTCATGTTTTTACGTTAATCCTTTAACTTTCCCTTCTCCCCAAAAACTTAAAATACTGAATCAGCAACAAGGAAATGCCACTACAAACAGCATATCCTGCAAAAACAGGTAGGGCAGTTGCATCAATAAATCGGCCAATAAAGGTAGCAATGGGTACTGCCATTACCGTTCCGATAAAACCAAACAGGGCGGCTCCAATGCCGGCTATGTGTCCCATGGGTTGCATGGCCAGTGCGTTGATGTTTCCGAAAATGAAACCAACACAAAATAGCATGCCCACAAAAAATAATAGGAGAATGCCAATATCAGGATTGGGCTTGCCGAAAAACAAGAGTACGTAGCATGAAGAAATACAGAAAAGGAGTGTGGTAAAGCTTTGTGCCAGCTTTAACATGCCAAAACGAATTACAAAACTTCCGTTTAAAAAGGTGGATAGACCAATTACAACGGCGATTCCTGAGAAAATAAATGGAAACTCTTCAACCAATCCGTATTGCTCCTGGAATATCTGCTGGCTAGAGCTCAGATACACCATAAAGGCCGATAGAATTAGGCCAGACATAAAGGTGAAAATTAAGGATTGTTTGTGCTTGGTAAACTCCTTAATTCCGTTTGAGAAAAGCGATAGAGTGAGCTTCCTTCGGTTTTCAAGCTTTAGGGTTTCCTGCTGTCGTTGCCACAACCACAAAATTACAAACAGACCGAATAGCAGCTGGCTCGAAAAGATGGATTCCCATCCAAAGGAGTCGAGCATGATCTTGCCAAATGATGGGGCTACAATGGGTGCCAGAATAAAGATTACCGTAACAAAGGACATGATTTTGGCCATATAATCTCCCACAAATCGGTCGCGCACCATGGCGGTGGCAACGGTTCGGGGTGCCGATAAGCCAATTCCCTGAAGAAAACGTCCTGCAATCATCATCTCCATGCTCGAAGCGTAAATGCATAGCATGCTGGATAATGCAAACAAGGAAAAGCCAATATAAATGGTGTTTTTTCGACCAATACTATCCGATAAGGGACCTGAAAGCAATTGTCCGAAACCCATTCCTAAAAATATCATCGTAATCAGCAACTGATTGTTCTTCGGATCGCTTATGCCAATGGTTTTGGCAATTTCGGGCAAGCCGGGAAGCAAGGCATCTATCGATAGGGATGCCAGGGACATCAAAGAGGCCATGATGATGATAAATTCGGTATCTGATTTTCTTTTGATTTGCATAGGGATATTACATTTCGAACAAGCGTGCAAAGCTACTTATTATTTCGATACTGAAACCTGTTTTGTGAATAGCGAATGATTTGCCTTTCTATGAAAGGAATAAGGCCACAAGTGCCACAAGCAGTATGGGCCAAATCAGCAAAAGAACAGATAGGTTTCTTTGGTTTTCGTATAGTTTTTTGCTTAAAATCAGGTTGGCAATTAAATACAAAGGATAGGCATTAATGGCAATAAACAAAGCAGATGCATTGCCATTGGGATCATCAAATAAATATAAGCTCACGTAAAAAACAAGCGGCCAGGCCAATATTGGCAATAAGCTTACTACTTGTAAAATTCTATAGGCAAGTGTCTTTTTCATTTTTGAGGATGATTGGATTGAAATCAATAGATGTTGCAGTGGATGTTTTTGGCTGAAACACCATTAAAATTGGGACACGAAGATAGAAATTTATGACTGAAATATTCTGTTTTGCTTTGTTCTGGGGTAAATAGGAGGGGACAGACTACTTGTTTATTTGCTCATCCTCTTGTTTTTTCTTGAACCAATTCTTAGGATTAAAGTAGGATTTGTATTTTATGAAAAGCTCTTTCCCAACCAATACGCCTCCCCCCCAAAACAATACTTCTCCAATAATTAAAGAAATGGTTGAAAGGGTAATCTTGGTTTTGGCTTCCAATTCCATAAACGGAATTACAGGTAAGATTAAAAAGAATGGTATACAAAGAACCATTAAAAATATTCCCAATTTGATTTGCCAGTTCTTTTTTTTCATGCTGTTTGTGTTCTTATATTTTCTCCAACACCAAAGCAATTCCTTGTCCAACGCCAATACACATGGTGCAAAGTGCATATTTGGCATCGGAGTGAATCAATTGGTAATAGGCTGATGTGGTGATGCGGGCTCCGCTCATGCCCAGCGGATGACCTAAGGCAATGGCACCTCCCAAAGGATTAATGCGTGGGTCATCATCTGCCAGACCCAATTCACGGGTACAAGCAAGAGATTGAGCTGCAAAGGCCTCGTTCAATTCAATAATATCCATATCATCAAGATGCAGTCCGGTAAGTTGTAGCACTTTTTGGGTAGCGCTTACCGGTCCCATGCCCATAATTCTTGGCAGAACACCAGCAGTAGCCATGCCCAATATCTTCACTTTAGGAGCGAGATGATATTTCTTTACGGCCTGTTCTGAAGCCAGTAGCATGGCAGCCGCTCCATCGTTTACTCCTGAAGCATTTCCTGCGCTTACGCATCCATTGGGGCCAGAAATAGATTTTAGGCTTGCCAGTTTTTCCAAAGAAGAAAGTCTTGGGTGTTCGTCGGCGGAAAAGAGGATGGGATCTGCTTTTCGTTGTGGGATTTCCACGGGGACAATCTCGTGAGCCAAACTCCCATTTTTTTGTGCATTGCGTGCTTTTTCCTGGCTCCATCGTGCAAACTTGTCCTGATCTTCGCGGGAGATTGAAAAATCGTCGGCAATGTTTTGTGCCGTTTGAATCATACCTTCGGTACCATACATCTGGTCTAGTTTTTTATTCACAAATCGCCAGCCAATGGTGGTATCTTCCAGTTTGTGGCTTCGTCCGAAAGCTGTTTCTGCTTTTCCCATTACAAAAGGTGCTCTCGACATGCTTTCCACACCTCCTGCAATCATCAAATTTGCTTCCCCTGCTTTTATGGCCCTGGCTGCACTTCCAATGGCATCCATTCCCGATCCGCACAGGCGATTGATGGTAGCTGCCGAAACGGTTTCAGGAAAACCAGCCAAAAGGGTAGCCATTCTTGCTACATTTCGATTGTCTTCTCCCGCCTGGTTGGCACAGCCCATTAAAACGTCATCAATGGCAGACCAATCCATTTCCGGATTTCTATTCATTAATGCTTTTAAAGGAATGGCTGCTAAATCATCGGTTCGAACAGAGGCTAGTGAGCCTGCATATTTTCCTACAGGTGTTCTTATGGCATCGCAGATATAAACATTTTTCATCATTCGCTTGTGTTTGGAGCTTGGTTAGGTATCAGAAACTTATTTTACTTATTTGGCAAACTGATGAATTTCAGCTTTGTATTTTTTTAATCCATTGTATAAGGATTGAGATAGACGATCTACTTCTGCCTGTGTGATGGTGGTGGCAAACATACAAGCGAAGGTGTTGATCAAAATCAGGTTTTCGTGAAGGAAAAGATAGTCGAGAAGGTCTACAATTACTTTTCTTTCTTCCGGAGCCTGATAGGTTTCACGGTAATTGCGTGGCTGTTTGTGGCGAAAATGTAAACGGAACATCGATCCTGCTCCCGTTATTACAACAGGCACATCGGCCAATTGAATGGCTTCCTGTATTTGCTCTTTAGCAATTGCTGCCATTTTATTGATGTCATCCACTGCCTTCCTATCGTACAATTGCATGGCTGTTTTTCCTGCAATCATGGTAACCGGATTGGCCGAGAAAGTGCCCGAATGAGGCTGTTTAATTACTTTTCGAGAGGGATCGAATACCGACATGATTTTTGCTGCTCCTGCAATGGCACCAACGGGGAATCCACCGCCTATAATTTTTCCAAGAGCAGTCATGTCGGGCTTTACAGGATATAAATACTGTGCGCCACTATAGCTTACACGATAGGTTACCACCTCGTCGAATACCAAAAGCACTTTGTTTTTTCGGGTCCAATTGTAAATAGCCAGCAAAAACTTTTCCTCAATTGGGTACATTCCAACCCGATGAGAAACCGGATCGATCAACACGCAGGCCAGTTCATTTTTATTGGCTTCCAGTAAATTGATCGTGCGTTCAATGTCATTGTATGGGAATACAATGACATCTTTTTTTACACTGTCGGGTGTGCCATAGGTTACCGGAACCGAATTTGGTTTATCGATATCTCCCCAGTTTTGAGGTTCTGCTATTTGGCTGATTTCTGCAAAATCGTAGGTGCCATGGTAGGCTCCTTCGGCCTTGGCAATTTTAGGTCGGCCTGTATAAGCTCGGGCTGCTTTTATCATTGACATTACTGCCTCGGTGCCTGAGTTCACAAACCTAATTTTTTCGAACTCCTTGTTTCTTTCCACCAACAACTCACCAAACTCTACTTCTACCTCACTTCCCAGTGTATAGGCGGTTCCGTTTTGCATTTGTTCGGTAACGGCATCTACAATTACAGGATGGGAGTGCCCATGAATCAAGGATGCCATATTGTTGGCAAAATCAATTCGGGTATTGCCATCGATATCGGTTACATAGCTGCCTTTTGCCTGGGCCACATAGAAAGGATGAGGACGGCGGAAAATGGTGTTTCTGCTTACGCCTCCGGTAATTACTTTTTTGGCTCTCTTGTAGAGTTTTAGGCTTGATTTATAATTTACATTATCAGCATTTTCCATGATGATTGCAGAGTTTAGTTTATTGATATAGTTTGGCTTCGGTATGTTTCTGTAAATATTCAAAATCAACATTGGGCCCTAATTTTCTTACATAAAGTCCCTCGTCTTTCACATCGATTATGGCCAGGTTTGTATAAATGCTTTCCACAACCCCCTTACCGGTAAGTGGATAGCTGCATTGATTCAGGATTTTGGCTTTGCCATCTTTGGTATTGTGCTGTGTAATTACCAGTATTCTTTTTACACCTGCTACCAAATCCATTGCTCCGCCTACTGCAGGAATTGCATTGGCAGCACCTGTTGACCAGTTGGCCAAATCCCCATTTTTAGAGATTTGCATGGCACCTAACACACACACATCAATATGGCCGCCTCTAATCATGGTAAAGCTATCGGCATGATGAAAGAAGCAAGCACCAGGTATGGTGGTTACAGGTTTTTTGCCTGCGTTTATCAATTCAGGATCTTCTTGTCCGGCCATAGGTACTGCGCCCATTCCCAACAATCCATTTTCAGTCTGATAGATCAGTTCACGACCTTCGGGAACAAAGTCGGCCACCATTTCGGGCATGCCAATTCCGAGGTTTACATAGGAGCCATCGGGAATGTCCATTGCTACATTTTGTGCCATTTCCGTTTTGCTCCAGCCGATATTTATCTGCTTTTCTACCATGGGTATGTAAGTTTTTGTGACACCAATTCCGATTCATTGGCAGGCTTGGAAACTTCGATAATGTGATTCACGAAAATTCCAGGTGTTACCACGATTTCAGGATCTATTGCACCTGCTTCCACAATTTTTCTGGCCTGAACAATACTTGTTTTGGCAGCAGTACACATGATAGGCCCGAAATTACGTGCAGTGGCATGATAGGTTAAATTGCCATACCGATCAGCCAGTTCGCATTTTACCAGTGAGAAATCGGCTTTTATGCCTTTTTCCAACACATATTCAATTCCATCAAACACTCTGCATTCCTTGCCTTTAGCCAAAGGTGTATTTACCGAAGCAGGGGTGTAGAATGCAGGAATGCCGGCCCCGCCAGCTCTGATTCTTTCTGCTAAGGTGCCTTGTGGTACCAGCTCCAATTCTATTTCTCCCGCATTGTAGAGTTCCGGAAATACGGTTGAGTTGGCAGTTCGAGGAAATGAACAGATCATCTTTTTCACTCTTCTTTGTTCGATTAAGGCTGCCAGTCCTACATTTCCACTTCCTGTATTGTTGCTCACTACGGTCAAATCTTTTGCCCCCTGATCGATTAAGGCATGAATCAATTCAATGGGACTGCCTGCTTCACCAAAGCCGCTAATCATTATGGTAGCTCCATCGTGAATGTTTTGTACGGCTTCGGCTAAGGATTGTACTGTCTTGTTAATCATAGAACAGAAATGCTTTTGTTTGAACAATATTCTATTTTCTCTCTAATTGTTTTTCTATGGCTTCTAATTCATCTGTATAGAAATATTTATCTCCTTCAAATGGTTTTAGTTTTTCAATGGTGTTTTGCTTGTCGTCGAATTCTGCCAAATACACTCTATCCATCCATTCCATATTTCTGGCTTCGTTGAATTTAAGTGCAAAAGCTGTTTTTCCGTTTACCTCTACAGTTCCCAGCATCGAGGCTTTTCCAGCTGACGAGGTCATGGAGATATATCTGGAAGGTCGACCAACCGATGGAAGGCTTCTGTAGATTTGACTAAATACCTTATTGATATCTGCCAATGGTGCAGTGAAATAATGGTGCTCTCCTGTTGGACGGGCATAGTACATCGAGTGGAAACCAACTCCCAGCATCATGAGCACATGTCCCAGGTCTATCCAGTTTTGAGCCGATTTATCGATGTCAATACCTCCATTTTCATCCGGGAACAAGCTGATGTGTTTCATGATTGGACTCTGACTTTTAACCGTTATTCCTGTAGTTCTTAATCGCCGAACAGCCGCAATGGTGGTCAGGTTCATCAATTCTTTTGGGCCAGAGAAATGTCCCATCCAAATTACTTGAATGCCATGGTCGATTAATTCTTTGTAGAGTGCTAATGTGTTATCAAAACTTGGTTTGATGATCATTTGAGGGTCGAAGGTCAAACCCCTGGAAGCCATGCGTATGTTTCTGATATGCGACAATTCAGGATCGGTGGTAAATGGCAATAAATATTCTTTCAAACGGGAATATGGCATTAAGCCACCATCGCCACCAGTCAGCAAAATATCGGTTACCTCTTTGTGCTCTCTTAGGTAGCTATGAACCTGATCGATATCTTTCTGTATAAACATGTCTTCGTCGCCTCTTACCTGTGCATGGCGGAAACAGTAATTACAGAATGCAAAACAGCTTTGTGTGCTTTTATCAAATACAAGAAAGCATTGTGGATATTTGTGCTGGCTGCCATCCAGTATTTCAAAATCGCCATGTTCATTTTCGAAACATGCCTTATTCAGCAATTGTTTACCATCGTGCGGATTGGTATCGTGAATGTAATCCTCACAAATTTGTTGCTTTTCCTCTTCCGATTTGGCATTCCTGTATCTTTCCAGCAGTTCAGCTTTCATCATTCCGGGCTGAGGAAATACCAATTGAAAAACTGAATCATTTACGTAATCCTTCCAGTTGATGGTATTTAAAATGTGCTTGGTGGCCATAAATCGATATACGTTAATGAACAGCTCTCGTTCCTCGATGTAGCCAATATCAATACCATTGGCATTTAGAACAGATATGATTTCTCTAAAACCATCAATGCCTGTGTAACGATTTTTACTGGTGGTAAACATTGGTGCACTTTCCTCTTTTAAGATAGAGTATTGTGGAAAGCAGTGATGTAATTTATTGATGAGGCTTGCAGGCAATAGCTCTTCTTTTTCGATGATTTGGACTGCATTTTCACCAATTCCGTGATGAGCAAATTGTTTGGTAAAATCAATTTTTTCTGAATGTAACATGTATAACTATTTTACGATGAATAGTCAGGTTTAGCAGCAGGAGTAAGGACTCTTGCTTATTTTTAGTCCCATTGTTTGTAGGCTTTATTTGTATTTACAATACATATCAAATTAGCTTACAAGGTTTGCTGATTTGTATAGCCTTTAATGGGTTACATGTAATCAAGTTACAACAAAAACTGATATTATTAAATGCATTTTTTTGCAAATAAAAAACCTTCTCTGTTTTTCAGAGAAGGTTCAAATTATATTGATGTCAATACCTTACATGAAAGCTCCTATTCCACCTGCAATTGACATGATCAGAAATGCCAGAACATAGAAGGATAAAAGTATAATGCTTAAAATACCAATAAACTTATAGTGTTTTTTCAAATACTTAAATGCCAGGCTTAACTGTTCACTGTCTTCGCCGTAAATGGCAGTTTTTGAGTGTTTTGAGAATTTGTAAAGGTAAAAAATAGGGAAGAAGTACAATACGCCCAAAAGCAAGTAAAATACTCCCATTACAATTCCACTTCCCTTAAATGGTAGGTTGCCTGCCATGGCACCAAACATGCTTGCCATAAAAACTGCGGCAATTAGTAGTATTCCCAGAAAAACAAATCCAAGTATGGAAAAAAACATGGTCCATTTTCGGGTTTCATTTAAGTAAATTACCGATTGTGCCGTTAGCTCTATTGGCTTGGCTTCTCTTCCTTCGTTATTTTGCATGTTTCAAGGGTTTTGTTTAAAAAAAATAATCAGCTTAAAATAATTATTTCTTTTTAATTTTTGATGATAATATGAGGGGCTGTTTCAATAAAATTGAGATCATTTAAAAAGCTTTGTGTAAAAATGAGTAAGGAGTGTAAATAAATGCTTACCTTGCAGCACCTTTCTGTCTTGAGTGAAGTAGGCCAATCTATTATCTGAATCGATTCATTAAGGCTGTTTTAATAATTAATGTATCACTAAAAAATTGTATGGGAAGATCGCAAGAGACTTATAACAAAAAAGAAAAAGAGAAAAGAAAACTCCAGAAGAGAAAAGAGAAAGAAGCTCGTAAAGAAGCTCGTAAAGAAGCAGGTGGAAAAAGTAGTCTGGATGACATGATTGCTTATGTGGATGAGTTTGGAAACATTACATCAACGCCGCCAGATCCACAGAAGAAAAAAGAAGAGATTAAAGCCGAAGACATTGTATTAGGAGCACGTAATAGTGGCGATTTTGCAGAGGAAGAAGGAAAAAGGCAAGGAGTTGTTAATTTCTTTAATGATAGCAAAGGCTACGGTTTTATTAAGGATCTAAATACTGGAGATAGTATTTTTGTACACGTAAACGGATTGGTTGACACCATTAAGGAGAACGATAAGGTAGAGTTCGACACTGAGCGTGGCCCTAAAGGAATGAATGCCGTAAATGTTACTTTAAAAAAGTAACTATCAAATAATACTATTTATACCGCGTCATTAGTGCGTGGTATAATGCCGATGTCTTGATGTGGCTTTAAGATATTTGTAATCTTAAAGTGATTGTATAATCAATGTCACCAAATAATCGGTTTAAAATTTAGACAATAAAAAAAAGCACCTCTAGAGGTGCTTTTTCAATTTCTTATAAAGGTGTAGCGATTATTCAATCACTCTTACATTTACTGCGTTTAAACCTTTTCTTCCGTTTTCAACATCGTATTCAACTTTGTCGTTTTCTCTGATCTCGTCAACAAGACCTGATACGTGTACGAAAACATCATCACCTTGATCAGCTGGTTTGATAAAACCAAAACCTTTTGATTCGTTAAAGAATTTTACTGTTCCTTCCATTGTAATTAAATTAAAATAATAATTTGAAATAAGTCTTAGTTCTTAATAACTCCCGTATACTCCTGTTAATTTAATTCCTGGAATGGAATAGCAACAAATAATATTGAAATTAAAAGAGTCGATTATAAATTCGACCTATGACTTTATATCGAGCCAAAGGTAGGTAAAAAAATGATACTTAAAAGAAAAAACTTTTAAATTGATTAATTTTATAAAGATTAGATAATGAGAAGGTTGAAAGAATTAACCGTTTATAGCCAACCATTCTTTGTCTAAAATGGCATAAATTACATCATCTACCCACTTTTCATTGATTAAAATACTTTCCTTAAAATGGGCTTCTTTTCTAAAACCAAGTCTTTCCATTAGTCGAATTGAGGCTGTATTTAGCGGATCAACCGAAGCGGAAATTCTATGCTTCTTCAAATTGCAAATTAAATGGTTGATTATAGCACTTACAGCTTCTCTTGCATAAGCTTTTCGGTGGTATTTTTTATTTATGGTACATCCAATTTCTACCTGGTGATTGTCGCCATCCAGAAAGTGAACACCAAAATCGCCGATCATTTCATTCGATTCTTTAAGTATAATTGCAAATTGATACCAGGTTCCTGTTTCGTTATACTCTTCGGCAATCCTGTTTTTTATGAAGTGCTGGCAATCTTCCAATGCATATGGAATCCAGCCTTGGTATTTATTGGTTTCCGCATCCGATCGGTAGGAGTAGAATGCTTCGGCATGTTTCATCTCCAGTTTTTCGAGCACAAGACGTTTTGTTTCAAGTTTCATTTCAGATTAGGTTTTACTGTTACTTATCTAACTCTCCAAATACCCTTTTCAGAATATTGCTGACACGTTTTAAAGGATCTTTCCTAATCTGTTTTTCTTCTTCTGCAACTTTTAAAAACAGGGCATCCAAAGCTTTTTGGGTAACGTAATCATCTAATTTTGTATTCACAGGTTGCAGATTTGCCAATTTACCGGCAAAACTACCTGCCACCTTATTGTAATTGCTGGTAAGCAGGTTCCACGATTCGTTGGTAGAAATGTTTGCTACCAGTTTTTTATCGAGTGAAGCCTTAACTTTTGGCATGAATAAATCTTTTAGCTTATCGGATGTTTTGCCTTTTAGATATTGGGTTGCTGCATCATCACTGCCTTTTAAAATACCAAAAGCATCTGCAATGGTCATTTCTGTAATGGCCGAAGCAAAAATAGGTGCTGCTTCTTTTACTGCATCTTCGGCAGCACGGTTTAATCTTATTTCTACTTTTTCAATTAAATCCTTGCCTCCAGGAATCATGCTAATATTCTTCGATATTTTTTGTGCTTCGGGAGGAAGAAGAATCTTTACCAATTCATCTTTGTAAAAGCCATCTTCAACCGACAAAATATTGGCCGCATTCACACTTCCTACTCTTAAGGCTTCTTTTAAACCAGTGGATACTTCACCGTCGGTTAGAGGTCGGTACTGTTCCAAATTATACTGATCCATTACGGCTTGCATTTCGGCGCAAGACCAAAGCATTGTAGAAATTATAATTAGATAAAAGTATTTTTTCATTCTGTGATTAAATTTTGGTTCCTGGTAATAATTGAAGCTCCAAGGTATCAAAAATTGAAACAATAAAAAATCCCTTGTGTGAACAAGGGATGTAAATCTCTAGGGGAGAGATTTATAAAACATGGATTATTCAGTTAAAGCTTCCATAAAATCTTCAACATCACCTGGGGTGCTCATAATTTTCATGAAAGTACCCATGGTAAGTTCAGGCCAGTACAATGCGAAACGGTATTTTCCATGTAGCATGGTAACTTCCTTGTTCTGAAGGATGATTTCATATGGCATAGCAGCAATGTGGTCTTCACCAATAATTGGCAGGAAGTGTTTTTCTCCACTTTCCTGATCAAGCAATCCTACACCAAAAACAGCAACGTTTTCATTTGTGAATACCTGTTCATAAATCAACTTGGTATTACCTTTTTCTGCATTTAGGTTTTTACGAATTTTTGCGACTCCAGCTTCAAAACTTTCAAACTCGTTAAGTTCTACCGGATCTTTAAAATAAGGCATCATTATTTTATAATGATATTTTTTTAAAGCAACAGTTTTTACTTCCCCACCAAAAGCTGTAAACTCGTTTCCGAAATTTTTAAGAGCATTTTTTACATCTGTTGTAACTTTATTATAGGCACTCTTGTCTGTTTCGTAATTGCTAAGGTAAGCACAAAACATATAGTCAGGATTTAGCATACTTATTGTAGTTTGCTCTCCTTTTTTCACCAAGCCAAGTTTTAATACACTTGCCAGGGCACCTCTGTCTTTTGATTCTAAGCAAAGCTCCTGTAAATCATTTCTTGTAAAACAAACAACATGTAGGTTGTTGTTTGATTCTGGTGCATATTCACCTACAATTTCAAAATCACTAGCCTTTAGTTGGTTTTTAATATCTTCAGTTAATATAGCTATATTTTCTGTTGATTTTCCAACTCTTAGGAAAGGCGAAAGTGTTGATTTTTGTGCAGCTCCAGTTTGAACTGCTGCAAAAAAGCTTAATAATAATAGTATGTTTCTCATTTGATTAGTTATTTGTAGTTATAAAGATGTTTAGAGTTTGCAATATATAAATATGAAAACATCTAGAATGTGTCATGTTGAATATTTTATATTTTTAGCAATTGTATTGAATTTAATTTGTGACAGATGTGCTGTAAATATTAGGGTGTAGAGTTATTTGAATTAAAATTAAATTGTATTGGGAATACTTTGTGTCTTCATCTATTTTTCGGAAATTTAGTCTTCCAATCAAAATGGAGTTGACAAATGAAGTGGTTGCTACTAATAACAAGTCGAATTAAGGAGGATAAGAAGAGGTTTTTAAACAGTAAGGAATCTCTTCATGAACTATGGAACTGGATTTCTCATTTGGCCGGAGTTTTCTTTATCATTCCTGCTGGGACCTGGTTGATGTATCATGCATGGGAAACCCAAAGCTGGAAAGGACTGTTGGCTGTTTTTATTTTTCTGCTAGGTTTTCTTCTGCTATATTTTTCTTCTGCATTGTATCATTATATGATTGATCATCCTAAAAGGAGCATGTTTAGAAAAATGGATCACATTAGTATATTTGTGATGATTGCAGGAACATACACGCCTTTTTTGGTAATTTACCTGGATAATATGGTAGGTAAAATTTACCTGGCAACTTTGTGGGTTTTGGTTGGATTCGGCATTGTATATAAACTATTCCTATTGGGAAGATACAAATGGATTTCCCTGCTGATGTATTTGTTTATGGGCTATATTCTTGTTTTTAATTTTGATGCATTTAGTGCGGTTCTTCCTATTCTAAGTTTGCAATGGATCATTATTGGAGGTGTATTCTATACCTTAGGTGTGATTTTTTATGTGTGGAAGAGATTGCCTTTTAATCATTTCATTTGGCATTTGTTTGTGTTTGGTGGGAGTTTATCGCATTTTGTTGCAGTTTATTATGCAGTATCATAAAGCTTTAGGAGTTGTTTAAATTAAAAAGACCTTCCTTAAGGAAAGTCTTTTCAATTGTTAGTTTTTGGGCAGTTAGCAGATTCTACAATTTTCAACATACCACGATACAGAGTGGTCTCTCTTTTCAACCAATTCCTGGATAATTTTTCGATTATCCCATACGGCACAGCACGAAGTGGTTTGATTTAAAGCTTTGATTAGCTTTGACCAATTGTCCATGATTTCCATAGTCAATAAACTTTCGTACTCTTTGAAGGCTTTAATTGCGGATGATCCACAGAAGTGTAATCTTTCTTCGATAGATTTTAATTTGTCATTTTTCGTGAAGATGTGATCACCAACTTTAAAGTAATCCTCTTCGTTTAATTGTAAAGTTACTTTAAGATCAATTGTAGTCATAGTTCGTTAATTTAGGTTAGAGTTTGCTTCTTTTTTTCTTTATTCAAAATAAGGATTAGTATTCTTATTTTATTGATATATTGATCTTTCTTAAAATTAAGCAATTTTGAAGTTCTGAAAAAATAAAAATTATTAAAGAATGATTTCTTTATTCGAACGCATAAAAAAAGCCCCCCGAAGGGAGCCTTGATCATATATGTAGTTGTGATTTTGTCTTAGTCGATCTTTTCCAACTGCACAGTAAAATGTCTCATGATTGGAGCTTCGTCAACAATTTTGAAACCATGCTTGATTTCATGTCTGCGATCGTAAACATTTTTTAGAGCTGCAGCAATTACATCCATATGATTGTTGGTATAGGTTCTTCTAGGAATAGCCAAACGCAACAATTCCAAATCCGGGTAACGATTTTCCCTGGTCTCAGGATCTCTATCTGCTAAAATGGTTCCAATTTCAACACCTCGAATACCAGCTTCCAAATATAATTCGCAACCTAAAGTTTGTGCCTGGTATTCTTCTTTTGGAATGTGAGATAAGATTTTCTTAGCATCCACGAAAATAGCATGACCACCAATTGGCTTTTGGAATGGAATGCCATACTCTTCCAATTTTCCTCCAAGGTATTCAACCTGTTTGATACGGGTTTCAAGGTAATCAAATTCGGTACCTTCATCCAAACCTTGAGCCAATGCATTCATGTCGCGACCTGACATACCACCATAAGTAACATATCCTTCGAACATGATGTTATAAGTAGAAGCTTTTTTCCAAAGTTCTTCACTCTTCATACCAATGAAACCACCCATGTTCACAATTGCATCTTTTTTAGAACTCATGGTTGCCATATCAGCATACGAGTACATTTCCAATACAATCTCTTTAATTGTTTTGTCAGCATAACCTTCTTCACGAGTTTTAATGAAGTATGCATTCTCAGCAAAACGTGCTGAGTCGAAACATACCGGAACTTCATATTTGTCTGCCAATTCTTTAACCGCTTTAATATTGGCCATAGAAACAGGCTGGCCTCCTGAAGTGTTACAAGTTACAGTAACAATGATCATAGGAATTTGCTCCTTTGGATAAGTTGAAAGAACAGACTCTAATTTAACAAGATCAAGGTTTCCTTTAAATGGGTGATCAATTTCAGTATCGAAAGCTTCATCAATAGTACAGTCGATTGCTTTTGCTTTTCTAAATTCGATGTGACCTTTTGTTGTGTCGAAATGAGAGTTTCCAGGAACCACATCACCATCTTTTACCAAAACAGAGAACAATACATTCTCAGCAGCACGTCCTTGGTGAGTAGGCAGGAAGTGATCGAAACCCAAGATGTTTTTTAATGCTTCTTTCATGTTGTAGTATGAACGAGCACCTGCGTAACTTTCGTCACCTAACATCATAGCTGACCATTGTTTGTCACTCATTGCACCTGTACCTGAATCAGTCAATAAGTCAATAAAAACCTGATCACTTTTAAGATTAAATAAGTTGTAGTTGGCATCTTTTAACCATTGTTCTCTTTCTTCACGAGTACTTCTTCTGATGGTTTCAACCATCTTGATTTTGTATGATTCTGCAAATGGAATTTCCATGATAATTTTTTATTTAATTGCTTAATGTTTTGTTCGTTACTAGTATTGGCTTTGGTTCGATTTATGGTACCCGAAATATTTGTGTATACTGCAAATCAGTCAATTACATTGTTGTGATATTGAGTTAGCCAAAAAATGAAATACAGATATGCAACAAGAACAGACCAGTTGTAGTAATCTGATCAAAAAATTGCTATCGTATTAAAAAAAAATGGGACAGGAGTGTCCCGAGACGGATTAGAAGTGAAATTCGTCTCTGTTTTTGATGTTAAGGTAGACTTTGTGTGTCAGTTTAGGAAGTTGATATTGAATTTCCATGCTTTCTGATTTTTCTACTGTTGGTCAAAATTAAAACTTTTTGGTTTGAAACAAAAATTACAAGCCAAAAATATGCAAACGATTGAATTGGGGGAGCCTTTATATACAAACGATATTTTGGTCCATTTTTTGAATAGATTGCCCGCACAAATGCTTTTAAGAACAAAATAAATTTGACATTTTTGCACAAACCAAATATGATAGAATTGTATTTGGTTAGTGTATGTTCCAAAAGCCCATATTATTAATCCGAACAGAGCTAAGCCCAATGATTCGATATTTTCTTGTATTGCTGATTGTAATTCAGCCATTTGTTTTGTTATCTCAAAGTACAACACAGTTGCAAAAAGACTCTTTGCTTCTGGATACCATTCGGTTTGAAGAGTCGGTTTATAAAATAAAACACAATAGAACCGATTCGCTAAAACACTTTACGCACGATTCTGTTTTACATCCTATAAAAGATCCTTTAAATCATATTGAAAATGTTGGCTTCAGGTTTATTGTTCGTGAACTGGCAGTGGACTATGCTCCAAATCAACATCAAACAGATTCTGTTCGTAATGCGGTAAATACATTGCTTCAGTATGTGGGGAATGATAGCATCCGAAATATGGTTTTTTACCTTAAGGATTATATAGAAAAGAGAAAAACAGAAGAGGCTTTAAGAGAAGTTAAAAAGCAAATAGAACTTGAAAAGGTATTAAGCTATCAGCCTGATTTGCCAGTTATAGACGAAAATGAAAGTCATGAGACCTGGAAAACTCAAGCTTTGGATGAACTTTATAATTACGTGGAACATGATCCGGTACACCAATGGATAAGAGAGATTAGCCGAGACTCTGTATTCCTGGGGGTTCGTAACTTTATGAATGACTCTGTAAAGTTTTGGATCAACAATGGAAAACAGGACTACAAGAGATTTTGGCTGAAAAAGAATAAACGAGATTCTATCGGTATCTGGATACAGAATACCTCGGATCGTTCGGTGAGAATTTTGGTTGATGATGATGTTTATCAACAATCGGTGCAGCGTTCAAAAGTTCGGGGGACAAGAGTATTGTTAGAGAAAAAAGAAAGAGCAGATCAATATGCATTAGCCAAACTGGGTAAATACAAACGCTATTCTCAAATCTGGAAAGTTGGAGCAACTGTTGGTATGGCTTTTAATCAAGGTCATGTAAGTGATAGTTGGTCGCGAGGTGGAGAAAGTTCCATGGCTACTACTTCAACACTTGAGGCATTTGCAAACTACAAAAGAGGGAAGCATACCTGGGATAACAGCCTGAAAGTAAAATATGGTTTGTTAAAATCAGGTGAAGATGGGTTTAGAAAGAATGAAGATAGAATTGAGTTTAATACCAAATATGGACAAAAAGCGGTGAAGAATTGGTATTACTCAGCTCAGTTCAATTTAAAAACTCAAATGGTGAAAGGTTATTCGTATCCAAGTGATGGACCACGAGTGTTAAAATCAAACTTTTTTGCTCCAGCTTACATCATTGCTTCTGTCGGTATGGATTACAAACCCAATAAGAATTTTTCAGTTCTTCTTTCACCACTTTCAGCCAAATATACTATCGTAAAGGATACGGCAATTATCGATCAAACGGCTTATGGTGTGGATAAAGATAAGAAAGTTAAAAAAGAGGTGGGGTCGTATGTAAACCTTTCTCATAAATTGAAATTTTGGGATGATTTGGAATTAATCAATAAGCTTACACTTTATTCAAATTATAGTGAAAAGCCTAAGAATGTTGATATAGATTGGGAAGTGAGTCTAACTATGCCAATAAATCAGTATTTGCTATCGAAATTTTCAACCCATTTAATTTCTGATGATGATACTGGGTCGAAAGTTCAGTTTAAAGAGAACTTTTCAATTGGTCTTAGTTACCGATTTTAAATCAATATAAAAATGGTATAAATACCCATTTTGCAGGAGTTGGGGGCAATCTATTGTGTTTTTAAACTTGTGAAATTTGTTTAAAAAACATTATTTTGTAATTGAAATTAAAACATTAATCTATGAGTTTAAATTATGCGGTTCCAGGTGTTGGAACGATTACTATCGATACCTTGGTGGTAGATTCGAATGGAACATTAACCGTTAAAGGGGAGATGGTTCCTGGTGTGGTGGAAAGAATTCATCGTTTACAAATGTTGGGAGTTAACGTGGTTATGATTTCATCAGACCAACGCGGAAATGCAAGAGATCTGGCTTTGTCGAGTGGTATAGCTTATTATGAAGCAAGCAACTCCAGAGAAAAAGAAGATGTACTGCTTTCTTTGGGAAGTCAAAATGTTGCAGCTATTGGTAATGCTCGTATAGATATAGGATTGTTCGTTCAATCATTAATTTCTGTAGCTACGCTTCAGGCAGAAGGAATTCATAAAGATATTATCGATCATGTTGATGTAATTTTGCCATCAATCAATGATGCACTTGACTTTTTCCTTGATAGTGATACCTTTATTGCTACAATGAAAAGATAATTGTATACGATGTCAATTTATTAAACAGAATAAAATTAAAATCTCCTTAAAGGGGATTTTTTTTTGCAAATCACATTAGAACAGACTATTTTTTCGGTGTTGATTTACTGCCTATGAATTTAATTTTATTAATTGTATCAGTTGTTGCTCTTGGGTTTGGCGTGTATTGGTATTTTATTCATGTGCCAAATTATTTCGCTTATGCATCTTCAGAAGGAGAGGGTTTGAAAGAGTTTTTGAATCCGGATAAACTTTTGGAACTTACGCAGGAAGAACAAGATGATATATGGATATTGGATGTAAGGGAAGAGGAATACTTCTTAATGGGACATATTCCCAATGCCAAAAGTTTTCCGCATCATGATGTAGAAAAATGGTACCACAAAATTCCTAAAGACAAGGCATTGATATTGTATTGTGATTTAACCATTAAAACACAAAATGTAATCATCTTTTTAGAAGAAAAAGGATATGCAAAAATGTTGAACTGGGGCAAATACAAGCGATGGAATCATAAAGAAACAGTAGAAGAAACCATTTCCATTTAAAGCAACTCATTGTAAAGTTTTAAGTTTTCATCATCGAATACGCAAAACACAAGTTCTTTTAGGTACTTGCATTTTTCCAAGTGTTTCCGAACGGTTTTAATGGCAATTTCGGCAGCTTCCTTTTTAGGATAGCGATAAACACCTGTGCTGATATTTGGGAAAGCAATACTTTGCAATTTATACTTCTCAGCAAGCTTGATGCTTTCTTTGTAGCAACTTTTTAGCAATTGATCTTCGTCATATTTGCCTCCGCTCCAAACTGGGCCAACGGTATGTATAACGTACTTACAAGGCAAATTATATGCTTTCGTGATTTTGGCCTCTCCTGTTGAACACCCATTAAGTGTGCGACACTCTTTCAATAGTTCAGGACCGGCAGCTCTGTGTATTGCGCCGTCAACTCCACCACCTCCCAGTAGACTTCTGTTTGCTGCATTTACAATGGCATCTGTCTTCAGTTTGGTAATATTTCCCTTAAATATTTTAATTTTCATGATTGCTAGTTTAATTTTACTTTTCTATCCCTGTTAATTATCCTAAATTGTGTGGTGATCTTTCACCTCTGAACCAAATGATTATTTTATTTTAATCTTTACACAGATATTCGATTTATACTAAATATCAATTTTGTGTATTTTAAAATTAATAATTCAAATTCATTATAAAAAACAATTTCGAAATCGATTGCAATTCATTGACAGTGAAATTGTTTGTTTCGGTTTGGAAAAATATTTTTATTTTAGCCGCGCTAGCCAAGCAAATTGATTGAAATATTAAATTGACAATTATGAAAAGAGTATTAGTTGCGACCGGAGGTGGTGATTGCCCTGGTTTGAATGCTGTGATTCGCGCCGTTGTGAAACGTGCAGCTCAAGAAAAAGATTGGGAAGTTGTAGGAAGTATTCAGTCGTTCGACGGTATTTTGAAGGAACCTACTGAAATTAAGATATTAGATGATGCTGCGGTTAAAGGTATCCACTACCAAGGGGGTACAATTATCGGAACAACTACAAAAGGAGGTCCTTTTGCCTGGCCAGTGAAAAACAAAGATGGTTCTTGGGGATCAGCTGACCGTTCGGATGAAATGATCCGTAAATTACAATATTTGGGAATCGATGCAGTTATTAGCATTGGTGGTGATGGTTCTCAGAAAATTTCACAAGCTCTTTACGAAAAAGGATTAAACATTATTGGTGTGCCTAAGACTATCGATAATGACCTTTCGGCTACCGATTTTACTTTCGGTTACCAAACTGCTGTACAAATTTGTACTGAAGCTGTTGACAAGTTGAAAACTACTGCTGCTTCTCACAACCGTGTTTTCATTTTGGAAGCTATGGGACGTGATGCGGGTTGGATTGCATTAAGTGCTGCTATTGCAGGTGGTGCAGAAGCTTGTTTGATTCCTGAAATTCCTTACGATATCAAGAAAGTAAAAGAGAAATTGGATACTCGTTTCTTGAAAGGTAAAGGATTCGGTATTATCGTAGTTGCTGAAGGTGCTATGCCAAAAGGTGGTGAAGCTTTAGCTGAAGAAAGTACTGAAGTTGGAAACCCTAACTTGAAGTTGAGTGGTGCTGCTGATCGTTTGGCAGCTGAATTAAAAGCCGCTGGTGTTGAAGCTGATATTCGTACTACTGTATTGGGTCACCTTCAACGTGGAGGTATTCCTGTAGCCTACGACCGTGTTTTAGCAACTCAATTCGGGGTTAAGGCATTCGAAATGGTTTTGGAAGGTAAATTTGGTCAGATGGTAGCTTACCGTCACCCAGAAGTTGTTGGTGTTCCTCTTCCTGAGGCTATTGGCCAGCAAAACTTGGTTGATCCAAAATCGAACCTTGTTGCTACTGCAAAAGGTGTTGGTATTGCATTTGGAGACTAATTTAAGTCAAAAGATACTACAAGCCGGAGTTCATAGGGATTCCGGCTTTTTTTGTTTTCAGATACTGATTTTTATGAAGGATATGATTATCGCAGATTAGAAAGTGTGAATGTATACTTTATTTAATGTACTATTTGGTTTGAGTGGCATTGGAAGGACAAGCTGCTTATGTGCAGAAAGTAAGAGCCTTGCGGCTTGAGCAGTCAAATTCTATTAATAAATTAAGCTGTTTGATGATATAATTTAATACCTTCGTTACTTAACCTGCGAAGATCAGCGAGAGACTATTTCAATATTGAGTACTCCAAATTTTACTCATAAAACCTTTTCCTCCATTCAGGCTTAGGAACCATGCATTGGTTCTTTTTACCAAACCAGGAATATCTGTTTCTGGCAATCAGATCGTAAACCCAATCGGTAATAGCATTAGGTAGGTATTTGAAGTAATAGAGTATTCTCCAAGGGTAGACTAGATGTTTTGCAATTTTAAAAGCTGCAGAGCTTTTGGTGTAAACTTCGTTGTTTTCGATGAAGACTACGGTATTCATCTCATCGAAAGATAGATTGTGTTCAGCAAGCAATTGTTTCGCAAAATCAGATTGTAGAGGAGAGAAGTGAATGTTTTCTGCCCGGTTGTATGCAAGCACGAAACGAATAGAGGTGTTGCAAAAATTACAAACCCCATCGAACAGTACGATAGGGTTTGAGTTACTTATATTTTTTGAATGACTATGCATTGCTTTCTTTATCTCATACCAAATCTTAGTAGATAAAGTTAAAAATAAATCCAACTATAAGAATTCCGATAGCAACAATACTTACAAATGCCAATATTAACGGCATTTTAAGTACTTTTTTCAGGATAATAACCTCAGGCAATGATAATCCGATAACCGACATCATAAAGGCCAAAGTGGTTCCTAAAGCAGCTCCTTTTGCAACCAATACTTCTACGATTGGAATAATCCCTGCAGCATTAGAATACATTGGAACTCCAATAAAAATGGACAATGGAACTGAATACCATGCTGATTTTCCCATTAGATTGGCCATGAAATCTTCAGGTACATAACCATGAGCTCCGGCGCCAATTGCTACTCCGGCAACAATGTATATCCAAATTCTACCAACAATTTCTTTTACCGAGTTTAAGCCTGATTGAATACGTTCCGAAAAAGAAAGTTTGGTCGTATCAATTTCAGTATGTCCTGTTTTAACTTCGTAAACCCACTCATGTACATACTTTTCAAGTTTTAAAGCTCCAATTAACCAACCTGCAAAAATGGCAATTGATAAACCTGTAAATGTATAAAGAAGTGCAGTTTGCCATCCGAAAGCTTCTGCCAGCATTCCTAAAGCAATTTCGTTTACCAAAGGAGCTGCAATCAGGAAGCTGAAAGTTACACCTAAAGGTACTCCTGCTTCAACAAAACCTAAGAATAAAGGAATGGCAGAACAAGAACAAAAAGGAGTTAAAACACCAAGTAAAGCAGCCATTACGTTGCCAAAAAATGTTGATTTTCCAGCAAGAAAGTTTTTCGTTTTTTCTGGTGAGAAATAACTGCGAATAATTCCTACACCAAAAATAACCAAAACCAATAGCATAAAAACTTTAGGGGTTTCGAATATGAAAAAGTTAACAGCTTCAGTTAAGTGAGCCTCTTTGTTCATTCCGAAAACCGTATAGGTTAGAAAATCAACAATATTCTGAAGGTTCACATATAAAAAATACCAAATTGGTAATGATAATAGAACCAATATTATCTGATTTCTGTTTGTGATTTGAATTGATTTGATCATGATTGTCTATAAAAACTATTCGTTTATTGGATAAAGAAAATGTAAGAGAAATACAATCCTGCGACTATAAATATTACCGCTGCTACTTTTCTAAACCAGTACTCGAAACTTTTAATTTTATTGTAAAAACTGCCAACACCCGATAAGGTAAATGCCAACAAATAGGCAATAATAATTACAGGCAGTCCGGTTGCAATTGCGAAAACAATAGGAAGTAATAATCCATCGGCTTGCGAAACGGTTAATGGAATCAACATGCCGAAATATAAAACGCCGCTGTATGGGCAAAAAGCCAGTGCGAAAATCATACCCATTAGTAGGGCACCCCAATACTTTCCTCTCATTTTCTCCCCATTCAACTTATCGGTAAGGGAACTAATACCTGGGAAATTAATGGAAATAATATCGAGCATAAAAACTCCGATAATGATTAGCAATGGTCCCAACAGCCTTTCTCCATAGGTGTTGAAAAAACTTGAAATATCGAATTTACTTGCACCAAGAAACAGAATTACTCCCAAAACAGTGTAGCTTATTGCTCTTCCCAATGTATAAACCAATCCGTTAAAAAAGATTCTTTTTTTATCGCTAAGGTTTTTACTAATGTAGGCTGTGGCAGTGATGTTTGTTGCCAAGGGGCAAGGACTAATCGCTGTCATAATTCCCAGTAAAAATGCCGATAATATTGGAAAGCTACTTTGCGATAATAGTTGATCTAAATATTCCATTATAGTCTTATTGTAGCTCAGCTTTGATTACAGTTTCCAGTTTTTCGATGTATGCAGGAGTGTCGTTAATGGCATTGCGGAAAGCAAATGTTGTTAAATCCTGAATTTCTCCTGACTTAGCACTTTTAATGAACAATCCTGAGCTACTTGCCTGGAATGTTTTAGCCAACTCTTTGTTTTCTTCCTGATCGAAATTGATATCGAAGAAATTAGCATTTAAGCTTGCAGCTACTTCTTTTGCTTTTGCACCAACAGCTTTGCAAGTTTTACATTTTCTGTCGCCATGGAAGTAATATACTCCCGCTTCAGCATTGTTAGATGCTACTTTGTGTTCATCCGATTTTTCACATTTTGTACATTCTCCTTTGCAAGCTGTTTCTGCTTTTGCGGTTTCTTTTTTTGTGTTCGATTGGCAAGCGCCAAAACTTAAACCTAAAACCAGTATGCCTAATGTTATTGTTTTCTTCATTTTGTTTGTGTTTTAGTGTTATTGTATTGGGTTAAAAGCTGCTGGCAGATAGCCAACAGCCTTAGCGTTTTTTATGCTTTTTGGATAAATTCCTTAATTTCAGCTACCGAAGGAACTTTGCCGCTTACAACTACTTTTTCGTTGATTACCAAAGCAGGGGTTGACATTACACCGTACGATAGAATTTTAACCATATCGTCTACTTTTTCAACATTTGCTTCGATTGATAATTCGCTAATTGCTTTGTTTGTAGCTTCTGCAAGTGTGTTGCATTTTTTACAGCCTGGTCCTAATACTTTAATGTCCATGATTAATAGTTTATTATTTAAAAAATTCTTTGAATAATTGTTGAGCTTCTGCCCAGTTCTCTTTATTTAAACAGTATTTGATTTTAGGAGGATTGATTTCTCCTTGTACCAAACCTGAGTTTTTTAATTCTTTCAAATGCTGCGATAGGGTTGATCGTGCAATGGGTACCTCTTCGGCTAAATCGCCACTGTAGCAACATGCTTGTTTCGATAAAATACCGCAGATGTAAACACGTACAGGATGTGATAAGGCCTTGGCATACCTGGCTAGTTTTTTTTCTTCAACGGAATAAAATTGTTTTACTTCTTCCATGCGTTTCGTATTTCGTAAAATTACGAAACAAAGGTGTGGGCTTTTTTTTTATTCTCCAAATATATGCTTGTTTTTAGTTTTGGTTACGGAAGATTTGGGTTGATATTTAGATGTTTATTTGGTGTTTTGATCATTCAAGTTTAGCTTGGTTTGATGGAATTTTCTTTTTGATTAAATTAGGTCTCGCTAAATCTTTTAATCAAAGTAAAATAAATCAAAACTATAAACTCAATAGGTATGAATGATATTATTACTACCCTTTTCAATGGATTCACCTATGGCGGAGATCTGAAACTTTCTGTTCTTAATTATGCCTTGTTAGTCGTGGCCGTGTTGCCTTTTTTTCTTCCGATGTTACAGTCAATTGCGAAACGTTGGGGAATTGTTTTGATTGTTGCCGTTGTAGTTCAAGCAACTTTCTGGTTTGTATTAAGGGCTCAAGGAATTTCGATTATTTGGAATGCTATTGCAGGGATGTTGGTGCTTGTGGTATTCAGACATAGGTTGTCTTTATTGATGAAAACAAAATGGATGATTGTGGTTTCAATAGCAGTAGTCATATTAGCAGATGTTTATTTTGGTTTCACCTTTCCGCTTATTACTACAATTGCCCATGGGGCAGCCTTTCTTTTTGGGGTGATATTGTACTTAATGTTAGGATTTAGAAAGGATAAAAGTGTATCGTTCACTTCTTGATTTTTATTTAAAGTAACAATAAGGGCTGAATTCAAAAGATTCAGCCCTCCTTATTTTATATTACCATTTGCCAAGTGAGGCAATGTATTCGTCAAATTTTTTCTTTTGCTTGTTGCTTTTAGCTCTATGAGATTTTCGTATGGCTCGTTTTACTTCTTTGGTTGTTACATAGGTGTCATCAACAAGTTTAGCAGCTTCAACCGGCAAGAGGGTTTCTCTTTTTAAGCGAGATGTTTTCTTTGCAATTTTTATCAGCAGTTTGGTTCTGCGCGATTTTGTAGCAATTTTGGCATATTCAATAAAGTTCGAATAATTTGCCTTGGTTTTGAAGGCTTGTCTGCCAATTTTCCTGATTACATAGTTGTGATATAAGCTCTGATCGTAAATTTTCTTCAATTCACTCATCATCTCTTTTTTGGTCAGCTTCTTTGGAGTGCTTGCTGTTGTCTGTGCACCAAGGTTCATGCTTATAAAAAGACATACCAGTACGATAAGGATAATTTTAATTTGTTTCATGTGTGATTTGTTTGGTATTTGATTGTGACGAACTCATACCAGTAATTGTTACATCAATTATGTATTAATATAATTTGTCACTTTAGTCTGGTTGTGTTGATGCTCTTTGTTTTGAATCCTGCTCGCTTACTTTATTTTACAATGAATATTTTCTAAGTTCCAATCTTCTTGGGTAGCTTTTTATTATCGATAGGTTGAACAGGAACAGGAAAGGACCAATGTACAATGATTGTCCTGAGTAGCTACCATACAAATATTGTGATAGAGACCAAATTTCGAAAAAGATGGCAAAGCCTGTACTGAAAACGAAAATAATTAAAGCAGGCAATAGTATTCTATCGTATTTTACTTTAAAAAACAGGATTAATGCATTGATAAGAAAAAATACATATCCCAGTATTTTAGTGTCGAGATGTTTTAAATCGGAAATGCCATTGTAATCTAGAATGGGTAGTGGTATTAATCTGAACCAATAATCTACTGCTTCTATATTTGGTGTGATTTGGTACCGAAAACCAAGCATGCTGGAAAAAAACAAAGCACAAAAGGAAAGTCTGAGAAGTAATTTTTGTTGTTTATTCAATGTTTTAAGATTTAATTTCGTAAAAAACACCCACACTGTCTTTCGATAGTGCAGGTGTTCTAACTAAAATGATATGAGAAAAATTGTTTAGTTTTATTCTTCCAGTTTAATACCAAATAATCTAGATTGATATTTTGGTGGTTTTGCCTCCCGAAATTTGGAATGACATACTTTGATCATTGTAACTGTCTTTTGGAAAATACTTAATGTAATATGTTCCGTGATTTAAGTCTGTAATCGTATGTACTCCATACAGTAAACCATCGTGTATAGGACGAGGAGAGACCTCTGTTGAGCCTGATCTGTCCGCTAATGCAGCCTCTTCTGTGTAAATTTCATAAGTTCCTCCCTTGTAATAATCACCATCTAGTGTGATGGTTAAGTCACCGGTAAGATCCATATTGTCATCACTACATGAGCTTAGTGTTACTGATGCAAATAGCATCATCAATAGAATTGTTTTCAATATGAATGTCTTTCTCATTTTAATAGGTTTTAAATATTTATGATTGGTTGGTCTGGTGGTTGATTCGAAATTAAAAATAATTTTTTAATTAACCGTAAAAATTATTGAAAAATAATCATAAAAATTTAATATGATATTTGAAAGTTAGTCATAAGTTGAGTGTAATTCCTAGTAAGCTAGGTGTTGAGACTAGGTGTTGAAGTTAAATTAAAATTTACATATCCTTTTTTAGTAAGCCCTGTGTGTTAGTTTGATTGGTGTTTGGAATATTTTTGTTGAATGATTTCTTTGCTATTGTAAATGTGTGGTTACAGCATTTAATTAAAGTTTATTAGGTCTTGTTTAGAAGTTAGCCCTTCAAGTTCACTTTGAAATGTTTCGAGGTGAGATTAAAGTATTTATGACAATATTATCCTTTGTTTCGTTAGGCTATAATGCAGTGTAGAATATTTATTGCTTTACTTTGCTGAGGAATTATTGTTTTGTACTTTCAGTGACGAAAATAAAATACTGCATTTTATACCTTTACTATGGTTTTGTAAAGTGTATAGATGTGATTTATTTACAAGTTGGGTATAATCTGAACCAAGGCTAGTAATCATGAAACTTGAAGAAGTTAACATGTTTTTGGATGGCAAAGTGAGCCTTCCGGAATTTGAAGAATAGAAAGACAAAGTTCACTCAGCTTTGGACAAGTAAAGAAATTGAAATTAACTGGACTAATGAAGTTAAACAGTTTGTCAGACATGCTTCCGAATATAAGAAGGAACCAGATTATCTTAATCTAGGGATGTATGACAATGGTTATATCTATTTAATTTTGAACAGGAAAAATGAGCTTTGGTTAGCCTATGATATTATAGATAAACAAGAGTATTTTGCGAAATCAATGGAAAAAGCGATTATTAGACTTATTTTAGAAAAGAATATGTCCAATATTGGCTAATAAATCCCCTGATAAAGAGAACCTACAGCTCGTCTTTTGCGAATGCAAAAAAGAATAAAGATTAAGCAATAAACTTTGACAGGAGTAAAAAAAAACGGAGACAATGAAAATAGTAGATTTATCAAAACCCATACGATACAATAAGTCAGATCCTTGGTTTATGAAGGTTAAGATTAAACACAAGGCACATAAAAAGGCAGGTTTGTTATTGCGTTTTTTGGGCTTGCCAAAACGCTTGTTCCCTAAAGGATTTAAGGGTTGGGCAGATGATACCATAAAGCATATGGGGGTGCATTCTACAACACATATTGATGCCCCCTGGCATTATACACCTACCGTAAATGGAGAGCGTGCAAAGACCGTAGATGAAATACCTTTGGAATGGTGTTATGGCGATGGTATTGTGATTGATATGAGCCATAAGGAAGATTTTGATGCGATAAGTGTGGAGGATATTCAGGTTTTTCTTGAAAAAGAAAAGCTATCGATCAAGGAAGGTATGATTGTTTTGATTTATACCGGCAGAGACATTTATAATGGCACAAAAGATTTCCCGGATAAAGGGACAGGTATGAGTGCAGACGCTACCGAATGGTTAATTGACCAAGGGATAAAAGTGATGGGGATTGACTCCTGGGGTTGGGACTTGCCGTTGAAACATTTGATAAAAAAAGCAAAAGAAACCAAGAATTCGGAGTTGTTTTGGGAAGCTCATGTAGTTGGACAAAGGAAAGAGTATTGCCATATGGAACAGCTTGTGAATTTGGGAAGTCTTCCATACACGGGTTTTAAAGTTGCAGTTTTCCCACTTAAAATTGAAGGGGCATCGGCAGCGCCAGCCAGGGTTGTTGCAATTTTTGAATAAGAGTAAGGAGTTCCCATGGCTTGAGCAAATGAACATGCCTGGTTGCCAAGCAATTTAATTAATGATACAAACACCATTAAATGAATATTTATTCGGAAGGAATAAAGTATAAGAAGAAACTTTCTGAGGTAATGGTCTTTCCTGTTTTGCTTGCATTTGCATGTACTCCACTTTTTTCAGATCATGGATATGTAGAAATTCTTTTTGGGATATTTGGAGGGGTATTTGCGAGTATCTATTTCTTTCCATGGCTGAACAAGCTAGTGGGAAACAAAAGAGTTACGATTGATTCTAATCATTTATCTGTGGTTTCAAACCTGTTTATTGATTTCAAATGTGAACAATAAGAATTGAGTAAAATCAGCAATCATAAAAGCATGAAAAATGAAAAGGCCGAAACTTATCGAGCATCTGGAGAGGTGTCAGTTTTGGGTATCAAACATCATCCGGAAAAATGGAGAGAATATGATTTGAATCCTGTAACGGTTGATTTTGATTATGGAAAAAGGCACATTAAAATTGGTGAAGGAATGGAAGCTTTTAATGGCAAAGAAATTATCAGTTTTATAAAATCAATTAAGAAAAATAAGTTATAGCAGCTCCTTCAGATAGAGCGAGCTTGTAGCTTGCGCATCACCCACAAATACAATAAGCAAAATATTTAATACCAAATGAAACGAATCGGAATTTATGCTCTGTTAATAATAGTTGCCAATCTGGTACATGCGGAAATCTATGGTCAGTATAGCAGGTTGAGATTAGATTTTGAAGATAATACCAAAAGGAGAGAATTAGATCTTGTTGGAGATGGTTTTTCGTATGAAAAAGGAATAGACGGTCATTGTTTATCTATATGTCCCACCGACAATGATTTTAATCATTTGGTAGTAAAGAACCTGCCTTTTGATGAAAAAACGAGCTTTACGGTTCAGTTTTGGGTCAGGAGCGAATCTACAAAACCTACGGTATTAATTTCTCAAAAGGAATTTCTAAACAAAGGAATCAGCTCGCAAAAAAATAAAGGATGGGCTTTGTATAGCTCGGGAGGAACCATTGGCTGGTCTGTTGGCTCTGGCAAACGCCGATTGAATTACGAAAGAGATAATGGCGATAAGTTACCATTATCTGATGGCTTGTGGCATCAGGTTACGATGACGTATGATGATATTTTATCGGAAGTGAGACTTTATTTTGATGGGGAAAACATAGCCATTTACAAGCTTTCGTTCGATTTTTTTAGTAACACCCCAATAGTAGTTGGTAGTAAAGAGTACGACTTTGATTACGGGAATGAAGTGTTGGCAGAAATCAAAAAAGGACAGGAGAAGCTTCAGGAATTGGTTTGTGAATTCAACAAATTAAAGGTGGGGGAAGTTGCCGAGGATGAGTTTTTTAGTTTGGTTGTTGATCCGAAAGAGTTATATCTGAGCAAACTCAATGTTGACGAGGCTGAAAGGAGTAGTTTGAGAGAGAAAAAGCTGGCAATACTTGAGAAAGTAAATTCCATTCATCGTTCCTTATATTACAACCCCTATACTGTAAGTCAAAATCCTGAATTAACAGCATTAAAGCCGGTAAGTAAAATTTATTACTTACAAAATGGCAAGCTGTGTATCAATGATTTTTATGTAAAGCAATTTGGTAGGGAAGAACAATTTTATCCTTCCGATTTTTCTATCGACATGCTCGCATTTTATCAGCAAGCTTTAGGCCCGGAAGCCATTAGAGATAACTATAGTAAATACCGGAAAACAAAAGCTAAAACGGTAGTGGAGAAAATAGACACACTAACAGTTGCTGTTTGGAATATATGGCATGGGGGCACTCATTTTACTCAGAAAAAGGATGGATGGGATTCCAGGTTACGGATTGCAGAACTATTAAAAAAGTACAATGCAGATATTGTTCTCATGCAAGAAACTTATTCGTCGGGCGATTTTATCGCTGCTGAATTGGGCTATTATTTTGCGACCACATCAGATTGGGATTATTGTTCTCAAGGATCAAACATTTCTGTATTGAGTCGTTATCCTATTAAGAAACTAGAGGTTTTGGATAAAACGGAATTCATGAATGTTTCAGTAAAAATTAGCTTAAGCAAAAATCAAGAGGTTTATGCAATGTCGAATTGGTATGGCATGTCTTCCTTTCCTAAGGTTTATGAATTTCATGAAGAAAAATTTAATGATGCCAACAAGACGCCTATCTTGTTTGGTGGAGATTTTAATGCTATTCCTCATACCGATGGTGGAGATAACAAGGCTTCAGTTAAGCTTTTGAACAATGGCTTTGAAGATGCCTTTCGTTCCATGCACAAGGATGTTAATACATTTCCGGGTTTCACGCATCAATGGGGCGAAAGAATTGACCAGCTTTATTACAAAGGGCAGGGGCTTACTATTATTAGTTCGAAGGTAGTATCTACTGCATTTGGAGGCTTTCCTTCAGATCATTTTATGATATTATCAAAGTTCGAATTGAATTATTGAACGCTGTTTGTACGAGCTTTTTACGATTGTAATACAGATTAGATATAAAGCAATAATATTTAGGCAGGAGTGTTTGTTTTGATTCCTGCCGAATCTGGGCTGCAAGCTTTGGCTGATTTTAATTACCTGTATCGAAATATTGATTTGTTATTTAATTCGGTCATTTTCCCATTTGTTTTGTACATCAAATAAATTAGGAATGGGAAGAATAGGATAAGTACCCAGTTGATTTGTACCATTAGTATAAAGTCGTAGATGCCATGTACCAGGAATGGAATAAAGAATGCCATTACAAAGAGCGGAAGTCTACTGCCTTTCGAAAACTTGGCCAATCCGAGGTAATAGCCCATCATGATGCCAAACATGGCATGGGCAGGAACTGCCGTGAAAGCTCTTGCAATTCCGGTGCTCATTCCGTTCGAAAATACATACATGATGTTTTCTACCAAGGCAAATCCCAGCGATACAAAAACCGCATATACAATCCCATCGAATCGTTCATTAAAGTTTGGGTTTTTCCATACCAAAATGTAAACCGCCAATAGTTTAAAGGCCTCTTCGCAAAGCGCAGCTACTAAAAAAGCATCGCCAAAGGCATAACCAATTTTTCCATTAAAAATATACGGAAGAAAAGTGGATACAGCTTTCTCGGCAAATATGATTGGTATGGTAATGATCATTCCAGCCAGAAGCCCTTTCCCCAATAAAGAAAGTGGTTCTTTTTCGTATTTGTCGCGATAGTAAACGTAGAATAGAATAATGGCAATGGGAGCTACAGAGATTAGCAGAAGGTTCATGTTTTGTGTATTTCAGTATGAAGTTACCAAATTTAGAAAAAGAACAATCAATCCCCAAGTCTCAAAAACCAAATCAGAAAAAAAAACTTAAATCCTCATGCTCCTGTAAATTTCATGTTCCACAAATATCAGATTGCAAATCTGAGGAAGCTATGTGAACTATGAATTTAAGGAGCAATTACTCATAAAAAAAAGCCGATTCCCAATGGAACCGGCTTCTTAGTTTTATTTATTAACAATTAACGCAATTCTGCACCCAATTGTTTTTCGTAGCTCTTAATTAGCTTTTGCATGATCTTGTCAATCTGCTTGTCGTTCAAAGTTTTTTCAGTATCCTGAAGAATGAAACTAACTGCGTATGATTTTTTATCTGCACCTAGTTTTTCTCCTTCGTAAACGTCGAATAATGAAACAGATTTCAATAACTTCTTCTCACAGTTGAAAGCAATGGTTTTGATTTCAGCAAAACTTACCGATTTGTTGATTAACAAAGCAAGATCACGTTTCACAGCCGGGTACTTAGGCAATTCAGTATAGCTTACCTTGTTTTTCATAGCTTCCTGAATCAATAAAGCCCAGTCGAAATCAGCGTAGTAAACCTGTGTGTCAATATCCATTGCCTTCAAGATTTTTCCACTAACCATACCCATTTCAACCAATACTTTTTTCTTAATACCGTAGCTTAATCCTTCGGTAAACTGATCGTTTTCGGTTTCTCTGATTCTTAATTTCTCGATATTGAAACCAAGACGTCTTAAGATATTTTCAACGTAAGCTTTCATGTGGTAGAAGCTTGTTGGCTCTTCTTTCAAGTTCCAGCTAGTTGCAGTTTTGTTACCACACATGAAAACACCCAAACGTTCTTTCTCGAAATAGTTATCAACTGGGTTTTCGTTTTCAGGATTCACGAAGTGCTGGTATGATTTACCAAACTCGTAGAATTTCAAATCTGAGTTTCTACGGTTGATGTTGTAAGCTACACACTCCAAACCACCAAACAACAATCCTTGACGCATTGCATTCAAATCAGAACTCAATGGGTTGAAGATGCGAACTGTGTTCTCTTGTTTAAAGCTTTCCAATCCTTCGTAGTAAGAAGCTTTGGTCAACGAGTTGTTCATGATTTCGTTGAAACCAGCAGCTGTCAACATATCAGCAATGGTATTTCTTAGCTTGTGCTCGTCAATTTTTGGAGCATAGCTTAATGAAGCATTCACTTTTGAAGCTACTTCAATATTGTTGAAACCATAAATACGCAATACTTCCTCTACGATATCAGCTTCACGCTTCACGTCCACTCTGTATGGAGGAACCAATAGATTCAATGTGTCACCATCTTCTTTCTCAACTTTAATTTCTAAAGCGGTAAGAATGTTTTTGATGGTTTCTTTTCCAATCTGTTTTCCAATCAGGTTTTCGATGCGCTCAACGCTTACCTCTACCTTGAAATCTTCAACAGGATTAGGATAAATATCGATAACATCTGATGCAATTTCGCCACCTGCAATCTCTTTGATTAAAAGAGCAGCGCGTTTCATTGCATAGATGGTGTTGTTAGGATCAGTTCCACGTTCGAAACGGAAAGACGCATCGGTATTTAAACCGTGACGACGTGCAGTTTTACGAACAAATACTGAATCGAAATATGCACTTTCCAGGAAAATATCAGTAGTTGTTTCGCTTACACCCGATTCAATTCCACCGAATACACCGGCAATACACATTGGAGCTTCGTCGTTACAGATCATCAAATCTTTCACGTTCAATTCTCTTTCAACTTCATCCAAGGTTTTGAATAAGGTTCCGTCAGCAAGAGTTTTTACAACTACTTTGCCATTTGTTTTTGCATAGTCGAATGCGTGCAATGGCTGACCAGTTTCAAACAAAACGTAGTTGGTAATATCCACTACATTGTTGATTGGGCTCAAACCAATTGCCTTAAGGCGATTTTGTAACCACTCTGGTGATTCAGCAACTTTAACACCGTTGATACAAACCCCTGAGTAACGGTGGCAAGCCTCGTTATTTTCTACCTTCACATCGATAGGCAAGTTGTGGTTGTCAACTTTGAAATCTTCTACCGAAGGAAGTTTGTAATCAATTTCTTTTTGTTGCTTAAGGTATGCAGCCATATCGCGAGCTACACCAATGTGGGATGCTCCGTCAATACGGTTAGGAGTCAAGTCAATTTCAATGGTCAAGTCATCTTCAATGTTGAAGTATTCTGCAGCAGGAGTTCCCACAACAGCATCTTCAGGAAGAACCATAATTCCATCGTGACCTTGTCCAAGACCAATTTCGTCCTCAGCACAAATCATACCCATTGAAAGCTCACCTCTAATTTTCGATTTCTTTATGGTAAAGCTATCGTCGCCATCGTACAAAACAGTTCCAACTGTGGCAACCACTACTTTTTGTCCTGCAGCCACATTAGGTGCACCGCAAACAATAGGTAAAAGTTCGTCGCCGTTAACATCAACGCTTGTAATGCTCAAATGATCTGAGTTGGTATGAGGTTCGCAAGTCTTTACTTCACCAATAACCAATCCTTCTAAACCTCCTTTAATTGATTGGAATTTTTCAATTCCGCCAACTTCCAATCCAATTTGAGTTAGAATCTCATCCATTTCTGCAGGAGAAAGATCAATGTCAATATAATCTTTCAGCCATTTGTACGATACCTTCATTTGTATGTATATTTTATCAGATAATTATCAAATTATACTTGTAAACAGATGCAGTTTGTCTACTGTTTACAAGCTTACAAAAGTAGAAATTTTAGACTCAAGTACCAAAGAACATCTAAGGATAAAGTGTTTAAGTTTTTGTGATTTTACCACCAAGGCATTCGTTTTACTCATTTAGCGCAAAGTACATCACAAAGTAGCACGAAGTTTATGGTATTTATCTCAAACGAAATGTTAGGAATTAATGAGAATCAAAGAAATTATTCTTTGTGCAAGCTGGAGATTAGCTTAGTTGTACTTAGTGGTTAAATTTAATATTGCTTATTGCCCCAAATTCGGATATATTTGTACAATTATCAAAATTGAAATATGAGCGATAAACCAATAATACTTGTTACTAACGATGATGGATTAAATGCCAAAGGAATTAAAGCTTTGGTGGCAATGGTTAAAGGATTTGGCGATATTTATGTCGTTGCTCCAAACCGTTCTAATTCAGGAAAATCAAACTCTATAACAGTAGAAGTGCCTATCCGAATTAAAAAAGTTCGCGATGAGGAAAATCTGCACATTTATTCTTGTAAAGGAACTCCTGTTGATTGTGTAAAACTGGCTTTGAACAAGATTTTACCTCGAACTCCTGATTTTTTGGTTTCAGGTATCAATCATGGTGCAAATACATCGGTTAGTGTTTTGTACTCGGGAACCATGGGTGCAACTATCGAAGGTTGTTTGAACGGAATACCTTCCATAGGGTATTCGCTTAACGATTTTAGTGCAGATGCTGATTTTTCACAATGTATTAAATACGGCCGTAAGATTTTTGCCAATTTGCTTGAAAAAGGACTGGAAAGAAGTGTTTGTTTGAATGTGAATTTCCCTAAAGGAGATATAAATGGCATTCGAGTTTGTCGTCAGGCAGATGGTCGCTGGAAAGAGGAATTTGATCACAGACAAGATCCTTTCGGGGGAGATTATTATTGGTTGACAGGCTACTTTAAGAATGCAGAACCGAATGCTGAAGAAACAGATGAATGGGCAATTAATAATGGTTATGCATCTGTTGTTCCTACAAAAATTGATATGACAGCTCACCAATTGGTGGAAGACCTTAAAACCTGGGATTATGAAGTCGAAGATTAATTCTACTATTTTAGGACTCATTATTGGTTTGCTTGTACCAGTACTATCAATTTTGTTGGCTTATGTGGTACGTTTCCAGGATGAATTGACCATTAAGGAGTTTATAGACAGTTTGCTAATTTACAGGGTGTATACCAAGGTAATGGCTTTGGGAGTATACTTTGGTAATATTGTTTTTTTCTTTTTGTTTATTAAAACCGATTTGTTAAGAGCAGCAAGAGGAGTGCTTTTGGCTACCATATTGTATTCTTTTGCCATAATGGTTTTCCGTTTTGGATTTTAGACGCTGATAAAGAAGAAAAATAAGATTTGGTGATTGAATCCAAATCAACAAGTAAGTATTGAATTGTGAGGATTTAATTCTCAACTCATTCCCGATAACTGTCGGGATCATAATTCAGAATTCCATGAGATATTATATTATAGCAGGAGAAGCATCCGGTGATCTTCATGCTTCGAACTTGATGAAAGAAATAAAAAATGAGGATTCGGCAACCGAATTTCGATTCTGGGGTGGCGACCTTATGCAAGCACAAGGCGGTGAATTGGTAAAGCATTATCGAGAAACTGCTTTTATGGGATTCTTAACTGTGCTAAAGAATTTGGGAAAGATTCGAGCGAACTTTTCATTGTGCGAGAAGGATCTTTTGGAGTACAAACCCGATGTTTTGATTCTTGTGGATTATCCTGGATTCAATTTGCGAATGGCAAAGTTTGCAAAGGAAAATGGAATTCGAGTTCATTATTATATTTCACCTAAAATTTGGGCTTGGAAAGAGGGAAGAGTAAAGAAGATTAAAGCACATGTTGATCGCATGTTCACCATTTTTCCTTTCGAAACGGAATTCTACAAAAAGCACAATTATGAGGTGAGTTTTGGTGGAAACCCTTTGTTGGATGCCATTGAAAATCGTCCAAATAAAGATGAATCATTTGAAGATTTCACGGCTAAAAACAATCTTTCAAATAAACCAATTGTAGCCTTATTGGCAGGAAGCAGAAAGCAGGAAATAGAAAGAATACTTCCTGTAATGTTAGATGTTGTTGGTGATTTTCCGGATCATCAGTTCGTTGTGGCTGCAGCTCCTTCAATTACAAAGGAATTTTACTCACAAGTAGTGGGCGATAGAGATGTGAAATTTGTTTACGGACAAACCTACGATTTATTGCAGCAGTCGAAAGCGGCATTGGTAACTTCGGGAACTGCTACTTTGGAAACAGCTCTCTTGAGAATCCCTCAGGTTGTTTGCTATATCACAGGTGGTGGCAAAATTCTTTTTGCAATTGGCAAGCGATTGCTAAAGGTAAAATACATTTCCTTGGTTAATTTGGTGATGGATCAATTGATTGTGAAAGAATTGATCCAACATTATTGTAATAAAAAGAGTATTGCAAGCGAATTAAAGAACATTTTAGAGGAAGGAAACTACCGCTCCGAAATGCTTACGAATTATCAAAAGCTAAATGAAAAATTGGGAGGAGCAGGTGCTTCGGCTCGATTTGCCAAGATGATTGTTGAGGATTTAAAAGCCCAATAGCATTACTGTGATAATACTTGGCCGGAAGCTTTTTGGTTATTGACTTGAACTCTGTAAACAGTAATGTGAGGACTTCCTTTATAATATACATTACCTGAATTGTAGAATGTTACATTCAGACTATCATTTACCCAAATGTGAGCATTGCCAAGTCCGTTGTGACCAATTCTCATTTTATCAGTTTCCAATTTATTAGCGAGTATGTTGTTACTGCTATTTAGTGTAAAATGTGCGTTGTTGCATATGCCTTTAAATGTATGTTTTCCGGAACTTGATCCTCTACTGTCAAAGTTAAAAGTTTCAAAATTCAAGTTTAAATTCATTTCTACAATGTCAGCTTCTTCTGTCAGGTATATTGCTAGTTTATCACCTGAAAGTGTTCCCTTGCTATGAAGATTGCATGATGTATGAAATTTGATTTCATTTAGTTTTGAACAATGAATTTCAAGTATTGGAATTTCTAAATTGTGCAGCCAATTGCTATAACTATGCCTTAAAATAAGTGTGTTTTCCTGATCAGTAAATGAAAATTTATCAAGAATGTTTTCACCTCCTTTAAAATAAATGGAATGACTATTGTCCTGAATGATGGTAACAGAGAAAATGCCCTCAAGAACTATTGTATTAAATGTTTTGGTTTCGAATAGTACATCAGTTTCTGTTCCACTGTCTTCAAAAGGATTGATAAATGAACAGGATGAAACAAGTAAGTAGAATAAAAAGAGTAAGTAATGGCTGATTTTCATGATTTTTTGGTTTTATTAAAATAATATCCAATACCAAATTCTATATAATCCGATTGATCTAAATATGCTTTCAATCCAATATTAATTAGCAGATGTTTATCGATTTTATACCTAAAAGCAAGTCGATTATAAAGAGAAGAGGAAGCTGGTTTAGATTGGTAATATGTGTAAACTCCCAATTGAGCTGAAAATGTCAGTCGGTTAAATACGAAATCATGTCCAATAAATACTCCTTGGTAAATCCTATTTTCAAAATCAGTTTCAGGAGAAAGATTCCAATCTCCACGATTAATGGATTCATCATAGAATATATCAATCCCAAAGCCTAAACGCTGCATTGAATTAATACTCCATAAGTATCCTGATGAAAGATTGCTTACATAATAGGTGTGAGGATCGTTAGCACTTTTTTCCTTAAAAGCATGGTTTGAAATCAAGAAGAATTCATTGTTTAATTTGGGAAATAAAACATCAACCTTTCTGATTTTTTTTCTTTTTCCCCAATCTATTGAAATACCTATGTTACTTGTGATATAGTTGAAGCCACTATTAGGTTGTTTGGTTGAACCATTTGAAATATGGCTAAAGTAGATGCCTCCAATTAGATTAAAAGGATCTAGTTTATATTTTAGTTGGAAATTTAAATTCACATGAACATTGTATTTTGATCCAATTAGTTTATTTGAATAATTTTCTACAGGATGAAATGATTTGGAAACTATACCCATTCCTGTACCTATGCTTGTAAATAGGTTTAGGTTTCTCCAGTTGCTCAAGCGAAAAGTAATGTATGGGTAGATTGAATTTATTTCACCAAGTACTTCATCATTTCCCAGAGGACCTTGATAATAGGCTATGCCTATCTCACTTACTGAGTATTGATTGATCCAACTTTTATTTGGATTGGGATGAATTCCAATTCTAAATTCTTTGGCGCTGAGCTTGTCTTGTATGAGGTAGTTGAGTTCCGGAGTTTTAGGAACACTTAACCCATGATGACATATAAAGCTTGTACTTAAAGTTCTTTGTTCAAGAATTTTCTGAGTAAAGCCACAATTCCAATAATAGATTAGTGTAACCAGCAGAATCCACCTCATACCGTCCATTTATTAAATATTCCAAGCGGGTTGAAATATTACTCATTACATTACATGTGAAATGTTAATCCTGAAATTTGAGAGATTACTTTGGAAATCTTCTCATGGATTAATCATGGGACGGGTTAGTAGCACTATTTAAATTACTTCAAAATAGTGAAACAACAAAATATTATTTTTCTTGTAATACTTCTCCGGTTGGATTCTGATTGTTTACCTGAACTCTTTTTACGGAAATTTCAGGAGTTCCTTTGTAGTATATGTTACCACTAGAGTATATGGTTACACTGAGTTTATCTTTTGCCCAAACATGAGCATCTCCAATACCATTTTGAGCCAGACTTATGTTGTCACTCTGTAAATCTCCTGCTTTAATATTAATTACGCCATTAAGAGTATAGTGAGTGTCGCGACAAATTCCTGAAAAAATATACCCCCCAGTTGCTGAGCCCAATGAGTGAAATTTCATGCTGTCATATTCTAAATTCAAATTCATTTCAACTAGTTGTGATTCCGAATATACAATAATGTCGAGGTGATTTCCACTAAGTTTATTTATACTTGAAATGTTTGCCGGAGCTGAACAAGTGATTTTAGTTACTTCTTTTAAATGAATTTCTGCAGTAATTAAATCAAAATTACGAGCATTATTGTTGTATGAATGGTCTATTGTCAATTGTTGATCTGCAACACTAACATTTGTTTTTGAAACCAGGTTTTCTCCGCCTTTCAGTAAAATAAATTCTTCATCATCCTGAATGATTTGAATCTGAAATGTATTTAAGTTTTTAATTGCACTTACTCCGTTTATATCTACTCTCTTTTCAATATATTCTCCTTCTCTTTCGAAAGGATTAAAAGAACTGCATGATGAAAGGCAGAATGTTATTAAAATAACTAGTAGTCTATGGTTTCTCATTATTATTTGTTTTTAATTTATAACCAATTCCCCATTCAATATAATCGGCCTTTCCCAAGTGAGCTTTTAAACCTAAGCTGGCTAAAAAATGTTTATTTATCTCATATTTTAAACCAATTCTGGTATATACAGGTTTTTCTGGTTTTGTTTCGAAAAATGTATAAGCTCCTACATTTGCAATAATGCTAAATTTTTGTACAACTAGTTCATGAGATATAAAAATAGCCTGGCTAAAACGATCTTTAAATTTGGTTTGAGGATCAAAATCCCATTTTCCTCTGTTTGCTGATTTATCGTAGAAGAGATCGATTCCTAATCCAATTTTCTGTTTGGCATTTATGCCTTTTAAATATCCCAGGCTTAAACCTGTTTTGTAATATTTATGATCATCTTTTTCTGCTGTTTGCTTTATGCCATTGTTCCAAATGATTACAATTTCATCATTTAATTTTGGATGGATTAAATTTGAATGCCTCCTAATAGGACTGTGAAAATCATTAAAATGATATTGAATACCAATACTTGCAGTCGCCATATTAAGTCCTTTGTTGGGTACTTTTATGGAACCATTGGAAAGGTGTTGAAAACCTACTCCTGCATTGGCAGACCACTTATTTGTGAAATGATATGAACCATTCAATAGAATTTTGAAGAAAGCATTGAATTCTGATCCTATTGCTACATTTGTATAATTTTCTGTAGGGTGAAAGTGTTTTTTTGTATGTGCAATTCCAAAACCTGTTTGAAAACGTAAACTCCCTTTCTGGTAGTCTTTCAGATTAAAATTGATATATGGAAATATTGCATTCGTATTTCCCAATACTTTATCATTTCCCAAACTTCCATGATAAAATCCCAAACCTATTTCTGGTTGATTGTACAATCTGGACCATGATCGATTTCTTGATGGAAGAAAACCAAAATTCAGCTCAATGGCACTAACTTGATCATTAACCAAATAACGGATTGATTTATGATGAGGTAAAACCACGCCATAATGATATCTTATACTTGTTATTAATATATCATTATTATCATTTTCTTGTGCAGCACCGCACTTGAAAATTAATAAAGAGAGTAAAAGCAGCAGGCAATTTTTCATGTTCAAATTTATGTAAATTAAATGAATTGAAAAACAAATTTTTTCTACTAAAATAATTTTGCAAATTTGTGGTAGTATAGTAAAACAACACACATTTTATGCTAGCACTTCTAATAAAGGAGTTCCGAACCTTTTTCAGTTCTCTTACAGGTTACCTGATATTATCAGTTTATTTGGTTGCAACAGGATTATTTGTATGGGTATTTCCCGGATCAACAAACCCATTGGATACAGGATATGCAAACCTTGATGTTCTGTTCGGGATGTCTCCATGGATTTATCTGTTTTTGATTCCTGCGGTTTGTATGCGACTGTTTGCAGATGAGAAAAAACAAGGTACCATAGAACTGGTTTATACCAGACCTTTAAAGGAGATGGATATTGTAGTGGCAAAATACTTTGCTGCCCTTTTGGTTATTTCAGTTTCTCTTTTGTTCTGCCTTATTTATTATTTCTCGATTTATTATTTGGGAAATCCTGTTGGGAGCATTGACTCAGGTGCTTTCTGGGGATCGTTCATTGGTCTGTTTTTGCTGGCAGCTGTATACATTGCAATTGGTGTTTTTTCCAGTTCGGTTACCGATAATCAAATTGTAGCATTTCTACTTGCTTTAATTCTGTGCTTTTTATTTTATACCGGTTTCGATTATTTAGCCGATTTGATCATTTTTCAGAATATACAATCAGATATTTACAATTTAGGAATCCAGGAACATTATAAATCAATTTCTCGAGGAGTAGTGGATTCAAGAGACCTGGTTTATTTTACAAGTGTAATTGTGGCTTTTTTGTTGATTACAAAAACAGTTTTAAAGAGTAGAAAATGGTAAAAGAGAAAGCTATGATTAAAAACAGAAGGAAGCAGGATATTCTCAATTTATTGATTTCATTAATTGGATTAGGAGTTCTGGTTCTTATTCTTCAGGTTTATTTTTTTCGTATTGATTTTACAGCCGAGAAAAGATATACATTATCAGATAATACCAAACAACTGGTGAGTTCTCTTGATAAAGATTTATACTTTGAAATTTACCTTGCAGGAGATTTGCCACATGGATTTAAAAAGCTTCAGAAAGCAAGTATTGAAATGCTTGACGAATTGGAGGCTTATGCAAATGTGAATATCAACTATGCCTTAATTAACATCAGTGATATTCCCAATCCCAAGCAAAGGAACCAAATGTACGAACAGTTGGCTGCACGAGGATTAAAACCCACCAGTTTGCAGGAAAGAACTACCGATGGAAGCTTAAAGCAAAAGATTATTGTTCCTGGAATAATAGTTCATGATACGGAAAAGGAAACTTCGGTTCATTTGTTGAAAAATGTGACTGGTTTATCTGCCGAAGAAAATTTGAACCATTCCATTGAAACCATCGAATTTGAGCTAACAAAAGCCATTCGAATGTTGCAAAGTAAACAACCAAAAAATATTGCTTTCTTAACTGGGCAAGGAGAATTGAACGAATTTGAAGTTGCCGATTTTACAGCTTCTTTACTACAAAAATATGAGGTCGATAGAGTTTCAGCACAAAAACTGAATCATTCTAAAAAGAAATATTCAGCACTGGTAATTGCACAGCCACGAAATGAATTTTCCAGAGAGGCCAAATATCAGATTGATCAATACTTGATGAATGGAGGACGAATTCTGTGGCTTGTGGATGAAGTGTCGGCGAGTATGGATAGTCTGCAGGTAAAAGAAAGTACAGTAGCTTTTTATAAACCATTAAATATCGAAGACCAGTTATTTACTTATGGGGTTAGGATTAATCCTGATTTGGTGATGGATATTCAAGGACAACTGATTCCCGTTCAAACTGCTTTGCCCGGAGAAAAACCGAAATTTACGCCTGCTCCATGGTATTATTCGCCTTTGTTAAACGCACCGGATCATCATCCGATTACGCGAAAATTGAATGTGGTAAAAGCTGAATTTGCCAATTCCATTGATTGGGTAGGAGAGAATGCTAATGTGAAGAAAACAACTCTGCTTACAAGTTCTGATTATACGCGATTGGAAAAGGTGCCAAGTATTGTAAGTTTGGAGATTGTGAATCAGCAACCCAGGCCGGAAGATTTTGCAGTGAGTAGAAAGAAAATTGCGGTTTTGCTTGAAGGGAAATTTCAATCGGCATTTAAGAACAGAGCCTGGAAAGGAATCGATCGCAAATCATTTAAATCAGAAAGCTCTCCAAGTAAAATGATTGTGATTTCTGATGGAGATATCATTAAAAACAGGGTTCGTGGAGTTGGAAAAAACAGGCAGATTGAAGCTTTGGGATACGATAGATATTCAAGAAAAACATATGGAAATAGAAGTTTTCTTTTGAATTGTATTGATTATTTGTGCGATAACGAAGGTTGGATGGAATTAAGAGCACGTGAGGTAAAACTCAGAATGCTTGATAAAACCAAAATCAGATCGGAAAGATTATTTTGGCAAGTAGTGAATGTGGTTTTACCTTTGTTTTTACTTTTGATTTTTGGAGTGTTAAGATATTTTATGAGGAAACGAAAATTTGCAAGATCATAAATATGAGAGAGATATTTATGATTTCAAAATAACTTCGTATCTTAAATATTATTGGTAATATCCTCTTTTTAAATAAAATTCTGATTTTATTTAGTAAAGTGGCAAATCTTTTTTGTCTTTAGGATATCGTCAATCCTTAATAAATTTGTATATTCACCCCTTAATACTGTGCTAAAATAAGCTTCGGTTTTGAACTTGTTTAAGCGTTGAAATATAGAATTTTAGGTTAACTTTTAAATATTATGCAAATGAAATTTGTAGTATCAAGTACAGAATTGTTAAGTCACTTACAGGCCATAAGTAGAGTTATCAGTAGTAAAAACACTTTACCAATTTTGGATAACTTCCTTTTTGAGCTTAAAGATGGTGAATTGATAGCAACTGCATCTGATTTGGAATCTACTTTAATTACCACCATTCCTCTTGAAACTTCAGAAGGTGAAGGGGTGATTGCTTTTCCTGCTAAAATTTTGACTGATACTTTAAAAGAATTTCCGGAACAACCACTAACTTTCGATATCGACAGTACCTCTTTGGCTGTGAAAATTACATCAGAAAATGGAGTGTTTAGTATCGTTGGACAGAATGGTGAAGATTTTCCAAAGCTTCCTGAAAAAGAAGAAAGTAGTTTGGTAAATATTACCGTTGAGAGTGATGTTCTTTTAACAGGTGTAAACAAAACTTTATTCGCTACTGCTGACGATGAACTTCGTCCGGTTATGAATGGTATTTTTGTTGAGTTGGGTAATAATGACTTGACTTTTGTAGCATCAGATGCGCACAAGTTGGTTCGCTATAAACGTTTGGATGGAAGATCTGACGTGGAGTCGTCATTCATTTTACCTAAGAAACCAGCTTCTTTATTACGCAATATCTTGCCAAAAGAGGAAAATCCTGTAAAAGTGGAATTCGATGATAAGAATGCATTCTTTACACTATCGAATTACAAGTTGATTTGTCGTTTGGTTGAAGGAAATTATCCAAGTTACAATTCAGTAATTCCAAAGAACAATCCTAATGTTCTTACAATTGACAGAGTAGAGTTGTACAACACTTTAAAGCGTGTTTCTGTATTCTCGAATCCTGCAAGTAACTTGATTAAGTTCGAATTGAAAGCAAATGAATTGGTGGTTTCTGCTCAGGATATCGATTTCTCGATCTCGGCAAGAGAAAGATTGCTTTGTCAATACGAAGGACAAGAATTGGAAATCGGATTTAAATCAGTATTCTTATTGGAAATCCTTGCAAATATTTCATCATCGAATGTGATGGTTGAATTGTCTGATCCAACAAGGGCAGGTATTTTCTTACCATACGATAACGAAAATGCTGACGAAGATGTGTTGATGTTGTTAATGCCAATGATGATTAATGCATAAACAGTATTAATTCCAAATAATGATATTAAAAACCTAACAGAGAGTATATTTCTGTTAGGTTAAACCTGATTTCGAAGTAAAATTCTATCCACAGAAAGATATATTTGCAATAGATTCGCATTAAAAATTCTGAAATAATAGCGGGCTATTTTAAGGAATTTTTAATGTGAAGATGTTGTGAAGAGAGCTTTCCTTTATTAATTTGCCTGCTTTTGGTATAAATTGCCCCAAAATCGTTTGAGATATCCCGATATTTCTGCTCGATTTTGTGAAAATTTCTACACAAAACCAGATCAAACTGTGGACGAATTTTACATCGAGCTCAGGTTTTTATATCCTAAATAAAATAGAATAAATATATAGATGAATCTTAATTTAAAGAATCCAATTGCCTTTATCGATTTAGAAACGACAGGTATTAATGTTGCAAAAGATCGTATTGTTGAAATATGTATCGTAAAAGTTAATCCCAATGGCGATGAAGAGGTAAAAACTTATCGCGTTAATCCTGAAATGCATATTCCTGCTCATGCTTCGGCTGTTCACGGTATTAAAGATGAGGATGTTAAAGATGAGCCAACATTCAAGGAATTGGGTAAAACCATTGCTAAATGTTTGGAAGGTTGCGATTTGGCAGGCTACAATTCGAATCGTTTCGACTTCCCTTTATTGGCAGAGGAGTTTTTGCGTGCTGATATCGATTTTGATATGCGCAAAAGAAAGTTTGTTGATGTTCAAACCATATTCCACAAAATGGAGCAACGTACTTTAACAGCTGCTTACCGTTTTTATTGCAATAAGGAATTGGAAGGAGCTCATGGTGCTGAGGCTGATACCAAAGCAACTTACGAGGTTCTTAAATCGCAATTGGATAAATACGATTCATTGGAAAATGATATCGACTTTTTGGCGAAATTCTCATCGCAAAATAAAAATGCTGATTTTGCCGGTTTTATTATCATTGATGAGAAAGGAGTTGAAAGATTTAATTTTGGCAAGAACAAAGGAAAAACTGTGGAAGAAGTGTTGGAGCAACAGCCTGGTTATTATGGTTGGGTTATGAATAGCGATTTTCCTTTGTATACGAAGAAAATACTAACTGAAATTAAACTTCGTGGATTCAATAAATAATCCATTGTATAACTGATCAGATTTACTGCAATGAAAATATTAGCCATTGGAAGGAACTACGTAAATCACGCAAAGGAATTAAACAATCCGGTACCTAAGGAGCCAGTTGTATTCTCTATGCCTGATTCTGCATTGTTAAAAAATAATAATGATTTTTACTATCCCGATTTTTCCAAGGATATTCATCATGAGTTGGAAGTGGTGGTGAAAATTAATAGAGTAGGGAAGAATATTCCTATTGAATTTGCACATCGTTACTACGAGGAAATTGGTCTGGGAATCGATTTTACAGCTCGTGATATTCAGGCTGAATGTAAGAAAAAGGGATTGCCTTGGGAAAAGGCCAAAGCTTTTGATGGTGCAGCTCCAATTAGTAAGTTTATTCCTAAAAACAAGTTTAAATCGGTTGATAATTTGAATTTTAATTTGGATATCAATGGAGAGAGAGTTCAGGCTGGAAATACAGCAAATATGATTTTCTCAATTGATTACCTGATTTCATATTTATCACAGTTTTTTACCTTAAAAATTGGTGATATGATTTACACAGGAACACCAGAGGGAGTTGGTCCTGTAAAAATTGGAGATCATTTAGTTGCAGATTTGGAAGGTGAAAAATTATTGGATTTTCATGTGAAATAAGGCACAATACAGTATAATTTCTGTATTTAAGATACTTCTAACGACCATTAGCTTATGTTGATGGTCGTTTTTTTGTAAGGAGTTGAAAAGTAGATTGTTTGTTGAATTGATAGGTTTTCATTATGATGTAAAATGGTAAAGTTTAACAAATTATAAGTCGTTACAATACAGTGAAAACCTTTTAAATCGTTCAAACATGATTATATTTGTAGCGATTTACAACTAAAATACTTTTATGGAGTATCAACATTGGGGCAAGTTAATTCGTGACAGAATTGAAAAATTCGGCGATCGAATTGCAATGCGCTATAAAGATGAAGAGAGCAATAAGTGGATAGGTGTAAGCTGGAATGAATTTGGTTTGCAAATTCGACAAGTATCAAAAGCTCTTATGAAATTGGGTGTTAAGGAGAAGCAATCTGTTGCCATTTTCTCTCAAAACATGCCTGAATGGATTACCGCAGACTTGGCTATTATGAGTGTTCGCGGCATTTCTGTTCCAATATATCCTACAAACTCTACAAGCGAAGCAAAATACATCGTTCAAGATTCTGAAGTTCAGGTTATTTTTGTTGGCGAGCAAGAACAGTACGATCGTACAATGGAATTGATTAAAGAGGTTCCTCACGTGAAAATGGTTGTTGTTTTCGACAAAAAAACAAAACTTACGGATCATGACAGATCCATGTATTGGGATGAGTTTATCATCATGGGGAAAAACTCTGGCTTAGGAAAAGCATTTGATGAACGTTTTTACAGTGGACAATTCGATGATTTGGCTACCTTGATTTACACATCAGGAACTACTGGTGAGCCTAAGGGAGTAATGATCGACCACAAGAACATCTCGAGTGTATTGGTTTCTCACGATAAGGAGTTGAATGTATCAGAGAACGACATTTCTCTTAGTTTCTTACCATTAAGTCATGTTTACGAACGTGGATGGTGTTTCTTTTGTTTCCATCGAGGAATAGAGGTATACTTCAATCGTGATCCAAAACAAATTGCTGAGGTTATGAAAGAGGTAAGACCAACATTAATGTGTACGGTTCCTCGTTTGTATGAAAAGATCTACTCTGGCATAAAGGATAAAACCGCAGAAGCTTCGCCAACCAAACGAGCACTGTTAAACTGGTCGGTAAAAGTTGGCGAAAAATACTACAATCAATATCAGATGTTTGAGCAGAAAGTTCCATTGGGATTGAAGCTTAAGCATAGAATAGCTGATAAATTGGTTCTGAGTAAACTTCGTGGAATTATGGGAGGTAGAATCAACTTTACACCTTGTGGTGGAGCACCTGTTTCCAGGGAAATATTGGAGTTTTTCCATTCTTTGGGGATCAATGTGAAAGTTGGTTATGGATTGACCGAAACCATGGCTACCGTTAGTTTGTATGGCGATAAGAATATCGATTTTGGGACTGCTGGTAATACCATTATTGGAACTGAAATTAAAATCGGTGAAAATGACGAGATCATGGTGAAAGGCCCGGGTGTAATGCGCGGTTATTACAAAAAACCTGAAGCTACAGCCGAAGTAATGAAAGATGGCTGGTTCTGTACTGGCGATGCTGGTAGAATAGATGAAAATGGTCGTCTGGTGATTACGGATCGAATTAAGGATCTGATGAAGACTTCTGGTGGAAAATATGTTGCTCCACAAAAGATTGAAACTACATTGGTTAACGATCAGTTTATTGAGCAAATTGCTGTGATTGGGGATTGTAGAAACTATGTGACTGCATTAGCTGTTCCTGCGTTTGGTCCTTTACAGGCATATGCAATTCAGCAAAATATTGTTTTCGATTCAATTGAAGAGTTGTTAGCAAATTCTCAGATTATTGAGTTTTTTGAAAAACGATTCGAAGAGTTACAGAAAGAACTTTCGAGATTTGAGAAGGTGAAGAAATTTACGCTATTGCCTAAAGAATTTACTATTGAAGCGGGAGAGATTACTTCTACTCTTAAATTGAAAAGGAAAGTAATTCAGGAAAAATACAAACATCTTATCGAAAAGATGTACAAAGAATAGACTTACCAGTGAATTGTATATAAAAACCCGAAGGATTTCCTTCGGGTTTTGTTTTATTTTTGAACAATCATGCCAATCCATGGACTACCATCTTCATAAGGCTTTCCTCTTAGGTTAGCCCAGTAATCCTTCACTGTAAAACCATGCTCTTCGGCCATGGTAATGGCTCGCTTTACCGAAAAATAATGTTTCCAAATGTGATGAGTTCTCATTTCACCATCTCTGAAAATTAGGGTGTATTTGTCAAGACGAACTTTTTCTTTTTTGTATTTGTAGTGCGATTGCAAAAGCAAATGCTCTTTTTCGCTCCAAAATCCGTCTTCTTCGCTAATGTACCAAGATTGATCTGGTTCTCTTGTTTCAAAATAATATTTGGTAAATACATCGAATACTAGGAAGCCACCCGGTTTAAGCGCTTTGTAAACTTTTTTCAAAAGCTTGTCGCGATCTTGGTGTGATAACACACACAAATCTCCATAGATAAGGCTTACTACATCGAATTCATTCTCATAATCGATCTCAAGATAATCCGTACACAAGTATTTAATCGGATAGCCAAATTCTGCTGCCTGCTCTTTTGCGTAATTGATAGAGTTTTCAGAAAAGTCGATTCCTGTTACATCGAATCCTTGTCCAAAGAAATTTTCGCTATACAAACCAGGTCCGCAACCAAGATCAAGATATTTGCTATCCTCAGGCAATTTCATGTAAGCACAAAGCCAGTTAACTGCCTGAATAATATTGTCGTATTTTCTCGATCCTTGATCAGAATCATCGTCAAGATGAGCATAAAGAAGATGTTCTGATATGTATGGATCTTGCCAAAAGTTCCCATCATCTTTGGCAAATAGCTTAGGTTTCTTTGTAATCTTTTCCAGATCATTAAAATTAAGAAGACCTTCTGCGCTTAATAGCTTCATAAAACAAATAGTTTGTAAAAGGAATCAGTCATGAAAACTGATGCTTATAGAATTTGTTGCAATTTTACTCTTTTTATTCCTGGAATACTACCCAATTCAGAGGTTAGTTCATTTAGTTTGACTCTTTCCGAAATTTGAACGGTTAGGTAGTAGCTAATTTTATTCTCGTCGTAATACTGCTCCACATCAATGGTTCGAATGGCAACCTGATGATTTTTTAAAATATCTTTAAAATCATCTGGCGATACTTCTTTGTTTTTAACATGGATGTGAAGGCGTTTAATAAATTTTCCTGGGAACAATTTCTTTTCAATTACATCCATTGCAATTAATGAAATCAGTAAAATAGCGGTTCCAATAATTGCTCCCATATACATTCCGGCACCGATTGTTAAACCAAGTGCAGCGATTACCCAAATTGAGGCAGCTGTAGTTAAGCCTTTTACATTTACACCAAATTTCATAATGGCTCCTGCACCTAAAAAACCGATTCCCGATACTACCTGGGCGGCTATTCTACCTGGATCACCATTTTGAAAATTTTGAAATGTTTGTGGAATATAAATCGACAATAACATGATTAAGCTAGCACCCATGCATATTAATATATGCGTGCGCAATCCTGCTGGCTGTCTGTGAGCTTCACGTTCTAATCCAATTATTGCTCCAATAAAAAAACTAAATAACAATCTCCAAAAAATGGTTTCAGTTGTTATTTCGGTAGTTGATATGAGTTGATTGATATAATCCATTTATTGATTTTAGTGTTTGCGCTTGATCATTACATCGTATTTGTCGAGATACTTAAAACCGAGCTTTTGATAAAGCTTTATCGCATACTTGTTCTCCTCATGTACCTCAAGTTTAATTTGCATATTCGTTTTCTTGGCGAATTGTAATGCTTTTTCGCTCAATAATCTTCCGTATCCTTTTTGCTGATAGTTTGGATGTACACCCAAGTGATGCAGGTACAATCTTCTTGAATCATTGGTAAGCCAAATGGTTCCGATGCACTCGTCACTGGTTAAATCTTCAAGAATCCAAAATTTACCTCCAAACTGCAGACTCTTTTCTATGGTAAGAGCTGAATCAGCACGTTTTTCGTCAGCTAAACCAGTCAATTCCCATAAACCGAGGACAGCTGCAAAATCATGAGTCTCATATTCCCGAATCTTGATTTTACTCATCACCTTCTTTCTTAATTACATATACCTGACCTGTTTCGAATCGAATCACTTCTACTTCGGTTTCTTTATCGATAAAACCATCTTCCGATTTGGCATCATATATCTGGTTGTCAATAATTACTTTTCCAGATGGACGTAACACACTCATGGCTACACCCATTTTTCCAACCATGGTTTTTGCACTCATATCAACACCTACATAACCTTCTTCCGTATTTTCAACTGTACTTAAAGCCAAATGTCCAAGGAAGGAGTTAGAGGAAAATAATTTCTTACTCAGGTATATAGATCCCACAATGGCTACCAGCATCGAAAAAATCACCAAAAGTAGGGAAGCTACAATGGTTTTGATATGTCGAGGTTCAAATTCGAATGCTACATTATCGACCAAACTTAAAGTCAAGCCTGTAATGATGAATATGATCCCTGAAACGCCTGCAACCCCAAAACCAGGAATCACAAATATCTCCACGGCGAGCAGAACCACTCCGGCGCCAAAAAGAATAATCTCCCAGTTTTCAGCCATTCCTTCCAAATAGAGAGGAGAGAAGTACAATACTGCTGCAATTGCAGAAGCTAGAATCGGGAAACCAATGCCCGGAGTTTGCAATTCGAAATAAATTCCTCCTATGATGATCATGATTAGAATTCCTTGAAGAACAGGATTTATCATGAAATCGACCACTTTTTCGATTCCAGAAGGTTCGTAGGATTTTATGGTATACTCTTTTACACCCGCTTTCTCTAATACTTCAGAAACACTGTTGGCAATTCCTTCGCAATATCCATTTTTAATGGCTTCATCCGGAGTAAAGGTCAACACTTTTCCTGTATCAATTACATTTTCGATATAGGTTCTGGGATCAACCATTGCTTCAGCAATTAAAGGGTCGCGCTTCCATCTGTAAATGGTGTCACCAGCTTGAATAATGGTGTCTTTTCCATGTGACTCGGCAGTAGCACGCATGGTTGATCTCATGTATGATTGATATTTATCAGGCATTGCCTCTCCAGTCTGGTTTACAACCGTTGCAGCACCAATATTGGCGCCAGTTCTCATGTAAATGCTATCGCAGGCAATGGAAATTAATGCTCCCGCCGAAGCTGCATTATTGTCGATAAATACATAAACAGGTTTTTCACTATTTAATATTGCAGTACGAATTGAATCTGCATGAATTACCATGCCTCCGTAGGTGTTCATGTGAATTAAAATCAAATCGGCATTTAATTCATCAGCTTCCTGAAATGCATCTTTGGTTTGACGCCAGGCTGCTGGGCCAATTTCTCTTTTGATATCAAATTTGTAAACCAATTTATCCGTTGATTCAGCTATGGAATCAGAAGCACTTTTAGCCTGAGAGGACAGACCTATAAGCAATGCTAACAGAGAGAGAATAATATTTCTGAAAAGATTCATATGAGTACTTTTAGTTGTTTATTGTATATAAGATAACAATTAAGTTGCAATAATTCTTTTGTGGCTGAGAAGATTTAATGTTTTTCTTTTTCCCAAATCTCATTAACAGCCAAAGTTCCAGCAACAACAGAAATTATTGCGGCAAAACTAGAGATGGATACACCACAGAATGGAACAATAAGACATAAAGAAAATACAAATCCATTGGCAATTACAATTCCCTTGTTTTCTCTCATAAACTGCACACTTTCCTTAATGCTAAGCCTTTTTCTTTCAATGGCATAATCTAAAAAGGAAAATCCATAAAAGTAAGCCGAAATGAAGAATAACATTATGGCTGACGCCCAACCAATGATTGGAATAAAGCTTAGAAAAAACATTAATACAGTCAATAGCAACTCGATGCAAAGGTTTCTGACGGCAATGAAAACACCGCGAATGATATCCCTAACCAATTGCCTGAATTCAAAAGGATAATCGTTACCAGTTTTAATTTTCTCGGTTCGTTCCGATAGGTAAGAAAATACTGGCGACATGATGATAATGATGATATACCCTCCGAAGTATGCAAAAATTAAGAAAAAGAGAACCTTGAATACAATCCAGATAAATCCTCCAATTGTAGCCTTTAAAAATCCTGAACCCCAAAAATCAGCATTTTCAAGATCCAGCCAATTTTGTAAGTAGGTTTGAGTTTGATCCGATAATGAACTAATAAAATCCCATCCAACCCAGAATAGAAGAATGTTGAGTAATAATGGAAAAATAAAGAACCAAGCCAGTCTTTTTCTAAATATGTAGTTTAGGGCTTCCGAATAAGTACGTAAACCAAATCCAAAATCTTTAATTAGTTTCATGTTTTTATAGATGTATGATAACAATTGTGTGCTTTAACAAAAATAAGATTAAATGTGTAATCCCAAAAGAACCTAAATCCAAAATCTTTAATCAGGCACAGGTTAATATATTGCATTAGGCTCCTCTCATTTCATTGCTTTTAATTACCTTTGTGACTCTAAATAACCATTATTGACATTTAATATTTTAGAAATGCAAAGTTTGACAGCAATTTCGCCGGTTGACGGGCGTTACCGTGACAAAGTAGACGTATTGGGTGAGTATTTTTCAGAGTACGCTTTGGTACGATACAGAGTGTTGGTTGAAGTAGAATATTTTATTGCTCTTTGCGAGGTTCCTCTTCCACAGTTGAAAGATTTTAACAAAGATTTATATACTGATTTGCGTAGCATTTACCTTGACTTTACCGTTGAGGATGCACAAAAAGTAAAGGATATTGAGAGTGTAACCAATCACGATGTAAAGGCAGTTGAGTACTTCATTAAAGAAAAATTCGACGCTTTAAAATTGGAGCAATACAAAGAGTTCATTCACTTTGGGCTAACATCTCAGGATATTAACAATACCGCAACGCCTTATTCTTTGAAAGATGCAGTGTATGATGTGTATTATCCTTTATTGGATCAGTTGATTGCAAAATTGGAAAGTCTTTCTGAAGATTGGAAAGAAATTGCAATGTTGGCTCGTACTCATGGTCAGCCTGCATCTCCAACTCGTTTGGGTAAAGAAATTCAAGTGTACGTTTACCGTTTGAAGAAGCAATTGGATTTATTGAAGAGTGTTCCTTGTTCTGCTAAATTTGGTGGTGCAACAGGTAACTTCAATGCTCACCATGTAGCATATCCTGAGGTTGATTGGGCAGAGTTCGGTAATCACTTTGTGAATGATATTTTAAAATTAGAGAGAGAAGAGTTAACAACTCAGATTTCGAATTACGATAATATGGGTGCGATTTTCGATAACTTAAAGCGCATCAATACCATCTTGGTTGACTTGAACCGTGACTTCTGGACATATATTTCCATGAACTATTTCAAGCAGAAGATCAAGAAAGGTGAAGTTGGATCATCAGCAATGCCTCACAAAGTTAATCCTATCGATTTTGAAAACTCGGAAGGAAACCTAGGTTTGGCGAATGCAACATTCGAGCACCTGGCTACAAAATTGCCAGTTTCTCGTTTACAGCGTGACCTAACGGATTCAACTGTATTGAGAAATATTGGAGTTCCATTTGCTCATACAATCATTGCATTTAAATCTTTATTGAAAGGTTTAGATAAGCTATTAATTTCAAAAGAAGCTTTTGAAGCTGACTTGGAAGCAAACTGGGCTGTGGTTGCTGAAGCGGTTCAAACCATTTTGCGTCGCGAAGGATATCCAAATCCATACGAAGCATTAAAAGCTTTAACCAGAACAAATACTCACGTTACTCAGGAAAGTATTGCTGAATTTATCGATACACTTGAGATTGGTGATGATTTGAAAGCTCAATTGAAGACAATTAGTCCTGATAATTATACAGGAATCTAGAAAGCATTAATATTTGTTAATACTTTGTTTTTAGGCTGTAAGAGTTGTACTTTTACAGCCTATTTTTATTGAGAGAACTGTGGTTTTCTCAATGATTTTGTTTCACATATTTAATCATTAATGAAAGATTTTATTAAGGTTCTTCAGCGATTCTTACCTCCTTACAAAGGAGATACAATTATGATGTTTGTTTACAACCTGTTGGGGGCTGTTTTTGGTGTTTTTTCACTGGGTGCAATTGTACCTGTATTAGATACATTTTTTAATAAAAGTGTAGATGTTTCAGTGATTGAAAAAATGCCTTGGGAGTTGAAGACAGATGTACTAGCGCACAATTTTAATTACTACATTACCTTAGTAAAAAATGAGTATGGTGCAGAGTATACCTTGTTTTTTATAGCAGGAGTTGCATTAACTATGGTGTTCTTTAAAGTGTTATTTACTTTTTTGGGTTCATACCATTCTGTTAACATTCGAAATGGAGTTGTAAGGGATTTGCGTTTACAGATCTATAATAAAATGATTTCATTGCCTCTTCCATTTTTCTCGGCAGAAAAGAAAGGAGATATTATTGCTCGTTCAACAGGAGATGTTCAAGAGGTTGAGATTTCTGTGATGAGCTCAATTGATATGATCTTCAAAAATCCGATAATGATACTGGTTTATTTAATTGGATTGTTATCAATTAGTGCTCAGCTAACACTATTTGTATTTATCATGTTGCCAATTGCGGGTTATATTATTGGTTTAACTGGTAAAACGTTGAAGAAATCTTCGAGAGATGGACAAAATAAAATGGGGGATATCTTATCTACTATTGAAGAGAGTTTATCTGGATTGAGAATTATTAAGGCTTTTAATGCTGAAGAAAAAATGCATGTTCGTTTTGCAGAAGAAAGTAATTCTTATAGAAGAATCATGAATAGTATGATGCGCCGTTATGTGTTGGCACATCCAGTGAGCGAATTCATGGGAACATTGGTAATGTTAACGATAATGTGCTATGGTGGAATGTTAATTCTTAATGGTACTGGAAATTTAACTGGTTCTACATTTATTGCCTATTTAGGGATGTTTTATATGATTATTGCTCCAGCAAAAGCTTTTTCAAAAGCAGCATATACAATTCAAAAAGGATTGGCAGCTATGGATCGTATCGATCAACTGTTAGAGGCAAAATCAACCATTACCGATAAAGAAAATGCAGAATCAGTAAGTGAATTTGGCAATTCTATCCATTATAAGAATGTTACTTTCTCATACAATGGAGAGAGGAATGTATTGAAGAATGTTGATCTGGAAATTCCGAAAGGAAAGACAGTAGCATTGGTTGGCCAATCAGGTTCGGGTAAAACTACTTTCGTGGATTTGTTACCAAGATTTTACGATATAAATGATGGTAGTATTTCGGTTGATGGTGTTGATATTCGTGATTACAAAATGAAAGATTTGCGTAACCTGATGGGGAATGTGAACCAGGAATCAATTCTTTTTAACGATACCATTTTTAATAACATTGCCTTTGGAGTCGAGAACGCAACAATGGATGATGTAATTGCTGCTGCGAAAATTGCCAATGCTCACGACTTTATCAGTGCTACAGAGAATGCTTACGATACCAATATTGGAGATCGTGGTAGTAAGCTTTCGGGAGGTCAACGTCAGCGATTGAGTATTGCACGTGCGGTTCTTAAAAACCCTCCAATTATGATTTTGGATGAGGCAACCTCAGCTTTGGATACAGAGTCGGAAAGATTGGTGCAGGATGCCTTGGATAAGTTAATGGAGAACAGAACTTCATTGGTGATTGCACACCGTTTGTCAACTGTTAAAAATGCCGATTTAATTTGTGTATTCCACGAAGGAGAAATTGTGGAAAGAGGCAAGCACGATGAATTAATTGAGAAAGATGGAGCTTATAAGAAGCTGTATGATATGCAGCTGCTGTAGCTTTGACTACGATCAGCTACTGGATTAATTAGGATAGCAGGTCCCTGAGCGAAGTCGAAGGGCCATTACAATATCAAACGCATTACAATTTTTTGTAGTGCGTTTTGTTTTTACATGCTGAGAGTAATTTTAGTTCTTCCTTTTGATTATTAATCAATGCTTCTTTCTTTATTCTACTCCAACCTTTTATTTGTTTCTCTCTGTAGAAAGCATCATCTACTCTGTCAAATTCTTCGAAATAAACCAACTTTACTGATAAGTGTTTTTTAGTGAATTTAGAACCTAAGCCAAGCATGTGTTCTTCTAATCGTTTATCTAAGTTCTTGGTACTACAGTATAGTAAGAACCACCATTGCATTGTAATATGTAGGTATAGCAGAGCATATTATATGAGCTTGGTTTTACTAAAGATAACTCTTTTATTTTTTTTCGGCCCTTCGACTTCGATCAGGAACCATTGGAAGTTGAAGTAGGATTGTAGGTCTTTGAGTGAAATAGAAAGGTTATTGAATATCAAATACATTTTTTTGTAACGTCCCAGGCAAATATTCCGTAAAAATATCTGACAATATGATTTTTGAAGAACTAAAAACTTGATGTTATGTCTAAAACTTTTAGAGCTGAACAGACCAGGGAAAAGAGAAGACGACCTCAATCGAAGAAATCAAAAAGAGGATTTAAAAACAATTTAAACCGAGAAAGTCATCAGGAAATAGCAGACAATTATTTATTGAAAGAGCGTGTGTGAAATCACCGATAGGTGACTCTTCATACCAGAGTTAGCAATATTAGTGTTAGGAACAATTAAAAACAGCGAACCGCCTTCGGGCGGTTTTGTTTTTTACCAGATACAAAAAAACCTTCCGAAAATTCGGAAGGTCTTGCACGGGAGGAGAGACTCGAACTCCCGACACCTGGTTTTGGAGACCAGTGCTCTACCAACTGAGCTACACCCGTGTGTTTTTGTAGACTTCAAGACTATCGTTTCTCAAAAGTCTGCGACAAAAGTAGAACATTTTTTTAGATCTGCAAGAGCTTTTTCATGCTAAAATTAGGAATTTATTCAGCTTAATTTTGCTTGTTTTTGCAGGTGGTTCAGGATGAGGAGATTGTTGTAAAAACTTTTTTTATGCTTTGAAATAAAAATCTGCAAATTTTTTAAAAATGTGGTAAATTAAGTGGTGACAATCTAACATCAAAATAAGAAATCATGAAGAATACAAAAAAAGAATATTCAAACGGAGAGGTAACTGTGGTTTATGATTCGGCTATTTGTATTCATGCCGGAGCCTGTTTTAAAGGTTTGCCAACAGTTTTTCAACCTGGAACTCGTCCATGGATCAAAATGCAAGGAGCGGATACGGAATCAATTATTAAGCAGGTGCAAAAATGTCCATCACGTGCCTTGTCCTTTTACATGAATTCCCCTGAAGAGGATGATGCGGATAAAGGACCAATTAAAGCTTTGGAAACAGGTAAAAAAGTAGAGGTAATGACCAATGGGCCGTTGATGATTGAAGGGCCAATCACATTGGTTAGATCGAATGGAAAACGGGAAGTTATGGAAGATGCTTGCTATTTTTGCAGGTGTGGAGCTTCGAAAAATAAGCCATTCTGTGATGGCTCGCATCAGGATATTGGTTTTAAAGAATAAAAAAAACGGAGCCGATTGGCTCCGTTTCTGTTCTAGGCTTATCTCTTTTCTTTATATCGTAGAATTTGGCTTCGAAGTGCATCTGCTACCAAATCTGTTGCTTCTTCAAATGTTTTGCTTTGTTTTTTCGCAAATAGTTCCGATCCTGGAACCTGCATTTTCACCTCAACAACCTTATTCTCCCTATTACTAGCTTTGTCTACGTTTAGTATTACATCGTAAGCGGTAATACTGTTTTCCAACTTCTCAAGCTTTTTAAGTTTTTGGTTAATGAAAGCTTCTAATTTGCTATCTGCTTTAAAACCTACGGATTGCATTTTCATGTTCATCACAATTCCTCCTATATTTAATATCCACAAGTGGATAAGTTAATATTCTGATAAGTGTAAACCGGTTTTATTCTGCGCGTATATTCGGCTTCGTTAAGCCTTTTTGATTAATCTTTCTACCCTGAAATTAAGCAAAAAAAATAAGCTTACGAAACGAAACTTGCGATTTTATTGAAGTTTAACAAATATTAATTTTCAAAGTGTTCAAAATAAGCAATCTAAAAAAAATATTTTTTTAAATGTTAAAATTGATAAGGAATTTTAACACTCCGGTATACTGTTTAGCGTGGGTTTTAAGGATTATTAATAAAAATAAATTAGATTGCATTTCCTTTCTTAATACAATTGAGCGAATGGAGATACAGGACTTACAAAATGCGAATCACGACCATTTGTCTTTTCAAATGATAGAAATCGATCACAAGCCCGTGTACGATTTTACCAGCATTCACAGGCACGACTATTTTGAGATGATTTTGTTTGAGAATGGTGGAACCGGATCGCAGTTGATCGACTTTAAAAAATATCCCATTAGTGAAAAATCGTTGTATATGGTAATGCCCAACCAAGTGCACCTGATGAAGCGCAAGAGGGATGAGAATGGTATCATCATTCAGTTTACCAGGGAATTTTTGCAAACCAGTTTGTTGCCTGTTCAAAACGATTTTATGAAAATGCTTCGAAAGAATCCTTCTACTCAGCTCAATTCGGAGAATTTCGATCTGCTTTACAATGGCTTTACTCAATTAAAGGAGCTGTACTTTTCTGAAGGGGAGTACAAAATGCATCAAATCAGGCATCTGTTTGCCTACGTGTTTTTTCAGATTTTAGACATTCTCCCACAAAAGGCTGAAAGTTCGAAACATGATGCATTGGTAGATCGCTTTATCGATTTGGCAGAGAATAATTTTAAGCAAATGCGTTTGATAGCCGATTACGCCAAAATGCTAAATGTATCACTGAGTAAGCTCAATGGTGAGTTGAAGGAGAAAACGGGCAAAACACCTTTGCAAATCATTCATGAGTTGCTCGCACTGGAAATCAAAAGTCTGCTCTTGGCTGAAGATCTGACTCATAAGGAAATCACTTACCAGTTGAATTTCGATAGCCAGAGTTCCTACAGTCGATTTGTTCAGAAACATTTGGGATGTAAGCCTTCCGATTTAAAGGAGCAATTGCTAATCATTCATCCATAAGTATTGAGCCAAAATGCAAATGGCACAATTTGATGTGAAAATTGCTAAGGCGAAATAGCTCCATTTTTACTTAATTTGCTGGTAAGAACTAACGAAAGAATTGTGTAGAATGGAATTAGAAATGATACTTTCTTTTTTAACGGCATCGGTGGTGTTATCAATCATGCCTGGTCCCGATAATATTTTTGTATTGACCGAGAGTGTAGGCAGCGGACAGAGAACTGGCCTGGCCATCTCCTTGGGATTATCGCTTGGAGTTTTGGTTCATACCTTGGCAGCTGCTTTGGGATTGTCTATTATCATACAGCAATCGGCCCTGGTTTTTTCTGTAATTAAATATATGGGAGCTGCCTATTTGTTCTATCTGGCCATTTCCGCTTTAAGAAGTAAAGGCGACGGAAACCTGAATGAATCGATAAAGCAAAAAGTGCCAATGGATGCATTCAAGCTGGTACGAAAAGGTTTCTTGATGAATGTGCTAAACCCCAAGGTTTCCTTGTTTTTTATTGCATTCTTGCCTCAGTTTATTAGTAAATCGGGTATTGCCATTAGTGTTCAAATGATTGTTTTGGGAATCATTTTCATGATACAGGCCTTAATTGTTTTTAGCTTGATTGCTATTCTTTCGGGGCGTTTGAATCGCTACCTAAACAGTCAGGAATTTTGGAAGATTACCCAATGGAGCAAGTTTGGTGTACTGTCGGTTTTGGCCAGTTTGCTTCTTCTGTCGGAGAAATAATTGTACTGAGGAAATCACTTCAAGTGATGCCCTCAGTACAATTGGTTTTAATGGCAGCAATTGCCCTCAGTTTTTTTAGTATCCTTTTTCACCTCTTCAATTTTAATGTCGCAACAGTTTGATGTTGCTTTCTTGTTGTCTTTTACCTCTTCAATCTGAACGGTACAACAACTTGACTTCTTCTTTTTTCCAAATAATCCCATAATCTTAAATTTTAAACGCTACTAAGCAATCAGCTTTTAGCGGTCAGCTAGCAGCCAATGGCTAATCGCTATTTCTTACATGATAATATTGAATGCATAACCTGTGATAACCGCTACCAAAAAGATTACTCCAATGAAGGTGATCAGTAGCTTTCTCTTGAAAATCTTTGCCAGCATGGTCATTTCAGGAATCGCCATTCCTGCTCCACCAATGATGAGAGCGATTGATGTTCCCATGCCTACACCTTTTGAGATGAGCGACATGGCAATGGGGATAGCAGTTTCAGCGCGTATATACAAAGGAATTCCCACTACCGATGCAATTGGCACGGCGAAGATATTTCCCTCACCTGCATACTGAGCTATGGTTTCTCCCTTGGGCAGGTATCCGTATATGCCAGCTCCTATGGCAACCCCAACAAAGAGGTAGGGCAGAATGGGGCGCAAAGAATCCCAACCTGCTTTTAGCGAAATGGAAACCTTCTGTCCCAGTGGCAGGGATTTTCTGGTGTCGATTCCATTGCTAATGCTATGTCCTCCGCCACTTATCTTTACGGTTTTTACATGTTTGGCAAAGCCAAATTTCTGGAGCAGGTATCCAAAGGCAACAGCCAGTACAAAGGAGAGGGAGAAGTAAATGGCCGCATTTTTTACTCCTACCGTAGCGGCTAACATGGCTACGATAATTGGATTTAGCAAGGGAGATGAAATTAAGAATGACATTACTGAACCAAAGGGAAGCTTGGCGTTTAAAAATCCTACGGTCATTGGAATTGTGGAACAAGCACAAAATGGTGTTACCGCTCCAAAAGTGGCTGCAGCAATGTTACCAAGTATTCCTTTGCCTTCGAATAACTTCTTCAGTTTGTTCTGGTTTACATGTATCATGATAAATTCGATGATGGCCGTGATGGCTATAAACAGAACAAAAAGTTCCAGGGTAATGAAAACAAAGTTTCCAAGCGATTTTGTTAATGCCTCATAAAAAGGTGTGGGAACCACCCCCAGCGTGTGGTAAAATAAAATTTTGAATGCTAGTATTATATTTTCTTGCATAATTTCTACTTGTTGATTGTTAATGATGAATTGATTTGACAATTAGATTCAAGTCTCATTCATTAACCGGGACAGCAAGAAGTCTTTCCGCTTCTGCTGTAAACCTGTTTTGACCAGGCTATGGATTTGTTCTTTTCTTTCATTATCATCCTAAACTGATATTGTTTTTCACAATAGAGTCGCAGAAGGATGGTAAAAGATGCAGGAGGGGGTGATTTTTTTTTGATCTATTTCAAATGTGGAGGAATGCTTACAAATTCTATTTCGGGACAAAGCTTCCCCTCCCGAAAGCTTTCGGGATTTCTAAATGTTTTCAGCGTCTAATCAGCCTGACCTTCCAATGCCCATAAAGTCCGCTCGAATAAAGCAGCTGGTTTTAGGTTCCCTCACGCTACTTGGCTTTATGCCTAACATTGCCCACTAAAATCAGATAGAACCTTTATCGCTTTCGAAGATTTCTCTTTTCAAGAAGAGGGGTGCAATGATCCTTAATCTCGCAGGAGATGATGTTACCCTGTGCATCGAGTTCCACATCGCAGCATTCAAAAAATAAATCGCGAAGCTTTTTGCGAGCGCGCTGTACTCTTGACTTGGCCCCGGGGAGTGAGATATCCAGTTTTTGGGCAATCTCTTTTTGAGGGATGCCATCAATATCGCTCCACTTCAGGGGAAGCGCATACTCTTCGGGCAGCAGGCTAATCATATCAGAAACATCATCGGATAGGATTTGTTGAAAATCAGCCGAGTTCATGTGGTTCAGGTTAATGTAGTCCTCTTCCCGAAAATCTTTGTTTTGCAGGCGGAAATAATCGGCAATGGTATTGCGAGTTACCTGAAACAGCCAGCTTTTTAAATTTTTAATCTCCTTCTCACTGATGCACGACTCCATGGTTTTTAGGAAAACTTCCTGAAGTAGATCGTCGGCACTTGATGAATCTTTTATCTGTTGGCGAATAAAAGCCAGCAGGTGGGTGCTGTATCGTTGGTATATGTTGTGAATATCGCAATTCATATTGGTACTTTTTTGGTGAATGATAAAATAAGCAAAAGGGATTGCATTATCAAGAAGCATGAAAACCTTCATTCTCGGATTGAAAAGAATGAAGGTTCCATTTTATAATGATTTATTGCTTCCCTGCCTTTTTTAGTCAATGATTTTGTGAACATCCGCCATTGCAACTACTGTTTTCAGGGCTTACCTGGCTGAAACAGTATGATTTCCTGGTATTTGAATTTGTAAGGCTCAGTCCCAAAAGTACGATGGTAAAAAAGCTTACCACCCAAAGAAAAAGTTTAGACCTCCCATTGCCTTTTATTTTACCAGCAGACTCGATGCTGCAACAATTACCTCTCTTCTTAAAGTAAAGACGGTAGAAACCAATACCCAGGGAAATCAGGGCAACTGAGATAAGATAAGGCTGCAGGGCATGTAAATAATTCAGCTGACTGGCTCCAATTCCCACCGAGGCCAAAATGCCAGCAATTACAGGAGCTCCGCAGCAGGTAATACTTCCCAGGGCAGCAAGAATGGCTGCACCTGCTCCTGCAAAAGATGATCGATCACTTTTCATATTCCATATATTTTAATTCGTAACATATATAGGAGTCGGGAAGGGGGTGGAAAAGATGCAGGAATTTTGAAAAAAGTGAAGTGGATAACAAAATTACTGGTGAAGTAAAGTTTTTAATATCCTGTTGGGAGAAATGTCATAAATCTTATTTTCGCAAACGATATAAGTGCTATCCCTTTAAAAATGGGACTTCTAAGGGGAGAGGTATTGGTGAGAATTCTGTATCTTTAACAATTGAAAGCACACCGAATAATAAATTACAAGAAGTCTGGCGAATGATAAATGAAGTTGTAAAAGTACACGATAAGTTTTCTGTAGAGATTAAAATGGGTTACGAATCCAGTAAGGATAGGAAGGTAAATGAGTTTTCGATTAAGACCTGGTTGTTCGTTCCAAGCAGTCTGGATATCAATCCATCCACCTACAAGAAAGAAGACTTTTACAACGATTTTAATTCCAATATTCGTTTGATTACCCCGCCTTACCTGCTAAGGGAAATTGCCTTGGGCGATCAATCGGTGTTCAAATATTTGGAGGATTCTTTCCAAAAGGTGGCCAATTATCCTACTCCCAAGAATGAAGCAAACTACGAGTATCACATTCGCATGTTTCATACCATTCTTCGTTCTGCGCTTCGCCGTGAAATTCAGCATATCCTTAGAAATGAACAGGCCGAAGATCGCCAATATCTCATTAAGGATTACCTGAACAATGTTCGAAAGATTGGGGAGCGATACCGAGAGCTGAGAAGAATTGTTAATGTTCCCACGGTAAGAAAGGAGATGTTCGACTACTTTCTGTTTGGAGATGAGTTCATGAGCAACCAATTCGATGAGCACTCCTACTATTTGCACCGTGGTTTGCGCAAAGTGAATGATCCGGAGATCGATAAACGCAAGCAAGAAATTTTAAACATGGTGCGCGATGAAGTTGCCTACAAAAAAAGCAAAAACTACCTGGTGGTAGAGGAAAAGCCTACCGACAAAAACCGATGGTTCGTACATCGCAGAGGAGCCTTTAAGAAATATTTCGAAGGGCAGCTACTGCTTTCTTCCCGAAAGAAAAAGGAAGGGGTATTTATGATTCAGATTCTGTATAGCATTGCCGCAGGATTGGCCATGATTATTGGTGCAGCTCTTACTTTTGTGTTTCAACAGAGCCTGGGAACTTTTACCATTCCTTTGTTTGTTGCCTTGGTAATTATCTATATGCTTAAGGATAGGATCAAAGACCTTAGCCGCCATTATTTGGTGGGAAAGATCAACAAACGATTTTTCGATCACAAGACTATCATTCGTGTAAAAGGAGATGAGAAAATTGGTTGGTGCAAGGAAAGTTTCGACTTTGTTCGCGAAGATACCGTTCCACTTCGTGTGATGAAACACAGAAACCGATCGAGAATTGTGGACGTGGAGAGCCGTGGAGTGGGCGAGAAAATCATCTTCTACAGAAAGCTGCTTCGCCTGGATCAAAAGGCGTTGGACAATTCCTATGGCAACTACAATATTACAGGAGTTGTGGATATCATTCGTTTTAATGTATCCCGTTTTATCCAGAAAATGGACAATCCTGAAATTCCTCTTTACTACCTAAAGGATGATCAGTTTGAAAAAACAGCGGGAGAAAAGGTTTATTTCATGAACATGGTGATTCGTTTCAAAATGGATGATCAGACCAGCTATCGTCGCTATCGTATCATATTTAACCGTCGAGGCATTAAGAAGGTGGAGAAGGTGTAAGCTTAATCCATTTTACAAAATGAGAATTGATTCCTTAGTGTATGTATTCTTATTGCCTTTGAAAGCCTACACTGAGAGTATCACCTGGAGTGATACCTTCAGGCATATGGATATGATGCTCTCATTCATCTTATGCGGCTTTAAGAATTATTAAATGATAAGAACCATTTTTGAAGGATGACTAGTAAGCTACTTATCCTTTTTTGTGTCTGTAAGCAAAAAGAAAATAAAACAATGCAATCCTTTAAAAGATTAGAATATCCTGTACGTGTATTATCATTTTCATTTGTCTCTAAAGTATAGTAAGAAACAATATACCAATATAAGATTACAATGAACTTCAAAAAAAAAATCTGTAATCTTTTAACAATGAGCAAAATGAAGAAAATAATTTCAAAGTCAATTTTACTGTTTTTTTTAGGTTTAAGTATTGTATCCTGTAGCAAAGATGATGATGTTGATTATTCGCTACAATCCAAGTTTGATATTTTTGAAGTACAAGCTGATAATAAAACCGTTTTAATGAAGGGTGAGATAAAATCGAGCACACTTGGCGATTTTAAACACATGTTGGAAGGGCATCCGAATATTAAAATTATTAAGATGGTTGAAGTTCCAGGTTCAAATGATGATGAAACGAATTTTAAAGTTGGAAAACTTTTGAGAGAAAAAGGAATTAACACTCATATTGTCGATAAAGGATGGATTGCATCGGGTGGAGTTGATTTCTTTTTGGCGGGAGTAAAACGTACAAAAGAAGGAACTGTAAAATTAGGTGTGCACTCCTGGTCTGATGGAGATGGAAAACAGGCTATAGATTTTCCTGAAAACAGTTCAGAACACAGACCCAATATTCAATATTACGAAGATTTAGGTTACTCTAAAGAGTGGTCACGAGACTTCTATTTCTTCACAATTAAGGCTGCTGATGCTGATGATGTACATTGGATGAGCAAAGAGGAAATCGAGAAATATAAAATGTTTACAGAATAAAATATTAGCTATATCAATGAATAATTCGTTACTGTTTTAGGACAGTGACGAATTTTCTTATTTGTGTTGATTTTACATTTATTTTTAAGGCTAAAAGTCAAAATTGTTTATGAATAAATTAGGAGTAAAAATTGTTTTGTTATTATTGTCTTTTTCAATGTTAACAGCTTGTGATCAAGATGATGATGGATATGATACGAGTTTGAAAAAAGATCCGCCTTTGTTTGAAGTGGGAACCATGTATTTGGAGCCAGGCATGCTAACTGATAAAGATCCATCTGCATTTAAGACAATTCTTTATAAAGGACAATTTGATCGTCGGATGTTTGATAGAAGGGTAGATCGTGATGTGAAGTTACATGCTTATGTGTTTGATATCACCTTTGATGATGGATTAAAATGCGAGGCGCAGGTTAATCCTGAGTTTGGGTCGAGAGAGAAGGCATTGGCTGAGGCAGAAAAATATTCTTCGGCAATTGGGCGTATTCCGCATTGTTTGAGAGAGAAAGTTCGTACCATTACCATCCATAAAGGCAATAATTATTTTGGTGGTGGCAATGGTGATATTTTGGTTCACACGGGAATGGCCGATGAGTATATTAAAGAAGGAGTTTTAGAAGAGGCAATGATTCATGAAGCCGGCCATGTAAGTTTAGATCCATATCATTATAATAAAGCATATCGAATTGCACAGCGTGATGATGTAGCTTTCGTTTCGAAATATGCCGAGGATTATCCTGATCGTGAAGATATAGCAGAAAGCTTTGTAACGTTTTTAATGGTAGAGTTCAAAGCCGATCGTATTGATGATAAAGTGCTGGAAAAGATTAAGGCTGGTAACAAACACAGAATAGCCTATTTTAAAAATCAGAATTTTAACATGTATCCGTTTTAGTTTTGATTAGTCAGACCATATAGATTAAAGAACCCGTTGATTAAATTCTGCGGGTTTTTTATTGCAATATTTGCAACTGTTATTGAAGTGAAATCTCTTGTTAATGCATAGATTTCAATGGAATTAGAAGATGAAAGGGGACGAAAAAAGATATGCATTGGATTCGAAAGCATAAAAAAAGCAAGGTCTATTTTAAACCTTGCTTTTAAACTCTAACCAAGCGAGTTAATCTATGAACTTAACACTAAGTTTTTGTACATATCTTGAATTTGTTCCTACATACAAATGGTATGTTCCGGTTTCAAATAAAAATTCACCATCAGGAGAATAATATCCCAAATCAGATTGATCTAAACTGAATTCAATTTCTTTCTCTTCTCCAGGCTTAAAGCTGATTTTTTGAAATGCTTTTAATTCTTTCACTGGTCGCGCATAGCTTGCAGCAGGATCCTGAATGTAAACCTGAACCACTTCCTCGCCAGTAAATTTGCCAGTGTTTTTCACTTTTACTTTTAACTGGATCGCTTCATTCATTTTGTAAGTTTGCTTGTCAACATTTGCTTGCCCATATTCGAAAGAGGTGTAGCTTAAGCCATAGCCAAACGGATAAAGGGCTTCGTTGGGAGCATCGGTGTAGTGCGACCAAAATACATTGCCTGTATTGTTTGGACGTCCTGTATTCATATGATTGTAATAAATTGGACATTGTCCTGTTGCATATGGAAAGGAGGTAGTTAATTTTCCTGATGGATTAAAATCTCCAAACAGTACATCAGCAATGGCATTTCCAGCTTCGCTACCGGCAAACCAGGTTTCCAGTATGGCATCGGCACTTTCTGCAATCTCAGGAATGGCAATTGGTCTACCATTCATCAGTACAACAACGATCTTCTTATTCAGTTTCCTGATTTTATTGTACAAGTCCATTTGAACTCCTTTTAAGCGAATGTCGGTCTGACTGCGGCCTTCTCCCGACTGAAAACAGTCTTCTCCCAAGGCAAGAATTACGATATCTGATTTTTTTGCAGCAGCAACAGCCTTTGCCATTTCTTGGACATCAGCTTCAGCATAAACCAATTCGTCAAGGAAGTTTCTTTCTCCCAAGGCCAGATCGCATCCTTTGGCAAAGTTGATTTTGCTTGTTGATCCTACTGCGTTCTGAATTCCTTCCAATAGCGATACGGCTGAGTTCTTTACTGTTTGCGCTCTCCAACTTCCAAGAGGAGAGTTCTTATCATTGGCCAATGGACCAATTAGAGCAATAGATTTTATGTCTTTGGAAAGTGGCAACAACTGATCGTTATTTTTCAATAAAACCATGGAGTGGCGAGCTACTTCTCGGGCCTGTTCACGACTTTCCTTGCTATAAATGATTTCTTTTTCACGTTCCTCATTCGAATATTTGTATGGATCATCAAACAATCCCAATCGATATTTTAATTTTAGGATTCTTCTGGCTGCATCATCAATTAAGGCTTCATCAACTTTTCCTTCTTCTACCAATTCCTTAAGGTAGGGAAGGTAAGCACTCGATTCCATATCCATATCCGAGCCAGCTTTAACTGCTAACTCAGCTGCATGTTTTAAATCTTCGGCAGCACCATGGGAAACGATCTCTTCAATGCTTCCCCAATCGGAAATCACATAGCCTTCGAAATTCCATTTGCCTTTTAAAATCTCTCTTTGCAAATAAGGACTTGCAGTAGCTGGTGTACCATTAATAATATTAAAGGCATTCATGAATGTGCTAACACCAGCATCTGCAACCGCTTTAAAAGGTGGAAGTGCGATGTTGTGCAGCGTGTAAGTGCCAATGTCGACCGTGTTGTAATCGCGTCCTGCTTCGGCAAATGCATAAGCTGCAAAGTGTTTTGCACATGCAGCAATTGTATTTTCCTTAGAAAGATTTTCACCCTGGAAACCTTTAACTCTTGCCACAGATAGTACGCTTGCCAGGTATGGATCTTCTCCACAACCTTCCATTACGCGACCCCAACGGGCATCGCGACCAACATCCATCATGGGAGCAAATGTCCAATGTAATCCTGCAGCCGAAGCTTCCCGAGCTGCCAATTGGGATGAAATTCTGGAAATTTCCGGGTCCCAGGCGCAGGCTTCGGCCAGGGGAATTGGTGCCATGGTTTTGTATCCATGAATTACATCGTAAGCGAATATCAAGGGAATTCCTAACCTGCTGTTTTCTACTGCCAGTTTCTGCGCTTCATAAGTAGCCTTGGCTCCAACTACATTTAGCATAGATCCTACACCGCCAGCTTTTATTTCTTCCAAACGTTTCTGCGATGAGGCATTTTTTGGCGCTGGTCCGGTCATCTCCCAATGACTGGTATATTGGTTCATCTGCCCAATTTTTTCTTCCAGTGTCATTTTTGCCATTAGTTCTTCAACAAACTGATCTTCCTTACTCTTCATATCTCCCTTATTGGTGCAAGCAGAAAAAAAGATAAGACATCCTGCTAATATTTGCTCTAATTTGATCATTCTTTGTTTTGGTTGAGTTTATAATATGATTTAGTATATAATGCTTTGCATTGCCCTTGCCGGAATGGTAATACTAGTTGCAGTACTACTCCCAACATATAGCTGATAAGTTATTTCTTCATCGGTTGAATTCATCACTACGGTAACCATTTTTCCATCGGGATTTACAAATGTTGTGCTTTCCAGGAAACTGATGCTCGAAACTGTACTTACTCTTTTGGCTCCTGGTCTGATAAATTTCGAGAAATGACCAATGTAATAGTAGGATGGGGTGTAAATCAGGCTATCTGTTCTGGTGTCGGCATGAATGGGAGCAAAGCACAGGTTGTTTACATGATTTGGTCCTCCGGTTTCATCCAAAAGAATATTCCAGTCAGTCCAGCCTACCGTTCCACGGTTAAAGTCATTAATCATAGAGTGTCCATAGCGTTCTGCATTTGGCCAGTATTGGTATTTCCCAGGATCGAATGCTTCGTTGCAGCCTTCGGTAAAAAGTAATTTCTTGTCAGGATATGATTCCTGTATTCTTTGTAAATTTTCGAACATTGGATCACCTTTTCTCCAGGTTTCGTACCAGTGGAATCCGGTTCCCCAGGCATATTTGGCTGCTTCCGGATCATCGAAAATGGTATTTGCCCTGTGGGTAATCAAATCGCGGTTGTGATCCCAAACCACAATGTTTTTATCTCCCAATCCTTCTTTTTCCAGGATAGGGCCAAGATGGTTTTTAAGAAAATCTCTTTCTTCTTCTGCAGTATAAATGCACGATTCCCATCGTTGAGTTGCCATAGGTTCATTCTGAATGGTAACGCCCCAAACAGGTATTCCTTCTGCCTCGTAAGCTTTGATGAATTTGGCATAGTATTTTGCCCATGCATCGTAGTATTCAGGAAGCAATTTACCTCCTCGTAACATGTTCTTGCTGTCTTTCATAAATGCAGGAGGACTCCAAGGACTTGCATAAAATAGCATAGAACCACCAGCCTTTTCAATGGCTCTTTTGATCATTGGAAGTCGATAGGCTTTGTCAATCTCAATCGAGAATGTTTTTAATTCTTTATCTCCTTCTTCGATATAGGTGAAGTTGCCCTTGCTAAAATCACAAGAATGAATTGAAGTTCGCATTAAGCTATAGTCAATGCCACTTTTACCATAGTAAGCCTGAAGCAACTCTTCCTGTTTTTCTTTGGATAATTCTGCGAATACTTCGGCCGATGAATCGGTAATGGCACCGCCAATTCCAATAAAGGTCTGGAAGGTTTTGTTGGGATTCACAAAAATGGAATTTTCGGTTTCCAATGCTTGTTTCACCTTCTTAAATTGGACTGAGCCCGATTTATTCAATCGCAAATCAGTATCCTTTGCCGTAGTATAAATACTGGCTTTCTTGCCTTCTGCCATCTCATCTCTCTTCTTTGTCAGGTCTGTTTTCTCTCCCGCTTGCATACAAGCCAACAGGGGAATCGCTAATAATGAAATAAATCGTTTCATGTTTATATATCTATTAAGTTACGAAACAGGTAAAGACTACCCCACAATGAGGTAGCCTTTGGTAATTAAATAATATGATTTTAGTATCCAGGGTTCTGATCGGTTTCACTAATTGAATTGTTTGCAATGATTTCATTCTGAGGAATCGGGAACAATTCATGTTTGTTAGCTGAATAACCTAAACTGCCTAATTCTTGTACCGCAAGATCCCAACGAACCAAATCCCAATATCTGCTGCCTTCAAAAGCCAATTCCAATTGTCTTTCGGTTACGATAGCCTGAAATACATCATCAGAAGCTTCGATATCAGCCAGGCTTGCACGATCTCTCACTTTATTGATTTCAACTAAAGCAAGACCATCCTGGTCCGAAAAGTGATAAGCTTCGGCAGCCATTAAAAGCACATCGGCATAACGCAATAAACGCCAGTTGGTAGTATAGTTCAATTCTGCAACTCCATTGGTACTGGTTTCTGATGCCCTGGTCACATATTTTAGCCTCATGAAGCCTTCATAATCGTGTGCGTTTTCATCCTCGATTACACCTCCTGTAGCTTCAAAATCGGCAGCCGATATTACAGTTGCATTTCCGCGTTCGGTATCACCTGCATCAATGAATGCCTGTCCAATCTTAGCAGATGGCATATTAAATCCCCAACCATTCACGATATCCAATGATGATCCGGAAAGATTAAATAAATTGCCTCGAGGACCTTGTAGCTGAACTTCAATATTGTTTTCATTTCCACCACCCCAGGGAAAGTTACCCCAGTCGTATCCCTCTTGTGCGGTATAAGAGATTTCAAATAAAGACTCTTGTCCAAATTCAGTTTCTTTTGTCCATACATCCGCAAAATTAGGTTCAAGGTCATACTCGCCTCTACTAATTACTGCTGCTAGTTGAGTGGCAGCATCAGCATATTTCTTCTGATAAAGAAGTGCTTTGCCATAATAAGCTTGAGCTGCTCCTTTTGACATTCTGTATCGGTCTGCAGCACTGTATTCACTTTTCATTGGAAGATCAGGAATTGCTTCTGATAAATCCTTCTCAATTTGAGCATAAACATCGACTACCGATGCTCTTGGTAGATGATAGTCTGCAGAACTAACCGGATTAACCGTCATTAAAGGTACTCCTCCAAACATAGTAACTAGTTCTAAATACTGATATGCTCTTAGTGCTTTGGCTTCAGCAATCATTTCTTGTTTAGCATCGGTATTAGGCTCAACCAAGTTAATAATGGTATTGGCAGAACTAATTGCCTTGTAAAAGTTGGTCCAAATGGCTTCAATCTTTGCGTTGGTAGTTTGAATTGCAAAGTCATCAATATTCTGATAGCCTGTTTGGTCACCAGGTGATGAGCCGGCCAAACAATCATCGGCAGGTAAATTTTTAATAAAATACACACTCGCCCAGGCTCCGCTGGAGAAGTTGTTTTGCATAGAGTTGTAGATTCCAACAATAACGGTTTTTACTTCTTCGTCGGTTTCTAAATAGGTCTCGCTCGATAATTTACCAATTGGTTCTTTATCCAGGAAACGATCTTCGTTACACGAAGTAATAGAAAAAGTCAAGGCTAATCCTATGATGAATATATAGTATTTTGAAAATTTCATGTCTTACGATTTTAATATTAGAAGTTAACAGATACACCAAAAATTACTTTTCCTGCTACTGGGTATAAACCTCTATCAACACCTTGTCGTGTATTGTTAGAACTACCTGCTTCAGGATCTAATCCTTCATAATCGGTAAAAGTGAAAAAGTCATCAAGAGATACAAAAACTCTTGCGCGTTCGATACCTGATTTCTCAAGTATGGATTGTGGCAATGAATAGCCCAATTGAATTTGCTTGATTCTCAGGTAAGATCCATCGGAAACCATTAAATCACTACGGTATACATAGTCGCTTGAGTTGTTAGCAGACGGACGACTCGCATTCGTATTTGTCGATGTCCATCGATCATCATACATGAATTTAGGCTTGTTTGAGAATTGTCTGTCGGAGCGGAACCATCCCATAAAAACATCATTCCCTTTAGAACCCTGTATGAATAAATTAAAATCGAATCCTTTGTATTGTGCATTGAAGGTAGCTCCATATAAAATATCAGCATGTGGATCACCAATATAAGTCTGGTCGGCATCCGTGATTTCTCCATCGCCATTTGTATCGACCACATTTACTTCGCCATTGGCTGGATTTATGCCATTGGTTTTATAGCCTTTAAAGTACCAGATAGGATATCCTTCTTCAAACCATGTTAAATCGTATCCTCTTAGGTTATCGCCCTTTACAGGATTGTCAATATCTAACCTGGTTACTTCATTATCAAGAGTAGACAGGTTGAGATTGATGCTGTATTTAAATTCATGATCCATGTTGGTATAGCCCAATTCAAAATCAAATCCTTTGTTGGTTACATCCCCAACGTTCATGATTGGAAAATCGTTTCCTGCTGATAAAGGACCACTACCTTGCGCCAATAAATCTTTAGTTTTCTTGTGGTAATAATCGGCTGAGAATGATAATTTTCCGTTTAATGATCTCAAATCAAAACCAAGGTCTAATTGTTCTGTAGTTTCCCATTTTAAATCCGGATTTACCAACTTGTCAATTTCAGCACCTGTTTGGTAGGTATCATCCGCCCCGGGATATTGACTGTTGAATACATAAAACTCCTGACCTTCGTTACCTGGGGTATTGGCACGACTTCCATTTTCACCCCAGCTGGCACGTAGTTTCAAGAAATCTATACCTTTTACATCAAAGAAATCTTCCTCTGAAATTGTCCAACCTGCAGAAACAGCAGAGAAAACAGCAGCTTGATTATCTTTAGGGAAAACATCTGCTGCATCGCGTCTGATCGAAAATTCCAACATGTATTTGTTCAGGTAATTGTAAGATAAACGACCAAAGAAGGATGTCATAGCATGTTCTTCATATGATCCGCCAACTTTGTCAGCTTCGTTTCCTGTTGCATATCCCTGGTGTGCATACTGACTTCCTTCTTTTACAAGAGGACCTGAGTGCATGGTATATAAAGGGCTTTGAGATTCTTCTGCAGAATAACCAGCTAAAACCGTGAAGTCATGATCTCCAAATGCTTTGTTATAAGAAGCAAAATTTTCCCATAACCATGTGTACCATTTGTTGATGTTATCATCAACGTAAGTTTCAGAATTCTGACTTTCAGATGAGAAATAGTATAATGGAGCCCATCGGTGATCCGTTTGATAAGTTAAATCCAAACCTATACGAGAGGTGAAAGTCAAACCTTTTATAGGTTTAAGCTTTGCATACACATTGCCTAAAATTTTATCCTGGGTAATTGTGTTTCTATAAGTGTCCAGTAAAGCCAATGGATTTGAAATTTCACCTGTGACATATTCTGGCAATCCATAATATCTTCCATTCTTATCGGTAAGAATTGTGTTTCCTGCGTCAATTAAGGACTGTACTCTTTCTGGAGTTCCATTGTAGGTTACAGGAGTTAATGGATCTAACAAAAGAGCTGAATTTACAGGACTTCTGTATTCATCATCTTCACCAATGTATTTTTGCTTTGAATGCGAGAAACTGATGTTGTTACCAACTTCGATCCAATCTTTTAATTCACTTTTAATGTTTGCTCTGGTTGTAAAACGTTCATACTTTGCTTTATCGTCACCTACAATACCATTTTGAGAATAGTATGATCCGGAAATTAAGAAAGTGGTTTTGTCATTCCCTCCTGAAAAACTTAAGTGATGTTTTTGCATTGGGGCAACTTCAAAAAGTTCATCCAACCAGTCGGTATCGTTTCCATTCAAGCTTACCTCGCCAGCACCTGATTCTGCCATCCATTGTTTGTATTCCTCTGCATTCATCAGATCCAGATCACTTCTTGATGATTGCAAACCATATTGAAAGTCGTAAGAGATTTTAGATGCTCCAGCCTTACCACTTCTGGTTGTAATGATAATCACACCATTTGCTCCTTCGGTACCATAAATAGCTGCAGATGCTGCATCTTTTAGTACTTCCATAGATTCAATGTCTCCCGGATCAATGTTGTTAATATCGCCGGTTTTCATGCCATCAACAATAAACAGTGGGTTTGAATTTCCATTGGAGTTTACACCTCTAATTCTGATTTTGGCACCAGCACCTGGCGAACCGGAAGTGGATAAGATGGATACACCAGCGGTTTTACCTTGAATAGCCTGATCTGCTCTTGAAACAGGGACGTTTTGAATGTCATCAGATTTAATGCTTGATATGGAACCTGTTACCAGGCTTTTCTTTTTAACACCATATCCAACTACAACAACTTCGTCAACGCTAAGCGCATCCTCCATCATGATTACATTGATTGTGCTTTGGTTTCCAACCAATATTTCTTGAGTTGTGTGTCCAATAAAACTGAATACGATAAGGTTTTCGGAACTTGCACCAATAGAGTACTCTCCATCGATATTGGATACAGTACCAATCGTGGTGCCTTTTAAAGAGATATTTACTCCTGGTAAAGCAAGTCCATTAGAGTCGGTTATTTTTCCGGTAATTGTTTTTTCCTGAGAAAAAACCATAGCGGAGCTTAATAAAACGGTTAGTAATAAGAGGGCTGGTTTTAGGGTCCAATTGCCTCTGGTCTGCTTTCCTTTGTCTGTTAAAGACAAAGTAGCTCTGGAATTGTTAGATTTTTTCATAAATTTGAAATGATTCATTAGCGTTAATTTGTTATGAATTATTTGCCGATTGGATTGGGCCAACATATCCTTTCGGCATTTTTTATTTTGATAATTTGCTTGATCATTCATTGGGGTATCATTTTGGCTTAGCTAATTCGATATTACATGTGAACATCAACCTGGTAATTTCCTTCCGGATGAACAGGAATAAGATTGCCAGTCAATTTTATTCCATTAATTGAGAGTGATGTAATCCCTTTACAATTCCCGTTTGGATTGTAAATGTTGATATTGTATGTCGCGTTTCTAAATTTTCTGATTACCTTAAATTCTTTCCATTCAGAAGGAATACAGGGATCAATTCTTAAGCCATTGTAATCGGGCTGTATGCCAAGAATATGCTGTGTGATCGCATAATAATTCCAGGCAGCAGTACCAGTTAGCCAACTGTTTTTGCCTTCGCCTGGCTTAAAAGCATCTTTTCCTGCAATCATTTGGCAATAAACATAGGGTTCCACTTTGTGCAGTTCGCTGATTTCTTCCAGGTATGCCGGACATATTTTTTTAAAATAATCCCATGCCTGATCTCCTCGTCCCAACAGGCTTTCACCAATGATAATCCAAGGGTTGTTATGACAGAAGATTCCGGCATTCTCTTTATATCCTGCAGGATAAGTAGAGATTTCACCATATTCAATGCGGTATTCGGTAAAAGCAGGATTGTTTAATACAATTCCATAGGGGGTATCCAGCATTTTTTTAACGCTGTTCAATGCTTTTTCCGGCATTCCTTCATCTGCTCCAATTTCGGCCATACTACACCAGCCTTGGGATTCAATGAATATTTTACCTTCTTCATTTTCTTTTGATCCTACTTTATTGCCAAAATAATCGTAGGCTCTTAAATACCATTCACCATCCCAGCCTTTGATTTTCACCGCCTCTGCCATCTTGTCGATATGGATTTGGGCTGCATTTGCATCCTCCTCTTTTTTAATTTGATTACAAAGCTTTACATACTCTTTGCCATACATCACAAATAGCCCTGCAATCATTAACGATTCTGCAGTATTGCCTTTTTTGTTTCCTGTGGTTTGGAATGATTCATTTGGATCTTCCGAAAAGCAATTCAGGTTTAAGCAATCATTCCAATCTGCACGACCGATTAAAGGCAATTGATTTGGACCCAGGTTACTCACCACATGATAGAAAGAAACATGCAGGTGGTGGAACAAACTTTTGGCTCTGCTTTCATCATTGTCGAAAGGAACTTGCTCATCAAGAATGCTAAAATCACCCGTTTCCTTGATGTATGTTGTTACCGATAGAATCAACCATAGCGGATCGTCATTAAAATCTCCACCTAAGGCATGATTTCCCATTTTTGTTAAGGGCTGATATTGGTGGTAGCATCCTCCGTTTTCGAATTGGGTAGCAGCAATATCCAGAATTCTCTCTCTTGCCAGCTCTGGTACCTGGTGAACGAAACCAATCAAATCCTGATTGGAATCTCTGAATCCCATTCCTCGTCCAATGCCACTTTCAAAGAAACTGGCGCTTCTCGACATGTTGAAGGTAACCATGCACTGGTATTGATTCCAGATGTTTACCATTCGGTTTAACTTTGGATCATGACTCTCAAGTTGAAAGCTGTCCAAAAGGTTCATCCAATACTTTTGGAGTTCATGGAATGCAGTTTCAACCTTTTCTGATGAATCAAACTGACTCATCATTGTCTTTGCTTTGTTTTTATTGATAACTCCTTTGGACTCCCACTTTTCGTTCTTCTCATTTTCAACATATCCCAGGATGAAAACAAAATCCTTTTCTTCTCCTGGTTTTAATTCTAAATCGAAATAATGAGACGCAATTGGCGACCAACCATGGGCAAGACTGTTTTTGGCAGTTCCATTTTCAACTGCCTCAGGATTGTTGAATCCATTGTGCATGCCAATGAAACTCTCTCTGTCGGTATCAAAACCATCAATTTTAGCGTTGGTAGAAAAGAATGCAAAGTGATTGCGACGTTCTTTGTATTCAGTTTTGTGGTAGATGGCAGAACCTTCAATTTCTACCTCACCTGTCGATAGGTTTCTCTGGAAATTACTCATGTCATCCTCGGCATTCCAAAGGCACCATTCTGTAAAAGAGAACAGTTTTATTTTTTTAGATTTATTTGAATTGTTCTTTAGTTTTAGAAGATGTACTTCTCCATGATATCCCAGAGGGATGAAGCATAACAGATTTGATGAGATTTCATTTTTACTACTTGTAAATCTGGTATAACCCAATCCATGTCTACATTCGTAATGATCTAGTTTGGTCTGACAGGGCTTAAATCCCGGATTCCAAACTGTATCTTCATCTTTGATGTAATAATATCGTCCACCAGTATCAACTGGAACGTTGTTATATCGATATCTTGTTAATCTACGGAATTTGGCATCTTTGTAGAATGTATATCCTCCCGCTGTGTTTGAAATTAACCCAAAAAAGTCCTTGTTCCCAAGATAATTAATCCATGGGAATGGTGTTTTTGGCGAGTTAATTACATACTCTCTCTTGGTATCATCAAAGAAACCGTACTTCATAATTCTAAGTTTAAATAATTACGTTATTATTTTGTTCTACAAGTCTTCTTTGGCCCAACACTGTAGTTATTTCGTTCATCTTATTTTGATTCAATGGATATATTGTCATAAACAAAGCTCCGAGTATGGCTATTGTTGCAGGTACCCAGCTCATTAGCATTTTTATGCCTGGGATTGCTCCTTCTATTGTTGTATGATCTTGTCCGTTGTAATGAAAAGCAGCGAGAATAAAACCGATAATTGCACCAGCAATTCCACCCCCAAACTTGGTAGCAAAGGAACCAGCTGAATATATTAAGCCAGTGGCTCTGCGTCCATTTTTAAATTCAGAATAGTCGGCTGCATCTCCCAGCATGGCAAAGAACAGAGTAGGGAATATGGCTGCTGCAAACTCAGAAACAATACCTAGTGTGAAAATGGCTGTTGTATCATTCGGTCCACAGAAAAATATGGCCGCATTGGTAATTCCAGAGAAAATCAGGGCTTGAATAAATAAGTTTTTCTTGCCAATTTTTTTGCTTAATGGAGCAGTAATCATCGCACCTGCAATTGATGCAAACATTAAGGCTACCATAAAGGATGCTGCCAGCAATTGATTGTGTAAATAATGAGTGAAATAGATCACTACAATTCCTTGTTTAATGGAATTGTAAATGCTGAAAAGTAAACCAATAGTTAGTAAAACCAGCCATGGTTTATTGTGGATCAAATCTTTTAAATCTTTCCAAAGATTATCCTGTTGTTCTTTGGGAGGTTGTACTCTTTCTTTTGTGTTCAAAAAGGTAATCAGCATGAAAATGGCCAGGAATCCAGACATGAGGTAAATGGAATTGCTGTAACCACTTCTTTGATCAATTACAACAATTTTATCCTCACTTAAATTGCTTTCGCCTGTTGCAATAAATGAATATTCCTTATTTGCTTCAATGCTAAAACTTATACTTTGAGATGGAGTGTTATCTTTTACCTGTTTTGTATCCCATGCGAATTGAGCAATTCCATCTTTGGTCTTGATATTCACATTTTCAACATCGCTTTCGGTGGAAATAATTACATGATACTTTTCGCTTGTCAATTCTTCAACTGTGATTCTTGGATTGATGTTTCCAAAATGTGCAACAAGAAAAAGCAAAGCTCCCTGTACCAACATGCCACCCGCAAAAGCGCCAACCATTCGATATGATCCAATACTTGTTCTTTCCTTGTCATCACCAGTCATTACAGCCATTAATGCACCATATGGAATATTGTTGGCTGTATAAATTAAAGTGAAAAGTATGTATGTGGTGTAGGCATATATAATTTTGCCAGTATTGCTTAGATTTGGAGCTGTAAATAGCAATGATAAAATAACAGCAAGTGGTATAGCCGTAAATAACACCCAGGGTCTGAATTTTCCATATCTGGTATTGGTTCGGTCACCAGCAATTCCCATTAATACATCACTGATGCCATCAGAAGATCGTGCTACCAGCATAAGCAAACCAACCGTAGCAGGGGCAATACCAAATACATCAGTGTAAAAAATAAAGAGAAAGGTCGCTACCCCGCGCCAGGCGATATTGGCAGCTCCATCACCTAAGGCATAAGCTATTTTTTCTTGAATTGATATTTTCCGGGATGTATTCATAGAATCTAGACAGTAAAATCAAACATTTCTTTTTTGGTTTTCTCGTAAACATCTCGACTAAACATGTACAAACGAGCGGGTTTGTGAGCAACTCCTTTTTGTTTTTCATCTAAAGGAATTAGATATTTCATTCGACCAATTTTCTTTCTGAAATTGCGCTTGTCTAATTCTGTGCCCAGAACCACCTCGTAAACATTTTGTAACTCTGTAAGTGTGAATTTTTCAGGAAGAAGTTCGAAGCCAATGGGTTCGTGTTTTATTTTGTTGCGAAGTGCCTTCAGTGCTTCATCAACAATTTGATTGTGATCGAAAGCCAATTCACCAATCTCTGATAAAGGAATCCATTTTGCAATGCCACATTTTGATTCAACAATGATATCGCGAGTGGAGATTAAAGAGAAGAATCCTATGGAAATGATTCTTTTATCCGGATCCCGACCATCATGGATTAACCATTTTCTGTCCTTGTCTTTTTTTAATCTGTCGGGATGAGCAAATGCTTTGAATTGTTCCAGGTAAACATTGTCGAGACCAGTTCGATCAAACAAAACACGGTAAGCAGCATCTTCAATGGTTTCGTCTTCGTAAATATGGTTTCCTGTTAAAGTAAGATCAGTAAATTCAATTTCTTTGGTAGATTCATTGCTAAGTGTTCGTTCTACAAGTAGCACTTGAAGTTCGTTGTCATTGTAGCCAAATATTACACAGTCTACAGATATGTAGTCATTTAAGATTCGATTTGCCATTTTGTATTTGTCGGTGTATTAGTCTTATAGTTCATATGTGTAAAAACTACACTAAGTGTATTATGATGCTAATGTATAACCTTTTTTGATATTGACAAAAAGTGTTTTTCAATTTTCAGCAATCGTATTCGATAATCTAATTGTGAAAAGTACACTAAGTAATTTGTATTTACTAGTGATACAGGATGGATGAATAATCAGCTCTTAAGCTTTTTATTTATAATGATTAAAAATAGTGTCGAATAAAATTGAATGTTCTCTAATAAGAGAACTTGTCTGGCTGTATTTTTAGGGTGTTTGATAATGAGTATGCAATCATTGAGAGATTGGTACAGCAGATGTTCTTTTATTATTTATTGCTTAGGTCAGGTGTTTTAAGTTGAGAGGATGTAAAACAAAAAAGGGTAGCAAATTGCTACCCTTTCGTGATCCAGCCAGGATTCGAACCTGGGACCCACAGCTTAGAAGGCTGTTGCTCTAATCCAACTGAGCTACTGGACCGGCCTTATAGAAACATTAAAATTTTAACTTTTAAGAAAGTTTTGTGATCCAGCCAGGATTCGAACCTGGGACCCACAGCTTAGAAGGCTGTTGCTCTAATCCAACTGAGCTACTGGACCATCCTTAAAAGGCGATGCAAATATAGGGATTAATTGCGCGTTTAAGCAAATGTTTTTGTGATTTTTTTTTGAAAAGAATAGCTGAAACGCACTAAATGCTTAGGTTTCAGAAAGAATAATTTTCAATATTTTTTATGGTGGGCAAAGATTTTTTAATGGGAGTGTGGAATTCTGGAGCAAAGTTTGGATGAAGTTTGGTTTTCTTTCAGAGAAAACTTCTTTTTTAAGGTGTTTTAAGATTTGAATAGAGAAATTATCTTTGCAATTCAATTTAGAAAAATGTCAAGAACGTACGCAGGAAATATCCCCAAGCTATATGCTATTAAAATTGCAAAGTGGTTCATGCTAACCATGCCCATCATTGTTCTGTTTTATCAGGAAAATGGTTTAAGCATGCAAGATGTACTTACCCTAAAAGGGATTTATTCTGTTGCTGTAGTAATTCTTGAAATTCCTTCGGGATATTTGGCCGATGTCTGGGGTCGCAAAAAATCACTGATTCTTGGTGCGATATTGGGATGTTTGGGATTTGTTGTTTACTCGTTTAGTTATGGGTTTACAGGTTTTCTTGCAGCTGAATTAATTCTTGGAATAGGGAGTAGTTTTATTTCTGGTTCCGATTCGGCAATGCTTTACGATAGTCTTTTAAAAATGAAACGTGAAAAAGAATATCTAAAACAGGAAAGTAGAGTAATGTCAGTTGGGAATTTTGCAGAAGCTATCGCCGGAATTGCAGGAGGTAGCTTGGCTTTGATTAGTTTGCGAACTCCTTTTGTATTGCAATCGTTTATCGCCTTTATTGCAATACCAGCAGCATTTTTACTTTTAGATCCCAATCAGGATTCTAAAAAATCGAAAGCAGGCTTCAAGCACATCCTATCAATTGTTAAGTTCTCCCTTTGGGATAGTGCAAAACTTCGTTGGAATATTATGCTTTCATCCGTAATAGGTTGTGCTACATTAACTTTGGCTTGGTTTATACAGCCCTATTTAAAAGATTTAGATATGGAAGTGAGCACCATTGGAGTGATTTGGACTCTATTGAATTTAACGGTTGGTTTTGTGGCTTTGTTGGCTCATCGGGTTGAAGGATATTTGGGAAAAATAGGAACTTCAGTTTTTATTGTAATTGGTATTTCAAGTGGCTTTATTTTAACGGGTTGGTTTCACTCTTTAATTGGAGTTGGCGTTCTGTTTTTCTTTTATTTTGTGCGAGGAATTGCTACTCCTGTGTTGAAAGATTATATCAACAGAATTACCGAGTCTGATATGCGAGCAACTGTTTTATCGGTGCGCAATTTTATTATCAGGATTTGTTTTGCTGCAATAGGGCCATTCCTTGGTTGGTATACCGACCATTACAGCATTTCATCGGCCTTAATGTTAGCAGGAAGCATTTTCTTTGTTCTGGGTGGGATGAGTGTGATTTTTATGAGAAAAGTTGAGAGATAATTGATTTTTCTTCCAGATACCCCCAATTAATCTACCTTAAAGGGGAGAAATTAGGTTGCAGATTTAAGTTTTTAGGTACAAGCATTTTACCATTCTACTTTTCGACTGTCAGACTTCAATCGTAAGTTCATCGTAAGCCAAATAAACATTTGCAGGAAGTTCGGCTTGAACATCATCATAGAATCCCATTTGGTGACTGATGTGAGTAAAGTAGGCCTTTTCTGGTTTTAATTCATTTACCAGATCAAGAGCTTCTGACAAATTGTAATGTGAAATGTGCTTTTCTTTTCTAAGAGCATTAACTACCAATACTTTTATGCCTTTTAGCTTCTCCATTTCTTCTGGCGGGATATAATTTGCATCAGTGATGTAAGCCAAATCTCCTATTCGATATCCATAAACCGGAAGTTTTAAGTGCATGGCTCTTATGGGTTGAATCGTTGTTCCATTTATTCTGAATGCCTGCTTGGTTACCTCGATCAAATTCATTTGAGGAATGCCCGGATACTTAAATTCTGCAAAAACATAGGCAAATTCTTTTTTTAGAGATTCTTGAACTCGTCTCTCTGCATAAATATTTACTGCAGTTTTGTTTACCCAGTTGAATGCTCTAATATCATCCAAACCTGCAGTATGATCCTTATGCTCGTGGGTAAATAGTATGGCGGAAATATTTTCTACACCAGCGCGCAGCATCTGGTACCTGAAATCAGGACCACTGTCAATCACAATGTTTTGATTGTCAACATGAATTAATACAGAAGTTCGTAATCGCTTGTCCTTTTTATTTTCAGATAAGCAAACAGGGCATTTGCATGCAATAATTGGCACGCCTTGAGAAGTTCCAGTTCCAAGAAAAGTTAGTTTTACCATGTTTTGTTCTAATCAGAATTCAACTCTTGCCTAATTTGATTTTTTTGAATCTCTGAGTTCTTTTCGGATGGATAGAAATAGTAAATAGGCCAATACAAATACTGCCAAAACAGCAGATGGAATTGCAGCTTTTTCGCCAAATAAAGTTAATGCTGTAACCACAGCAAAACCAGAGCTTTTTACCGTTACCAATAAGTTTTGAGTCATTGCAACAGGAGCAGCAACTCCAATTTTTTTGCTTATTTTCTCAAAAGTCCATCCTAAACCAAATATCCCCAGAAATAAAACCAAAGAAACCAGTAAGAGTATTTCAAAATTAGAAAAAAATACCTGTCGGTTTAAACCTACAGCGGTAAAAATTATGAGTGCAAAGCCCCAATCAACAATTCTACCTCTTACTTTTTCTACAGTTGGTTTTATAGGCTTCCACAGTAGAAGTCTGGAAATCAATAAGGGAATTATTACCAGCTGAACCATTGCAATGAATAAATCTGCAGGGTTTATGCCCCCGTCAACATTTGAGAATAGGCCTACGATTAGCGGTGCAAAAAATAATGAAGATATAAATGCACCTAAAGTTCCTACAATGGCATATTTCAAATCACCATCCAGAATATGAGAAAATGGAATAACAGCAACGCCAGGAGGTGTAGAGGCTATCACTACAAATCCTAAAAACAATTCGGGGGTAGGCATTAGGAAATAAGAAAGAGAAATAACTACTGCTCCAAAAACCACATAATTTAGAAGGGAACCAATAATCATTGGTTTGATCATTTTTTTTAATGGAAACATGGCTTTGGTTGAAATTCCTGTTGTAGAGAAGGTCATAACCACGGCCAATACGTAAAAAGTGTAATTTTTAAACAGGGATGCATGCTGGCCAATGGCTAAGCCTAAAATGACTGCCAATACCAAGATGAAGTTTCTATTTAATATGATTTTTGTAGCAAGTTCTTTCATTTTGTAATGATAAACGATGATTTAGATGTAAAGATGAAACTTTTTTGAATGGTTTCAAAATTATTTAGAATTATTCCAGATAGAAAGTGGTGATGAAAAATGGCTCTGTATGATTTATAGTGGGTAAATACCATAAGTGCCTAAAATACTTGGAATACTTGCAGTATTTAAAGTGAAAATGTTAGAGATAAAAGGCATCGTGAGGTGATCTAAAATAAACTGCTCAATTCGAGCGGTCTTTTGGGGTATTGGAAGGTCAAGCTACTTGCCCACAGTAATTCAAATAGAGTTGATTTTTTGTTAAGATCAAAAGGAGAGACAGCCAAAGGTTTCACGTTGATGACATGTACTCACTTTTTCACCTCTTTACTCATACATTCAATTATTTTGTACATTTGCCGAAAATTAAATCATCATGAAAGGCAAGTTATACCTTATCCCAACAACTTTGGGAGACACATCCATTAATCAGGTAATTCCTCAGGATATTCAAGAACTGATTCCTACGATTAAGCATTTTATTGTGGAAAATATAAGAACAGCACGCAGATATCTTAAAAAGGTAAATTCAGCTATTGATATTGATGAACTTCGCTTTTACGAATTAAATAAACACAGTTCGCCTAACGAAATTTCAGGATATCTGAATGCGATTAAAGATTTTGATATCGGAATTATTTCGGAAGCAGGTTGTCCAGGTGTTGCCGATCCGGGAGCAGACGTTGTAAAATTGGCTCACGAAAAGAATATTCAAGTAGTACCATTGGTTGGTCCATCTTCAATTTTAATGTCGCTGATGGCATCAGGATTTAATGGTCAAAATTTTGCCTTTAACGGATATTTGCCAATAAAATCCAATGAACGAGCCAAGAAAATAAAGCAGTTAGATTCAAGATCTTTAAGCGAAAATCAAACGCAAATTTTTATCGAGGCACCATATCGTAACAATAAATTGGTTGAAGATTTAATTGCAAACTGTAGTGGTGGCACAAAACTGTGTATTGCAGTTGATATTACCATGGAGAGTGAGTTTATTAAAACTCTTCCGGTAAAAGCATGGAAAGGAATGGATATCGATTTGCATAAGAAACCAGCTATTTTCCTAATGCACAGAGAAAAATAATATCTGTAAAAACAGCGCAGATTGTAAAACCTGCGCTGCGAACATCATAGTTAAAAATTTAGGCATAATCCCGACCGCCTAAAACCGGGATCATTTCTTGACTTCGTCTTAATATCTCTAAAAATTTACAAAACCACTATTTAAGACAAGACTTTGGTCGCCTGAAATAATGCAAATATCATACCATCAAGTCTTTTTTGTTGTCTAAATTAGACGTTTATACTCTTATAAAAAGTAGGTAATACAGCTTTAAATTTGTCAATGGCAGCCTTAAGATTATCTGTGGTTCTTCCTCCTGCAGCATTCATGTGACCTCCACCATTAAAATGAGCTGAAGCCACAGCATTTATAGGTACATTGCCTTTCGATCGGAATGAAATCTTCACCATGTCTTCCTTTTCGATAAAAATAACCGAAACCAACATGCCTTGAATTGATAAAGGGTAGTTTACAAAGCCTTCGGTATCGCCATCTTTGTAATTGAATTTCAATAAATCCTCTTTGGTTAAAGTGATAATTGCAGTTTGGTATTCGCTTAAAACCTCAAGTCCTTGATCCAAACAATGACCTAATAATTTCATTCTATCGGTAGAGAAATTATCGTAAACATTTGAATGGATTTTACTCTTATCTATTCCTCTTGCCAACAAATCTCCAACAATTTGGTAGGTTCTTGGGTTAGAGGAATTATAACTTAGGCCTCCTGTATCCGTAACGATTCCTGTGTATAAGCATTCTGCTATGTGAGTATCGATTAGGTTTTCATCGCCAAGAGCTTCGATAAATTCATACATTAACTCGCAAGTGGCACACATTGCTGTATCCGAAAACATCAAATCAACAATTTGCTCAGGTTCCGGATGGTGATCAATCATGATCTTTTTTGCTGGCAAGTTTTGCAGAACTTTCTCTAAATCTCCCGATCTTTTAAATGAATTGTGATCGACAATAAATACCAAATCGGATGATTTTAAATAATCCTCAGCAGCTTTTTTGCCACTGGTATAAATCATCACCTCCGAATTTTGAGGCAACCAATTCAAAAATACAGGATACGCACTCGGACTGATAATTTTAGGAGCTTTGCCTTTTTTCTTTAAATACTGGTATAATGCCAAGGATGAACCTATGGCATCGCCATCAGGGCCAGAGTGGGGGATTATCGCAATTTGTTTTGATTCCTCTAACAGGATCTCTGCTTTCTTAATCAAATCACTATCAATTCTATTCTTTATATTATTCATTCTCTTAAGAGTAAAGATGATTCAAAAATTAGTGGGTAAAGATAAAGATTGCGATGCAGATATTCATCATATCAGCTGAGATAACAATGTAAAGTCATTTTAAAAACAAAAAAAAGCTAATTAGAATTATTCCAAATAATTTACTGGGATTCTATTGCATGCCTAATTGGAAATGTTATTTTTGTGTACGAACATTAAATTTTATACACACAAATTAAAGAATGAGAAGCGATAGAACTTTTACAATGATTAAGCCTGATGCAGTATCAGCAGGTCATATTGGAGCAATTCTTGCAAAAATTAACGAAGCTGGATTTAGAATTGCAGCCATGAAATACACTCAAATAACAAAAGAACAAGCTAAGAAGTTTTACGAAGTTCATAAGGACCGTCCGTTTTACGATGAATTGACCGATTTTATGAGCTCTGGTCCGATTGTAGCTGCAATTTTGGAAAAGGAAGATGCTGTAGCAGCGTTTAGAAAGCTGATTGGTGCTACAAATCCTGCCGAAGCAGAAGAGGGTACAATTCGTAAAGAATTTGCAGAGTCGATGTCGAAAAATGCTGTACACGGTTCAGATAGCGATGAGAATGCTTGTATCGAAGGAGCATTTTATTTCTCTGCAACTGAAGTGATTTAAATAAGATATTAGCTGTTAGCAATTGGCTTTTGGCCTTTTGCTAATGGTTTCAATTTAACTTGGTGGCTTAAAATTAATGAAATGAGTGAATATATTTATTGAAATCATCACCAGGTACATTATTTTCCAATATTTTACCCAATCATTATTTCTATACTTGGCCATAATCATAGATATTACATATCCTAGAACTAAGGAAGCTAAAAATTGAAATAAAATTGCACCCAATGCAATGTTAATACTAACATCTCTAAAGAAGAGGTTAAAAGTAGAGGATACTACCAATAGAAATATTATTAGTGTGTATTTTTTTATTTCCATTAATAATTATCTCACCACAATTTCATCGATAATATTCGCCTGAACTTCTCGATTTAATGCTTTTGTCAATCCATCACGAATAATCATGAGTTCATTTCGAATTACAGATGAGCGAACCGCAACAAACAATCTTCTGTTGCGAATGTAGATGTCGGTAGTTGCATTGGCTACTGTTTTACCAATTACTTTTTCCCATGAGTTTACCAACTCATATTCCTTTAATTTCACATCAAGTTTCGATTCTTTTAGAACTTCCTTGATCAATTCATCTATTTTTTGAGTGTTGCTTCTTCTCATGATTCCGAATTTACAATAGCACCGTTAGCAATGGTAAAAAGTTGATACTCCAGAGCTGATCCTGATAGGATTTCATCCAAATGATCGCGATTGGTATCAGAAATAAAAATCTGACCAAATCGTTCTTCTGAAACCAAACGAACAATTTGCTCAACGCGATTTGAATCTAGTTTATCGAAAATATCATCTAACAAAAGGATAGGGGTAAAGCCTGCAATTTGTTTTATAAATTCAAACTGAGCCAGCTTTAGCGCAATTAAATAAGTCTTTTTTTGTCCCTGAGAACCCATTTTCTTAATTGGAAACTTTCCTAAGTTTAGGACCAAATCATCCTTGTGAATTCCTACTGTTGTATATTGCATTACCTGATCTTTCCAACGTGCATTGTCCAATAATTCACGCATTCCATGTTCGTGCAATTGCGATTTGTACTCCAGGCTAACAATTTCGTTTCCCTGAGAAATAATAGAATAGTATTCCTGGAAAACTGGCATTAATTTGTGCAGAAAATCTTTTCTCTTCTTATAGATTTCGGCACCTAAATTTATTAGCTGCTCATCCCAAATGCTTAAGGTGTCTTCGTCGTATTTGGTTCCTGCAGCAAAATCTTTCAATAATTTATTCCGTTGTTGAATAACTCGATTGTAGCGAATCAGATCATCCAGGTATTTTCTGTCGTATTGCGATATTACACTGTCCATGTACTTTCTGCGTTCCTCGCTGCCATCAGTAATTAATCTGCCATCGGCAGGAGAGACCATAACAATAGGAAGCAAGCCAATATGTTCAGATAGTTTTTTGTACTCCTTTTTGTTTCGCTTGAAATTCTTCTTTTGTCCACGCTTTACACCGCAATACACTACTTCTTCCAAGTCCTTACGATGATAATTTCCTTCTAAAACCATGAACTGAGCATCATGATTGATGTTGTGCTGATCGGTAGAAGAAAAAAAGCTTTTACAAAAGCTTAAATAGTAAACTGCATCGAGAAGATTGGTTTTTCCCATTCCATTATTGCCGATAAAACAATTGATTTTTGGAGAAAAATTTAATTCCAACTCAAGTATGTTCTTGTAGTTTATAAGAGATAGTTTTTCAAGATGCATGTGCAAAACTTTAAGGTAACGCTGCAAAATTACGAAATAAAATCAATTCAAATCAGCGAAAGCTTTGCAATAATTAAGTTCTAATTTATTCTCATTTTTTATATTAATCATGCTTAATATTTGGTAAAAAAAATTACATTTGCGTTAGAAAAAATAAACCTATTAATTATTTGAGTATGTCGAAGAACAAAAACAATCCGGAAACTGCGGATAATTTCGAGAATCTAGAAGAGGCGTTAAGTAAAACTGAACAATATATAGAGAAGAACCAAAAGAAATTGACTAGCATTGCTTTTGCTGTTATTTTGGTTGCTGTTGCAATTTTTGCTTATCAAAAGTATTACAAAACTCCTCTGGAAGAAAAAGCTCAGAATCAATTGTTCCAGGCTCAAAGATATTTCGAACAAGATTCATTTAAATTGGCTTTAAATGGTGACGAAAACTATCCTGGATTCTTGGAAATAGTTGACGAATTTGGTTCAACTGCAGCTGGTAATCTTTCTAAGTACTATGCTGGTATTTCATATTTAAGAATTGGTGAGTATCAAAATGCGATTGATAAACTTAAATCTTTTAGTTCGGATGATTTCCTTTTAAGTTCTTTAGCTAAAGCTGCTGCAGGTGATGCTTATATGGAATTAGGAGAAAATGCTAAAGCTGCTTCAAACTATATGGATGCAAGCACAATTAACGCTAATGATTTTACAACTCCTATTTACTTGCAAAAAGCTGGTTTAGCTTACGAAATGATGGGAGATTACAAAAAAGCATTGACTGCTTACGAAAAAATTGAGAAAGATTTTGCCAAATCAGCAGAAGCTCGTGATATTGAAAAATACATTACAAGAGCGAAAGCAATGATGAAGTAATTATCTTTATAAGATATTTGAAAACGGAAATCTTAATTGGTTTCCGTTTTTTTTTGCTTCAACAAATTACATGTAGAGATTTCTCTTCAATGCTTACTGTAAATTTTGTTCCCACCTTTATTGGTTCTCCATCTAAATGGGCGAAATTATTCTCTTGAGTGATTTCAAATGCCTTTCCTTTTATTCTTCTATACAAAGAGTGATTTTCTACAGTACCAGTTAGAGTTTTAAAGGCAAGCAAAGGAATTTGTAGGTAGGATGGTTTTTTAAGCAATACCAGGTCTATAATTCCATCAGAAGCATCTGCACCAGGGGCAATGTAGGCATTGTTGCCAAACTGACTGGCATTAGCAAAACACATCATAAACCCATTTAATTGATAATCTTTCTCTTTGGTCTGTACAATGAAATTTTGGTTTTTACTTTGATTAAAACAGCGTAAGCAGGCTATGATATATGAGAAAAGTCCTCTGGCTTTCATATTTTGAAACATTCGGCTGACTTCGGCATCGAAACCTATGCCTGCAACACAAAAGGAATACATGTCGTTTATTCTAATAGCATCCATTTGCAGGCTATGCATTTTATTAATGAGTTTTATCGCGTTTTTTACCGATAAGGGAATTTTAAGGTGCCTGGCGAGTCCATTTCCGGATCCTAGCGGAATTATACCCATTGGGATATTAGAATGCACCAAAAACCTTCCGATTTCATTTACTGTACCATCACCGCCAACAGCAATAATAGCTTTGTATTCTCCAACCGAAGCTTGTTTTGCAATCTCAGTAATGTGTCCGGCATATTCCGAATACTTAAAATGAGGTTTAAAATTATCGGTATCCAAATATCGAATAATATCCTGATGGATATTTTTACCTGCTTTTTTGCCTGCAATTGGATTTATAATGAATAGAATTTTCTTCATGTCACATTCATATCTCAGAAATGAAATTATTAAATCAGCTTCAATATTTTTTTAATATCGATTCACAATTACATCATCGAATATAATCATTAAAAGAACTCTAAATGCTCCGATGCTTAGCATTCAATGCTTTAGAATCTTGCCAGTATAATTCCAAACTTAAAAATTTCAATATAATATGCTGATATTGTGACTATAAACTAGAGTTGAGGTGGTGTAATATTGACATGAAAAAAGTATTAAAAAAAAATGTCAAAAATATTCGCTAGGAAATCAAACACTTACATAAAAAACTGAATATTTTTTCAAAAAAAAGCTTGGTAGCCCTTGTATATTCTACCAAAGCCCCTATATTTGCAACCGCAATCGAGAAACAAACAACAGTTCTTTTACATAGCGATTGCTTTTGGGGAGATACCAAAGTGGCCAACTGGGGCGGACTGTAACTCCGCTGACTTTCGTCTTCGTAGGTTCGAATCCTGCTCTCCCCACAAAA